>NZ_JBHSCN010000004.1:0-222320 GCF_042651345.1 Gryllotalpicola reticulitermitis
ATCGTGCGCGATCGGGCCGTTCCTGCGGCTGTTCGACGAGCGGTTCACGCTCGAGGCGCTGCGAGCGGTCGAGGTGGAGCTGACGATCACCGGCGACGACGGCTTCGAACTGCACGAGGTGAGCGCGGTCGCTCAGATGAGTCGCACTTTCGAGGAGTTGGTCGAGCACGCGATCGGCGCGCACCATCGGTACCCCGACGGGTTCGTGCTGTTCACCGGCACGATGTTCGCGCCGACGCAGGATCGGGACGAGCCGGGCGGCGGCTTCACGCATCATCGAGGGGACCGGGTGACCATTGCGACGCCGAAGCTCGGGTCGCTCGTCAACGAGGTCACCACCGCGGAGGACGCGGAGGACTGGGATTTCGGCATCCGTGCCCTGATGTCNGCTGGGAGAGGACGATGGCTGACATTGTCGTTACGGATCAGGCTTTCGGCGGCGTGGATCGAGAGCGTGACGTCGCCGCGAGGTACGGATGCGACTTCGCCGAGTTTGACGCGCGCAGCGAAGAGGACGCAGTACGCGCCGTTACGGGCGCGCGCGTAGCGTTCGTCAACTTCGCTCCGATGACACGACGCGTGCTCATGAGCATGGCGCCGGGCGGACTCGTGATTCGCTACGGCATCGGCGTGGACAACGTCGACCTTGCGGCGGCGCGAGAGCTCGGCGTCTCCGTGTGCAACGTTCCGGACTACGGCGCCGACACCGTCGCCGAGCACGCGGTTACGCTTCTGCTTTCTCTTCTGCGCCGCGTTTTCCTCTATACGGACCGAATCCGCTCGGAGGGATGGATCGCGCCCGCCGATGCGGGCACCATCCGAGGGTTCGCGACGACCACCGTCGGACTCATAGGAACCGGCCGCATCGGCCGAGCGGTTGCGGCTCGGCTCGTACCCTTCGGGTTCCGCATTGTCGCTTTCGATCCGTTTGTGGAAAGAGCGCAGCTTGAAGCAATCGGTATCGCTCCAGTTCGCCTGGACCAACTACTGAGCGAATCACACGCGGTGTCGCTGCATGCGCCGCTGACCGTGGCCAATCACCACCTATTGAATGCCGAGCGGCTCGCCATGATGAGTGCCGACGCAGTCGTGGTGAATACATCGCGCGGCGGGCTCATCGACGAGAGCGCGCTGGAGACGGCCCTGGTCGAGGGGCGCCTGGCGGGAGCGGCGCTCGACGTATTCGAACGCGAGCCCCTCCCTGAAACATCCGCGCTGCGTGCGCTCCCGAACGTGCTGCTGACGCCACACGCTGCCTTCTATTCCGAGAGCTCGCTTGCAAACCTGCAAAGGCTGGCGGCGGAAGAGGCCGACCGCTATCTCATGGGACAACCTCTTCGCTGCCCTGTCACCCGCCTTGAATAACGATCGACAGTCGACGACTGAATGCCGCTTCAGTGGACAGAGCACCAACGCGGGCTCGGGCCGCGCATCCAGGCGACTCGAGCTGGGCTCGGGCTCCTCAAGGGGCGCGTCCTCCGGGGGCGGGTGCGAGCCTGCGGAGAGGGATAGGTGGCCGGAGTCGGCGCACCCGGCGATGCGGCGGTCGACGCAGCGGTGCGGTGAGTGGCGTTCAGCAGGTCGCCGCTTCTGGTAGCTCTCGAGATAGCCCTCGCCAGCGCATCCGTAGAAGGTGCCCTCGCGGCGGGTGAGCTCGATGTGGAAACGGACGACACCGGCGGTCCAGATTGCGACCGGAAACTCCGGGAAGTCCTTACCCCAGCCTGATCCGCGCGGAGAGAGCGGACGACAGCCGCCTCATCGAATGGGAGACGCCGAGAGTACCGGCTGCGACGAGCTGGTTCGACTGCACCACCGGTCCGTACTTTGTGAGGTAGGTGCTCTGCGCGGAGGGCATAAGCCATTCATTGCTGGGGACGCCGGCGTCTTTGAGGACGCGGGCAAGGACCGGGAAGCCGCTGACTTTGGTTGGATCTGCATGGCGTGAGCCAAGGCGGCCTCCAGGCTTTCGGTTGCGGCGAGTAGGCGGCCTTGTCCTGGTGGCTCTAACACGGGCCGGAGATGTGTTCTCAGTCGTTGACTGGTCGCGAAGCGCCCATCCTGCTCTATTTCGGCGGCACGGGCCCGCTCTGCCCGGGCGCGAGCTTCACGAGGTCGGCGACGAGGTCGCTGTCGCCGACCCACGCGTTGGTCAGTGACCCGTTGTCCGCCCCCTCGCATCCTGACAGGCCGATCTGGACTTGGATTGCGACCTTGTGATCCCAGATGAACGCGTCGGCGTACTTCTCTTGATCGCCAGGGCAGCTGAGTGGGCGCCTGCGGCCACGGGTAAACAGCCGCGTTGGTCTCGCGGGCGAGAATGCTTGCCGGCGCCGCGTCCAGCCGCCGCGAGGCGAGCAGATCGCCTGGCTCGACGCTCGTCATCAGAGCCCCTGTCGGCACGAACGGCACCAGCTTCGAACGGTCGCCCGCAATAAATGTGGGGCTGGGAATCACCGGCACATGGGACGGACACGGCTGCGCAAAACCGGGTGTCACGTGCACGACCGCTCGTGCCGGCGAGTTGGTTTCCCCGGTCGTCGACGTCGCCGGGCTCCCGTTGCTGCAACCAGCAAGCAGGAGCGCGACCAACGTGGCACCCGAGGCCACGGGGCCGAGGCGGAAAGGGCGATGCGGACGTACTTGCATACTTGCCCGCTATAGGCCCTGCAGGTCGAGAAGGTTGTTGCGACTGGTGTTGTCACGGTCGGTGCGTAGGTATTTGCCGTTGGGGCCGTCGATGACGCGGATCTCGGTGCGGCCGTCGCGCCAGGGTACGTAGTAGGTGTGCGCGCCGGTCTCGATGTCGCGCACCGCGTCAGCCTTGGCGCGCGGTGACCACGCGTCTGTGAAGTTGCCGATTTCGGTGATGTCGCCGCCGCTATGGTTCTTGCCGGTGCGGGTAACGGGGCGATCGCTCATCTTGTGGTTCTCCTGCTCGGGTTCTTGGGTTGCTTTCGGTAACCGGGGCGCATCAGGGCGTCCTGTCTGGTGTCGGGATGTGTGTCGGGCTGGCCGACGCCTGCGCTGTCGGTGTGCTGGTGGGAGTGGCCGATGCGTTCGAGGCGGCGTTCGGCGCGGCGGGGCTGGCGTACTGCGCGGCGGTCACGGTGATCACGGTCGCGAGCTGTGTCCGCTGTCCGGGCAGTGGGCTGACGGAGAGGACGTACCCGGTGGCGTAGAGCGTGCTGGGTGCCGGGACGGTGTGTACCGTAAATCCACCGTTGTTGAGGGTCTTCACGACGGTGGCGGAATCCTCGCCGACGAGGCCGGCGGGAATCTTCTGCCAACCAGACGCGGCGGCCACGTCGACGTAGCTCCCGGCGATCACGGATGCTTCGGCTGCCGGCTTCTGGTTGATGATCGTGCCGGGCTGCTGCGGGCCGTCTTGCGTGGTGGGGGCGCCGAGCTTGAGGCCGGCTGCGGTGAGCCGCTGTCGTGCCTGGACGAGCGTGGCCCCGGCAAGCGGCGGCACGACGGCGTGCTCGGGCCCGGCGGAGACGAGCACCGTCACGGCGCGTCCCGCGCGGTTGCTGCCGGGGCTGTGCCGATCACCTTCCCGTCGGGCACCGCGGGCGATGGGCTCTGCGTGTCGGCGGCGACGTCGAGGCCGGCGCGAGCGCGGATGTCGGCAGCTGCAACAGGTGTCAGCCCGTGCGTGTCCGGGACCGCCACGAGCGCAGTCGCCGTCGCTGGCGTCGGGCGATGCACTGCGAAACTCAGCGGACCGCCTGCGGCGACGAGCGCGGCAGCCAGAAGGAGCACGGCCGTGCGCTGCCGGTGCCGAGCCCGGTGCCGCCTGAACAGCTGCAGCTCCGAACTTCGCGCACGAGTTACCACCCCGAGCCCGGCTGGGTTTGGCGCGCCACGGCGGCGGGCGCCGGCCGGTCGCAGCGCAATGCCGTGCGCGGTAGCCATCTGCTCCCAGGCTGGCATCGCGGCCACCATGCCTCGCGATGCCGACAAGGTGAGAACGGCGACGGCGTTGACGAATCCGCCCGGAAGCTCGGCCTCGCAGTCGGCCGATCAGGGCACAGGCATCCGGGGCTCGTGGCGGCGGTCAGACCTTTTCGCGTGAGGCATTCATCCGACAGCGTGGGTCGTCTCACGGCGTCCCCACCGCCGCGGAACTGAAGTTCTTCGATTTGGCCGATGTCTCTAGTCAGGCGGCGATCGTGATCGCAAAGGGGGCGAAGCCGCGGATCTTGAGCACGTCGGCGACGAAGAGGATCATCGCCTCGGGGCCGCGGGCGGTGCGGATGTCGCCGAGGTCGAGGATCGATTCGGTGGTCCAGCCGAGGTCGCCGAGCAGGCCGATGACGGTCTCTTTGGCGTCGGCGTGATTGCCGGAGACGAACACCGTCGCGGGCGTGCTCAGGCTGTCCGGGTTGGCCATGACGGTGAACAACATGGTGTTCAGGGTCTTGACGACCTTGGTGGCGGGTAGGGCCTCCTGGAGCGTTTCGGCCAGGCTCGAGTTCGGATAGCTCAGCGTGCCAGGTAGCCCGCTCTCGCCGCGCTCGACGGCGTTGGTGACGTCGATGAGGATCTTTCCGGACAGTTCAGGACGCAGCTCGGAGAGCCACTCGAGAGAGGTCTCTCCCGGGGTCGCGTTGATCACGATCTCGGCGGCAGCGGCGGCCGCGGGGATGGTGGTGTGCACGTTCGGCGCGGTGAGCCACTCGAGGATGGGCTCCTTCCTACGGGTGCCGACGGTGATCTGGTGGCCGGAGGCGGCGAGTTTGGTGGCGAGCTGGGAGGCGACGCGGCCGGCGCCGAGGATAGCGATATGGGACACGGTGGCTGCTTTCAAGGAGTCGCAGGATGGAATGAAGGGTGAATACGGTTCACGCGGTGGGGCTGAGGACTGAGACAGCCTCGTCGTGCAGAGCCGGTGCGGTGGCCAGGAAGTCGCTGCTCTCGAGGGTCCAGGGCTGTCCGTGGATGTCGGTGATGACGCCGCCGGCCTCGCCAACGAGCAACGCTCCAGAGACCAGACCGGAGCGGACGGCGCTGTGCTGCCAGAACAAATCCATCCGTCCAGCGGCGACCTGGACCAGCTGCAAGGTCGCGGGCACGGAGACTCGCAACACGAGCGCAGCGGTCAGCATCGCCTCGGTCGACCGACCGATCTTCACAAACGTCTCGGCGGTCTCTCGTGGTGAGGCCTGGCCCGTGCCTGCCAGTGCCGCGTCCAGGCGGGTCTTCGTCGACGGGGTGATCGGCTGCCCGTTCAGGAAGGCGCCGCCGCCGAGAACTGCGGTGTAGCTGTCTCCACTCAGCGGCAGGTGGACGGCGGTGAGGACCGGCACGTTGTCGCGCACGAGGGTCGCGGTCACGCCCCACTCGGGCATGCCGTGGATGTGGTTGATGTTGCCCTCGACTGGGTCGGTGACCCACCATTCGCCGGCGTCCAGGGTGCCGCTGTCGAGTTCGTCCTCGGCCCAGCCGGCCTTTGGGTGCAGCGCCTCCAAGGCCGGGCGCATGACCGACAGCGATGCGGTGTCGTTGTCCGAGATGGCGCGGAGGACGTCGCCGCGCTCGCGGAATTCCGGCTTCGTCTCGAACCGGGCGACGAGGACGTTGCCCGCCTCGATGAGCGCCGCGACGACGCCTGGAATCAGAGCCTGGTCGTGCGCGAGACGCGGGTTAGCACCGCTGAAAAAGGTAGCGGCGGGAGCGGTCATGATGTTTCCTTTTACCGGATTCTGGCGGCTGATGTCTGCCGGTAAGACCAGTGAACGGTCAACGCGCAATAACGTCAAATGAATGATTTGCAGTCATAGTATTACCCGTGTGCAATTAGACATGAATCTGCTCGCGGCCCTCGATGTGCTCCTCGAAGAAGGCAGCGTTGGGGGCGCCGCCGGCCGTCTGCATCTGTCGCAGCCCGCGATGAGCCGCGCGCTTTCGCGCATCAGAAAGGCGACGGGGGATGAGGTCCTTGTGCGGTCTGGGCGCACCATGGTCCCCACTCCATATGCGGTGGCCGTGCGCGATGAGGTGCATCAGCTCGCCGAACAAGTGCGTGCCGTGTTGTCTCCTGCGCGCGAGCTACGGCTGGCGGAGCTCGATGTCACCTTCACGCTGCAATGCCATGACGCCATCACCGCCGCGCTCTCTCCGCGGCTCCTGCGCCGTGTGCGCTCGGAGGCACCTGGAGTCCGACTGCGGTTCCTTGCCGAAGCCAGCATCGACGATAGCGGCTTGCGTACTGGGCGCACCGACCTTGAGATCGGTTCCGGCGCCACAACAACCGCTGACATCGAATCGCACATCATCAGCAGCGGCCGCTTGATCGTCGCCATGCGAGCTGATCACCGCCTGACGCGCGCCGCCTTGACCGCAAAGCGCTACGCCGGGGTTGAGCATGTCACGGTCTCCCGTCGCGGCCGCTTCTCGGACCCCATCGATGACGCCCTTGCAGAGCTCGGACTCACGAGAACGGTCGTGGCGACTGCGCCCACCAGCACTGCCGCTCTCCGTATCGTCCAAGGTGGTGATTGTGTCGCCGCCGTTCCGGAGGGGATTTGTCAGCCGGACATCGATGCCTTCGGCCTCGTCGCGACCCCGTTGCCGCTTGATATCCCCGGTGTGCCGATGGTCATGAGCTGGCACATCCGCAACGGGGGAGACACGGCTCACCGCTGGCTACGCCGAATTGTCCGCGACGAGCTTGGAATTAGCTCCGGAATCATTCGCTAGCCGCGGAGAGCTCGGGACCTTTTTCCATAGAGCGATACGGACGAGCGGGTAAGTCGGGTGCCCAGCCGGTGGCGATCGACTCTCGGAGGTCGTCGGTGGTGAGGTCTACGAGCCGCTTTGAGGCGCGTATTCGTTCAGCTGTTCCGCTGCCTGGGGGTTAGGAAAGCGCCTGCACGTGTGGGCGGCCGTCCCGTACGTCATCGGCGACCTGCACGGCGATCGCTATGCGGTAGGGGAGCGCGCCGGTCCTCACACGTCAGATGCCCAAATAGCACGACCAGACCGTTCAGCACGTCCGTTCCTGGAGCATTGTGGAACGGATCGGTGAGCTTAGGGCAAACCGCATCGTTGTTGGAAGCCGCTGCCCCGAGAGGTGGCGAGTAGCCGCGTTCGTTAGGACTGCACCTCGGAGACTCGATGAGGCGGGCGCGGTGTCAATGCCGAGTGAAAACTGACGCCGGTGTGGGCTGGGGATCTCAGTCCTCGTCCTCGACGAGTTCGCCTTGCCAGGCTTCGCGGCCTTCGCGGAGGGCGAAGGCGGCGATGACGAATCCGGCGATGGGGTCGACCCAGGCCAGGCCCCAGATGCTGAAGGCGATCAGGGCGATGAGGGTGGAGATCGACAGAAGTGTGCATACACGGGTCTCGGCGGCGTCGGCGAGGATCAGCCGGTTGCCGAGTCGGCGCCCGATGCGCATCTTCACGGCGGCCAGTGCTGGCATGACGATGATCGACAGGATCAGGACGATGATGGAGCCGGTCGAGGTTTCTGGCCGCTCGCCGACGCTCAGGTCATGGATGCCGACGATGACGGCATAGGCCGCCAGGGCGTAGAAGGTCAGGGCGACGATGCGCAAGGTGCGCTTCTCGGCTCGTTCGTTCGGCTGCCCGCCGCGCAGCCGGGCCGCCAGCCGCAGCCCGACGAGGATCGCGGCCGGAGACTCGATGCCGGAATCGAACCCGAACCCGATCACCGAGACAAGACCGGCGAGGACCCCGAAGAGGATCGAGGCGATGCCCTCGGCCATGTTGTACGCGACGGTGAACTGCGCCGGGCCGAGCGCCCGGCGGGTGGGAACCGTCTCCTCTTCCGCGATGGTCACGCGGCCGGCCCCTCGCAGCACACCGGGAGATCCAGCTCATCCTCGTGCCCCTCGCCGTCATCCACAGCCAGCTCCACGCCCAGCAGAGTGCGCAGCGCCGCGGCCAAGTCGGAGTCCGCAAGCTCGTACCGGGTGGAGCGGCCCTCGGGTACGGCCACCACGATGCCGCAGCCCCGCAGGCAGCCCAGGTGGTTGGACACGTTAGATCGCGTCAGGCCGAGATCCTCGGCCAGCTGCCTGGGATACCCGGGACCGTCAAGCAGCTCGAGCACGATGCGAGAGCGGGTGCGGTCGGCCATCGCGCGGCCGAGACGGTGCATGGTGTCAAGACGATCCGCAATGGTCAGCATGCACTGACCATACAGCGGGCTGCTGACGTAACGGAGGGGAGTGACGGCGCCCTACTCGGCGGCGCGGTTGTCCTTCGCGAGCAGTTCCCGGCGGGCGAGGGTTCGGTAAGAGTCTCCGGTGAGGGTGAGGACTCCGGCGTGGTGCACGAGCCGGTCGATCATCGCGGCGGCCAGGACGTCATCGGAGAACGTCTCGCCCCACCTGCCGAAGGGGAGGTTCGAGGTGACCATCATCGAGCCCTGTTCGTAGCGGCCGGCGACGAGCTGGAAGAACTGGTTCTCTGCGTCCTGATCGAAGGGGATATAGCCGACCTCGTCGATAATGATGAGCTCGTAGCGATGGATCTTCTTCAGTTCCGCGTCCAGCTGTCCGGCATGGTGGGCGGCGGTGAGGCGGCTGATCCAGTTGTTCGCGGTATCGAACAGCACGGAGTAGCCGGCTTGGGCGGCTTTCACGCCGAGGCCGTTCGCGAGGCACGTTTTGCCGATGCCGGGAGGGCGGAGGAGGAGCACATTCTTCGCCTTGGGCGCGAAGGTGCCGGTAGCCAGATGGGCGAGCACGTCGCGGCGCGGCGACGGGAGGTGCTCGAGGTTGAAGTCCTCGAGGGTCTTCAGGGCCGCGACGTGCGCGGTCCTGATCCGCGTGGTCGTGCCCGCGCTCTCGCGCTCTGCGAGCTGGCGCTGCAGGACGGCGGCAACGGTGCTACTCCTCGTGGGACCAGTTCTCGCCTCTGGCGTGCTCGGCGAGGTCTTTCCACACCCGCCCGATGGTGGGCATATGCAGCACCCGGGTCACGTAGGCTAGCTGGGAAGCGAGCCCATCAGCGGGTTTCGTCTTCGTCGCGGTGGCCGTGGTCCTGGTCAGGCTCCTTCTTGCTCGTGGGTGTGGAAGGTGACGCTGAACAGGGCGGCGTAGTCGTTCACGGCACGCAACTGTACCGGGTGCCCATCGGCGTGATGCCGGAATGAAGCGAGGTGCTTCTGCTGCTGGAAGAATCGGTGCAGCCCGCGCGCCGTCGCGACATGGAACGGGTCCGCGATCGTCTGAGGGGCCACCCACGACCGGGCGTGCTCGCCGATGACCTCCCCGTCGCAGCGCAGCATCACCTCGGTGGGCGAGGCGGTCGCACCGACGAAGCGGCCGATGAATCCGGGTCGGCCGAGTAGTTGTTCCCGTCGATGCGCAAGTAGTGGGCCCCGGCCAGACGGATGCGGTGCGTGATCCCGATCGGCGGTGCGATCGGCGGCAACCGGATCATCGCCTGGCGGTCCTGCTCGAACAGCTCGCGGGGCTTCGCGCCGAGGGACCGCACCCGGCGGCTGTTGGCCCGCGGCAGCCAAGCCGCAAGCTGGGCGTTGAAGTCCTCCGGCGAGGCGAACACACGCCCCGGGAGCAACGAGGTCTCGAGGTACTGGTTCGCGCGCTCGGCGACGCTGTTTAACTCCGGGTCCCGCGCCGGCTCGAGCTTCAAACTCGTGCCCAGCGCCCCGGTGCATGCAGCCGCCGCCGTCGTGGGTCTGCCCGTGCCGCTGGTCGCGGCCTCCCGATCCCCCACGAGCGTGCGCGAGACGCGCCCGTTCGCATCGATCAGCTGCCACATCCCGGAGGCAAGATCCCCGTCCTGCCGGGACGGCAACGTCACCGCGTTGATCACCCGGGAATACGCCAGCACCATCAGGAACACAGGCAGGGTGCGCCCTTGCCCGGCACAGACCGGGATCTTCACCGCCGGGAACCGCAGGTCGCACTGGATCGTCTGACCCGGCTGGAAGACGAGCCGGTCGGGCGGATCGACGCCCCGGTATCCCTGGCGCAACTCTGCGACCTCCGTGCGCAGAATCGAGCCCGAATGCGTCCATCCGATCCGCTCGGCGATCAGCCAGGCCGGCAGCCACGGGTATGCGGCAAGCAATGCCTGGAGCTGCGGCTCAGCTTCATCCACGAGCCTCGGCCGTGGTAGCCGCTCGAACTTCAGCGGTGCGGACGACCGCAACGCCACCCGCACCGTGTTCCTCGAGAGCCCGAGACAGCGAGCGATCTTCTTGATCGGAAGACGCTCAGAACCATGCAACCGACGGATCTACGCCCAGTCCCCGCCCGGATCACTCTCCAAGAAACACCAAAAGGGGGTCAGATTACCCTCGGCACCTGGGGGCCAGTTGTCGCGAAGCAGCGACACGCGTCATCCGCGGTCGCGCGTCGAGCTCCTATGCCTAGGCTTGAATGCATTAAACGGCGTGACCGGCTCGCCTGCCTCAGGCGGGATGGATCTGATGTCGATTTCGCGCCGGGGCGCCTGGCGAGGCACGAGGGATCTTTGCCCCAGAGTCATTGACTATGACCAGCCGAGAGTTGGGCTGTTCCTATCATCTTGGGGCCCGTCTCAGTGAGCATCGAGCGGATCGCTAGCGCTGCGGCTGACCGAGCCCACTCGTCGAAGTCGAACGGCTGTACTTCCAGATCGATGTAGGCCGGGTCGTCCTCATAGACGCGGGCGATCCCTTCTCGTACTTGACGCGTGGCGATGTTGTACAGGGGAAGCCCCTCACCGGTGACTAGGATCTTCTGGGGGTCGTTCATATTCGCGACGGTTCCGATGATCACGCCAAGTGCCGTGCCTGCGTCGGCAACGACGCGTACGGCGGCGGGCTCGCCGGCATGAGCGCGCTCGAGCGCCGTGCGGTATCCGTCGCGCGTATCGGGGAGGCCCAAGGCGCCGACGATGGATTCGTTGACGAGGTAGCTAGCGGCGCAGCCTCGGTGCCCGAGTCCGCATAACGGTCCGCCCGCGTCGACGGGCAGGTGGCTGACGCGGCCGGGAATGCCATGGGCCCCTTCGACGAGTCGCCCGTTGGATATGACGCCGCATCCGATTCCTGCTCCCACGGTGAGCAGGACCATGGAGTCGAGGCCTGGTCTGCTTCCGAAGAGGTGCTCGGCTGAGGTAAGGGCTTGAACGTCATTGTCGGCGAAAGAGGGAAGTCCGGTAGCTGCCGTCACGAGTTCGGTGAGTGGCACCGCATTCCACCCGAGAAAAGCCGACTCCATGACGGTCAGCGGGGCTGGCACCTTGCGAATCACGCCCGCCAGCGACAGGCCGATGGCGGTAAGGGCAGGCAGTTCGGCGGAGAACTCGGCGGCCACAGCGGCGATCTGCGACACGACGTCGTCGACATCGTGCGAGCGAAGAGGAACCTCTTTCGTTTTGACGACGTCTGCACGCAGATCAGTACCAGAGGCGTATAGCGCGTCTCCGGTGAGCTTGACGCCGAGGAAGTGATGGCCTCCGCTGGCGATGCGCAGCATTTCGGATGGGCGCCCCATGTTTGAGCGACGCTCTGTCGTGCCCTCGACCAGCATCCTGGCCTCCATGAGGGTCCGCGTGATCCGGGTGAGGCTCGGGCGCGAAAGGCCAAGCTCAGCCGCGATCTCAGCACGCGAGATCGCCCCACCGACGAGAACGGACAGAAGGACGTTCCGCTCAGCAGGTGACAGCTCAGGCCATTCCTCAGAGGCTGTGAAGGGGGCGCGCGCCGTTGTTGTCACGAGCAGGAGATTACACGAGCGAGTGGCCGCAAAAGTTGATTCACGAAACTATTACCACTCATCGGGCGGCCGATGGGCGGCTGAGCACAGCGACTTCATCGTGTTCATCTGCACTTGACAGCGGACTAGATTTCATGGCAAAACTATCAACGTGACGATGACGTTAAATCGCTTCTCCTCCGAATCTGCCGGAGAGGCCTCCCCGTCGTTCGCTTATCTGGATGCGAACGGAACAGCGCTGCTGTTGGATCTGCGCACGGACCGGATTCCGAGCGTGGTTCATTGGGGCCGGAGCCTGGGCGCGAACGTCGATCTTCGCTTGATGGAAGAGATCGCCACGGCCGCGCTCCCGCCGCTGGTCACCAACAGCCTTGACCACCCGGAGCCAGTGGGGATCGTTCCAGAGCACGCGCGTGGCTGGGCGGGGGAACCCGGCCTGGTTGGTCATCGCCACGGGGGGACTGGCTTTGCGCCGCTGTTCTCGGTATCCGACGTTGAGTGCGATATCGAGCCCGGCCGCGGCGGCGAGGTGCGGCTCGGTGCCGTCGACGCGGAAACTCAGCTGAGGATCGAGCTGGTCGTGCGGATGTCTCCGTCCGGCGTTGTTCGAGTCACTGCGTCGCTGCGCAATGAGGGAGATGCCGACTACACGCTCGACGCGCTGCGTTTGACGCTGCCGGTTCCGTCGACGGCGCTGGAGCTCCTCGACTTCAGCGGCCGTCACCTGCGCGAGCGCGCGCCGCAGCGCCACCCGTTCGTCATCGGCACCCACGCACGTGCCGGGCGGCGCGGTCGAACCGGTGCCGATGCCTCCCTGCTGCTTATTGCTGGACAGCCAAGATTTGGTTTCGAGACCGGTGAAGTGTGGGGCGTCCATACCGCCTGGAGCGGGAATCACCTGAGCTTCGCCGAACGCGACAGCGCCGGGATCAGCGTGCTCGGCGGTGGAGAGATCCTTGGCCCGGGAGAGATCACGCTGGCCCCCGGCGCGGCGTACACGGCGCCGCAACTGGTCGCTTCGTATGGGAACGGGCTGAACGAGCTCTCCGCGCGCATCCACGATGAGCTGCGCGCCAGGCCGAGCCACCCGCGCTCACCACGCCCTGTCGCCCTCAACACCTGGGAGGCGGTCTATTTTGATCACCGGCTGGACAAACTAATCGAGCTTGCCGACCGGGCGGCTGCCATCGGCATTGAGCGATACATCCTTGACGACGGCTGGTTCGAGGGCCGCCGCGACGACTCTGCTGGCCTCGGCGACTGGTACGTCGACGAGCGTGTCTGGCCCCGGGGTCTGCACCCGTTGGTCGACCACGTCCGTGACCTCAACATGCAGTTCGGGCTCTGGTTCGAGCCGGAGATGATCAGCATCAACTCCAAGCTGGCACGTTCCCATCCCGAATGGATCATGGCCGCCGGCAAGCGGCTCCCTCCCGAAGGGCGCCATCAGCAGGTCCTCGATCTGGGGAACCCGGACGCCTTCGCCTACATCTTCGAGCGTATGAGCTCGCTGATCGAGGAGTACCAGATCGACTACATCAAATGGGACCACAACCGCGATCTGGTCGATGCCGGCCACCGCACGCAGGGCACTCCTGCTGTCCACGATCAGACGCTCGCGGTGTATCGGCTGATCGACGAGCTCAAAGCCCATCATCCGGGCCTGGAGATCGAGTCATGTTCCTCCGGGGGCGCCCGCGCCGACCTAGGGATCCTCGAGCGCACCGAGCGGATCTGGGGCAGCGACTCGATCGACGCGCTCGAGCGGCAGAGCATCCAGCGTTGGACCGGGTTGCTGCTGCCGCCGGAGATGATCGGCTCCCACATCGGCGCACCGAGCGCGCACACCTCCGGCCGCCGCCACGATCTCTCCTTCCGCGCGGGCACGGCACTGTTCGGCCACTTGGGCGTCGAATGGGACATCACCACAGCGACTCCGCAGGATCTGGAGGAGCTAGGCGAGTGGGTGGCGTTCTACAAGGCGAACCGCAACCTGCTCCACACCGGCCGTGTCGTGCGCGGCGACCATCCGGATCCCTCCCATTGGCTGCACGGGGTGGTCGCGGCCGACGGCTCGCACGCGTTGTACGCCTTTGTCGCCTTGCGTACGGGCGACTTCGCGCCGCCGGGAGCAGTCCGCCTGCCGGGACTGGACCCGGAAGCCGCCTACCGGGTGACGCCCGTGAATCTGGGCGAAGCAGGTGCCCGCCACGGATTCACGGCGAATCCGGCCTGGTACCGCACCGGCATCACGATGACCGGCAATGCCCTCGCCGTCGTCGGCGTTCAAGCGGGTGAGTTGTCCCCGGAGCACCTGCAACTATTCACGGCCACTCAGGTCGAGGACCCCACCACCGCTCCTACGCAGGCGCAGTAACGGAAGGTACGTCGATGACGACGAACATTGCTCCACCCACGGCCGGTCTGGTCCGGACCGAAGACGCGAGCCTGAAATCCGCAGGCAACGCCTCTCGAGGAAAGCGCCCCCGCAGTGACTGGCGCTGGGCCCTGCTGTTCATCTTCCCCAGCGCCGTCGGTTTCATCGCCTTCTACGCGTGGCCCCTGATCCGCGGCATCTACCTGAGTTTCACGTCGTACAACATCCTTCAACCACCACAATGGATCGGCCTCCAGAACTACAAGGACCTCGCCAGCGACGGCACCTTCTGGAACTCGCTGCTGGTCACCATCGAGTACGTCGTGGTCAACATCGGCACGCAGACGATCCTCGCGCTCGTCATCGCCGTGATCATGGAGCGTCTGACGCGCTCCTTGTTCATCCGCATCGCGCTGGTGTTCCCGTGGCTCGTGCCGAACGTCGCGATCGGCATCCTCAGCCTGTTCATGCTCGACCGCACCGTCGGCATCGTCAACCACGCCCTCACCACCGTGCACTTGCCGCCGCAGGATTTCTACCAGGATCCCCACTGGGCGATTATCACCGTCGCGCTCGTGAACACCTGGCGCAATGTCGGCTACACCGCCCTGCTGCTCTTCGCCGGCATTCAGCTCATCCCTAGGGGCCTCTACGAGGCCGCATCCCTGGATGGGGCCTCTGAGTGGGCGCTGTTCCGGCGCATCACGATGCCGCTGCTGCGCCCGATCCTCGCGCTCGTTCTCACCGTCTCGATGATCGGGTCGTTCCAGATCTTCGACACCGTCTCGGTCGTCTATACCCAACAGCCAATCCCGGCCGCGTACGTCCTTTACTACTACGTCTATCAAGCAGCGTTCAGCGAGGGACGGATGGGCTACGCGTCAGCGATCGCCGTCGTCCTGCTGATAATCACCGCTGTTCTGACCTTCGTACAGCTACGGCTGCTGCGGGCGTCCGAATCCGATCTCGCCTAGGAGCCACCGCCATGAGTACCGCATTGCGCTCACCGCTGCCCGCCGCGGGCGCCAGTAAGAAGCCTCGGGCCCGCCCCGGCCGCATCGTCGCGTGGATCTTCCTCGGTGTCATTCTCTTCGTGTCCATCTTCCCGTTCTGGTGGATGGTGAAGGAGGCCCTCACCCACAACTCGGCGATCTTCACCGACTTCGGGCTATGGCCCAAACACCCGACGCTGATCAACTTCATCCGCATCCTGGGGCTCGCCACTCCGGCGCAGAACCATGCGGAAGCACCCGGCAGCCTGCAGACGCTGAATCTCGTGCCCGACTTCATCCACTCGGTGATCTTCACGGTGATCGTGGCCGTGTGCCAGGTGGTCTTCAACTCCATGTCGGCCTATGCCTTCTCCCGGCTGAAATGGCGCGGCCGCAACCTCGTCTTCGGTATCTTCCTGGCTGGCCTGCTAATGCCTCCGATCTTCGCGATCCTGCCGAACTTCGTCACGGTCAAGGAATTCGGCTGGATCAACACCTGGCCGGGGCTCCTGGCCCCGTACCTGCTGATGCAGCCGTTCGCGATCTTCTTCCTGCGACAGTTCTTCCTGAGCATCCCGACCGAGGTCGAGGAGGCCGCCGAGCTGGATGGCCTGTCCAAATGGGGGATCTACTGGCGCGTGACGGTGCCGCTCAGCATCGCCCCGATCAGCACGCTGCTGATCATCCAAGCCGTCGGCGCCTGGAACGAATACCTGTGGCCGCTGCTGGTGGGGACTAACGGGAACACGACAGTCCTCACCGCCGCCCTCGGCAACCTCGTGCAGAACTCCAGCAGCTCCGCCGCGGCCCCCGACTGGTCGGGATTCATGGCCGCTGCGACCCTCACGGTCATCCCGCTCGTGGTCTTCATGGCCCTGTTTGGCAAGCGCTTGGTGAACAACCTGTCGCTGTCCAGCGCCGGCAAGTGACCTTCACGCTTCCGGGCGCCTGTCGACCGGAATCCCTCGCCCGTCGCGGTGCGCCGGACGATCCCCACCCCAACGAAGAGGCGGAATCAATCCCATGAAACGAAACACAGCATTGCTGGTCGCGGCCACCGCCGTGACAGCAGCACTCGCCCTGACTGGATGCACCGGCGGCGGCTCGGGCACGAGCTCCAGCGGCGGCAGCAAGAACCTCACCGCGGTCCTGTGGGACCCGACCCAGCTGCCCGTCTACGAGAAATGCGCCGCTGAGTTCAAGGACAAGACCGGCATTTCGGTGAAGTACACCCAGGTGTCCTGGAACAACTACTGGCAGAAGCTCACCACCGAGCTTTCGGCCGGCACTGCGCCGGACATCTTCACCGACCATGTCAACTACTTCGCGCAGTACGAGCAGACCGGCCAGTTGGCCGACCTGACCCCGTACTTCAAGAAGGACGGCTACAAGGTCGATGACAGCGTGGCCTCCAATAAGCTGTGGAATGTCGATGGCAAGCAATACGCCGTTTCGCAGGACCAGGATGTCGAGGGCCTGCTCTACAACACCGCCGACATCCCGTCTGACACCTCAGCGGCGAGCCTGTCGCAGCTGACCTGGAACCCCACCGACGGCGGCACGTTCCAGAAGATGATCGAGCACCTCACCGTCGACGACAACGGCGTGCGTGGCGACCAGCCCGGCTTCGACAAGAACCACGTCAAGACCTACGGCTTCTCCGTCGAAGGCGCGGACGCCACCGGCCAGACCTCCTGGTCCCCGTTCATCCTCAGCACCGGCTGGTACTACACCAACAAGAATCCCTTCGGCACCAAGGCCAACTACGACGACCCGGTAGTGGCGCAGACCTGGGACTGGTTGCAGAAGATGTTCGCCGACGGCTACATTCTCCCTGTCTCCCGCGTCAGCTCGCTGGGCGAGCAGCCGGTCCTCGACCAGAACCTCGCGGCGATCATGATGCAGGGCTCGTGGGAGGCCGCCCAGCGCGTCCCCAGCTACGACAAGGCGCAGAAGTTCGCCTGGGCGCAGCTTCCCAGCGGCCCGGTCGGTCACCCGGTGAGCATCACGAACTCCATCGGCCCGTCGGTGACCGCCAGCAGCAAGAACAAGGCCAACGCCGCGAAGTACGTCGAGTTCGTCACCTCCTCGGACTGCGCGAACATCGTCGCGAAGTCCGGTGTGGAGATCCCCGTCGATCCGACCGCTGCGAAGACCGCGCTGGCAACCCTCCAGTCGCAGGGCGTGGACACGACCCACTGGCAGCAGATGTTCGACAACCCCAGCTGGCTGAAGCTCTTCCCCATCACGAAGAACGCCAGCCAGATCACCGCCATCGGCAACGCCACCTTCGCGAACACCCTCGCCACCGGTCAAGGCAACCCGAAGACCGTGCTGAAGCAGTTCAACGACAAAGTCAACGCACTGATCAAGTAGTAACGGATGCCGTTCTGGAGGCGGGGCTTGTGCCGCCCCGCCTCCAGCCACATCCCCGCAACGCAGACACCAACGGAGAGACCACATGACCTTTGAAGCGCGCGACGACCGGTACGACACCATGCACTACCGGCGAGCCGGGGCGAGCGGACTGCAACTCCCCGCGCTGTCGCTGGGGCTATGGCAGAACTTCGGAACGTCCCGCCCGTTCGACGTCCAGCGCGCGATTGTCCTACGCGCCTTCGACCTTGGCATCACCCATTTCGATCTCGCCAACAACTACGGGCCGCCTCCGGGGTCCGCCGAAGAGAGCTTCGGACGCATCCTCGCTACCGACCTGCGCTCTTACCGGGACGAGATCATCATCTCCACGAAGGCCGGCTACACCATGTGGCCCGGCCCCTACGGCGACTGGGGATCCCGCAAGTACCTCACTGCCTCGCTCGACCAGAGCCTGCGCCGGCTCGGCACCGACTACGTCGATGTCTTTTACCATCACCGCCCGGACCCCTCGTCTCCGATCGGGGAGACCGCCGGGGCCCTCGTCTCAGCCATAGCCCGCGGCAAATCGCTCTACACTGGCATCTCCAACTACGACCCCGAACAGACCCGCGCCGCGCACGCCGCCCTCGCGAGCCTCGGGGCACCTCCGGTGCTGCACCAGCCGTCCTACTCGATGCTCAACCGGACCATCGAGCACGGCCTGTCCGAGGTGCTGGAAGAGCTGCGGATCGGCGGCATCGTCTTCTCACCTCTCGCACAAGGCCTGCTCACCGACCGCTACCTGAGCGGCAGCGCCCCGCAGGGATCCCGCGCGACTTCCAGCCCCTTCCTGCACGAAACGGACATCGACGAGGACTACCTCCGCCGCGCACGCGCGCTCAACGACCTCGCCGCCGCCCGCGGCCAGACTCTCGCCCAGCTCGCGCTGGCCTGGGCACTGCGCCGGCCGGTCATCACCTCGGCGATCATCGGCGCCAGCTCCGTCTCCCAGCTCGAGCAGAACGTCGCCGCCCTGACCGCAGCGCCCCTCACCACGAACGAGCTGACGACAATCGACATCCTCCTCGAATAAGCCATGCCGACATGGCCGCCCGGATCGGCCTCATCGGGACCGGGTGGCGTGCGTCGGTATTCGCGTAGGTCACGGGTGCATTGCCGGAACGATTCGAGGTCATCGAAGGGCTGGGACCCCAGCTCAACAAAAGCATCCGGATTCCGGTTCGGCGTATGCGCCGACATCGATATAGCGCGCTCCCTCGCTGCAGGCCCGTTCGATTTCGTCGTTCTGTGCGTGTCCCACTGCCGCCACACCAGCATTGGTGGGAAAGTTCGTTCCCACACGATTCCCTCTCTTCATGAAGACTCCCTTGCCGCGGTCTTGGCTCTCTGGCCGCGCTCTTCACCGAGCTGCCAGCTGACGCACCGTCCAAAGATTGATCCACTGGCGCCAGCCGCTACCCGCCGAAAGGCAGGCGAAAACGCTCGCGACCGAGGGCGTCTTCGTCGCGGACAGCTCGCGACATTAGAGCCGAATGTCGCTGCCCTGAACTCACCAAATGCTGCTTCGGCGGCAGAGAAGCGAAGGTGCCGCGTGACCCGGCCGCCCTTCGTACCTGAGCACCTCGACGGTTCGGCGTCCAGACGCTGGACGCCGTATACGCCCACAGGCTATCGAGTGAATAATTCAGCGGGAGCGGGACATCGAGTTCCTTGGCGAAAAACACGGACGGGAACTTCAGGATCTCGTTCGCCCGACGCAGCTCGGCGTTCTCCTTCTTCAGCCGCTTGATCTCCTCGGCCGCGTCGGGCGTGACCCCGGCCCGCTGGCCGCCATCGATCTCTTCCTGCCGTTGCCACAGCGTTTCCGGATGAGTCCGGGTGCTCCGGCCGCGCCTCCGCGAGCATCCGCAACGCACGCTCACGCATCCCCGGCTAGTACTTTCTATTCATCGAATCCGTCCTTGCTTCAAGAACGGAACGAAACCCAGGCCGAATCAGTCGTGCGGCCCGACTGTTAGCGCCGGGTTCTTCTGTCAGACATGGACCGAGCACACGCTCGGCAGGCGTCACCAGGTACGAGAAGGCGCGGTTGAAGCTGTTTCGAACGAAACGGCTCGCCGGCGGGTCGAAATTCGGCACCCCCGGACGTTATCGCTGATGTCCGATGCGCGGGCGGCTGCCTCCGGGGGACAACCGTCGCCGTCCACGCAGGAGGCGAGTAGAGCCTTCGATCCAGCAATCACAGAGTCGGCAACTCGCTCTACACAAGTCGCTCTATACAAGGTCGAGAACGACGTAGTAGGCGCGCTCAACCCGCCCGTAGTCGACCAATCATCGGTGCGACCACACAGAGGCACGTCGGTTCTTCAATCGCCGTGGTCAACCTCGGCCGCGTTGTCGAAGATGTCGCCCTGCGCGACAGGCAACACCGCGGCCCGGGCTATTCGAGCGCCGGTCGAGCTTGGGCACAGCGTGAACGAACGTGATGGCTTGGGAGTGCGAAGTCCTGCCAGCACCGCTCGAGCCGAGCCCGTCAAATTCGCTCTGTGGGCTGCACAGTCCGCCGAACCGCGTCCGAACTTACCGATGTCGGACGCGGGTGGCACGATTCGTGGCGTGGCTCTTAACATCGACCCCGCTAAGGCGCTTCGTACCCCACGGCAGCGTGAGGAGTTGGTGCGTGCAGTGCTCGCAGCGAATCCGAAGGAGGAGTCTCGACACGTCGAGTGGAAGACGGATCTCGGGGAACTCACCACGACGCACGCCAGCTTCGTCGCGGCTCGCGCGATCCTGGGCATGGCAAACAGGTCACTCAGTGTCGCGCGCACGGCATTCGAAGGCGGCGGCTACTTGGTTCTCGGAGCGGAACCCGAGAACCTCACTGGTCAGGTCATGCCTGATCCAGCCAACTTGGTTCCCGCTATAGAGCGCTACGTCGGTCGGACCGTTGAGTGGGACCCGCACCGCGTCACGGTCGATGGCACGGACGTGGTCGTGATATCCGTCGAACCGCCGCGGGCGGGGGATCGCATCCGTACCTTACAGAGGGCGTATCAGGGTAGCGATGGCAAACAGGTCGAGGACGGCACGGTCTTCGTCCGATACCCGGGACGAACCGATCGAGCGCGCAAGGAAGACATTGAAGCCCTGCAAGACCGTCTGGTTCTGGGCACTGCCGCGCCCGAGATCGAGCTTGACGTTTCTTGGGCAAGCGGAGAGCCACGCGCATTCTGCGTGGATACCGGCCCTGAGGCGATCGAGCAGTGGACCGCCAGTACGGGGCACGAACTTAAAGCCAGTGTCCCGACGGTTTCCGCCTACAACTTCGGCAACACGGGCGTCACGAGAGGCGCCGTCGACAAATACAAGGCCAAGATCGCGGAGTACCTCGAAGACACGCCACAACACCTTCCCGCAATTGTTCGCCGGTGGCTCGTTCAGGGCGCGCTCGAAGGAGCGAGCTGGGCATGGGTGTTGTCGGCGCGCAATCCGACTGAAGCCTCGATTGCAGGGATCTCGATTCGGATCAAGTTGCCCGTGGGTCTCGAGGCATATTCGCTGCCGCCGCAAGCGCCCACGATCAAGAGGCCCGAATTCGAACCCGACTCACTGATCTCGAGCATGATGTTGGCTGGTGTGCCGTACCAGCTCCCACACGACAACAGCGTCGATGTTCTCGCGTCGCTAAACTCCGATGTCTCGGTCGAGCAACGCACGGATGGGTGGGAGATTCTGTATGAACGCGGCAGGCTCCACGCGGGGCGCCTGACGGAGTTCGAGCCGGTGGTGTTCGTCACTGCAGAGCCGGAAGGCACCGAATTTGAGCTCGAGATCGACGTTGCGGCTTCGAGCGCGACCGGCCACAAGCAAGAAAGGGTCACAGTGACGGCTGTAGGCGGTGCAATTTCGCCTCTCCTGGTCGTGCCCGCTCGCCAACGCACGGTGGGCGAGGGCCGCGTCGACCAGTGA
This sequence comes from Gryllotalpicola reticulitermitis, assembly GCF_042651345.1. Classification (NCBI taxonomy): domain Bacteria; kingdom Bacillati; phylum Actinomycetota; class Actinomycetes; order Micrococcales; family Microbacteriaceae; genus Gryllotalpicola; species Gryllotalpicola reticulitermitis. Next base: position 21,423 of record NZ_JBHSCN010000004.1, read on the forward strand.
GGACGGCAATCGCGCTTACAGACATGCGAGGAGGCATGCTGGGGCATGTGAATCCTCGTCGCGTTGCTGTCCTGCTGGGGGCTGGTGCATCCGCCGATGCCGGCATTCCTCTCACTAGTGAATTGGCGGAGAAGGTCGTCGGGGCTGCAAACGCGGAGGCGGGTGTCGCTCAGCCGTGGGTTCGCGCGCTCAACTTTGTCTACGGGGCGATGGTCGGGTATCAAGCGGAGGCTGGTGGAAACCCTCTCGGTGCCGTCAATATTGAGCGGCTGATCTCCGCTGTCCGATTGCTGCAGGCGCGGGACACCCATGAGGCCGCTCCCTTCGTTGCGGCATGGAAAGACGGGGCGTTCGCGTTCGGGTCCACCCCTTACGACGCACTAATCGATCGGCGGGTTACCGCGGCGATTAGCAACTCTCATCTGCGCGTCGGCAACCACGCATTGATTGAGGCCATCAGCGCAGTCGCACGGCGCGCCGTGCACCCGGACTCAGCGCCGATTTTTAGACAAGTCGAGCGGCACGTGTTGCAAGGAATCCGCACAGCACTATGCGCACCCAGCCGTGTGGATTACCTCGAACCCTTGCTTCAGCTCGCGCGCGAACAGGACGGCGGACTGGATGTCGTCACTCTCAACTACGACCTCCTCGTTGAGACGCTTGCGGCCGACGCCGACGACGTGTCGGTCGATACGGGGATCGCGCGCTGGCGTCCGGGACAGCGACTTACGTTCGACCCCGCTCCAGGCAAGGTCAATCTCCTGAAATTGCACGGCAGCCTCAGCTGGGCAAACGACCATTCCGAAAGTTCAGAATGGAGCGTCAACGCCCCGGTCATCCGCGAAGTACCTGATGGCGTGCAATCGGACGGGAGTGGCTCCTCATCGCGGGAACAGAAACTGCCGTGGATCGTGGTGGGCGACAGAGAGAAACTATCCACCGACGGCCCGACTCTCGCCCTTCTCCGCGCTGCAGAGGACGTACTGGATCGCGCAAGTCATCTGGTGATCGTGGGCTATTCATTCGGGGATAGGCACATCAATTCGATGATTCGTGACTGGATGCTTGCGTCTGAATCGCGCACGATGACCGTGCTGGATCTGTATTGGCCAGATCGCAAGGGCGTCCCCGATGCGCGATCAGAGTTTCTCGAGCAATACCTCGAGCGCGTCGGCGGACGCCAACAGAAGCGCACTCCGAGGATATTGCCCTTGCGGGGCACCGCTCGTGACCGCCTGGCCGCTGCCCTATCAGCGGTTCCTGAGCCAGACCCCGAGCCGTATGTCGATGTGCAGATGACGGGACGCTGGCCAGACATCATTCTCAAATTAACCAACCTTGGACCAGAACTCGAGATGGTGACAGTGAACGGCGCGTTGCCGGGGGCGAGGCGCAGCGGCAATCTCAGCATCTACACGAGCGCCGAGGAGCGCACGGCAGACACGCAGCCCAAAGCGCTGGCGTCGGGCGCACGCCTCAGTGGGCTCGTTCCCGGCGAGCCGCGATACGTATATCCGTGGTTTCCAAGGGGCGAGCGAGAAGTGATGTTCAACATTGGAGGTCACTCGCTCACGGGAGATCGGTTGTGGACCTTCAGCTTTCAGGTCGAAGGGGCCTGAGTCGGCTCGGCTTCCAGCTCCGCCTCGCCCGCTGCGCTGGCATATCGCAACCATCAGCCGCCCCGGCGTCTGTCTATTTTCTGTCCATGCGGCCCGCAGAGCCATGCGCTCCGACGCGTTGTCCGCACACTTGAGCACAGCCGCAACGCGTGCATCTGCGAAGCTCTCGGATCCGCGATGCTCGCAATGAGAGTGACCAGGTTCGGGCTTTTGAATCGGTGGCGTCCAGGCGGCTGGCCTTAGTCGACTTCTGCCGAGGACGAGGCAACCGCCCTTCTGATCGTTATCAAGCTGACGCCGTAGCGTGATGCGAGCTGGGCGACGGTAGCGCCGTCTGCCCGTCTTCGCGCGATCTCGGCCTTGTCGTCCGCCGTGAAGCGTGCCGTTCTACTCGGTCCGACGCTTACGCCATTTCGCCGCAGGATGTCACGAACCGTGTTTCGCCGCAGACGGTGTCTCCGCGCGAGTTCGTAGGTCGACACGCCGCCAGCGGCGTACTCGGAGACGATCTTCGCGATGAGCTCAGCGTTGATCGTGTGCCTGTTGAGGTGCAGGCGCTCACGCGCTGGTTCCGCCGCATTCGCGAGCAGTCTGTCGAGGAGGGCGATGAGTTCTGCCGTCTGTCTCGCCTTTTTGCAGTAGCTTCTCATCAGCCCGACCACTTTGAGTTCCTACGTCTTACCGCGGTCCTCTTCGTCGTGACGCGCCAGCCCGTTGCACGATGTCCTTGGCGGCACTGTGCGAGATGCCGAACGCCTGGGCCAGCTCAAGCGCGACTTCGCCGGCTTCGTATCGCCGGACAAGCTCTGCTCGCTCGCTCGCTGTGAGATGGACGCGCTGGCGAGAGGAGGGCTCGCTGGATCCTTGTCGTGAGGCGGCACCCCGCACCTTCGCGAGTACGTTCGTAAGCGTCCACTCACGGGTGGAACGTTTTGAATAAGCGCCCAGTAGGTGCACCAAACCTTCAGGTAACGGCGCGTATTCGCATCGCGTTTCTACGTGAGTGAGTGCCAGCCTGTTTTTGCTTCGGCTACCTGAAGCGACGTGCGCAGGTACAGCTAGCCCCGCCGCCCCGGTTCAGGGCGTTGGGCACTGTTCTTGAACCCAGCCTGTCCAGGCCGGCGTCTATGTTCCTGATGATTCCGCGATCCTCACACGTCGCGGGGCGTCGGGCTGCCCTGTCCCGCCCTAGTCGCCCTAGTAAGCGGGCGCTCGTCGGTGGAAAGTTGTGAATAGGCGTCCTGGCGGGCGTGCGATCTACGTGCGAAGCACCAAGCAGCCGCAACCGCCGGGACGACGAGAACGAACGCGACCGGAACGGAGCTCCAGATCGCGGCCGCAGGCATCAACCCGACGAGCCCGGCCAGCACGATTGCCCAGGTTCCCCGCCAAAGTGTCCACCGGATGGTGCTGCTCATAACGACGATGACGGCGGCCGCAGCGACCGCCGCGAACAGGATCAACGAAAGCCCAAGCGACCACCCGATCACCATGTGACCTGCGGGATAGTGCGGGGCGGTGGAGTTCTCTTCGGCGGGAAAGACGATCGCATCGTGGGCCGCGACCCATTTCGAGAAACCGAATCCCGCCAGCGTGGCCGCGCCGGCGAAGATGAGTGCCGCCGCAGCCGGCATGATCACGGAGACCCTGGCGGAGACTCCGTGTCGAGCAGCCGGTGCGGTCTGAGTCGGACTTTCTGCAGTAGTCATTGCTGCGCCTCCTGGGCGTCGATCTGAAAACGTCACGTCACCTCGCCGCCGCGGTCCGTAGCGCGCGATCCGTTGCGCCTATCGACGTCGTCGGTTCGCGCTGACGTGTCTGCGTACGAATTCGTGCGGCCCGAGAATGAGGCGCCCATTCCATGGGCTCAGCGGAGTCAGATCGGTGTCATCGCTGATGATCAGGAGCGCATCCACCGCTGCAGCGAGGTTGAGGATCTGGTTGTCCTCGAAGTCGCCGATGCCGCGGTCGCGATTCGTCGCAGGCTCGACGACTGCGCCGCCGGTTTCGGAGATCACCTCAAGCAGGTCATTGATGTGACCGTTGATGAGGTCTGCGGAGAGTCCCGCGTCCCGCAGGATGCGAGTTGCATTGTGAATGATGTGCGGGGAGGCGAAGAGTGCGTAATCGCGCGGCCCGTCGTAGAACATGATCGACACGCAGTCGGCCGATGCGTTGCGCGTCGAAGGTCGAAGTTCCTGAATCCGGGGCCAGGAACTCTCCGGGCCGACGAGGTTGTCGACGTAGATGTGGATGTCGAAGACAAGGTTGGTCTTCGGCTCAGGCATTCGCCAACGCACTCCTGACGAGGTCGCGGACTTCCTCTTCGCTCAAGGTGCGGCCGAGTTGGCGACGTGCTTCTGCGCGCCTCGCCTGCATCTTCTCCTCACGCATCCGCGCGCGGTACTCCGCTACAGCGATCCGTAGGAACTCCGAGCGATTCCCATGACCGTAGAAGTCGGCGACCTCCTGCAGATCATCGGCTTCATCGGGGAGAACGGAGAACCCAATGGTCCTGGCCTCACGCATCAGGATTCCTTTCGTTGCTTACCAGTATGCGACCACCCCGCCGCGCCAGCAACTCCGCTGGCAGAGTCGCACCGCCCCGTGTACGTGGGCCCGTGTTCCTCAACTCATGGCCCTGGCACCTTCGCGAACGCGCGGACGGGGACGGCTCCGAGCTGCGCGACCTTCACAGGAGCAGCGGTGAAGGTGGCGCCACTCGCCGGGAGGTTGCCGAGGCCGGTGAGGTTCACCACGATGTGGATGCTGGAAGCCAGGAAAGCCGTGCGCGCCGGGCGCTCACCGTCCGCACCGGCGGTGGTGTCATCGATGCCGATGGAGTCGATTCCGACCAGCCGGACGCCTTGCTCGACGAGGTAGGCCGCCCCGTCCACACGGAGGAACGGCGTGCCCTGCTGGGACGAGCTGGTCCCGAAGCGCCTGCCCCAGCCGGTGTGCAGCAGCACGGCCTTGCCGCGCACGTCCCGGTCGTAGAACACCGAGGCGGGGATACCTCTTTCGATCGCGTCGGCGACGTGAAAGACCTCGGTGGGGACGTCGACGACGCTCTCGAGATCGACGGAGGACTGGCCCGCGCCTCCCGCGTAGCGGTCGACGCCGTTGTCGAAGTGGGTGCCGGTGTTGCCCGGCGACGTGACGAGGCCCTCATGGACCGCGCGGCTGAGATCAACGAGGCGGTAGCCGGCAGCTGTTGGCGGTTGCACCGCCGCCGCGATGCCGCGACTGCCCTTGTGCGGTTCGGCGACGATCTCGAGCCGGTCAAACCGGACCTCACCGACCAGCGCGAGCCCGAGGTGCTGCACCAGCAGGCGGCCAACCTCTGCTTCGGAAGCATCCTGGCTTGGGAGGTCTAGTCGGAACCCTTCCGCGGTGAGACCGCCGCCGTTGACGAAGGAGATCTGGACGTCGAAGACGGCGCGGTACTCGGTCATACCGGACCGGAACTGTCCCCTCACAGTTGCCGGAACCCCTCGCGCCAGCTCGGCCGGGTCAACGCGAGCCCGCGGGCTTGCGCTCGGGCATTGCTCACGGGGCGGCCGATGTCGCCGCTCGGGCTGAAAGTCGGTGCGGGCGCGCCGACGGCCCCGGCGAACACCGGGCCCCATTCGGTTCCGGGGGCGGGCTCATCGTCGACGATGTTCCACGCTCCGGCGGCCCAGTCGAGCGCGAGGAGGATGGCGCGAGCCGCATCGTCGACGTGGATAAACGACGTGACCGTCTCGGTCGCTGGCAGCAGCCCGGCGCGTGCGGCCTTGGCGCGTTGGCCGTCTGCGGCGTACCAGGTCCCGGCGCCGTAGAGCTGACCGAATCTCAGCACCACGCCGCCCTCCATCTCGCGGACGGCGTCTTCCAAAGCGGCAACGCCGCGAACGGTCGTGAGCCGGGGCTCCTCGGCGTCGAGGTCGAGCGGCTCGTCCTCATCTGCCGCCGTGTCGCCGGGCGCGTACACCCAGGAGATGCTCTCCGCAATCATCCGGGTGACACCAGCTGCGCTCACTGCGTCGACGAGATTGCGCGTCCCGGCAGTGCGCAGCAGAGCATTACTGGCCGAGTCGCCGGCGGCCAGGTCGGTCAGAAGGTCCACGACCACATCCGGCCGCGCCTCGGCGACAGCGCCGGCGAGCTGGTCGCGGTTCAGCGCGTCGGCGACGACGGGCGTTGCGCCAAGCTCTCGAATGATCGCGGCACCGCGGGTCGAGCGCGTCATCCCGACCACCTCATGCCCGGCGGCCACGGCCAGCGGCACGAAGGCCCGCCCGAGCACACCGGATGCTCCCGCGACGGTGATCCTCATACGCACGTCCTCTTTCTGTCGTCCTGGTCCGGGCTCGGGAGTACCTGGCCCAGAGATAGGGGTCAACGGATGCTCGATACTGCGCCCGCCGTCGCTCAGAGCAGCTTGGTCATGAGCGCGAGCAGATGCTCGCGGGTCAGGGCGGCGGCGGTGGCGGCATCGTGCGCGCTGATCGCGTCGATGATGCGCACATGGGTGAGGTGGTCGGCCTCCGTGCCGTAGTTGCCTCCGATTCGGAGCAGTTCGATCATTGCCTGCCTGCTGCGCGGGGTGAACCCGTCGAAGAGCTCGATGAGTATGGGGTTGTGCGCTGCCGTCACGATGCTGCGATGCAGCGCCGTGTCCGTATCGACGTGCTCCTCGATCTCTGCTCGGTGCGCAGCACGGGTCTCGAGGGCGCGCCGCATCGTCCGCAACTCGGCCGGTGTGCGCCGCTCGGCGGCGAGAGCGGATGCCTCGACCTCGATCGCGATGCGTGCCTCGATGACCGCGGTGATGCCGGCGCGGCGCAGGACCTGGTCCCAGTCCTCGGCCTGTTCGAGTGCGGTGACGAAAACTCCGGCGCCCTGGCGGCTGGCGAGCACGCCGCGCCCGGCCAACTGCCGGATGGCTTCCCGGATCGTCGAACGCCCGACGCCGAGCTGGGGGGCCAGAGTCGTCTCGCCCGGCAGCTTCTGCCCGAGCCCCCACTCGCCGCCGCGGATCCGGTCGAGCAGCGCCTCGGCGGCCTGCTCGGCCAGGGGCTCTCGGCGCACCTGCATCATGAAATCATTTTCCCTCATCGCCAACAACTCTACTTGTCTGAGGAGTTGTGTTAGCGTGAACCTGTGCTTGACGGACTTCTTCTCCTTCGCTGCCACGGCGGGGCCTAGCCAGACCGGCTCCCCGACGTGGAGCCGCTGCACGCGCCGGTCGATCACTCCCACGATCGAAAGAGAAGTACGACCATGACCAATAGCGCCTTCCCGAGCCTCTCCACCCCCGCCGGGCCGATTCCCGCGGATGCGCCTCAATGGAACCGGCAGCGGCGCTCCCAGATGCCCTCCCACCGCTACCGCGACGTGTACTCGCGTGTAGACGTCCCGCTCACCAGTCGGGAGTGGCCGACCAAGCGCCTCACTGCGGCGCCGCTGTGGGTGCCCGTGGACCTCCGCGACGGCAACCAGGCCCTTGCAGAACCGATGGATCCGGCGCGCAAGCTCCGCTTCTTCGAGCTGCTGATCGCGATGGGCTACAAAGAGATCGAGATCGGCTACCCGTCGGCGTCGCAGACCGATTACGACTTCGTCCGCGTCATCGCAGAGGGGGAGATCGTCCCAGCGGACGTCGCCGTCGTCGTCTTCACCCCGGCACGTCGAGACCTGATCGAGCGCACCGTGGAATCCATCCGCGGCATCCGCAACGAGGTCGTAATACACATGTACACCGCCACCGCCCCGATCTGGCGCGAGATGGTGCTCGGCAAGGGGCGCGAGGAACTGCGCGAACTGGTCCTCGCGGGCGCACGCGACGTGCTCGAACTCGCAGGACACCTGCCGAACGTGCGGTTCGAGTTCAGTCCCGAGGTCTTCAACCTCACCGAGCCGGATTACGTCGTCGAGATCTGCGACGCCGTGACCGAACTGTGGGATGCCACACCACAGCGTCCCGTCATCCTCAACCTGCCCGCAACCGTCGAGATCGCTACGCCCAACGTCTACGCCGACCAGATCGAGTACATGCACACCCGTCTCGCCCGGCGGGACTCCGTGATCCTCTCGGTGCACCCGCACAACGATCGGGGCACCGGCATCGCTCGCGCCGAGCTCGCCGTGCTCGCAGGCGCGCAGCGGGTCGAGGGCTGCATCTTCGGCAACGGCGAGCGCACCGGCAACGTGGATATCGCGACCCTGGCGTTGAACCTGCATGCCCAGGGGGTTGACCCGATGATCGACTTCTCCGACATCGACGAGATCCGCCGCACCGTCGAATACTGCAACCGGATCGAGGTGCACCCGCGGCATCCGTATGTTGGCGACCTCGTTCACACCGCGTTCAGCGGCACCCACCAGGACGCCATCAAGAAGGGCTTCGCCGAGCACCGCGCCCGAGCCGCAGCCGAAGGCCGGCCGGAGCGGCACATCGAGTGGCGGGTGCCGTATCTGCCCATCGACCCGGCCGATCTCGGGCGCAGCTATGACGCCGTGATCCGTGTCAACTCGCAGTCCGGGAAGGGCGGGATCGCCTATCTGCTCGAGTCGGAGTACGGCATCGAGCTGCCTCGCCGGATGCAGATCGACTTCTCGCGGCGGGTCCAGGAGCATACCGACAGCACCGGCGTGGAGATCGACGCGGCCGGGCTGCTCGCCCTGTTCGAGCGCAGCTACCCGTCTTCGGGGCTCGGTGCCACCGAGGCGACCGACGATCCGTCCTTGCCCGAACGCAGCGCATCGTGATCGATGAGGCGCTGGCGGACTACGAGACGACCTGGGCCGCCGCAGGCACCCTGCGCACCGTTTTGCTGTTGAGCTTCGACCAGCTGAGGACGCTCACGAGTGGAACACCTGTCACGGTGGCCGCAGCATGAGCACGGACCGCATCACCAGGAAGACCATCGCGCATCTCTTCCACGACGACCCCGACTCGCTGTTGATCGGCAGTCGGCTGCCCGCCCGGATCAACGAGATCGCGGCCGATAACGGCATCGAGGTCGAGGTGTTCGTCTTCGGCCCTGCGCAGCGTCGCCTCACGCAAGCCGAGACCGAGGCCGACAAGGTGTTCAACACCCGGATCGACGAACTGGTCGCCTCCGGCATCCGGGTCGGCGCATGCATCAACACCGCCCGCGCCGACGGCTCTGAGCAGACGCTGACCCAGCGGGGCCTGAGACTCGCCGTCGCGCGCGACGAGTTCATCCGGTTCACACTCGAGAACGCCACTGTCATCACTTTCTAGAACCGGCACCGACCACCCCGGAGCCCTGGCCCCGATCGACATCTCAGCCGTCGCCGCGCTCTAGCAGAAGGCCGAGGAGCTGGTCGGCTGCGCGCCCGCCCATCACCGGCAGGATGAGAGTTGGCGAGTTGCCGGCGCGGACACTACGAGACAACGGAGATTCTGAAATGGCGCGATCCTTCCAGCACGCGGGGCAGCGGGCCCGGTTGCATGTCATCGATGTGAAGAGCGGCGAATCCCGCGTGGTGTTCGAGTCGAGCGAGGTGCTGTTCGAGGCGCCGAACTGGACGGCGGACGGGTGGCTCGTCGTCAACGGTGACGGTCGACTGTTCCGCATCCCCGCCGCGGGCGGTGCCGAGCTGGAGGAGATTCCGCTGGGCGACATCCCCGAGCTGAACAACGACCACGTGCTCGCGCCCAACGACACGTCCGTGTTCGTCTCCGCGCAGGACGGTCACATCTACGAGGCCGCGCTCGATGGTTCGGAGCAGCGGCGGGTCACAGAAGTCGAGCGGCCCCTCTACAAGCACTACCTGCACGGCGTCACGCCGGACGGGCAGACGCTCGTTTTCACCGGCATCACGCGGGTCGCCCAAGAGAACGGCGAGATGATCATCACGCTGATTCCCGCGGCCGGCGGCGAAGAGGTTCAACTCACGCCCGACGACCACGCGGACGACGGCCCCGAGTTCACGCGAGACGGGGCACGGATTCTGTTCAACTCGGAGCGCGGCTCGAGCGAGGCCGGGCACGCGCAGCTGTTCAGCATGAATACGGATGGCTCGGACATCCGTCAGCTCACGACGGATGAGCGGGTGAACTGGTTCCCGCACCAGTCGCCCGATGGCAGCGAGATCGCGTATGTGAGCTTCCCGTCGGGCACGCTCGGCCACCCGGCCGATGTGGATGATGTACAGATCCGGGTGCTTGCGGCAGACGGCTCGATTCGCGAGCTTGCGCGGCTGTTCGGCGGTCAGGGCACGATGAACGTCCCGAGCTGGTCGCCGGACGGCACCGAGATCGCGTACGTGGACTACCCGCTGTCCTGACGGGCGAGCGACGGAGCGCCCGTCCCCTTTACCGGCGATTCATCCGTCAGCTGTAGCGTTCCCGCCGTGTGGCGGCCTGACTCGACGAATCCTTCGGAACCGGGGTGACCGCGCCGTCGCCGGACGAGCCGTCGGGCAATGACGACACCGAGGCGCGCAGGGCGCCCGAGAGCTATCGCGACGTGGCGGCCGACCTCCGGCGCCGCATCGATCAGGGGGAGTTCCCGATCGGCAGCCGCCTGCCGAGCGAGGTCACGCTGGCGGCGGAGTACGGGGTGTCGCGTCGCCGGGTGCGTGACGCAATGGCAGGGCTCGCCCGGCAGGGCTATGCGATCCCGCGGCCGCGCGGAGGGTGGGTCGTGCAGGGCCGTCACCAGACCCAGGGCTTCGACCACATGCAGTCGTTCGCGCAGTGGGCCGAGGGCGGCGGCCGCGTTCCGGGCGGCCTGGTCACTGCGCGCGAGCGGCGCCCCGCGACTGCGCAGGAGGCCCGGGTGCTGGCCATCAGGCTGGGGGAGCCGCTGCTGCGATTCACGCGGGTGCGGACGCTCGAGGGTCGGGTCGTGATGATCGAGCGGTCGACGTGGGCGACGTGGGTGTCGCACGTGATCGACGAGATGCCCGACGACATCGTCTCGACGACGGCAGCGCTGGCGGATGCCGGGATCCGCGTCACCTCGGGCAACCACCGCATCGAGGCGGTCGCCGCGTCGAAGGAGGACGCCGAACTGCTGGGCGTGCGCCGGTCGAGCCCGCTGCTGCAGGTGAGCAGGCTGACGACGACCCGCGAGGGGCGCGTCGTCGAGCTGGGCGTCGACCGGTACCGGGCCGAGGCGATCGCGTTCGAGGTCATGGCCGGCGACGCGATCCGCACGCTCATCTGACTGCTCGGCGCGCTTGTTGCCGGCCCGGGGCGGCCGGGCATCGCCGCGTTGGGGATGCCTCGTGCGGCACCGGTTCCGGCCCAATGTGCACGTTCGGCCGTCCAACATCGGCGTTGGAACGACGTTCAGCCGTTTCGAGCCACCCAGTTCACTTTCCGTTTGCCCTCTGCCAGTGATCTGACTCTCGGCCCAGCAACACCAGACCGAAGGAGCCTCGATGTCAAGCGAGCCCACCGAGTTCACGCCCGATCCGTATGAGCGCAAGCAGACGGTCCCCGACGAGATCCTGCGGTCAGGCCTGTCGCGTCGCGGCATGCTCAAGGCGATGGGCCTCATCGGCGGCGCGGCTGTGGCGATCGGCGGCGGCGCCGCGGCATGGGCGGCCGGCTCCGGCTCGGCCCCCGCGCCCGTCGGCGCCAAGGACGCCAATTACGTGCTGCCCGAGGGATTCAAGGGCGACATCTCGGACCTCAAGCACGTCGTGGTCCTGGTGCAGGAGAACCGCGCCTTCGACCACTACTACGGCTCACTGCCCGGCGTGCGTGGCTTCAGCGACAAGCAGGCCCTGAAGTTCCCGAACGGCACCAACGTGTTCTCGCAGCCGAGCGGCAGCTCGACCTACACCCCGACCCGCGTGACGACGGTCGCGGGCACCACCACCGGTCTCGACCACTCCTATTCCGGCGGCCTTGCCGCGTGGAACTCGGGCAAGTACAACAACTGGGTCGCCGCCAAGGGGTCGGCCACGATGAACTACGTCACCGGCGAGGAACTGCCCTGGCAGTACTCCCTCGCGAGCGCGTACACGATCTGCGACAACTGGCACTGCTCGATCATGGGGCCGACGACCCCGAACCGCCTGTACCACTGGACGGGCACGTCGAACGGCGTGACCGACAACGGCGGCGAGTCCAACGGCAACCGCACCTGGCAGACCTATCCGGAGGCGCTGCAGGCGGCGGGCGTGTCGTGGCGCATCTACGTCGACAACTCGAACAACGGCAGCAGCTGGGTCGGCGACTACACCGACAACCCCATCCGCGGATTCTCGACCTTCACCACCTCGGGCACGTCGTCCGCTGACACGGCCAACCGCGCCGATCCGGTCAAGAACGCGCCGGGCACGGGCCTCGTCTGGCGGGCCGGCTCGGCGCCGTACGCGACGACCTACGAGCCCGGAACGACGACCGCGACGCCCAACAACGACAGCGACGACAACCTGACCTCAGTGCTGCAGGACTTCATCGCCGCGTGCCAGCCCGAGGCCGAATACCCGCTGCCGCAAGTCTCATGGATCGTCGCCCCCTACGGGTGGTGCGAGCACCCCTCGGCCAACCCCGAGCACGGCGCGCACTTCAGCAACAAGGTCATCGAGACGCTGCAGAGCAACGAGGACCTGTGGAAGAGCACCCTGCTCATCATGACCTTCGACGAGAATGACGGGTACTTCGACCACGTCCTGCCGCCGTACCCCGAGGCCGGGACGGCGGGCGAGTACTCCGGCAGCACTCCGATCGGGTATGGGGCGCGTGTGCCGGGCATCCTGGTGTCGCCGTGGACCCGCGGTGGCTGGGTCAACAGCGAGACGTTCGACCACACGTCCATCATCCGGTTCCTCGAGACGTGGACCGCCTCGCTCGGCACCCCCGCGACGAGCACGGTCATCACCGACTGGCGCCGCGCCATCAGCGGCGACCTGACCAGCGCGATCGACTTCGCGCACCCCGTGGTCGACACACCCTCCTTGCCCGACACCGAGGCCCTCGTGCAGATCGCCCGCGCGGGCGGCACGATCAGCACCCAGGTGCCTGCGGCCGACAAGTGGGACGGCGGCACCTTCAGCCACCGACCACTGTCGTTCCACCCGCACGGCACGTTCTCCGAAGACCGCGTCAACGGCAAGGTGACCGCCGCGCTCAGCCTGGTCGGCGGCCCGACGGGCAAGGCCGTGAGCCTCCAGGCGTTCCCGGACAAGTACCTGCCGTTCGCGAACTCCCCGCACACGGTCTCGGCCGCGAACCCCTACGACTACGTGTGGGACGCGACGCAGACCGACGGCCAGTACGCCTTCTCGGTCTACGGGCCCGACGGATTCGTGCGGTCCCACGCGGGCACGCTGTTGCCGGCGGGGCAGAACAACGCCGGAGTGCCGCGTGTCGATGTCGACCTCGTCGCGGGCAGCACGCCGACGGTCGAGATCGCCCTGCACAACGACGGCCTGCAGCAGGTCGAGTACACGCTCACCGCGAATGACTACGTCGGCGGCACTCAGACGATCTGGGTCGCCCCGGGTCAGACGAAGACCGTGACGTGGCCGACTTCCGAGGGCTATTACGACGTCGCGCTCGCCGCGGACACCGGCACGGGCTGGAAGCACCGCTACGCCGGCCGCGTCGCTCAGCTCACCGCCTGACGACCCGAGCCCTGACTCCCACCCCCACCCCCTTTTTCGCGCCTCTCGACCCCCTCACCTGGAGAAGCCCATGGCCGTGCAGCCCCCCTCGATCCGCCGCGCACGCCGCCTCAGCGGCCCCAGCCGTCCGCTTCGGCGCGGCGTGCTCGCCTTCGTCGTCTCCGCAGCCCTGCTGGCGACGGGTCTCGTCGTAGGGCTCGGTCAGCCGGCGTCCGCCGATCCGACGTTCGCGCAGCAGGATGCGATCACACCGGTCGTCTCGTACAACTTCGACAGCGACTCGGGGTCGTCCGTGACCGACTCGTCGGGGTCGGGCAACAACGGCACCTGGGCGGGCACGCCTTCGTATGTCGCGGGCGTCTCCGGCCGTGCGATCTCGGTGAGCGCCGGCGCGAACTACGTGAAGCTGCCGCTGGTGACGGGCCAGACGGATGCCTCGTCGAGCTTCTCGTACGAGTTCTGGCTCGACGAGCTCTCGAGCACGTCGGATTCGCCGGTCTTCTCCAACCAGAACTTCGTGCACTGCTATGACCCGGGCGCGACGCTGTACAACACGTCGAGCTCGGGCATCCTGCAGGGCTGCTTCGGCCAGAACGGCACATCGACGACGCAGCATTACCAGAAGGGCGTGAGCGCGAGCAGCGTCAAGAACACGTGGCACTACGTGTCAGCCGTGTACGACCGTACGGCCGGCACGGTCACCTTCTACCTCGACGGCGTGCAGACCTCGGCGAGCACCGCCGGCGAGCTCAGCTCGGCGTTCAACCTCGACAGCGGCTACGCCTTCAACCTCGGCGGCGAATCGGGCACGACGACCGACAGCGGCGACGGCTACGTCAATGCCTACGTCGACGACTTCAGCTTCTATGACGCGGCCATTCCCGCCTCGCAGGTCGCGGCGGACTATGCGGCGACCACCCCGGCGACCCACTTCGCGGTGACCACGACGACCAATGGCCACGGAACGGCGACCTCGACTCCGCTTGCACCCACCGCCGGTGCCACGGTGACGCTCACGTCGAAGCCTGCGGCCGGCTACTCGTTCAGCGGCTGGACCGTCGTCTCGCCCTCGACGCTGACCATCAACCCGGACGGCACCTTCACCGACCCGGGCGTGCCGGTCACCGTAGAGGCGAACTTCACGCTGAAGAACGACCTGACCTTCGATCCGACGGACCCGATATCACCGGTCGTCGCGTACAACTTCGACGGCGACTCGGGCACGACGGTCTCCGACGACTCGGGTTCGGGCAACGACGGCACCTGGTCGGGCACGCCCTCGTACGCCACAGGCGTGTCCGGAAAGGCCGCCTACGTGAACTCCCCGAGCGGCAGCACGAGCGGCGTCAACTTCTTCAAGCTGCCACTGGTGGCCGGGCAGACGGATGCCTCGTCGAGCTTCTCGTACGAGTTCTGGATGGACGAGCTCTCCTCGAGCTCCGACTCGCCGATCGTCTCGAACCAGAACTTCACCCACTGCTATGACCAGGGCACCACGCTCTACAACACGGCGGGCAGCCCGGGAACGCTGCGGGCCTGTTACGGCCAGAACGGCACGTCGACGTCGCAGAACTATCTCGCGAACGTCAGTACGAGCGATGTGAGGAACACGTGGCACCACGTGGCCGTCGTCGTCGACCGCACGGCCGGAACGATGACGACCTACCTCGACGGTGTGCAGACCGCGCAGAGCACCTCCCTCAGCAGCGCGTTCACGCTGAAGAGCGGATTCGCGTTCGCGGTCGGCGCCGACGGGTCCGGCAAGGACACGGCCAACGACGGCTTCGTCGACGCCTACATCGACGACTTCAACTTCTTCGACGCTGCGATTCCGGCCTCTCAGGTCGATGCGGACTTCGTGGCCACCAACCCCGATCCCGCCCACTACACGGTCGCCTTCAACGGGAACGGCGCCGACGGCGGCTCCACCGCGTCCGAGAGCTTCACCGCCGGCAAGGCGCAGGCGCTGACCACCAACGGCTACACCCGTGCCGGGTACGCATTCGAGGGCTGGTCGACGACGCCGACGGGCTCGGCGACGTACACCGACGGCCAGACCGTGAACGGGCTCTCGTCGACCGACGGTGCGACCGTCACCCTCTACGCCGTCTGGAACCGCTACCGGGCCAGCGGCGACACGGTCGCGCCACTGGTCTCGTACGACTTCGACAAGGACAAGAACGGGGTCGTCACGGACTCGTCGGGCAACTCCGACAACGGAACGTGGACGGGAACTCCGCAGTACGGCACCGGTCTCGGCGGCACCGGCAAGGCGATCCGTGTGAGCGACGGCGCCAACTTCGTGCAGCTTCCCCTGCTCAACGGCAAGACCGACGGCTCGGGCAGCTTCTCGTTCGTGTTCTGGCTCGGTCAGGAATCGAACACCGGCGACGCGTGGGTCTTCACGAACATCGACGGGGGCACCTGCAACCTCGCGGGGCTCGGCCTCTACAACATCAGTGCCGGTGTGCTGCAGGCCTGCTTCGGCCAGACCGTGGGCGGCACGAAGGAGTACCAAGCCCTCGGAGGGACGCAGATCGACAGCGCCTGGCATCAGGTGGCGGGCGTCGTGAACCGTTCGACCGAGACGGTGACCTGGTACCTCGACGGCACTGCGGTGGCCACGAGCGCGGCCGGTGCGCTGACGAGCTCGTCGAACCTCGTCTCGGGCGACCCGTTCACGATCGGCCAGAACGGTTCGGGCTCGTACACCTACAACGACGACGCGTGGGTCGACGACTTCGATTTCTACAACTCGGCGATCAGCGCGGCGCAGATCCAGAACGACTACAACGCCACCAAGCCGGCCAGCACGACCTTGCCGAGCGACAGCGACACGACGACGGGAACGAGCATCGGCACGACAGTGCCGAGCGGATTCATCACCGACACCCTGCACGCACCGCAGACGCGTGTGGGTGACACCGTGTCGCAGCCGGTCAGCGGTCTGTGGAACGGCTCGACGCCGACGTCCTACACGAAGGTCTCGGGTGACTCGTGGCTCAGCGTCGGCTCGAACGGCGTCGTCACCGGAACGGCCCCGGCGAGCGTGCCGCAGCACCCCGGTTCGATCACCGTGAAGGCGACCGACGGCTCGACCACCTCGAGTCTGACCGTCGAGGTGCCGGTCCTCGGCGCCGACGACGCGCCGCAGCTCGCCACGGCGACCTGGAACCTCTGGGGTGCGGGCGCCAACGTCGACGACTCCCTGCTCAAGGACCTCACCGTCATCGCGAACAACGGTCTCGACGTGATCGGCGTTCAGCAGGACGGGGGAACGGTCGCTCAGCAGCTGGCCCAGGGGCTCGGCTGGTACGACTATGAGGGCGCGCAGGGCGTCGGCATCGTCTCCGCCTATCCGCTGTCGAGTTCCGGAGTAGTGGATGCGACGAGCACAGCACCCGCCGTGGGCGTCACCGCGAACGTGCTGGGTGATGCGGTGCGGGTCTGGGACACCTCGCTCGACGGGTCCGGCTACGGTCCGGCGAACGCGTGCACCAATGGTGTGACGGATGCCTCGGCCCTGGTGTCTGCCGAGAAGTCGACCCAGCGTTATGCGCAGGCCCAGGCCGTCGCAGCCGAGGTCACGAGCGATGTGCAGACCGCGGATGCGACGCCGGTGATCCTGCTTGGCGACCTGCAGTCCCCGTCGGCGGCCGACTGGACGGCCGCGACGGCGTCGGAGAACTGCGGCGTGGGCGCGGTCGACTGGCCCGTGCCCGACCAGTTCACGGCGGCCGGTCTGACCGACACCTTCCGGGCGGCCAACCCGGACCCGACGACGGATGCCGGTGACACGTGGTCTCTCTTCGACACGAGCGTCCCGCAGGAACGGGTCGACTACGTGTACTCGGCGGGCAGTGAGCTCGCCGTGCTGGGGTCCAACACGCTGGTGGCCGGCTGGCCCGAGGCGAATGACACGGCGGGCAACGCGTGGACGAGCGACCATGCCGCCGTCGTGACGACGTTCCGCATCGGCGCGCCGACGGCGGCACAGCCGGCGCCGACCGTCACCGTGACGACGAACACGGTCGCCTACCAGGTCGGTACGAGCGCCCCGAGCGGGAGCGACCTGCTGGCCGCGGTCGGCGCGTCAGCGACCGATGGCGCGACCCTTGCGGTCGATGACAGCGACGTGGACTTCACGACGGCCGGCACGTACACCGCGCAGGTGACCGCGACGGACCCGTCGGACGGATACACCTCGGATCCGGTGAGCATCGCTGTCGAGGTCGTCCCGGTCATCACGATCGCGCTGGGCGAGACATCCGCTGCCTTCACGTTGAGCGCCGGCCAGTCCCTGGACCCGTCGGCCGTGCTCGACGCGCTGGAACCGTCGACCGGGGGAGTGGGCACCGTGTCGATCGACCTGTCGCAGGTGAACGACGCAGTGACCGGCACCTACCCCGTCGTTGTGACCGCCACGGACTCCTCCGGGTTCGACGCGAGCGCGAATGCGACGGTGTCGATCACGGTCCCGACCGCGATCTCGGTGACGGACGACGGGCACGGCACCGCGTCGGCGACGCCGACCACGGCTCTGCCCGGCGCGAGCGTCGAGCTCGATGAGACCCCGGCGACCGGCTACCACTTCGACACGTGGGCCCCCGTCTCCCCGGCCGGCCTCGACATCGAGCAGGAATCCGACGGGGTGTACTCGTTCGTGATGCCGGACTCAGGCGCCGTGAGCGCCGAGGCGACGTTCGCGCCGAACACCTATTCGGTCGCCTTCGATGCGAACGGTGGAAGCGGCGCGGCGGCGCCCGAGACGCTGATCTACGACGCGCCGGCGGCGCTCACCGACAACGGGTTCACTCTCGCCGGCTACGCGTTCCAGGGCTGGGCGACCAGCCCGAGCGGTCCGGTGGCGTACGCGGACGGCGCGACGGTCAAGAACCTCTCCTCCGATGCGGGCGCCACAGTGACCCTCTACGCGGTGTGGGCGCCGATCACGTACACGGTGCACTTCGACGCCAACGGGGGCTCGGGCGCGACGCCCGACCAGTCGTTCACCTACGGTACGGCGCAGCAGCTGACCGCCGACCGGTTCACCCGCACCGGCTACACCTTCGCCGGGTGGGCGACGACCGCCGGCGGCGGAGTGGTCTACAGCGACCAGCAGTCGGTGTCTGAGCTGACTCAGACCGGGGGAGCCACGGTCACGCTGTACGCGGTGTGGAACCTGGTGACCTATCAGCTGAGCTATGACCTCGGCGGAGGCACTCTGAGCGGCTCCAACCCGGCCACCTACACCGTCACGGACGAGCCGATCACGCTCACGAACCCCACGCGGTACGCCTACACCTTCGCCGGCTGGACGGGCACGGGGCTGACCGGCCCGACCACGACCGTGACGATCCCCGCGGGAGCGACCGGTGATCGCAGCTACGTCGCAACGTGGGTGCAGGCCGCGCCGACGTGGTCGGCGTCGATGGCTTACGCGACGGCGGGCACGAAGGTCTTCTATCAGGGCAAGCTCTACGTCTCGGCGTACTGGACGCAGAACCAGAAGCCCGGCGACCCGAACGGTCCGTGGGAGGAGGTCGGCGCGCCGACAGTGACCGCGCAGGGCACCGCGGCTGCCTGGACCGCGTCGTGGATCTACAACGGCGGAGAGACCGTCGCCTACGGCGGTGCGCTCTACAAGGCCTCCTACTACACCCGTGACCAGACCCCCGGCGACCCGAACGGTCCGTGGGAGCAGATCGGCGCCCCCGTCGTGACCAGCCAGGGCACGTTCGACAGCTGGACGGCCTCGTGGATCTACAACGGCGGAGAGACCGTGGCCTACAAGGGGCACCTCTACAAGGCGCAGTACTACACGCGCGATCAGGCACCCGGTGGCTCGAACGGACCGTGGAAGGACCTCGGCGCCTACTGACGACCGAAAGGTCTACTCCGCGGCCTCGATGTGCGGGCGCAGCCGCTCGAGCCAGGCGCGATAGCCGGCGCCGGTGAGGTGCAGGCGGTCGCCGCTGAACTCCGAGCGGATGGCTCCGTCTGGACCGGCAAGCGCAGGCCAGAGGTCGAGGAAGGTCACTCCCGAATCGGCGGCGACGCGACTCAGCACGGTGTTCAGCTCACGGACCGGCCGGCGGTACGAACGCGCCCGAGGCATGACGCTGTTGAGCACGACCCTGGTCTCATTGCCTGCCGTGATGCGTGCGATGATCGCCGCGACGTTCTCGGCGATCTTCTCGGGGGTGACGCCGATCGCGAGATCGTTCGTGCCGATGAGCAGCGACACCACGCGCTGCGTTCCCACCGCGGTGTGCATCCGTTGCAGCACGCCGCCCGAGGTGTCGCCGGCGATGCCACGGTTGACGACCGCGAGCCGGGGGAACCACTCGTTCCACAGGCCGTACTCGGTGATGCTGTCGCCGAGGAACACCACGTCGGCGGCAGGGCGGGGCAGTGCCTCGAACTGTGAGGCGCGCATGCGCTGCTGCGGCAGGATGGCCCGCCCGAGCATGCGGTTGCCGAAGGCGGTGAGGGAGGGCACGCGTGAGCTCATGCGCCTACCGCACCGAGCGGATGCGCAGCACGGCGATCGCGCCGGCCACCGCGAAGGCCGCCGAGACGATGAACCACACGGTGTAGCCGCCACCGGGGAACAGCAGGTTGCCCAGTGGAATGACGACGACACCGGCGAGGAAGGGCGAGAGAGTGCTCGGCAGCGTGTTTGCGAAGTTCAGCACGCCGAGGTCCTTGGCGATGTCGTCCTTGTTGGGGAGCGCGGCGATGCACAGGGCTTGGTCGACGGCGAAGAACAGTCCGGCCCCGATGCCGATGACGGCCTCGCCGCAGAGGATCAGGCCGAGGCCGCCGGCCCGGCCGACGAACGGCGCCAGCGCGACGATGACGACGCCGAGCGCGATCATCAGGCCGCCGATGAGCACGAACGCCTTCTTGCGGCCCAGCCGGTCGGAGACGAATCCGCCGATCACGCTCACGATCATCAGCGCACCGATCGCGATGATGTTCGCCGTCGCGTTGAAGGCGAGCTGCTGGGTCGTGTTCATGCCGAACGCGGTGCCGAGGTACAGCGTCAGATAGCCGGTGACGGCGCCGTAACCGATGAGCACGAACATCTTGCTGAGCCACGCCCAGCCGAAGTCGGGGTGGCGGCGCGGGTTGAACACGAACGAGAGCAGGATCTGGCGAGCGCTGAGCGACTCCTCGGGCCGGGCGCTGCGGACCTTGTCGCGGAGCACGAACGTGAAGATGAGCCCCAACACGAGGCCGATGAGCGCCGGGACACCGAACCGCAGCAGGTCGGTGGGCAGGATCGACAGCAGGATCGAGGCGACCAGGATGCCGAGGGGAGTGGCCGCACCGAGCAGACCGGAGGCACCGCCGCGCTTCTCCTCGGGAACCTGATCGGCGAGAGTCGCCGACTGCGCGGCGAAGGCGAGGTTGCTGAAGAAGCTCGCCAGCGACATCGACACGATGATGAGCGGGATGTTCGGGGCGATGCCTGCGCCGACGATGAACACCACCATGCCGAGGATCCCGACGAGCAGCCACGGCCGCCGCATGCCCCATCTGGACATCGTGCGGTCGGACAGGCGCCCGGCCAGCGGCTGGACGACGAGGGCGACGGCCGAGCTGACGCCTGACACGATGCCGAGTTCGAGCGGGGCGCGGTCGAGGCCGACAAGATGCTGAATGCGTACGGAGAGACCGCCGACCGTGGGGGCGAAGATCGCGAGATAGATGCCGAAGGCCGACAGGGTGACTGTCGGCAGATATCCGCGCGGGGTGCGCGGAGGTGCAGCCACGGGGGCGACTGCTGTGCTGGCCATGCGGGAACTCCTGAACTTCCTTGTCCTGGGGGCGACCGCGGGTGGGGGAGTGCGGCGCGCCGAACACCTACGTCAACGATGGTGTTCGGAGTTCAATATCTCCGTCGGCGTAGCTTTTGTCAAGACGAGGAGAGATCGCGCAGCTCGCGGCTGCGTTCGGCCGCCAGGAACGCCTCGACGCCGGCCGGCGTGAGCAGTTCCAGCACGTAGTCCCGCACGTGCGACGACACGTCGACGGGGTTGTCGAGCAGCCACTGCAGCTGCAGCCCGTCGATCAGGGCGTTGAGACGAACCGCCGCCCGCTCCGGATCGGTGTCTTCGCGCACGTACCGGGCCCGCGCGGCGAGCCGGAACACCTCGGCCATGCCGCCGTAGATCTCGCGGTAGCGCCCGAGGAAGTAGTCGTGCGCCGGGTGGGCGGGGTCCGTGGCCTCGACCGCGAGCCGGATCACCATCGCGGTGAGCCCGGGACTCGTGCGCTCGCGATCGGAGAGCTCCACGATCCCGTGCAGCGGGCCGATGCCGTCGGGCGCGCTCAGGTACGGCGCCGCGCGCCGCTCGTCCTCCGGGCCGCCCAGCGAGACGGCGAGAACGGCGGCGAGGATGCTCTCCTTGTCGGGGAAGTGGTGCAGGACGCCCGCCCGCGTGATGCCGCAGGCATCCGCTATGGCCTGGGTGGTGACGCCCTCGAAGCCGCGTTCCGCGAACAGCCGGGACGCCTCCTGCACGATCTGCTCGCGCCGCGCCCGGCCGGCTGCGTATGCGCCGCGAGCCCGTGTGCCCGGCGCGCCTCCACCGCTCTCGCCCAGCCGTTCCGGCCAGCGCAGCGTTGGCGCGGGCACGGGGATCGTGCGGCTGCCGCCGTGCGCGAGTTGCGCGGCGAGCCCGTCGGTGAAGATACGGATGCTGGCGTCGAAGCCCTCGTCGTCGAAGAAGTGGGTATCGCTCGACTCGAAGACCTTCTCGAGCAGCGGATGCCGGTGCGTGGTGCTCGCGGCGAGAGCGCGTCGCGTCTCAGGGATCTGCGGATGCTCGCCCGTGGCCGCGGCGAGCTGGCCCTGCGCGAGAGCGATGGCGAGACCGCTCAGGGCGTACAGCGCCTTGGCCGCCGACTCGAGGTCGAAACCGGCGGCGCGCATCTTGCCGAGCACGGCCTCGGCCGGCCCGAGCGTGTCGGCGCCGGCGGGCGACGAGAGCCGCAAGAAGGACGCGAACTGGCCGGTGGCGAGCACGCTGTCACGAGTGGCGCGGGCCAGGACCAGGCAGCCCTCGCGCCAGTCGGTTCCGGGGGCGATCCGGGTCGGGCTGAGGTAGGTCGCGAAGGTGTGCTCGGCGACGAGCTCGAGCAGGGCCGCCCGGTCGGGCACGTGGTAGTGCAGCGCGCTGCGGTCGACGCCGAGGCGCTGCGCCACGGCCTGCATCGTGAGCTCGCGAGGCGACAGCCCGTGGGCGGCGGCGGCGATGCGGGTGCGGTCGAGGCCGGCGCTCTGCCCGCGGCCGCGGCGCGGCGCTCGGCGTGACGGCCCAGTGGTCTCGGGCACAGGCATGGGCACCGCCTTCCGCGATCCGCTCTGATCACGAATGTAGTCGTTCTGATGAAGAATTGAATTCACGACCGTGAAAGAATACGCTTCGAAAGCACCGCCTTTTCTGCCTCGACCGGCAGCAGGTGCTGCGCGCCCCCGGCGCGAGATTCGCCACCACGAGCAATGGAGCCATCGATGTCCCCCACCCCCTCCCGGGCCGCCGCTCTCGAGTCCGCCGATGAGCTGCTTGCTCGCATGACGCTCGACGAGAAGATCCAGCAGATGGTCGGGGTGATGTCGACGAGCGTGCTCGGCGCCGCCGGGCCCGACGACGCGGCGATGAGTCGCAGCATCGCTGAGGGCATCGGCCACATCGCCGGGGTGCCGGCGCTCGGGCATCAGACGCCGCAGGTCATCGCGCAGAACGCGAACCGCATCCAGCGCTTCCTGCGCGACCACACGCGACTCGGGATCCCGGCCATCATCCACAACGAGGCGCTCAACGGCGCAGTGCTGCCGTACCACCCGATCTTCCCGACCGCCATCGGCCTCGCGGCCACGTGGAACCCGGACGCGGTCGGCGAGATGGCCGCGCTGGTGCGCGAACAGCTGCGCGCCATCGGCATCCGCCAGTCATTGTCGCCTGTCATGGACGTGGCGCGCGACGCTCGCTGGGGGCGCATGCACGAGACCTATGGCGAGGACCCGTATCTCGTCTCGGCGATGTCGGTGGCGTTCACCCGGGGCATGCAGGGCGACGACCTGCGGCACGGGGTGATCGCGACTGCGAAGCACTTCCTCGGCTACGGAGCGGGTGAGGCCGGGCAGAACACCGCGGTGACGCGCATCTCCGAGCGTGAGCTCTACGAGGTCTACGCGCGGCCGTTCGAGGCCGCGATCCGCGAGGCGGGCCTGGGGTCGGTCATGAACTCGTACTCCGAGTACGACGGCATTCCGATCGTCGCGTCGGCGCATGTGCTGCGCACGGTGCTGCGCGAGCAGCTGGGTTTCGACGGCACGGTCATCTCCGACTACGCCGCGGTGAAGAACCTCGTCGACATTCAGCTCGTCGCCCGCGACGCCGTTGAGGCGGGCATCCTCTCGCTCCGCGGCGGTCTCGACGTCGAGCTGCCGGTTCCGTACGGCTACGGGCCCGAGTTCCGCGCGGCGGCAGCGCGCGGCGAGGTCCCGCTCGAGCTGATCGACGAGGCGGTGCGCCGGGTGCTGGCCGACAAGTATCAGCTGGGGCTGTTCGACGACCCCTTCGTCGACGAAGGGGCTGTCGTGCTCGAGGCGACCGCCGCGCAGAGCGAGGAGCTCTCACTGAACCTTGCGGCGGAGTCGCTGACCCTGCTCACGAACGACGGAGTCCTTCCCCTCTCGCGCACGCTCGGCAAGATCGCCATCGTCGGGCCGCACGCGACGGACATCGACTTCGCCTTCCCCGCGTACACCTACCCCGCGAGCGTGAACATGATGCGCGCGATGATGCAGGGGCAGGGGGCGAACATGGCGGGCATCGAGGCGGCCAGCGAGATGATCGGGCCGGAGGCCGCGGCCGCGCTCATGGGCGAGCTCATGCCGCTGCTCACCACCGCACCCGACGACTTCGCGCGACGCGAATACGGGTCCATCTCGCTCGCCGAGGCGGTGCAGCAGCTCGCGCCCGACGCGCGAATCGCCGCCGTGTCGACCGGCGTGCTCGACTCCGAGCCGACGGACTTCGCGGCGGTCGCTGCGGCTGTTGAGGGCGCTGACGTCGTCATCCTCGCGCTCGGCGGCCGGCCGGGCTGGTTCGGCAACGCGCTCACCGAGGGCGAGGGAAGCGACACCGCCGACGTGAGTCTGCCGGGCAACCAGAACGCCCTCGTCGAGCTGGTCGCACAGTCCGGCGTGCCGGCCGTCGCGGTCGTGAGCACGGGGCGGCAATTCTCGATCACCGAGGTCGCGGAGAAGATCCCGGCCGTGCTCTGGGCCTACTACGGCGGCCAGCGGGCGAGCCAGGCCGTCGCCGCGGCGCTGTTCGGCGACGTGAACCCCGGCGGCAAGCTTCCGTACTCGATCCCGCGCCACTCGGGGCAGCTGCCGCTCTACGCAGGTCAGCACAACGGCAGCGGCTATCGCAAGAGTGAGACGAACACCAATCTGCACTACCTCGACGTCCCCGGCACGCCGCTGTTCCCGTTCGGGCATGGAATCGGGTACACGACCTTCGAGTACTCGAAGCTCGAGCTGCCCGACGCGCCGGTGAGCACCGGTGCGGAAAGCGTCGAGGTCGGGGTGACGGTGCGCAACACCGGCTCCGTCCTCGGCGACGAGGTGGTTCAGCTGTACTTCGCCGCCCGAGCCACCGGCATGACGAGGCCCGCACAGCAGCTCGTCGCGTTCCGTCGCGTTCGACTCGAGCCCGGCCAGAGCGCCACGATCCGCTTCACGGTGCCGCTCGCCCTTCTCGGCTACCTCGACGTCGATCGCCACTTCGTCGTGGAGGAGGGAGCCGTCGGCGTTCTCGTCGGCTCCTCGTCCGACGACATCCGTCTTCGTGGTGCGCTCGAGACCAGCGGCGGCACGCGGGAGATCGCGCCTCACGACCGCCACTTCGTCGCGGCGTCGACGGTCGACGAACTCGCCGCCCTCTGAGACCGGAGCACGAGCGATGCGAACGAAGGCCTACCTGCGCGCGCGGCGCCGACGGGAAGCGGCGACCGCCGGCCACGTCGTCGTGTGCCTCGGCGACAGCCTCACCGACGGCGTGATGAGCGCTCCGTATGTGCCGTACCTCGAGCGGGAATTCGGCCCTGACGGCTACGCGTTCGTCAACGCCGGGATCAGCGGCGACCTCGCCTACAACGTCCTCCAGCGACTCGATGACGTCATCGCCTGCCGCCCCGACGTCGTCGTCATCGCCTGCGGGGCGAACGACGCGGCCGCACACATCAGCGAAGAGTGGACCCAGTGGTACCTCAAGGCCAAGCACGCTCCGCAGCGCCCGACCATCGAGTGGTACGAGGCTACTCTGACGGAGATCGTGAAGCGCCTGCGCGCTGAGACCTCGGCACGGCTCGCCCTGCTCGAACTGCCGCCGTTCACGGAAGAGCTCGACGGCGTCGTGAACGAGCGAGTGCGGCGCTACAACGACATCGTCCGCACGGTGGGCGACGCGACGGGCACCCCGGTCATTCCCCTGTACGACGCGATGGCGGCGCAGATCCCCGCTGATTTCGCGCCGCCGGTCTTCGACGGCAGCCGCCGCCACATGGGTCGCGCTCTTCGCGACCACTACCTGTTCAGGCGCAGCTGGGACACGATCTCCCGCAGGAACGGATTCGTGCTGCACACCGACTTCGCCCACATGAACACGCGTGGAGCCCGCATCATCGCCGCGCAGATCGGGGCGTTCCTGCATTCGAACGCCGCAGCAAGCACGGCACAGCCACGAAATGGAAGAGAGCGATGACCCTCACCCAGGATTCAACGGCTCCCGGGTACGAGGCCGTCGCCGAACTCTTCGCCGCCACTGCTGACGCGGCCGGCGAGTACGACGCCCAGCTCGTCGTCTACGTACGCGGAGAGCGCGTGGTGGATCTCGCCTCGGGCATCGGGGCGGATGCGATGATGACGGTCTTCTCAGCGAGCAAGGGCCTCGCCGCGATCGCCCTCGCGCTGCTCGTCGACCAGGGCCGGCTCGATCTGGACGCGACGGTTGCGCACTACTGGCCCGAGTTCGGGGCGGCCGGCAAGCAGGCGGTGACCGTGCGGCAACTGCTGTCGCACCAGGCCGGACTTCCGGGGACCGACGAAGCGATTCCGACGGATGCCTGGCTCGACCACCATCGGGCGGCAGACCTGCTGGCTCGCCAGCGCCCGCTATGGCGCCCGGGGGCCGGGTTCGGCTACCACGCCATGACCCTCGGCTCGCTGATGAGCGAGTTGTGCTTCCGGGTCACCGGCATGCCGCTGCAGGAGTTCTACGAGCAGGAGGTGAGGCGCCCCGCATCCGCTGATGCTTTTCTCGGCCTTCCGGACGAACTCGAGGACCGCGTCGTGGAGCTCCTGCCGATGGCGGATCCCACCGCCGAGCAGCTCGCCGAGTTCGGCCCCCTGTTCACTGCGCCGCGTGGGCCGTACCTGGCCCAGGCGTTCGCCTTCGACCCGGCCGTCGCACCCTCGAAACAGGGCCGCGCCTTCGGCCAGCCCGCCTCGGGGGGAGTGGCCTCGGCGCGGGGGCTCGCCGCCGTCTACCAGTGGGCGGCAGGATTCGGTGATGCTGCATCTGGAATCACGTCCGAGACGCTGGCCGAGTTCGCGCAGCCGCAGGTGCTCGGCTACGACCTTGTCCTCGACCAGCCCTACCGCAGCCATGGCGTCGTGTTCCAGAAGCCGGTGCCTGCCGTGCCCTTCGGCTCGTATCGTGCCTTCGGTCATGACGGCGCGGGCGGCGCGATGGCGTTCGCCGACCCGGCCCGGCAGACCGTTCTCGCCTACACCGTGCGCCGAGCCCCATTCCCCGGCGGAATGGACCGACGGGTTCTGGAATTCGCCGCCGCCGTCGAACGCGCGGTGGACGGGGCCGGGCCGACGTCGTAGGAGCGCACCGCGCTCTGCGCTGCGGTTGAAGAGGTGAACATGGAACTCGAACGGGTCCACCCGGAACTACGCGAGCCGGTGCGGCGCGCGCCGACGGTCGATGCGCGCAATCGCGTCGTCCGCGGACTGATCCGCTTCGCGACACGGCACCTGCTGCGCCCGGCGCGCGTTCCGGGCGTCCGGATCTCCGACGTCGCAGCGGGAACGGCGCGCGTGCGGCTCTATACCCCGCAGCACGGCTCGGGCGCGGCGCTGGTCTGGGTGCACGGCGGCGGCATGGTCATCGGCGCACCGCGTCAGGACGATCGCCTGTGCGCACACCTCGCCGCCGAACTGGGCATCGTCGTCGCATCCGTCGATTATCGCCTCGCACCCGAGCACCCGTTCCCGGCACCGCAGGAGGACTGCCGGGCCGTGTGGGACTGGCTCGTGCACAACGCCGCCGCCTTGAGCGTCGATGCGACGCGGGTCGCCGTCGGCGGCGCGAGCGCGGGCGCCGGGCTGGCCGCGTGCCTGGTGAACGAGCTGCGCGATTCCGGCGGGGTGGGGCCCGTCGCGCAGTGGCTCCTGTACCCGATGCTCGATGACCGCACCGCGGCCCGCCAGGAACTCGATCAGATCGACCACTTCGTCTGGAACAACGCCGCGAATCGCTTCGGCTGGAGCGCTGTTTTGCGCGGGGTGGCCGTGCCAGGGGCGCCAGACGTTCCGCACGCGGCGGTCCCGGCCAGGCGCACCGACCTCGCCGGGCTGCCGCCGACGTGGATCGGAGTCGGTGATCTCGACCTCTTCTATGACGAGGACGCCGATTACGCTGCCCGCCTGCGAGAGTCCGGCGTGCCGGTCGTGCTGGAGGTGGTTCCCGGTGCCCCGCACGGCTTCGAGAGTCTCGCTCCGGAGGCGCCGGTCGTCATCGAGCTGATGGAGCGAGCACGCGAATGGTTGCGCGACGCCGTGTCCCGGTGAGACGGCTCGCGGCCGAGCCGCCTCACCGGGCTTCGCTCACTGGAACTGAACGGTGACGCCCTCCGGGTTAGCGGTGCTCCAGGTGCCGGAGAAACCGCTCACGGTGCCGCTGATGGTGATCGGGTTCGTCGTCTTGCCCACCGCAGTATTGGTCGTGAAGTGGTTCGGGTACACCGCGCTGGTCTGCGCCGAGTGCACCGACCCCTTCTCTTTCACGAGAGTGTTCGCGAACGACGCGTCGGCCCGGTCGCCGTCCTGCTTGCCGACCGCCTGAACACGGGCGTACACGGTCTTATTCGCCAGGTTCTTGTTGGTGAAGGTACCGACCTGCTTCCCGTTGACGTAGACGGTGCCCGAGCCGTTCGACTGCAGCGTCAGAAGCACCTGGTACGCCTTGCCGACCGAGGCCGCGCCGGTATGGCCGTAACTGTTACCCGACTCGCCGCTGGCGTTGGAGATGTTCTCAATGAGGAACGCCGGCTTCCCGGTATAAGGCGCCGCCGCCTTCGCGTCGTACTGGATGCCGAAGGTCACGGCGGCCGACGCGGTGACCAGCTCGATCTTGGCGTGGAAGCCCTGCCCCGAGCCGGTCAGGGTCATGCTCGACTGGATCGCGTAGGTTGAGCTGGTGTTCTGGATGGTGTGACCGGCGCTCCCCGACGAGCAGGTGCCGAGGGCCGCGACATTGGACGACAGGGCGTTCGGGCCGCCGACGAGCACGACGTGCGAGACGCCGAGTTGCGAGACCGCGCTGGCGGTCTCGGAGGGAACGCATCCGGGCTGCACCGTGAACAGCGGCGCATGATGCGGCCCGGCGACCGCGGAGGCCGATAGCGCGTCAGGGAACTGCGCGCCCGAGGCGAAGTATGCCGTCGATGCGGACTTGAACTGGCTCTTCCCGATCAGGGCCGAGGTCGCGTACCGATCGGCGCCGCCTTCTCGGACGACGTGGGACGCGCCGTATCTCGCGTAGAGCTGGGAGTAGATGCCCGAGGAGATCGCGTCCGAGCCGCCGGCGATCATGATGTTCGAGACCTTGAGCCGGCTGAGCGTGGCCAGCGTCGCGGAGTCCAGCGACTTCGCCGTTCCGTGCACGAGCACCACGGGGTCGCCTGCGGAACCGGCTGCCGCTGCGGCGGAGAGCGCGTCGGCGAATCCGGTGCCGGTGGCGAGGTAGGCCTTCGGCGCGGTCGTGAACGCCTTGGAGATCACCGCGCGAGCGGTCGCATACCGGTCGCTGCCCGACAGACGCGTTATCGTTGCGGCCGGTACCGCGCGCTTGGCCGCCGTCAGAACGGATGCCTTGACAGCATCCGGCCCGCCCGCGACGTACACCTTCGTCGGCTTGAGCGATTTGAGCTCGGTGGCGACGTTGGACGGCAAGCTGCCCGGCTGCGTCAACAGCAGCGGGCCGCCCAGCTTCGCCGCAGCGGGACCGGCCGACAGCGCATCCGGGAAGTTCGCACCCGAGGCGAGAAATACCACCGGCGCGCCGTGCGAGTACCCGGACTTCGCGATCGCGACCGCCGTCGCGTACCGGTCAGAGCCGTAGGTGCGCGATACCGATGGCTTCGTCGCAGCCGAGGCTGGAACGGTTATCGCCACCGATCCGGCGGCTACCAATGCGGCCGAGACGATGAGAACGGAAGTACGACGTGACAACACACCCCAAGAAGACACGAGCCAAGTCATACCTCAGACCCCGCCGGTAAACCACCCCCTAGCGGGGGACATCAACGCCGGCTACCGACTCGGCGAGGCGAAGAAGTGCTCCTCTGCCGGCGGGGTTGCGGCGAGCGCCACCGCGGCGTCCCAGCGTTCCCGGTCGTAGCCGGTCCACCGCTCCGTCGTCTGCCGTTGGAACTCGGACCACGACCTCACCGTGAACTCTTCTCGATACTCGCCGGCGTGCTCGCCGCTGCGGTACAGCCGCCAGCTCGTCGCGCCCGTGCGGCGCTGTGTCTGCTCGACCAGGCGCATCGCCGACGCGAACGCCCCGGCGTTCTCCGGCGGTACCGCGTAGGTGCGCACCACGAGCACGGGGCCGTCCTCGGGCTCGGGGTCGAAGACGAGGGCCGGCGTCGGCAGGCACATGGCGACGATCGAGCGATCGAGCGTTCCCACCTCGGCAGGCAGCGGCCAGAGCGGCACCGATGCCGCGGTCAGGGCCAGAAGTGCGGCCGCCGCGATCAGCGTCGGCCCGGTGCCGATCCATGCGGACACGGCACCCCACAGGAAGGATCCGATCGCCTGCGTGCCCATGAACACGAGCAGGTATGCGGCCATGCCGCGAGCTCGCACCCAAGCGGGGAGCGTCAGCTGCATGTTCGCGTTGAGGGTCGTCAAGGTGGCGATCCACGCGATTCCAGCAAGAAGCAGCAACGGAAGCACGGCCGCGAGCGGCCAGATCACGACCGAGAGCGACCCGAGCCCGAACACGAGCGCCGAGCCGGCGAGCGTCACCCCCGAGGGCAGCCTGCGACGGATCACCGGCATGAGCGCGACCCCGACGAGCGCACCGGCGCCGAGCACGGCGAGCAGCAGGCCGTAGCCGGAGGCGTTGAGACCGAGCGGGGCTTGCGCCGCCTCGGGGAGCAATGCCCACAGCGCGCTTCCCGGCAGCGCGAACAGCGCCGAGCGCAGCAGGATGCGTCGCACGATCGGCCCGTTCGCGACGTAGCGCAGCCCGGCGACGAGCGCCGGCCCGAGTCGCTCCCGACCGGTCCCAGCGGGTGACGTCTCGCGGCGCCACGCAAGCAGCGCGACGATGACGAGCACGAACGAGATCGCGTTGAGCAGGAAGACGAGCGACGGACCGGTCAATGCGACGAGAAAGCCTGCGATCGCCGGTCCGATCGCGCGGGCCGCGTTCACCGTGACGCTGCCGAGCGCGCTCGCCGAGGCCAGCTCGGAACGCGGCACGAGCTCGGGCTGGATCGCCTGCCACGCCGGCCCGGTCAGCGCGCTCGCGCAGCCGAGAAGGAAGGTGAACACGAGAAGGCCCCACGGCGAGAGCGCGCCCGCGTATCCGAGGATCGTGAGCACGCCGGCGATCACGGTCGCCGCGCCATTCGTGACGACGAGCAGGATGCGGCGGTCGTACTGGTCGGCGAAGACCCCGGCGAGCAGTGACAGCAGCAGCGTCGGCAGAAGGCTGGCCGTCTGCACCCACGCTACGAGCGCCGACGAGTGCGCCTGTTCGACGAGGAACCACTGCGCGCCGACGTTCTGCATCCACACGCCGACGTTGCTGCCGAGCTGCGCGAGCCACAGCGACCTGAAGGTGGGCCGCGCGAGCGGAGCCCACGCGGACGGCGCGGGCGGCGCGGCGGGCGAGCTCGTCATGCGCTCAGTCTGGGGTTCGGCGCTCGCGCCGGGCAATACGCCTCGATGGTTGCGCCGAGCTGTCGACGCGGCAAAGGGTTACATGGCCTCGGGAATGGGGTTCTCGCGCAGTAGCCTCATCCAGCAACTCACGTCTGCTTACGGCAACAAGTTCGCCGAAGCTCAGGCGGAGTACGCCGCCGATCAGGTCGGCCTCAAGTAGCGCCGCCAGGTCAGCGCGACCCCGTGGCGCCATAGGAGCGCGTCACGGTCGCGACGCGAACCTGATAGTCCGCGTACCAGACCGATCGCCCGCGCTCCTGCGCGATCACGTGCTCGCTCACCTGCTTCCAGGCGGCGGCGGCCTCGTCGCTCGACCAATACGAGACCGTGACACCGAGACTGTCGCGCGCCGATTCGATGCCGAGGAAGCCCGGCTGCTCGGCGGCGAGCCGATTCATCCGCTCCGACATCACGTCGTAGCCGTTGTCGCCGTCGGTGCGCAGCGACGTGAAGATGACTGCTGTGTAGGGCGGCTGCGGCGTGCGCGCGATGGACATGGTCACAGGCTAATTCGGTGCGCAGATCCGCACGACCGGAGCGGGGCGGGTGGCCGCGGCACCGACGCAGCCACCAGCGCGGTGATGTAATGAGCACGGTGGATGAGGCGGCGAACGTGGTGGGGAACGGTCCCCGCGCCGCGCTTGCCGATCGCACGTTCCGTGCCTGGTTCGCGGCGCAGATCTTCTCGGCGTCCGGCTCGTCGACGCAGGTGATCGGCATGTCGTGGCTGATCGTCCGCGAGACCGACAGCGGCGTGGCGCTCGGATTCCTCACCTTCGCGATCTTCGTGCCGGTACTGCTTCTCGGCCCCGTGGCGGGCGGCGTGATCGACCGCTTCTCGCGCCGTGGGCTGCTCATCGGAACGCAGATCGCGTTCCTCCTGATCGGCACGGCATTGACCGTGCTCGCCGCGCTCGGGAACGTGAATCTGCCGATGATCTATGGGCTGTCGCTGCTCACGGGCATCGTCAACGCCCTCGACGGACCGGCGCGGCAGGTCTACCTGATGGATCTCGTGGAACCGCGCCTCATCAACGCCGGCATCGGGCTGTACGAGGTCGTCATGAACGCGTCGCGAGTGCTCGGCCCCGCGGTCGCCGGTGTGCTGCTCGCGACCTGGGGGATCGTGCCCTGCTTCGTCTTCAACGCGGTCGCGTTCATTCCGGCGCTGATCGTGCTCCTCGCCACCCGTCCGGCTCACCATGTGCCGCTCCTCGACGGCCCGCGCGCCGGGTTCGCGAGCGCGCTTGCGTGGGTGCGCGGGCGCCGCGACGTCGCGGCGGTGCTGGTGCTCGCCGCGGTGGGTGGCATGCTGTTCAACCTCGCGGTGAGCGTGCCGCTGCTCACGACTCAGACGTTCCGGCTGGGGGGTGGAGCGTACGGCGTGCTCGTCGCAGTGTTCGGCGCGGGCGCGCTTGCCGGAGCCCTGCGCGCATCCGCTCAGCCCTCGCACCCCTCGTTCCGCGAATCGGCGCTGCTCGCCGCGATCTCAGGTGTCGCTGTGTTGTTGTGCGCGGCGGCGCCGGTCGCGTGGGTGTTCGCCGGCGGCCTGATCGTGATCGGATTCGTCAGCATCTGGTTCATCGCTCGCGCCAACGCGTTCGTGCAGCTCGCCTCGCCGCCTCAGCTGCGCGGCCGGGTGATGAGCCTGTGGAACATGGCGATCCCGGGCATGAACCCCTTCACGGGACTCGCGGCCGGCGCGGTCGCCGACGCGCTCGGCGCCAGGTACGGCTTCGCGCTTTCGGGCTCGTTGTTCGTCGTCATCGGCGGCGGATGCCTCATCGTGTGGTGGGTGCGGCACGCCCGAGTCCGCGAGCGGTAGCGCTGCGCGGAGACGATCGATCCCTTCGCGTCGACGGATGCTTGCGGCGGGGGCGCCGCGCGCGAACGATAGGGCGATGGACGTCGAGGACGAGTTCACGCATGCCGACCGGGTCATGATGATCGGGGTGCTGGCGTCGTTGAGTGCCCACTTCCTCGCGGGCACCCCCGACGGCGCCGCGGACCTGATGGCTCGGTATCGTCGCGACCTGAGCCGTGAACTCGGCCGCCTCGCCTCCGACGACGACTGCTTCGAATCTCTCGACGCTCAGATCGTGCGCCTGCGCCACTCGATCGGCGAACTCTGGTGACGAGAACTGCGCTCAGCTGCGGAACCAGGCGAACCCGAAGGGTCCGAGGCGGTGCCCGTTCCAGCGCTCGTAGAGCAGCGGCTTCGCGCCGTACGCCTCGAACACCTCGGCGGGTGCCTCGCCCAGGTTGTGGAGGGTCAGGCATCCGCCCAGATTGAGCGCGA
This sequence comes from Gryllotalpicola reticulitermitis, assembly GCF_042651345.1. Taxonomy (NCBI): domain Bacteria; kingdom Bacillati; phylum Actinomycetota; class Actinomycetes; order Micrococcales; family Microbacteriaceae; genus Gryllotalpicola; species Gryllotalpicola reticulitermitis. The sequence continues at coordinate 55,210 of NZ_JBHSCN010000004.1, forward strand.
GCACGCTAGGCGCATGCGGCAGGATCCGCGGACGCGCGGGTTTCGTCGCCGCGCCGGCTCGCGCGCGCAACGTCGCCACGCGTCTCGTGAGCACCAGCGTCGACGCGTCGTCGGTGCTCTCGTCTCGCACGTTCACGTGCGCGAAGTCGAACTCGCCGTCCCGCTGCGCAGGCAGCACGAGGTCGGATTCGCCGGTCGTGAACCCGCCGCTGCGCGCCGGCCGCCACTGCATGACCGGCCGGGCGGCGTCGCGCCCCGGCGCGGTCGGGTCGTCGCCGACCCCGAGCTCCTGCCCGTACATCAGCAGTGGCACGCCGGGCAGCGCGAACAGCAGGCTGAGCGACATGCGGAAGCGGCGTTCGTCGCCCATCAGCGGGCGCCACCCCCGTCGGAGGCCCCGGCCGTAGATGAAGTCGTCGGGCCCGTCGCCGAACGCGTCGAAGACCTCCTGACGCTCGGCGTCGGTGAGCTGCGCGAGGTCGAGCTCGTCGACGTTGCGGACGAAGTTGAGGCGGGCGGATGGCTGCACCGACCGGTCCAGCTGCCCGAGCGCCGTGTACAGGGGCGCCGCCTGGCCGCGCGCGAGTGCCAGGAAGAGCGCGTTGTTGAGCGAGAAGTCGACGACGGCGTCGACCTGTTCGTGCGCGGTGATGCTGTTCAGCTCGTGGGGCGGTGCGTCGGCCTCGGCCGCGAGGACGACGTCGGGGCGCGCGTCGCTCAGCCGGGCGCGCAGGCGACGATAGAACTGCGCGGCGTCGGCGGGGGTCTCGCCCGGGCCCGCCTTCATCGCGGGCAGGGCCGCGTCGATGCGGAAGCCGTCGACCCCGCGGTCGAGCCACAGCTTCGCGATGCGCACGAGCTCGTCGAACACGTCGTCGTTCGTGACGTTCAGGTCGGGCTGGAAGCCGTAGAAGCGGTGGTGGTACCACGCCTTCGCGTCGGGGTCGAAGGCCCAGACGCTGTCCTCCTCGCCGGCGAAGATCGGTTCGTCACCCGCCTCGTCGCGCGGCTTGTCGGCCCACACGTAGTAGTCGCCGGCGTCGGATGCCGGGTTCTGCCGCGCCTCGAGGAACCATCGGTGCCGCTCTGAGGTGTGATGGATGATCAGGTCGATCATCACCCGCAGTCCGCGCCGGTGACAGGCGTCGATCACCGACGCGAAGTCGTCGAGCGTGCCGAAGCGAGGGTCGACGGATTCGTGATCGTCGACGTCGTAGCCGTTGTCGCGCCTCAGACTCGGGAAGATCGGGAGCAGCCACACCCACTCGGCACCGAGGCCGGCGACGTGGTCGAGCCGGGTCTCGAGCCCCGGCAGGTCACCCGTGCCGTCGCCGTCGGAGTCCTGAAACCGGGCGACGTCGATGCCGTAGACGAATCCTTCTGGTGGCCACGCGCTGCTCATCCGTTCCGTTCCGCCGAATCAGGCCGCGTCCTGCAGTCCACGCGGGAAGGTCGCGGTCAACTCAGTGCGGAGCCGGTCCAGAATGCGCGCGAGCAGGCGCGAGACCTGCATCTGGCTGATGCCGAGCTCCCGGCCGATCTCGGCCTGGGTCTTCTCCTCGGCGAAGCGGCGGCTGACGATGAGCGCCTCGCGCGGGTTGAGCCGCTGCAGCGCGTGCGCGAGCATTGCTCGCTGCTCGGCCTGCTCGAACGACGGGTCGACGAACGGCGGGATGATCGACGGCGCCTCATCGCGCTCGGCGCCCGACGCGACGACGACGGGCGACTGCGCGTCAAGGCAGTTCTTCGCGTCGGCGATGTCGCGCACCGTGACGTTCAGTTCCGCGGCGAGCTCCTCGTCGGTCGCTTCGCGGCCGAGTGTCTGGGCGAGCCGCGGGCGGGCGCGCATCACGCCGCTGCAGAGCTCCTGCAGCTGCCGGCCGGGGCGCACGAACCACCCGTGGTCACGGATGTGCCGCTTGAGCTCGCCGTCGATGGTCGGCACCGCGTACGGCACGAACGGCGTGCCGCGCTCCGGGTCGTAGTGGCGCGCGGCCTTGACGAGGCCGAGCAGCGCGACCTGACGCAGGTCGCTGTCGTCCTCGTCACCGCGCCGATAGCGGCGGGCGATGGATTCGGCGAGCGCCATGTGTGCGACGACCACCTTGTTCTCGATGCGCGTGCGCTCGGCGGCCGAGCTCGTTCGGATCGTCGCGAATGCGGCACTCGTCTCTTCACTTCGGCGCTGGCGTGCTTTCGTGATGTCGTCCATGTTGATGAGTCTCAGCAGGACCACGAGCAACGCGAAACCCCCTTGCGGATGCCTCGCGGTTCTGCTTTTCGTGGGTGCATGAGCCCAACGCAGATCACCTTCGACAACCCCGTCACGCGCTACCCGAAGGTCGAGCCGGCCGAAGATCAGGTACCCGAGCCGGGGCGTGAGAGCGACCTCGAGCCCAAGGCCGATCACGGCGAGGACAGCTATGTCGGCAGCGGGCGCCTCGAGGGCCGCAAGGCGCTGATCACCGGCGGTGACTCGGGCATCGGGGCGGCCGTCGCGATCGCCTTCGCCCGTGAGGGGGCAGATGTGGCGCTCGTCTACCTGCCCGCGGAGCAGGAAGACGCGAATCACATCGCCGCCCAGATCGAGAAGGCCGGGCGCACCTGCGCGCTGATCCCCGGCGACCTCAAGGACCGCGCGTTCTGTCAGGTGGCCGTCGAGCACGCGATCGACACGCTGGGCGGCATCGACATCCTCGTCAACAACGCCGGCAAGCAGGTGTTCTGCGAGGACATCACGCTGCTTCCCGATGAGCAGTTCGACGACACCATGCGGACGAACATCTACGCCATGTTCTACCTGACGAAGGCCGTCGTCCCGCACCTTCCGGCGGGCTCGACGATCATCAACACCACGTCGGTTCAGGCGTATCTGCCCGGCTCGCAGCTCGTCGACTATGCGACCACCAAGGCCGCGATCAATGCGTTCTCGAAGGCTCTCGCCGGGCAGCTCGCGCCGAAGGGAATCCGGGTGAACGCGGTCGCACCCGGGCCGATCTGGACCCCGCTGCAGCCGAGTGAGGGCCAGCCGCCGGCGAAGCTGCCGAAATTCGGCGAGCAGACGCCCCTCGGCCGCGCGGGTCAGCCGGCCGAATTGGCTCCGGCGTACGTCTTCCTCGCGTCGCCCGAGTCGAGCTACGTCGTCGGCGAGACTCTCGCGGTCACGGGCGGCATGCCGACGCCGTGAACCCGGCGCCGCTCAGCTGAGTCAGACGGACTCGGGTGCGCCGGGCGTCGCTGCGCAGCGCGCACTCGAGTCCGTCCGGCGCACACGGGTGATGGGTCAGCCGCGGGCCTTGCGCGTGTCGCGGTCGTTGGCCTTCTGGATCGCCTCGACGAGTTCGGGCTTCGTCATGGACGAGCGTCCATGCACGTCGAGGCGCTTCGCGATCTCCATCAGGTGGGTCTTCGACGCGTTGGCGTCGACACCGCCCTTCGTCGGTTTGCCGCGCTCCTTCGCACCGGCATCCGATGGGCCGCGCCTGCCCTTCTGCTCCCAGTGGTCGCCGACCTTCTCGTACTCGTGCTTCAGTGCCGCATAGGCGGTCTGCTGGGCGCGCCGCCCGCGGCCGTACTCCTTGATCGCCGAGTCGTGCGCCTTCACCCAGATCGCTTGAGCGTGCTTGGGCGAGCGCTCGAGTGTGCTCGGCAGGTCGTCTGCTCCAGGCATCGTCGTTCCTTTCCTTCGCGGTTGCTTCCGGCGGCCTCAGCTGAGCAGCGCCACCAACGCTGCCTCGGGTGAGCGCCGCCGCTCGATGAGTTCCCCGGATCGGTATCTGTCGAACACCCGCGGATCGATATAGCTCGCGCGGGCGACGGCCGGCGTGTTGCCGAGTGCCGTCGCCGCGGCCTGCACGGCCACCCGTTCCGCTGCGCTGCGCGCCCTGGCCGTCGTCGCAAGGCCGGCGCGGGCCAGGGCGTCCGCCGCCACGATCGTGCCGCGCAGGGTGCGGAAATCCTTCGCGCTCGCTTCGACGCCCGTTCGCGCCCGGATGTCGTCGTTGACGTCCGGCGCGTGCAGCGGATGCCAGCGCCGATCGCGCCACGCGAGCAGCCGCGCACTGGCGCGCCGGCCCTCGGTCAGCAGCGCGAGGTATCCGGCGAGCTCGGAGTCGCGGAACGAGGAGTCCCAGCCCTGACCGGACTTCGCGGGGAAGCGCAGGCCGATGACGTCGCCGTCCAGTGCGACGTTGCGAACGAGCAGGGTGGTCAGGCCGCGACTGCCGTAGCTGCGAAGGTAGCGCTCGCCTCCGATGCGCAGTGCGGCGCGGTCCACCATGCGGAAGGCTGCGGCAAGGGCCCGGTCGCGGGTGAGCCCCTCGATGCGCAGGTCGCGGGTGACGGCGCGCCTGGCGCCGGGCAGTGCGCGGGCGAGGTCGAGCATCCGATCGAATTTCGCGGCGTCTCGTTTTCGCCGCCATTCCTCGTGGTACAGGTACTGACGACGGCCCGCCGCGTCGGTGCCGACCGCTTGGATATGGCCGTTCGGCCACGGCGAGATCCACACGTCGAGCCATGCGGGGGGAATCGCGAGCAGGCGGATGCGCTCGAGCTCGGTCGGGTCGGTGAGCGGCCGGCCGGTGGCGTCGACGTAACGCAGCTCGCCGTCGAGCACCCGCTGAATGCCGGGACCGGAGGGATTGCTGTGCCGCGTCCGCATAAGTGACCGGTTCCCGTTTCGCGCACCGGCATCACCGATCGTGTCAAGCGGTGGCGGGCGTGCCGGTCAGTCCCTAGGGTCGCCGCATGACCGACGTGACGCAGGTGACGAGAATGCTGACCATGGTCGGGCGAGCGACCGGGCGCGTGCTGGCCGCGATCGAGCACGACGATCGGCTCGACCCGCTGGCGCAGTCGCTGACGAAGACCGTGCAGAAGCTCGTGCCGGAAGGCCCGCTTCGCGATCTGCTGCACGGGGCTCCGCTCGGGCACCCGGCGCACCCGTTCCTGGTGCAGATCCCGCTCGGCACATGGACGTCGGCGGCGGTCCTCGACATGCTCCCGTTCGGCTGGTTCCCCGCCACGGCGCTGATCGGTGTCGGAACGGTCGCGGCCGTTCCCGCGGCGGTGACCGGGAGCGTCGACTGGTCGGCGGGCCACCCTGAGCAGCAGCGCGTCGGCCTCGTGCACTGGGCGGCGAATGCGACCGCGGTGGTGCTCTACAGCGCGTCGCTCGCGGCGCGGCTCACGGGCCACAAGCGAGTCGGGAAGCGCCTCGCGTTCGCGGGCTTCGCGGCCGTGTCGGTCGGAGGCTACATCGGCGGTCATCTCGCCTACCGGCAGGCGTCTGGCGCGAACCACACCGAAGACGTGCCGCACCTCGTGAAGGACGGCTGGCACGAGGTCGCGACCCTCGCGGAACTGCCCGAGCACGAACCGCAGCGCCGGCTGCTCGATGACGTGCCGCTCATGCTCTACCGCGAGGGCGACCGGGTGCGGGCGCTCGCGAACGCCTGCTCGCACCTCTCGGGCCCGTTGCACGAGGGCGAGATCGAGGACGACCCGGAGCTCGGGGCGTGCGTGACGTGCCCGTGGCACGGCAGCACCTTCGCGCTCGCTGACGGCGCCGTGGTGCACGGCCCCGCCACGTCGCCGCAGCCGAGTTTCACGACCCGGGTTCGCGATGGCCGCGTCGAGGTCTCGTTGCCGGGCGCGAGCGGGTAGCGCCGCGGCGCCCCGGGTATCGGTCGATCGAATGAGAGGAGCGTGCAGTGGCGAAGAAGACGGTCAGTGAATTCGTGATCGAGCGGGTGAAGGAGTGGGGTGTCAGCCGCGTCTTCGGCTTCCCGGGCGACGGCATCGGTGAGCTCGACGGAGTGCTCGGCGTGCTCGACGGGAAGGGCGACGGGCTCGAGTACATCCGCCCGACGCACGAGGAGATCTGTGCATTCCTCGCGACCGCGCACGCGAAGTTCACCGGCGAGGTCGGCGTCTGCATCGCCACGTCGAGCCCGGGCGCGTTCCACCTGATCAATGGCCTGTACGACGCGCAGATGGACAACGTTCCCGTCGTCGCGATCGTCGGCCAGCAGGGCCTGGATGCTCTCGGCACCTTCACCCAGCAGGAGAGCAACCTCGAGCTCGTCTTCGCCGACGTCGCCGCGTACGTCAAGACCATCGTGTCGCCGCAGCAGGCCCAGGCCGTCATCGACACCGCGTTCCGAACGGCGCGCACGCGACTGCAGCCGACCGTCATCATCCTTCCTCACGACGTTCAGGCCATGGAGGCGGCCGAGCCGTCGGCCGCGCACTGGGTGTCCCGGTCGAGCAGCGTGCCCGCCTCGACGCGCATCGCGCCGGTGCGCGAGGAGCTCGAGAAGGCGGCAGCCGTCATCAATGCGGGCTCGAAGGTGACGCTGCTCGTCGGGGCCGGCGCCCGGGGCGCCACCGATCAGGTGCTCGAGCTCGCGCACAAGACCGGCGCGGGAATCATCACGGCGTTGCGCGGCAAGGACGTCGTGCCCTCGGACATTCCCTTCCACACTCAGCAGGTGGGGTTGCTCGGGTCACTGCCGAGTCTCAAGCAGATGCAGGGCTGCGACACCCTCATCATGCTCGGCACGAACTACCCGTATGGCGAGTTCATGCCGGCGACGGGCCAGGCGCGAGCGGTCCAGGTCGACCTCAAGCCCGAACAGCTCGGCGTGCGCTATCCGACCGAGGTGAACCTGTGGGGCGACGTCGGTGCGACGCTCGACGGGCTGCTGCCACTGCTGACGCAGCAGTCGGACCTGTCGTGGCAGCAGCGGATCGCCGATCAGTTCACCGACTGGGAGCGCGAGATGCGTGCCGACGCGATGGTCGGCTTTCCCGACGGCGCGAACCCCAGGCGCGTGTTCTTCGAGCTCAACGAGCGCCTGCCGGAGAACGCGATCGTGACGGCGGATGCCGGGACCACCGCCGACTGGTACGGCCACCACATCCGCCTCCGGCGCGGCATGCGCGGTGACCTGTCGGGCCGGCTCGCGAGCATGCTCGCCGCGATGCCGTACGCGGTCGCGGCGAAGTTCGCGTACCCCGAGCGACCGGTCGTGTGCACGATCGGTGACGGCGCGTTCCAGATGCTCGGCATGAACGAGCTCATCACCGTGAAGAAGTACCAGCACAAGTGGCCGAATCGGCAGTTCATCGTCGTCGTGATGCACAACGACGACCTCGCGCAGGTGTCGTGGGAGATGCGCACGGAAGACGGCAACCCGGTGTGGACCGGCTCGCAGGATGTCGAGTCGGTGGACTATGCCGGCTACACCGAGCTGCTGGGCTTCAAAGGCATCCGATTGAAGAGCGACGACGACGCGGGCGAGGCGTGGGATGCCGCGTTCCGGCACCAGGGCGTCACCCTGATCGATGCGTATGTGACGCGCAATGCGCCGCCATTGCCCGCCAAGATCACGAAGGAATACCGCAACAACACGCTCAAGGCTCTGGTCAAGGGCGATCCGCTGCGCGTCGGCGCGATCGTGGACTCGGCCGAGGCTCTCGGAGCCGAAGCGTTGCAGCGGGCGAAGAACGTGCTGCATCTGGGCGGCGCCGACGAAGGGCAGCGCGAATGATCACCTCGGCGGGCATCGACGTCATGAGCCTCAGCGACGCGCTCGAAGCGGCCGTCGACGGCGAGGTGCGGTTCGACGCGGGCACGAGGGCGACCTACGCGACGGATTCCTCGAACTACCGGCAGGTGCCGATCGCCGTCGTCGTTCCGTACTCGGTCGAGGCCGGGGCTCGTGCGCTCGAGGTGTGCCGCCGGCTCGACGTGCCCGTGCTCTCGCGCGGCGGCGGCACGAGCCTGGCTGGGGAGTGCTGCAACGAGGCGGTCGTGATCGACTGGTCGAAGTACTGCAACCGGCTTGTCTCTCTCGACATCGCCGGCCGCAGCTGCATCGTCGAGCCCGGGATCAACCTCGACACGCTGAACGCCCTCCTCGCCGAGCACGATCTGCAGTTCGGCCCGAAGCCCGCCACGCACTCGCACTGCACACTCGGCGGCATGATCGGCAACGACTCATGCGGCTCGACCGCCCAGGCCTACGGCAAGACGAGCGACAATGTGCGGCGTCTCGAGATCATGACCTACGACGGTCTGCGCTGCTGGGTCGGGCCCACCGCCGACGATGACTACGACGAGATCGTCGCGGAGGGCGGCGACCGCGCGCGGCTGTATCAGCGCATGCGCGCGCTCGTCGACGACTACGGCGACGAGATCAGGGAGCGTTTTCCCGACATCCCGCGCCTTGTCTCCGGCTACCACCTCGAGGCGCTGCTGCCCGAGAACGGCTTCGACGTCGCGAAGGCGCTGACCGGTTCCGAGTCGACGCTCGTCACGGTGCTGCGGGCCGAGCTGCAGCTCGTCCCGGTGCCCAAGGCCAAGACGGTCGTCGTGCTCGGGTTCCCGACGATCGAGGATGCGGCGGCGGCGTCGCCCATCGTCGCGAAGCACGACCCGCTGTCGATCGAGGGTCTCGACAGCATCCTGATCGGCAACGAGCAGCGCAAGCGCGAGAACCCCGAGGCACTCGAGCTGCTGCCGGACGGGGACGGCTGGCTGATGGTCGAGCTGCCGGGCGACACGAAGGACGAATCGGATGCTCGCGCTCGCCGGCTGGTCGAGGAACTGAAGTCGTTCGAGCCCGCTCCGAACAGCAAGATCTATGACGACCCGGTGCAGGAGCAGGAGCTGCGCGACGTGCGCGAGGCGGGCCTCGGCTCGACCGCGTGGGTGCCCGGCCAGCGCGACACGTGGGAGGGCTGGGAGGACGCGGCCGTACCGCCCGAGCGCCTCGCCGAGTACCTGCGCGACTTCGGCGACCTGCTCACCGAGTTCGACTACCAGCCGGCCTCGCGCTACGGCCACTTCGGGCAGGGGTGCGTGCACTGCCGCATCCCCTTCGATCTGGAATCCGAACAGGGCATCGCGCACTTCCACGCGTTCCTCGATCGCGCGGCGCACCTCGTCGCGAACTACGGCGGCTCGCTCTCGGGCGAGCACGGCGACGGCCAGTCGCGCGGTGCCCTGCTGCCGATCATGTTCGGCGACCGGGTGGTCACGGCATTCCGCGAGTTCAAGGCGATCTTCGACCCGGGCGACCGGATGAACCCGCAGAAGGTGGTCGTCGCTGCCGGCGGCCGCTTCGATGCGCCGCTCGGTCCGACCGACAACCTGCGGCTGGGCGCGGACTACCGTCCGAAGGTCGACGTGGAACTGCACTTCAGCTACCCGGACGACGAGGGCCGTTTCGATCGCGCCGCACTGCGCTGCGTCGGCGTCGGCAACTGCCGCAGCCACACGGGCGGCGTGATGTGCCCGTCGTACCGGGCGACCGGCGAGGAGGAGCAGTCGACGCGAGGCCGCTCGCGGCTGCTGTTCGAGATGGTCAACGGCGAGGCGAAGGACGGCCCGATTCAGAACGGCTGGCGCTCGACCGAGGTGCTCGACGCGCTCGATCTGTGCCTGTCGTGCAAGGGCTGCAAGTCGGACTGCCCCGTCGACGTCGACATGGCGACGTACAAGGCCGAGTTCCTCTCGCACCACTACGAGGGCCGGATCCGGCCGGCGGCGCACTACACGATGGGGTGGCTGCCGCTGTGGGCTCGCCTCACCCATCTCGCGCCCGGGCTGCCGAAGCTCGTCAACGCGCTGGGCCGCACGAAAGCCGCGCGGCTCGGCAAGCGCCTGGGCGGCGTCGAGCCGGAACGGCCGCTCCCGCAGTTCCAGGAGGAGCGATTCACCGACTGGTTCGCGACGCACCCGGCGCCCGCCGTGGCGCCGAACGGCGACGTCGTGCTCTGGCCCGACACCTTCACCGACAACTTCCACCCCCAGGTCGCGCGAGCGGCCGTCACGGTGCTCGAAGCCGCCGGCTATCGCGTGGTCGTGCCGCAGGAGGCCCTGTGCTGCGGGCTCACGATGGTCTCGACCGGTCAGCTGGCGAGTGCAAAACGGATTCTCGCCCGCACGGTGCGCACGCTCGCGCCGTACCTCGCGTCGGGCACACCGCTCATCGCCCTCGAGCCGAGCTGTCTTGCGGTGTTCCGCTCCGACGGCCCCGAGCTGCTGCCCGCCGACCCCGACATGGCGCTCGTCGCGACCCGGTCGAAGACCCTCGCCGAGCTGCTGCTCGAGACCGAGGGCTGGGAGCCGCCGAACGTCGCCCGCCACGCTGTCGTCCAGCCGCACTGCCACCAGCATGCGGTGCTCGGCTTCGACGCGGACGCCGAGCTGATGAAGAAGGCCGACATCACCGCGGACACCGTGAGCGGATGCTGCGGGCTCGCCGGCAACTTCGGCTTCGAGGCGGGCCACCTCGACGTGTCGATCTCCGTGGCCGAGCACGACCTGCTGCCCGCTGTTCGCGACGCCGCTCCGGACACCCTGTTGATGGCCGACGGCTTCAGCTGCCGTACTCAGCTCGAGCAGCTGGGTGACGGGAAGCGAGGCATGCATCTGGCCGAGGTGCTCGCCGCCGCGCTCGAGGGTCGTGTGGCCGAACCCGAGCGCATGACGAGGCGTCCGCGCATTCCGCAGCGCACCGTCGACCGTGCGCTGGCCGCGTTCCCGCCCCGGAAGCCGTAGCGCCGTGATCCCGGCATCCGACCCGATCGACCGCGTCACGGCCGAGGTCTACCGGGTGCCGACCGATCAGCCGGAGGCCGACGGAACCGCCGAGTGGGACGCGACGACCGTCGTCGTCGTGCGGGTCGCGGCGGGTGAGATCGAGGGGCTGGGCTACAGCTACGCGGATGCCTCCGCCGCGCTCGTCGTGACGAAGGTGCTCGCGCCGCTGGTCCGCGGCGCCTGCGCCTCAGACCTGCCGTACCTGCGCGACGCCATGGACCGTGCCGTCCGTAACCTGGGGCGCGCCGGTGTCGTCGCCTGCGCGATCTCGGCCGTCGACGTGGCGCTCTGGGACCTGCGGGCGCGGCTCGTCCGCATGCCGCTGCTCGAACTGCTCGGCCGGGCCCGCGCCGCCGCACCCGTGTACGGCAGCGGGGGCTTCACGACGTACGACGACGACACGACGGCCGCCCAGCTGCGGGAATGGCTCGAGCTCGGCGTCGGCGCGGCGAAGATCAAGATCGGCGAATCGGCGGGCGCCGCGGAGGCGCGCGACCTCCAACGCGTCGCTCTCGCCCGCGAGGTGCTCGGTGATGTCGAGCTGTTCGTCGACGCGAACGGCGGCTATACCCCCTCGCAGGCGCGCCGAGTCGAGCGCGACCTGCGCGACTTCGACGTGCGCTGGTTCGAGGAACCGGTGTCGTCGGACTATCCTGCCGAGCTGGCGGCGGTGCGTGCCGGTGCCGCGATGGACATCGCCGCGGGGGAGTACTGCTGGGGCATCCAGGACGCGGCGCGTCTCCTCGCGGCCGGCGCGGTCGACTGCCTGCAGCTCGACGTCACGCGCTGCGGCGGCTTCACCGGGTGGCTCGAGGGGGCGGCGCTCGCCGAGGCATCCGGCATCTCGATTTCCGCGCACTGCGCGCCGCAACTGTCCGCGCACGCGGTGTGTGCGGTGCGGCGCGCCCGCCACCTCGAGTACTTCCACGATCACGCCCGCATCGAACCGCTGCTGTTCGACGGCGCGCTCGAGGTGCGCGAGGGCAGCATCGAGCCGGCCGGCACCCCGGGCCTCGGCCTGACGCTCGGACCCCGTGCCGAGCAGTTCCGCGTATAGCCCCCGAGCCGCCCAGCCTTCCCGCCCATGCGGCTCCAGTTGCGCTACAGCTGCGGCACGCCGCGCCACCCGTAGCTGGCGCGCGAGCCCGTAACTGTAGCGCGCCGTTCCGCCACGGGCGTCCCGAGGCGCCCGCTACGAGGGTGTGCCCGCGCCCGGCGTCACGAGGCCTCGCTCGTAGGCGAGGATCACCGCCTGGGCGCGGTCGCGCAGGCCGAGCTTCGTGAACACCCGGCTGACATGGGTCTTCACGGTCTGCTCGGCAAGAAAGAGCGACCTGGCGATCTCACCGTTCGACAGCCCCTGCGCGACAAGGACGAGAATCTCGTTCTCGCGCTGCGTGAGCTCGTCGAGCTCGCGTCGGCCGGCCGGCGCGGCGGCAGCGACGGATGACTGACCGGGGGCACCCCGGGCGAACCGCTCGATCACGAGCCGGGTGAGCCGCGGAGAGAGCAGCCCCTCGCCGCCGGCGACCACGCGCACCGCGTCAACGAGGTCGGCGGGCAGCGCGTCCTTGAGCAGGAACCCGCTCGCGCCGGCCTGCAGCGCCTGGTACACGTAGTCGTCGATGTCGAAGGTCGTCAGCATGAGGACGCGCGTCTCGATGTCGGCGCGCGCGATGTCGGCCGTCGCGTCGATGCCGTTCTTGACGGGCATCCGCACGTCCATCAGCACGACGTCGGGCGCGAGCTGAAGCGCGAGCGCGACCGCCTCGGCGCCGTCGGCCGCCTGCCCGACGACTGAGACGTCCGGCTGTGCATCGAGCAGCGCGGCGAAGCCGGCGCGCACCATCGCCTGGTCATCGGCGATCACGACTCTGATGTTCGTCATTCTCATGAGCCCCCTTCGGGATGCGCCGGCAGCACCGCGTCGACGCGCCAGCCACCGCCGTCGATCGGGCCGTACTCGACCGAGCCGCCGACCGCGCCGGCGCGTTCGCGCATGCCGCGCAGCCCGTAGCCCGACGCCGTCGCCGCACTGGCGGCGGCAGACCCGGCGGTCTCGCCCGTAGCCCCGGACCGGCCGCGCACGCCGCGCAGCAGCGATCCCGCGCTGGCAAGGGGCCCGCTCTCGCGGCGCGCCGGCTGCGGCGCCCGGGGTGCCGGAGCGTTCTCGATGGCCAGCTCGAGCATTCGTGAGTCGCGCGTGACCGTGATCGTGATCGCCGCGCCGGGCGCGTGGCGCAGCGCGTTGCTGAGAGCCTCCTGCACAATGCGGTACGCGGAGAGCCCGACCACATCGTCGACCGGCCGGCCTGTCGCCTCACCGGGTTCGAACTCGATCGAGGCGCCCGCGCGCCGCGCCTTCTCGATCAGTGCCGGCAGCTGTGCGAGCCCCGGCTGGGGTTCGAGCACTGCGGTCGGATTCGTGCCGTGCGGGTCGTCGCCCAACAGAAGCACATCGGTCTCCGCGGCGTCGGCGCCGGTGGCATCGGCCTCGCCGAGGCTCGGTGCCGCTCCCGCGGTGGCCGTCTCTGGCGTGTCCGACCGCAGCACGCCGAGCAGACGGCGCATCTCGCCGAGGGTCGTGCGCGTCTGCGCCGCGATCTGCTCGAACTCCGTGACGACCTCGGCGGGAAGGCCGGGGTGCCGGTACGGCGCGCTGGTCGCCTGCACGTTCAGGATCGACATGCCGTGCGCCACGACGTCGTGAAGTTCCCGCGCGATCCGGGCGCGCTCGTCGGCCATCATGCGCCGCGAGCGCTCGCTCTCACTCGTCTCGCGCTCGTCGGCGAGCTGGGCGCGGGTGCGCTGCAGCTGCCGCACGACGATGGCGGCGGCGATTGTGAAGACGCCGATGTTCGCGAACACCACGATGTCGGTCAGGCTCGCCGCGAACGGCATGCGGGTGATCAGGATCAGCGCGGCGAGCAGCGACGCCGCACCGCTCACGAGCCAGGCGGCGGCGGCCCACCACCACGTGTCCTTCCAGGCGACGATCGCGAGGGCGAGCACCTGCGTGATCAGCGGCGCGACGGCCCATGGCCACGGCGCGGCCGGCGACCCCGTCGTCGAGATCAGCGCGAGCACGAAGGCGGCGACGATGGCGACAACGGATGCCTCCCGCGGCCGCCACACCGCGAGCGGAATCGCGCCGACGTGCGCCGCGACGACCACGAAGACGACCTCGATCGGCACCGCGTAGACCGACACCGCCACCGGCACTTCGACGGCATAGAGCGCGGCCGCGACGAGTCCGACGACCAGCCAGAACAGCCAGCGTCGCGTGCGCACCCGCGGTGCCGTCGCGCTCCGGCTCTTCCGCGTCATGACGTCTACCGTGCCACACGCGGCTGACGCCGCCGTGGATCCGATACCGGGGTAGGGGGTATGGGCCAACTCCAGCGTGACGACCCCGGCACGAGGCATCCGTACCTTCGAAGACATGGACACGATCGGGCACCTCGTCGGAATTGCGGCCGCGTCGCCGTGGGCACTCGCACTGATGGCGGCGGCCCTGATCGTCGACGGGTTCTTCCCGTTCATCCCGGGCGAGATGCTCGTCGTCGCGGTGGCATCGGCGGCGACTGCGGCCGGACACAACCCGCTCGTCGTGCTCGCGGTCGCGATTCCGGCAGCGCTCGCCGGCGACCTGATCGCGTACCAGCTGGGACGCCGGCTCGGCATCGAGCGCTGGGCGGGCAGCCGGCACCCGAAGCTCGCGCGGGCGTTCGCCTACTCGCGCAGCCGCCTCGAATCGCGCCCGGCGTCGACCCTTCTCACTGCCAAGTTCCTGCCGTTCGTGCGCGTCGCCGCGACGATGACGGCAGGGGCGGCGCGGATGCCTGTGCGCCGCTACGTGCCGGTCGCGCTCACTTCCGTCACGCTCTACACGGGCTTCAACCTCGCGGTGGGGGCGCTCGTCGGCTCCGCCTCGTTCGGCCTGCTCGCCAATCCGCTCGTATCGCTCGGCGTATCGCTCGTGATCGGCCTCGCAGTGGGCATCGGCGTCGACGGGCTGATGCGCCTCTTCACGCGGCGTGGTGCCCGCGCGGCAGGCGCGGCCCTCGTCTGAGCGCCGCGCCCGCCTGCGGCTCAGCCCTCGGCGAGGATCGCGTAGAGCGACTTGCGCAGCTCGTCGATCTTGGCGGCGGCCTGCTGCCGCTGGGCCTCGGAGGCGACGAAGCGCAGCTGGTGGATCGCGCCCATGAGCTTGCCGATCGCAGTGAACAGCTCGGCGTCGGCGCCTGAGCGTGCCGGGGCGGCGTTCCACGCGGCGGCCAGCTCGTCGGCGTGCTCGTCGACGTAGGCGCGGCCCGCGTCGGTGAGCGAGTACTCGGTCTTGCGGCCCTCGCCGGCGGGGGCGATGAGCTCCTCGTCGACGAGCTGCTGCAGCGTCGGGTACACCGAGCCGGGGCTCGGCACCCAGAGACCGTCGGTCTTCTCGCCGATCCGCTTGATCAGCGCGTAGCCGCTGGACGGCGCCTCGGCGATGAGAGAGAGCAGGGCCGCACGGATGTCTCCGCGCGACGCGCGACGGCGGCCGCGGCCGCCCCGGGCGAAGTCGGCAGGGTCGAAGCTGGGCCCGAACGCGCCGGGCCCGAAGCCGACGCCGCCGAAGCCGCGGCCGAAACCGCGCGGCTCGTGGTGGAAGCGGGCGCCGTCGAAGTGAGCGTCGCCGTCTGTGCCGGGCCGGCGGCCGTGGCCGCGACCGGCGTGGAAGTCGTGATGTGAGGTGTTGTCGTACATCGGTCGACCTTTCTGATAACAGGTCTTTGACCTTCAAAGACACGTTAACGATATATCGTTCGCGCCTAATGTCAAGCGCGGGTTATCGTGAACGGATGCCCCACCCGCGCGCCATCGGAACCCGAGCGCTCATCACCGGAGCGTCGAGCGGCATCGGCGCTGAATTCGCCCGACAGCTCGCCGCCGACGGCCTCGACCTGGTGCTCGTCGCCCGCAACGGGGAGCGGCTCGATGCCCTCGCCGCCCAGCTGCGCGACGAGCACGACATTAACGTCGAGGTGCTCGTCGCCGACCTGCTGACGACGGCCGGCGCGAAGGCCGCCGAGGCCCGCGTCGGGGCCTCCGTGAACCGCATCGACGTGCTGGTCAACAACGCGGGATTCGGCGTCAAGCGCGACTTCGATGAGAGCTCCGTCGACGACGAGCTGAACATGCTGTCGATCCTCGTCGCGGTCCCGCTGCGGCTCAGCCATGCGGCGCTCGCCCACATGCTGCCCGAGGGGCGCGGCACCATCATCAACATCGCCTCGGTCGCGGGCTTCACGCCGCGCGGCACGTACAGCGCGGCGAAGGCGTGGCTGCTCAGCTTCAGCCGCTGGGCGAACGTCGCGTACAAGCATCGCGGCGTGCGCGTGACGGCCGTCGCGCCGGGATTCGTGCGCACCGAATTCCACGCGCGCCTCTCGACGGAGGCCCACGTCGGTGCACCGGACGGCGCGCCGGCGCCGGTCGCCGAACTCGAACGCCGAGTGCCCGATGTGCTGTGGCTGCGCGCGCCGGACGTGGTGCGGGCCGCCCTGATCGACACCGGCCGCGGCCGCGCCGTCTCGATTCCGAGCCTGCGCTACAAGGTCATCGTCGCCGGAGCGCGCCTCGTTCCCGACGCGCTGGCCGAGCGCGTCGCCCGCATGGGGCGGTAGCGTGCGGCTCGGCGAAGACGAGGCGCGGTCGCGGTTCGCTGCCGCGCGTGTCGCTCGCCTCGCGACGGTCACGGGGGAGGGCGCGCCGCGCCTCGTGCCGATCACCTTCGCGGTCGAGGGCGATCTGATCTACACGGCGGTCGACCACAAGCCGAAGACGACCAGGCGGCTCAGCCGACTGGGCAACATCGCGCAGAATCCGCGCGTGGCGCTGCTCACCGACGAGTACGCCGAGGACTGGTCCCGCCTGTGGTGGGTGCGTGTCGACGGCGTCGCGAACGTGGTGACGGATGCCGGCGGCCTCACGCATCCGATCGATGCGCTCGTCGCCCGCTACGAGCAGTACGCGCAGCACCGCCCGCAGGGTCCGCTGATCGTGATCCGCGCCACCGGCTGGACGGGCTGGGCCGCCGCCTAGTGCAGGTTGCCCATCACGGCGCTCGCGACCTGATAGCTGTCGCCCGGCTCGAGGAACGTCTTCGAGTCGATGACGACCCAGTAGCCGTTGTTGGTGAAGATCTGCAGCGTGCCCACGCCGTTCTTGACGTCGAAGTAGCTGACCGTGCCCGAGGGGGCACCGTCGATCGGAACCTGCTGCGACGTCGCAGCGACGCTGCCGTCGAACTGGGCGACGTTCGCCGAGTTGGGGTGCGCGACCGCGACCTCGATGATGTCGTTGCTCGTCTCGTTGAGCCAGCCGAAGCTGACGCCCTTGAGCTGGACGAGCTGATCGGCGGCCGATCCGCCCTGGACCTTGTAGTCGGGGTCGACCGTGAAGTTCGGGTTGTACGAGTAGACCTGCTGCGCGGTCCACACCTGGTCCTGCGTGAGCGTGACCGGAGTGGGGCTCGGCGTCGGGGTCGGGCTGAACGTCGGCGTCGGACGCCCCGCGTCGGTGGCGCCCGCCGAGGGCGCGCTTGAGGCATCCGTCGAATTCGGCGAGGCCTGACCCGTCGATCCACCCGACGTTCCGGCGCACGCGGCCAGCAGGCAGATCGTGGCGGCGCCTGCGATGAGGGCCGCCGAGAGGCGGAGGGCGGGTCGTGCGAGAGGCATGGCTGAGGCGCTTTCCGTCGGGGACTCGAGCCGCGGACGGCCGCCGCGGCGCGTGGTTGGCGCGAGCCTATCAAGCGGCTGGGCCCTCTCAGGGTCGGCGGCAGGGGCTCCCATAGAATCGTTACCCGTGACCCCCGCTGAGCTTTCCGCCGCCCTCTATGCCCTCGTTGCGCCCATCATTGTGCGGCGCAGCGGCGAGGCGAGCGAGGGCAGCGCCCAGCAGAAGGCACCGCAGTTCGAGGAATCCGACCTCGTTCTCGAGCGTCCGAAGAACCGCGAGCACGGCGATTGGGCGAGCAACGTCGCGATGAAGCTCGCCAAGCCGCTCGGCATGAACCCTCGTGAGCTCGCGACCGAGATCGCGGCGGCCGCGTCATCGATTCCCGGCATCGCTGCGGCGGAGGTCGCGGGTCCCGGTTTCATCAACTTCCGCGTCGACGCGGCCGCCGCCGGCCAGCTGGCGAAGGCGATCGTCGACGCGGGCGAGGCCTACGGCCACGGGCATCTTTACGACGGCATCACGATCAACCTCGAGTTCGTGAGCGCGAACCCGACCGGGCCTATTCACATGGGCGGCGTGCGGTGGGCGGCCGTCGGAGACAGCCTCGCGCGCATCCTCGCGGCCGAGGGCGGCCTCGTCACGCGCGAGTACTACTTCAACGACCACGGTTCGCAGATCGACCGCTTCGCGCGCAGCCTGCTCGCCGCCTATCTCGGCGAGCCGACCCCGGAAGACGGCTACGGCGGCGCGTACATCGCCGACATCGCCGCTCAGGTCGTCGCCGTGTACGACGGCGACCTCACCTCGCTCGGCCGCGACGAGCAGCAGGAGGTGTTCCGCTCGATCGGCGTGAACCTCATGTTCGATGAGATCAAGCAGAAGCTGCACGGCTTCGGCGTCGACTTCGACGTGTACTTCCACGAGGACTCCCTGCACACCTCGGGCGCGGTCGACAAGGCCATCGCGCAGTTGCGCGACAAGGGCCACGTGTTCGAGCAAGACGGTGCGACCTGGTTGCGCACGACCGACTTCGGCGATGATCGCGACCGCGTGATCATCCGTTCCAACGGCGAACCGGCCTATATGGCGGGCGACATCGGGTATTACCAGAACAAGCGCGAGCGTGGCTTCGAGCAGAACATCATCATGCTCGGCGCCGACCACCACGGTTACGTCGGCCGCATGATGGCGATGACCGCCGCCTTCGGAGACACGCCGAACGTGAACCTCCAGATCCTCATCGGCCAGATGGTGAACCTCTTGAAAGACGGCCAGCCGGTCCGCATGAGCAAGCGGAACGGCAACATCGTCACCCTCGACGACCTGGTCGACGCGGTGGGCGTCGACGCCGGGCGGTATGCGCTCGTGCGTTCCTCGAGCGACACCTCGCTTGACCTCGACCTCGACCTGCTGGCGAAGCGCAGCAACGACAATCCCGTCTACTACGTGCAGTACGCGCACGCGCGCACGGCGTCGGTCGCACGCAACGCGGCGGCGGCGGGCGTCGACCGCAGCGAGTTCGCACCGGAGCTGCTCACCCACGAGACCGAGGCGGCGCTGCTCGGCGCTCTGCAGGAGTATCCGCGCATCATCGCGCAGGCTGCCGAGCTGCGGCAGCCGCACCGCGTCGCCCGCTTCATCGAAGAGATCGCCGGCCTCTACCACCGCTGGTACGACAACTGCCGCGTGATCCCGCAGGGCGAGGCGCCCGTCGAGACGCTGCACCGTACGCGCCTGTGGCTCAACGACGCGACCGGTCAGACGATCCGCAACGGCCTTGGGTTGCTCGGCGTATCCGCTCCGGAGCGGATGTAACTCCGCTCGATGGCTGTCAGCACGCCGCGCCGACTCGCCTGGACCGGCCTCATCATCGTTGCGGTGGTGGCCCTCGCCTTCGGCGCTGACGCAGCACTGCGAACATATGCCGAGAAGCGCATGGAGTCGGAGATCCGGCAGGCGCTTCCGGCCGGCGTGACCGCGCCGGGCCTCACCGTGAACGTGCGCGGATTCTCCTTCCTCGCGCAATACCTCGCCGGGCGCTTCGAGGAGGTCGACGTCGACGCGCCGAACATCACGACGGCGCGCGGCTCGGTGCAGGCCTCCCTCGTCGCGGGCGATGTGCACATCGACCGCTCGTTCCGCGTGCCGCCGGTGCTCGGCACTGTGCAGGGCACGCTGCACGTCTCCGAGGAATCCGTGAACAGTCTCGTGTCGCTGCCCGACCCGACCGCCGCGATTCAGCTGAGCGACAAGACCGTCTCGTATTCGGCGACGACGCAGGTGCTCGGGCTGCCGATCACCTATTCGGCTGCGGTGCGCCCGGTCGCGGACGGGGCGCTGATCCGCCTCTACCCGCAATCGGTCAATGTCACGTCGGGGCCGGTGCACTTCGATGTGAAGTCGCTGCTCGGTGACATCTTCAACGGCAAACCGATCAACGTCTGCATCGCGCCGTACATCCCGCAGGGGCTCAAGGTCGACGACATCGCGGTGGCCAAGAGCAAAGCGACGATCGACTTCCACGCCAACGACTTCTCCCTCGACCCGAAGACGTTCCAGACTCACAGCGCCTGCCCCTCCTCGTGATCGTCGCCGATCGGCGAGCTCCACCCGCGGCGCGACTCCAGATCGAGAGGGCGCTCGCGACCCTGCGTGTCGAGGTGGTCCCGTTCACCATCGACCAGGCGCGCGTCGCGCGCGAGGCGTATCGGGTCTTCGGCAAGGGCAGCGGAAGCGGGGCGCGTCTCAACCTCGGTGGCACCTACAGCTGCGCCCTCGCCGCAGTGACCGGCGAGTCGCTGCTCTTCGTCGGTGACGGCTTCGCGCACACCGATATTCGGGCGGCGCTCTGACCGTGGCGTTCGGCGGGCGTGCCTCCCGCTAAACTCGTCGCAATCCCTTTCCGACCCCGAGGACTTCTGTGGCCGAGAACCCCCTGGCGCCGAGCTGGCTCGCCGTTCCGGCCGACGCGAACGAGCTGCCCGCCGCGATCTGGCCGTCGAGCGCGCAGCGCCAGGCCGACGGGGTGGTCAGCGTCGGGGGAGTGAGTCTCGCTGCGCTGCAGGCCGAGTTCGGCACGCCGCTGTACGTGATCGATGAAGCGGATGCCCGGGCCCGGGCATCCCGCACGCTCGCCGCCTTCGCCTCGGCAGCGGAATCCGCCGGCACGACCGCGACCGTGTACTACGCGGGCAAGGCGTTCCTCTCCATCGAGGTGGCGCGCTGGGTGGCGGCTGCCGGGCTCAACGTCGACACCTGCTCCGCGGGCGAGCTCGCCGTGGCGCTCGCCGCCGGCGTCGACCCGGCGCGGCTCGGTCTGCACGGCAACAACAAGTCCCTCGCCGAGATAGACCGGGCCGTCTCGGTCGGCCTCGGCACCATCGTCATCGACTCCGAGCAGGAGATCGCGCGGGTGGCGGAGGCCGCTCGGCGGCACGGGCGACGGCAGCGCGTGCGGCTGCGCGTCAACTCGGGCGTCCATGCGCACACGCACGAGTTCCTCGCGACCGCCCACGAGGACCAGAAGTTCGGTCTGTCGCTCGCCGACGTCAAGCGCGTCGTCGCAGACATCCGCTCGCGCTCCGAGCTCGAGTTCGTCGGTCTGCACTGCCACATCGGGTCCCAGATCTTCGGCGCAGACGGCTTCGCGGAGTCGGCTCGCCGCCTGCTCGACGTGCACGAGCGTCTGCTCGCAGGCGGCCCGGTGCCCGAGCTGAATCTCGGCGGCGGCTTCGGCATCGCCTACACCACGGCGGACGACCCGACCCCGATCGAGGAGCTTGCGACGCACATCGTCGGCACGGTCGCCGAGCAGTGCGCCGCGCGCGGCATTCCCGTGCCGCATCTCGCCTTCGAGCCGGGCCGCAGCATCATCGGCGGCCCCGGCATCACGTTGTACGAGCTCGGCACGACCAAGCCGGTCGAGGTCGCGACGGGCAGCGACGGCGCGACGGCGACCCGGCTCTACGCGAGCGTCGACGGCGGGATGAGCGACAACGCGCGCACAGCGCTCTACCAGGCCGACTACTCGGTCCGGCTGGTGAGCCGTGCGTCGACGGCCGACCCCGTGCTCGTCCGCATCGCGGGCAAGCACTGCGAGTCGGGGGACATCGTGGTGCAGGCGGATTATCTGCCCGGCGACATCGCGCCGGGCGACCTGCTCGCGGTCCCGGCGACGGGTGCGTATTGCTGGTCCCTGTCGAGCCGTTACAACTACCTTCCCCGCCCGGCCGTCGTCGCCGTTCGCGACGGCGAAGCGCGCGTGATCGTGCGCGGCGAGACCGAGGAGGACCTTCTGAGCCACGACGTAGGAGCAGTTTTGGGAGCACGCGGTTGATCGAGTACAGAACGTTGAGGATCGCGCTGCTCGGCGGCGGCACCGTCGGTGCGCAGGTGGCGCGGCTGCTGCTCGACAACGGCGAGGAGCTCGGCAGCCGCATCGGTGCGAGCATCGAGCTCGCCGGCATCGCGGTGCGCGATCTCGACAAGCCGCGCGACGTCGCGCTGCCGCGCGAGCTCTTCACGACGCGCGCCGAGGAGCTCATCCTCGGCGCCGACATCGTGGTCGAGCTGATGGGTGGCATCGACCCGGCCCGCGAGCTGATCCTGAAGGCGCTCAACTCCGGTGCCGATGTCGTGACCGGCAACAAGCTGCTGCTCGCGACCCACGGCGCCGAGCTGTTCGACGCTGCGGAACAGGTCGGCGCGCAGCTGTACTACGAGGCGGCGGTCGGCGGCGCGATCCCGATCATCCGCCCGCTGCGCGACAGCCTCGCGGGCGACTCCGTCACCCGCATCCTCGGCATCGTCAACGGCACGACGAACTTCATCCTCGATCGCATGGACTCCGCGGGCGAGGACCTCGCCGACGCGCTCGCCACTGCCACGGAACTCGGCTACGCCGAGGCCGACCCGACCGCCGACATCGGGGGCTACGACGCGGCCGCGAAGGCGGCACTGCTCGCGAGCCTCGCGTTCCATACGAACGTGCCGCTTGAGGCGGTCTATCGCGAGGGCATCGAAGACATCACCAAGGAGCAGGTCGACCGAGCCCAGGCGATGGGGTACGTCGTGAAGCTGCTCGCGATCTGCGAGCGGATCGCCGATCCGGTGACGGGCGAGGCGGGCGTCTCGGCTCGGGTCTACCCGGCGCTGGTGCCGCGCAGGCATCCGCTCGCCGCTGTTCACGGGGTGCACAACGCCGTGTTCGTGCAGGCCCAGGCGGCGGGCGACCTCATGTTCTACGGCGCGGGTGCGGGCGGGCTGCAGACCGCGTCCGCGGTTCTCGGCGACGTCGTCTCGGCGGCGCGCCGGCACGTCGCGGGCGGTCCGGGCGTCGCGGAATCCACTCACGCGAACCTCCCGGCGCTGCCCGTCTCCGCCGCTCTGACCCGCTACCACGTGATGCTCCACGTCACCGATCAGCCGGGCGTGCTCGCCGAGATCGCGCAGATCTTCGCGGAGAACGGCGCGTCGATCGAGAACATCGTGCAGTCGAGCGGAACCCGCTCGAGTGGCGCCGGAGGCGGCACTCAGGTGAGCACAGTGCAGTCGAGCGGAACTCGCTCGAGTGGCGCCGGAGGCGGCACTCAGGTGAGCACAGTGCAGTCGGGCGGAACCCGCTCGACTGGCACCGGCGACAGTGCTGAGGATGATTCGCCGACGGCTACCCTTGTCATCGGAACCCATGCAGCCCTCGAGGCGTCGCTGGCCGCCACGGTCGAGGCGCTGCGCGCCAGTGCCGCGGTCACCTCGATCGCCCATGTGCTGCGAATCGAAGGAGCGTAAAGCAAGTGGCTCACCAGTGGCAGGGAGTCCTGCGCGAGTACCGTGACCGCCTCGATGTGACGGATGCCACCCCCATCGTCACGCTGGGCGAGGGCGGCACGCCGCTCATCGAAGCACCCGCGCTGTCTCAGCGCACCGGCGCGCGCGTGTTCGTGAAGTACGAGGGCATGAACCCGACCGGCTCGTTCAAGGACCGCGGCATGACGATGGCGATCTCGAAGGCCGTCGAGGCCGGCGCGAAGGCGGTCATCTGCGCATCGACGGGCAACACCTCCGCGTCGGCGGCGGCGTACGCGGCGCACGCCGGCATCAAGGCGGTCGTGCTGATCCCCGAGGGGAAGATCGCGCTGGGCAAGCTCAGCCAGGCCATCATCCACGACGCGGACATCGTGCAGCTCAAGGGCAACTTCGACGACTGCCTCGACATCGCCCGTGCCCTCGCGGCCGAGTACCCCGTGCACCTCGTCAACTCGGTCAACAACGACCGCATCGAGGGCCAGAAGACGGCGGCGTTCGAGATCGTCGAGGTGCTCGGCGACGCCCCTGACTTCCACTTCATCCCGGTCGGCAACGCCGGGAACTACACGGCCTACACGCGCGGCTTCGTGGAGGAGTTCGAGCGCGGCGCCGCGACCAGGCTGCCGCGCATGTTCGGGTTCCAGGCCGCGGGTGCGGCCCCGATCGTGCTGGGGCACCCCGTGAAGGAGCCCGACACGATCGCGACGGCGATCCGTATCGGTAATCCTGCTTCGTGGGAGCTGGCGCTCGCGGCGCGCGAGAGGACCGACGGCTACTTCGGGGCGATCGAAGACGAGACGATCCTCGCCGCGCAGAAGATCCTCGCCGCCGAGGTGGGCGTGTTCGTGGAGCCGGCCAGCGCGGCCGGTGTCGCGGGGCTGCTCGAGCGGGCGGCCGCGGGCGAGATCCCGGCGGGCTCGGTCGTGACGGTGACCGTGACCGGCCACGGACTCAAGGATCCGCAGTGGGCTCTGCGGCGCGCCGACGGCTCCGAGGTGACTCCGACGGTGGTCGAGGTCGACGCGGCCGCCGTCGCCGGGGCGATCGGCCTCGAGAAGGCGCCGGCCGGGGCTCTCGCGTGAATCACGCTCCGGCGGCCTCCGCCGGGGAGCCCCCTTCACCGGCCGTCTTCGCGAACTCGCACCCTGACCCGATGCCGCCGGTCGGCCGCAGTGTCCATGTGCGCGTCCCGGCGACGAGCGCCAACCTCGGCCCCGGTTTCGACACGCTCGGCCTCGCGCTCTCGCTCTACGACGAGCTCGATGTCACGGTCTCATCGACGCCCGGCGTGCGCGTCGAGGTGCACGGCGTCGGGGAAGACGGGTCGGTGGCGACGGACGGCTCGAACCTGGTCGCTGCGGTGATCCTCGACGTTCTCGCGCGGAAGGGAGCGCAAGTGCCGGGTCTCGACCTGGTCGCGAACAACTCGATCCCGCACGGTCGGGGGCTCGGCTCGTCGGGCGCCGCGATCGTCGCGGGCATCATGGCCGCGCGCGGCCTGCTCGACGGGCTGGTCGAACTGCCGTCCTCCGAGTTGCTGGCGATCGCGACCGACTTCGAGGGTCATCCCGACAACGTGGCACCGGCGCTCTTCGGCGGCCTGACGATCGCGTGGCTCGAGCCGACGGGGCCGCAGTACAAGAAGCTCAACGTGCACCGGGGCGTGTCGCCCGTGGTGTTCGTGCCCGCGCACACCGTGCCGACGAAGCTCGCGCGGTCGCTGCAGCCGGCGAACGTGCCCCACGAGGACGCCGTGTTCAACGTGTCCCGCTCGGCGCTGCTGATCGCGGCGCTGATCCAGAGCCCGGAGCTGCTGCTGGCCGCAACCGAAGACAAACTGCATCAGAACTATCGCGCGGCCGCGATGCCCGACACCGACGCTCTCGTGCATCTGCTGCGTCGAGCAGGGTTCCCCGCCGTCGTCTCCGGCGCGGGGCCGAGCGTGCTCGTGCTGTGTGAGCGCCCCGCCGACCGCCTGCGTGCGGCCGAGCTCGTGGCCGCCGAGCCTGGGGCCGAGTGGCGCGCTCTCATGCTCGCGGTGGACTTCAAGGGCGCGACGGTCGTGACACGTGATCTGGGGTAGTGGCGGAACGAACGGTCAGGGCGCGGGTGGTAACATGAGCGCATCACCCACCTTTGGCCCGGCTCGCCGTGTGCCAAGGATCTGCGGGTGAATCAGAACCACGTACGACGTCGCATCGCGTTATACCTACCCGAGTCGGGTCTACGGGCCCGATTGCAGTTATCGCGGCGGAATGGTCCGCTGTGCACCGAAGATGATGCGACGTGCTTCCCGATGTGGCCTTCATGCGCCCTTCGGAGATAGGAATCCCTGAGAAGTGACTGATCTGATCAGCGACACTGCCGCTGACCTCAACTCCCTGCGCGTTCCCCAACTGCAGGCGCTTGCGTCCGAGCTCGGCATCACGGGCGGCGCGAAGCTTCGCAAGGGCGAGCTCATCGCCGCGATTCAGAACGTCCGGGCGGCGGCGACCACCGCCGAGCCGGCCCCGTCTGAGCCCGCTGCGGAGCCCGCTGCTGCTGAGACAGCCGAGCCTGAGGCCGCCGCGCCCGTTCCCACCGAGGTCGCCGCCGAGCCGGCCGTCACGGCGCAGGCCGAGCAGGCCATCGAGCAGGCGACGGAACTCCCGATCGAACTGCCCGCGGCCGACTCGACCGCGGCACCTGTCGAGCCCGCGAGCGACGCATCCGTCGCCCCCGTCGAGCGCCCCGCCCGTCGGTCCCGCCGGGCGTCGACCGGTGGCACCGTCACGGCCGCGGCCGGCCACGTCAACGCGGGTCAGACCGGCGTCGAGTCGCTCATGTCCGCGCTCGACGCTGTCGCTGAGCAGCGCCAGGCCGAGCGCAAGGGCCAGCCCGAGCGCCAGGCGCAGCCGGCCGAGGGCCAGCGCGCCGAAGGCCAGGCTGAACCGGCCGAGCAGGGTGCAGAGGCAGAGGCATCCGCCGACACCGACGATGCTGCGCAGCAGCAGGCCGAGGGCGAGGGCGGCCGCAGCCGCCGCAATCGCCGCAACCGGAACCGCAACCGCGGTGACCGCGAGAACGGCCAGGCCCAGAACGGCGGCGGCGAGAAGGCCGCGGAGCAGCCCGACGAGAAGTCGGACAAGCCCGAGCAGGGCGGCCGCGGCGACCAGGGTCAGAACGGTCAGGGTCAGAACGGCCAGGGCCAGAACAACCGCGCCAGCCAGGAGGCGGAGCAGGCCGAGAGCGGTCGCCGTAGTCGCTACCGCGACCGCAAACGCCGTGGCACCGGTGCCGCCGGTGACGACGCCGAGATCGAGCTCACCGAAGACGACGTGCTGATCCCGGTCGCCGGCATCCTCGACGTGCTCGACAACTATGCCTTCGTGCGCACCACGGGCTACCTCCCGGGTGCCAACGACGTCTACGTCTCGCTCGGCCAGGTCAAGAAGTACGGCCTGCGCAAGGGCGACGCCGTCGTCGGCGCCATCCGCCAGCCCCGCGACGGTGAGAACAACTCGCGTCAGAAGTACAACGCCCTGGTCAAGGTCGATTCGATCAACGGCCAGAGCATCGACGAGGCCACCAACCGCGTCGAGTTCGGCAAGCTGACGCCGCTCTACCCGCAGGAGCGCCTGCGCCTCGAGACGGTGCCCGAGAAGCTGACCCAGCGCATCATCGACCTCGTCGCCCCGATCGGGAAGGGCCAGCGCGGCCTCATCGTCGCGCCGCCCAAGGCCGGCAAGACGATCGTGCTGCAGCAGATCGCGAACGCGATCACGACCAACAACCCCGAGGTCCACCTCATGGTCGTGCTCGTCGACGAGCGTCCCGAAGAGGTCACTGACATGCAGCGCACGGTGAAGGGCGAGGTCATCGCCTCGACCTTCGACCGCCCTGCGGAGGACCACACGACGGTCGCCGAGCTCGCCATCGAGCGCGCCAAGCGTCTCGTCGAGCTGGGCCACGACGTCGTCGTGCTGCTCGACTCGATCACGCGTCTCGGCCGGGCCTACAACGTGAGTGCGCCGGCTTCCGGTCGCATCCTCTCGGGCGGCGTCGACGCATCCGCTCTCTACCCGCCGAAGCGCTTCTTCGGAGCGGCTCGCAACATCGAGCACGGCGGCTCGCTCACGATCCTCGCGACGGCCCTCGTCGAGACCGGATCCAAGATGGACGAGGTCATCTTCGAGGAGTTCAAGGGCACCGGCAACAGCGAGCTGCGCCTGTCGCGGCAGCTCGCCGACAAGCGCATCTTCCCGGCGGTCGACGTCAACGCGTCGTCCACCCGCCGCGAAGAGATGCTGCTGTCGTCCGATGAGGTGAAGATCACCTGGAAGCTGCGCCGTGCCCTTGCGGGCCTCGACGCGCAGCAGGCGCTCGAGGTGGTGCTGGGCAAGCTGAAGGAGACCTCGTCGAACGTCGAGTTCCTCGTGCAGATGCAGAAGTCGATCCCGACTTCCGGCAGCAGCAACGGGCACTCGCACGGTCACGAGAACGACCGCCGCTGATGTTCGAATCCGTCACCGGGCTCCTCGACGAATTCACCGACCTCGAACAGCAGCTCGCCGACCCCGCGCTGCACGCCGACCCCGCGCGGGCGAAGAAGGTCAACCGGCGCTACGCCGAGCTCTCGCAGATCAAGAAGGCCTACGAGGACTGGCAGCAGGCGGGCGACGACCTCGACGCGGCGCGCGAGCTCGCCCGCGAGGACGATGCCTTCGCCGAGGAAGTTCCCGGGCTCGACGAGAAGCTCACCGCCGCGCAGGAGAAGCTGCGGCGGCTGCTGATCCCGCGCGATCCTGATGACGGCCGCGACGTGATCCTCGAGATCAAGGGCGGCGCCGGCGGCGAGGAGGCCGCGTTGTTCGCGGCTGACCTGCTGCGCATGTATGCGCACTACGCGGACTCGAAGGGCTGGAAGTCCGAGATCCTCGAGTCAGACCCCACCGATCTGGGCGGCTACACGAACGTGCAGCTCGCCATCAAGTCGAACGCGACCGATCCGGCTGAGGGTGTGTGGGCGCACCTCAAGTACGAGGGCGGTGTGCACCGCGTGCAGCGGGTGCCGGCGACCGAGTCGCAGGGGCGCATTCAGACGTCGACGGCCGGCGTGCTCGTCTTCCCCGAGGTCGACGAGCCCGAGGAGATCGAGATCGCGGCGAACGACATCCGCATCGACGTGTTCCGTTCGTCGGGGCCCGGCGGCCAGTCGGTGAACACGACCGACTCGGCAGTGCGCATCACGCACTTGCCGACCGGCATCGTCGTGTCGATGCAGAACGAGAAGTCGCAGATCCAGAACCGCGAGGCCGCCATGCGCGTGCTTCGTGCGCGGCTGCTCGCGAAGCAGCAGGAAGAGCTGGATGCGGCCGCATCGGATGCCCGCAGATCACAGGTCCGGTCGATGGACCGCTCGGAGCGCATCCGTACCTACAACTTCCCCGAGAACCGCATCGCCGATCACCGCACGGGTTTCAAGGCCTACAACCTCGATCAGGTGCTGAACGGCGCGCTCGAACCGGTGATCGAGTCGGCGATCCAGGCCGACGAAGAGGCGAGGCTGGCGGCTCTGGCCGAGTAGCGCGTCGCGACGGGCACACTATGAGCTGAGGGGCACACGAAACTCGTCGTTTCGGGTGCCCCTCAGTCATGCGGGTGCCGCTCGCCGGGCGGCTCAGCCACTCAGCCACTCAGCCTGCAAGTCAGGCGGGTCAGCCTGGCTCGGCTCGGTTGCGCGCGGGCACGCCGGTCAGCACCGAGTGCGCCGGGAAGTCCCTCGTGACCACGGCGTTCGCGCCGATCTGACTGTGCGACCCGATCGTGATGTCGCCGATGAGCTTCGCGCCCGCGCCGATGACGACGTCGTCGCCGACGGTGGGGTGCCGCTTGCCGTGCCGGCCGTGCCGTTCGTTGCCGCCGAGCGTCACGCCGTGGTAGATCAGCACGTCGTCGCCGACGACCGCCGTCTCGCCGATCACGGTGCCCATGCCGTGGTCGATGACGAGCCGACGGCCGATCACCGCCGCCGGATGGATCTCGACGCCGGTGACCGACCGCACCACCTGTGAGAGCAGGCGGGCGCTGAGCTTCATGCCGGGTGCTCGCCACCATCGGTGCGCAACGCGATACGCCCACACGGCGTGCATGCCCGAGTAGCCGAGGACGATCTCGGCTGCGCTACGAGCAGCGGGATCGCGGAACCGGACCGCGGCGATGTCCTCGCGCAGGGCGCGGAGCGGGTGTGCCGGCACCTCAGGCGTCGGCGTCGGCGAGATGCTTGTACAGAGCTGTCGAGAAGTAGCGCTCGCCGGTGTCGGGGATCACGGCGACGATCGTCTTGCCGGCGTACTCGGGGCGCTTGGCCAGCTCGACGGCGGCGAAGACGGCCGCTCCGGCCGAGATGCCGGCGAAGATGCCCTCTTCCGCGGCGAGACGCCGTGCGGTGACGAGCGCGTCCTCGCTCGGCACGGGGAACACCTCGTCGTAGATGTCGGTGTCGAGCACCTCGGGCACGAAGCCGGCGCCGATGCCCTGGATCTTGTGCGAGCCGTGAGCGCCGCCCCGCAGCACCTCGGTCTCAGCCGGCTCGATCGCGACGATGTGCACGGCGGGGTTCTGCTCCTTGAGGTAGCGCCCGGCGCCGGTGATGGTGCCCCCGGTGCCGATGCCCGCGACGAACACGTCGACGTCGCCGCCGGCCGCCTGCCAGATCTCGGGGCCGGTGGTCGTGTAGTGGATGGTGGGGTTGGCCTGGTTCTCGAACTGCCGCGCCCAGATCGCACCCGGCGTGTCGGCGACGATCTCCTGCACCTTCGCGATCGAGGCTTTGATGCCCTCGGCGCCCGGGGTGAGCACGACCTCGGCACCGAACGCGCGTAGGATCATGCGCCGCTCGACGCTCATCGTGTCGGGCATGACGAGGATCGTCTTGTAGCCGCGCGCCGCCCCCACCATGGCGAGCCCGATGCCCGTGTTGCCGCTGGTCGCCTCGACGATGGTGCCCCCTGAGGCGAGCGCCCCGTCGGCCTCGGCGGCGTCGACGATCGCGACCGCGATGCGGTCCTTGACGCTCGACGCGGGGTTGAAGAACTCGAGCTTCGCGAGCACCGTGGCCCCCACGCCGTCGGTGACTCGGTTGAGCTTGACGAGGGGCGTGCCGCCCACTGCCTTGGTGATGTCGGGAAGGATGTCGGCCATAATGCTCAGCCTATTGTTGACTGCAAGATGAGTGCGCCCCTCCAGACGATTCGAGAGCTGCTCGCCGAGACCACGCGCACGTTGAGCGAGGCGGGCGTGCCCACCCCGGGCGTGGACGCTGCGCTCCTGATCGGTTTCGTGGTCGACGCGTCACGTGGGCGCGTGCAGGCGATGGCGTTGACGGATGCCTCGGCCGAGGCGTCCGTCGTGGACCGCGTGCGCGCCCTCGCCGCCCGCCGGGCCGCGCGCGAGCCGCTGCAGCACATCACCGGCACGGCCGCGTTCCGCTCGCTCGAGCTCGCGGTGGGTCCCGGCGTCTTCGTGCCCCGCCCCGAGACCGAGCAGGTCGTGCAGTTCGCGATCGATGCGCTGCGGGCCGCCGCGGTGCCGGAGCCGATCGCGGTCGATCTGGGCTCGGGAAGCGGCGCGATCGCGCTCGCGATGGCGGTGGAGGTGCCGCACGCCCGCGTGATCGGCGTCGAGAAGTCGCCCGACGCGCTGCCGTGGACCCGGCGCAACTTCGAGGTTTCGGGGGCGGCGAACGCGCAGCTGGTCGCAGGCGATCTGGGCGACTCGCGGCTGCTCGCGGAGCTCGATGGAACGGTCGACGTCGTCATCTCCAATCCGCCGTATGTGCCGGACGACGCCATCCCGCGCGACCCCGAGGTGCGCCTGTTCGACCCGGCACTGGCGCTCTACGGCGGCCCGGACGGACTCGATCTGGTGCGGGCGGTGTCCCGCACGGCACTGCGCCTCGCGCACCCGGGCGCCCTGCTCGTCCTCGAGCACGGGGAGCTGCAGGGCGAGGCGATCCGAGCGCTGCTCACCGGCGATGGCTGGCGTGCGGCTGCGACCCACCCCGACCTGACCGGCCGGGACCGCGCGACGACGGCGTTGCGGCCCTAGCGGGACTTATCCGATACGCGCCTGCCGCGCAGCCTCCTACCCGGAGCGGCGATTAGACTGCAGGGCGACATGCCGACGATCTACGACTGCTCAGATCCCGACGAGCTCCTCACCGGAACGCGACTCGCCCGCCAGGCCCTGGGGCGCGGCGAGCTCGCCGTGATCCCCACCGACACGGTCTACGGCGTGGCCGCCAACGCGTTCGACGCCGCGGCTGTCCAGAAGCTTCTCGACGCGAAGGGGCGCGGTCGCCAGTCGCCGCCGCCGGTTCTGATCGGCACGCTCGTGACCCTCGACGCGCTCGCCGCGTCCGTTCCCGACGAGGCGCGCAAGCTCGCCGACGCGTTCTGGCCCGGCGGCCTCACGATCGTCCTGCAGGCTCAGCCTTCGCTCGCGTGGGACCTCGGTGAGACCCACGGCACCGTCGCCCTGCGCATGCCCGACCACAAGCTCACGCTCGAGCTTCTCGGCGAGACCGGTCCGCTCGCGGTCTCGAGCGCCAACAAGACCGGGCTGCCCGCTGCGCGGACCGCGGTCGAGGCGGCGCAGATGCTCGGCGAGGCGATCGCCGTGTATCTCGACGCGGGGCGCGCGGGCGCCTCGTACGACGGCGCCGCGGCGAGCGGCGCGAGCGAGTCGTCGACGATCGTCGACCTGACCGGGCTCAGCGATGGCCGCGGCGCACGGATTCTCCGCCAGGGGGTCATCTCGGCTGACGAGCTCCGCGTCGTGCTGGGCGACAAGCTCGACACCGCCGAGCAGCTCGCCGCAGCGGCGTCTGCGGCGGCCGACTCCTCCGACGAGCACGCTGCGCAGCTCGCCCCGGCCGCGCAGGCGGTCGCCGACGAGAACACCGGCGAGGAAGCCTCGGCGAGTTCCGACGCGGGGGACTGACACCCCATGACCCTTCTCGCGCTGCTCGGACTCTTCACGGCGCTCGTGACCTTCGGGCTGTCGTGGCTGGTCTACCGGCTGGCGCTGCGATTCAAGCTGTATCCGGCGATTCGTGAGCGCGACGTGCACACGAAGCCCACCCCACGGCTCGGCGGCGTGGCCATGTTCCTCGGGGTGCTCATCGCGTTCGGCGCCGCGTGGCAGTTCGCCGGCCATTTCCAGCTGCTGCAGGTGATCTTCGACGATCCGAAGCCCGTGCTGGGCATCCTCGGCGGCAGCCTGCTGATCGTGGTGATCGGCGTGGTCGACGACCTCATCGATCTGGATTGGATGACGAAGCTCGCCGGCCAGTTCGTGGCCGCGGGGCTCGTGGCGTGGTCGGGTGTGCAGATCCTGTCGCTGCCGATCGGCGGACTCACCGTCTGGTCGCCGCTCACGAGCGTGATCCTGACGGTCATCGTCATGGTGCTGACCATGAACGCGATCAACTTCATCGACGGTCTCGACGGCCTCGTCGTGGGCGTCGCGTTGATCGCCAACTGCGTGTTCCTGATCTACACGTACTCGATCACGGTGCGCACGAGCCCGCTCAACTACTTCAGCCTGGCGTCGGTGCTCACCGCCATTCTCATCGGGGCCTGTGTCGGATTCCTGCCGCTCAACTGGCATCCGGCGAAGATGTTCATGGGCGATGCGGGCGCGCTGCTCATCGGGCTGCTCATGTCGGCGAGTGCCGTGGCGGTCACGGGCCAGTTCGACGAGAGCACCCTGCAGAACGTCGTGGGCCGCACGCACCTCGTCTCGGCGTTCTTGCCGATCGTGCTGCCGCTCGCGGTGCTGATCGTGCCGTTTCTCGACTTCGGACTGGCGGTCGTGCGCCGCATGAACGCCGGCCGCTCCCCGTTCGCCGCTGACCGCAAGCATCTGCACCACCGCCTGCTCGACATGGGCCACTCGCACTTCCACGCCGTGCTCATCTTCTACGCGTGGACCGCGGTGATCTCGGTCGGCATGCTGCTGTTCTCGTTCTCGCCGTATGTGCCCGTCTGGGTCGCTCTGGCGTTCGTGGTCGTCGGCCTCGCAGTCTGCACGATCGTCACGCTCGCACCGCTCGGCAGACGCCGAGCGACTCTCGCGGCCGAGGCGGCGGGGCCGCGACCGGTGCTGAGGCCCGTTCCGCGCTCCGATCAGAAGAACACCGCGCACAAGGAGGCGTCCTGATGACCGAGCGACCTGAACTCGCGTCGAGCGCGGTGATGCGCGCCGCGATCAAGTGGGACGCGCTGATCGTCCTCGGCATCGCCGTCGTGGCGGTCGTGCTCGGTGCGGTCTTCGCCGGGGGAGTGGGTGTCGTGAGCGCGCTGATCGGCGCCGCGATGGGTCTCGCGTTTCTCGCCATCACGGCCGCGAGTGTCCTCTACGCGAACCGCTTCGCCGGGGGCGAGCTCTTCGCGGGGATCTTCTTCGCGATCGTGCTGGGCGGCTGGATCATCAAGTTCATCGTCTTCATCGTGATCGCGACGCTGTTGCGCCACCAGCCATGGGTGAACGACTACGTCCTGTTCCTGTCGGTGATCGCCGCGATCATCGGGTCGCTGGTGGTCGACGTCGTCGTCGTGGCCCGCAGCAGAATCCCGCTCGCGGTCGACCTGAGCACGGGCCAAAAGAAAAGAGAATAGAACTGCTCCGGCGCCGAAGCCAGAAATCCGCGCCGATTGCCAGTGGATTGATTCGAAGGCGCCGCAAATCTCTTGTAGAGTAAATGCGATCCCCCTGTCTGCTCCGCGGCTAGCCGCGCAGGGCTCGACAGCATAATTCCATCGTCGTCCGTCGCCGGGCGTTCGGTGCCTGAATCAGGAGATAGCGCTGTTCAGTAACGCTGTGAACCTGTTGGTTTTGTCCTCGACCAACGACGGTCAGTTCCAGGGCCCCTCGATCGACGAGTTCTTCCCGAAGGCGGTCCTGTTCCAGGGCACGCCATTCGAGATGAACCGCGTCATGATCATCCGGGTCATCGCGACCATCGCGCTCCTGGTGCTGATGTGGGCCGGTACCCGCGCCATGAAGGTGGTGCCGGGTCGCTTCCAGTCGGTCGTCGAGATGGGGCTCGACTTCGTCCGCGTGGATCTCGTCGAAGACCTGCTCGGCAAGAAAGACGGCCGGCGCTTCCTGCCGCTGATCGCCTCGATCTTCTTCTTCGTGCTGTTCATGAACATCACGGGCATAGTCCCGCTGATGAACATCGCCGGGTCCTCTGTGATCGGCGTTCCGCT
Organism: Gryllotalpicola reticulitermitis; assembly: GCF_042651345.1. Classification (NCBI taxonomy): domain Bacteria; kingdom Bacillati; phylum Actinomycetota; class Actinomycetes; order Micrococcales; family Microbacteriaceae; genus Gryllotalpicola; species Gryllotalpicola reticulitermitis. The sequence goes on from NZ_JBHSCN010000004.1 coordinate 89,605, forward strand.
CGTGCTCGCCGCCGTCGCCTACATCGCGTTCATCTACGCGGGTGTTCGCAAGAGCCCCGGCGGCTTCTTCCGCAACGCGCTGTTCCCGGCCGGTGTGCCGTGGCCGCTGTACATCATCGTCACGCCGATCGAGTTCATCTCGACCTTCATCATCCGCCCGGTCACGCTGACGCTTCGACTGATGATGAACATGATCGTCGGCCACCTGCTGCTGGTGCTCTTCTTCACCGCGACGACCTTCTTCTTCCTCGAGGCGCCGATCGCCTTCAAGGTATTCGGTCTCGGTACCCTCGCCTTCGGCTTCGCGTTCCAGCTCTTCGAGGTGCTGGTCGCCCTGCTGCAGGCCTACGTCTTCGCGATCCTCACCACTGTCTACATCCAGTTGGCAGTGGCGGACGAGCACTAACCGGGCCGGCATCCGCCGTCCCGATCACGGAAGGAAAACACACACAGTGGACATCGCTGCTATCTCCGGCAACATCGCCACCGTCGGTTACGGCCTCGCGGCCATCGGCCCGGCCATCGGCGTGGGCTTCGTGGTCGGCAAGACGATCGAGGGCGTCGCACGTCAGCCCGAGCTCGCCTCGCGTCTGCAGACCCTCATGTGGATCGGTATCGCGTTCACCGAGGCGCTGGCGTTCATCGGTATCGCGACGTACTACATCTTCCAGTAGCCCCATCCGCACCAAGCAATAAGGAGGCGTGATGGTTCACGCAGTCGTAGCTGCGGCGGACAGCCATAACCCGTTGCTGCCCGCCGGGTCCGACTTGGTCTGGGCGACGCTGTGCTTCCTTGTCGTGCTGGCGTTCTTCGTGTGGAAGTTCATTCCGAGCTTCCTCAAGCTCCTCGATGACCGCTCTGCGGCGATCGAGGGCAACATCGCGAAGGCAGACGAGGCGCAGAACAAGGCCGAGGCACTGCTCGACCAGTACACGGCGCAGCTGGCGGATGCTCGAAGCGAGGCCGCCGCGATCAGAGAGCAGGCTCGTGAAGAGGGCAAGCGCATCGTCGCCGAGCACAAGGAGCAGGCGACGGCCGAGGCAGCTCGCGTCACCGCTCAGGCACAGGCGCAGATCGAGTCCGAGCGCAAGCAGGCCGCCACGCAGCTGCGCGGCGAGGTCGGCTCGCTCGCGATCGACCTCGCGTCGGGTGTCATCGGTGAGTCGCTGAAAGACGACGCGAAGGCGGCGGGCATTGTCGACCGCTTCCTCGCCGAGCTCGAGGCGGCCGAGGGCAAGGCGGGGGCGCAGGCCTGATGGGCAGTGCCACGAGGGAAGCGCTGACCGCGGTGCGTGACACGCTCGCGCAGCAGGCCGGCGCGGTCGACCTGACCGTTGGCGAGGAGCTGTTCTCGCTGGCGCGCCTGCTCGGCTCGTCGACGCAGCTGCGTGGTGCCGTCGCCGATCCCACGGCCGACGCATCCGCGAAGGAAGCCCTCGTCGACCGAGCGTTCACCGGCAAGGTGTCCGGTGCGGCCCTCGCGACGCTGCGCACCGCCGCAGTGCAGCGCTGGTCCGAGCCGGGCGACATCGTCGCCGGGCTCGAAGAGGCCGGCGTGCGAGCGATCGCTCAGAGCGCGCCCGCATCCTTGTCGGTCAGCGACGAGCTGTTCGAGGTGGGGCGCGCCGTCTCAAGCGACGCGCAGCTCGAACTCGCCCTGCGCAGCAAGCTCGCGGCGGCCGATGCCAAGGTCGGCGTGGTCGAGCGCCTGCTCAGGGGCAAGGCATCCGATCAGACGACCGCGATCGTCCGTCAGCTCGTCCATGACCCGCGCGGCCGCAGCATCCGCGAATCGCTGCGCTGGGCGCAGCAGGTGGTCGCCGACCAGAAGCAGGCCGTGCTCGCAACGGTCACGAGCGCCCAGCGTCTGGGTTCGGCTCAGCTCGACCGGCTGCGTACCGTGCTCACGGCGCGCTACGGCAAGGCGGTCTCATTCAACACCGTCATCGATCCGACGCTGATCGGCGGCCTGCGCGTGCGGGTCGGCGACGACGTCATCGACGCGAGCGTCGCCACTCGTCTTGCCGACGTGCGGCTTCAGCTCATCTAATCCCGGTCTTCATAACTGAGGCCAGCGCCTCGAAATCATCCAAAGGAACAAAATGGCAGACATCTCCATCAGCCCCGATGAGATCCGGGACGCGCTGAAGGACTTCGTCACGTCGTACGAGCCCAGCCAGGCGACCGCCACCGAGGTCGGCCACGTGCTCGACGCCGCTGACGGCATTGCGCACGTCGAGGGTCTTCCCGGCGTCATGGCCAACGAGCTCGTCCGCTTCGCTGACGGCACCCTCGGCCTCGCGCTGAACCTCGACGAGAACGAGATCGGCGTCGTGGTGCTCGGTGAGTTCTCCGGCATCGAAGAGGGTCAGGAAGTCACGCGCACCGGCGAGGTGCTGTCGGTCGCCGTCGGCGACGGCTACCTCGGCCGCGTGGTCGACCCGCTCGGCAACCCGATCGACGGCCTCGGCGACATCGCCACGGAAGAGCGCCGCGCTCTCGAGCTTCAGGCGCCGGGCGTCATGCAGCGCAAGTCGGTGCACGAGCCGATGCAGACCGGCATCAAGGCCATCGATGCGATGATCCCGATCGGCCGCGGCCAGCGTCAGCTCATCATCGGTGACCGCCAGACCGGCAAGACGGCGATCGCGATCGACACGATCATCAACCAGAAGGCCAACTGGGAGTCGGGCGACCCCGACAAGCAGGTGCGCTGCATCTACGTCGCGATCGGCCAGAAGGGCTCGACGATCGCGAGCGTCAAGGGTGCGCTCGAAGACGCAGGCGCGATGGAGTACACGACCATCGTCGCCGCCCCGGCTTCCGACCCCGCCGGCTTCAAGTACCTCGCGCCGTACACCGGCTCGGCCATCGGCCAGCACTGGATGTACGACGGCAAGCACGTCCTGATCATCTTCGATGACCTGACGAAGCAGGCCGAGGCCTACCGCGCCGTGTCGCTCCTGCTGCGCCGCCCGCCGGGCCGCGAGGCCTACCCCGGTGACGTGTTCTACCTGCACTCGCGTCTTCTCGAGCGCTGCGCGAAGCTGTCGGACGATCTCGGCCACGGCTCGATGACCGGCCTGCCGATCATCGAGACGAAGGCCAACGACGTCTCGGCGTACATTCCGACCAACGTGATCTCGATCACCGACGGCCAGATCTTCCTGCAGTCCGACCTGTTCAACGCCAACCAGCGCCCTGCGGTCGACGTCGGCATCTCGGTCTCCCGTGTCGGCGGCGACGCGCAGCTGAAGCACATCAAGAAGGTCTCCGGCACGCTGAAGCTCGAGCTCGCCCAGTACCGCTCGCTCGAGGCGTTCGCGATGTTCGCATCCGACCTCGACGCCGCGTCGCGCCGCCAGCTCGCGCGAGGCGCGCGCCTCACCGAGCTGCTGCGTCAGCCGCAGTACTCGCCGTACCCGGTCGAGGAGCAGGTCGTCTCGATCTGGGCCGGCACGAACGGGAAGCTCGATGACGTCGAGGTGGAAGACATCCTCCGCTTCGAGGGCGAGTTCCTCGATCACCTGCGTCGCAACACCACGGTGCTCGACACGCTGCGCGACTCGGGCCAGCTGGCCGACGAGACCGTGGCGCAGATCGCGAGCGAGATCGACAAGTTCAAGCTCGAGTTCCAGACCGGCAAGGGCCAGCCGCTCGCACAGCCCGGCTCTGAGCAGTACGACGCCCTCGAGGCCGACGCTGTCGAGCAGGAGAAGATCGCCAGGAAGAGGTAGCCATGGCCGCTCAACTCCGCATCTACCGGCAGAAGATCCGCTCTGCCCAGACGACGAAGAAGATCACCCGCGCGATGGAGCTCATCAGTGCGAGCCGCATCGCGAAGGCGCTCGGTCGTGTGAACGAGGCGGGCCCGTACACGCAGGAGCTGTCGCGTGCAGTGGGCCTCGTCGCCCATCGGTCGAACGTCGAGCACGTGCTGACCACCGAGCCGGCGAAGATCACTCGCGCCGCGATCGTGCTGTTCACGTCCGACCGCGGGCTCGCGGGTGCGTTCAACTCGCAGGTGATCCGTGCGGCGCTGCAGCTCGAGACTCTCCTGATCGACCAGGGCAGGGAGGTCGAGTTCTTCCTCGTCGGCCGCAAGTCGGTCGGTTTCTTCGCCTTCCGTCGTCGTTCGTACCTCAACAGCTGGGTCGGCGAGACCGACCAGCCCGAGTTCGACCTCGCGAAGCAGATCAGCGACGAGCTGATCGAGATCTTCCGGAAGGACGAGTCGGAGGGCGGCGTCAACGAGATCCACCTCGTGTTCAACCAGTTCATGAGCTCGATGACGCAGACTCCGTCGGTGCGCCGCCTGTTGCCGCTCGAGATCGAAGGCAAGCTCGAAGACGACACGCTGCCCGACCCCGACGGCGTCACGGCGCTGTACGAGTTCGAACCGGACGCAGAGACGGTGCTCGACCGGCTGCTGCCGGCGTACGTCGAAAGCCGCGTGTTCTATGCGCTGCTCCAGTCCGCAGCGTCGAAGCACGCCGCGACGCAGAAGGCGATGAAGTCGGCGTCAGACAATGCCGACAAGTTGATCACCAACTACACGCGCCTCGCCAACAACGCACGTCAGGCTGAGATCACCCAGCAGATCTCCGAGATCGTCGGCGGCGCCGACGCTCTGGCGTCCTGACACCAGGCTGTTCGAGAGACAGAGAGAGACAACAATGACCATCACCGCCGAGACCCCCGGCACGCCAGCGGAGAAGACTCCCGGCGTCGGCCGCGTCGCGCGTGTCACCGGTCCCGTCGTGGACATCGAGTTCCCGCACGACGCGATCCCCGAGGTGTACAACGCCCTCAAGACGACCATCAGCTTCAGCGGCGACGAGGAGGAGTCGCACGAGATCACCCTCGAGGTCGCTCAGCACCTCGGCGACGACCTCGTGCGCGCCATCTCGCTGAAGCCGACAGACGGCGTCGTGCGCGGCCAGGAGGTCCGTGACACGGGCGCCGCGATCTCCGTGCCCGTCGGCGACGTCACCAAGGGCCACGTGTTCAACGTGACCGGTGACCCGCTCGACGTGCCGGTCGACCAGCTCGACATCACTGAGCGCTGGCCGATTCACCGCACGGCCCCGAACTTCGACCAGCTCGAGTCGAAGACCACGATGTTCGAGACCGGCATCAAGGTCATCGACCTGCTCACGCCGTACGTCGAGGGCGGCAAGATCGGCCTCTTCGGCGGCGCGGGCGTCGGCAAGACGGTCCTCATCCAGGAGATGATCTACCGCGTCGCCGCCGACCACGGTGGTGTCTCGGTGTTCGCCGGCGTCGGCGAGCGCACGCGTGAGGGCAACGACCTGATCCACGAGATGGAAGAGGCGGGCGTCTTCGACAAGACTGCGCTCGTGTTCGGCCAGATGGACGAGCCGCCCGGCACGCGTCTTCGCGTCGCGCTGTCGGCCCTCACCATGGCCGAGTACTTCCGCGACGTGCAGAAGCAGGACGTGCTGCTGTTCATCGACAACATCTTCCGCTTCACTCAGGCGGGCTCGGAGGTCTCGACGCTGCTCGGCCGCATGCCGTCCGCGGTGGGTTACCAGCCGAACCTGGCCGACGAGATGGGTGTCCTGCAGGAGCGCATCACCTCGACGCGCGGCCACTCGATCACGTCGCTGCAGGCGATCTACGTGCCGGCCGATGACTACACCGACCCGGCTCCCGCCACGACGTTCGCGCACCTCGACGCGACGACCGAGCTCTCGCGTGAGATCGCTTCGCAGGGCCTCTACCCGGCGGTCGACCCGCTGGCCTCCACGAGCCGCATTCTCGACCCGCGCTACATCGGCGCGGACCACTACCGTGTGGCCACGACCGTGAAGCAGATCCTGCAGAAGAACAAGGAACTGCAGGAGATCATCGCGATCCTCGGTGTCGACGAGCTCTCCGAAGAGGACAAGATCACGGTCGAGCGTGCTCGCCGCATTCAGCAGTTCCTGTCGCAGAACACCTACATGGCGAAGAAGTTCACCGGTGTCGACGGCTCGACGGTCCCGATCAAGGAGACGATCGAGTCATTCGACGCGATCGCCCGCGGCGAGTTCGACCACGTCGCAACGCAGGCCTTCTTCAACGTCGGTGCCATCTCGGATGTCGAAGAGAAGTGGGCGCAGATCCAGAAGGAGAACGCGTAGGCCATGGCGAAGCTGCTGAACGTCAGCGTCGTCGCCGCGGACCACAAGGTCTGGTCGGGCGAGGCCGCGATGGTCGTCGCCAAGACCACCGACGGTGAGATCGGCGTGCTGCCCGGCCGTGAGCCGGTGCTCGCGCTGCTCGCCCACGGCCAGGTGCGCATGACGCTGCCGGGCGGTGAGCGCATCACGGCCAACGCTGAGGGCGGTTACTTCTCCGTCGCAGCCGACATCGTCACGATCGTCGCTTCCAAGGCTGAGCTGGTCTGATCTGCCGACGCGCCGGTCGTCTCCCGGCGCGGGCCTTCTTCGCCCTGTCTCTCTCGCGAAGTCCCGCCTCCGATTCGGGGGCGGGACTTCCGCGTTCTCGAGGTTCACGTGCTCCTACTACTTCCACCGTCCGAGACGAAGCGACCGGGCGGCGAGCCCGGGTCGCGACTCGATCTCGCGCGGCTGCGGTTCCCCGAGCTGACGGATGCCCGGCGCACTGTCCTTTCGGCGGTGCACGCACTCGCGCGGGATCACGACTCGTCTGTGGCCGCGCTCAAGCTCGGGCCGACGCAGCACCACGAGGTCGCGAAGAACCGCGTGCTCGAAGCATCCGCGCTGCTGCCCGCCGCCGACAGATACACGGGCGTGCTGTATGACGCCCTCGACGCCGCCTCGTTGCCCGCGACGGCGCGGGCGCATCTGGGGCGCCACGCCGCCGTCCACTCGGCGATCCTCGGGCCGGTCGGTGCGCTTGACGGCATTCCCGACTACCGCCTGTCGCATGACTCGCGGCTGCCCGGTGTTCGACTGCGGGCAGTGTGGGCGCCTGCCGTCGCTGCGGCGCTTGCCGCCGAGACCGGTCTGGTGCTCGACGCTCGTTCGCAGGGGTACGTAGCACTCGGTCCCGCGCCGCATGGAGTGTGGCTCGAGGTCGTCGCGGAAGACGCCGGCGGGCGTCGTCGCGCGCTGAACCACTTCAACAAGCACGCCAAGGGGCAGCTGGCCCGCGCGGTCGCGCTCAGCGGCGAGGCGCCCGCGACCGTCGCGGAACTGGTTGAATGGGGGCACGCTCACGGCTTCCGGCTCGAGTCGCAGCCGCCGGCCGAATCCGGCGCGGCGCGCGTTGCGCTCGTCACGTCGCCCCACTGAGCCGCCCCCGAATTGGTGTGGTGTCGTGCGTTGCGACCCCTAAATGATGAGATATGCTCATTCTTATCGGGTCGGGAAGCACACGCTGATCCGGATGCTCCTTCGCGTCCCCGCGCCGGCGGGGTGCGGTCGGGCACCTTGCACGGCGCGCGAAGTGGATGCACCGGGCTGCGTCTTCGGAGTGCTTCCCGGTCCCGACATCGCGCGGCGCATCAGCCTGCGCGCCAGCACCCCTCGACGTGGTCGTCGACGAGCCCGGCCGATTGCATCAGCGCGTACATGGTCGTGGGCCCGACGAAGCGGAAGCCGCGTCGTCGAAGCTCTTTGCTCAGGGCCGTGCTCTCAGGGGTGACGGCGGGCACGTCGACGAACGAGGCAGGCCGCTTTCGCGTTCCCGCCTGCGGCGCGAAGGACCAGACGAGTCCGACGAGGGGCGTGTCGAGCGCCAGTAGCGCCCGGGCGTTGCCGATCGTGGCCTCGATCTTGCCTCGATGCCGGATGATGCGTTCGTCGGCGAGCAGCCGCGCGATGTCGGCCTCGCCGTACTCAGCGATCTTCGAGGCGTCGAAGTCGTCGAAGGCGCCCCGAAAGCCTTCGCGACGCCGCAGGATCGTGATCCACGACAGGCCGGCCTGAAATCCCTCGAGGCAGATCTTCTCGAAGAGCCGACGTTCATCGGTGAGCGGGAAGCCCCACTCGTCGTCGTGGTACGCGATGTATTCCGGACTGGTCACAGACCAGGCGCACCGTCGTCTTCCATCGGCACCGAGCACCGCGTCTTCGAACCGGGCCATCAGCGCGCCAGCCGCGCGCGTTCGGCGCCGGTGCTGTCACAGTGCAGAGTGAACGCGGTCATGCGGCGAGCGTGATGCCCTCGTGGGCGAGCAGCCAGAGTTTGGTCGGTATGCCCTCGCCGCCGCTGTAGCCGGTGACCCGGCCAGACGACGAGAGCACGCGGTGGCAGCCGATGAGAAGCGGAACCGGGTTCGCGCCGACGGCGCCGCCGACGGCGCGACCGCCGGTGGAGCGCCCGAGCCGCACGCCGATCTCGCCGTACGAGGTGAACTCGCCGAATGGCAGGTCTGCGAGCACCGCCCACACGGCCTTCTGGAACTCGGTGCCGGACAGATGCAGAGGAAGGTCGAACGAGTGGCGTGTGCCGGCGAAGTACTCGTCGAGCTGCCGAACCGCCTCACGCAAGACGGCGTTCGGGTTCTCGGGCAGCGCCTCGAGCGGCAGGTGGCCGTCGCACGCGATCGACAGCGACGTGATCGCCTCGCCGTCGCTGGTCAGCTCAAGGCGGCCGATGGGTGAGTCGGATCGCGCCAGGAAGAGAGTGATCGGGTGGGTCATGACTCGACAGTAACTCGCACCACCGACAGGCTCTGGCGAGAATCGGACATCGGTTCACAAAGCGACGTGGTCGGCGCCTGTGCTGAGGAAGATCCCCTGAACCCCACCCGTGACTGCGCCAGGATGGGGGCATGGCCGACCTAGCCGTGACCGCAGACGAGATAGCAGCCGACACCGCCAGAGCCGCCCTCGCGAAGCATCCGATCATCGACGGCCACAACGACTGGGCGCTCGAGGTGCGTGCTCAGCGGGACTACTCGGTCGACGGGCTCGACGCCGACCTCGGCCCGAGCTTCGACACCGACGTCCCGCGACTGCGCCGCGGGGGAGTGGGCGGTCAGTTCTGGTCGGTCTACGTCGAAGATCGCCGCGCCGGCGCCGAGCATGTGCGCGAGACGCTCGAGCAGATCGACTTCGTGCATCGCCTCGCAGCGCGCTACCCGCAGCACTTCACCATCGCGCGCACCGCGGCCGATTTCGAACGCGCCCGCGACCGCGGCACCATCGCGAGCTGGCTCGGAGCGGAGGGCAGCCACCAGCTCGACGGCTCCCTCGCAGTCCTGCGCGAATACGCACGACTGGGCGTGCGCTACCTCACGCTGACGCACTGGCTGACGACCGAGTTCGCCGACTCCGCCACCGACGACCCGCAGCACGACGGGCTCTCCGACCGTGGGCGGGCGCTGATCCGTGAGCTCAACCGGCTCGGCATGCTGGTCGATCTGTCACATGTCGCGCCGGCCACGATGCGCGACGCGCTGGACGAGACATCCGCCCCGCTGATCTTCAGCCACAGCTCCTGCCGCGCCGTGACGGATCACGTGCGCAATGTGCCCGATGACGTGCTTCGCCGCCTCGCCGACAACGACGGCGTCATCATGCTCACGTTCGTGCCGCAGTTCGTCTCTTCCTCCTACCTGCGCTGGCTCGAAGCCGGACGCGAGGGTGCGAAGCCGCGCGTGACCGTCATCGACGTCGCCGATCACGTCGAGCACGCGCGCCGCGTGGCTGGCATCGACCATATCGGCCTCGGCGGTGACTTCGACGGCTCCCCCGAGTTCCCCGAGGGTCTTGAGGACACTGGCGACTACCCGAAGCTTCTCGCCGAGCTGGCGCGCCGCGGCTGGACGGCCGACGAGCTCGCGCGGCTCGCCGGCGCCAACGTTATGAGGGTGCTGCGCGCGACCGACGACGCCTTCCTTGCGGCATCGGAGCGCCCATAGGCTGTCGAACATGGCAGAAATCGAATACCGCGCCCTCGGCCGCTCAGGTCTCGTCGTCTCAACCGTCGGCCTCGGCTGCAACAACTTCGGCAGGCCCGGCACCGTGACGGAGACGCAGGAGGGCACGGATGCTGTCATCAACGCGGCGATCGACGCGGGTGTGACGCTGTTCGACACGGCAGACGTCTACGGCGGCGAGCGCGGCCTGTCCGAGACGCTCATGGGCAAGAGCCTCGAGGGCAGGCGCGACGGCGTCGTGCTCGCCACCAAGTTCGGAATGGACATGGCGGGCACCAATGGGCCCGACTGGGGTGCGCGCGGCTCCCGCCGCTACGTGCGCCGTGCGGTCGAGGCGTCGCTGCGGCGCCTGCGCACCGACTGGATCGACCTCTACCAGTTGCACCGCCCCGACGGCGTGACGCCGATCGAGGAGACGCTCGATGTGCTCGACGACCTCATCGCTGAGGGGAAGGTGCGCTACATCGGCCATTCGAACTTCACCGGCTGGCAGATCGCGGATGCCGAGTACCAGGCGATCCTGCACGGCCACCCGAAGTTCGTGAGCGCGCAGAACCACTACAACCTGCTGGTCCGCGGCGCCGAACTTGAGGTGCTGCCGGCGGTGAACGAGTACGGTCTCGGCTTCCTGCCGTTCTTCCCGTTGCAGAACGGACTGTTCACGGGCAAGTTCAGCCGTGAGGGCGGCCCCGCGGACAGCCGCATCATGCAGGGGCGGAAGAACATCATCGATGACGCGCCGTGGGACCTGCTCGACGAATTCCAGGCGTTCGCCGACGCTCGCGGCATCTCGATGCTCGACGCGACCTTCGGCTGGCTGCTCGCCCAGCCGGGTCTCACCTCGGTGATCGCCGGTGCCACCAAGCCCGAGCAGGTCGAGGCGAACGCCCGGGCCGCCGTCGCCTGGCATCCGGCCGCCGAGGATGTCGCCGAGATCTCGCGCATTTTCGCGGACTACGTGTAGCGGTTACGCGTTCGCCCACGGCCGAATGCCGGCGCCTCGGGCGCTCACTAGAGTGGGCCGGGTGACGACGGACGTCCGGACATGCTGATCGCTCTTCTGCGCCGCTATCTCGGCCCGCGCTGGAGGCTGCTCGTCGGGGTGCTGGTGTTCCAGCTCGCCCAGTCGCTCGCAGCGCTGTATCTGCCCACCCTCAACGCCGACATCATCAACAACGGTGTCGCGAAGGGCGACACGGGCTACATCGTGCGCATCGGTGGGTGGATGCTGCTCGTCACGCTCGCGCAGGTCGCGTGCTCGATCACCGCGGTGTATTTCGGCGCTCGCGCGGCGATGGGCCTCGGGCGCGATGTGCGGCTCGCGGTCTTCACGAAGGTCGGTGAGTTCAGCGAGCGCGAGGTGCAGCTGTTCGGCGCGCCCAGCCTGATCACGCGCTCGACGAACGACGTGCAGCAGGTGCAGATGCTCGTGCTGATGAGCTGCACGATGATGGTGTCCGCGCCGATCACGGCGGTGGGCGGTGTGATCCTCGCGATCCAGCAGGACGGCCGGCTGTCGTGGATCATCGCGGTCGCCGTGCCGGTGCTGCTCATCTGCGTGAGTGCGGTGGTGAGCCGCATGGTGCCCTGGTTCCGGAAGATGCAGGGTCGCATCGATGCGGTCAACCGGGTGCTGCGCGAGCAGCTCACCGGCATCCGCGTCGTGCGCGCCTTCGTTCGTGAGGACATCGAGACCGACCGGTTCGAGAAGGTCAACGCCGATGTCATGGAGGCCGGACTCAATGCCGGCCGGTGGATGACGACGATGTTCCCGATCGTCATGCTGATCCTCAACCTCGCCAGTGTCGCGGTGATCTGGTTCGGCGCGTTCCGCGTGCAGGACGGCATGCCGATCGGCGCGCTCACCGCCTTCCTGTCGTATCTCGTGCAGATTCTGATGGCGGTCATGATGGCCACCTTCATGGCGGTCATGGTGCCGCGCGCCGCTGTCAGCGCGACCCGTATCAGCGAGGTGCTCGACACCGATCCGAGCATCTCGACGCCGAGGGCGCCGGTCGAGCACCTCGAGGAAAGCGGCACGATCGAGCTCGCCGGTGTCGGCTTCCATTACCCGGGAGCGGAGCAGCCCGTATTGACGGATGTCTCGTTTCGCGTCGGGCGCGGTGAGACGGTGGCGATCATCGGGTCGACCGGTGCGGGGAAGACGACGCTCGTGAACCTGCTGCCGCGGCTCTTCGATGCGACCGCAGGCGCGGTCTATGTGGACGGCGTCGACGTGGCGACGCTCGACCCGGAGCTGCTCTGGAGCCGCATCGGCCTGGTGCCGCAGAAGCCCTACCTCTTCTCGGGCACGGTCGCGACGAACCTTCGGTACGGCAAGCCCGATGCGACCGAGGAGGAGCTCTGGCGCGCCCTCGAGATCGCGCAGGCCGCCGACTTCGTCCGAGAGATGGACGGGGGCCTCGACGCCGTGATCGCGCAGGGAGGCACCAGCGTGTCGGGCGGCCAGCGGCAGCGGCTCGCGATCGCACGGGCACTGGTGAAGCGGCCCGAGATCTATGTGTTCGACGATTCGTTCTCGGCGCTCGACCTGGCGACGGATGCTCGGCTCCGCGCTGCGTTGCGGCGGGAGGAGGGAACCGCGAGCTTCGTCATCGTGGCGCAGCGTGTGTCGACCATCGTCGACGCCGACCGCATCGTGGTTCTTGAAGACGGGCGCGTGGTCGGCATCGGCACCCACGAGGAGCTGCGGGAAGGCAACGCGACCTACGCCGAGATCGTGGAGTCGCAGCTGGCCGTGCAGGAGGCGAGATGAGCGAGCAGAGCCCGTCACCGCGCGCCGGCGCGGAGGGCGCCTCAGCAGGGGCAGGAGCCGCGCCGCAGGCGCAGGCAGCCGGCCCCATGCGGCCGCCCGCGCGCCGCGGCCCGATGGGCGGCGGCCCGATGGGCATGGGGGCGCCGGCCGAGAAGGCGTCGAACTTCGGTCCGAGCGCCCGACGGCTGCTCGGCCGCCTGCGTGGCGAGCGCATCGCGATCGTGCTCGTGACTGCTCTCGGCGCAGCATCCGTTCTGCTCACCGTCATCGGCCCGAAGCTGCTCGGCGACGCGACCAACATCGTGTTCGCGGGCTTCATCGGGCGGCAGTTCGCCCACGTGCCTGCGGGCACGACGCGGGCCGAGGTGATCGCCGGCCTCCGCCATCAGGGCCAGGGTCAGCTCGCCGACGTGCTTCGCACGGCCCGCTTCACTCCCGGTCAGGGGATCGACTTCACCGCGCTCGCGCACCTGTTGATGTGGGTGCTGCTGCTGTACGTGGCCGCGGCGGTCTTCGGCTGGGTGCAGGGCTGGGTGATGAACGGCGTGGTGGCGCGGACGACGTTCGCGTTGCGGCGGGACGTCGAGGAGAAGATCCATCGGTTGCCGCTGGCGTATTTCGATCGGATGCCGCGCGGTGAGCTGCTCTCGCGCGTCACGAATGACATCGACAACGTGCAGCAGAGCCTGCAGCAGACGATGAGTCAGCTGCTGCAGTCACTGCTCACCGTCGTCGGCGTCCTCGTGATGATGTTCTGGACTTCCTGGCTGCTCGCGCTCAGCGCTCTCGTGACGATCCCGCTCACGCTCGTCGTGACGCAGCAGATCGCGAAACGGTCTCAGGCGCGCTTCGTCGCGCAGTGGCGGCACACGGGCCAGCTCAATGCGCAGATCGAGGAGGCGTTCACGGGCCACTCGCTGGTGAAGGTGTTCGGCCGCCACCGCGAGGTCGAGGCGCGCTTCACGGCGAAGAACGACGAGCTGTACGACGCGAGCTTCGGCGCGCAGTTCATCAGCGGCATCATCATGCCCGCGATGATGTTCGTCGGGAACCTCATCTATGCGGTGATCGCCGTCGTCGGCGGCCTGATGATCACCACCGGCTCGCTGTCGCTCGGCAGCGTACAGGCATTCATCCAGTACTCGCGCCAGTTCACGCAGCCGCTCACCCAGCTCGGCTCGATGGCGAACCTCCTCCAGTCGGGCGTCGCGAGCGCCGAGCGGGTGTTCGAGCTGCTCGACGCTGACGAGCAGGAGCCCGACGACGTGGACGCTGTGTCGCTGCCCGGTGTCACGGGCCGGATCGCCTTCGAGGACGTCGCGTTCGCGTACACGCCCGATCGACCGCTCATCAGGGCGCTCAACCTCGTGGCCGAGCCTGGTCAGACGGTGGCGATCGTCGGACCGACCGGTGCGGGGAAGACGACGCTCGTGAACCTCATGATGCGGTTCTACGACCCGGACTCGGGGCGCATCACGCTCGACGGCATCGACACGCGGCGCCTGAGGCGGCAGGAGCTGCGCGATGTGATGGGCATGGTCCTGCAAGACACGTGGCTGTTCGCGGGCACGATTCGCGACAACATCGCGTACGGGCGGCCGGATGCCTCACCCGACGACATTCTCGGCGCCGCTCGCGCCGCGTACGTCGACAGGTTCGTGCACTCGCTGCCGGACGGCTACGACACGGTGCTCGAAGACGAGGGCGCCAATGTGTCGGCGGGGGAGAAGCAGCTTCTCACCATCGCACGCGCGTTCCTCTCGCGCCCGTCGGTGCTGATCCTCGACGAGGCGACGAGCTCGGTCGACACACGCACGGAGGTACTCGTGCAGCAGGCCATGAACGCTCTGCGCGCCGGGCGCACCTCGTTCGTGATCGCGCATCGTCTCTCAACGATCCGCGACGCGGACCTGATCCTCGTGATGGAGCACGGCGACATCGTCGAGCAGGGCACGCACGACTCTCTGCTCGAGGCCGGTGGCGCCTACCACCGCCTGTATCAGTCGCAGTTCGCGGGCGCGGCGGTCGACGAGGTGTGACGCCGGGCACGGGCTGGGCCGGTCTCGCCCAGCACAGTCCGCGATTGCGACCAGTTGTGCACCATCCGGGCCGGTACGCGGACCGGGCGGGGGATGCGTCCCCCAGGCTCGTTCGCATGACTTCACTCGCACCCTCAGACGACACGCTCATCCGCCTCCGTACGCCACGAGACGTGCTCTCGATGGTCCCGCGCCTGCTGGGCTACCGGCCGCGAGGCAGCCTCGTGCTGGTCAACGTGCATGAGGACAGCGCCGTGTCGACGATGCGGGTCGATCTGCCGCAGACGGGGTGCCGTGCAGATGAGCAGCGCTTCGTCGCGTCCCTCACCACCATGCTGCGCAAGGTGCCGAGCGTGCGCAGCATGGTGCTGGCGATCTACGTCGACGAGGGGTTCGAGAGCGGCGATGACGTTCCACGTGCCGAGCTGGTACGGCCCCTCGTCGCGCGGCTTGTCGCCGCGGGATTCAATGTGTACGACGCGCTCTGCGTCGCAGGCGACGCCTGGGGCGCGTACGACGGTGCCGACGCGGGCGTGGCGCACCGCCTCGACGAGCTCGAGGAGACGGTTCCGGGCGCGGAGGCGTGTGGGCCGGTGGCGGCGAGTGTCGGCGAGCTCGCCGCGCTGCCGATGGCAGGTGCTCTCGCCCGACGCGCATTCGAGGAGGCGCTCGATCGGATGCTGCGTCAGGGGCCGAGCACGGCCCCGGTCGCCGCGGCCGAGGCCGCGCTCGCCGCCGACCCCGAGACGGCCGGCAGTGACGAGCTGGCTGCCGTGATGCATGCGCTTCTCGACTTCGGAGCCCGCGACGTCGTGCTTTTCACTTGGGCCTGGGGTGCGGCCCGAGGTGACGAGCTGGTCGATGAGATCGTGCGCATCGACGCGGGCGAGGTCGGCCCCGGCGACGACACCATCGCGTTGGATCTCATGGGCCTGGGCGGCGCGCAGCCGCCCGATCGCGAGCGCATCGCCCGCGCCATCGGCCTGATGTCCCGGCTCGCAGCCCTCGTGCCGGAAGACATCGCGCACATCGCCCTGACGGTGCTCGCGTGGCTGCACTGGTCGCAGGGCCGCAGTTCGCTCGCATCGCGCGTCGTCACCCGCGCTCGCGAACTCGATCCCGGCTACGGCCTCGCCGAGCTGATCGAGCTGGCATTGGGGCGCGGGATGCTTCCCAACTGGGCGTTCCTGCGTCCGAACGGCAGATGACGGCTCGACCTCGTCGGTTTCAGTAGCATCGACTCGACCCGCTCAGCCCAGGAGGACCCGCATGGCCATCGGCGCGCAGTTGATCGCGTTCGACCTCGACGACACGCTGGCTCCGTCGAAGGCACCGCTTCCCGACCCGGTCGCCGCGGTGCTCGCACGTCTGCTCGAGCGCGTCGCGGTCGCTGTCGTCTCGGGCGGCCAGATCGGGCAGTTCCGTACGCAGGTGATCGGGCGGCTCACGGCGGCCACTCCGGAGGGGCTGTCGCGCCTGCACCTCATGCCGGTGACCGGGACCCAGTACTGGCGTTTCGACGACGGCGACTGGGTGCTGCGGTACGAAGACGGCCTCAGTGAAGATGAGAAATCGGCGGCGCTCGCCGCCCTTGAGCACACCGCTCGCGAATTCGGTTACTGGGAAGCGGAGACCTGGGGGCCGATCCTCGAGGACCGGGGCTCGCAGATCACCTTCTCCGCTCTCGGCCAGCAGGCTCCGGTCGCGGCGAAGAAGGCGTGGGACCCGACTGGTGAGAAGAAGAACCGGTTGGCGGCCGCGGTGCAGCTGCTCCTGCCCGGCCTGTCGGTGCGCTCGGGCGGCTCGACGTCGATCGACATCACGCGCGCGGGCGTCGACAAGGGCTATGCGCTCGAGAGGCTCGCGGGCGTGAGCGGCATTTCCATCGCCGACATGATCTTCGTGGGTGATCGGCTCGACCCGGCAGGCAACGACTATCCCGTCGTGCGCACCGGCGTGCGCACTCAGGCGGTGACGGGGTGGCCGGAAACCGTCGAGTATCTGGAGGGTCTCCTCGCAGATGACATTGACTGACTAGGCTGTCTCCGACCACCGAACGACTCCATCCCCGGGAGATCTCTGTGACTCAGATCGGTCGCAGTAGCCGACGGCACGACATCGCTGTGCCCGAGCGCGATGGCGCGCGCGTGACGCTGTCGTGGTGCGCGGCGAGCGATCGGGGTCATCGCCGTGCCGTCAACGAGGACAGCCTGCTGGCTCGGGCGCCGATCTTCGCGGTCGCCGACGGCATGGGCGGTCATGAGGCGGGGGACTTCGCCAGCACCGCGGTCATCACCCGGCTCGCCGAGCAGCTCGGCCCGCAATTCGTCGATCCGGGCGAGATCAGCGACGCGCTCAGAGCGGCCGTCGACGACATCGCACGCGGGGTCGGCGTCACCGAGCTCGGCACCGGCACCACGGTGACCGGCGTCGCCTTGACATTGCGAGACGGCGACCCGTACTGGCTCGTGTTCAACATCGGCGACTCACGGGTGTACGAGCTGCAGGGCGAGCGGCTCGAGCAACTCACGGTCGACCACAGCGTGGTTCAGCAGCTGCTCGACCGTGGACTGATCACCCCGGCCGAGGCCGAGACGCACCCCCATGCGAACGTGATCACCCGCGCGGTCGGCTTCAACGAGGACCCGGTGCCCGACTACTGGCTCGTGCCCATCGTCGCGGGGTCACGGTTGCTGGTGTGCTCAGACGGTCTCACCAAGGAACTGACGGAGCACGGCATCCGTCACTTCCTCACGATCAGCAGCTCAGCCGCAGACGCGGCGACTCGCCTGATGGACGCGGCGCTGGGCAACGGCGGCCGCGACAACATCAGCGTGATCGTCCTCGACGTGCTCGGAACGCCCGAGCTGGCCGCGGGGAGACCCCGAAGTGGGGGTGCGGGTCGCCGGGCACGCACCGGCCCCGTCACGGCGTGACCTGAGCCTTGCTCGGCCCCGCGCGGGTTATCGTGAGGGCCAGGAGGGGACGAGCGATGAAGTGCCGGGTGTGCGGGAACGAGCTGTTCGACGGGGCCATCTTCTGCGGCGAGTGCGGCAGCGCCGTCGAGGCGACGCCCTACCTCAGGCAGCCGATCGACGACCGGCGCCCGACGGACACGAGGGTCGTCACCGGCTCCGTCCTGCGGACGCTGAGCGAGACGGCCGCACGCCAGAAGCTCGCCGTGCGCCAGACGCCGCCGCCTGCGCCGCCGCTCATTGACCAGTCGGCCCTGCCCGACCAGGGTGATCTGTCGGAGCCCGTCCCGACGTGGGTGTTCGCCGCGTCGACCGGCGAGCGCGTAGTCGTCGCAGGCAGCGGGCTCGTCGGGCGCAAGCCGGTGGCCGCGGCGGGTGAGAGCTTCGACCAGCTCGTGCCGATCTCGGACCCGACGCGTTCTGTGTCGAAGACACACCTCGAGTTCGGAGTAGAGGGCGGCGAGCTCTGGGTGCTCGACCGCTTCTCGTCCAACGGAAGCGCCATCGTCGCCCCCGATGGTCAGCGTCGCGAGTGCGAGCCGGGGCGCCGCTATCGGCTCGCGCGAGGCTCGCGTGTCGAGATCGGCGACCAGCACCTCCTCATCGGGTAGCTCTTCCCCAGCACAATCGCGCGAGGCCGCGAGTTGTGCACATCCTGCGGTCGCAGCGCCATGACGGATTCCTCGACCGGGCGATCCTGTTCGAGTGAGTCCACTCAGCCTGCCGCCGCGGCCGCCGATTCCACGCGCTCCGCGCGTCTCATGGGCCGCATTCGCGATGCCGGTCGTGATGGCGGGCGTGCTGTGGCTGATGACGCGCTCCCCGTACGCGCTGGTGTTCGCCGCACTCGGCCCGGTCGGCGCCGCCGTCTCGATGTTCGAAGGGCACCGCGGCGGCCGTCGTGAGCGGCGTGAGCGGCTTGCTGAGCGAGCCGCCCAGATCGAGCGCATCGAGGAAGAGATCGCTCGTGCCCACGAGGTCGAGCGCCGCGCGCTGCTGCACCGCGCTCCGGGTGCCGCCGCGGCGCTCGCACTGGCCGACGGCTCCGGGCTGTGGAAGGGCGACGAACTGGTCGTGAGCCTCGGTCTCGGAACCGTCGTGAGCGCCGTCACGGTCGGCGGCGAGGCGATCGACCCCGCGGAGGCCGCGGTGCAGCGCAGCGCTGGGCGCCTTGCAGGTGCACCGGTGCTGGCCGACGCGGGTAGCGGGGTCGCGGTGTGCGGGCAGCCACTTCTCGCGCGGGCCTATGCGCGTGGGGTCATCGTCCAGGTCTGCGCCGCGCTGCCGCCCGCCCGGCTCGAATCGCCTGAGGTCGTCGACGCCCAGGGCCGGGCGGGCGGCGAGTGGGACTGGCTCGATCGCCTGCCGCATGCCACCGGAAGTCCTGGGGCGGCGCGCGTGCGCGTGGCGGTGTTCTCGGACCCGCGCGCAGTACCGCCCGGCTACGACGCGGTGGTCACGGTCGCGTCCCCGACGGCCGCGGTCGCCGAGCTCTACGGCAGGCGCGGGCGCGCCGACGTCGGGAGCGTCGCGCGGCCTAGCCCGCCGGAGCTGCTCGACGGCGGCGTGCTCCCTGAGCTCGTCTCCCGGGCCGATGCCGAGTCGTTCGCTGCATCCCTCGCCACGCGTGCGACCACCCTCGGACTCGGCGCGGGCGCCGGTTCGCCACCCGCCGAGGTGGCCTTCTGCGACCTGCCACCGGGCGGCGGTACGGGGTTGAACGCCTCCCTCGGTCGCACCTCCCGCGGAATCGCCCAGGTCGACCTCGTCGCAGACGGCCCGCACGCGATCGTCGCGGGAATGACCGGCAGTGGGAAGAGCGAGCTGCTCGTCACGTGGGTCGCGAGCATGGTCTCGTGCCGGTCGAGTGAGCGCGTCGTCGTGCTCCTCGTCGATTTCAAGGGCGGCACCGCGTTTCAGCCGCTCGCCGTGCTGCCGCACGTCGTGGGCGTCATCACCGACCTTCACCACGGCGAGGCGGCACGCGCGTTGAGCAGCCTGTCGGCCGAGCTGCGCAGGCGCGAGGCCGAGCTCGCCCGCCGTGGCGTGCGCGACATCGCCGACCTCGAGTCGGGGCTTCCGCGCCTCGTCATCGTGGTCGACGAGTTCGCCGCCATGCTCGAGGCCTTTCCCGACTTCGGCGGGCTGTTCACCGACATCGCGGCCCGCGGGCGCGCGCTCGGCGTCCACCTGATCCTCGCGACACAGCGCCCGGCGGGGGTCATGCGCGACGCTCTGGTCGCGAACTGCCCGCTGCGGCTCAGCCTGCGGGTGCAGTCGGAAGCCGATAGCCGCTGGGTCGTCGAGACCGACGCGGCCGCCCGGCTGTCAGCAGCGACTCCCGGGCGATGCATCCTCGCTGCGAACGGCGTCGCGTCAGAGCTTCACGTCGCCCGCACGACCGGTGCCGATCTCACTGAGTTGGCCGCACGCACGCCACCCGCGCCATCGCCCCGCCGACCCTGGCTGGACCCGCTGCCCCCTGTGCTGACCCGCGCCGAGCTGCCGGCGTCCGCCGGGCCCGAGGTCGTCGGCGTGGCCGACCTCCCTGACGAGCAGCGCCGTGCCCTGGTGCGGTTCACGACTGAGGAGGCTCCGCTCGTGGTACTCGGCGTCGCCCGCAGCGGTAAGACGAGCGCGCTCCATACACTCGCGGCGGCCTCCAGCGCGGAGGTGATCTTCGTGAGCGCAGACCGTGAACTCGCGTGGGACGCCGTGGAGGCAGCGCTTGAGCGCTGCGAGGAGCCCGCGAGCGGGCCACCGAGCCTGCTGCTCGCGATCGACGATGCGGATGCCCTCTGCGCACGGCTCGGCGACGACTACGCCGTCGCATGGTGTGAGCGGCTCGCGAGGGTGCTGCGCGACGGACCGGCGGTCGGCGTGCACACCGTCGTCGCCGCGCAGCGGGCAACGGGTCCGCTGCGCGACGTGTTCGGGCTCGCGCACGAGACGGTGCTGCTACGGCAGGCGACTCGACAGGAGCACGTTCTGGCGGGCGCCCCTCCCGAGCTGTGGGACGACGGGCTTCCCGCAGGGGCCGGCGTGTGGCGTCATCGCAGGGTGCAGTTCCTCGCTCCGGCCCCGCGCCTCGAGACGGTGGACGGGCGCCCGGTACGCACGGCCGGCGAGCCTGTCACGGCCGTACGATCCGTGCCGTCCCGTGGCGAGATCGGTGTCCTCGTGAGCCGCGCCCCTGCCCGGGTCATCGCGCGGGCGCAAGCCGCCGGGCTGCCACGCGAGGCCATCATCGAACTCGGATCCGCGACCGCCTTCGCGCCTACGGCCATCGACGCCCTTCTCGCTGATACACGGCGGCAGACCGGGCTGCTCGTCGTCGGTGATCCCGACGCGTGGCTCGCGCACTGGGCACTGTTCGTCACGCTCAAGGCACGCCATCCGGTCGTGTTCATCGGCTGCGACGCGGCCGATGTCCGCGCGCTCACCCGCTCGCGCACGCTGCCGCCGCCGCTTGCTCCCGGTGGGGGAACCGGTTGGGTGGTGCTGGCCGACGGCCGCACGCGACGCTGCCGGCTCGAGGCCGCGTGAGCGTCCCGAGCGTCCCGAGCGCACTGCGCGAGCGCGTGGCCGCGTCGTGAAGTCAGACGACCGGCCTGATTTCGCCGACGACGCGGCCCCCACCCGTGACCGGCGCGACGACCTCGGGGAGCACTGCCGCGACGGCGGCGGCGCTCAACGCGGACGCCTTGACGAGCAGGGTGAGAGCGACGACCGTCGCGGGCCGGTGGGCGCCGTCGAGCACTTTCAGCGCGACTGTGGTGCCGTCGGGTGCGGCGACGACCATCAAGCCCTCGGCACCGCGCTTGGCGAAGACCCCGAGCCGATCGGTGAGAATGCTGTCGCTGCGCCCCTGCCCGTGAATGGCCCAGGGGAAGTCACGCACGGCCTGCGTGATCGAGGCCGCCTTCTTGTAGAGCGGGAACGGCGAGGTGGCCTGCGCCGTGGCGATGCGCTGGATGCCGCGCGCGAGGCCGGTGAGCGAGACCGCGAAGGTCGGCGCCCCGCATCCGTCCACCGCCGCGGCGGCGACCTTCTCGCCGGTGAGACGCTCCACGGTGTCGACGACGGCCTTCTGCACGGGGTGCTCGGGGCTCAGATAGTCGTCGACGTCCCAGCCGTTGACTGCGCAGGCGAGCGCCATCGCGGCGTGCTTCCCCGAGCATTCGTGGTAGATCGGAGCGGCGCCGCCGCCCGAGCTGCGCACCCCCGCCCGAGCCTCTCCGTCGGCGGGAAGCGTGGCTGGGCACTGCAGCACCGATTCAGGAAGGGCGCCGCGGGCGAGGATCTGCCGCACGGCTGCGACGTGAGCGGGGGTGCCGGAGTGACTCGCCGTTGCGACGGCGAGCTCCGGGCCGTCCAGCTCGACACCGACAGAGAGCATTGCGAGCGCCTGCAGCGGCTTGAGCGACGACCGTGCGAACACCGGCGCATCGGGCGCACCGACGCTGCGCAGCACCACGGCGTCCTGGCCGAGCACCACGGCGCTGCCCGCGTGGCGGGACTCGATGAAATCGCCCCGCACGACCACGGCCAGCTCGGCAGAGTCGGCGAGGCGAGCGGTGCCGGAAGCGCGGCTCGCAGCCTGTGTCAGGCCGGAAAGGCCGTGGGCGGGGGTTCGCGTCTGCTCGCTCGCCGTGTCGCTCATTCCGGCAGTGTATCGGGGCTGTGGCACTCGTTCGGGTGCCACCGACCGAGCGGGCCGCTACCGGCGCTCAGCGTGCAGCATTCGACGGACCCGCTCGACCGTGTTCGCCGGGGGCGCCTCGTTGTAGCTGCCGGCGAACTCCTGACCGGACAGGGCCTGGATGGCCCTCATGATCTCGTCCGTGGCGAGCCGGCGCGCCTTTCCCGACTCCGCGGCGCCGAGGTGCGAGAGATCGATCGGCTCGCCGAACTCGACCGTGATGCGCAGAAACCGGGGCCGCTTGGCCCCGACGGGCAGGAACTCGTCGGTGCGCTTGAGACCGACCGGCACGACGGGCGCGCCGGTCGCGAGAGCCAGCCATGCGGCGCCGGTTCGACCCTTGTACAGTCGCCCGTCGAGCGACCGCGTTCCCTCCGGGTAGATCGCGAACGCATTGCCCGCCTCGATGATCCGTTTGGATTGGTCGAGGGCGATCTGCGCCGCGGAACCCGCGCCGCGCACGACCGGGATCGCTCCGACGGCGGTGAAGAAGACCCGCTGCAGCCATCCGCGAAAACCCGTGCCCTCGAAGTACACGGACTTGGCGAGGAAACGCACTCGCCGCGGTGCGCACATGGGAATCGCCACCGAGTCGATGAACGAGAGGTGATTGCTGGCGATGATCACGGGCCCGGTCTTCGGTACGTTCTTGCGACCGATCACTCGGGGCCGGTAAATAAGGCGTGCAAGCGGTGCGACGGTGTATCGAGCGATGTTGTAGAGCGTGTGGCTGCCCCTGGCCACGTAATCGTCAACAGCTGCCTCGTCGTCGGGGCCGTCGCCGCCCTGCGCGGTCTCGCGATCGTCCGCGGGTGCCGCCGGGTCGGCTTGCGCTGCCATCCCGCCCAGGGTAATCGCACAAGTATTCCCCGCCGGGCATGGCCGTGGAGGGTCTCGCCGCGTGGGGGAGAGCCGATCAGTGCCTGGAGCCGGTCAATTCCGCTTGGTGCATGCGAGGCCGCCGACGTAGTCGAGACACGGCCCCCACCACTCCGGGAAGGACTGTGCACGCGAGTCGCCGAACCAGGCGTTGTAGAGCCGGAAGAAGTTGAGATTCCCGTACGCCGAGCACTTCCCAGCCGGGCCGGACGGGTGGGCGCGCGTGTACGCGTCCGGTTGGTACGGCGTGTACAGGTACAGGTCGGCGGTCGCTTGATTCGCGATTCGAATGACGGATGCTCCACAGGAGGCATCGGGCGAGTACTGCACTTTCGCGACCCCCAGCTTGATGTGCCAGTTATCCCCGGCCTTCGGGTATT
Source organism: Gryllotalpicola reticulitermitis (assembly GCF_042651345.1). NCBI lineage: Bacteria > Bacillati > Actinomycetota > Actinomycetes > Micrococcales > Microbacteriaceae > Gryllotalpicola > Gryllotalpicola reticulitermitis. The sequence continues at coordinate 113,234 of NZ_JBHSCN010000004.1, forward strand.
CGCGGAACTGCCAGGCCGCCGAGTACAGCTGATTGAAGAATCCGAAGTATTTGGCATTGCACTCCGCGGTGTCCGGGCATGCATACCCGGTAGCGCGTTGGTAGCCGTATGCGCTTGGGCGTGTGACGAGCGACTGTTCTTTCTGGACGAGCACGAGCAGCACCCGTGGGCTGATTCCGCAGGCCCTGGCTACCTTGTAGACGATGGCGGCGGCGGTCTCGTCCGCGGCCCCGCGATACGCGAGGCAGTTGCCGTTGGCTGGGCGTGTCACCGTCTTCTGATGGAAGAAGGCGAGGCACGGCGAGAGGTCCGTCGGCGCGCACGGCATTGCGAGCAGCCACGACTGGATTCCGGACTCGGTCATCGCGTTCGGGTCGAAGAAGGCATCGTCGCTGATGATCTCGCCCGCGTCGAAGGCGGGCAGCTGTGTGTGCGCGTTCGGCGTGGTGGCTGGGGCCGCGGCATCCGTCTTCGTCGCGCTCACGGTGCCGACCGTGAGGGTCGCGAGCACCGCGACGATGACGAGGACGACCAGTCCGGCGGCGCCGCGGGCCGCCCACAGCAGTCGCTGGTCTCGGCGAGTGGCAGACACGCGCCCCACCCTATGTGGCGAGTGCCGCCGGAGCGCCCCGACCGCCGCGTAGGGCCGGCATCCTGAGTAACTAGAAAGAAACGTCAGGCACACTGGTGGGAAGCCCACCGACCGATCGGAAGTTCTCCCGTGCGCCGTACTGCCTCCGCCGTCCTCCTCGCGGCTGCTACCGCGCTGCTCCTGTCCGCCTGCGCGGGCGGCGGCAGCTCGAAGGCCAGCAGCAGCAGCCCCACGCCGAAGGCCAGCTCGTCTGCGGCAGCAGCGGCCATCGACCTCGGCTGCTCGATCACGTCGGGCACCGCCTCGAACGGCGTGAAGATCTCCGGCGCTGAGGGGGCGGTGCCCACTGTCACCGTGCCCAAGGGGCTCGCCGCGAAGGGCGAGCAGCGCACCGTCATCACCAAGGGCGCGGGCAGCGCGCCGAAGTCGGGCTCGATGATCGTGATCGGTTTCACGGCGTACGACGCCACGACGGGCAAGTCGATCTCCGCGCCGTACGGCTGGGGTTCGCAGAAGGGCGAGCTGCAGATCCAGCTCGGCGACGCGACCAAGGTCCCCGGCCTCACCCACGCGTTCGGCTGCGAGCCGGTCGGCAGCCGCGTCGTCTACGCGGCTCCTGCGTCCGTCGCGTTCGGCAGCGCATTGAACGTCAGCCAGAACTTCACCGACGGCAGCGTGAAGGCGGCCGACACCGTCGTCTTCGCCGGTGACATCCTCGACGTCGTGCCGCAGAAGGCCGACGGAGCTGCGCAGCCCGCGCAGTCCGGCTTCCCCGCCGTGAAGCTCGCGAAGAACGGTCAGCCGACGGTCACGATCGACAAGTCCGCGACGCCGCCGACCTCCACGAAGATCGAGGTGCTGAAGAAGGGCACCGGCGCGACCGTCAAGTCGGGCGACACGGTCACGGTGCAGTACCAGGGCACCGAGTGGAAGAGCGGGAAGATCTTCGACCAGTCGTGGGGTTCGTCCCACGGGGGCACATTCCCCTCGACGCCGAGTTCGTTCGCGACGACCAGCGTTGTGAAGGGCTTCGGTGACGCGCTGGTCGGCCAGAAGGTCGGCTCGCAGGTCGAGGTCGTCATTCCGCCGGCCGACGGCTACGGCAGCAACCCGCCGACCGGCCAGACCACGATCACGAAGACCTCCACCCTCGTCTTCGTCATCGACATCCTCTACACGGCAGCCACGCCCGCAAGCTGAACGGATCGCGGTTGAGCGATACCGTGGGGACCGTGCGGCGCGTTGTCATTCTGGGGTCCACCGGGTCGATCGGCACGCAGGCGCTCGACGTCGTGCGGGCGAACCGTGAGCGATTCGAGGTGGTGGGGCTCGCCGCGGGCACCGATGCTGTGGGGCTCGCCGCGCAGGCGGCCGAGTTCTCCGTCAGCCACACCGCTCTGGGCGCAGACGAAGCCGAGGCACTCGTGCGCGAGGTCGAGGCCGACGTCGTGCTCAACGGCATCACCGGCTCCGTCGGGCTCGGCCCGACCCTCGCCGCACTCGAAGCCGGCCGCACGCTCGCGCTCGCGAACAAGGAGAGCCTGATCGTCGGCGGCGAGCTCGTCACGGGGCGTGCGCGCGCCGGGCAGCTGGTGCCCGTCGACTCGGAGCATTCCGCGCTCGCTCAGGCGCTCCGCAGTGGCACGCACCAGGAGGTCAGGCGTCTCGTCGTCACGGCCTCGGGCGGTCCGTTCCGAGGGCGCAGCCGTGCCTCGCTCGCGAATGTCGCGCCGGCCGAGGCGCTCGCGCACCCCACGTGGGACATGGGCCTCATGGTCACGACCAACTCGGCGACGCTCGTCAACAAGGGGCTCGAGGTCATCGAGGCGCATCTGCTCTTCGACATCCCGTTCGAGGCGATCGAGGTGACGGTGCACCCCCAGTCCGTCGTCCACTCGATGGTCGAGTTCGTCGACGGCTCGACGATCGCGCAGGCGAGCCCGCCCGACATGCGGCTTCCGATCTCGCTCGGCCTCGACTGGCCGCGTCGCGTCGCGGGTGTCGGCGCGCCGATCGACTGGACGCGGTCTCACGCGTGGACGTTCGAGCCGCTCGACGACGCCGCCTTCCCCGCCGTCGGGCTCGCGAAGCGCGTCGGTGAGGCCGGAGGCACCTATCCGGCGGTGTTCAACGCGGCGAACGAGCAGGCGGTGTACGCGTTCCACGACCGGCTGATCGGATTCCTCGACATCGTCGACGTCGTGCAGCGGGTCGTCGACGCACACGAGCCCGACGGTGCGCTCACTCGCGAGTCCCTCGCGGAGGCCGAGCGCTGGGCGCGCGCCACCGCGGACCAGCTCATCGCCGCAGCTCCGCGCTGACGGGCATCAGCGCAGGTAGCTCTCGGCGGTCGTGCGCAGAGCGTCGCCCCAGTCGGTGGCGTGCACGCCCAGCATCCGCTCCGTCTCGCTCGCGTCGACGATGAACGGATGCCTGAACTGCCAGCTCTCCTCCGCGATGCCCCGGAACTGCGGCCGTACGAGTCCGGCGGCCTGGAGCGCCCATTGCGGCATGGTGCGGGTGCGCCCGTGCGAGCCGAACCACTCGTTGAGCGTCGCGGCGATCTCGTCCCGCGAGTGCGGTCGGCCGGAAGGCACGTGCCACACGTGGCCCCATGGTCCCTGCCAGTCGGCTGCTGCGATGAGGGTGGCCGCGATGTCGTCCACATAGCTCCAGCTGTGGGGGACGGCCGGATCGCCGACGATGTACGCCGTGCGCGACTTGAGCACGGGCACGAAGAATCGCTCGCCGAGGTGTGACTCGATGGCGACACCCGGTCCGAAGAAGTCGGAGGCCCTCACCTCGGCGGCCCGCAGCTCGCCGGCATCCGTCGCCGCCTTGAGCGCCGCCCAGCCTTCGTGCCGCACCCGGCCCTTCCCGGTCGCCGGGTGCTCAGGCGACTCCTCCGTCATCGGCCCGCCCAGGGGCCCGTACGGGTACAGATTGCCGGTGACCACGAGCCGGGCACGCGTGTCGCGCGCGGCCGCGATCGCGGCGCGGAACACGGGTGGCCACGCTCGCTCCCACTCCTCGGTCGTGTACGAACGCGGCCCTGTGCAGATGAAGATCGTCTGCGCGCCGTCGACGGCCGCGGTGAGTTCCGCCGCGTCGGCCGCGTCGGCGGTGACAGGGTGTGCACCCGGCAGTTCGGCGCCGCTGCGGGTGGCGAGTCGCACGTGGTCGCCGCGCTCGACAAGGCGTTCGGCGACGCGGCGCCCCACCGCGCCCGCGCCGACCACGAGTTGTGTCTCGCCGGCCACCCGAAGAGGCTAGTCCGACGCGCCCGCGCCGGGCCAGGCCTTGCGGCCCGCCCGGCGCGGTGCCATGCGAAAGCGGCGGACGATCAGCCCGCGGGTGTCGCGGTCGGGCTCGGCGTGCTGCTCGAGCTGCCCGGCGTCCAGCCCTTCACCGTCGACTGCACGAACGACAGGAATGCCGACGGGTCGGTGAGGCTCTGGCTGCCGTCTGCGTTGTACTGCTGGCCGTTGACGATGATCGTGGGCGTTCCGGTCACCTTGGCGATGCTCGAGTTCGGAACCGGCGTCTTGCCGCTCATCGCCCGGCTGGTCGACTGCTGCACCCAGCCCTTGAACCGCTCCTGTTTGACGCACGAGCTGATCGTCGAGCTGCTCACTCCGCCCTGCTTGATGGTGCTGATGATCTGCGCATCGGTCTTGCCGTTGGTGTTCTCCGCCGGCTGGTTCTTGTAGAAGGCCTGGTTCACGGCCCAGAAGTCCTGGGGGCTGTACTCGGCGACGCAGGCGATGGCGCTCGCGGCACGACTCGAGTACCGGTTGCCGAGCGAGGACGAGTCGAGGAACGAGATCGGGTGGATCTCGACCGTCGCCGTGCCCGCGTTCAGCCACTGTGCGATCTGCGCGTCGTTGGCCGTCTCGAACTCATTGCAGATCGGGCACTGCAGATCTTCGTAGAGCGTGATGTGCGCCTTGCCGTCGTCGGACTGCTTCGTGGGCGTCGGCTTGCCGCCGTTCGGCACGCCGCCGGTCGCCACGTACTGCGTCGTGCTGGTCAGCAGGATGCCGTCACTGAGCATGTTCTTCGGCCCCGCCGTTGAGGTCGGGCGCGCCACTTGCACGATCACGATCGCGACGACGGCGAGGATGACGACGATGCCGAGGCCGATTCCGCCCTGCGTGAACATACGGCGGCGGCGGGCCTTCTTCTTGGCCTCTTCCCGCATGACGCGGGCTTTTTCGCGAGCGGCGTTCTGCCGCTCCTTCTTACTCGGGCGATCGGCGGCGGTGTTCGTCACGCAGGCAAGCCTAAGTGAGCGACGGATGCGTATGCCGCTGTCCGGGTACCAGACATAGCCGTCTTGCGGCATCTTCAAAGGCTCCCCATCTACGTTGCTCTGGTGGAGTCCGTGCTGCTGTTCTTGTTCGGCATCGCCGTGATCCTTGTGGGAATCGGCGTCTCGATCGGCTTGCACGAGCTCGGCCACCTCACCGCGGCCAAGGCCTTCGGCGTCAAGGTGACGCAGTACATGATCGGCTTCGGCAACACGCTGTGGAGCCGCAAGAAGGGCGAGACCGAGTACGGCATCAAGTCGCTGCCCATCGGCGGCTACATCGCGATGACCGGCATGTTCCCCCCGCGAGCCGACGGCAAGCCGGCGCGGCGCGGCCGGCTCGCCGAGCTGATCGACAGCGCGCGTCAGTCGAGCGCCGAGACGGTTCAGCCGGGGGAGGAGCATCGGGCGTTCTACGCCGCAGCACCCTGGAAGCGCATGATCATCATGTTCGCCGGGCCGTTCGCGAACCTCGTGATCGCGATCGTCGTGATCGGCATCATCACGGTCGGCGTGGGTGTGCCCTCGAGCATCCCCGTCGTGGACGCGGTCTCGCAGTGCCTCAAGCCCGCGACCAGCACCTCGACCAGCTGCAGCTCCGCCGACCCGGTGGCGCCCGCAGCCCTCGCCGGCCTCCGGGCAGGTGACCACATCATCAGCATCGACGGCCACCGCGTCGGCGACGACTTCCAGAAGGCATCCGATCTCATCGGCGCCGCCGCCGGTCGCAAGATCTCGGTCGTCGTCGAGCGCGACGGCCACGATGTGACGCTGGCGATGACGCCCGTGAAGTCGAGCAAGGTCGTCTACGACGCCGCAGGGCACCAGAAGGTCGTCGAGGCCGGCGTCGTCGGCTTCTCGTTCGCAGACGGCTACGTGCGTCAGCCGATCGGGTCGGTGCCGGGCGCCGTCGGCACGCAGCTCGCGGCGACCACCGGCGTGTTCCTCAACCTCCCCAACCGCATGGTGCAGGTGTGGAACGCGGCGTTCGGATCGCAGCAGCGCGACGCCAACGGGCCCGTCGGCCTGATCGGCGTCGGGCGCCTCGCGGGCGACGTCGCGAGCAACACGTCGACGCCGTTCGTCGCGCGTCTCGAGTGGCTGCTCTCCATCATCGCGGCGCTCAACATCTCGCTGTTCGTCTTCAACATGGTGCCGCTGCTGCCGCTCGACGGCGGCCACATCCTCGGCGCACTCTGGGAACAGGGCAAGCGCTGGTGGTTCGCCGTGTTCCGACGCGGCCGCAGCCCCAAGCACGTCGACATGGCGCGGCTCATGCCGCTCACCTTCGGCGTCGTCTCCGTGCTCATCGCCATGGAGCTGCTGCTCGCCTACGCCGACCTCGTGAAGCCCATTTCCGCGGGCTGAACGCGGCCGCGCTACAGGTACGGGCCTCCGTGCCACCTGTGCCTGTGGCGCCGTCCCGCTGGTGTAGCGCACGCGCCCGTTCGAGCCGAGCGCATACCCAGCGTTCGTGCACCGCGCTACTTAGACTTGCACCCGTGGCAGCAATCAATCTGGGCATGCCCGCGGCGCCCGAAGTCCTCGCCCCTCGTCGCAAGTCCCGTCAGATCAAAGTCGGCAAGGTGCTCGTGGGCGGTGACGCACCCGTCAGCGTGCAGTCGATGACCACGACGCCCACGACCAACATCAACGCGACGCTCCAGCAGATTGCCGAGCTCACGGCGTCCGGGTGCGACATCGTGCGCGTCGCGGTGCCGAGCCGCGATGACGCAGAGGCGCTGCCGATCATCGCGAAGAAGAGTCAGATCCCGGTGATCGCCGACATCCACTTCCAGCCGAACTACGTCTTCGCCGCCATCGACGCGGGCTGCGCCGCCGTGCGCGTGAACCCTGGCAACATCCGCAAATTCGACGACCAGGTCAGTGAGATTGCGCGTCGCGCGGCCGCCGCGGGCGTCTCACTGCGCATCGGCGTGAACGCCGGCTCGCTCGAGCCGAGCATTCTGCAGAAGTACGGCAAGGCGACGCCTGAAGCGCTCGTCGAGTCGGCGGTGTGGGAAGCATCGCTCTTCGAAGAGCACGACTTCCACGACTTCAAGATCTCGGTCAAGCACAACGACCCGGTCGTGATGGTGAAGGCTTACCGCCTGCTCGCCGAGCGCGGCGACTGGCCGCTGCACCTCGGCGTGACGGAGGCCGGCCCCGCGTTCCAGGGCACGATCAAGTCGGCGACCGCCTTCGGCATCCTCCTGTCCGAGGGCATCGGCGACACGATCCGCGTCTCGCTCTCCGCGCCGCCGGTCGAAGAGGTGAAGGTGGGCCTGCAGATCCTGCGCTCGCTGAACCTGCGCGAGCGCAAGCTCGAGATCGTCTCGTGCCCGTCGTGCGGCCGCGCCCAGGTCGACGTCTACTCGCTCGCGGACAACGTGACCGAGGGTCTCAAGAACGTGACCGTGCCCCTGCGCGTCGCCGTCATGGGCTGCGTCGTGAACGGCCCGGGCGAGGCCCGCGAGGCCGATCTGGGCGTCGCGTCCGGCAACGGCAAGGGTCAGATCTTCGTCAAGGGCGAGGTCGTCAAGACGGTGCCCGAGTCCGAGATCGTCGAGACTCTCATCGCCGAGGCCAACCGCATCGCCGCTGAGATGGGCTCGGACGCCCCGCTCGGCGAGGCATCGGTCACCGTCGGCGGCCACTGAGCGCGCGCCGGTTCACCGGCGCGTAGGCATTCGTTCACCTTCGCGGACGCTTGGCCCAATAGCGTCTCGTTCGGCCGTGCCCGACGGCCTGTTGAGCGAAGGATCTGGCGATGGCTGCCGACAGCGTGACGACCCCCGATACTCCTGCGCACGGTGTGCGGCGTCACCGACGCGGCCTGCGGCGCACCGGCGTCGTCGGCCTGGCGCTCGGTGCGCTCGCCGCGGCCGCGCTGACGGCAACGGCGGCGGCGCCGGCGCACGCGGCGACCGCGTTCACCCCCGGTGACGTGGTCGTCTACCGGGTCGGCGACGGGTCGACTTCCCTCAGCGGCACGACGTCGCCCGTCTACCTCGATGAGTACTCGCCGACCGGCACGCTCGTGCAGTCGATTCCGATGCCGACGACGGATGCCGGGACCGAGCATGCCCTGACCGCGAGCGGCTCGGCGACCTCGGAGGGACTGCTGACGCTCTCCGGCGACGGCCAGCACCTCGTCGTGCCCGGCTACGACGCACCGGTCGGCACGAAGAAGATCTCAGGCACCGCGGCCGCGACGACGCCGCGCACCGTGGGCATCGTCGGCGCAGACGGCCAGGCGGACACCACGACGGCGCTCACGGACTGGGCCGACGGCAACAACCCCCGCTCGGCGACGAGCGAGGACGGCCAGGAGGTCTGGGTCGGCGGTGCTGCCGGCGGCGTGCGCTACGCACCGCTCGGCGCGAGCACGTCGACGCAGCTGAGCTCGTCGACCTATAAGAACGTGCGCTCGGTCTCGGTCGTCGACGGGCAGTTGTACACCTCGGCCGACCCGACGAAGGCGAGCCTCACGATCGCCACGGTCGGCTCGGGGCTGCCCACGTCTGGAACGCAGGACGTCGAGAACCTCCCCTTCAACTCGGGCACCCCGGTGCCCGGCGACCCGTACGGCTACGCGTTGCTGACCCTCGGCACCGGAACGACCCCCGATACCCTGTACGAGGCGGACCCGACGGCGGGCGCCATCGTCAAATACATCAAGGGCGCAGACGGCACCTGGACCCAGAAGGGCGAAGTGCTCGTGCCCGACTTCGTCGAAGGTCTCACCGCGAACGATGACAACGGCGTCGTGACCCTGTTCGTGTCGGCCTCGGGTGCCGATGGCAACGGCACGCAGGGCGCGCTCTACACGATCACCGATGACTCGGGCTTCAACCAGATGGACGGAACGGCGAAGCAGATCGCCGCCGTGCCCGCAAGCGCGAACGAGGCCTTCCGCGGTGTCGCCTTCGCGCCGGGCACTGTGATCGGAAGCGGCGGCGGCGCGGCCCCTGGCGTCGCGCCCGCGATCTCGGCGACCCAGTCGGCACTGCCCGCTGCGCTCGGCCAGACCGACAACGCGACGTTCCCGTTCTCGGTCGGTGACCCCGACTTCCAGGCATCCGATCTCACCGTCACTGCGACGAGCGGGGACCAGGCGATCGCCGCAGACGCCGGCATCGCGATCTCCGGGACCGGCGCGAGCCGCACGCTCAGTGTCACGCCCGCCGGCACGGTCGGCCGCACGGTGATCACGATCACGGCGACGGACCCCAACGGCGGCAAGACGAGCTTCGGGCTCGAGTACGGCGTCTCGGCGAACCTGACCGGCCAGCTCGGGCCCGACGCGTCTCAGCTGCACTACTACAGCGGCGCCGCGAACGCCTCGGGTGCGATCGACGTGGGCGACGGCTACGCGGTCGTCGCCGATGACGAGAGCAACGTGCTTCGGCTGTACAACCTGAACAGCGACGGCCCCGCGGTGAAGTCATTCGACTTCACGAGCCAGCTGCCGTTCGGCACGAGCGAGGTCGACCTCGAGTCGGCGGCGCGCGAGGGCGACGTCATCTACTGGGAAGGGTCGATGAGCAACAAGGACGACGGAACGCTCGCGCCTGAGCGGAGCACCGTCTTCGCCACGCGCGTCACGGGCACCGGCGCCTCGACGCAGCTGACCTATCTCGGTGCGTACACCGGGCTGCAGGCCGACCTCGTCGCATGGGATCAGGCGAACGGCTCGGGACTCGGCAAGGGTGCGCTCGGCTTCGCCGCGGGCACCGCCTCGGGGGAGAGCGGGCATGACTCGTCGGCGCTCAACGTCGAGGGCGTCGAGTTCGCCGGCCCGAACAGTGCCACCGCCTACCTCGCGTTCCGTGCGCCGCTCGAGCCCTCGGCCGAGCCGGGCAAGGCCATGCTCGTCCCGGTGACGAACTACGCTCAGCTCGCGCTCGGGAAGGCGACCAAGGCGACCTTCGGCAAGCCGATCTTCTTCGACCTGGGCGGTCTCGGCATCCGTGACATCCGTTCGAACGGCAACGGCACGTTCCTGATCGCCGCCGGTACGGCCGACGGGTCGAACACCGAGTTCGCGCTGTACACGTGGGACGGGGTGGCCGGCCACGCCCCCGTCAAGTCTCCGACCGTGCTGCCGACACTGCCGGCCGACGGTACCGGTGCCTGGGAGACGATCGTGTCCGTGCCCGCCTCGCTGAGCGACGGCTCGTCGATCCGGATGCTTCAGGACGACGGCGACGCCGACTTCTACGCCGACGGCCTCACCTCGAAGACGAACGAGTTGACCGACCTGCAGAAGAGCCTCGGCGTGGCGATCACTTACCACGCTCCCGTCGCTACCTCCACGAGCGTCGTGACGACGTCGACCCGCTCGGGGCTCGAACAGCTCCTGTCGCTGCCGCAGGCGGTCGTCGCGACGATCGCGCCGAAGCAGTCGCTCGCGGGCCACGCGCCGGGCGGCGCAGCGACCATCGCGGTGAAGAACAGCGCAGGTGCGACGGTCTACTCGACGACGGCTCCCCTCATCGACCTGCTGGGCCGCGGTGACACCGCCTTCGCGGTTCCGGCGCGCGATCTCGCCACGGCCGGCACCTACACGATCACCGTGAGCTATGCAGGCGATGCGTGGTTCGCCCCGAGTTCCGCCTCGGCGACGTTGAAGGTCATGTCGCCTGCTCTCTCGCCGAAGCAGCCGGTGCACCTCTGACGCATGTAGCGCGCGCCCTGGTCAGCGTTGAGTGGCATCTCGGACGTTGATCAGGTTCCGGATCAGGTGGATGACGGTCTCCTTCTCACTCGGCTGGCTGTTCGCGACCATGAGAGTCAGTGCGGTGAGCATGTTCGTCGCTACAAGAGGACTTCCGTCGGTATTCGTGAGAGCCCCATTGCGATCGAGGTAGTACGTGAACAAAGCCGCTGCGCTTCGTTTGTTGCCGTCCGAGAAGGGATGATCCTTCGTCACGAAGTAGAGCAGATGAACTGCCTTTTCCTGTACACCGGGATAGAGGTCTTGCCCCATGTATGTCTGTTCGATCGACTCGAAGACCCCACGGAAGACGTCGCCTCGCTCTCGGCCGAGGAGTTCGTCTCGCGGGAACGCCAGGGCCAGTTGGTCTACGACTGAACGGGCATGCATCAACTGGTTCGGGCAGTTCGTCTCGGTCGTACTCGTCTAGGAGTCTCAACCCGGGTGCATAGTGGTGCAGGAGCCGGGCGACCCCCGACACGATCTCGTCGGCGGATCTCTCGAGTATGCCGGCGGCCATGCTGAGGTCGCGGAGCCGGGATTCGTTAGAGGCAACGCCGTCGATCAGCTAGCGCTTCAACACGTCACTTGCCCATCGGCGGAATCGCACCCCTTCTGCCGACTTCACTCGGTAACCGACCGAAATCACGGTGTCGAGATTGAAATGCTCGATCTCTCGCTCCACGCGGCGGCCGCCTTCTCCCTGAACTCGTGCAAATTTTGCACGAGTTGGAAGACCATCAAGCTCCTCGCGCTCTGCGTTGGCGACGTGCCTGGAGATGACGGAGCGTTCTCGGCCGAACAGGGTCGACATCTGCTCCTGGGTCAGCCACGCCGTCTCAGCGTCGGTTGTGACCTCAAGACTTACCGAGCCGTCGGCGGACTCATACAGTGCGATCTCGGGTGACCGCTCGGCGGATTCCATGCCTGCGACCGTAACGGTCGCGGGCTTTGGCGTGTCAAGCTTCAATCTGGATTGTGGAAAACTTGCCTCGTGCCCACACGCCTCTCGAACTACTTCCTGCGCACGCTGCGTGAAGATCCCTCCGACGCCGAGGTGACGAGCCACCGGCTGCTCGTGCGCGCCGGCTACATCCGCAGGCAGGCGCCGGGAATCTTCGCGTGGCTGCCGCTGGGTTTGCGCGTGAAGGGCAAGATCGAGCAGATCATCCGTGAAGAGATGGCCGCGGCGGGCGCGCACGAGGTGCACTTCCCGGCGCTGCTGCCGCGCGAGCCGTACGAGGCGAGCGGCCGGTGGGAGAAGTACGGCGAGAACATCTTCCGGCTGAAGGACCGCAAGGACGCGGATTACCTTCTGGCGCCGACGCACGAGGAGATGTTCACGCTGCTCGTCAAAGACCTGTACTCGTCGTACAAGGACCTGCCGCTCGCGATCTACCAGATCCAGGACAAGTACCGCGACGAGGCGCGACCGCGCGCCGGGCTGCTGCGCGGTCGCGAGTTCACGATGAAGGACGCGTACACCTTCGACTACACGGATGCTGGGCTCGACGCTTCCTACGACAGGCAGCGGGCCGCCTACGAGCGCATCTTCGAACGCCTCGGCCTCTCGTACGTCATCGTCCAGGCCGACAACGGCCTGATGGGCGGTGCCCGCAGCGAGGAGTTCCTGCACCCGACCCCGGTCGGCGAGGACACCTTCGTACAGTCGCCGGGCGGCTACGCGGCCAACGTCGAGGCGTTCACGACCCTGGCACCGCCCACGCGGTCGTACGAGAACCTGACGCCGCAGGCCATCGTCGACACTCCGAACACCCCGACCATCGACACGCTCGTCGCGATCGCGAACGAGAAGCATCCCCGCCCCGACGGCCGCGCGTGGACGGCGGCCGACACGCTCAAGAACGTGGTGCTAGCACTGCTCCACCCCGAGGGCGGTCGCGAGATCGTCGTCGTCGGGCTGCCCGGCGACCGCGAGGTCGACCTCAAGCGCGCCGAGGTCGCCTTCGCGCCGGCCGAGGTCGAGGCGGCGACCGATGAGGACTTCAAGCGCAACCCGGGCCTTGTGAAGGGCTATATCGGGCCGTGGTCGCCCGAGGGTGCTGTGCTCGGCGAGGACTCCGCCACAGGCATCCGCTATCTCGTCGACCCTCGGGTCGCCGATGGCTCGGGCTGGGTGACCGGTGCGAACGTCGAGGGCAAGCACGTACTGGGCCTCGTGGCGGGCCGCGACTTCACGCCCGACGGCACGGTCGAGGCGGCCGAGGTCCGTGCCGGTGACGATGCACCCGACGGCTCGGGCCCCGTCACGCTCGAGCGCGGCATGGAGATCGGCCATGTCTTCCAGCTCGGCAAGTTCTTCGCCGAGACGCTCGGCCTGAAGGTGCTCGACGAGAACGGGAAGCTCGTCACCGTCACGATGGGCTCGTACGGCATCGGCGTCACGCGCATCCTCGCCATCATCGCCGAGGAGAACAACGACGAGAAGGGCCTGGTCTGGCCGGAATCCGTCGCGCCGTTCGACGTGCACATGGTGGCGACCGGTCGCGACGACACCGCGTTCAACCTCGCTGAGAGCATCATCGTGGCGCTCGAGAGCACCGGTCTCGACGTGCTCTACGACGACCGGCCGAAGGTGAGCCCCGGTGTGAAGTTCGGCGACGCCGAGCTCATCGGCGTGCCGCACGTGCTCGTCGTGGGCCGCGGCGCTGCCGATGACGAGGTCGAGCTGTGGGACCGGCGCACGGGGGAGCGCGAGACCCTGTCCCGCACCGACGCGATCGCACGTCTCGTCATGGGGCGCGCGTAGGAACAGCGCGGGTGCGGCGCGGGTTGGATGAGGCGTGAGGGCAGCGATATGAAGAACATCGGATTCCTGAGCTTCGGCCACTGGACCCCGTCGCCGCACTCGCGCGTGCAGACGGCATCCGACGCCCTGCTGCAGTCGGTCGAGCTCGCGGTCGCCGCCGAAGAGATCGGTGCCGACGGCGCCTACTTCCGCGTGCACCATTTCGCGCGCCAGCTCGCGTCGCCGTTCCCGCTGCTGGCGGCCGCGGGCGCGCGCACCTCGAAGATCGAGCTCGGCACGGCCGTGATCGACATGCGCTACGAGAACCCGCTCTACATGGCGGAGGACGCGGGTGCCGCCGACCTGATCGCGGGCGGCCGGCTTCAGCTCGGCATCTCGCGCGGCTCGCCCGAGCAGGTGGTCGACGGATTCCGCTACTTCGGCTACGAGCCGCCGGAGGGATCGACGGATGCCGACATGGCGCGGCACCACGCCGAGGTGTTCCTCAAGGTGCTCGAGGGCGGCGGATTCGCCGAGCCGAACCCGAACCCGATGTTCTCGAACCCGCCCGGGCTGCTCGCGCTCGAGCCGTATTCGGAAGGGTTGCGCGAGCGGATCTGGTGGGGCGCCGGGTCCAACGCGACCGCGAAATGGGCCGCCGGTCTCGGCGTCAACCTGCAGAGCTCGACCCTCAAGGACGACGAAGACGGCCGGCCCTTCCACGTGCAGCAGGCCGATCAGATCAGGCTGTATCGCGAAGAGTGGGCGCAGCACGACTGGGGACGCGAGCCGCGCGTCTCGGTCAGCCGCAGCATCTTCGCTCTCGTCTCAGACGAAGACCGTGCCTATTTCGGCACCGGGCGCGACGAAGAGGACCAGATCGGCTACATCGATCAGAACACCCGTGCCATCTTCGGCCGGAGCTACGCCGGGGAGCCCGACAAGCTCATCGAGCAGCTCGCGGAGGACGAGGCGATCGCGGCGGCCGACACGTTGCTGCTGACGGTCCCGAACCAGCTGGGGGTCGACTACAACGCCCACGTGATCGACTCGATCCTGCGCCATGTCGCGCCTGCCCTCGGCTGGCGCTGAAGGCCTGAGGCTCGGCTAAGATGATCGTTTAGCCCGCAGCGCGGCGGGTCGAAGGAACTGAATACCGGAAAGTCAATATAGAGGAGGCCGGAGACGTGGACATCGACCTCAGCGTCCTGCGTTTGATGGAGCGCGAGAAGGAAATTCCCTTCGACGAGCTCGTGCACATCATCGAGCAGGCGATTCTGACCGCGTACCTGAAGCACACGGGGCAGCCTGACCACCGTCACGGCGCCCCGGCGACGAGCGGCGTGCCGGCAGCGGCGGGTGCGCCCGGCGCTCCCGCGGCGACGCACCCCGCACCCGAGACCAAGGCGCCCGCGGCGCGCGTCCATCTCGATCGTAAGACCGGCCATGTCACCGTCTACGTGCCGGAACTCGATGACGAGGGCAACGTCGTCGGCGAGGCCGAGGACAGCCCGAGCGATTTCGGCCGCATCGCGGCGTTCGCGGCGAAGCAGGTCATCAACCAGCGCCTGCGCGACCTCGCCGACGAGTCGGTGCTCGGCGAGTTCAAGGGCCGCGAGGGCGACATCGTCGCCGGTGTCATCCAGCAGGGCCCGAACCCTCGCATGGTGCACGTCGACCTCGGCTCGATCGAGGCGATTCTTCCCCCGGAAGAGCAGGTGCCGGGCGAGGAGTACACCCACGGTTCGCGCATCCGCGTCTACGTCACGTCGGTGGCGAAGGGGCTGAAGGGCCCGCAGATCACCGTGAGCCGCACGCATCCGGCGCTCGTGCGCAAGCTGTTCGCGCTCGAGGTGCCCGAGATCGCCAGCGGCCTCGTCGAGATCGTGTCGCTCGCCCGCGAAGCCGGCCATCGCACGAAGATCGCGGTCCGCGCGACCGAGCCCGGCATCAACGCGAAGGGCGCGTGCATCGGCGAGATGGGTTCGCGCGTGCGCTCCGTCACCGCCGAGCTGAACAGCGAGAAGATCGACATCGTCGACTATTCGCCCGACCTCGCGGCTTTCGTGGCGTCCGCGCTCAGCCCGGCCAAGGTGACCAAGGCCTACGTCGTCGACGAGAACCTGAAGGCGGTGCGCGCACTCGTGCCCGACTACCAGCTCTCGCTCGCGATCGGCAAAGAGGGCCAGAACGCGCGTCTCGCGGCGAAGCTGACCGGCGCGAAGATCGACATTCAGCCCGATTCGGCCGAGTAGGGACGTGCCCCGGGAATACCCCCGGGCACAGAACCGCTTAAGACAGGGGTCTAGAATGGAACCCGTCAGGACGTGCATCGGGTGCCGTTCTCGCGCTCCGAGATCCTCACTTTTGAGGGTCGTCGCCCATGATTCCGCAGTCGTGGCGGACGAGTCCGCCACTATGCCGGGTCGGGGTGCGTGGCTTCACCCGAGCATCGAATGCATGAACAAGGCGCTGCAGCGCAAAGCCTTCGGGCGCGCGTTGCGCGTATCAGGCGCTCTCGACACCGTCGAGTTCGCGCGCCGACTAGAGAACAGGCTGAACGGCTAATGGACAACTAATGAGCGGCTCGAAATGAGACCCGTCCACCACTAACGCCTGCCCTGAACCGAGGGCGGGCCTCGGAACAGGAGAACTGTGGCTGCCAAACCACGCGTGAGTGAGATCGCCAAGAAGCTCGGCATCGAGAGCAAAGCAGCGGTCGAAATCCTCAACGACGAGTTGAAAGAGTTCGTCAAGACTCCCTCGTCGACCATCGAACCCCCCGCCGTGCGCAAGCTGACGGCGTACGTGGGCGATCACCCCGAACTTGTGACCAAGGCGGATGCTGCAAGGCCCGTCGCGCAGGCATCCTCGTCAGCCGCGAAGCCCGGCCCGGCGAAGCCCGCCGCGCCGCGTCCGGCACCTGCTGCTTCGACGCCCGCTGCCGCTGCCCCGGCCCCGCGCGCCGAGAAGTCGGCTGCGGCTCCCGCACCGGTGTCGCAGCCTGCTGCCCAGCAACCCGCACAGGAGCAGGCGGCCGCCAAGTCGCAGCCGCCGCGCCCCGGCGGCTCCGCTCCGGCCCCCGGCCCGCGCCCCGAGGCACCCCGCCCGCAGGGCGGCCCGCGCCCGGGCAACAACCCCTTCGCGTCGCAGCAGGGCATGGGCCAGCGCCCGGCCGGCACGCCGCGCCCGGGCAACAACCCCTTCGCGTCGCAGCAGGGCATGGGCCAGCGCCCGACGCCGGGTAACATCCCGCGTCCGCAGGCTCCCCGTCCTGGTGCTCCGCGCCCGGGTGCTCCGCGACCCGGCGCACCCCGTCCCGGCGGCGCTCGCCCGGGCCAGGGCTTCCAGCGCCCGGGTGCCGGCGGCGGCCAGAGCCGTCCCGGTGCGGGTGGCTTCCAGCGCCCCGGCGGCACGGGCGGCGGCTTCCAGCGTCCCGGTGGTGGCGGCGGCTTCGGCGGCCCGCGCCCGGGTGGTGGCGGCGGTCGCGGTCGTGGCCCCGGCGGCGGTACCGCGGGTGCCTTCGGTCGCGGTGGCGGCAAGAGCCGCGCCCGCAAGTCGAAGCGGACGAAGCGGCAAGAATTCGAGATGCGGGAAGCGCCGTCGCTCGGCGGCGTCAGCGTTCCCCGCGGTGACGGTTCGACGATCGTCCGGCTGCGCCGTGGTGCATCGATCTCCGACTTCGCCGACAAGATCGACGCGAGCCCGGGCAACCTGGTGACGGTGCTGTTCCACCTCGGTGAGATGGCGACGGCGACCGAGTCGCTCGACGAGGCCACCTTCCAGGTGCTCGGCGAAGAGCTGGGTTACAAGATCCAGATCGTGTCCCCGGAAGACGAGGACAAGGAGCTGCTCGAAGGCTTCGACATCGACCTTGAGCAGGAGCTCGAGGACGAGAGCGACGAGGACCTGCAGGTCCGCCCGCCGGTGGTCACCGTCATGGGCCACGTCGACCACGGTAAGACGCGACTGCTCGACGCCATCCGTAACGCGAACGTCGTTGCGGGTGAGGCCGGCGGCATCACGCAGCACATCGGTGCGTACCAGGTCTGGACCGAGCACGAGGGCAACGAGCGCGCCATCACCTTCATCGACACCCCGGGTCACGAGGCGTTCACCGCAATGCGTGCCCGTGGTGCGCAGGTGACCGACATCGCGATCCTCGTGGTCGCCGCCGACGACGGCATCATGCCGCAGACGATTGAGGCGTTGAACCACGCCCAGGCGGCGAACGTGCCGATCGTGGTCGCGGTCAACAAGATCGACAAGCCCGATGCCAACCCGGCCAAGGTGCGCCAGCAGCTGACCGAGTTCGGTCTCGTTGCCGAGGAGTACGGCGGCGACACGATGTTCGTCGACGTCTCCGCGCGCGAGAACATCGGCATCGACACGCTGCTCGACGCGGTGCTGCTCACCGCCGATGCGGGCCTCGACCTGCGCGCCAACCCCGATAAGGACGCGCGCGGCGTCGCGATCGAAGCCAAGCTCGACAAGGGCCGCGGTGCGGTTGCGACCGTGCTCATCCAGTCGGGCACGCTGAACGTCGGCGATTCGATCGTGGCAGGCACGGCGTACGGCCGCGTCCGCGCGATGCTCGATGAGAACGGCGACGCGGTCGCGGAGGCGCTGCCGAGCCGGCCGGTCCAGGTGCAGGGTCTGTCGTCCGTGCCTCGCGCCGGTGACACCTTCATCGTGACCGAGGACGACCGCACCGCACGCCAGATCGCCGAGAAGCGCGAGGCCGCTGAGCGCAACGCCCAGCTCGCCCGTGCCCGCAAGCGCATCAGCCTCGAGGACTTCACCCGCGCTCTCGAAGAGGGCAAGGTCGAGTCGCTCAACCTCATCATCAAGGGTGACGTCTCCGGTGCCGTCGAGGCCCTGGAGGAGTCGCTGCTCAAGATCGAGGTCGACGACAGCGTCCAGCTGCGCATCCTTCACCGCGGTGTCGGTGCGATCACGGAATCCGATGTCGATCTCGCGACGATCGACAACGCGATCATCGTGGGCTTCAATGTCCGGCCCGACGTCAAGGCGCGCGAGCGTGCTGCACGCGAGGGTGTCGACATCCGCTTCTACTCGGTCATCTACAACGCGATCGACGACATCGAGCAGTCCCTCAAGGGCATGCTCAAGCCGGAGTTCGAAGAGGTGCAGTCGGGTCTCGCCGAGATCCGCGAGGTGTTCCGCTCGTCCAAGTGGGGCAACATCGCGGGTGTCTACGTCCGAAGCGGCACGATCACGCGCAACGCCAAGGCGCGCGTCATCCGCGACGGCGTCGTGCTCGCCGATGGCCTTGCCATCGAGTCGCTGCGCCGCTTCAAGGACGACGTCACTGAGGTGCGCACCGACTTCGAAGCCGGTATCGGCCTCGGCCGCTTCAACGACATCCAGATCGGCGACGAGATCGAGACGATCGAGATGCGCGAGAAGCCGCGCGCGTAGCGCACCGAGAGCGGGGGCCAGTTCTGGCCCCCGCGTTTCTCGCGCCGAGCCCGTCTCGGGCCCGGCGTCGGAACTCAGGAATAGAGGAATCCGTTATGGCCGATCCAGAACGCGCCAGGAAGCTGGCCGACCGCATCAAGGTGGTTGTCGCGAAGCGCCTCGAGAAGGGGCTGCGCGACCCGCGCCTTGGTTTTGTGACGATTACGGATGTCCGGGTCACCGGTGATCTGCAGCACGCGAGCGTCTTCTACACGGTGTACGGCACCGAGGAAGAACGCGCGGGCTCGGCGGCCGCCCTCAAAGCGGCGACCGGCATGCTGCGCACTGAGGTGGGTCGCAACATCTCTGTGCGACTGACGCCGACGCTCGAGTTCATCGCGGACGCGATCCCCGAGAACGCGAAGCACATCGACGAACTGCTGCGCGCGGCGGCCGAGCGCGACGCCGACGTGGCCGCGCTCGCGCAGAGCGCGCAGTACGCCGGCGAGGCGGACCCGTACGTCAAGCCACGCGAAGACGAAGACGGGGACCTCGAAGACGTCGACTGACCCGATC
This sequence comes from Gryllotalpicola reticulitermitis, assembly GCF_042651345.1. Lineage (NCBI taxonomy): Bacteria > Bacillati > Actinomycetota > Actinomycetes > Micrococcales > Microbacteriaceae > Gryllotalpicola > Gryllotalpicola reticulitermitis. The sequence continues at coordinate 132,600 of NZ_JBHSCN010000004.1, forward strand.
GGATGCCTTACCTGAAGCGCCCCGGAAGCTACGGCTCCCGGGGCGCTTCAGCGTTCAGCATCCGATCAGGGACAACTCGCCTCACTGCGTCGCGCTACAGCTACGGCTTCGCGCGCCTGCGACAGCTGTTGCGCGAACCCGGAGGTGTAGCGCGGCCTGAGCAGCGAAGACGGTCAAATGAAGGTGACGCCCTGCTGCAGGCGAGTGCGGACCTCGAAGAGGTCGACGCCCGCGGCGCGCGGCACCCCCGGAACGCCGTCGCGCAGCAGGTGCGCGAGTACCGAGCGACGAACAGCCAGCAGGGCGATGCCGCGGTGTTTGCCGATCTCTTCGACGGGGTCCTCGAGCGCGTCGTCGGGCAGCACGATGAGTGCGCCGGCGAACCGCACGCCGAGCGCTCGCCCGAGCTTGCGGGCGCGATCCGCGAGGTCATGAGCGGGGCGCCCGTCGAGCTGAATGCCCGGTGCTGCGGGCAAGAGCTCGCCCCGCTTGACCGCCACGGGGCCGCCATAGTCTTCCGACTGCAGCGCGAACAGCCCGGTCGGCCCGAGCACGAGGTGATCGATCTTGCCGCCGTCATAGGCGAAGACGTCGTGCCAGACGGTGTAGCCGATACCGAGTTCGGCCGTCGCACGGGCCGTCGCCTCTTCGGCGAGGGCATCGGCGAGCGCGTGTCTGATCTCGTAGGGCGCGCTGTGCACGAGTTGCGGGTCGTACGGGTCGTCGAGCGGCGCGCCGAGCCCGACCCATTCGCGCATCATCGCGAGGTAGCGTTCACGCCGCCAGCCGCCCGGGTGGCCATAGGCGCGGGACTTCGGCCGGGTGTCCCGGGGCGTGCTGCTGCCGGAGCGGTCTGCGGTGAATCCGCTTGCAGTGCCGCTCGGCTCGTAGCCGGCGCCAGACGAAGCGGAGCCGCGGCGGCGGTCGAACACCGCGCGCGCCTCGGGCGTGCCGACGCGCTCCCACGCTTCCTGCACGGCGCGGAACTCGTCGGCCGAGCCGCCGGTGTCGGGGTGCGTCTCGCGCAGCCGGCGGCGGTAGGCGCGCTTCAGCTCCTCGACGTCTGCCGTCGCATCGACACCGAGCACGTCGTACGGCGACGCGGACAGCGGGGACTCAGGCACGTTGCCAGGTTACCGGCGCCACCAATGCGCGGGCTTCGCGCTGACTGACCGGAAGCTGCGTGGCTTCAGCCGCCGAACGTCTTCCGCATCACCAGCCGCGGCCGGCCTGCGCTCGTCGCGCCGGTCGTGCCGACGAGTTCGAAGCCCTCGGCCGCGAACGTCGACGCGATGCCCACGAACAACATGGTGCCGCTGAGCCGGTCGCCGGCCGGATCGACGGGGTAGCCCTCGATGGCCGGTGCCCCATGCTCGCACGCATACGTGCTCGCACCGCGCAGCAGCTCGCGTGTCAGGCCCTTCCGTCGGAAGCCGGGGCGCACGACGAAGCAGAGCACGCTCCACACTGGGACGTCGTCGACGGCGAGGATCGTTCGCGAGCGTTGCAGCCGCCCGATCGACTCACGCGGCCCGAAGTTCACCCACCCGGCCACCTCGCCGTCGACGTAGGCGAGCATGCCGGGCGCAATGGGCTCCTGGGTGAGTCGCTGCATGCGCTCGCGACGCTGCGGCTCAGCGCTGAGCAGGTGCGCCTCATGCGAATCGAGCCGGCATGACAGGCACCAGCAGCTCGGCGTGCCGGGTCGTGACGGGGCGAGCATGCGGGCGACATCGTCGAACCGCTCGGCCGTCGCCGGCAGCACCTCGATGTTCATGCGCTCAAGCTACGCGCGACCACCCACCTTGCGCTGCCCGGATCCTCAGTGCGCGCCCCGGGACCGGATGGCGAGCGGCGGATCCGGGCAGCGCACGCCGGCGCACGCCGACGCCAGCCGACGGGTGCATCGCCGTCAGGGGAGCGTGTAGCCCCCATCGGCGGCGACCGCGAGACCGTCGGCGAGGAGGCCGTCCAGCGCTCGGGTGAGCTGTGCCGCATCGGGCCAGAGGCCGGCGAGCTCGGCATCCGTCACTGGGATGTGAGCCGCACGCAGCTCGCGCATGATGAGTCCGCGCACCTGCCGGTCGCTGCCCTCGTACTTCTTCTGCGCCGCGCGACGCGGGCCGTCGTAGGCCGGATAGCCGGCCGCACGCCACGCGCAGACCGCGGCGATGGGGCACTCGTCGCAGCGCGGAGCACGCGCCGTGCAGACGACCGCGCCCAGTTCCATCGCGGCGGCGTTGAAGACGCGGGCCTCGGTCGCGTCAGCGGGCAGCTGGGCCGACATGGCCGCGAGGTCCCGCGCCGCCGCTGGCGGAGCGGGCTCGGCGCGGCCGTCGATGGCCCGCGCCAGCACCCGCCGCACATTGGTGTCGACGACAGGAACCCGAATGCCGTAGGCGAACGCTGCCACGGCGCGGGCGGTGTACGGCCCGATGCCGGGCAGCGCCAGCAGCTCATCGACGTCGGCGGGCACGACACCGCCGTGCTGCTCGGCGATGGTGACGGCACACGCGTGCAGCCACAGCGCCCGTCGCGGGTAGCCGAGCCGGTTCCATGCGCGCACCGCCTCGCCCGATGGCACCGCCGCGAGGGACGCGGGCGTCGGCCAGCGCTCGAGCCACGCCTGCCACTGGGGCAGCACTCGCGCGACCGGCGTCTGCTGCAGCATGAATTCCGAGACCACGATGCCCCAGGGGGAGCACCCTGGCTCGCGCCACGGCAACGGGCGCGCCGACTTCCGGAACCACGCATTCACGGCACCGGCGACCGGCGCGGGTGCAGTGGCGATCTCGGGCACCGTTCGAGCCTAGAAGATCGAGCGCGCGCGGTCGCTCGAGGGAAGGCGGAGGCGGCGTAGGCTCAGGACATGCAGCTGGTCACCACGCCCCGCATCGAGCTGTTGCGCGAACTGCGCGCCGAGTTCCTCTCGAACTACCCGCGCGGCAGGCGCGTCATCGGTGTCGACGGATTCGTCGGCGCCGGCACTGCCGCCGTGGCCGACGACCTGGCCGCCGTGTTCGATGAGACCGAAATTCCGGCCTTCCGCGCGTCGATGCGCGACTTCCTGAAGCCGGCCGCCGCGCGCGGCACGGGTGGTGAGGCTTACGACGAGACGACGTTCCGTCGGGTACTGCTCGACCCGTGGCGGCTCGCCGGGAGCGCCGGCTTCCAGACATCCGCTTTCGACGCCGATCGCGACCGGCCCGCGCTCTCCGAATGGAAGACCGCGCCAGCCGATGCCGTGCTGATCGTCGACGGCGCGTACCTCCTCGGCGGCCTGAAGGGCATCTGGCACTATCTGCTCTACGTCGACGCGCAGCAGGCCGAGCCCGACGACGAGTACCTGACTCGCGCGACGCCGTTCTTCTCGGCGACGGCCGTCATCGACACGACCGTCCCCGAAGCTCCGAAGCGGGTTCTCAGCGACTCCTGCTGACCCCAACCACAACGGACTCGTCGCGCCCGGACGCCCCGCCGCGCAGCAGTCAGTCCGTTCTCGATGCGCCGGCGCTCGAAGCCACCACGCGCGCGAGGGTCTCGGGCGAGAAGAACCGGCCGGTGCATTCGACCTCGTGGACGGCATCCGTGATCGCTGCGTTGAACGGCGCCGTCAGACCGACGTGCGCTGACTCGGCGACGACCGCGCCGCTCAGGTAGTCGATCTCGGTCGGCTGGCCGCGCGTGATGCTCTGCAGAGTCGACCCGAGGTTGGGCACCGCGCCCATGCGTCGCGCCATCAACCGCGGCAGGAAGGCGCCGAGTGCGAGCGGCGCGCGGGCGACGAAGCGCACCAGTGCATGGTTCAGCCCCTGGATCGAGTCGAAGCGGATGCCCTGCGCGAGCCCGGCCCGCGCTGCCTCGCGGATGAGCCCGGTCACGATCCGCCGCAGCTGCGGATCGGCCACCGTCTGCTGCACGGAGAGCCCCGTCGCGGCAGGCGTGCCGTTGACCATGTTGATGACGAGCTTCGTCCACTGCGCACCGCGGAAGTTCTCGGTCGCGCGCGCCGGCATCACCGAGGCGAGCAACGCCGTCGCTTCGTGTGAGCGGTCGACGACGGTCGTACCGGTCGCGGTGATGGTGACGCGGCCGGGCTCGACGTTCTGCGCCGCGTAGAGGGCGAGCGCCCCGAATGCGGGCGAGTCGGGCAGGACGCGACGCACGGTCTCGAGGCCCTCGAGGCCGTTCTGCACGACGACGGGCGGCACGTTCGCGAGGTGGCCGGCGTTCGCCGCGAGTGCGGATGCCGCGTCCTGCGCCTTCGTGGCGAGGAACGCGAGGTCGGGGGAGCGGGTCAGGCGATCGGATGTCTGAACCGCAGCCGTGTGCTCACCCCACCTGCCGTCGAGCCGCAGCCCGCGCTCGCGGATCGCCGCCAGCGTCGCACCCCGCGCCGTGACCTCGACGTCGTGTCCGGCACGGTTGAGCAGCGCCGCGATCGTGCCGCCGATTGCTCCGGCTCCGATCACCCCGATGCGCATACGCGCCAGGGTACCTGCCGCGTTGCTCACGCCCCCCCCGCGCTACAGCTGCGGCACGGCGCGCCAGCCGTAGCTGTAGCGCCGTGCCGCAGGTGCAGCGCAGCAGGACCGGGCTAGACACGCCCGGCGAGCTCGCGGCGCCGCCCAGGCAGCCCGAGAGCGACGAAGGTCGCGACGGCGAGCACCGCAGCACCGACGAAGACCGCCTTCTGAGCGGCGTCGACGTAGCCCGTCGGCGTGAGCTGGCCGCCGGCACCCGTGAACACCGCGGTGAGCACCGCGATGCCGAGCGCTGTGCCGATCTCGCGCAGCGTGGCGTTCGCGCCGGATGCCTTGGCGTGGTCGGGGTCGGGCATGTCCATGAGCACGGCCGTTGCCACTGGCGCGAAGATCAGCCCCATGCCGATGCCGGCGAGGACGAACGGCGGCACGAGGTGCGAGTACGGCACCGTGGGCGACATGACCCAGGCGAGCCACCCGATGGCGATCGCCGAGAGTCCGAGCCCGACCGAGACGGGCATCCGCGGCCCGAAGCGCGGGGTGAGCAGGAACCCGGTCAGGGGCGACACGATCAGCGGCAGCAGTGTCCACGGCATCGTCATCTCGCCCGCGACCAGGGGGTTCTTGCCCTGCACGACCTGCAGGAACTGGATCAGGATGAAGATCGAGCCGAAGATGCCGAAGCTGAAGATCACGCTGACCGCGTTCGCGATGGTGAAGCTCGGGAAGCGGAAGAGGCGCAGCGGCAGCATGGGTGCCGCGGTGCGCGATTCCCAGACGACGAACGCCACGAGGAGCACGCCGCCGCCGATCAGCGAGGTGAGCACCTCGGCGCTCGACCAGCCTGCGTCGTTCCCGCGCACGATTCCGTAGACGATGCCGAATACGCCGATGCCCGCGAGCACGAGGCCCATGAGGTCGCCGCGCACTCGCGCGCCGAAGCTGTTCGGCAGCGCCCAGAGCACGAGCGGCACGGCGATGATGCCGACGGGCACATTGATCCAGAAGATGCCCTGCCACGCCCAGCCCTGGGTCACGGCGCCGCCGATGAGCGGGCCGAGCGCGACGCCGAGTCCGGAGACGCCACCCCAGATGCCGATCGCTGCGGGGCGTGCCTTCGCGCTCACGGATCCGGCGAGCATCGTGAGCGAGAGCGGCATCAACGCGGCGGCGCCGATCCCTTGGAAGACGCGTGCGGTGATCAGCTGCCAGGGCTCGCTGCTCAGGGCGGAGAAGGCGGACGCGACCGTGAACAGCGCGATGCCGATCACGAAGAAGGTGCGCCGGCCGAAGCGGTCGCCGAGCGCCGCCGCGGTCAGGATGAAGCTCGCGAACGCGAGGGCGTAGGCGTTGATGACCCATTCGAGCTCGTCGATGTTCGCGGAGAGGTCGCGGGCGATCACCGGCAGGGCGTTGGTCACGACGAGGTTGTCGAGGGTGCCCATGAACATGGGCAGGGACGCCGCGGCGATGACGAGCCACAGCGGACGGCTGCGCGGACGTGATGCCACAGAACCAGTCTGAGCGGCATCCGTCGCAACGGGAACAGACACGGTGTCCTCCAGTTGTGGTAATTGGATGATTACAAGACGCAACGGTAAGTTATCGACTGATAACATGTCAAGCGTGAGTGAGACGAAAGCCGAGCGGATTCCGGCAGCAGAGCGCCGCGAGCAGATCCTCGACGCCGCGGCGCGGGTGTTCGGGGAGCGCGGCTACGCCGGCGCGACGACCGATCAGGTCGCGCAGGTCGCCGGCATCAGCCAGCCCTACGTCGTGCGCATGTTCGGCAGCAAGGAGAAGCTGTTCAACGAGGTGCTCGACAGGGCCGGCCAGCGGCTCGAGACCCAGTTCCGCGCGGCGGTCGCCGAAGCGGAGCAGCAGGGCCTCAGCGGCAAAGCGCGCAACGAGTTCCTCGGCCTGGCCTATCTCGACCTCGTGGAAGAGGGCGGCATCGTGCTGCCGCTGATGCAGGCGTTCCTGCTCGGCCATGACCCGGCGATCGGGTCGAACGCGCGCGACGGCTTCATTCGCATGTACCGCGTGCTGCGCGACGATGCGGGGCTCGGCGCCGAGGGCGCGAACGACTTCCTGGCCCGTGGCATGCTCATCAACACGCTGCTGACCATGCGCATGGCCGACCTCTACGACGCGAACACCGACGCCCGCGAGCTCATCGACGATGCGTGTGGCAGCAAGGCGACCATCATGCTCGACGCGACCAAGGCCGGCCTGTGACGGGTGCCGCCGAACGGACCGGTCCGAACGGCATCCTCCTCGTCGACAAGCCGCAGGGCCTCACGAGCCACGACGTCGTCGCGCGTGTCCGCCGTGCCGCGAACACGCGGAAGGTCGGGCACGCCGGCACCCTCGACCCCATGGCGACGGGCCTGCTGATCGTCGGTCTCGGCGCGGCGACGCGGCTGCTCACCCATGTGGTCGGCACCGACAAGGTCTACGAGGCGACGATCCGCCTCGGCGAGGCGACCGTGACCGACGACGCGGAGGGCGAGATCACCGAGACCGCCACGCCCGGCGCGGTCGATGCGATCACCGACGAGGCGGTGGCGACGGGCATCCGCTCGCTCACGGGCCCCATCGAGCAGGTGCCGAGCACGGTCAGCGCGATCAAGGTCGACGGCAAGCGCGCGTACGCGCGGGCGCGGGCGGGCGAGGCGGTCGAGCTCGCGGCACGGCCGGTCACGATCCACTCGTTCGACATCGACGCGACAAGACGGATGCCGGGTCGCATCGACCTCGACGTGCGCGTCTCCTGCTCCTCGGGCACGTACATTCGCGCGCTCGCCCGCGATCTGGGTGCGGCGCTCGGCGTCGGCGGGCACCTCACGGCGCTGCGGCGCACCTCCGTGGGCCCTTTCGCGGTGTCGCACGCGACCTCTCTCGACAGGCTGGTCGACGGTGAGATCCCTGTGGCGGACGTACTGGTCGCCCCGGCGGACGCCGCGGGCCGGCTGGTGCCGCGCATCGAGCTCGACGGGCAGCAGGCGATCGACCTCGGGCACGGCAAGAAGCTTCAGGTCGAGGCGCCGGCGGCGCAGGGCATCCGCGCCGCCATCGCCCCAGACGGGCGCCTCGTCGCCCTTGTCACGATTTCCGCGACCGGCGTCGTGCGCGTCGAGACCGGCTTCCCGCAGGAGACCCGATGATCGAGTGGCTCACGTTCACCCAGGTCGCGATCGCGCTGGCCGCGGGCGTGCTCTGCCTCGTGCTCGGCCTCGCGCGCCGTACGCCAGGGGACCTCACCATGGGCGCGACGGCGCTCGTCGCACTCCTCCTCATCGCGCAGCTCGTCGTGTCGGCGGTTGCGCCGTCGGCGGGCAATCACCCGCGGGGGAGCCTGCTCGAGTACTGGATGTACCAGATCGCCATCGTGCTGGTGCCCCTCATCGCGATGGCCTGGGCGCTGATCGACCGCACGCGGTGGAGCGTCGTGGTGCTGGGAGTCGCAGGCCTGGCGGTCTCGGTGATGCTCGTCAGGATGTGGACCATCTGGACCAACCACGCAATCTAGACTTGTGACCGCGATGTCCGAGTCGAAGTCCGTCACCGAGAGGCTCTCGGCCGCGATGCCGCGACTCGTCGGCACCGGCACGCTGACCGTGCTCATCGCCGTCTACCTCGTCCTGGTCATGGCGGCAGCGGGTCGTAGCGCGTTCCAGATCATCGACCACTTCTCCAAGGCGCCCGTCGCGATCTCGATCTCGGGGGCCTCCGCCCTCGTCTACATGCTCGCCACGGCGGCCCTCATCATCCATCGCGGCGTCTGGTACCGCATCGCGTGGGGCACGGTCACGATCGAGTTCGCGGGTGTCATCGTGGTCGGCGTGATCACGACATTCTTCCCCAACGCCCTCGGCCCCGATTCGGGCAACGCGTTCGGCGACACCGCAACGGTGTGGACCGTCTTCGGTCAGGGGTACTGGTTCGTGCCGCTCGTGCTGCCGCTGGCCGGCATGTGGTGGCTGCGAACGCATCCGGCGGGCATCCGCGGAAAGGCGCAGAAGTGAGGGTGTTCCACTCCGAGGCGGAGGTCGACGCCGGCTTCGGACCGAGCGCGGTGACGATCGGGAAATTCGACGGCGTGCACTCCGGGCACCGCGCGGTGATCGCACGACTCGTGACGGACGCGCAGGCCGCAGGGCTCGTCTCGACGGTCGTCACGTTCGATCGCAATCCGCTCGCCGTGATCGCGCCCGAGCACTGCCCGGACCCGCTGGTGAGCCTCGATCAGAAGCTGCGCCTGCTGGCTGAGACGGGTGTCGACGCGACGCTCGTGGTGCACTTCGACGAGGCGTTCGCCGCCATTCCGGCTGAGCGCTTCGTCACCGAGTACCTCGTCAAGGCGCTCCACGCTCAGCGTGTCTATGTGGGCAGCGACTTCCGCTTCGGCTCGGGCAACTCGGGTGACGTCGCGCTCCTCGCGCGGCTCGGCCACGAGCACGGATTCACGGTCGAGCTGATCGACGACGTCGTGGGGGTAGCGGGGGAGAGGGTGTCGTCGACGCGGATTCGTCAGCTCCTCGCGGAGGGCGACATCGCCGACGCGACTCGTCTGCTCGCGCATGAGCCCGCGGTGCGCGGACTCGTCGTGCACGGGGCCAAGCGCGGCCGCGAACTCGGGTTTCCGACGGCAAATCTCTCGCCGGAGTCCGAGGGGTTGATTCCTGCCGACGGCATCTATGCCGGCTGGCTCGAGGACCATGGCACGAGGCATCCGGCCGCGATCTCCGTCGGCAACAACCCGACCTTCGAGGGCGTCCCGCAGAAGCAGGTCGAAGCGCATGTGATCGATGAGACGATCGATCTCTACGATCACGAGGTCGAGCTGACGTTCGTGGCGCGGATCCGCGGCATGGTCGCGTTCGACGGCATCGAGGCCCTCACCCGGCAGATCGCCGATGACGTGCGCGTCGCGCGAGAGCTGCTGCTCGCCGAGTAGGCCGACTGCGTCGGATGGAGACGGATGCGTCGCGCGGATGTCCGTTCGGCGCAGCTGCGTCCGTTCAGCGGTTCGGCACGGCGCCGCGGTGCGATCAGACGCGGCGGGGGTGCAGCGCGCCGCGGACCACTGACGACACGGTCTGGCCGCGGCGCTTGATGAGCACGAGGCCGGCGACGAGCGCCGTCGCGAGCGGCACTGCGCCCGAGATCGTCATGCCGACGTGCGGCCCGTATGCGTCGACGATGCTTCCCATCACGGGACCGCCGATCGACTGACCGCCGAGCTGGATCAGCACGAACACGCCCATGACCCGCCCGCGGATCGCGATGTTCGTCGACATCTGCACGAGCGAGTTGGAGGCGATGAAGTACAGCAGCTGCGCGAGCCCGGCGCCGACGAGCAGAACCCCGAAGACGGCGAGCTGCGGCGCGAGTCCGGCGAGGGCCTGGACGATGCCCAGAGCTATCGCGCCGCCGATGACCGTGCGCAGGCTGATGGAGACGCGCCGGGTGGAGAGCAGTGCGCCGCTCAACGCGCCGAGCGCCACCAGCGCGTTGAAGATGCCGTAGCCGGTCGAGCCGACGCGGTAGACGTGGTCCGCGAACGCCGTGAGCAGCACGGGCATCGTGTAGATGAACAGCGCGACCGAGGTGAGCACGATGAGCGTGAAGAGGATCTCGTCCTTCCGCGCCGCGTAGGCGAGGCCTTCGCGCAGCTGGCCCTTGTGTCGCGGAGCGGGCGGCGCGGGCAGAAGCTTCGAGCCGTCCATGCGGCTGAGTGCGAAGACCGTGCCGAGACAGGCGATGGCGTTGACGCCGAACGACCAGCCCCCGCCGATCGCCGACAACAGCACACCGCCGAGCGCAGGTCCGATGAGCGCACCCAGCTGGAAGGTCGACGAGTTCAGGCTGAGCGCATTCCGCAGCAGGGTGGGCCCGACCACCTCGGAGACGAACGACTGCCTTGCCGGGTTGTCGACGAGGGTCGCGAAGCCGCCGACGAGCGCGATGCACCAGATCATCCAGACGTGGATCGCGCCGGTGATGATGAGCACCGCCATGGTCGCTGCGAGCAGCGCCATCACGGACTGTGTGAGTTGCAGGATGCGCCGTTTCGGGTACCTGTCGGCGATGACTCCGCCGTACAGGCCGAAGACCAGCATCGGCGCGAACTGCAGTGCGACCGTGATGCCCACGTCGGCGACATTCCCCGACAGCTGCAGCACGATCCAGTCCTGCGCGATGCGCTGCATGCCCTGCGCCGTGGTCGAGACGATCTGGCCGGTCGCGTAGAGCCGGTAGTTCGGAACCTTGAGGGAGGCGAACATGTCGCGCCAGCGCGGGCGCGCACTCATGACCAGCAGTGGTTCAGTGGGAGGATTAGCGGCGCTCACAACACAGTCAACGGTAGTCGCAACGATTCGATAGTTGTTTAGAATGGTCGCAATAACTCGCATTGCGTTCCGCAATGCTGCGAGAAGAAGGCCGGCACCATGTTCGATCCGTCGCTGCTGCGCAGCTTCCTTGCCGTTGCGGAGACCGGAAGCTTCACGCGGGCAGCGCAGCGGCTGCAGCTCGCGCAGCCGACGATCAGCCAGCACGTGCGGCGGCTCGAGGGTCAGGCCGGCCGGGTCCTGGTCGACCGCGACACGCGTCAGGTGCGCCTGACCGACAACGGCGAGGCCATGGCCGGCTTCGCACGCAGCATCCTCGCCGCCCACGCGGCGGCCGACAGCTACTTCAGCGGAACAGCCATGCGCGGCCGATTGCGGTTCGGGGTGGCCGACGACTTCACCATGACGCAGCTGCCGCGCATCCTGCGCGACTTCCGTGCGCTCCACCCGCAGCTGAACCTCGAGCTCACAGTGGGGCAGTCCGGCGCCCTGCATCGCCGGCTGACCGGCGGTCAACTCGACCTCATCTTCATCAAGCAGGCGCCCGGCGGGGCGGAGGGCACGAAAGTCAGCACCGATCAGATGGTGTGGATGGGCCTCGACGGCATCCAGCTGGGGCCCGGTGAGCCCGTGCCGCTGGTCTCGTACCAAGACCCGTCGATGAGTAGGCGCATGGCCATCGATGCCCTCGAGAGCGTCGGGCGCACGTGGCGCATCACCTGCAACACGCGCGAGGTGAACGGCGTTCTCTCGGCAGTGCGCGCCGGCCTCGGGGTCGCGGTTTTCCCGCGCACGCTGATCCCCGGTGACCTCGTGAAGGTGAGCACCCGGCTCGGACTCCCCGAGGTCGGCGACGTCGACTTCACGTTGATCGCGAACCCGCATTCCGCAACGGACCCCGTCGATGCACTGAGCAGTGCCATCATGGGCCGCACGCTCGTGCGTTGAGCGGCATCGATCGGCTAGCTTTGGATACGCGATGGAGGCCCAGAACATGACCGAATCCGCCGTCACGGCATTCGTCGGCGACAGCTTGACCGAGCAGGGCGACTGGCAGTCGGTGCTGCCCGGTCAGCACGTGCTCAACTTCGGCGTCGGCGGCAACACGAGCGACGATCTTCTCGATCGCCTCGACGAGGTCGTCGCCGCAGGCCCCGCGACCGTGGTGCTCGAGATCGGCACGAATGATTTCGCGTGGCGCCTGCCCGTCGAGCAGGTCGTGGAGAACATCGAGCACGTGCTCGCCGAGCTGCGCGCGAAGCTTCCCGATTCGCGGATCGTGGTGCAGAGCATCCTGCCGCGCCAGCACGACTACGCGCACATCGTGAGGAGCGTGAACGACCAGATCGCGGCGCTCACCCCGCCGGTGGGCGGCGAGTATGTGGATGTCTGGCCGACGCTCGCCGACGACGAGGGCGGCCTGCGCCCCGAGTTCACCGTCGACGGGCTGCACCTCACCGAAGCCGGCTACGCCGCGTGGTACGGGCTGCTGCGCGAGGTCCTCGGCCGCGCCGACTAACCGCTCGCAGGCGGCAAGCCCCCCACACTGGGGAATCCGTGCGCCAGTCGTCTCCTCTACCGTCGTCTTGGGGTTGAGGAGATTCGATTTATGGCATCACGAAAGAGGCACGCCGCCATGCTGAAGAACCTCGACCCGTTGCTCACGGGTCCCCTGTTGTCCGTCCTGGATGCGATGGAGCCCGGGCAATGGCTGACCTTGACGGCGGGGCCGATCGCCACGCCGACACCCAATGAGGGCCACACCGTCGTCGACCTCGCCGACACGTCGACCGAGGCCGCGACCCAGGCGCTCCTGAGCGTCCTGCCGCTCGACACCACGGGGGTGCCGATCGTCTACCTCGACGACGCGGCCCACGCGGAGGAGCTGCCGGACGTGGTCTTCGCCGTGTGCGGCATCGCTGCCGACGCGGAGTTGCGTCGCGTTCCGATGTCGCGCCTCGACGAGCGCGACTTCGGCATGCTCGCCGCCCACGCCGCCGTCACGATCCGCTCGAACCGCGACGGAGACCCCGCCGCGTTCCTGCTCCGCAAGGGCGACTCCGTCGCCGCGTGACCCGGCTCGACCCGTGGCGTGACTCCTCGGTCTCCGTGAAGTCCGCGCCACTAGGCTGATGGCGCCATGCCACGCCCTACCAACGCCCCGCAGCCCGTTCGCCTCGCACTCGTACCCGGATTCCTCGGTGCGATCGTGTTGATGGCGGGCCTCGCGCTCGTGGGCACCAAGACGTACCACGTGTGGATCGACTATCCCGTTGCGATCCTCGCGGCCATCACCGGCTGGTTTGCGATCCAGGCCAGGCAGTGGTGGCTAGTGGTGGTCCTCGCCGCAGTGCTCGTCGTCTGGAACCCCGTGTTCCCGCTGCCCCTCGCGGGGGTGGTCGTCAGCGGCTTGAGCATCCTCGCCGCCGCCACCTTCATCGCCGCAGGCGTCCTGATCAAGGTGACCCCGCCGGCGTGACGCGCCGTGGCGCGCATTCTGTGCGCCATGAGGACTAAGATTGTGGAGCGTCGGGTTTCCGATCCGCCGCGGCCCGAGTCGCTTCTGCGATTCGTTCGTGCCGCGGGCAGGAACCCCGCACCACATCGGCCCGTTTCGGGGTGAATCCGAACAGGGCCTGCAGATCGTCCGTGGAGGCACATGTCCCAGACCGGTGAACGCGTCGCGCAGCGACGCACCGGGCGCCGTCATCAGAACAACGACGGCCTCATCCCTGTTCTCGCGCGCCGCGTGCGCGAGGTCGAAGCCAAGGCGCAGGGCGGCAAGAAGCTCGGCCCGACCAACCGCACCAAGTTCCAGGTGATCGCGCTGCTCATGCGCGAGGAGCGCGCCCGGGCGAAGTCCGACCCCGAACTGGCTGAGGCGCAGCGCGCCGAGCAGCTGAAGCGCCTCGACGGCATCGCGCAGATCCTCGCCAAGACGGCGGCGCGCGACACGAGCCTGATTCAGCTTCTCGAGACGGATGCTCCGCCGTCGGCAGCGGCCCAGACCATGCGCCGCGATTGGCTGCTCGAGGCCGGCGCCGAGATGAGCCCCGACGACCTGATCATCACGGTCGACCAGCCGAAGGTGCTAGACAACAAGCCGGTGCTCTCCGCCGAGCTCGCCGAGAAGCAGGTCGTGCCGCAGTCGGTGAAGGCGCGTCAGCTCTCGAATCCGTTCCTCGCTCCCGACTTCACCCGCTATGCCGCCGAGGCCGCGCCGTCGCCGCGCCGCCGTCTCGACTCGTGGGATGTGCTCGGGCCGCTCTTCAAGTCGTTCGAGCAGGGCGCAGGCGGTCGCATCGCCAGCATGGAGCTGCCGCCCGCACCGAAGATCGACCGGTATGCGCCGCATGGCATGGAGCTCATGCACCACCAGGCCCAGTTCGTCGAGTCGGCGCGCCTCGGCCACCGCAGCTACCTGCTCGCCGATGAGCCGGGCCTCGGCAAGACCGCGCAGTCGCTGCTCGCCGCCTCGGTCGCCGATGCCTACCCGCTCCTCGCGGTGGTGCCCAATGTCGTGAAGATGAATTGGGTTCGCGAGGTCGAGCGGTGGACGCCGCATCGTCGAGCGACCGTCATCCACGGTGACGGCGCAGGGCTCGACGCGTTCGCCGACATCGTCGTCGTGAACTACGAGGTCCTCGACCGCCACCTCGCGTGGATCGCGCAGATGGGCTTCCGCGGCATGGTCGTCGATGAGGCGCACTTCATCAAGAACCTGCACTCGCAGCGCTCGCAGCACGTGCTCGCGCTGGCAGACACGATCCGCAAGACGGCGCCGGGCGGCGAGCCGCTGCTCATCGCGCTCACCGGTACGCCGCTGATCAACGACATCGATGACTTCCGCGCGATCTGGCAGTTCCTCGGCTGGATCAAGGGCGACAAGCCGAGCCCCGAGCTGATGGACCGTCTCGAGGCGACCGGCCTCACGCCGGCCGATCACGAGTTCTACCCCGAGGCGCGCGAGGCGGTCATCGACCTGGGCATCGTGCGGCGCCGCAAGATCGACGTGGCCGCCGACCTGCCGTCGCGTCGCGTCGTCGACATGCCCGTCGAGCTCGACGACGAGCTAGGCCGCTCGATCAAGGCGGCCGAGCGCGAGCTGTCGTCCCGTCTCGTGGCGCGGTTCGAGCGTGCGCTCGCGGCCGGCGTCGGCGAGAGCTTCGAGGGCGATACGGATGCCCGGCGCGAGCACCTCATCCACGTGGTCGCACACGCCGAGCTCGAAGAGTCGAAGAGTGCGAAGTCCGGCGACAACGTGTTCACCATGGTCCGCAAGATCGGCCAGGCGAAGGCCGGTCTCGCCGCCGACTATGCCGCACAGCTCGCCCGCTCGACCGGCAAGGTCGTGTTCTTCGCGAAGCACATCGACGTCATGGACCAGGCAGAGGCGCTCTTCGCGGCCCGCGAGCTGAAGTCGGTGTCGATCCGGGGCGACCAGAACGCGATCGAGCGGCAGCGTTCGATCGACGCGTTCCAGAACGACCCGGAGGTGTCGGTCGTCGTCTGCTCGCTCACCGCGGCGGGCGTCGGCATCAACCTTCAGGTCTCGTCCAACGTCGTGCTCGCCGAACTGTCCTGGACATCGGCGGAGCAGACTCAGGCCATCGACCGCGTGCACCGCATCGGTCAGGAGGAGCCGGTCACCGCGTGGCGCATCGTGGCCGCGCAGACGATCGACTCGAAGATCGCCGAGCTCATTGACGCGAAGCAGGGCCTCGCCCTGCGTGCGCTCGACGGGATCGAGGTCGAGCCGGGCTCCGAGACCTCCGTTCAGCTCGACGCGCTGGTCGGCCTGCTGCGCGATGCGCTGAGCTGACGCCCGACTACTCGTCGTCTAAGTCGTCGAAGTCTTCGTCGTCTTCGTCGTACTCGTCGTCGGTGTCGTAACCGGTCGGGCGCTCGTCGTCGGGGAATTCGTCGTCCTCGTCGGTCGCGTCGTAGTCGTCGTCGATCTCGAGATCGTCCTCGTCGAGCACGTTGGGGTCGGGTTCGTAGTCCTCGACGTCGTCCGGTGCTTCGTCCTCAAGGTCGTCGTCGTCGTCGAAGTCATCTGTGCGACTGCCGCTCATGGGGTCAGGCTACGCCGGGCTCTTGGGCAGTTGAAGACCCGATTCGAGATCGCTCAGGGGCATGCCGCAGACTGGTCGCATGGCTGCGGGCGAGGTCGAGATCGAGCGGAAATACGACGTCTCCGAGTCGGCTGAACTGCCGTCGCTGGTGGGTGCAGGGCGTGTCGCATCAGCTGACGAGGCGGACGCGTTCGACCTTGACGCGAGTTACTACGACACCGCTGACCTCGCTCTCGGCGAGCGTCGCATCGCGGTGCGCAGGCGCCTCGGCGGCCACGACGCCGGCTGGCATATCAAGTGGGCCCCGGGCGCAGAGGGGCGCGTCGAGCAGCAGTTCGCTCTCGGCGACGACGATGAGGTGCCCGCCGAGGTGCGCGCCGCGATCGCCGACTACGTGGGAGCCGCGCCGCTGGCGCCGATCGCCCGCATCCGAAACCATCGCATTGCCACGGTCTTGCGTGATGCAGCGGGGGAGGCGCTCATCGAGCTCGCCGATGACCATGTGCACACCACGGATCTGCGCCCGGGCGAGGGTCACGGAACCGAACGGCGCTGGCAGGAGTGGGAGGTCGAACTGCTGCCGGCGGGGGCTGTGGGCGAGGCATCCGATCGCGCGGCTCTGCTCGACGCCGTCGAGGAACGACTGTTCGCAGCGGGCGCCACTCCGCCGTCATCAGGGTCCAAGCTCGCTCGTGCTCTAGGTCTCGCCCGCTAGGCCGTCAACGATCGATAGTCTCCATTCAGAAGGAGCTGCCATGCGAATCGGAATTCTGACCTCCGGCGGAGACTGCCCCGGGCTCAACGCCGTCATCAGGGGTGCCGTGCTCAAGGGTGACCGGGTCTACGGGCACGAGTTCGTCGGCTTCCGGTGGGGTTGGAAGGGCGTCGTCGAGGGCGACCTGATGGAGCTGCCGAGGCATCGCGTGCGCGGCCTCTCGAAAGAGGGCGGCACGATCCTCGGCTCGAGCCGCACCAACCCGTACGAGGCGGGCGGCGGCCCCGAGAACATCCAGAAGGTGCTCGACAAGAACGGCATCGACGCCATCATCGCGATCGGCGGCGAGGGCACGCTGACGGCCGCGCGCCGCCTCAGCGACGACGGCCTCAAGATCGTCGGCGTGCCGAAGACGATCGACAACGACATTGCGGCGACCGATTACTCCTTCGGCTTCGACACCGCTGTCGGCATTGCGACCGAGGCCATCGACCGGCTGCGCACCACCGCCGAATCGCACGCCCGCTGCATGGTCGTCGAGGTGATGGGTCGCTACGTCGGCTGGATCGCCCTGCACTCGGGCATGGCCGGCGGAGCGCACGCGATTCTCATCCCCGAGGTGCCCGCCTCGATCGAGCAGGTCTGCGAGTGGGTGGAATCGGTGCGCGACCGCGGCCGCGCGCCGGTGGTCGTGGTCAGCGAGGGCTTCCACTTCCCGACGATGGAAGGCGCCCATTCGCACAAGGGCCTCGACCCGTTCGGTCGTCCGCTGCTCGGTGGTATCGCCGACCTCATCGCGCCGATGATCGAAGAGCGCACCGGCATCGAGTCCCGGGCGACCGTCATCGGCCACATCCAGCGCGGCGGAGCGCCGAGCGCCTTCGACCGGGTGCTCGCGACGCGCCTCGGCATCGCGTCCGTCGACGCGGTTCAGGCCGGCAAATGGGGCACCATGGTGGCGCTGCGCGGAACGGATGTCGTCGACGTCAGCATCACCGAGGCGACCCGTGACTTGAACGCCGTTCCGCGCCGCCGCTGGGACGAGGCCGCGCTGCTGTTCGGCTGAGCTGACGGCGCGCGGCGCCGAACTCGTCGCCTGCTCGTAGAGCGCGTGCGCTTCTACGCTTTTCCGAGCCGGTCGAGGAGCCACGCCAGCTCCCAGGCGCGTTCGCGCCATGCGTTGTAGCGGCCCGAGACGCCGCCGTGACCCGCGACCATCTCGATCTTGAGCAGGGCGTCGGCACCGAGCGCACGCAGCCGCGCGACCCACTTGGCGGGCTCGACATAGAGCACACGCGTGTCGTTGAGGCTCGTCACCGCGAGGATCGGCGGGTAGGCGGCATCCGTTCTCAGGTTCTCGTACGGCGAGTACGACTGCATGTACGCATAGACGGATGCGTCGTGCAGGGGGTCGCCCCACTCGTCCCACTCGATGACCGTGAGCGGCAGCGACGGGTCGAGGATCGAGGTCAGGGCGTCGACGAACGGCACGTCGGCGAGGATGCCCGCGAAGAGCTGCGGCGCGAGGTTCGCGACCGCGCCCATCAGCAGCCCGCCGGCGCTGCCGCCCTCGGCGACCAGCCGGGCCGGCGTCGTCCACCCGGTGTCGATGAGGTGCTGCGCGCACTCGACGAAATCGGTGAAGGTGTTCTTCTTGGTGAGCTTCTTGCCGTCTTCGTACCAGTACCTGCCGAGCTCGCCACCACCGCGCACGTGCGCCACGGCGAACACAACACCGCGGTCGAGCAGCGAGAGCCGCGCGATGGAGAAGGAGGGGTCGATGCTGTGCTCGTACGAGCCGTAGCCGTACAGCTCGAGCGGAGCCGGTGTGCCCGGCGTCACCAGGTCGCGTCGGTAGACGAGCGAGATCGGCACGCACGTGCCGTCGGCCGCCGTCGCCCATTCGCGCCGCTGCTCGTAGCGCGCGGGGTCGTAGCCGCCGAGCACGGGCTGCTGCTTGAGCAGGCGCAGCTCGCCGGTGCCGGGCACGTAGTCGTAGATCGTCGACGGTGTCACCATCGAGCCGTAGCCGAGGCGGATCGTCGGCTGCTCCCACTCGGGGTTCCCCGCCGACTGCACCGTGTAGAGCGGCTCGTCGAATGGCACCTCGGTGAGCTCGCCGTACCCGCCGGCGTCGATCGGCAGGATGCCGAGGCGGGTGAGCCCCTCGCGGCGGTACTCGACCACCAGCCGGGCGGCGAAGGCGTCGACGCCCTCGAGTCTGACGGCCGCGTCATGCGCGATGAGCACGCGCCGCTCGGCGGAAGGGTCCGCGGCCGGCACGTCGACCAGCTCGAAGTTGAGGGCGCCGTCGTTGTGCACGATGAGCAGCCGGTCCTCGCCCGCGACGACGGCGTGTTCGACCGAGTATTCGACGCCCTCGCGACGGGGCCACACGATGCGAGGCGCCCCGGTCGGGTCATCCGTGTCGATCAGCCACGACTCGCTCGTCACGGACGAGCCGGCCGCCACCTCGATGAAGCGACGGCTGCGGCTCATGCCGGCGCCGACCCAGAAACGCTCGTCGGGCTCGTGGAAGACCTGCACATCGGCGGATGCCGGCGTGCCGACCTCGTGCCGCCATACGGTGTCAGGGCGCCACGCGTCGTCGACCGTCGTGTAGAAGACGAAGCGTGCGTCGGGAGTGAAGAATGCGCCCGACGACGTGTTCGGCACCTCGTCGTCGAGGTCCTCGCCTGTCGCCAGGTCGCGGATGCGCAGGGTGTAGCGCTCATCGCCCTCGACATCGGTCGCGTAGGCGAGCAGCCGCCCATCGGCCGACACATCGAAGCTGCCCAGCGCGAAGAAGTCGTGGCCGTCCGCCTCGACGTTCGAGTCGAACAGCACCTGCTCACCGGGCAACGCCGGTGTGTCCGCGTCGACCTCGGCCGGCCGCGGCGGCGTCCAGTCGTCGGGGCCGGCGATCGGTGCCCGGCACTGGACGCCGTACTGCTTTCCCTCGAACGATCGCCCGTAGTACCACCAGTCGCCCTCACGTGTCGGCACGCTCAGGTCGGTCTCAAGGGTGCGCGACTTGATCTCCTCGAAGATCGCTTCGCGCAGCGGCAGCAGGTGCGCATTCCGCGCCTCGGCGTATTCGTTCTCGGCGGTCAGGTGCGCGATCACCTCGGGGTCGTCTTTGGCGCGCAGCCACTCGTATTCGTCGACGACGGTGTCGCCGTGGAAGGTGCGCTCGAACGGGATCGTCTTGGGCCTCGGGGCGGACTCGGTCACTCTGTCCACGTTAGCGTTGCGGTCATGGGACGCTTCGCGAGATTCGACAGTTTCGGCGCGACGGCCGACGTTCTGCGCATCGTCGATGACGAGCCTCCGCACCCGGGTCCTGGCGAGGTTCGCGTGCGCGTGCGCGCCAACGGCCTGAATCCGGTCGACTACAAGATCATCAACTCCGGGAAGAGTGCCGCGAACTACGGCCTGACCGACCCGCATGGCACCGGGGTCGGGTTCGACCTCGCGGGCGATGTCGACGAGGTGGGCAGGGGCGTCACGCGCTTCGCCGTCGGCGACGCGGTCCTCGGCGGCCGGCGGCACGGCGCGATCGCGGACTTCGCGATCGTCCGGGTTGAGGGGGAGGGCGGCGCGGCCGCGAGCGACGTCGAGCGCGACGGCGTTCTCATCGCCAAGCCCGACACGCTCGACTACGACACGGCCGGGGCGCTCGCCGTGGCGGGGCGCACGGCGATCGCCGCCGTCGACCGCGTGGGCGCCGGCCCCGGTGACACGGTGTTCGTGAGCGCTGCTGCCGGTGGAGTGGGCGTGATCGCGAGCCAGCTCGCCGTGCTGCGCGGTGCGACGGTCATCGGAACGGCGAGCCGGGGCAATCACGAGTTCCTGCGCGAGCTGGGCGTCATCCCGATCGCCTATGGCGATGAGCTGGCGCAGCGCCTGTCGGATGCTGCGCCGCACGGCCTCACCGCCGCGCTCGACTGCCACGGGCCCGAGTCCGTCGACGCCGCACTCGACCTCGGCGTCCCGCTCGACCGGCTCAACACCATCGCCGCGCGCGGCCACCGCGGCGCGCAGGGCGTCGGCAATCCACAGGCGACGATGCAACAGTTCGCCGAGATCGTGCGCCTTGTCGCGGACGGCCGCATCGCGGTGCCGATCCAGGCGATCTACCCGATCGAGCGACTCGTCGACGCGTACGCGCGACTCGAGGCGGGCCACGTGCGCGGCAAGCTCATCGTCGTGACCGAGTAGCGCGATCCGCTGACGGCCGCCGACGGCCGCCGCGCACAACTCGGAATAAGATGGCATAAGTCCGGTTTGAGATTCATAACCCGGAATAATGGGTTCACTATTCCGGGTTAGCGAGGAGCTTCATGTACGACGAGTCGAAGCACCCACGCGGCGGGGACGCCCGGAACCCCGGGCGTTGGCCGGGCAATCCCCCATCGGACCCCCGCCCTGGCGCTCAAGGCCTCGAGCCCGAGCCCGACTGGCCTCCTCATGACTCCGAGGTTGCGCCATGGCGCAACCGAAGCGGTCGCGGAAGTCGGGCCGACCGCACGCTCACCGAAGTGACCGCTTCGATCCCGCCCTTGATTGCCGGGGAGGATTACTATCCGAGCGCGGCGGCTGCAACGTCGATGGAAGCCGCCGCGGCCGCGGTCGCAGGGCTTGAGGCCGACGCAGGGCCCGGTTCGGGAGCGATCTCGTCGTTCTTGATCCGGACCGAGTCGATCTCGTCGTCCAAGATCGAGCACGTGGAGGCCAGTACCGACGACTTCGCTCGAGCGATCGCCGGAATCAGAGCGAATGAGAGCGCAACCTCGATGGTCGCGGCTTCGCGCGCGGTCGGCAAGATGATCAACGACGCCGGAAAAGCCGGCCTGATCACACTGGACTCCATGCTGGCAGCGCACCACACGCTGATGAAGGACGATCCTCATGACCAGGCGTTCGCCGGCAAGGTTCGTGATCAGCAGAACTGGATCTTGGGCAGCGACTACTCGCCGATCGGGGCCGTACATGTTCCCCCGGTACCAGAACGAGTGGGCGAGCTGCTCGAGGATCTCATCGAGTTCAGCAACCGCGACGACATCCCAGCTATCGCTCAAGCAGCCATCGCGCACGCGCAGTTCGAGTCGATCCACCCCTTCACGGACGGCAACGGGCGCATCGGACGCGCCCTCATCGGCGCGATCCTGCGCCGGCGCGGACTGACGGTCACAACCACGCCTCCGATCGCGTCCGCCCTCGTAGCGAAGCAGCAGGACTACTTCGACATGGTGAACCGGTATCGCGACGGATACCTCGACCCGTTCATCCAAAGCATGGCCCGATCCACGCAGATCGCCAGCCAGGAAGCACGCGTCTCGGTCACGCGAATCCGCGAGCTGCCCACCGAATGGGCAGAGACGGTGAGGCCGCGATCAGGAAGTGCGGCACACACGCTGCTGTCGGTTCTGCTCGACCACCCGGTTATCAGCGCCCAGGAAGCCGAAGACCTCGGGCACGCAGCGACTTCGAGTACCTACGCGGCACTCGACCGGCTGGAAGAAGCCGGGGTCGTCCATCAGATCACGAACCGACAGCGCAACAGGGTCTGGGCAGTCAGCGCGATCACCAGCGAACTCGACGACCTCACCGCGCGGATCGCGCGCCGTGCGCGGGAATAGCTGGACGCTCGGGCGACAGCCCCGGCCGCCCCTCCAAACCAGCATTTCCTGGCGACCTGACGTAGGTCTCGCCGAGATCCATTCCGCTCTCAGGCCGCGTGGAGCAGACGTCCCGGCAACGCGCTGACTCGGGGGTCATAATTGCCGGATGATCGCGAGTGAGGTTGCTCGGCAGCTGCGTGACGCCGGGCTCGTCTGGCATCCTGCCGCAGGGGACTTCTTCCGTCTCGACGGCTCAGAATTCAGCGGTGATGAGACCTTCACGATCTCCGACATGACCGTCGAATCACACGAGTTCGACACGGGAACGATCCTCGGTTTCAACGGCACGACGGAGTGGGCACTCGACTCGGTGGCGCTCGAGCAGGCGCTCTGGGTGCCGCGCGAGGACCAGTTGCGTACTCTGCTCGGTGAGGCGTTCGTCTCGCTGCAGGCAGCCCCCGACGACCGGTGGCGCGTCACGATTCGGCAGGAAGGCGAACCGCATGAATTCGAGGCCCACGATGCCGAGTCGGCCTATGCCGCAGCTCTCCTGGCAGCGATCGATGTCTCGGCGCGCCGGTAGCCGAGCGGCCCCGTTCCCCGTTGGCCCGTGGCTGTGGACAGCCATGATGCTTCCGTTCGCGCCCCTCCAGTCTCGCCGCATGAATGCGGATCCGCTGACGACGGTCGAGTACCTGCGCGACGTCGACTACGTCGGCGACCGCCACCCGGGCCACCGCCTCGACGTGCTCACCCCGCGTGCGGCGACCGCCGCGACCGCGGCGCGCCTTCCCGTCTACGTCTACTTCCACGGCGGCGGGTGGACGGCCGGTGACAAGTCGGCGCTCACCAAGTACTGCGCTGTGCAGGCGGACACGGGAATCGTGGTCGTCAACGTGAACTATCGTCGGGCCGGACTCGCCAGCGGCGGCTTCGGCATGCGGCACATGCTGCATGACGCGAACGACGCATTGCGCTGGGTCCTGGCGCACATCGCCGAGTACGGCGGCGACCCCGAGACGATCGTGCTCGGCGGCGACTCGGCCGGCGCCCAGATCGCCGCGCTGCTCGGGGCGACGACCACGCGACCGGAACTCGCCGACCACTTCGGCCTGCGCCCGGCGATCACACGCGACGAGATCGGTGGCCTCGTGCTGCACTGCGGTGCGGTCGACTTCTCCGTTCTCTTCGAGCCGGGCTTCATCATGAGCCACGATTTCGCACGGATGCTTCTGCCGGGCTTCCGGCGGCACCGCATGAAGCCGGCGTCGCTCCAGCGGGCGTCCCGCTGGCTCAGCCCGATCGAATGGCTCGACGGCAACTACCCGCCGGTGCTCGTCACGACGAGCGAGCGCGACATCTTCTATCGCGCGAACGTGAACTTCGTCGAGGCCGCGAGGCACTCGGGCGTCCCCGTGGAATTCCTCAGCTACGGCTGGAGCTCGCGCACCGAGCACACCTGGCAGCAGGACCCGAAGCACCCCGAATCCGCCGAGGTGTACGAGCACCTGCAGAACTTCATCGCCCAGGTCAGCTCACGTGTACGATCGGCCGGCGCTTAGGGTTCTTCTCCGCCTCGCGCAGCACCTCGCGCGTGACGGGGGCGATCTCTCCCGTGCCGTCGAGCAGGAAGCGCGCCATGTTCGACACGGGGTTTCCCTCGTTCCACTGGAAGTAGACGCTCGGCACGATGCCGGTCAGGTCGCGGATCTCGAGCAGAACCGCGGCGATGGCGTTCGGCACCGAGATGCTCTCGAGCTGCAGCACCCGGAATCCGTGCTTCTCCACGCCGCGCACAACGAGGTCCTCGACGAAGTCGGAGGAATCCTCGCGCGTGCGCGGCTTCGGCAGGACTTCGAGGAAGAGCAGCCGGCTCGCCTGCGGAATATGGCTGAAGTGGCGTTCCGACTTGCTCTTGTCGCTGTACTCCTGCCGCGTGTCCGGGCCCGGCTCGTGAGCCACGATCCGGATGACGCCGGACTCGTCCTCGGCGTCCTCTTCGAGCCAGGCGTGCGCTCGCTCGTCGAAGGTCACCGACGTGGCACGCAGCTCGAACGACCGGCGCGCGCGTGAGACGAGCGAGATGATCAGGATCGCGAGGATGAACAGCGTGGCGATGCGCACGCCGTCCGGCCGCTCGATCACGTTCACGACGGTCGAGTAGAGGAACGCGACCGTCACGAAGCCGAACGCCCAGATGCGCTTGCGCTGGCGACGCCGGAACGCGGAGATGGTGACCGCGAGCGCCGCCGAGCACATCAGCACCAGCACCCCGGTGGCGTACGCGCCGCCCTGCGCGTCGACGTTCGCGCGGAAGACGATGGTGATCAGGAATCCGATCAGGGCGAACACGACGACGAGCGGCCGCACCGCGCTCGCCCACTGCGGCGCCATGCCGTAGCGCGGCAGATACCGTGGCACGAGGTTGAGGAGCCCGGCCATCGCCGAGGCGCCCGCGAACCACAGGATGCAGATCGTCGACACGTCGTAGAGCGTGCCGAATGCCGACCCGAGGTATTCATGGGCGAGAAAAGCGAGCGCGCGCCCGTTCGCCGGGCCGCCCGCCTGGAAGTCCTTCTGGGGGATCAGCAGGGTCGTGGCGATGCTCGACGTGATGAGGAATGCGCTCATGATCGCCGCCGCCGTGCCGAGCAGTCGCTTCGTGCCCTTGATGCGTCCCATGGGCAGCCGCGGCTTGTCGTGCGCGTTGCCCCTGATCTGCGGCATGACCGCGACGCCGGTCTCGAAACCTGACATGCCGAGCGCGAGCTTCGGGAAGACGAGCAACGAGATGCCGATGATCTCGGCCCAGTTCCCGTTGGTGCGGAACATCGCCGTCCACCAGTCGTGCACGACCACGGGGTGCATTCCGATGTGGAGGAACGCGACGACGATGACGACCGCGTTGAGGGCGAGGTAGACGGCGACGAGCACGACGGCGATGCCGATCGCCTCGCGGAACCCGCGCAGGAACACAACGGCGAGCAGCGCGAGCAGGAACAGGGTGATGCCGATCTGCCAGCCGCTTCCCGACATCCACGACGGAGTGAGCGGATTCTCGATCGCGTGCGCCGTGGCGTCCGCCGCCGACAGCGTCATAGTGATCATGAAGTCGGTCGCCGCGAAGCCGAGCAGCACGAGAACGAACAGCTTGCCCCACCAGTAGGGCAGCAGTCGCTCGAGCATCGCGATGGAGCCGGAGCCGCGGAAGCTCTCGCGAGCGACCCGCCGATAGACGGGCAGCGCGCAGCACAGCGTCAGCAGCACGAGGACGATGGTCGCGAACGGCGCGATGAGGCCGGCGGCGAGCGCCGCGATGGCGGGCTGATACCCGAGCGTCGAGAAGTAGTCAACGCCGGTGAGGCACATGACGCGCCACCACGCGACCGGCTTCTCGACGTCGCGCGCGTGCGGGCCGACCTGGGTGCCGCGGATGTCCGTCATGCCGCGCAGGAACCAGTTGCGCAGCGTCGCGTTCGAGGACGTGCTCGTCTCGGTCACGTCCCGAATCCTAGGGGAGCGGGGGACCGGCGGCGGACGGTTGCGCGCGGGGTAGTGTCGGATCCATGGCGATGGAGCGTACGAGCCCGAGTTCTGTTGGTATCGATCCCGCCGCGATCGCGAAGTTCGTCGAGGATCTCGACGCCGGACATCACGGCGTGCACGGACTGGTCATCGCGCGGCACGGCCGGGTCGCGGCCGAGGGATGGTGGCACCCGTATTCGCCCGACGAGCCGCACATGATGTTCTCGGTCAGCAAGGCGTTCACGTCGATGGCGGTCGGCCTCGCGATCGACGAAGGGCTGCTCGGCCTCGACGAGCCGACCCACGCCGTCTTCCCCGAGCATCGCGAGGTTCCGGGCCAGACGATCCGCCACCTGCTCACCATGACCAGCGGTCACCCGGAAGACCTCTGGAGCACGCTGCAGGCACTGCCCGAGCGCGACTGGGTCGAGCTGTTCTTCGAGTCGCCCGCGCCGTACGAGCCGGGCACGCACTTCGTCTACAGCACCGCGAGCAGCTATGTCCTCGCCGCAGCTGTCACGCGCCGCGCCGGTGTGAGCGTCACGGAATACCTCACCTCGCGGCTTTTCGGGCCGCTCGGGTGGGCGACGCCTCACTGGGAGCGAGACGCCCGCGGCATCGAGTTCGGCGGCACGGGGCTCAAGCTCACGACACGACAGCTTGCGCAGTTCGGCCAGCTGCTCCTGCAACGCGGTGAGTGGGAGGGACGTCAGCTGGTTCCGGCGGCGTGGATCGACCAGGCGAGCGCTCATCAGACGCGCAACATCTGGTTCGACAGTCACGAGTCGGCGATCGGCTACGGATTCCAGCTCTGGCGTTCCAGCCACGGGTTCCGCGCCGACGGCATGTGCGGGCAGTTCGCAGTGGTGATTCCCGAGCTCGAGCTCGTCGTCGCGACGACCTCCGGCTCCTCTGACGCCAATCGCATCCTCGAGACGATCTGGCGGCGGCTGCTGCCGGGTGTCGAAGAGGGTCACGCAGCCCCCGCCGCGGCGGACGGGGATGCGCTCGAGCTGACCGGGCTGAGTGTGCCCGACCCCGATCTGATTGCGGCGGATGCCTCAGCCGAGGCCGCTCTCGGCGGTCGCGCCTACCGGCTGCCTCGAAACGCGCTCGGCATCGAGCAGCTCACGGTGACCTTCACGGATGACGCGGCCGAGGTCGAGCTCGCGGGCCCTGGCGAAGCGACGTCGCGCTTCACGGCCGGCCGTACGCAGTGGATTCCCGGCACGACGCCGCTGACGCCGCTCGAGACGCTGAAGGACGTTCCTCACGGCGCCTGGGCCGGCTGGGTCGACGGCACGCTGGAAATCCACCGCCAGCTGGTCGGCACGCCGTTCCGCTGGGTGTGGCGGATCACGCCGGACACCCCGGAGGGACCGCTGCTGAGCGGCCACTTCCGGCCTGACCTGGGTCTGCCGTCGCGCATCGACATGATATTGACTGCTGGTCAATAGAGCCTAGGCTGACGCGCATGAGCATCGCGACATCGTCGGGAAGCGCCCTGGACCAGGCATCCGCCGCAGAGATCGTGGCCGGACTGCGCGCCGCGTTCGACGAGGGTCGCACCAAACCGCTCACCTGGCGACTCGCGCAGCTGAAAGCGCTGCGCGCGCTGCTCACCGAGAACGGTCCCGCGCTCGAGAAGGCACTGTGGGACGACCTGCGCAAGGCGCCGGCCGAGGCGCAGTACTCCGAGATCGGCTTCACCGTCGCCGAGCTCGACGACGTGCGCGCCCACCTGCGACGCTGGCTGCGGCCGCAGCGAGTGGCCGTGCCGCCGGCGCTTCTGCCGGCGAGCGCCAAGGCCGTTCTCGAGCCGCTCGGCGTCGCCCTCATCATCGCGCCGTGGAACTACCCGGTGCAGCTGACCCTCGGGCCGCTCATCGGCGCGCTCGCGGCGGGCAACTCCGTGCTGCTCAAACCGAGCGAGCTGGCCCCCGCTACGGCCGAGGTGCTCGGGCGACTCATCCCGCGGTACCTCGACCGCCGAGCCGTTGCGGTCGTGCAGGGCGGCGTGCCCGAGACCACGGCGGTGCTCGCCGAGCGCTTCGACCACATCTTCTACACGGGCAACGGCACCGTCGGTCGCATCGTGCTCGAGGCGGCGGCCAAGCACCTCACGCCCGTGACGCTCGAGCTCGGCGGCAAGTCGCCCACCTACGTCGACGACACTGTCGATATCGACGCCGCTGCGGCTCGCATCGCCTGGGGGCGGTTCCTCAACGCCGGGCAGACCTGCATCGCGCCGGACTATGTGCTCGCCACCGCCGCCGTGCAGGCGAAGCTGGGGCCGGCGCTCGAGCGCGCCGTCACCCGCTACTTCGGCGCCGACCCCAAGCGGAGCCCCGACTACGGGCGCATCGTCAACCCGAAGCAGTTCGACCGGCTGGCCGGTCTGCTCGGCGCGGGCAGGCTCGTGACCGGAGGCGAGTCGGACCCGTCCGACCGCTACCTCGCCCCGACCGTGCTCGCCGACGTCCCGCGGGACGCGCCCGTGATGCAGCAGGAGATCTTCGGGCCGATCCTGCCCATGGTGACGGTGGCCGACGCGAGCGATGCGATCCGGCACATCAACTCGGGCGACAAGCCGCTCGCACTCTACGTCTTCACGAACGATTCGCGCGCGCGACGGCGCTTCACGACCGAGACCTCGTCCGGCGCCCTTGGCTTCGGCATTCCGCTCGCGCACATCAGTGTGCATGGCCTGCCCTTCGGCGGAGTCGGGCCGAGCGGAATGGGTGCCTATCACGGCCGACGCTCTGTCGAGGCGTTCAGTCACGAGAAGGCGGTGCTGACCAAGCCGCTCGCGCCCGACACCATCCGGCTCGTCACACCGCCGTACACGCCCGCGCGTGAGAACCTGATCCGCAGGGTGCTCGGCAAGATCAGCTGAGCCGAGGCCGAGGGGAGCGCACGTGCGCATCGAGTCCGACTCGCTGGGGGAGCGCCAGATCCCCGACGACGCGTACTGGGGTGTGCACACCTCGCGCGCGATCGAGAACTTCCCGATCGCGGCCAGGCCGATCTCGATCTACCCCGAGCTGATTCGTGCGCTCGCCTCGGTGAAACAGGCCGCCGCGCGCGCCAACCGCGAGCTGGGGGTGCTCGCGCCCGACAAGGCCGAGCTCATCGATGCGGCCTGCGCCGAGATCATCGACGGGGCATTGCACGAGCAGTTCGTGGTCGGGGTGATCCAAGGCGGGGCGGGCACCTCGACCAACATGAACGCGAATGAGGTGATCGCGAACCGGGCCCTCGAACTCGGCGGTCACAAGAGGGGCGAGTACCAGTACCTCGGGCCGCTGGACGACGTGAATCGCAGCCAGTCGACGAATGACGTGTACCCGACGGCGATCAAGATCGCGATGATGTTCTCACTGTCGAGCATGCTCGATGAATTGCGGATGCTTCGCGATGCGTTCGCGGCGAAGGGTCGCGATTTCGCGCACATCGTGAAGATCGGCCGCACCCAGCTGCAGGATGCCGTGCCCCTCACCCTCGGCCAGGAGTTCCACGGGTGGGCGACGACCGTCACCGAAGATATCCAGCGCATCACCGAGACGCTCCCGTTGCTGTCCGAGATCAACCTCGGCGCGACGGCCATCGGCACCGGCATCAACGCCGAGCGCGGCTATGCGGCATCCGTTCGCACGCATCTGTCCGAGATCACGGGTCTGCCGCTCGTCACCGCCGGGGACCTCATCGAGGCGACCAGCGATACGGGCGTCTTCATGACGTTCTCGTCGGCGCTCAAGCGCGCCGCGGTCAAGCTGTCGAAGATCTGCAACGACCTGCGGCTGCTGTCGTCGGGGCCGCAGGCCGGTCTCGGCGAGATCATGCTGCCGGCACGGCAGGCCGGGTCGAGCATCATGCCGGGGAAGGTCAACCCGGTGATCCCCGAGGCCGTCAATCAGGTCGCCTTCTCGGTCGT
This sequence comes from Gryllotalpicola reticulitermitis, assembly GCF_042651345.1. Classification (NCBI taxonomy): domain Bacteria; kingdom Bacillati; phylum Actinomycetota; class Actinomycetes; order Micrococcales; family Microbacteriaceae; genus Gryllotalpicola; species Gryllotalpicola reticulitermitis. The sequence continues at coordinate 162,313 of NZ_JBHSCN010000004.1, forward strand.
CGGCGCCGATGTCACCGTCACGATGGCGGTCGAGGCTGGTCAGCTGCAGCTGAACGCGTTCGAGCCGGTCGTGGCGCACTCGCTGCTGCAGTCGATCACCTGGATGCGTCAGGCGTTCTACACGCTGCGAGTCAACTGCGTGGAGGGCATCACCGCGAACGAGAAGCGGCTCGCGGCGATGGTCGGCTCGAGCGTGAGCGTCGTGACGGCCCTGACACCGTTCATCGGCTACAAGGCGGCGGCCGGACTGTCGCACACGGCGCTGCTGACGGGCCGCAGCATCGCGGACCTCGTGGTCGAGGCCGGTCTGATGCCCCGCGACCAGGTCGAATACGAGCTGTCTCCGGAACGCCTGTCGGAGGGCGTCGCGGACGCATAGCCGGCGCCGCGCGCATGTCGCAGTGCACAGCACCGTGTCTGCACAGCCTGCGCTGTTGAGTTATTCACTCAGTGGTGGCCGGTCGGCAGCCGGGCCGCGATGTCAGGCGGCAGCTGAGGGACCGACGCCCCAGCTGCGATCGCCGTCCACCTGATGCCATATCGATCCTGCTCGACGGCTGCCGCACCCAATGGCTCATCGAGATCGACTGCAACGTCGGCGACGTAACTCTCCAGGGTGCCGCCCGCCGCGCCTTCGCCGAATTCGAGGCGCCGGCCCAGAAGTACCGCCGGCTCGATGAGCCGCTGGTAGACCAGATATCCGGTCGTTTCACTGTCGTACCACGCCCCGACAATCTCCACGTCCGCGGCCCAGTAGCGCTCGATTCTCTCGACGATCTCCCGAATCAGCTCCATTCAGCGCTCCGCAGCATTCAGGTGAGCGGAGGAGAGGGGCGTCGCGGTGCCATCACCGTGCTTTGATCGCCGTCGGCAGTGGCTCGTATGAGAATCGCAATTCCGCATCGCCGGCTCTAAGCGCTTCCGAGAGACTGACGATTTCGTCCGACATCAGGATCCTTGATTGTTGGGCCAACTCGCTGGTCGCGGGGGCGTCTCCGAACCCAAGTGGCTGGCCCGCTGTGAGCAAAGGCAAGTCTGGTACAGGCACCGCGTATGGATTAGTGACGCCGGGGTTCGTAATCGAGTGCGCGACCCAGTTCGGGCATCTGATCTCGCCACCTTGGTAGCAATACATCGTGAGCAGGCCTGCTTTGAAGCGAAGGGTGCCCCATCTGTCGCCGACAGGGGCATTGCATCGTAAGTGCTCGCAGGCATGGTCGTCTCACTTTCTGCACGGAGCCCGCCCCGTACGCGAGCTCGGGTGCCTTCGAGCCTGGTGGGTGCTGCGGAGCGTGAGTCACGAAACAGCGAACTTGAGTACTCAGGCGCCAATACACGGGTGCCGATCGGCTGCCGACTAGGGAAGGCGGACGAGGAGTCCAGGGAGGTTGTGCGCCGAAGGGAATCTCGTGCGGGTGCAGCGCGTTTTCACCTGCTGACGGCGGTGCCGACAATGTCCGTTTTGGGGGAGAGCGCAGAATGTCAGGTATGGAGACGGTCGTCGACCCCCGCACCCGTGCGGTCGGACTCGATGCGGGAATCCGCCCGATCGACTGGTCGCGACCGGACCCCGACGCTGTGCCGTTCCGTTTCGAGGCGCCGAGCGGAGTGCTCGCTGGCTGGTCCCTCGGCGATCCGAGCAGCCCTCGCGTCGTGCTCCTGCCCGGCGCGACCGGCTCGAAAGAGGACTTCGTGCTGCTCGCGCCGCCGCTCGCGCGCGCCGGCTACTACGTGCAGAGCTACGACCTCGCCGGTCAGTTCGAATCCGCAGCGGCCGGTCCGTCGCGCACGACGGGCAAGTGGGACTATCCGCTCTACGTCGCCGACCTGCTTGCGTTCCTCGAGTCAGGCGCGCCGGCGCACGTGCTCGGGTACTCGTTCGCAGGCGTCGTGGCTCAGCTCGTTCTGGCGGCTCGCCCCGGCCTGTTCCTCAGCCTCACCCTGCTCACCTCGCCGCCGCTGACCGGCAACGTGTTCCGGGGCGTCAAGATCGTCGGCCCGTTTGCGCGGTTCTTGAGCGCGCACGTGGGCGCCGGCCTCATGATCTGGGGCATTCAGACGAACAAGAACGGCGTCGACGATCAGCGGCTCGCGTTCGTGCGGGACCGCCTGACGGTCACGCGCCGCGAGAGCGTCGACGACATCATCGAGCTCATGATGGCGACGCCCGACGTGACCGCCGCGGTCGCGACCTCCGGCGTGCCCCTGCTCATCGCCACCGGCGAGCACGACCTCTGGCCGGTTCGGATGCACGCCGAGTACGCCGATAGGATCGGTGCCGAACTGGCCGTCTACCGCACCGGGCACAGCCCGTGCGAAACGACCCCGAACCAACTCGCACTCGACATGATCACGACTTTTCAACGCGCAGAACAGCCCGCATGAGCATTCCGGACACCGCAGAGCATGCCATAGGACTTGACGAGGCACTGCCCCAGATCGACTGGGCCGTCGCCCCCGAGGGCACGCGCGAGTACCGGTTCGAGGCCCCGAGCGGCTCGCTCGCCGCGTGGGATCTGGGCGATCCTGACGGTGAGCGCGTCGTGCTCGTGCCCGGTGCGACCGGCTCCAAAGAGGACTTCGCGTATCTCGCGCCGATCCTCGCGGGGCAGGGTTACTTCGTGCAGAGCTACGACCTGCCGGGCCAGTACCAGTCGGCCGACGCCGGGCCCGCGGGTGACGAGGGGTGGACGTACGAGCTCTTCATCAACGACATGGTCGCGTTCCTCGAGGCGGGAAAGCCCGCGCATCTGCTCGGCTTCTCGTTCGCCGGAATCGTCGCCCAGTTCGTGACCGTGCAGCGGCCCGAGCTGGTGCGCAGCCTGACGCTGCTCGCGACGCCGCCGCTCACCGGCCAGGTGTTCCGTGCCGTGCGCTCGATCGGGTGGCTCACACGACTTCCGATCTACACGAAGCACGTCGGCGGCGCGGTGCTGATCTGGAACGTGCGCACGAACTTCAGCAAGGTGACGCCCGAGCGTCTGCGGTTCGCCAATGCGCGGCTGGCGTACACGCGCCGGATCAGCGTCGACGGCATCGTCGGCCTCATGATGAAGACTCCCGATCTCCGAGCCGAGCTGCGAGCATCCCGCGTGCCCAAGCTCGTCGTCTCGGGCGAACGCGACCTGTGGAGCTCGAAGCTGTACCGCCGCTTCGCGAGCGAGATCGGTGCGACTGCGGCCGTCTACGCGACGGGGCACAGCCCGTGCGAGACGACGCCGCACCAGCTCGCGCTCGACATGGTGCAGCTATTCCACACGGCTGACTAGCGCCTGTTCCTCGCTGATGTGGCGCCGACGCGCGGCTCGCCGCTCCCACGGCGATGCCTCGGGCCAGTGCTCCGCGAAGGTGTGGTAAGCCCAGGCGAGGCGTCGTCCGAGGCCGCTCCAGCTCTCGAGCGGCCGCGACGACACCGCGACGCGAAGGGTCGGGTCGTAGCGCACCACCACGTCGAGCGGCAGGTGCAGGCTGAGGTCGAGATCGTCGTGGATGTGCGGGTCGTCGCGATGCACGAGGCTGCGAACGGATGCCCACACCTCGCGTCTCATCGCGAAGTTGGAACCGAAGATCGGTGAGCCGCCGAGCCACGGGCCGACAATGTGGAAGTACGCCGGAATGTACAGGTGCTCGCCGATCCAGTTCGCCCACGGCTTCTGCCCGTAGAAGGCGCCGGGGCCGGTCAGCACGCCGATCGCCGGCGACGCGTCGAATTCGGCGACGATGCGGCTCGCCCAGTCGGCCGGGGGGCGTGAGTCGGCGTCGATGCGGGCGATGAGATCGGATGCCGCTGCGTCGTAGCCCGTCGCCGACGCTGACATGATGCCGCGCACCGGCTGGTACAGCACCTGTGCGCCGCCGGCCTGCGCGACCGCGGCGGTGTCGTCTGTGCTGCCGTTGTCGACGACGATGATCTCGTCGATCGGCCGGCTCTGCGCGGCGAGCGCGCGGAGGGAGTGGCGCAGCATTTCTGCATCGTCGAGAGCGGGGATGACGACCGTGAGCGTGGTCACCGGGCGGGCCCTCCTTCTTGCCTCTTCAATGGTATGCGCGCAATACCATCGGGGTATCGATCACGACCTGGAAGGTGTCTGAAGAGACATGAGCGCGGGCGGGGGCAGCGGCCCCGTGCACACCGGCGATCCGTTCGCGCCGCCGGTCTCGACCACGGGCGCGATCCAGACGGTCCTGCCGCACCCGGCGCAGCGTAGGCGGCCGAGTGTCGGCACCGTCGCGGTGATCGTCGTCGGGATCGGCGTGTGCGCCATGGCGGTGATCGAGGTGATCGCGTACCTGGTCGGCGTGCTCGGGGTGCCCGGCGTCGTGCTCAACGGGCTCGTGGCGCTCGTGCCGCTCGTCGCCGTGCTGACGGTGGTGCGCTGGGTCGACCGCTGGGAGCCGGAGCCCTTTGCGCTCCGCGCGTTCGCGTTCCTGTGGGGCGCAGGGGTGTCGATCTTCACCGCGCTCGAAGTGGACGAGACCCTGAACCGCTACGGCCACGACTTCGGCATCAGCCGCAGCCAGTTCTTCTCCGTCACGGTGCAGTCGCCGGTCGTGGAGGAGGTGGCCAAGGGCATCGGCGTGCTGATCGTCTTCATCATCGCTCAGCGCACCTTCGACGGCCCCGTCGACGGCGTCGTCTACGCCGCGACGATCGCGGCGGGCTTCGCGTTCGTCGAGAACATCCAGTACTTCGGGCTCGCGCTGTGGAACGGCGGCGGTGAGGACCTCGTGTATACGTTCTATGTGCGAGGCATCCTCTCGCCGTTCGCTCACCTGACCTTCACGTCGTGCACGGGCATCGCGCTGGGGCTGGCTGCGCGCGGTCCGCGGCGAATCGGCCGGACGATCGGATTCTTCCTCGCCGGCCTCGCTGCGGCGATCCTTCTGCACGCCGGGTTCAACCTCGGCTCGGCGCTCAACGAGAACGGCGCGTTCTTCTTCTATCTGCTGATCGAGCTGCCGATCTTCGCGCTGATGGCGTGGTTCGTCCTGCAGGCCAGGCGCCGCGACGCGCAGCTGACGTATCAGGCGCTCACCCTCTATGCGCGCGCAGGCTGGCTCACAGTGGCCGAGGTGGACATGCTGGGCACGTCTTCCGGGCGCCGGCAGGCGCGGCGGTGGGCGCGGGCGCACGGGCCTCGCGCGCGGCGGGCGGTACGGCGCTTCATCGGCGATGCGACGAAGCTCGCGTACACGCGTCAGCGCATCCAGAGCGATCACGGCCGCGAGCGCGCGCAGCGCGATGAGCGCCAACTGCTGCAGGCCATCACCAGCGACCGCTACGAGGTGCTCCGGGGCTAGATCGGCTCCGGGCGCGGCGAGACTCGCGCGACAAGAAACTCGCCGATGCTGGTGCGGCTAGGCCTGCAACGCGAGCAATCGGCGAGTTCGTGCGTCGATTGTCCCTCGGCGGTCCAGGGCCCGCAAGTGCGGCGTTCGCGCGTGCCTGGAGATCGGCTGGGCGCTTTGCGCGGCCGCCCCCCGAGCCGCTTGGATGGAAGACATGGCAGAAACCAACAAGACCAAGCCCGAGATCGAGGCCCCTGAGGGCGCGGCCCCCAGCGAGCTTGTGATCGAAGACATCGAGGTCGGCGGCGGCACCGAAGCGACGCCGGGTGCGACGGTCGACGTGCACTACGTCGGCGTCGGGTTCGACAGCGGCGAAGAGTTCGACTCGTCGTGGAGTCGCGGCCAATCGATTCAGTTCCCCCTGCGGGGTCTGATCGCCGGCTGGCAGGAAGGCATCCCCGGCATGAAGGTCGGCGGTCGTCGCAAGCTCACGATCCCGCCGCAGCTCGCCTACGGCCCGGCCGGCAGCGGTCACCCCCTCGGCGGCCAGACGCTGATCTTCGTGATCGACCTCTTGGACGTCAAGTAAGAGCGCGAGAGCCCCGGGCGACCGGGGCTCTTCTCGTGCGCGCGGCGATCACGGCACGGGGTGCAGCGCGTCGTACGCGAGGAACGAGCGCTGGCGCCGGATGAGCGCGAAGATCAGCACGACGATGAGTGCACCGCCGAGCACGGGGCCCGCCCAGAGTGCGGCGATCGTGCTCATCAGGCCGATGTACAGGTCGCCGACGCGCGGGCCGGCGGTCACCACGACGACGAAGACGCTCTGAATGCGCCCGCGCATCGCGTCGGGTGCGGATGCTTGCAGAATCGTGCCGCGGAAGATGGCGCTCACGTTGTCGGCGCCGCCCGCGATGAGCAGTGCGGCGGCGGCGAGCAGAAGCGCGGGAAGGTGCACGTGCGCCCAGGCGGAGCCGGCGTTGCCGCGCCCGCGCAGGGCCTGCACCAGCAGCACGATGCCGAATGCGAGGATGGCGAATCCGTACACGGTGATCGCGCGTGCGACGGCGCGCCCCTGCGCGCGCACGTGGCCGAGGGAGCCCGAGAAGACGCTCGAGAGCAGGCCGCCCACGGCGTACGCGGCGGTCAGCACGCCGACGGTGATCGCGCCGCCGCCGAGCAGCACGGCCCCGACCGCGGGGAACAGCACGCGCGGCTGCCCGAAGGTCATGGCGATGATGTCGGCGACGAACGAGGTGCGGATGTTGACGGCGCGGCGCAGAAAGTGCGCCCCCTCGAGGAGTGAGCGCAGGCCTGGGCGCTCGGCGTCACCGTGCGGCCGGATGGGCGGCAGCCACAGTACGGCGAGGAAGGTGCAGGTGAAGGTGACCACGTCGATCGAGAACGTCGGGCCGAAGCCGACGGCGGCGACCAGCACGCCGGCGACGGCCGGCCCGACGGTGATCTGGATGCCCGTCGAGATGCCGTTGAGAGCGGATGCCGCGGGCAGCAGCTCCTTCCGGACCAGCCGCGGCGTCGTCGCTGCATTCGCGGACTGCAGCACGGTGGCCGCGACCGTGTTGACCATCGTGAGCAGGTAGAGCGGCCAGACCGTCTCCGAGTGCAGCCACGCGAGCACGCAGATGCCTGCGGTCGAGAGCCAGGCCCCGAGCGCCCCGACGAGGGCGACCTTGCGCCGGTCGAACACGTCGGCGAGCATGCCGCCGTAGAGGCCGACGACGACCATCGGCCCCAGCGCGAACAGCGCGACGAATGACACGGCGAGCGTCGAGCCGGTGATGTCGTAGATCAGCAGCCCGATGGCGACGATCGTGATCTGGCTGCCGATGCCGGCGATGGCGGTGCCGCCCCAGAGACGCGCGAATGCGGGACTCTCTTTGAGCGGCGCGATGTCTGCCAGAAGCGAGCGGCGAACCGGTGAGCCCTCAGCCGGAGTGACGGGGGCGGAATGGTCCGGGTCGCTCACGCCACAAGATTACGGCAGGTACGGTGCCAGCTTCGCCGACAGAGCAGGCGCCAGCGCGCTCGAGAAACTCGCCGTGAGGTGGTGCGAGTCGCGGTAGATGAGGGTGTTCCCGACGATCGCCGGGCACACCGTGTCAGTGCAGAAGTAGTCGGTCAGGTCGATGAGCTGGGCGCGGGTCTGCTTGGCCGCGTTCTGCGCGGCGGTGCGACCGGGGGAGCTGAGGGCCTTCGACTTCGGCTGGGCGCAGGCCTTCGCATCCGTGAGGTGCTGAGAGAGGCAGTCGACGGGGTTGACCCCGAAGTCGGGGCTGTCCGACATCAGCAGGACACGCGTCTGGCTCGGAATCTGTGAGATCGTGTTCGCGAGCCCGTCTGCCCACTGCTGCTCGGCGTTCTTGCCCTTGGGGAGCTCCTCGTTGTCGTAACTGGCGAGCACGACGACCGCCGGTGGATTCTTCTTCAGCTGTGCGAGCACGTTCGTGCGCCAGGCGTCGCACGACGGGTACGGCTGGCCGTTGCGCACATGGTCGATCAGGGTCGATGCGCATCCGCTCTTCGTCTGGGTGACGAATCGGTCGCCGGCCGACTCGACGGCCTGCTGCAGTCCGGGCGCCCACTGGGCGGCGGCCGAGTCGCCCCACAGCACGACGGTGGGCGCCGTGGACGGCCCGGATGCGCACGGGTGGGGCGTCGACTGCGAGAAGTTGAGCTCGCAGCCGTCGCTGTAGAGGGCCGGGTTGTCGTTCTGCGCCTGAGTGAGCGCCGGCTTCAGGTTGGCCGGGACGAACGAGGTCTCCTGGAGCGGCACCGACGGCGGCGTGGCCGCGACGACCCGCCCAGTGCTCGGCGTCGCATTCGCCGCGCCGACGAGGGCCACGACAGAGACGGCGGCGAGCACGGAGCTGCCGGCGAGCGCGGCGAACAGCGAGCGTCGCGGTCGCGCCTTGGCGAAGAAGCGAGCGTGCCGCACCGGGTTCTCGAGCCAGCGGTACATGATCCACGCGAGCGGGACGGCGAGTACCGCAAGTGCGAGCGTGATGTAGAGCGGCAGCGGATGCTCGTAGCCGACCGCCGCCTGCGGCAGCTGCTCGAGCGGCCAGTGCACGAGGTAGAGCGAATACGAGATCGCACCCAGGAACTGGAAGGGACGGAGCCTCAGCAGCGACACGACCGAGCCTCGTGCCGGCACCTCGCCCGCGGCGATCACGGCTGCGGTCGCGAGCACCGGCAGCAGCGCGGCGGTGCCCGGGAAGGTCGTGTCGGCCGTGAATACGACGCAGCCGACGACGATTCCCGCGACGCCGGCCCAGCCCAGAATTCGAGCCCCCCACGCCGGCAGGAGGCGCCTCACGGTGGGGGCGGCGATGGCCAGCAGGCCGCCGGCCGCCAGCTCCCAGGCGCGCGGCCAGAGCGCGAAGAACGCCCAGGGCTCGTTCGTGCGGGTCAGCCAGATGCCGACGACGAGCGAGACGATCGCGAGGACGCCGAGCACGGCCGCGATGGCGCGCCGGCGTCGGCGCAGCAGCACCCACGCCACGCCGAGGAGCGCCGGCCAGAGCAGGTAGAACTGCTCCTCCACGCCGAGTGACCAGTAGTGCTGGAACACCGAGGGCGTCGTGTTCGCGAGGTAGTCCGTGCCGCGGACGGCGAAGACGTAATTGGGCACGTAGAGCGCCACGGCCGCGGCATCCGTCATCGCCTGCGCGCGCAGCGTGGGCGGTACGAAGAGGAAGACGCCGCCCACCGTGAGCGCCAGAACGGTGAACGAGGCGGGCAGGATGCGGCGCGCGCGGCGCGCGTAGAAGTCGGCGAAGCCGATGCGTCCCGTCTTGCGCAGACGGCGCAGCAATTGCCCTGTGATCAGGAACCCAGATACCACGAAGAACATGTCGACGCCGATGTATCCGCCGGCGACTCCGGGCACGGCCGCGTGGTCGAGAACCACCGCCGTGACAGCGAGTGCGCGTAGGCCCTGAATGTCCTGTCGTATCCCCCGCATATCTTTCAAAGATGGCATAGGCGGCTGGAAGAGTCTTTTGCACGGGCACTACGGGGGATCAACTCGAGGCGCCCTCATCGCTCTGGTAGACTCATGAGGTTGCCGTTTGAACGGCCGCGGAACAAGAGAGCTCAGGCATCCTGCCCCGGGCACCGCGCAGCGATTAGAGAGGGGATCCATCTATGGCACTTGATGCAGAAGCCAAGAAGGCGATCGTCGACGAGTACGCAACCCACCCCGGTGACACCGGATCCCCTGAGGTCCAGGTCGCCATCCTCACCAAGCGGATCAAGGATCTGACCGAGCACCTGAAGGAGCACAAGCACGACCACCACTCGCGCCGTGGGCTCCTGATCCTGGTCGGTCACCGCCGCCGTCTGCTCGGGTATCTGCAGGAGATCGACATCGAGCGCTACCGCTCGCTGATCGAGCGCCTCGGGCTGCGTCGCTAGCACCGAAGGTGCGCCGGCTCTAGCCCGGCGCGTCGCGTCACCGCCAACAGGCTTCGAGAGGCCGTCACCCCACGTGGGTGGCGGCCTCTCTCGTTGCCGCGCGGGGCTTGTTCCCGGACGCGCCCACCTTGGAGAGCACTCAGCAGCACTCGACTAGCGTGTGAAGATGCCGCGTCCTCGTCGAAAGCCGTTCTGGCGTTGGACGCCGCTGCCGTGGCTGGTTCTCGTGGCTCTGATGCTGGTCGCGGGATCGATGCACGATCTGCGCCGCGACGGCCTGTACCTCGCCTTCACCATCCTGACCGTCGTCTTCGTCGTCGCGTTCGCGATCGCGCTGTTCGCCGCCTCGCGACGGCGCGGGCCGAACTTCACGGCGGAGGGCCGCCTGCTGCGGCTCGACGGCCTCGAGCTCGTCGAGGTGCCGGCGGCGGGGCATCCGCTCACCGTCTACGGCGTCGAGAGGCATCAGACCTCGATCGAGGCTGCCCGCGCTCATACGAGCGGTGAGCTGCGCGCGCTGCTCATCTCCGATGCGGGCAGTTGGTGGGGGCTGCGCAGCGACATCGCCGTCTACCTCCTGAGCGGCGTCGGGTTCCACCTGATCGGGCGGCTCGGTGATCAGGCGCAGGTGTCCTGGCAGCATCTCTTCGACGAGTGGCGTGCCGCCGGCCGTTTCCTCGTGGTTCCCGCAGAAGTCGCCGGGACGACGCGCCACCTCACCGTCGATGTGCGTCTTGAGGGGGCCATCGCCTGATGTTCCGCCGCCACCCCGTTCTCGCCCCGCTTACCCTGCTCTACCTTGCGGCGGTCGCGTGGCTGACGCTGGGGCCGCAGCCGCTCGACGACCGCGATCAGGGGCTGCTGCTGGTGGCGATCCGGTTCGCGCGGGCAGTGCTCGTGCCGCGCTGGCCGACTGTGGCGGCCGGGCTCACGTACAACCACATCGAGTTCGCGGCGAACGTCGTCATGTTCGTGCCTCTCGGCGTCTTCCTGCTGTTGCTGCTCGGGCGTCGGCTCTGGTGGCTCGTGGTGCTCATCGGCGTCGCACTGACGTGCGGCATCGAGACCGCGCAGCGCGTCATTCCGGGCCGTGTCTCCGACATCCGCGACATCGAGGCGAACAGTATCGGCACGGTCATCGGCGTGGTGCTCGCCCTCATCATCACCATTCCGGCCTATCGCCGCGAGCGCGACCGCCAGCGCATCCGTGAGCTCGAGGCCGAGCTGATCCGCTATCGCCGCGTGGGCGAGAGCAGTTCGCGTGGCTGACACTCTCGTCAAGCAAGACGCGTCGGCACCGTCCGGATTCTTCGAGGCCGAAGCCGCCGGACTGCGGTGGCTCGGCGAAGCGGCCGCCGTCGGGGGAGCGCGGGTCGTGCGAGTGGTCGCGGTCGAGGCGGGCCGGATCGAATTGGAACGGGTCACCCCGGCGCGGCCGACGGCCGCGGCGGCGCGCGCGTTCGGGGCGGCGCTGGCGCGCACGCACGAGCAGGGGGCGGATGCCTTCGGCGCGCGCCCCGCAGGCTGGGACGGCCCCGGGTTCATCGGCAGCCGGCCGCAGTCGTACGCGCACGAGGCGAGCTGGGGCGCGTTCTACGCTCGTGATCGCGTCCTGCCGTTCGTGGAGATCGCAGAGCGCGCTGGGAGCGTGACCGCGCGCGAGGTCTCAGAAATCCGCCGCGCGTGCGACCTCATCGCGAGCGGAGCGTTCGACGACGACGAGCCGCCTGCACGCCTGCACGGCGACCTCTGGAACGGCAACGTGCTCTGGGACGATGCGGGAGGGGTGCTGATCGATCCGGCCGCGCACGGCGGCCACCGCGAGACCGATCTGGCGATGCTCGCCCTGTTCGGCGCGCCGCACCTCGACGAGATCATCGCGGGCTACGGCGCGCAGCGGCCGCTGCGGGAAGGCTGGCGGGAGCGGATCCCGCTGCATCAGCTGCATCCGCTCGCCGTGCACGCCGCGAGCTACGGCCGCGGCTACGGGGAGGAACTCGCGGCCGCGGCGCGGGCCACGCTGAGCCTTTCCGACCGCTGATCTGCCCTCCTGGTAGGATCGGCGTCTGTAGGGGCAGGCCGACAGGAGCTGGTCCTCGGTGGTGGATTTCGGAAATGCTCGTTCCGCGCTCTTCTACTGGTGGCCAGCACGAGATCGGGTGTCGTACCTCACGTACCGCAGCCCGGCTCAGTCCTGTAACCCTGCTCCTCGCGTATGCCCGCGCCGCAACACGGCGGTGCGGAAACTCAAAGGAGTAAGACCTTAATGGAAGGTCCCGAAATCAAGTTCGCCGAGGCCGTTCTCGACAACGGCAGGTTCGGCACGCGCACGGTCCGCTTCGAGACCGGCCGTCTCGCGCAGCAGGCTCAGGGCGCCGTCGCCGCCTACCTCGACGAAGACACCATGCTGCTGTCCGCGACGAGCGTCAGCAAGCACCCGAAGGACAACTTCGACTTCTTCCCGCTGACGGTCGACGTCGAAGAGCGCTCGTACGCCGCGGGCAAGATCCCCGGCTCGTTCTTCCGCCGCGAGGGCCGCCCCTCGACCGAGGCGATCCTCGTCTGCCGCCTCATCGACCGCCCCCTGCGCCCGTCGTTCGCCGACGGCATCCGCAACGAGGTGCAGATCGTCATCACCGTTCTGTCGATCGCGCCCGACGAGTTCTACGACGCGCTCGCGATCAACGCGGCCTCCGCGTCGACCCAGATCTCGGGTCTGCCGTTCAGCGGCCCGATCGCGGGTGTGCGCCTCGCGCTCATCGGCGACCAGTGGGTCGCCTTCCCGAAGCACTCGCAGCTTGCCGACGCGGTGTTCGACATCGTCGTCGCGGGCCGAGTCGTGAAGGACGCCGCCGGCAACGAGGACGTCGCGATCATGATGGTCGAGGCCGAGGCGACCGAGACCAGCTGGGATCTCATCCAGGCTGGTGCGACCAAGCCCTCCGAGGAGGTCGTCGCGCAGGGCCTCGAGGCCGCGAAGCCGTTCATCAAGCAGCTCGTCGACGCTCAGGCGAAGCTCGCCGCGCAGTCGGCGAAGGAGATCCAGGACTACCCGACCTTCCTGCCCTACACCGACGCGACCTACGCCGCCGTCGAGGAGCTCTCGCTCGCCGAGCTCGGACCGGTGTACCAGATCGCCGACAAGATCGAGCGCCAGGACGCCGATGACGCCCTCAAGGCGCGCGTCAAGGAGGCCATCGTCGCCAAGGTCGAGGCGGGCGAGCTGCCCGAGTCGGCCGTCGGCGAGGTGTCGGCCGCTTATAAGTCGGTCTCGAAGAAGGTCATGCGCGGTCGGGTGCTCTCCGAGGGCATCCGCATCGACGGCCGCGGCCTGCGCGACATCCGCCCGCTCGACGCCGAGGTGCAGGTCATCCCGCGCGTGCACGGCTCGGCGATCTTCCAGCGCGGCGAGACGCAGATCCTCGGCGTCACGACGCTCAACATGCTGAAGATGGAGCAGCAGATCGACTCGCTGTCGCCCATCACGAAGAAGCGCTACCTGCACCACTACAACTTCCCGCCCTACTCGACCGGTGAGACCGGTCGTGTGGGCAGCCCGAAGCGCCGCGAGATCGGCCACGGCTTCCTCGCCGAGCGCGCGCTCGTCCCGGTGCTGCCGTCGCGCGACGAGTTCCCGTACGCGATCCGCCAGGTCTCCGAGGCCCTCGGCTCGAACGGCTCCACCTCGATGGGCTCGGTGTGCGCCTCGACGCTGTCGCTGCTCAACGCAGGCGTGCCCCTCAAGGCGCCGGTCGCCGGCATCGCGATGGGCCTCATCTCCGAGACCGTCGACGGCGAGACCAAGTACGCGGCGCTGACCGACATCCTCGGTGCCGAGGACGCTCTCGGTGACATGGACTTCAAGGTCGCCGGTACCGCCGAGTTCGTCACCGCGATCCAGCTCGACACGAAGCTCGACGGCATCCCGTCGGCGGTGCTCGCGGGCGCCCTGCAGCAGGCTCACGACGCGCGCACCACGATCCTGGGGGTCATCAACCAGGCGATCGACGTGCCCGACGAGATGGCGCCGACCGCGCCGCGCGTCATCAGCGTGCAGATCCCGGTCGACAAGATCGGTGAGCTGATCGGCCCGAAGGGCAAGACGATCAACGCCATCCAGGACGAGACCGGCGCCGAGATCTCCATCGAGGAGGACGGCACCGTCTACATCGGCGCCACCGACGGCCCGAGTGCCGAGGCGGCCCGCGCCCAGGTGAACGCCATCGCCAACCCGACCAACCCCGAGGTGGGCGAGCAGTTCCTCGGCACGGTCGTCAAGATCGCGGCCTTCGGCGCGTTCGTCTCGCTGCTGCCCGGCAAGGACGGTCTGCTGCACATCTCCGAGGTGCGCAAGCTCGCCGGGGGTAAGCGTGTCGAGAACGTCGAAGACGTGCTCGGTGTCGGCCAGAAGATCCTGGTCGAGATCACCAAGATCGACGACCGCGGCAAGCTGTCGCTGGCGCCGGTCGTCGCGGAGGCCGAAGATGCTGCCGCTGAGGAGACCGTCGCCGCCGAGTAATCGCGCAACGAACGGATGCCCGTCTCACTCTGTGGGGCGGGCATCCGTTTTTTGTCCCCGCGTCCGCCGCGGGGACCGTTCTTGCACGGCGTTCGCGGGCCACGTGTCGGTTGTCTAGCCACGCGTGTCGGAGGAGCCAATTCTTCATAACGGTTGAGCGTTTCGGCCGGGAAGCTGCCGATCTGTGACATAACCTCAGTCCCATAGTCGGGGTGCGAATGGCACCCGCCCGGGGGAAAAAGGGGGCTGGATGAGCGACTATTCGCCAGTGGGGGCACGGGCGCATGTCGGCAGTACGGGCCGTGGTGCGATCGAAGCCGCGGTGAGCGCTGAAGCCGCGCTGTTCGCGGCCGACGACGACGCGGCCACGCGGCCGATCTCGATCATCGCGGAGCGCAAGCTCGGCGAGAGCGGGCTCGCTGTGTTTCCGTTCGGACTGGGTACGGCGCGACTCGCCGCCATCGATGAGGTGGCCGCCGGCCGCATTCTGCACCGCTTCGCCGTGCGCGGCGGCGGCCTTTACGACGTCGGCGACGAAGACGGCTCCGGGCGCAGCCAGCAGGTCGTCGGCGACTGGTTCGCCGCGAATCGGCCGGGGCGGGTATTCACGGCGCTCACCCCGTCACCCGAGCGCGACGGGGGTGCGGCGACGGGTTCGACACGTATCGTGCGTGCCGTCGAGGCGGCCCTGCGTCGATTGCGGCTCGACCACATCGACCTGCTGACACTCGATTTTCGCGACGGGCAGCTGACGCTCGACGAGCAGCTCGGCGCTGTCGCCGAGCTGATCTCGGCGGGCAAGGTGCGCCATCTCGGCGCGAACGCCGCAAGCGGCGACCAGCTCATGGCCGCGCGCGTGCTCTCCGGCGACGGGCTGCCGCGCATCGTCGCGGCGCGGCTCGCGTGGGACATCACCGGGAACTCCGCTCTGCTCGAGGACGTCCGCATGGTGGCGGCGGCGCAGGAGCTTGCGTTGCTGCCGGATGCGACCTCGGCCTCCATCGCGTTGGCGAGCCCGTCGCTGCCGCAGAAGGTGCTGGCGGGCTGGGGCCACACGGCGCGGCTCGGTCAGATCGTGAACGCGCGGGTCGTGCGGCCGGAGCGAGAGCGGGCGACGGATGCTTTCGCGGGGCGCGGCCGCGAGCACCGCATCGGGGTCGCCCTTGACCGTGTCTCGGACGAGCTCGGGCTGCAGCCCGCCACGACTCAGCTGGCGTGGTTGCTCGCCAAGCGCGGCGTCGTCGCGCCGATCGTGCGTATCACGCGGCCGGAGCAGCTGGACGTGCTGATGGACGCCGCGGCCGTGTCCCTGTCGCGCGCACAATTGCGAGAGCTTGACCGCGCTGCCGTCGCTGCGCGCTGAGCCGCGGCGACGGCTGCCCGGTCCGCGCGGCTCGGTGTGCGGGCCCCCGGGCCGAGCCATAGAGTGGCACGTGATGAACGGCGCCGCGACATCCCTTCCGCTCGACATCGCCGAGTTGGCGTTCGCCGCCTCAGGGGACGCACTCGTTCGACGCACGGTCCTGCCGAATGGTGCCAGGGTGCTGAGCGAACGCGTGCCCGGCGTGCGCAGTGCGACGGTGGGGTTCTGGGTCACGGTCGGCTCGCGTGATGAGACCGGTGCCGACGGGGCTCACGCGGCGAGCTACGGCTCGACGCACTTCCTCGAGCACTTGCTGTTCAAAGGCACGACGCGCCGCTCTGCGCTCGACATCGCGGTGTCGTTCGACTCGGTCGGCGGCGAGCACAATGCGGCGACCAGCAAGGAATACACCTGCTACTACGCCAAGGTGCAGGACAAGGATCTGTCGATGGCCGTCGAGGTCATCGGCGACATGTTCACGTCGAGTCTGATCGACGCCGACGAGTTCGACAATGAGCGCCAGGTGATCCTCGAAGAACTCGCCATGGCCGACGACGACCCGGCCGACGTCGCGGGGGAGCGGCTGTACAGCGCCGTGCTCGGCGAGCATCCTCTCGGGCGCCCGATCGGCGGCGACCCGGCAACGATCCGTGCCGCGACGCGGGAGGGGGTCGTGCAGCACTATCGGCAGTCGTACCGACCCGAGAACATCGTGATCGCGGCGGCCGGGGCGGTCGACCACGACCGGCTGGTGGCCGACGCGTCGGCTGCGCTTGCCCGCGGGGACTGGCCGGGCGCGGGCAGCCCCGCGCCACGACGCACGACGACGGCCGCGCCGCAGAGCTATCACTCGTCGGTGGTCACCGTGCGGCGCCCCGTCGAGCAGGTCAACCTCTTCCTCGGCCTGCCCGGGCTCGTCGCGACCGACGAGCGGCGCACGACGCTCGCCGTGCTGAACGCCGTGCTCGGCGGCGGCATGTCGAGCCGCCTCTTCCAGGAGATCCGCGAGCGTCGCGGGCTCGCGTATTCGGTGTACTCGTTCGCGAGCGGATTCTCCGACGCCGGTCTCTTCGGGATCTACGCCGGCTGTGCTCCGCACAAAGCGCCGCAGGTGGCGGCGCTGGCACGCGACGAGCTGGTGCGCATCGCTGATTTCGGCATCACCGGCGAAGAACTGCGTCGCGCGACGGGGCAGCTGTCCGGAGCATCCGCTCTCGCGCTCGAGGACTCCGACGCGCGCATGACGCGCCTCGGCCGCGCCGAGATCAGCATGGGCGAGTTCAGCGATCTCGACGAGAGCCTCCGGCGTCTCGCGCTCGTGACGCAGGCCGACGTTCAAGCCCTCGCGGTGGAACTCGCCGGGCGACCGCTCACCATCGCGGCCGTGGGTGACGTCGACGATGCCGCATTCGCCGGCCTGGGGGTCGGATGACCCACTATCTGTATCTCGTGCGCCACGGCGAGCAGCTCGATGCCGAGCACGGCATGGAAGACGGCCCGCTGTCGCCGCGCGGCATCCGCCAGGTCCGGCTCCTCGCCGACCGGCTCGGCGGGGTGCCGTTCAGCGGGGCGTACCACTCGCCGCTGACCCGGGGTGAGCAGACCGCGCGCGTGCTCGCCGAGCGGCTGCCGGCCGTTCAGCCCGAACCGTCCAACCTGCTGTTCGACTGCATCCCGTCCGGCCCGGAGCCCGGAACGCCGAAGTCGTTCGACGCCTTCTTCCACAGCATCAGCGAGGTGCGCATCGAGGCGGGCCGAGCGCAGATGGAGGACGCCGTGGCCGAGTTCCTCGGCTCGTCGCGCAACGACCGGCACGACCTGCTGATCACGCACAATTTCGTGATCGCGTGGTTCGTGCGCGAGGTGATGGATGCGCCCAGCTGGCGCTGGCTCGGCCTCAACTCGGGAAACGCGGGCTTGACGGTCATCAGGCACCGCCCGGCGAAACGTCCCGAGCTCATCGTGTTCAACGACCTCGGTCACCTGCCGGCCGAGCTGCGCACGGGTCTGCCCGAGGTGCTGCCGTTCTGAGGCCGTCGCACGGCGGCGCTATCGCGTCGTGAGGTCCTTCCGGTACCACGTCGTCGCGTTGCCGTTGTCGTTGTAGGGCGGAATCGACGCGTAGCCGCTCGACGCGTACAGCGCGTTCGCTGCCGTCAGGCTCGCGTTGGTGTCGAGCACGACGGTCTCTGCGCCGAAGTCGCGTGCGCGGCGCTCGAGCTCGGCGAGCAGCGCACGGCCGGCGCCCGCGCCGCGGCCAGCCTCGCGCACCCAGAGGTGCTTCACCTCCCAGATCGAGCGCGGCCGGCCGCCGAGCACCTCGTCGTCGAGGCGCCGGACGGCTCCGCAGCCGTATTCGACGCCGTCCTCGCCCACCGCGAGCACGAACTCGCCGGTCGGGGGCGTGAATGCGCCGGCCGAGGGCAGCGTGGTGACGTAGCCGCGTGCGTGCGGGAAGGTCGCTTCGCGGTAGCTGAAGTACTCGGTGAGCAGCGCCTGGGCGCGGTCGTCGGTCACGGGCACGGATTCGTACGGCACGTCTTCAACATTAGGGTTGGAACGGCGACCGCACCGCCGCCGAACAGAGAGGCAGAGCCCATGACGATCCGCGTTGCAGTGGTCGGCGCGACCGGCAGGCTGGGGTCTGCGGCGACGGCTCTGCTCGAGCGCAGCGACGGCTTCGACGTGGTCGCGCGCCTCGGTTCGTCGAGCGAGCATCACGACATGCTCGGGTCGGCGGAGGCGCCGAGCGACGTGGTCCTCGACGTCACGCTCCCGCACGTCAGCCAGGGCATCGTCGAATACGCGGTGACGCATGGTCGCAATGTCGTGGTCGGCACGTCGGGCTGGTCGTCCGACCGGCTGGCCGGCCTCAACACGCTGCTCGCGCGCCACCCGGAACGCGGAGTGGTGGTCGTGCCCAATTTCGCGCTCGGCAGCGCCCTCGGCACTGCGTTCGCCGCCGCCGCGAGCCGGTTCTTCGATGCGATCGAGATCGTCGAGGCGCATGGCGCGGGCAAGGTGGACTCGCCGTCGGGCACGGCGGTGCGCACCGCCGAGCTGATCCAGCAGGCGCGCGGCGAGCTCGGTCCCGTCTCGGCGCCGCACATCGATCAGCGCGCTCGCGGCCAGCAGGTCGGCAGCGTGCCGATCCACAGCCTGCGGCTGCCGGGCGTGCCGGCCCGGCAGGAAGTGATCTTCGGTGCGGAGGGCGAGACTCTGACCATCTCGCACAGCGTCGTCAATCCGGCTGCCTATTCGGCCGGAATGCTGCTTGCGCTGCGGCGCGCCACCGAATTGACCGGCCTCACCGTCGGGCTCGACGCGCTCATCGATCTCGGCATCGCCGCGGTCTGAGGTCGGGGCCCGCGTGAAGAATCGCTTCGCGGCGCTGCTCATGGCGCTGCTGCTGCTCATCTATATCGCGCTCGCTGGGCAGCGCGCCGTGCTGCTGTTCGAAGCAGGCTCCGTGATCGGGATCGTCGCGGGCTGCGCGCTCATCCTGTTCCCGCTGATCGCCATCTGGGCTCTCGTCCGCGAGCTCATGTTCGGGTGGCAGACCGAGCGGCTAGTGAAGCGGCTCGACTCCGAAGGCGGCCTTCCGGTCGAGCCGGCCGTGACCGGCTCAGGGCGTCCGGTGCGCGCCGCCGCTGACGAGGAGTTCCCCAGGTACAAGGCCGAGGTCGAGGCGGATCCCGACAGCTGGCGCGCCTGGTTCCGGCTCGGCCTCGCCTACGACGCCTCCGGCGACCGGCGGCGCGCTCGCTGGGCGCTGCGCGAGGCCATCAAGCTGTCTCACCAGCACGATTAGGCTTTCCGGGTGCCCCTGAGCCCAGAAGCAGCCCTCGTCGACAGCCTGATCACGACGATCCCCAATTTTCCCGAGCCGGGGATCGACTTCCGCGATCTGACGCCGGTGTTCGCCGACGGCCCTGCGCTCGCGGCCCTCGCGCGCGGCCTGGTTGCACCGTTCGAGGGGCGGTTCGACCACATCGGCGGCCTCGAAGCCCGCGGATTCCTGATCGCGGGCGCCGCTTCCGTGGTGAGCGGCGCCGGGGTGCTCAGCGTGCGCAAGGCGGGCAAGCTTCCTCGCGCGGTGCTCTCTCAGGAATACGCCCTCGAGTACGGCACCGCTGCGCTCGAGGTGCACATCGGCCAGCTGCCGCCGGAGAGCCGGGTGCTGATCGTCGACGACGTGCTCGCGACCGGCGGCACCGCGCTTGCGGCCGCGAACCTGATCGAGCGAGCCGGCTGGCGCGTCGCCGGAATCGCCGTGGCCCTCGAGCTCGGCGGCCTGGGCGGCCGTGCCCGGCTCGAGGGCCGCGGTATCGAGACGTTCTCGCTTCTGACGTACTGAGTACTAGACGAGCGTTGCCTCAAGGGTGATGTTCACGCCGGCAAGCGCCTTGGAGACCGGGCAGCCCTCCTTCGCGGCGGCGGCGATCTTCTGGAACTCCTCATCGGAGATTCCGGGCACCTCGGCGTTGACGAGCAGGTGACTGCCGGTGATGCCGCCCTGTGCGATGTCGAAGCTCACGGCCGCGGTCGCGGCGACGCGGGTCGCCGTGTGGCCGGCGGAGGCGAGTTCGTTGGCGAACGCCATCGCGAAGCAGCCGGCGTGAGCGGCGCCGAGCAGTTCCTCCGGCGTCGAGACGCCGCTCTCGCCTTCGGAGCGAGCCTTCCAGTTGTAGTCGAAGGTCGCGAGCCCTGACGAGTCGAGGGAGATGCTGCCGCTGCCGCTGGCCAGGTCGCCGCTCCAGACGGCGGATGCTTCGCTCGTGAGTGCCATGGGTGCCTCCTAGGTTCGGGGTGGCCGCGTCGTTCGGCGCGACCCGCCCTCAGCCTACGGACGGGGGCACTTACGCGGCAGCCCCGCGGCTGCGGCCGATCACTCCGGCGCGCACGAGCAGCAAGTACATCTGGCACCCCAGGCAATAGCCGAACACCGAGTTGAGGAACGCCGCGATGAAAGCGAACGCGGCCGCGATCACGACGATCACGGGGAACCAGATGCCGAGGATCACGCCGAGGCCGGTGATGATCAGGCCGACGAGCTGCGCGAACGTCGGCGGCGCGGGATTCTCGAGCTCGACGGGCGGCGCGAGCCGCGGGCGCAGGAGCGAGCGGTAGAGCGCGCCGTACGGATGCTTCTGCACGCCGCCCACAGCGCCCCAGACGAACATCAGCGCGATGAGCACGAGCAGGATCCACGCGGCGAGCCGTGAGCCGTTCGAGCTCAGTCCGACGAGGCCGAGAACGAGGTCGACGGCGAGCAGCACCGCGGTGATGCCGGCTGAGAAGCGCGGCCCGCGGGGGTCGATGCCCTGCTGGCCGGGGAGCGGGCGAAGATCAGGCTGCGACATGGTCGTCTCCGTTCAGAACACGTGCAAGGGATGCTTCGAGCTGCGCCGCCTTCGGCGCCCCGCCGATGCGGGCGTGCACCGCGCCGCTGCCGTCGAGCAGCAGCGTCGTGGGCGTCTGCAGCACCTTGAAGCGCTGCGCGAGCTCGGGGGAGCGGGTCAGGTCGATGTCGACGTGGGCGACGCCGTCGGTTCGCGCCGCGATGCCTCCGAGCAGTCGGCGGGTGGCCGGGCAGTATGCGCAGAACTCGGTCGAGAACTGGAGGAGGGTCGCGCGCTCGCCGAACGGCGCCTCAGAGCGGACATCCGCTGGCCGCACGATCTCCGCCGGGTCAGCGGATCGCTCGGCGACCCGGCCGGTGCGACGCTGCCAGATCAGGCCGACGACGGTCGCGACCGCGATCAGGCCGACGACGACGAGTACCGCTGACAGGACGTTCATCTCGGGTGCAACGCTATGCGCCCCACGACATTTCGCATCCGGCTGTGACGCGAGATGACGCGCAGCTCGCGACGGCGGCGACCCGCTACCCTGAAGGCATGTCCGCCGAGAATCCGTTCGGCCAGGTGCTCGTCGCCCTGGTCACGCCCATGACAGCCGATGGCGAGGTCGATTGGGCCGGCGTCGAGAAGCACATCGACGACGTGATCGCTGGCGGCGCCGACGGCATCGTGGCCTCCGGCACGACGGGTGAGACCTCGACGCTGACCGATGCGGAGAAGCTGCGGCTCATCGAGGTCGCGAAAGACGTCTCGGCAGGCAGGGCCAAGATCATCCAGGCGGGCGGTTCGAACGAGACGGCGCATGCGATCGAGCTCTACCGGAAGAGCGAGCGGCTCGGCATCGACGGCATCATGATCGTCACCCCGTACTACAACAAGCCCACGCAGGCGGGTATCCTCACGCACTTCCGGTACATCGCGAACGCGACCGATCTGCCGGTCATCCTCTACGACATCCCGGGCCGCACGGGCGTCCCGATCAAGTACGAGACGCTGCTGAGCGCCGCCAAGCATCCGAACATCGTCGCCGTGAAAGACGCCAAGGGCGATTTCGCCGAGGTGAGTCGCGTGCTCAACAACACCGAGCTGCTGTACTTCTCCGGCGACGACGCCAACGTGTTGCCGCACCTCGCAATCGGCGCGTCGGGCCTGATCGGCGTCACCGCGAACATCACGTCGCGCCCCTACCGCACCATCGTCGACGCCGTGAACCGCGGTGACCTCGCCGCCGCGACCGCACAGCACAAGAAGCTCGAGCCGCTTGTGCGTGCCGTCATGACGCACATTCCCGGCACCGTGTCGGCGAAGTACATCCTGCATGGCCTCGGCCGCATCGGCTCGCCGCGCGTGCGCCTGCCGCTCGTCGGCCCCGAAGACCAGGAAGCCGCCGTCATCGAGGACGAGCTCGGTCTCGTCCGCGACGTCGAGGGCGTCGACTTCAGCAACTTCCGCCCCGACCGCAACGCGGCCGCGAGCGGCGCCCTGCCGAAGGTGGCGGGTGCCACCCGCTGACGCGGGCACTGGCCACGGCATTCGTTTTGATCCACGCTCACAAGCGCTAGAAGGAGATATGGCAGCAGCCGTCTACGCCCCGCCCGCACTCGAATCCGGCACGCTTCGCGTGTTCCCCACCGGCGGCCTCGGCGAGGTCGGGCGCAACATGACGGTGTACGAGATCGACGGGAAGATCCTCATCGTCGACTGCGGAGTGCTCTTCCCGGAGCCCGACCAGCTCGGTGTCGATCTGATCCTGCCCGATTTCGGGCCGATCCGTGACCGCCTCAAAGACGTGATCGGCGTGGTGCTCACGCACGGTCACGAAGACCACATCGGCGCGGTCCCGTACCTGCTGAAACTCCGGCAGGACATTCCGCTGTACGGTTCGGCGCTCACCCTCGCGCTCGTCGAGGCGAAGCTCAAAGAGCACCGCATCAAGCCCATTACGCGGGTCGTGAAAGAGGGCGAGGTCAAGACGCTCGGGCCGTTCACGCTCGAGTTCATCGCCGTCAACCACTCGATCCCCGACGCGCTCGCCGTCGCCATCACGACGTGGGCCGGGGTCGTGCTGCACACGGGCGACTTCAAGATGGACCAGCTTCCGCTCGACGGGCGTCTGACCGACCTGCGCGCCTTCGCGCGGCTCGGCGAGAACGGGGTCGACCTGTTCCTGCCCGACTCGACGAACGCCGACGTTCCGGGCTTCACGCCCATCGAGCGTGAGATCGGGCCGGTGCTCGAGAACATCATCGCGAGGGCGACCAGGCGTGTCGTCGTGGCGAGCTTCTCGAGTCACGTGCACCGCGTGCAGCAGGTGCTCGACGCGGCGGCTCAGAACGGGCGGCGCGTGGCGCTGCTCGGCCGCTCGATGGTGAAGAACATGGGCATCGCCGCCGAGCTCGGCTATCTCAAAGTGCCGGACGGGGTGCTGATCGACTTCAAGAAGGCCGGCGACGTGCCGGACGACAAGATCGTCTACATGTCGACCGGCTCGCAGGGCGAGCCGATGGCCGTGCTCGCGCGCATGGCGAACCTCGAGCACCAGATCGAGCTGGGCCCCGGCGACACCGTGATCCTCGCCTCGAGCCTCATCCCCGGAAACGAGAACTCGGTGTACCGCGTCATCGACGGGCTCACCAAGCTCGGCGCGACCGTGATCCACAAGGGGAACGCGAAGGTGCACGTCTCGGGCCACGCGGCCGCGGGCGAGCTGCTCTACTGCTACAACATCCTCAAGCCGAAGCACGTCATGCCCGTGCACGGCGAGCACCGGCACCTGTTCGCAAGCGCCAGGCTCGCGCAGCAGACGGGGGTTCCGGCGCAGAACACGATCCTCGCCGAGAACGGCACGGTCGTCGATCTGCGCGAGGGCGAGGCGCGGGTCGTCGGCCAGCTCGACATCGGCTACGTGTACGTCGATGGCTCCAGCGTGGGCGAGATCACCGACGCCGACCTCAAAGACCGGCGGATTCTCGGCGAAGAGGGCTTCATCTCGGTGATCGTCGTGGTCGAGGCCGCGAGCGGTCACATCGTCGCGGGTCCCGAGATCCACGCCCGCGGGTTCGCCGAGGACGACGCGGTGTTCAACGACGTCAAGCCGAAGATCGCGGCGGCGCTGCGCGAGGCGGCCGAGAACGGCGTGCGCGACAACCACGCCCTGACCCAGACCGTGCGTCGCACGGTGGGGCGCTGGGTGAACTCGAGCTACCGCCGCCGTCCGATGATCGTGCCCCTGGTCATCGAGGCCTAGGCCCAGCGGCGACTCTCCGCGCCCGCTCCCGGGCGATGTCACAGGCCTCGGATAGCTTCTGATCATGGCCACGAGCACCACGTCGTCTTCGCGCGCCCGCGGTGCGGGCGGCGGTGGCGCGCGCGGTCGGTCTGCAAAGCAGAAGACCGCGCCCACGAAGAAGCTTCCCGCGAATCAGACCGTCGTGATCGAGACGACCGAGCACGCGATGGTCGCAAAGGCGTGGATCGGGCTCGCCCACCTCGTGGGCGGCGCGGCGCGCGCGCTCGGCCCTGAGAACCTCGCGAAGGAAGAGCGTCGCGATGGCCTGCCGTTCTTCCTCGTGGTGCTTGCCGTCGCGGGCGCGATCGACGAGTGGTTCTTCATCAACGCGCCGTGGGCGCAGGCCCTCGACGCGTGGACCTTCGGCGGTCTCGTCGGCCGGGTCGCGTTCGTGCTGCCCGTGGTGCTGCTGATCTTCGCGATCTGGTTGTTCCGCCATCCGTCGTCCGTCCACGACAACACCCGCATCGGCGTCGGACTGATCCTGGCGCTGATCAGCATCTCGGCGATGTGCCACGTCTTCAGCTCGCGTCCCCAACCGGTTGCCGGTATGCCCGTCCTCGCGCAGGCCGGCGGCGTCATCGGGTGGATGGTGGGGGCACCGCTGATCCTGCTGATCACCGCCTACGGCGCCGCAGGGCTCATGATCGTGCTGCTGATGCTCAGCGTGCTGATCATCACGAAGACGCCGCCGACCAAGATCGGGCGCCGTCTCCACGAGCTCTACGCCTACCTGTTCGGCGCGGCCGTGCCGACGGAAGAGGAGCGCGAGGCGGCGAAGGCCGCCAAGGCCGAGCGTGCTGAGAAGAGCGTCCCGGTCGAACTCGACGGCGCGCGCGAGGGTGATGACGGCGACGAGCACGGGGGTCCCGACCGACTGCCGTGGTGGCGGCGTAACAAGAGCGGGCGTGAGGAAGACCCCGATTTCGACGGCGATGCGGGCTCTTTGAGCGCCGTGTTCGGCGAGGCGCCCGAGGCTCCGGTCGCGGGCGGCTTCGCGACGGCTCTCGAGCCCGACCCGGTTCCGGCGGCAGACGGCTTCGACGTCTTCGCCGAGCTCGCCCACGCCGAAGACGCGGTGAAGCGATTCACGGGCGAAGTTCCGGCCGGCCCCGGCCCGGGGCTGCGCAGCGACAACATGACCGAGGTCGTCCCCGTCGACGACAAGGCGCAGCTCGACGGCCTTCCGATCAGCGAGAGCGCGGAGCTGGTTCCGGTCATCGCTGCGCCTGCGCCCGCCAAGCCGTACGTGTTGCCGTCGGCGAGCACGCTGGCGGCCGGGCCGCCGGCGAAGACCCGCTCCGCTGCCAACGATGAGGTCGTCCGGGCGATCACCGAGGTGCTCACGCAGTTCGGTGTCGACGCCAAGGTCACAGGGTTCTCCCGCGGACCGACCGTCACCCAGTACGAGATCGAACTTGGCCCCGGCGTGAAGGTCGAGCGTGTCACCGCGCTCTCGAAGAACCTGTCCTACGCCGTCGCGTCGAACGAAGTGCGCATCCTCTCGCCCATCCCCGGCAAGAGCGCCATCGGCATCGAGATCCCGAACGCCGACCGCGAGACCGTCTCGCTCGGTGACGTGCTGCGCTCGGCCGCGGCGACGAACAGCAGGCACCCCATGACGATCGGCGTCGGCAAAGACGTCGGCGGCGGCTTCGTGGTGGCCAACCTCGCCAAGATGCCTCACTTGCTCGTCGCCGGCTCGACCGGCTCGGGCAAGTCGTCGTTCGTCAACTCGATGATCACGTCGCTGCTCATGCGCGCGAAGCCGTCAGAGGTGCGCATGGTCCTGATCGACCCGAAGCGCGTCGAGCTCACGATCTACGGCGGCGTGCCGCACCTGATCACTCCCATCATCACGAACCCGAAGAAGGCGGCCGAGGCGCTGCAGTGGGTCGTGAAAGAGATGGACATGCGGTACGACGACCTCGCGTCGTTCGGCTTCCGTCATATCGACGACTTCAACAAGGCCGTCGTCAACAACGAGATCGTGCTGCCGCCGGGCAGCGAGCGCAAGCTCAAGCCGTATCCGTATCTGCTGGTCGTGGTCGACGAGCTCGCCGACCTGATGATGGTGGCTCCGCGCGACGTCGAGGACTCGATCGTGCGCATCACCCAGCTCGCGCGTGCATCCGGCATCCACCTCGTCCTCGCGACCCAGCGCCCGTCCGTCGACGTCGTCACGGGCCTGATCAAGGCGAACGTGCCGTCACGCCTCGCCTTCGCGGTCACGTCGGTCACCGACTCGCGGGTCATCCTCGACCAGCCCGGCGCCGACAAGCTGATCGGCCAGGGCGATGCGCTGTTCCTGCCGATGGGCGCAGGCAAGCCGATCCGCGTGCAGGGCGCCTGGGTCAACGAGTCCGAGATTCAGAAGGTCGTCGATCACGTCACGCGTCAGGCGCGACCCGACTACCGGCAAGACGTCGTGCCTGCGGAGCAGAAGAAGCAGATCGACTCCGACATCGGTGACGACCTCGAGCTGCTGCTCGCCGCGGCCGAGCTCGTCGTCTCGACCCAGTTCGGGTCGACGTCGATGCTGCAGCGCAAGCTGCGGGTCGGGTTCGCGAAGGCCGGGCGCCTCATGGACCTGCTCGAGTCGCGCGAGATCGTCGGCCCGTCCGAGGGTTCGAAGGCCCGCGACGTGCTGGTGACGGCGGAGCAGTTGCCGGCCGTGCTGGCGAAGATCCGCGGCGAAGACGCAGCCCCGGCCGCGGCCCCGGCGTCGCCGGCGCCGACTGCTCACGGGTCGAATCCGCCGGCGTCGGCGGCCGACGACGAGGACCGCTACGGCGACGATGTGCTGGCCCGCCAAGAGGGCGGCCTCGAAGAGGTCGACGCGGCCTCCGACGAAGACGCGTGGGGTCTCACCGGGCGCGACTGACTCTCGCGCAGCATCGGCCCCGTAGGCTGATGCTGTGACCGACACCCCGGCTCGGCCGAGCAACTGGAACCTGCCGAACACGATCACCATCGTGCGCATCCTGTTCGCACCGGCCTTCCTGTGGCTGTTGCTCGCGGACGCGGGGCACGACGGCCCGGCGCGCTGGTGGGCCGGTGTGCTCTTCGCCGTCGGCATCGCCACCGACGGCGTCGACGGGTGGCTCGCGCGCCGCAACGGCCAGGTGACCGAGCTCGGAAAACTGCTCGATCCGATCGCGGACAAGATTCTGACGGGCGCCGCGCTCGTCGGTCTGTCGATCGTGGGCGAGCTGTGGTGGTGGGTCACGATCGTGATCCTCGTGCGCGAGATCGGCATCACCGTGTACCGCTTCGTCGTGATCCGTGACGGCGTGATCCCGGCGAGCCGCGGTGGCAAGCTCAAGACCGTCTTCCAGGGCGTTGCGATCACGCTGGCGCTGCTGCCGTTCTGGGTCCCGCTCGGCGACTGGGTGCACTGGGTCAACTGGGTCCTGATGGCGATCGCGCTGGTGCTCACCGTCGTCTCCGGTCTCGACTACGCGTGGAATGCGATCCGGTTGCACCGCGAGAAGGGCGAGCGGGCGGATGTCTGAGGCGGGGGCAGCGGCGTCCGTCTCCGATCCGACGGCCGCACTCATCACTGCGCTGGCCGCACGCGGGCTGACCATCGCCGTCGCCGAGTCGCTCACCGGCGGCGCTCTCGCGGCGGAGCTCACGCGCCCCGCCGGAGCCTCCGCGGTCGTGAACGGCGGCGTCGTCGTCTACGCGACGGCGATCAAGCACAGCGTGGTCGGGGTCGACGCCGAACTGCTCGCCGAGCACGGACCCGTGCATGCCGACGTGGCGCGCCAGCTGGCCGAGCGCGTTCGCGCAGTGCTCGCAGTGGAAGGGCGCGCGGCTGACGTCGGTGTGTCGACGACCGGCGTGGCCGGCCCGGCCGCGCAGGGCGGCCAGCCGGTCGGAACCGTATTCGTCGGTGTCGCATTCGGTACCTCGACCCGGGTTCAGGAGCTGCACCTGGACGGGGGTCGGGCGCAGATCCGGGCGGCTGCGGTCACGGCTGCGGTCGACGGCATCATCGCCGCCGCCGCGGAATAGCGCGTGTTGCAGTCTCGTTAACGATGCCAACAATGAACCAGCGGATTGCAGGGAACGTGAACTACAGTGCATCGCAAGGAGCGCTCGTGAGGGCGGCTTCGGGCCAGGGCAGAGCGACGAAGAAGGGGGCGCCCATGATTCTGGTACGTCAGGAAATCGGCGACGTGCTGCGGGACTTCCGCCTTCAGAAGGGCCGCACGCTGCGTCAGGTCGCGAGCAAGGCGAGTGTTGCGCTCGGCTACCTCAGCGAGGTCGAGCGAGGCCAGAAGGAGGCGTCGAGCGAGATCCTCGCCTCGGTCGCCGAAGCGCTGGACACGCCGATCTCGGTCATCATGCGCGAGGTCGGCGATCGCCTCGCGGTTCTCGAGGGCATTGAGGCCATCGTGCCCGACGCGCTCCCCGACGACTTCGCGGCCCGTCTCGACAGCGAGCTCGTCAGCCAGCGCTGACACTACGACATCGGCGGATGCCTCGGGCAGGAGCCCGGGGCATCCGCTGTTTCGTGCACGGCCTGTGTCCGGAACCGCGCGTCTACGCTGGAGGAACCATGCGTCTCAGTGAGTTCCATCGCGCGATCGAGCAGGAGTTCGGATCGGCCTATGGGGGCCAGCTCGTGCGCGAGCTCGTGCTGATCGAGCTGCGCGGCCGCACGGCGGAGCAGGCGCTCGCGGCCGGGGAGTCGCCGCGCGACGTCTGGTACGCGCTCTGCGAGGCGATGGATGTGCCGGATGCGCGACGCCACGGCGCCGGCCTCGTGAACCCTGAGCGCCGCTGATACGAACTTCGGTGCGCGACACGCCGCGTCGATCTCGAACACGGATTCGACCGCTGCTATCGTCGCTCTTACGATGACTTGGCCAGCACAGGCCGGGCCGTTCCCCTAGTTTCACACCGATCACTGCTCTCGGGCACCCGATGTCGGACCCCACGCGTACTGTCGCAGACGTCACCGCAGCTTCTTTGAAGGGACTTCGAAATGCCTACTCCCGCCGATCGCGAGAAAGCGCTCGAGACCGCGCTCGCCCAGATTGACCGTCAGTTCGGCAAGGGCTCCGTCATGCGGCTCGGCAGCGACGAGCGCGCGCCTGTCGAGGTCGTGCCCACCGGCTCCATCGCTCTCGATGTCGCGCTCGGCATCGGCGGCCTGCCGCGCGGGCGCGTCGTCGAGATCTACGGGCCTGAGTCCTCGGGTAAGACGACACTGACCCTGCACGCCATCGCCAACGCGCAGAGCGCGGGCGGTATCGCGGCCTTCATCGACGCCGAGCACGCTCTCGACCCGGAATACGCGAAGAAGCTCGGGGTCGACATCGACTCACTGCTCGTCTCGCAGCCCGACACGGGCGAGCAGGCGCTCGAGATCGCCGACATGCTCGTGCGTTCCGGTTCCATCGACCTGATCGTCATCGACTCGGTGGCGGCCCTCGTGCCGCGCGCTGAGATCGAGGGCGAAATGGGCGACTCGCACGTCGGCCTGCAGGCGCGACTCATGTCGCAGGCACTGCGCAAGCTCACCGGCGCCCTCAACTCGACGAACACCACGATGATCTTCATCAACCAGCTGCGTGAGAAGGTCGGGGTGTTCTTCGGCAGCCCTGAGACGACCTCCGGCGGCAAGGCACTGAAGTTCTACGCATCGGTGCGCCTCGACATCCGCCGCATCGAGACGCTGAAAGACGGGGCCGACGCAGTCGGCAACCGCACGCGTGTCAAGGTCGTGAAGAACAAGATGGCGCCGCCGTTCAAGCAAGCCGAGTTCGACATCCTCTACGGCATCGGCATTTCGCGCGAGGGCAGCCTGCTCGACTTCGGTGTCGAGCACGGCATCGTGAAGAAGTCGGGGGCGTGGTACACGTACTCGGGCGACCAGCTGGGCCAGGGCAAAGAGAACTCGCGCAACTTCCTCATCGCGCACGCCGACATCGCCAACGAGATCGAGCAGAAGATTCTCGTCAAGCTCGGTGTCGTGAAAGACCCGAACGCTGTGGAAGAGGTTGCTCCTGTCGAGAACGTGGCGACTCTGCCGCAGCGCAAGGGCGCGTAGCGGGGGCACCAGATGGTTGTCCGGTTCTTTCCATCCGACGAGGAGCGCAAGCACCCGCGCGCTGAGGCGGGGCGCGAGCCCGCGGCCACTGGTGCCCGAGAGTCCGGTGGGCTCGCCCCGGTCACCTATCTGCCCGGTGCTTCGCCCAGCGAGCAGGCTCAGGCCGCTCTCGCATCGGTGCGCGATCTGGTTGCAGCGGCCGCAGAAGGCGAAGGCGAAGGCGGGGCGTCAAGGCGCGACTCGAAGGAGCAGCCGTTCGAGCGCGCGCAAGAGAAGGCGGGGAAGCGCGCCGCGAACGTCTCACTCCACCAGCTCGCCCGTCGGGGCATGTCTCGGTGGGAACTCGAGCAGGTGCTGAGGAAGCGTGGCGTCGATGAGTCCGTCGCGGAAGCCGAGCTGACGCGACTCGCGAGCGTCGGCCTGCTCGATGACGCTGCGCTCGCGGTGTCGATGGTCTACGCAGCTCGTGCCCGCAAGGGCCAGGGGCGCCAGGCGATCGAGCGCGAGCTGCGACGACGCCACATCGACGGCGACGCGATCACCGAGGCGCTGGCCGACTTCGACCAGGACGATGAGCGGGAGCGCGCGATCGAGGTCGCGATGAAGCGGGTGACGCAGCTCTCGGGCCTCGACGACCAGACCGCCGAGCGCCGCCTCTACGGCTATCTGATGCGCCGCGGGTACTCGGGCGAGACCGTGTCCGTCGCCGTGGGCGACGCCATGCGCTCGCGGCGCTGACGTTCGCGCGTCGAACGTACAATTGAGCCACCATGAGCACTGTCACCAGCCGTGAACTGCGTCGGCCCAGCGAGGCGCCGACTCTGATTGCCGAGTCCGCCGCGGCCGTCGACGACGCGGGGCGCCGTCGCACCTACGAGGTGCGGACTTACGGCTGCCAGATGAACGTGCACGACTCCGAGCGCCTGTCGGGCTCGCTCGAGGCGGCCGGTTACGTTCCGGCGAACGGCGACGAGGCCGACATCGTCGTGATCAACACGTGTGCCGTGCGCGAGAACGCGGACAACAAGCTGTACGGCAATCTCGGTCACCTGGCATCCGTCAAGCGCCGGCACTCAGGCATGCAGATCGCGGTCGGGGGGTGCCTCGCTCAGAAGGACAAGAGCGTGATCCTCGAGAAGGCGCCGTGGGTCGACGTCGTCTTCGGCACACACAACATGGGTGCGCTCCCGAGCCTGCTGGAACGGGCCCGTCACAACGACGCGGCGCAGATCGAGATCCTCGAGGCTCTTGAGACGTTCCCGTCGACGCTGCCGACGAAGCGCGAGTCGAGCCACAGCGGGTGGGTCTCCATCTCGGTCGGCTGCAACAACACCTGCACCTTCTGCATCGTGCCGTCGCTGCGGGGCAAGGAACGCGATCGGCGTCCGGGCGAGGTGCTGAGCGAGATCCAGTCGCTCGTTGACCAGGGCGCGATCGAGGTGACGCTGCTCGGCCAGAACGTGAACTCCTACGGCGTCGAGTTCGGCGACCGCCAGGCGTTCGGGAAGCTGCTGCGCGCCGCGGGAACGATCGCCGGGCTCGAGCGCATCCGCTTCACCAGCCCGCACCCGGCTGCGTTCACTGACGATGTCATCGACGCGATGGCAGAGACGCCGAGCGTCATGCCGCAGCTCCACATGCCGCTGCAGTCGGGCTCCGACCGCATCCTGCGTGCCATGCGTCGCTCGTACCGCTCCGAGAGGTTCCTCGGCATCCTTGACCGGGTGCGGGCGAAGATCCCGAACGCGGCGATCTCGACCGACATCATCGTCGGCTTCCCCGGCGAGACCGAAGAGGATTTCCAGGACACGCTGCGCGTGGTCGAAGCCGCCCGGTTCGCGTCGGCGTTCACGTTCCAGTACTCGATCCGGCCGGGAACGCCCGCGGCCACCATGGCCGACCAGGTCCCGAAGGAAGTGGTCCAGGAGCGCTACAACCGTCTCGTCGCGCTGCAGGAGCGCATCTCTCTCGAAGAGAACGAGAAGCAGCTCGGTCGCACGGTCGAGGTGCTGGTCTCGACGGGCGAGGGCAAGAAGGACGGCGAGACGCACCGCATGAGCGGTCGGGCCGAAGACAGTCGGCTCGTCCACTTCGAGGTGCCGGCCGGCTCGCCCGTGCCGCGGCCCGGTGACGTGGTCACGGTCCGCATCACGCATGCGGCGCCGTTCCATCTGCTGGCCGATTCCGCCGACGGCGCGCCGCTCGCGATCCGCCCGACTCGCGCGGGCGTCGCGTGGGACCGCGAACAGGCCGATTCGTGCGCCGTGCCGACTGGGCACAGCCACGGGGGTGCCGCGGCCGCGGTCTCTCTCGGCATGCCGTCACTGCGCGCGACGAGCACGTCGCAGGTCGCGACGTCGCCGATCTACGACGCGAACGACGAATTGCGCTGACCGTGACCGACGCGCCGCTCCTCGTCATCATCGGCGCGACCGGCACGGGCAAGTCCGACCTCGCGATTCGCACCGCCGAGCGCCTCGCAGTGCGTGGTGCGACCGCCGAGATCGTCAACGCCGATGCGATGCAGCTGTACCGGGGCATGGACATCGGCACGGCCAAGCTGCCGCCGAGCGAGCGGCGGGGCATCCGTCATCATCTGCTCGATGTGCTCGACGTGACGGAGGAGGCGAGCGTCGCGGCCTACCAGGTGGAGGCTCGCGGTGTCGTCGAGGCGGTGCGCGAGCGTGGCTCGGTGCCGATCCTCGTGGGCGGCTCAGGGTTGTACGTCTCGAGCGTGATCTTCGATTTCCGATTCCCGGGTCGCGATCGCGAGGTGCGTGCGCGGCTCGAGGCCGAGCTCGCGAACTCGGGGGCGCGCGCGCTGTTCGCACGCCTCGAACGACTCGACCCCGCGACGGCGGCGAAGGTCGACCCGGCGAACGGCCGGCGCATCGTTCGCGCGCTGGAGATCCACGAGCTCGCCGAGGCGGGGCACGGTGCGGTTCTGCCTGAGGCGCCGCGGTTGTGGCATCCGTCGCTCATCGTCGGGCTGTCGACACCGCGCGAGCAGCTCGTGCGGCGACTCGATGCGCGGGTCGAGGACATGTGGGCTGCGGGCCTCGTCGCCGAGGTCGACCGGCTTCGGGGAGCAGGGCTCGAGAGCGGCGTCACCGCGTCTCGCGCAATCGGGTATGCGCAGGCGCTCGCGCAGCTGCGCGGCAGCCTGGCGGCGGAAGAGGCGATCGCGCAGACCCAGGCGCTCACGCGCCGATACGCACGTCGGCAGGTCAGCTGGTTCAAGCGCTATGAGCACGTGACCTGGCTCGACACGGAACGCGGCGACGGCGCCGCTCGTGCCACGATCGCCGCCGATAGGCTGGAGGAATGGCGATCACGCTCCGCTTCAGCAAGGGCCACGGCACCGGAAACGACTTCGTACTGATCGCAGATCCGGAGGGACAGCTCGAGCTCACGCCGGAGCGCGTTCGGGCGCTGTGCAACCGTCATTTCGGCATCGGCGCCGACGGCGTGATCAGGGCGGTCCGCTCGGCGAACCTTGCAGACGGGGCGGCGGCGCTC
Organism: Gryllotalpicola reticulitermitis; assembly: GCF_042651345.1. NCBI lineage: Bacteria > Bacillati > Actinomycetota > Actinomycetes > Micrococcales > Microbacteriaceae > Gryllotalpicola > Gryllotalpicola reticulitermitis. The sequence continues at coordinate 196,156 of NZ_JBHSCN010000004.1, forward strand.
GCGGAAGACCCCGCGGCCGAGTGGTTCATGGACTATTACAACGCCGATGGGTCGGTGGCCGAAATGTGCGGGAACGGGATTCGCGTGTACGCCGAGTTCCTGACGCGAAGCCGACTCGCCCTGCTGCCGCCGGGCGACACGCTGCCGATCGGCACGCGTGCGGGCGTGCGCGACGTGCAGCGCTCAACGCTCGGGTACCAGGTCGATATGGGGCGCTGGCAGTTGGAGGGCGGCGAGCCGCTCGTCAACGCCCGCGAACTGCGCGTCGCGCGGCCCGGCCTCGGCGTCAACGTCGGCAACCCGCACGTCGTCGTCGCGCTGTCGGACGACGCCGAGCTGGACGCGCTCGACCTGAGCTATGTCCCGGTACTCGACCCCGAGCCCGTCGACGGCGCCAACGTCGAGTTCGTGGTGCCGGGCGACCCGCTCGTCAAAGACGGCATCGGGCGCATTCGAATGCGGGTCCACGAGCGCGGGGTCGGTGAGACCCTCTCGTGCGGCACCGGCACTGTGGCGGCCGCGCTTGCGACGCGTCACTGGGCCGGTGAGCGCGCCCCGAGCGACTGGAGGGTCATCGTCGCGGGCGGCGAGGTCACGGTGCGCATGTTCCCCGCGGAGGACGGCGAGCACGTGGCGCTGAACGGCCCTGCAGAGCTCGTCTTCGACGGCGAGCTCACCCTCGCATAGCTAATCGGCGATGGGCTCGCCGCCGTGGCGACGCACGCGGAGCACACGGAACCCCTTGCTCGTCGTCGCCCGGGTGGTTCCGAACTCGGCGGGCAGGGACGCGTCAAGCCAGCGCTGCAGTGAGTCTGAGCCGAGATTCCGCGCGACGACGAGCCACGCATCCGACCCCGGCTCGAGCCGCGGCAGCCACGTCTGCATCAGGTTGTGCAGCTCACTCTTGCCGACGCGGATCGGCGGGTTCGACCAGATCGTCATGAACGAGGCGTCGGCCGGAACATCCTCGGGGCGCACGGCGTTCACATTAGTGAGACCCAACGACTCCGCGTTCCGGCGCACCAGGTCGAGTGCGCGTTCGTTGACGTCGACGGCCCATACCGTTGCGTGCGGCGAGCCGAGAGCAAGAGAGAGCGCGACGGGCCCCCACCCGCAGCCGAGATCGAGCAACTGGCCGCCCGGTGGCGGTGACGGGGTACTGGCCAGCAGCACCGAGGTGCCCACGTCGACGTGATCGGGACTGAAGACACCCGCTGCCGTCGTGACCGTCAGATCTCGGCCCGCGAGCCGCACGCGGATCGGCCTCAGCTTGGGGTCGCTTTCCGGCGACGCGCTGAAATAGTGGTCGCCCGAAGCCATGCCAGCAACGTACAGCACCGCCCCCGTCCACTAAAACACCCAGCGATCACGGCCCACGTGCATCGCAGACGCAAGTAGAGTAAGAGCTCAACGATGACCGAAGATCGCACTACCACCGGCTCAGCCGACACGACCCCTCGCACAGACAGCGACGACGTCGTCGCGCGTGTGCTCGCGAACGCAGACTCTCACGCCGCAGGCTATGCACTGTTCAGCCAGCGAGCGCAGGCGCTGCTCGATGTGACGGATGCGTCGTTCGTCGACACCGACGGCGAGCAGTTCGACCGCGAAGACCGTGCGTCACTGCGACGCGTCGGCGGTCTGTCGACCGAGCTCGATGACGTCACCGAGGTCGAGTACCGGCAGCTGCGGCTCGAGAACGTGGTGCTGATCGGCGTGTACTCCGGCGGTTCGCTCGACGACGCCGAGAACTCGCTGCGCGAGCTCGCGGCGCTTGCCGAGACTGCCGGGGCTGTCGTGCTCGACGGGCTGCTGCAGCGGCGACCGCATCCCGACCCGAGCACGTACCTCGGTCGTGGCAAGGCGCAGGAGCTTGCGAGCATCGTGAGTCATCTCGGCGCCGACACCGTGGTCGCCGACACGGAGTTGGCTCCGAGCCAGCGCCGTGCTCTGGAAGACGTCGTGAAGGTCAAGGTGATCGACCGCACGGCAGTGATCCTCGACATCTTCAGCCAGCACGCCAAGAGCCGCGAGGGCAAGGCGCAGGTCGAGCTCGCGCAGCTCGAGTACCTGCTGCCGCGTCTGCGCGGCTGGGGCGAGTCGATGAGCCGGCAGGCCGGCGGTCAGGTCGGCGGTGCCGGGAACGGCATGGGCAGCCGCGGCCCCGGTGAGACGAAGATCGAGCTCGATCGTCGGCGCATCCATACGCGCATGGCGCGACTGCGCAGGCAGATCAGAGAGATGAAGCCCGCCCGCGAGGCGAAGCGAGCGAATCGACGTCGCAATGAGGTGCCGTCGGTGGCGATCGCCGGCTACACCAACGCGGGGAAGTCGAGTCTGCTCAACCGCATCACGCGCGCGGGCGTGCTCGTCGAGAACGCACTGTTCGCGACCCTCGACGCGACGGTGCGACGTTCCGAGACGGCCGATGGCCGCCCGTACACCCTCGTCGACACGGTGGGCTTCGTGCGCAACCTGCCCCATCAGCTCGTCGAAGCGTTCCGCTCGACGCTCGAGGAGGTGCAGGACGCCGACGTGATCGTTCATGTGGTCGACGCGTCGCACCCCGACCCTGCAGCGCAGCTTCAGACGGTCCGTGACGTCATGGGAGAGGTGGGCGCCCGCGACATTCCGGAGCTCGTCGTCTTCAACAAGTCGGACCTGGTCGACGACGACACGCGACTGGTGCTCAGGGGGCTGGAGCCCGGTGCGGTGTTCGCCAGCGCGCGCAGCGGCGAGGGCGTCGACGAGGTTCTCGCCCGGGTCATGCGCCTGATTCCCGACAGGGCCGTGCGCGTCGAGCTGCTTGTGCCCTACGAGCGCGGAGAGGTGATCGCTGCGCTGCACGAGCGCGGCCGGGTCACTGCGACCGCATACACGGAAGAAGGCACTCGGGTCACCGCCCTGATCGACCCGACGCGGCTCGCGCCGTTCGAGCCCTACCGCCTCGAGGCGGTCGGCCTGTCGTGAGGGCGGCGGCGCGGCCTTAGACCGCGCGCAGCACCGCCACGATCTTGCCGAGCACGACGGCGTTGTCGCCGAGAATCGGCTCGAACGCCGAGTTGCGAGGCAGCAGCCACGTGTGGCCGTCACGTTGGCGGAACACCTTGACCGTCGCTTCGCCGTCGAGCATCGCCGCGACGATGTCGCCGTTGACGGCGTCCTGCTGCTGGCGAACGACCACCCAGTCGCCGTCGCAGATCGCCGCGTCGATCATCGACTCACCCGCGACCTTCAGCATGAACAGATCGCCGTTGCCCACGATGCGACGGGGAAGGGGGAATACCTCTTCCACCTGCTGGTCGGCCGTGATCGGAATGCCCGCAGCAATGCGGCCGACCAGGGGTACGAGCATCGCGTCGCCGACGGGCGCCTTCGCTTCGAAGTCCTCCGTCTGCTCCGTCGGTGCCGGCGGATCGATGAGGATCTCGAGGGCGCGCGGGCGGTTCGGATCGCGCCGCAGATAGCCGGAGAGCTCGAGCTGATTGAGCTGGTGCGTCACGCTGGACAACGAGGCGAGCCCGACCGCGTCGCCGATCTCGCGCATGCTCGGCGGGTAGCCGCGCGCCGCGAGTGACTTCTTGATCACGTCGAGGATCGCCAGCTGCTTGTCGCTGAGGTTCTTGCGCCTCCGGGTGCGGCGCTTGGGTGTGGTGTCTGCGGTCACGTGAATCCCCAATGTCGGTGGTCCCTGGTTGCATCCGTAACCAGTGATCCACAGATTAGCGACAAAGCACGCTTACTAGGCGTTGTGTTCGAGCGAGTCGCGAAAACCGGTGGATAGCTGCGTAATGCGCGAGCACTTGCGCGGGGGAGATATCGAAGATAGGTTCGGTGATGCGCCAAAAATCGAACGCATGTTCCGAATCGAGTGACGAAAGTGAAGGTTTGACATGAGCACCAGCATTGTTCACCTGTCCACGCCGCTCCGCGGCTCGCGACTGCGCATCACGGCGCGTGGCCGTGTGGTCCTCGCCGTGATCGTCGCGGCTCCGCTCGTCGCACTTGCACTGTGGTTCGGCCTCAACTCGGGCGTCGCAGGCGCCGCCGGTCAATCGCAGTCCTCGACCCCAGCGGTAGAGCACGTCACGGTCACTCAGGGCGAGTCCCTCTGGCAGCTCGCAGAGAAGATCGCGCCCCACGATGACCCGCGCGACGTCATCTCGGCGATCGTGGACTTCAACGACCTGCAATCCTCGGTCGTCATGCCGGGGCAGTCGCTTGCGATCCCGCCTCAGTTCAGCCACTAGCCCGTAATTCAGTCGCCGGGCGGTGGCCGCCTACGATTGTTGGGTGACGTCGCTCTCTGACCTCCCCATCCGTGACGATCTCCGCGGGCGTGAGCCGTACGGGGCTCCGCAGAATCATGTGCGGGTCGAGCTCAACGTCAACGAGAACACCCATCCGATTCCCGATGACGTGCAGGCAGACATCATCGCGCGCCTCGGTGCCGCGGTGGCGGGCGCGAACAGGTATCCCGACCGCGAATTCGTCGGCCTGCGCGATGCCCTCGCCGCTTACCTCGGCCACGAGCTGACTCGTGAGAACATCTGGGCGGCCAACGGGTCGAACGAGATCCTTCAGCAACTGCTGCAGGCATTCGGCGGACCCGGCCGCAGGGCGCTCGGCTTCGCGCCCACGTACTCGATGTATCCGCTGCTCTGCACCGGCACCGGAACGGAGTGGGTCGCCGCCGATCGAGACGCTGATTTTGAGATCTCCGCCCGTCATGCAGCCGAGTGGGTCGAGCGGGTGCGGCCCGACATCGTGATCCTCTGCTCTCCGAACAACCCCACCGGCACGCCACTCGCGCTCGATGTCATCGAGGCCGTGTACGACGCTGCGCCAGGCATCGTGATCGTCGACGAGGCCTATGCCGAGTTCTTCCCTTCCGGCGAACCCAGCGCGCTCACGCTGCTGCCCGGTCGGGAGCGACTCGTGGTCTCGCGCACGATGAGCAAGGCGTTCGCCTTTGCGGGCGTGCGGCTGGGCTACCTCGCCGCCGATCCCGCCATCGGTGACGCGCTTCGCCTGGTGCGCCTTCCGTACCACCTGTCGACTCTCACGCAGGCCGCGGCCGAGGCGGCCTTGGCGCACGCCGACGAGATGCTGGCGATGGTCGACGACATCAAGCGCCAGCGCGACCGAATCGTCGACGGACTGCGCGCACTCGGCTATCGCGTGTCCCGCACCTGGAGCAACTTCGTGCTGTTCAGCGGTGTCGACCACCCGCATGAGGTGTTCGACGAGCTGCTCGCCGAGGGCATCATCATTCGGGAGATGGGCATTCCGCACAGCCTGCGGGTCTCCGCCGGCACTGAGCCCGAGACCACCGAGTTCCTCGACGCGATGGCGCGGTATGTGGCGCGTCACGGCAGCCCGCGCGCGGCAGCGGCCGACACCGCGCCGGTAGGCTGACGGGCATGACGGCAGGCCCCCGTACCGCTTCCATCACGCGCGAGACGAGCGAGTCCCGAATCGAGCTGAGTCTCGACCTCGATGGCACCGGCACCAGCGACATCCAGACCTCTGTGCCGTTCTACGACCATCTGCTGACGGCGTTCGCGAAGCACTCGCTGACCGACCTGACGGTCCGGGCCAGCGGCGACACCCACATCGACGTGCACCACACCGTCGAAGACACCGGGATCGTGCTTGGTCAGGCCATCCGGCAGGCTCTGGGCGACAAGAGCGGCATCGCCCGGTTCGGCGACGCGACGGTGCCTCTCGACGACGCGCTCGTGCAGTCAGTGGTGGACATCTCGGGTCGTCCCTACCTGGCGCACACGGGGGAGCCGGCCGGGTTCGAGTTCCACCTGATCGGCGGTCACTTCACCGGCTCGATGGTGCGCCACGTCTTCGAGGCGATCGCCTACAACGCGGCGCTCACGGTGCACGTGCGCGTCCTCGGCGGTCGCGACCCGCACCACATCGCCGAGGCCGAATTCAAGTCGTTCGCTCGCGCGTTCCGGCAGGCGAAGGCGTTCGACGCCGCGGTGAGTGGCGTGCCGTCCACCAAGGGGGCGCTGTGAGCGACGCGGTGCCCCGGCCCACGGTCGTGGTGCTCGACTATGGCAGCGGCAACGTGCATTCGGCGGCCAAGGCCCTCGAGGCGGCAGGGGCCGACGTGGCGGTGACGAAAGACCGTCAGGCCGTGATGGATGCGGATGGCCTGGTCGTTCCGGGAGTCGGTGCGTTCCGTGCCGTGATCGACCAGCTGAAGGCCGTCCGTGGCGACGAGCTGATCGAGCGGCGACTCGCCGGGGGCCGCGCAGTGCTCGGCATCTGCGTCGGCATGCAGGTGCTCTTCGAGCGCGGTGACGAGCACGGTGCCGAGACCGACGGGCTGGGGGAGTGGCCCGGGCCCGTCACGCGACTCGACGCGCCGGTGCTGCCGCACATCGGGTGGAACACGGTCGACGCGGCTTCCGACTCGACGCTCTTCCGCGGTCTCGGGGGTGAGCGCTTCTACTTCGTGCACTCGTACGCCGCGCAGAGCTGGACGCTGGAGACGCAGCGGCCGTTCCACGCTGCCAGCGTGACCTGGGCCGAGCACGGCGGCCGCTTCGTCGCCGCGGTCGAGAACGGCCCGCTGTCGGCGACGCAGTTCCACCCCGAGAAATCCGGCGAGGCAGGCATCCGTCTGCTCGCGAACTGGCTCGACACGCTGTCGCGCTAGCCCGCCCACCGGGCTTTCACCACTCCACACCGCACCACAGGAAGACGCATGACCGATTCGACCTCTCTGCCCCCGCTTGTCCTGCTTCCCGCCGTCGATGTGGCGGGCGGCCAGGCTGTTCGGCTCACGCAGGGCGAGGCGGGCAGTGAGACGAGCTATGGCAGCCCGGTTGATGCGGCGCTCGACTGGGCGCAGCAGGGCGCCGAGTGGATCCACCTGGTCGACCTCGACGCCGCTTTCGGCCGCGGGGACAATCGCGAGGTGCTGCGTGAGGTGCTGCGTGAGGTCCAGGGTGTGAAGATCGAGCTCTCCGGCGGCATTCGCGATGACGCGTCACTCGAGCACGCGCTCGAACTCGGCGCGACCCGCGTGAATCTCGGCACCGCCGCGCTCGAGAATCCCGAGTGGGCCGACGCCGTGATCGGCAGGTTCGGCGAGGCGATCGCAGTCGGCCTCGATGTGCGCGGCACGACTCTCGCCGCGCGCGGGTGGACGCGCGAGGGCGGCGATCTGTGGCAGGTGCTCGAGCGGCTCGAGGCGGCGGGCTGCCGCCGGTATGTGGTCACCGACGTGACCAAGGACGGCACGCTGCGCGGGCCGAACGTCGAACTGCTCACCGAGCTCACGGCGAAGACCGACATGCCGGTCGTCGCGTCCGGCGGCATCTCGAGCCTCGATGACATCGCGGCACTGCGCGAGCTCGTGCCGCGTGGCGTCGAGGGAGCGATCGTCGGCAAGGCGCTCTATGCGGGGCGCTTCACGTTGACCGAGGCGCTCGGTGTCGCTGGGGCCTGACGCGCACCACGGGCATGGCGCCGCCGACTCGGCAGGGCAGCCGTGGGCGGGGCGCAGCTTCACTCCGAATGCGGCGGCGAGCGACGACGGGGCGGCCGATCCGGCGCTTCAGGCCGCGCTGAACGGATTCGTCGCCGGCAGCGTCCTGCCCGAAGACGTCGTCGAGGCGTTCCGCGCGGCCCGGGTCCTCGTACCCCTGCTCGCGCACGCGGGCGAGATCGGCACCGCGCCCGACGGCCATCTCGTCGACAAGACGCAGGAGCTCTCGATCGTCACGGTGGCTGGACCCGACGGCCGCACGGTGCTGCCGGCGTTCACCTCGGTCGAGACGCTCTCGGTGTGGAATCCGCGGGCCCGCCCCGTGCCGGCCGCGGGCCCGCGTGTCGCACTCGCGGCCGTCAGCGAGGAGACGCAGCTCATCGTCATCGACCCGGCGAGCCCGGGCGAGTTCGTGCTGCGCCGCCCCGCGGTGTATGCGCTCGCAAGCGGCGAGCCGTGGATGCCGAGCTACCGCGACCCGGTGGTGCGCGCCGCGTTCGAGGCATCCGTCGCCGCGGAGCCGGCTGTCGCGCGCATCGCCCTCGACAACGGCGACCCGCAGCAGCGTCTTGCCGCCGAGGAGCTCGTCGTATCCCTGGCCCTTCGGCCGGGGCTCAGCCAGCAGGAATTGCAGCCGCTCGTGCAGCGCCTGACGGCGAGGTGGGCGGCGTCGCCGGAGATCGCGGGGGGCGTCGACTCCATGACGCTGCGCCTCGCTCCGGCGTAGCAGCGATCAGTGCGTTGGTGACCACTCCACGCCGGCCAGCGCCGTGCGTGCGAGCGCGTGCTTCAGCTCGTCGGTCGGCTGCTGCACGGCATTCGTGGCGAAGTGGACGTCGAGGTCGCCGGCGGCCAGATTCCAGGTGTACGGCACCGTCACATGCACCGACTCGACCCCGGGAACCGCGGTCGCGACCGAGACCGCCTGCGAGACCGCCGCGACCGTCGAGCGCGCGACCGGCGCATCGAAGGCGTTGCGGTAGTCCACGACGGATTCCGCGTGCCCGTCACCCGTCGGAACGGACAGCTCGAGGTTGACGTGTGCGTTCTGCAACTGCTTGGTCATGCTGTAGACGACGTCCGTCGACTGGGCCGCCGTGGCGTCGGGCGTCATGATCACCGAGATCTCGTAGCTGAAGTCGCCGACGGAGTTCGGCGCACCCTCCGCGGTAGGAGTCGGCTGCGCCGCCGACGGCGGTGCGGTGTCGATGTCGCAGCTCGCGGTGGCGACGCCCGGCATGCCGGTGAGGGCAGCGACGACACGATCGATGGCGGCGACGTCGGTCGGAGCCGGCGTGGGGCCCGCGTCTTGGGTGTCACCGCGGTGCATCGCCGACGTCGACGCCTGCAGGTAGCGGTGCACGGCGACACTGCTCAGCATCAGTCCGCCGGCTATCACGAGAGCGACGGAGCAGATGGTCGCGCCGAGCCACCCGAGCGCCTGTCGTCTCCCCACGTTCCGAGACGCTAATCAACGGGTCTGGACAAAACCTAGACGCAAGTCGGAAGGCGCCTCTGTATCGGCTAGATGACGGAACCCGTCCACTTCTCGCCGGGCCCGGCGCCCGGAGCGTCCGGGATGCTGGAGGCCTCGCGGAAGGCGAGCTGCAGGGTGCGCAGTCCGTCGCGCAGGGGTCGAGCGTGCTGGTCGCCGATGTGCGGAGCCGAGGCCGTCACCAGGCCGGCGAGCGCGTCGATGAGTTTGCGCGCTTCATCGAGGTCGAGGGCTTCGGCGCCCTCTTCGGCAAGGCCGAGCTTCACCGCCGCCGCGCTCATCAGGTGAACCGATACCGTGGTGATCAGTTCCGCTGCCGGAACCTCGCCGATGTCCCGCGTGGCGTCTTCGACGTCGCTCATGCCCCTGCTCTCGTGCTGTGGTTTCCTGGTCGCCCGGAGCGCTGGGCAAGAGCGCTGTGCTAAACTTGCTCACTGGCTCTGGCGCCTCTGTGCGTCAGGACGAAAGTGGAATTTCTTCCCGCCCGCGTTGACCGCTTCAACAGGTTACCGGGTCGATACCCTCCGCCGGCTCGCCGGCAGGCTGGGCAGCGCTCCAGAGCGCTGGGCAGCGAGGAGCGCAAGCTCCGTAGGGGGTGTGCCGAGTGATTGCACGCGTATGTGCGCGGGCGTCGCGGTGAAGGCGGTTCTCCTCTCGTAGCCCTATGGCAGCCGGTTCAACCCGAACAGAGGAGCAACGCATCAGCGATCCCCGTACCAATGACCGTATCCGCGTCCCCGAAGTGCGACTCGTCGGCCCCAGTGGCGAGCAGATCGGCGTCGTGAAGATCGAGGTCGCACTTCGCCTGGCGCAGGAAGCGGATCTCGACCTCGTCGAGGTCGCCCCGAATTCCAAGCCGCCCGTGGTGAAGATCATGGATTACGGCAAGTTCAAGTACGAGGCTGCGCAGAAGGCCAAGGAGGCTCGGCGCAACCAGGCGAACACGATCCTCAAAGAGGTTCGTTTCCGCCTCAAGATCGACAAGCACGATTACGAGACCAAGATGAAGCGGGCCGTCGGCTTCCTCCAGTCGGGGGACAAGGTGAAGGCGATGATCCTCTTCCGCGGTCGTGAGCAGTCCCGCCCCGAGCAGGGCGTGCGTCTGCTTCAGAGATTTGCCGAAGATGTCGCCGAGTTCGGTTCAGTCGAATCGAACCCGACCATCGACGGTCGAAACATGGTCATGGTCATCGGTCCGCTGAAGAACAAGGCGGACGCGAAGGCCGAGGCCAACGCACGCCGCGCATCGGCGAAAGCCGAGGCGCGTGCGCAGAACACGAACAGCGAGCCTGAGGCCGACGCGCCCCAGGCGACCGACGAGAAGGAATAACACGATGCCCAAGCAGAAGTCCCACTCGGGCGCCAAGAAGCGCTTCAAGATCACCGGCAGCGGCAAGGTCATGAAGCAGCAGGCCGGCATGCGCCACAACCTTGAGCTCAAGTCGAGCCGCCGCACGCGTCGTCTCAACGAGGACCAGGTCCTGCCGAACAGCGACGCCAAGATCATCAAGCGCCTGCTGGCCAAGTAAGCGCGATACGACGTAAGGAAGTAAAGAGAAATGGCTAGAGTCAAGCGCGCGGTCAACGCGCATAAGAAGCGTCGTACCGTCCTTGAGCGCGCCGAGGGTTACCGCGGCCAGCGCTCGCGCCTTTACCGCAAGGCGAAGGAGCAGGTCACTCACTCGCTCGTCTACGCGTACCGTGACCGTCACGCTCGCAAGGGCGAGTTCCGCCGCCTGTGGATCCAGCGCATCAACGCCGCTGCCCGCCAGAACGGCCTGACCTACAACCGCCTCATCCAGGGTCTGAACCTGGCCGGCATCGAGGTCGACCGCCGCATCCTCGCCGAGCTCGCCGTGAACGAGCCCGCGACCTTCGCCGGTCTCGTCGAGGCCGCCAAGAAGGCTCTGCCCGCCGACACGTCGGCGCCGAAGGCCGCGTAGTCAGCCCTCAGGAACAGGCCCGGTCACTTCACGGTGACCGGGCCTTTCCCGTCGGTATCGGCCGTGTCGCGGGGCCTCGCCCCGCGAGAGAGAGCCCCCTGGGCTTTGTAGACTTGCCACTGTGCTCGACAACCCACGGTCTCCGCGCGTGCGCAGCGTCGCGAAGCTAGCCAACAAGAGCGCGCGCGCCGAGACCGGCATGTTCCTGCTCGAAGGCCCGCAGGCCGCGAGCGAGGTGCTCAGCTACCGGCCGGAACTGATCATCGAGCTGTACGCGACGCCCACGGCGCTCGAGCGCTACACCGACATCGCGCAGACCGCCGTCGACGCGGGCGTCGACGTCGAGTTCGTGACGGAAGAGGTGCTCGCCGTGATGTCCGACACGGTGACGCCGCAGGGCTTCGTCGGAGTGGTGCACCAGTTCCCGACCTCCGTGAAAGACATCTTCGCGAGCGACGCGAAGCTGATCGCGATTCTGGAAGAGGTGCGCGACCCCGGCAACGCGGGCACCATCGTGCGCGCCGCCGATTCGGCGGGAGCGGATGCCGTGATCTTCACCGGCCGCAGTGTGGACCTCTACAACCCCAAGGTGGTGCGCTCGACGACGGGCTCGCTCTTCCATCTGCCGGTGGCCGTCGGCGCGACGCTCGCCGATGTGGTGTCGCGCGCCCGCGCGGCGGGCATGCAGGTCCTCGCCGCCGACATCAAGGGTGAGGATCTGCTCGTGGCACGCCGGGAGAACCTGCTCGCCGAGCCGACGGCGTGGGTGTTCGGCAACGAGGCGCGCGGCCTCGGCGAGGAGGACCTCGCGATCGTCGACCGGGTGATCACCGTCCCGATCTATGGCTACGCCGAGTCGATGAACCTGGCGACGGCCGCCTCCGTCTGCATGTACGAGAGTGCGTTCGCCCAGCGCAGCTGACTGAGTCGCGGCGCGACGCTATCGCCGAGTCATCGCGCAGCGGCGCCAGCCACACGCGCGGCATCGGGCCGGCATGAGCGACTGACGGCGACCAATAGGATTGATTCCCGTGTCAGACACTCCCGCGCTCTCCCCGGAGTCGGTGGGCGCCGCGGTCGATGCGGCCCTCGCTGCGATCGCCGCTGCTGCCGACTCGGCCGCGCTCAAGGCGGTTCGCCATGAGCACCTCGCCGAGCATTCGCTGCTCGCCCGTCTCAACGCGCAGCTGCGCAGCGTCCCGAACGATCAGAAGGCGGCGTTCGGCAAGCTCGTGGGCGGTGCGCGCGGGCGCGTGAGTCAGGCGTTCGCCGCCAAGGAGGCCGAGATCTCGGCGGCGGAGCAGCGCGCGCAGCTCGAGGCCGAGGCCGTCGACGTGACGGCTCTCGCGGTTCCGGGGCGCGTCGGGTCGAGGCATCCGCTCTCGCTCATTCAGGAGAAGGTGAGCGACATCTTCATCGGCATGGGCTGGGAGGTCGCGGAGGGGCCCGAGCTCGAGAACGAGTGGTTCAACTTCGACGCGCTGAACTTCGACGAGGACCACCCGGCCCGCGCGATGCAGGACACCTTCTTCGTCGAGCCGCTCGGAAGCCACCTCGTGATGCGAACGCACACGAGCCCGGTGCAGGTGCGGTCGCTCCTCGACCGCGAACTGCCGATCTACATCGTGGCGCCGGGGCGCGCCTATCGCACCGACGAGGTCGATGCGACCCACGTTCCCGCGTTCAGCCAGCTCGAGGGGCTCGCGGTCGACAAGGGCCTCACCATGGCGCACCTGCGCGGCACGCTCGAGCACTTCGCGCGCATCATGTTCGGCGACGAGGCCAAGATCCGGCTGCGCCCCAACTACTTCCCGTTCACCGAGCCGTCCGCCGAGCTCGACGTCTGGCATCCCGCGGCGAAGGGCGGCCCGCGCTGGATCGAATGGGGTGGCTGCGGCATGGTCAACGCCAACGTGCTGCGCGCCGGTGGAATCGACCCCGAGGTGTACTCCGGCTTCGCCTTCGGCATGGGCCTCGAGCGCACGCTGCAGTTCCGCAGCGAACTGAGTGACATGCGCGACTTCCTCGAGGGCGACATCCGTTTCTCGCAGTCGTTCGGAATGGTGGTCTGATGCGCGTCCCACTCAGCTGGCTAGCCGAATACGTCGATCTGGTCCCCGGCTCGACCCCGGAAGACGTGCACGCCGCGCTCGTCAGGGTCGGACTCGAGGAAGAGGCGCTGCACCGCTTCGACGTGACCGGCCCGGTCGTCGTCGGCCAGGTGCTCGACTTCGCCGAAGAGCCGCAGACGAACGGCAAGACGATCCGGTGGTGCCGGGTCGAGGTGGGCGACGCCAACGGGGGAGTGCGCGGCATCGTCTGCGGCGCGAAGAACTTCGCGCCCGGCGACAAGGTCGTCGTGACCTTGCCGGGTGCCGTGCTGCCCGGGCCGTTCCCGATCGCGGCACGCAAGACGTACGGGCACGTCAGCGACGGCATGATCGCCTCGGGCCGCGAGCTCGGGCTCAACGACGAGCACGAGGGCATCCTCGTCCTGGGGAGGCTCGGTCTCGACCCCGAGGTCGGCTCCGACGCGATCACCCTGCTCGGGCTCGACGACGTGGCCGTCGAGGTCAACGTCACGCCCGACCGCGGCTACGCGTTCTCGATCCGCGGCATCGCCCGGGAGTACGCCCACGCGACGGGTGTCGCCTTCCGCGACCCGGCCGAGCGAGACGATACGGATGCCGTGGCAGACGGCGTGCCGCTGACCATCGCCGACGACGCGCCGGTCCGCGGGCGGCCGGGTGCGTCGGTGTTCGTCGTACGCGCGGTCGAGGGCATCGATGCGGGTCGGCCGACCCCACCGTGGCTCGCCGCCCGGCTCCGGCTCGCGGGCATCCGCTCGATCTCGCTCGCCGTCGACATCACCAACTACGTGATGCTCGAGCTCGGCCAGCCGATCCACGGCTATGACCTCGACAAGCTCGAGGGCGGCATCACGGTTCGGCGTGCGCGGCAGGGCGAGACGCTCGAGACTCTCGACGGCGTGACCCGCAAGCTCGATCCGGAAGACCTGCTGATCACCGATGACGCGGGCGCTGTCGGGCTCGCGGGCGTCATGGGCGGCGCGAAGACGGAGCTGTCGGCCGCGACGACGCGTGTGCTCGTCGAAGCGGCGAACTTCGACCCCGTGTCGATCGCGCGTACCGCTCGCCGCCACAAGCTGCCGTCCGAGGCGTCGCGCCGCTTCGAGCGCGGCGTCGACCCGGCCGTCGCCGAGGCCGCGGCGGCCCGAGTCGTCGAACTGCTCGTCGAGCTCGCCGGCGGCACGGCATCCGACCTCGGCGGTCGCGTTCACAACGAGACGCAGCCGCGGCCGATCAAGCTTCCCGCGGGATTCGTCCCGCGGCTGATCGGCGTCGAGTACGACGATGACGAGATCGAGCGCACGCTTACGGCCATCGGCGGCGACGTCGCCCGAACGGATGCCGGCTTCACGGTCACGCCGCCGAGCTGGCGCCCCGACCTCACCGACCCCGCGACCCTCGCGGAAGAGGTGGCGCGCATCTCCGGCTATGACCGGATCCCGAGTGTCATCCCGGTCGCACCACCGGGGCGCGGACTCACCCGCGAACAGCAGCTGCGCCGCCAGGCGGCGACCGCGCTCGCCGGAAGCGGCCTCACCGAGGTGCTCGCGATGCCGTTCCTCACGGCCGAGCAGAACGACGCGTTCGGCTCGCCGGCGGGTGAGGCTGTGCCCGCCGTGAAGCTCGCGAACGCCCTCGACGCGAAGTCGCCATTCCTGCGCACCTCGCTCTTGCCCGGGCTCATCGACATCGCTCAGCGGAACCTGTCACGCGGCCTCACGGACCTCGCGATCTACGAGTTCGGCCTCGTCTTCCGGCCGGAAGCGGGCGTCCGCTACGGCGTCGGGAGCCTGCCCGTGGGCGACGCCCTCCCCGACGCGGCCACGCTCGCCGCGCTGAATGCGAGCATCCCGCCGCAGCCGCGTTACGCCTCCGGACTGTTCCTCGGCAACGCGTCGCCCAAGCAGCCGGGTCGCGATGCGGTGCCTGCCGGCCTGGGCGACGGGATCGCCGCCGCGCGCACGCTTGCGGCCGCCGTCGGCGCCCGCATCGACGTGCGTCAGGGCTCGCACTCGAGCCTGCACCCGGGGCGCACCGCGGAGGTGTTCGCCCTGACGTCGGACGGCGAGGAATCCGTCGGGTACGTCGGCGAGCTTCTGCCCGCGCTCGCCGCCGAGCTCGATCTGCCCCGCGTCGTCGCCGTGTTCGAGGTCGACCTGGACCGGCTGATCTCGCTCGCGCCCACGCGCCTCGAGGTCGAGCCGATCTCGTCGTACCCGGCGGCGACCCAGGACCTCTCCCTCGTCGTCCCCGCGGAGACCCCCGCCGGCGACGTTCTCGCGGCGGTCGTCGCGGGCGCAGGCGAACTGCTCGAACACGCGCAGCTCGTCGACGACTATCGCGGGCCGGGTGTGCGCGACGGGGCCAAGAGCCTCACCTTCGCGCTGCGATTCCGCGCCGCGGATCGCACGCTGACGGCTTCGGAGGCCAGCGAGGCGAAGCTCTCCGGCGCGGCACTCGCGGCTGAGCGCTTCGGTGCCGCCGTTCGCGAGTAGCACTTCACGCCCTATATGCTGACGACATGACCTCCGTCCGCCGCACCGCAATCGCGCGTCTCCGCGTGCAGCGCGTGCTGCGTCGACGCACCCTGGGCGGCCGAACCTCGGCGGCGCTCGCGTAACCGGTCTCTCCGCCGGTTTCACGCAGGCGTCGCCGTGACACACGACCCGTCGCCGTCCAGTTGAAACCAAGGTGGAACCCACATGACGTACACGGTCGCTGTCGCCGGAGCATCCGGCTACGCGGGCGGGGAGGTTCTGCGGTTGCTCGCAGACCACCCAGAATTCGAAGTCACCACGGTCACCGCGTCCTCGAACGCGGGCCGTCCGCTCGTCGAGCTGCAGCCGCACCTGCGCTCGTACGCCGAGCTCGTCCTGCAGGAGACGACGCCCGAGGTCCTGCGCGGCCACGATGTCGTGTTCCTCGCGCTGCCCCACGGCGCTTCCGGCGCCATCACCGATGAGCTCGACGACGATGTGCTCGTCATCGACTGCGGCGCCGACCACCGCCTGGCCGACGAGGGCGCGTGGGCCACGTTCTACGGCGGCGAGTTCCACGAGCCGTGGGCGTACGGGGTGCCCGAGCTGCCCGCGGCCGGCGGCAAGCTGCGCGACCGCCTTGCCGGCGCGCGGAAGATCGCGGCCCCGGGCTGCAACGCGAGCGCGGTCTCGCTCGCGATCGCGCCGGGCATCGCCGCAGGCATCATCGAGGAAGACATCGTCGCGGTGCTCGCCGTCGGGCCGTCCGGGGCGGGCAAGAATCTCAAGGTCCAGTACCTCGCGAGCGAGCTGCTCGGCTCGGCGAGCCCCTACGGCGTGGGCGGCACTCACCGTCACGTGCCCGAGATCGCGCAGAACCTGGTTCTCGCGGGCGCCGCGGCCCCGCGCATCTCCTTCACTCCCGTGCTCGTGCCGATGGCACGCGGCATCCTCGCCACCGTCACCGCGCCCCTCAAGCCGGGCGTGACGGGCGGCCAGGTGCGTGACGCGTGGGAGAGCGCCTACGCCGCAGAGCGCTTCGTGCAGGTGCTGCCCGCGGGGGCGTGGCCGCGCACGGCCGACGTGCTCGGTGCCAACACGGCCCTGATCGGTGTCACCGTCGACGAGGCTGCGAACCGAGTGGTCGCCGTCCTCGCGCTCGACAACCTCGTCAAGGGCACGGCAGGTGCCGCGATCCAGTCCGCCAACATCGCGCTGGGCCTGCCAGAGGGCACCGCGCTCACCACGAACGGAGTCGCCCCGTGAGCGTCACGGCAGCAGCCGGATTCCTCGCCGCGGGGGTTCCCGCCGGCCTCAAGTCGACCGGCAGGTCCGACATCGCGCTGATCCGCAACACCGGGCCGCTGCAGAACGCCGCGACGGTCTTCACGACGAATCGTTGTCAGGCCAATCCTGTGCTGTGGAGCAAAGAGGTCATCAAGGACGGCACCGTGGCGGCCATCGTGCTGAACTCGGGCGGTGCGAACTGCTACACGGGTGCACAGGGCTTCCAGACGACGCACGCGACAGCCGAGCACGTGGCCGAGCTGCTCGAGATCTCGGCCGGCGACGTTCTCGTCTGCTCGACCGGGCTGATCGGTGAGCAGCTCGATCTCGGCAAGGTGACGGCGGGAGTGACGGATGCCTCGGGCCGGCTCGCCGGAACTGCGGCAGCCGGCCTCGCCGCCGCCGAGGCCATCATGACGACCGACACCGTCGCGAAGCAGGCGGTGCACGCATCGCAGGCGGGCTGGACGATCGGCGGCATGGCGAAGGGCGCCGGCATGCTCGCGCCCGGTCTTGCGACGATGCTCGTCGTCATCACGACGGATGCCGTGCTGACCAGCGCCGAGCTCGATCAGGCGCTCCGGGCCGCGACATCCGTCACCTTCGACCGTCTGGACTCCGACGGCTGCATGTCGACGAACGACACGGTCGCACTCCTCGGCTCGGGTGCGAGCGGAGTGACCCCCGACCTCGGCGAGTTCACCGCGGCGCTCACCGAGGTGAGTCAGAGTCTCGCCGTCCAGCTGCAGGGCGACGCGGAAGGCGCGTCACACGACATCGCGATCCACGTCGAGCAGGCCGTGAGCGAAGCCGACGCCGTCGAGGTGGGCCGCGCGATCGCCCGCAACAGCCTGTTCAAGGCCGCGATCTTCGGCAACGACCCCAACTGGGGGCGGGTACTCGCTGCGGTCGGCACGACGAGCGCCGCGTTCGACCCGTACGACGTCGACGTGTGGTTCAACGGCATCCGTGTCTGCGCCGCGGGAACGCCGGACCAGCCGCGCGACCTCGTCGACCTCACGCCGCGAGCCGTCGACATCCGCGTCGACCTCAAGGCGGGCGGCCACGCCGCCACCATCCTGACCAACGACCTCACGCACGACTACGTGCATGAGAACAGCGCGTATTCGAGCTAGGCCATGGCTGACGAAACTCTCATCACCGTCGACCCGGACGACCTGGACATCGTCGCCGCGCGCGACGCCGCGCTCAAGAAGACCGCGATCCTGATCGAGTCGCTGCCGTGGCTCGGCCGGTTCCACGGCAAGGTCGTGGTCATCAAGTTCGGCGGCAACGCCATGGTGAGCCCGGAACTGCAGCGGACCTTCGCCGAGGACATCGTGTATTTGCGCCGCGCGGGCCTCAAGCCCGTCGTCGTGCACGGCGGCGGCCCGCAGATCTCCGCGATGCTCGACCGCCTCGAGATCGCGAGCGAGTTCCGCGGCGGTTACCGCGTCACGACGCCCGAGGCGATGGAGGTCGTGCGCATGGTGCTCACGGGCAGGATCAGCCGTGACATCGTGCGTTCGATCAACGAGTTCGGCCCGCTCGCGCTCGGCATCTCCGGCGAAGATGCCGGCCTCTTCGCGGCTCGCAAGCGCGAGGCGATCGTCGACGGCGCGCCCGTTGACCTCGGCCAGGTCGGCGACGTCGTCGAGGTGCGGCCCGACGTCGTGCTCGCGCAGCTCGAGGCAGGCCGTGTTCCCGTGGTCTCGTCCGTCGCGCCCGACCTCGATGTGCCGGGGCAGTCGCTGAACGTCAACGCGGATGCTGCGGCCGCGGCTCTCGCCGTCGCACTCGGCGCCGAGAAGCTGGTCCTCATGACCGACGTCGCCGGTCTGTACCGCGACTGGCCCGACCGCTCATCGATGCTCACGAGCATTCCCTCGGCCGCGCTGCGCGCGCTGTTGCCGTCACTCGAGTCGGGCATGATCCCGAAGATGACGGCGTGCCTCGAAGCCGTCGACGGCGGAGTGCCGAAAGCGGCGATCATCGACGGCCGTGTGCCGCACTCGATCCTTCTCGAGATCTTCACCCAGCATGGAATCGGAACGGAGGTCGTGGCGTGAGTTCAATCGACCACGATGACTGGCAGGCACGCTATCGGGCCGACCTCGTGAGCACGTTCGCGACTCCGTCGCTGCTGCTCCACCACGGTCAGGGCGCCTGGGTGTGGGACACCGACGGCAACAAGTACCTCGACTTCGTCGGCGGAATCGCCGTGAACTCGCTCGGGCACGCGCACCCGGTGCTGATCGAGGCGGTGACACGTCAGGTGTCGCTGGCGGCGCACATCTCGAACCTCTTCGCGTCGGAACCGCAGCTCGAGCTGGCCGAGAGGCTGAAGCGCCTGACGGGCGCCGGCGAGGACGGGCGCGCGTTCTTCGCGAATTCGGGAACCGAGGCCAACGAGGCGGCATTCAAGCTGGCGCGGCTCAATCGCGGCGACGATGGGCGCAAGGTGCGCATCGTCTCCCTCGTGAACGGCTTCCACGGTCGCACGATGGGCGCGCTCGCGCTCACCGGCAAGGACTACATGCGTGCGCCGTTCGAACCCATGGTCGCCGGCGTCGAGTACATCCACGCGACGCTCGAGGAGCTCGAGGCGGTGATCGACGACACCGTCGCGGCGATCTTCGTCGAGCCGCTGCAGGGTGAGGCGGGCGTGATCGAGCTGCCCGACGGATTCTTCACCCGGGCGCGCGAGCTCACGCAGCGCCATGGCGCACTGCTGATCGTCGACGAGGTGCAGACCGGAGCCGGTCGCACCGGCGACTGGTTCGGCTTCCAGCACGAGGGCATCGTGCCCGACGCGATCACGCTCGCGAAGGGCATGGCGGGCGGTGTGCCGATCGGTGCACTCATCACCTTCGGTCGCGCCTCGCAGCTGTTCACGCAGGGCCAGCATGGGACGACGTTCGGCGGGAATCCGCTCGCCGCAGCGGCGGCGAACGCCGTGCTCGGCGAGATCGAGGCGAGCGACCTCGTCGGCAACGCGCGGGAGCGCGGCGAGCAACTGAAGGCGGCCATCGCCGGGCTCGACTCGCCGCTGATCAGCGGCACGCGCGGTCGCGGTCTGCTCATCGGCATCGCCCTGACCGAACCGGTGGCCGAGCAGCTCGTCACTGAAGCGCGCGCGCATGGGCTGATCATCAACGCGACCGGAGCGGACAGCATCCGACTCGCCCCGCCGCTTGTGATCGGCGACATCGAGGTCGACGAGTTCCGCACCCGGTTCGCCGCGACCCTCGCCGGCGCCGAGGCCCGCTTCGCGTCCGAGCCCGACGGCGAGCCCAACGGAAAGGTGACCGCGTGATCCGCCACTTCCTGCGCGACGACGACCTGAGCCCCGCCGAGCAGGCCGAGGTCCTGGAGCTCGCGCTCGAGCTCAAGGCCGACCGCTTCGCCCTGGCGCCGCTCACCGGCCCGCAGACCGTCGCTCTGATCATGGACAAGCCGACGCTGCGCACGCAGACCTCGTTCTCGGTCGGCGTCGCCGAGCTCCAGGGCATGCCGTTCCTCGTCGACGGAACGAAAGCCCAGATCGGAACCCGGGAGTCCGTGCCGGACGTCGCGCGCATCATCGGCCGCCAGGTCGCGGCGATCGTATGGCGCACCTACGCTCAGGCCGACCTCGCGACGATGGCCGAGTACGCGGGCGTTCCCGTCGTGAACGCGCTGACGGACGACTTCCATCCGTGCCAGATCCTCGCCGACCTGCTGACCGTCCGCGAGCACAAGGGGCGGCTCTCGGGCCTCACCATGAGCTACGTGGGCGACGGCGCGAACAACATGTCGCACTCGTACCTGCTCGGCGGGGTGACCGCCGGCATGCACGTGCGCGTCGCTACCCCCGCGGGGTATCAGCCGCGCGCCGACATCCTCGCCGATGCCGAGCGCATCGCCGAGAGCACGGGCGGCTCGGTGACGATCGTGACGGACCCGGCTGAGGCCGCCGCAGGCGCCGACGTCGTCGTCACCGACACCTGGGTGTCGATGGGTCAGGAGGACGAGAAGAACGCACGCGTCGAGGCGTTCGCCGGATTCACGGTCGACGCAGCCGTGATGGCGAAGGCGCGTCCGGAGGCGATCTTCCTGCACTGCCTGCCCGCCTACCGGGGCTACGAGGTGACCAGCGAGGTCATCGACGGCCCGCAGTCGGTCGTGTGGGACGAGGCCGAGAACCGGCTGCACGCGCAGAAGGCGGTGCTCGCGTGGCTGCTGCGGGCTCGTGAGAGCGACGCGGACGGGGTGGCGGATGTCTGACGCCGCGGCCCGCGCGGGCGAGGCCGGTGCGCTCTGGGGCGGCCGGTTCACCGGTGGCCCCTCGCCGGAACTCGCACGCCTCAGCAAGTCGACGCACTTCGACTGGCAGCTCGCCGGCTATGACATCGCGGGTTCCCGCGCCCACGCACGTGCGCTGAACCAGGCCGGCTACCTCGACGACGCCGAGCTCGCCGGCATGCTCGACGCGCTGGAGGAGCTCCAGAACCGGGTCGACGCCGGCAGCTTCCTTCCGAGCGCCTCCGATGAAGACGTGCACTCGGCCCTCGAGCGCGGGCTCATCGAGATCGCGGGCGGCGAGCTCGGCGGCAAGCTGCGGGCTGGCCGCAGCCGCAACGACCAGATCGCGACGCTGATCCGCATGCTGCTGCGCGACCATTCAGCCGAGCTCGCGCGCCTCATCGTCGACCTGATCGACGCGCTCGCCGCGCAGGCCGAGGCCAACCCCCATTCGATCATGCCGGGCCGTACCCACTTGCAGCACGCCCAGCCCGTGCTGCTGGCGCATCACCTGCTCGCGCACTGCTGGCCGCTCCTGCGGGATCTCGAGCGCCTCGACGACTGGCGGCGGCGGGCGGATGCGTCGCCCTACGGCTCCGGCGCACTCGCCGGCAACACGCTCGGCCTCGACGCCGCGCTGATCGCCCGGGAGCTCGGTTTCTCGGCCGTTGCGCCCAACTCGATCGATGCGACCGCGGCTCGCGATGTCGTGGCCGAGTTCGCGTTCGTGACGGCGCAGCTCGGAATCGACCTCTCGCGCCTCGCCGAAGAGGTCATCCTCTGGAACACCCGCGAGTTCGGCTTCGTGACCCTGTCCGACTCGTACTCGACCGGTTCGTCGATCATGCCGCAGAAGAAGAATCCTGACATCGCCGAGCTCGCGCGCGGCAAGTCCGGCCGCCTGATCGGCAACCTGACCGGGCTGCTCACCACGCTGAAAGGGCTCCCGCTCGCGTACAACCGCGACCTGCAGGAGGACAAGGAGCCTGTCTTCGACTCGATCGAGACCCTCGAGGTGCTGCTGCCCGCATTCACGGGCATGATCGCGACGCTGCGCTTCGACACCGAGCGCATGCGCGCGCTCGCGCCGGAGGGCTATTCCCTCGCGACCGACGTGGCCGAGTGGCTCGTGAAGCGCCACGTGCCGTTCCGCGACGCGCACGAGATCACCGGCAACCTCGTCTCGTACGCCGAGGCGCGAGGCATCGGCCTCGAGCAGATCGACGACGCCGGGCTTGCGTCGGTCTCGGCCCACCTCACCCCTGAGGTGCGCGAGGTGCTCACGATCGAAGGGTCCGTCGCGAGCCGCGACGGCATCGCCGGCACCGCGCCCGAGCGCGTCGCCGAGCAGCGCGCTCTGCTCGCCGAGCGCGTGCGCCAGGTGACGAGCCGTATCGGGGCGACGCAGGAAGCGCTGTGACGGTGGCGGCTTTCGGCTCTGCGCTGCGCCACACGTGCGGGACGGCGCGGCACCCCCGGGTGTGGCGTGCTCCCGCAGCTGTAGCGCCACGGCAGTGAGCGCGAGCGGGTACTTCGTCCCCGAGCACGACTTCTTCGCTCGCTCGGCGGTCGAGATCGCCCCGCTGCTGCTCGGCGCGCGACTGACCCACGAGACGGATGCCGGGACCGTGGTGCTGCGTCTCACCGAGGTCGAGGCGTACCTCGGCAACGGCAGCGACCCGGGCTCGCACGCCTATCGCGGCCGGACCAGGCGAAACGGGGTGATGTTTGATGAACCGGGTCACGTGTACGTGTACTTCACCTACGGCATGCATGTGTGCGCCAACCTCGTCTGCTCGCCGCCGGGTACCGCCTCGGCTGTGCTGCTGCGCGCGGCCGAGGTGATGGAGGGTCTGCCGCTCGCGCAGGCGAGGCGCGGGGAGGCGCCGCCGCGCGATCTGGCCAGGGGCCCTGCGCGCCTGACCGTCGCCGCAGGCATCCGTCTCGATGAGAACGGCTCGGACGCGCTCGCCACGCCCTTCGGCCTTGAGCTCGCCGCCCGCCCGCCCGCCGGGCTCACCGGGCCGCGCGTCGGCGTTTCCGGTGCCGGCGGGGGAGAGGCCTACCCGTGGCGGTTCTGGATCGCGGGCGATCCGGCGGTCTCGGTGTACCGTGCCGCTACCACGCGAGGTGCGCGACGACTCCGCACACCGCCGCCCAGCCGAGGCTGACGAACGTTCCGATGATGAACCGCTCCTGTGCGTCCGAGGCACCGAGCTCACTGAAGCGGCCGACGCCCTTGATCGCGATCACCACGGCGATCGCCTCGGGGACGCCGGCGAGGATCGACGCCGTGGTCGCGAGGCGCTCGAGCACGCCGATCGTGAGGCCGCCGCGCAGCACCTCGCGACGTTGCTCGGAGTCGGGGGTCGAGACGAGCACACCGCCGGCCTCTCCCTCCACCTGACGAGTCGCGAGCGACAGCACCGTCTTGACGGCCGGCGAGCCGCCGAAAGCCGAGATGGCGATGGCGCCGAGCGCGACGATCGCACCGAGCAGCGCCGGGCCCGCCGGGTGCGGCAGGCCGACCATGATCGCAGCAACCAGCAGGAACGCGGCCGCCGCGATGATCAGCCACCGATCGCCCTTGACGGCGAGCACCGAGAAGACGACACCGCCCGCGACGACGAGGGTGAGAATCGTCCAGAATGTGGCGGCGATCAGGAATGCGGCTGGGTCGGACAGCATCGGCTACGGCTCCTGTCTCGCGGCGAGGTCGGTCTGCTCCAAGAGCCTAGTGAGCGCGGGCAGCGCGGCCGCCTCGGCACGGAGTTGCGCCGCCTTGGCGCGTGCGCTCGCCGCCGCGGCGGAGATGCCGAGACGTTCGGCGGCGTCGGCCTGCGTGAGCCCTTTCTGCAGCAGCTCGTAGAGCTCCCACCCGGCGGCTGAGCGGCGTTCGCGCACGATCAGCAGCAGCGCGAGCAGCGCCTCGGCGTCGTCCGCGCGGTCGCTGCGCCCCTGCGGGTCGCGCTGCCGCTGCACGGCGAGACGGATGCCTGATCCCTTCGCCCTCTCCGCTGCGTCTCGCGCCGCAAAGAACGCCGGCCCGCTCGCTTCGCGGGTCGCCTCAGGCAGCGGGGTGCGCACCGGGCCGATGCCGAGGCCGACGTGGAACTGTCGCCCCCGGGTGAGCTCGAGCACGAGTGCGAGCGCTGTGGCGGGGTCGTCGCTCAGCACCTGCAGCTCGTCGCCTGCCGTGCGGTCGGCCGGGAGGGCGAGGGTGGCGCCGTGTGCGGCGTTGATCCGGTCGCGCTCGGCGGCGACGAGATCGTCGCTCATGCGCGAGTCGATCTGGTCGGCGGTGATCACAAACACGGGTCCCCCTCAAGTCTCAAGGCTTGATCATCACTACATTAAGCCAAATTACTTAACTCAACAACCATCAAGCCTTCTCCCTTAACTATCGAGAGGGCGCCGCTGATACTGTTGACCCCGTGTCCACGCCTGCAATCCTGGCCACGCAACATAACGATCCGTCCTTCGACACCGTCTGGGACGAACTCGTGTGGCGCGGTCTCATCCATGTCTCCACCGATGAGAGCGAGCTGAAGCAGCTCCTCGCAGGCGACCCGATCACCTACTATTGCGGCTTCGACCCGACGGCGCCGAGCCTGCACCTCGGAAACCTCGTGCAGCTTCTGCTGCTGCGACGCATTCAGCTCGCCGGTCACACGCCGCTCGGCCTGGTCGGTGGCTCGACCGGCCTCATCGGCGACCCGCGCCCGAGCGCCGAGCGCACCCTGAACACCAAAGAGACCGTCGCGGAGTGGGTCGGCTACCTCGGGGCACAGGTCTCGCGTTTCCTCAGCTTCGAGGGCGAGAACGCCGCGCGGCTCGTCAACAATCTCGACTGGTTCGGCGGCCTCAGCGCGATCGACTTCCTGCGCGACATCGGCAAGCATTACCGGGTCGGAACGATGCTCAAGAAAGACGCGGTGGCCGCGCGCCTCAACTCCGACGCAGGCATCTCGTACACCGAGTTCAGCTACCAGATCCTGCAGGGCCTCGACTTCCTCGAGCTGTACCGGCAGTACGGGTGCGTGCTGCAGACCGGTGGCAGCGATCAGTGGGGCAACCTGACGAGCGGCACCGACCTGATCCGTCGCGTCGAGGGGGCGGCGGCCCACGCGATCGGCACGCCGCTCATCACCAACACCGACGGCACCAAGTTCGGCAAGAGCGAGGGCAATGCGATCTGGCTCGATGAGAAGCTGACCAGCCCGTACGCGTTCTACCAGTTCTGGCTCAACACCGACGACGGCGACGTGATCCCACGACTCAAGATCTTCACGTTCCTCTCGCGCGCCGAGATCGAACGGCTCGAGCAGGCGGTCGCCGACGAGCCGTTCCGCCGCGAAGCGCAGCGCACGCTCGCGCTCGAGGTGACGTCGCTCGTGCACGGGGCGGATGCCGCGAACGCCGCGATCCTCGCGTCGGGGGCGCTCTTCGGCAACGGCGATCTCGAGGAGCTCGACCTGCCGACCCTGGAGTCCGCTCTGCGCGAGCTTCCGACTGCGACGGCCGCGCCGACGGCGACGGTCGCGCAGCTGCTTGTCGAGACGTCGCTCACCGCGAGCCTCTCCGACGCCCGCCGGGCAGTGGCCCAGGGCGGCGTGTACGTCAACAACCGCAAGATCGACAACGACCAGTCGCCGATCGCGGCCCATCTGATCGGTGGTCGGATGGCCGTGCTGCGTCGCGGAAAGAAGACCCTCGCGGGCGTCTTCCTTGCGGAATGACGGGCGACACGCCCGGGCCGCGGCGCTGATTTGAACGTTGGCGGGCGGGGACGTAAATTACTTACTTGTCACCCCAAAGGTGCGGCTGAGCCGGTCGGCTCGCCCCCTCAAGCGGGACACGATCTCCATCGTCAAGCCTCACCACGTCACTTGCCTGACTGAAGTCGAGCGCCTAAGATGGGTGATTCAGCCCTTGCCCCCGTGCGACGGCCCTATGCGGGTCTAGGCGGGGTGCGTATGGTCTTTGAGAACTCAACAGTGTGCACATTGTCAATGCCAATTTCCTGGTGTCGCATCGTTTGGTGTGGTGTTGGGGTTGTTGGTTTTTGATGTCAGC
>NZ_JBHSCN010000005.1:0-1291253 GCF_042651345.1 Gryllotalpicola reticulitermitis
AAACGCCCGGACACATTCCGAACCCGGAAGCTAAGACTCCCAGCGCCGATGGTACTGCAGGGGCGACCCTGTGGGAGAGTAGGACACCGCCGAACACCCCTTAGAAAGACCCCGTCGTACGCGACGGGGTCTTTCGTATTTAACGAGCTACTCCGAGAGGGCTACTCGACGTTGAGCCCGACCTCGTGAGCGATCGCGGTGAGGTACTCGAGGGCGGTCTTGTACTCCGCTTCGAAACCCTCGGTGGCGATGTCGTTGCCCTTGTAGATGCCGGGAACGTTCGCTTGCCCGCGGGAGACGCCGGGTACGTCCTCGAACTCGAGCGAGACCACGCCGTCGAAGCCGACGTCCTTGAGCGCCTGCAGAGTGTCCGTCCAGTCGATCTTGCCCATTCCCGGGCGCCAGTGCACGTTGGTTGCGCCGTCGTTGTCCGAGAAGTGGCAGTGGACGACGCGGGACCCCAGCCGGTAGATCACCATGTTGGGGAAGTCACCGATCGGGAACAGGTGGCTGGGATCGACGTTGACCCCGAGGGCCGGCGAGTCGACGGCCTCGAGCAGGCGGAGGAGCCCCTCCGTATTGCCGCCGTACCGGAACGGATGGGGCTCCAGGCTGTAGACCAGTCCGGCCTGCTCGGCGTAGTCGGCGCACTCCTTGAGGACCGCGACGTAGTCGTGCCAGTTCTGATCCCAGTCGAGGTCTTTGCTGAGCGGGAGGTTGAACGTCTGCGCCAGTGGGCGGTCGGTGATTCGCGGGTACGGCAGGTCGAACGGCATGTGAGTGACGGTGTTGACGATCGTGGCACCGAGCTCCCGACCCGTGTCGACGCCTTTCTTGAACATGTCGATCGCGGCCTGCCGTGCGCGTGGGTCCGGACTCGCCGCGGGCCCGTTGTTGACGACGAACTGCGAAATCTTCATCCCCTCGTCGTCGAGGGTCTGCTTCAGCAGTGCCACCGTGTCCGGTGTGTAGTACTCGTCGAAAGTCTCAGGACGCCAGGCGATGAGCTCCGTGGCACGGAAGCCGGCCTGGCCGATCCTTCGCACCGCCTTGTCGTACGGTGTGTCCCATTTCCACGGCCAAACTGATGCGCCAAACCTCATTGTCGTGCTCTCCTGACGTGCTTGTGAAACGGCTCATCTGCGAACCGTGACCGAATGCTAACAATTCAAATCGGGCTTGTAAACGTGATGAATTCGGGGCCGAAGACCGTGTTGCGCCGTTCATGACATTCACCTACCATGAGCGGAACGTGAATGAGTGACAACATTTCGCGAGGCCCAAACCTGAGGTGACGAAGCCGGGCCGGCGACGAGATGACTCACGAATCGTCCTCAATGATGAGACCAAGGAAGTGGCATGAACTCGCTCGAATCGTTCAAGCGCCGACCGATCGCACGTCGCGAATTTCTCGCTCTCGGCGGCGCCGCAGCACTACTCCCGCTTCTCGCCGCGTGTACTGGCGGCGGAAGCAACGCATCGACATCCACCGGCGGCGGCGACGGCTCGAAGGGGCCGATCACCTTCTGGGACGGGGTCGGGCCCGGCCAATTCAACGCCGAATCGAAAACCGTGACGGAGGCATACGCGCCGAAGAAGGGGTTGCCGAAGGCGAGCTACCAGGTGATCACCACCCCGAACACCTATGAGGGCCTGCAAGCGGCGATCGCCGCCGGCAACGGTCCGGCTGTCAGCGGCGGGTATGCATTCCAGGCCTTCCAGTTCGCCAACGAGGGCGCCATCGCATACGCCGACACGCTCGTCGCCAACCTCAAGAAGGCGGGCATCTACGACGACTACCCCGCAAGCGCATGGGCCCCCTTCAAGACGAGCAAGGGTTACGTGGCCGCGCCGTGGGGCTTCGACATCCGAGTGCCGTGGGTCAACCAGGCGCTCCTCAACAAGGCGGGTGTCGACGCGCTGCCGACCGACTGGGACTCCTGGCTGGCGGCCGCGAAGTCGCTGGCGAAGATCGGCGTGTACGGCTTCGGGACCGCGGCCAGTGCGTCGTCCGCCTACGGCGGCCACGCCATGGTGTCGCTCATGATCAACAACGGTGGGGGTCTCTACGACGAAAACGGCAAGCCGGACGCGACCTATTCGCGCAATGTCGAGGCCATGGACTTCGTCCGCGAACTGCACGCCGCGGGCGCCATCGACCCGGGGTCGGTCAGCTACACGGATCAGAACCT
Organism: Gryllotalpicola reticulitermitis; assembly: GCF_042651345.1. NCBI lineage: Bacteria > Bacillati > Actinomycetota > Actinomycetes > Micrococcales > Microbacteriaceae > Gryllotalpicola > Gryllotalpicola reticulitermitis. The sequence continues at coordinate 2,193 of NZ_JBHSCN010000005.1, forward strand.
CTATGACAGCTTCAAGAACCGGAAGACCGCGATCGGATTCACGAACGCCACGCTGCCGGCGCTGACGTCGCTGCCGAAGGGCGAGCTCGTCATGCCCGACCCGATCAAGGGCCCGCATGGCGATGTCGGGACCCTGCAGTACCTGAAGAACTACATGATGTACACGCACACAACCAGCCAGGCCGGGTCTGAGGCGTTCATGCAGTACTGGCTGCAGGCGTTCATCGGCGCCAACGGGCTCTTCGCCAAGGGTGACACCGGCGCGCTGCCGATCCGCAAGTCGGTCATTGCACTGCCGCAGTACCAGTCCGACCCCAACACCAAGAAGGTCCTCGAGCAGTGGGAGCCGATCGCGAAGGGGTATTCGGCTCGCGGTACGACGCTGTTCGCCTCACTCGCGGCCGCAGACAACGGCACGGCAGTTCAGCAGTTCGCGCAGACGATGCTCGAGGGCAAGACCGACTCCAAGACCGCTCTCGCGACGTTGCAGAAGGGGCTGCTGGCGGTCTCGTCATGACGTCACAACAACTCACCTCGTTGGCACGTGCGTCGAAGGGGGTGGGGCTCGGCGGTCACCAGGGTGACGCCCCGCCCCGCCCCCGTCGGCGTCGCCGCCGTGGCCTCGTCACCCTCCTCGTGATGGTGCTGCCCTCGGTGGTTCTGCTGGTCGTGATCAACGGGTATCCGTTGGTGTTCGCGGCGATCCAGGCGCTCACTAACGGCAACCTCGTTCAAGTGGGCAAGTTCATCGGCCTGCAGAACTTCGTGGCGGCGGTCACTCTGCCAGGCTTCTGGCCCGCCGTGCGTTTCACGATCATCTTCACCATTGTCGGCGTCTTCGGCAGCTGGATCATCGGTTTGGGCTTAGCGCTGCTGACGAAGACGCGGGTGCACGCCCGCGGGGTCATCAGGACCCTGCTGCTGCTGCCGTGGATCGTTCCGATCGTCGTCTCCTCGACCTCGTGGAACTGGCTGGTCGCGACGTCGACGAGTCCGATCCCGTTGCTGCTCAAGAGCCTCGGCTTCGGGAACGTGCTGTTCCTCGCAGACCCGACTCTCGCGCAGATCACGGTTCTCGCGTTCAAGGTGTGGGTGAGTTTTCCGTTCATGCTGCTGATGATGGGCTCGGCGCTCGCCGGTGTCGACGAGAACGTGTACGAAGCCGCTCGCGTCGACGGAGCGAGCCGCAGCCAGACGTTCTTCCGCATCACGTTGCCGCTGATCGCCAGGCCGACCTATATCAGCTGGATCCTCATGGTGATCTTCTGTATCAACGACTTCCCCATCGTGTACCTGCTCACCGGTGGTGGCCCGATCGGGTCAACCAACACGCTGGTGGTCCTCGCCTATCAGGAGGTCTTCTCCAACTTCCAGACCGGCCCGGGCGTCGCGATCGCGTTCATCATGACCATCGTCGCGGTGATCGTGTCGCTGGTGCTCTTCCGGCAGATCAGAAAGGCGGACATCGAGTGACCGCAAGCAACGCCGCACTGGTGCGCGGGCGCACCGACGCGACCCCGAACGCCCGTCGCTCGCATCGAGTGGCGCGCGACGCGGGCGGCCCGACGTGGTATCACACGCTCATCGCGGCCGTGATCGCGCTGATCGTGATGGTGCCGATCCTCGCCACCGTGTACCTCTCCCTCACACCCCAGAGCCAGAGCGCCACGAAGTCCAAATTCACGGTCGAGAACTTCACCCATGTCTTCACGCAGACGCAGGTGGTCCTGTGGCTCACCAACAGCCTCATCGTCGTTCTCGCCACTGTCGTCGTCGCCGTGGCGGTGGCGGCGCCGGCGGGCTACGTGCTCTCGCGAGGGCGCAGCAGGGCGGTCTCGTCCTATTCGCTGATCCTGTTCGTCGCCCAGTCGCTGCCGATCATCGTGTCGGTCGTGCCGCTGTTCGTGCTGTTCGCGCGACTGCACCTCACCGACAGTCTGGCCGGCGTGACGATCGTCTATATCGCGGGGTCGATGGCTGTCGCCACCTGGATGATGGCCGCATACTTCGACTCGATACCGGTCGCGTTGGAAGAGGCGGCGTGGATGGACGGCGCGTCGATGTTCGGCGGGTTCCTCAGAATCGTCTTGCGCAACTCGCTGCCGGGAGTGCTGTCGACGGCGATCTTCGCCTTCCTCGTGGCATGGAACGACTATCTGGTCGCATCAGTGTTCCTGCACAACTACGCCAACTACACGCTGCCGGTCGGCCTGGAGACGTTTTTCGCTGCCAACAACACGTCGTGGGGTTACGTTATGGCGGTATCGGTTGTGATGATGCTGCCGCCGATCATCATCTTCGCCGTGCTGAACAGGTATTTCTCGGTCGGGGGGATCGGGGGCTCGCTCGCGGGCCGGTAATCGCCCATCGGCTCACGACCGGCCGGACGGCGAAGAGAGGGGCTGCGATGGCAGATGCGCAGGCAGGACGTGTCCGGGGACCGTACCGGAACGGAATCAAGCGTCGGCAGGACATCATCGCGTCGGCCGCGAAGGTGTTCGGCGAATACGGGTATGCCGGCGGGTCGTTGCGGCAGGTGGCCAAGCGCGTGGGCGTCACACCCGCGGCGCTGACGCGCCACTTCCCTGACAAGGAGAGCCTGCTCGTCGCAGTGCTGCAGTATTGGGATTCCGAGAACGACCGGCTGATGCCGCGCGACTTGCACGGAATCGCGAGAGTCAAGCAGATGCCCGAGAGCGCGCGCCACCACACCCACGACCGCGGTCTGGTCGAGATGTTCCTGACGATCTCGGCCGAGGCGTCGAATCCTGTTCACCCGCTGCACGACTTCGTACAGCGGCGATACGACCGCGTGCTCAGCGCGATGATCGTCGAGCTCACTTGGGCGCGCGACGCCGGCGAGGTCTTGCCGACGCTCACCGACGAGCACATCGTGCGCGACGTGAAGGCGGCATACGCGCTGATGGACGGCATTCAGCTGCAGTGGCTGCTCAACCCTGACTGGGACCTCGTCTCGGCCTTTCGCGCAGCGCTCGGCCATTTCATCGAGGTGTGGACCGGCGCACCGGTCACGTGGGACGACGCTAAGGTGGTGGAGTTTTAGCGGAAAGGTCGAGCATGTCCGAGGGTTCTGCAGCGGGGGTCGCAGATATCGCGGCCCATAAGACGCGCGGCCCGTACCGCAACGGCATCAAGCGGCGGCGCGAGATCATCCTCGCGGCATCGAAGGTGTTCGGTCAGTACGGCTACGCCGGGGGGTCTCTGCGGCAGATCGCACTCGACGTCGGAGTGACGCCGGCTGCGCTCACGCGCCACTTCGAGAACAAGGAGGGGCTGCTCATCGCGGTGCTCGAGCACTGGGACGTTGAGAACGACCGAGTGATGCCCGCCGACGTGCGCGGGCTCACGCGGTTCATGCTGCTGCCGTACAACGCATACCAGCACACGCTCGACCGCGGTCTGATCGAGATGTTCCTCACCATCGCCGCTGAGTCCTCGAACCCGAACCACCCACTGCATCAGTTCGTGAAGCGGCGCTATGACCGCCTCATGGTGCGCGCGCTCGGCGAACTGCACTACGCGCAGGAGCACGGCGAGATCCTGCCGATGGACGACGAGCAGATGATGCGCGAGGTCCGCGCCGTCTACGCCTTGATGGACGGTCTGCAGCTGCAGTGGCTCCTCAACCCCGACATCGATCTGCTCCGGATCCTGCAGGACGCGCTCGGTCACTTCATCCAGCGGTGGACGGGGAAGCCTGTCGTCTGGGCCGATCCGAGGATCATCGCGAAGTCCGTGGAGGCGGAGCGGGCCGACTGATTCTGCGTCTTCGGACGCTTCTCGGATGCCTCGCGAAATGTTATTGCGCGTGGACTTTTACGCTCCTATAGTCGCAGGTGACGAAGGAGTTGCCACATGCCGAGCGAGCCGCAGACCGCTGACCACGCCGTACCGGAAGCGTTCGACAGCAGCGCAGACGTCATCGTCATCGGTGCGGGCCCGACCGGATGCACCTACGCTCGCACGATCATCGACGAGGCCCCCGATGCGCGCGTTCTGCTCGTCGAGGCAGGCCCGGCGGCCACAGTGCCCCCCGGTCTTCACGTCGCGAACATCGAGAGCAGCTCGCACCGGACGGCAGTGCAGATCGCCTTCCAGGGTCCGTTCCCGCACGCGTATCCGAAGCTTTCGCACGATGAGGTGGCCCGCGCTGATCACGAGACGCTGAACGCGACGCTCACCAAGCGGCCCGGTCTGTGGAGCCTGGCGGAACCGTCGGGGCCGAGCGACTTCCCGGCCGCGCAGGCGTCGTCCGGCGTCGGCGGGATGGGCTCCCACTGGTTCGGCGCCTGCCCACGGCCGGCCGGCAGTGAACGCATCGACCTGATTGCGCGCGAGGTGCTCGATGACGCCTATGACGAGGCCGAACGGATGCTGCGGGTGGGCAATGACCGCTTCACCGATCGGCGGATGGCCGAACGCATCCGTTCGCGTATCTCTCGTGTCGTGGACGACGGCCGCGAGCCGTCCCGTCGCGTCCAGCAGATGCCGATGGCGCTCGTGGCGACGCCGACCGGGGTGCACCGCTCCGGGCCCGATGTCATCCTGGGCGACGCCGTCGATCGGGGCCTCGAGGTGCGGGCTGACACGCTCGCGCGGCGCATATTGATGGAGGGCGGCCGCGCCGTCGGCGTGGTCCTCGAAGACCGGCTCACCGGCCGCATGACGAGCGTCTCCGCGCGACACGTCGTCGTCGCAGCCAACAGCGTGCACACGCCCCAGTTGCTGTTTGCATCCGGAATCCGACCGGCGGCGCTCGGCCGGCACCTCAACGAGCATCCGCAGGTCTCGCTGATGGCGGTTCTTGAGGATGGTGACGCCCTCGGCGACGTGAGCGACGCCGCCGGCACAGCGGATGGCGAAAGCGGCACCACGGGAGTGATGTCCGACCCGTCGGCCATGGCGATCGCATCGAGCGGCGTCACGTGGATTCCGTTCGACGGTGACCGCTTTCCCTTCCACTCGCAGGTCAGCCATGTGGACCCGACGACGCTCGGCTTGAGCGACGCCGAGGTCGCCACACTCGGACCGGTGATCTCGCTGGCCTTCTTCCTGCCGCAGGAGCTCGACCCCGAGAACCGGGTCTGGTTCAGCGAGACGGAGACGGACTGGCGGGGGATGCCTGCGCCGCGGTTCCGTTATCGCCTCTCCGTGGGCGACCGGCGGGTCATCGCGCGCGCGAAGGAGACCCTCAAGGACATCGCCAACTCGCTGGGGCGCCCACTCAAGGCGGAGGAACCGCGCGAGCTCCCCGCCGGGTCATCGCTGCACTACCAGGGCACCGTGCGCATGGGGGCGACCGACGACGGCGCATCGGTGTGTGATCCGGGCAGCAGGGTGTGGGGCACAGAGAACGTGCGTGTGGCCGGAAACGGGGTGATCCCCACCTCGACGGCGTGCAACCCGACGCTCACGAGCGTGGCGCTCGCCATCATCGGCGCGCGAGCGATTGCAGACGAGCTCAGACATAAGGAGAAGACATGCGTTTCGGAGCATCCGTTTGGCCGTGGAAATGGGATGGCCCCTACGACGGAGCGATCGCGCGCATCGGCGACGCGGGCTTCCGTGCAACCGAGCTGATCGCGTGGGACGACGACTCGCTCGTCAACTACTACACGCCGCAGACCGTCAAGGAACTGCGCGGCATCCTCGATGACAAGGGCATGACGCTCTCGCAGTTCGTGGTGAAGACGCCGCGTCTCGCGAGCCCAGACCCGGCGGAGCGCGCTGCGTCGGTCGACATGTTCAAGCAGGGCGTGGACAAGGGGATAGAACTCGGCGCGAGCATCATCAACACGGTGGTGCACTTCCCGTTCGCCCTGGAAATGCCGCGCATCACCGACCGTCCGCATGTGCAGCTGTTCACCGTCGATGTGCCGTCGGGCCTCGATTGGGATCAGAACTGGCTCGACTACATCGACGGGCTGCGGAAGTGCGCCGCCTACGCAGAGTCGGCAGGCGTCAGGTACAGCCTCGAGCCGCATCCGTTCCGGTACGGCTCGACCGCCGAGGGGCTGCTGCGGATCCTCGACGCGGTCGACTCGCCGGTGCTCGGGATCAATCTGGACCCCAGCCACATGTTCCCGTCGGGCGACATCCCCCACGTCGCGGTGCAACGACTCGGCAAGCGGATCATCCACTGCCACTTCTCGGACAATGACGGCGAGACCAACGTGCACTGGCGTCCCGGCAAGGGGAAAATCGACTGGGAGAAGGTGCTGCAGGGCCTCAAGGACGCGGACTTCACGGGCGTCGTGTCGCTCGAGTTCGAGGACATCCCCGGCGTCTCACGCGGTGTGCGCGACGTTCCCGGCGTGTACAAGGGCAATGCGGTCGCCACCGAGGAGTTCGTCGAGGAGTACCGGGAGGCGCTTGGCTACCTCACGGGACTGGCCGAGAAAGTCGGCCTCGTTGTCGAGTGACGCCCCTGCGCGCCCGCGGCGCGCATCGTCGCTCCCTATCATCTGGAACTCGCGCCTCTACCGCTCGTCCGTCATCTCCCTGTTCATCTCGGGGATCGCCGTGTCGTCGGCGCAACCGCAGCTCGCGCTGTTCTTCGTCAACGACCTCAAAGCACCGCTGTCAGTCGCAGGGTTGTATTACCTGACGAACATCGCGTCGCCGATCATCGGATTCCTGATCGGCCGGTACTCCGACCGCATCTCCGATCGCTTGAGGCTGTTCCGCATCGGGGCGTGCGTCGGGGCGGTCGGCTGGGTGTTGATGGCCGCGTCGACTCAGATCTGGATGCCGTTCGTCATCAGCGTCGCCGCGCTCGGTGTCGCGAGCGCGGCAGGAGCGCAGGTCTACGCCGCGGCCAGGGATGAGTTGACGCGCAACCCGACGTCGTCGGCGACGTTCGTGATCTCGACGATCCGGATGTCGTTCACCGCGGGCTGGATCGTCGGGCCGGTCGTCGGCAGCTGGCTCGGCGGCGTGATCGGACTGCGCGGGCTGTTGCTGGTGGTCGCTGGGCTCACCCTCGGACAGATCGTGCCGTTGATCGGGGTGCGCTCGCAGCGTCTCACCGAGGATGACGAGCTTGAGCAGCCCACGCGGCACATCCGCCGCGAGCTGCGCGAGATGGCGCCGCTCTTCACGTTCTCCGTGCTGTGCATGCTCGCGCTGAGCGGCGATACCCTCAAGTTCGCGTTCCTTCCCCTCTATATGCAGAACGAACTGCATACGGCGCCGGCACTTCGCGGTGCGGTCATCGCCACGCAGCCCGTGTTCGAGCTGCTGCTCATCCCCGTCGCGAGCCTGTTCGCGAGGCGGTTCAACGCGATGCCGGTGATGGCCGTCGGCGCCGCCTTCGGCGCGATCGCGCATCTCTGCTATGCGCTGAGCACGAACGTGGCGCAGTTGTTCCTCGGTCAGTTCCTGATGTCGCTGTTGTGGGCGTGCATCGCCGGCCTCGGCGTCAACGTCGCCCAGGAGCTGTACCCGAAGGGCGCCGGCGTCGCGACGTCGACGTTCCTCAGCACAACCGTGTTCTCGTCCACGCTCGGTGGGCTCATCGGTTCGATCGGCGTCGTGCCGCTCGGGCTTCCGCACGTGTTCTTCGTGCCTGCGATCATCTCGGCGGCCGCGTTCTGCGGCCTCGTCGGCCTGAGCGTCGTCATGCGACGTGCGCAGCTGCTCCGTCAGATGAATTCAGTTTGAGACTTTTCGCCTCTCCTCATCTCGTACCACCACTGAAAGGAACAAACGGCAATGGCATCCTCCTCACTCCTCATCGGGACCTATACCGACAAGCTGGCCCATGTGGACGGCAAGGCAGACGGCATACTGCGGGCTTCATATAGCGAGGGCGGGGTCGGTGATGCGGTCGTCGCTGCAAAGATCACGAATCCGTCGTGGCTGTGCGTGACCGCCGACGGTACGAACGTCTACGCCGTCATCGAGACGGTGGAATTCGACGGGGCTCCCGGTGGGGGCGCCGCGGCCTATGCCCGCGACCCGCGTACCGGAGAGCTGACGGTCTTGAACGAGGTGCCGTCCGACGGGGTCGAGCCCGCGCACATCGCCCTCGATCCGAGCGAGAAGTTCGTGCTCGTCGGCAACTACCGGACCGGGTCGGTCTCGGTGTTCGCTCGCGAGGCGGACGGCAGCCTCGGCGCGCGCGTCGACCACGTGCAGCACGAGGGCTCGAGCGTTCACGAGGTCCGCCAGACCGGGCCGCACGCGCATCAGATCCTGTTCGACCCGAAGACCGGCCTCGCGCTCGTACCCGACCTCGGTCTCGACGCGGTGCTGTTCTACGAGTTCAGCGCGGACGGCAAGCTCAGCGAGCTCAGCGAGCTGCGCTTCTCGACGGCCCCGGGTGCCGGCCCGCGCCACCTCGCGTTCCACCCGAACGGCGAGTACCTCTTCCTCATCACCGAGCTCGACAACACCATGATCGTGCTGAAGCGCGACGGTGACGGATTCGTGCAGAATCAGATCGTGTCGACCTTGCCCGCCGACTTCACCGGCCACAACCAGACCTCGGAGGTGCGTGTGTCGCATTCGGGCCGGTTCGTGTTCGGTTCCAATCGCGGTCACGACAGCATCGCGATGTTCCGCTTCGACGAGGCGGCGGGCACGATTGAGCTCGTCCACGTCGAGCCGAGCCTGGGGGAGGAGCCGCGCGACTTCATCCAGTCCCCCGACGGCGCGTACCTGCTGGTCGCGAACCAGAACAGCGACAACATCGTGACGTTCGCGATTGACGAGGATGCGGCGAATCTGACCCACGTCGGGACATCGGATGCTGCGACGCCGGTGTGCGTCGTCTTCGTGTGAGCACCGTGTCGACCGACGCCGTGCTCTCGCTCGACATCTCGTCGAGCGGGGTGCGGGCGCGGCTCCATGACCGCGACATGGTGACGCTCGCCGAGCGGGCCGTCGACCTTGCAACCTTCGCCGACGCGACCGGCAGGTCGGCACACCGCTTCGCCGAGATTCAGGAGGCGGTGCGCGCGGTCGTGCGAGGCGTGTCGGGTACCGGAGCGACGATACGTGCTGTCGCCGCGTCGGGGACGGCGAGCAGCTTCGCTTGGGCGCGGCGAGCGGGCAGCGAGATATCGGATGTCTCGGACGTGCTGCTGTGGTCGGACTCACGCGCGCTCGTCGCCTGGCCACACGTCGCGGAGGCGGCCCGCGTGGCGTTCGAGCGCACGCTGTGCCCGCCGGATGCGAGTTACTGGCCGGCGAAGCTGCTGTGGGCTCGCGGGGAGTTCGGGCTCGGCGCCGACGCGGTGTTCGCCGGCGGCAAGGACTTCGTCTTCGAATGGCTGACCGGCCGGTTCTGGACCGACCCGATGTCGGGCGCCTCCACCGGCGTGTTCGACAGTGCGCGCTGGGAGTGGGATGCTCCGCTGCTCGGAGCCGCCGGGGCCAGGCCGGAGCAGCTGCCCGAGGTGCACGACTCGTACGCCACGGCGCCGCTGCGCACCGAGGTCGCCGAGACCCTCGGTCTGCCGGCCGGCATCCCCGTCGCCACCGGAGGCATGGACGGCCCGCTCACCCAGATCGGCGCCTGCGGGTTCGACGCGGGCATCGCGTCGTGCACGATCGGGACGAGCATCGCGTACCGGGCGAACTCAGCGCAGCGTGCCGTCGATCCTGACGCCCGGGTCTGGTGCTATCCGATCGATCGGTCCCACTGGGTCGTCGGCGGCGCGGGCAATAACGGTGGGAACGTGCTCACGTGGATTCGCGATCGCCTCGGCGGCGAGGCATCCGTCGGCGAGCTCGTCGCTGCGGCCTTCGACGTTGCGCCCGACGACGGGCTTTTCTTCGTGCCCTACCTGAGCGGCGAACGGGCACCGTTGTGGCGCCCGGAGTTGCGCGGCGGATTCATCGGGCTCGCGTCTCATCACGGCCTGCCGGACCTTACGCGTGCGGCGGTCGAAGGTATCGCGGCCGCGCTGATCGAACTGGCCGGCACCGTTCGGTCCGCGGCCGGCGAGCAGACCGCCGTGCGATTCACCGGCGGGTTCATTCAGCAGCCGCGGTGGGTGCAGATCATGACCGACGCGCTGGCAGCGGACACGGGAGTCCCCGTACCGGACTCGGCGACCTCGACCGGTGCCGCGATCATCGCGTGGGCGGCCGCCGACGGGCGTCCGGTCGACAGCGTGTTCACTCCGAATGTCGCGGAGACGTGGCGCCCGGATTCTGCGTCCGCGGTGCGACTGGCAGCCCGTGCATCACGGCTACGGCAGCTTCGCGACCTTCTCTGGCCGGTCAGCGCGGGCGAGACGCGAGGGTCTGAATCGCAGTGACGAGCTGCCCGGCGAGCCCGATGAGCACCTCGATCGCGTCATCGTCGCGGTCGACCCAGCGGCATTCGGGCTCGCCGACGGGCACGAACTCCTCGTGTTGTTCCCAGACAAACAGGGTGCGTTCTGCGCCGAGCACGTACTGCTGCCACCAGATCTGGCGCAGGTAGTGGCGCGGGATCGAGCGCCACGGCTTGTTCGTCGTCTTGATCTCGGCGAGCACCAGTGCGCCGGCGTCCGTCACGGTCAGCCCGTCCGGCGTCGCGAGGTGGCGCGGGTCGCGCTCGGCGCGGAACAGCAGCGATGACGGCGCGATGCCGTGCTGCTGCTCGACCCAGGTGGCGATCTCGGGCTCGCGCTGCTTTCCGTGATCGGTGTACGCGTTCCCGCTGAAGCGGCTGCCGAACCACTTCTCTCGCGCGGCCGCGTCGATCGAACGCGGCGTGGACAGCTTGGCGACATCGGTGGCGGTGATGCCCCGGCTGCGCGCGCGAAGCCACGCCACCCGGTCGCTGGAGTCGGCGACCACCCTCTCGAGATGGCTTGGCCGCTCGGGGTGACCGGGGAGTGACGGCTGCTCGTCGAAGAGCGGGAGCAGCGTGTCGGTCATAGCGGGGCTATTCTTCCAGCCCGTACGTGTAGCCGAGGCGCCGACGCGCCTCATCGATGATGCGCAGCGCCGCGATTGCGTCCGAGAAGGGGTGCAGCGGTGCGTCGGTCAGCCCGTCGCGCACGTACCGCGCGACGGCCGCCGCTTCGAATGCCATGCCGTCGCGGCCCTCGATGCCCGGAATGCCCGGGTACGTCTCGGGCTCGCCGCCCTCCGGGGTGAATGTCAGGCCGGATGGCGCCCAGAACGGCGTCGCGATCTCGATCCGACCCTTGGTGCCCGAGATCGACGCCGTCCATGGGGTGCGCGCCTCGACGCCGACGTGCAGGAGAGCGTGCGCGCCGGCATCCGCTTCGAGAATCAGTGAGACCTGGGCATCGGAACCCGTCGGGGAGAGCGACCCCGCGACATGGAACCGCGGGTCATTGTTGAGAGCCGGCAGTGCGAACTGCGCGAACGAGATCGGGTACACCCCGAGGTCGAGCAGAGACCCGCCGGCTTTCGCGGGGTCGTACATCCGGCTCTCGGGGTCGAAGGCCGCGTGCACACCGAAGTCGGCGGTGACGAGCTTGACGTCGCCCAGCGCGCCGGACTCGAGCAGTTGACGTGCCACGTCCATGTGGGGCAGGAAGCGGGTCCACATCGCCTCCATCGCGAAGACGCCGGCCTCGTGCGCGGCATCGGCGATGCGCTGAGCGGAGGCCGCGGTCGTGCCGGCCGGCTTCTCAACCAGCACGTGCTTGCCCGCCTTGATGGCGCGGACGGCGATCTCCTCATGGGCGTTGTGAGTCGAGGCGATGTACACGATCTCGACATCAGGGCTGTCGAGCAGCTGGCCGTAGTCGTCGTGGACGTCGCGGACGTGGAACTCGCGGGCAAAGGTGTCCGCTCGCTCGCGCGAACGGGACGCGACACCCACGATCTGCTGCGTCGAGTGGTCGCGCAGCGCTTGCGCGAAACTGTGCGCGATGCCGCCCGGGGCGACGACGCCCCAGCGCAGCACGGGCGCATCGCGCGGGTCAGGGAAGCGGGGAGTAGGAAGGGACATCAGCGGCCTCTCAGTCATCTCGTCATCACCATCATCGCTGCTCCGGCTCGTCCAGCACACGCTGGATCACCATGATCGCGGCGCCGAGCACTCCGCCCGTGCTGCCGGCCGCTGCGTGCACGATGCTCAAGTGCTGCGTGGCGAGGGGTGCCGACTGGCCGTAGACCACCTCGCGGACCCCAGCGAGAAGGTGCTCGCCGGCTCGGGCCACGCTGCCCCCGATGATGACGACAGAAGGATTCAGCAGATTGACGACGGTCGCAAGGACCTCGCCGAGGTCACGGCCGGCCTGACGGATGCCCTGCACGGCGACCGGATCGCCGCGCAACCCCGCGGCGAGGACATCGCGGCTCGTCACAGCCGGGGTGCCGTGCTCGGTCATCCACCGTGCGATCGCGGGGCCGCTCGCGAGCGCCTCGAGGTCGGCGTCGACGTCGCCGTGCTGAGGGGTCTGGCGCGTGAACGGCACGCGCACGTGGCCGAGATCGCCGGCCGACCCCTGCGCGCCGCGCTGCAGGCGGCCGCCCGCGATGATGCCGGCGCCGATGCCCGTCGACACTTTCACGAAGACGACGTCCGTTTCCGTGCCCCAGCTGACCGCGTGCTCGCCGAGGGCGAGGATGTTCACGTCGTTGTCGACGAGGACGGGCACGTCGAAGTGGCGACGGATGTAGGCGGGCACGTCGAAGCGGTTCCACCCGGGCATGATCGGCGGATTCGTGGGCAGCCCGCTCGAATGCTCGACCGGGCCCGGCAACCCGACACCGACGCCGACGAGTTCATCGCGCACGCGCCCGCTGGCCTTGAGCACGCGCTTCGCCGCGGCGATGGCCCAGTCGAGGACCGGTTGGGGTCCTTCCGCGATCGCGAGCTCGCGGGATTCGGTGTGGAGGATGCTGCCGGCGAGGTCGGTGATCGCGACCACGCCATGGGTCGCGCCCAGGTCGATCGCGAGTACCACGCGCGCCGCCGGGTTGAAGGCGAGCAATGCGGGCGGTCGGCCGCCGGTCGAGAACTCGTCGCCGGCCGGCGCCACGAGGCCGGCGGCGATGAGCCCGTCGAGGCGCGCCGACACCGTCGACCGTGCGAGACCGGTGAGCTCGGCGAGCTGGGCACGCGTGCGGGCGGGGCCGGTGCGAAGCATCCGTAACAATCCGCGCTCGTCGGGCGGCACGAGCGGATCTGACACTCCGCAATTGAATCACACGCGAAAGTTGGCGACTATTAGTCGACTTTTGCTTGATCGGCGACGGAAGTCTGTTTGAATGGCGGCATGACCGAGTCACTCCTCTCTGTGCAGCTGTACACCGTGCGCGAGGCGCTCCAGGAAGACCTTCCTGGTACGCTCGCCCGTCTGGCCGAACTGGGGCTCACCCAGGTCGAGGCGTTCAACATCGTCGGCCTCGAAGGGCTCGGCGACGCACTGACCGCCGCGGGTCTCACGAGCCCGACAGCGCACCAGCGCTTCGTGGCGGAGGAGCAGGAGCCGATCTTCGAGAAGGCCCAGGCCCTCGGCGTCCGTACCCTCATCGACCCGCACATCGACGACTCGCGCTGGCAGACCGCCGACGGCGTCAAGCGGATCGCCGATGATCTCGCTGCCGCCGCCGACCGCGCGAAGGCGTTCGGCCTCGCGATCGGCTACCACAACCACGCGTTCGAGTTCGAGACCAAGATCGAGGGACGCCCCGCCTACGACTTGTTCGCCGAGATCGTGCCCGCGTCGGTGTTCCTCGAGCTCGACACCTACTGGGCTGCCGTCGGCGGCAGCGACCCGGTCGAGCTGTTGGGCAGGCTCGGCGACAAGGTGGTCGCGCTGCACGTCAAGGACGGCCCCGGAACCCACGAGAACAAGGACCAGGTCGCGGTCGGCTCCGGCTCGCTGCCGATCCGCGCGATCATCGAAGCCGCGCCCGAGGCGCTGCGCGTCATCGAGCTCGACGATTCGCGCGACGACCGGTTCCAGGCCGTCGCCGACAGCGTCGCCTTCCTCACGAAGGAGGGGCTCGCGTGACCGACGCCGCGACCGATGCCGTGACGAGCACGGGCCCCGTCGGTGTCGGCGTGATCGGCGCGGGCAACATCAGCACGCAGTACCTGACGAACCTCACCTCGTTCCCCGACGTCGACGTGCGGTTCATCGCCGACATCGATCTCGACCGCGCCGAGTTCCAGGCTCAGGCGTTCGGCGTGCCGGGCTTCGGCACGGTCGAGCAACTGCTCGCCGACCCGAAGATCGAGATCGTCGTGAACCTGACGATCCCGAAGGCGCACGCCGAGGTGGCGCACCAGGTGATCGCTGCCGGCAAGCACGTGTGGACCGAGAAGCCCATCGCGCTCGACCGCGAGAGCGGGCGCGCTCTGCTCGCGGCGGCGCAGGCCGCGGGGCTGCGCGTCGCGACCGCTCCCGACACCTTCCTCGGCGCGGGCATCCAGACCGCCCGTCGGCTCATCGAATCCGGCGCCATCGGCCGGGCTCAGAGCGCGCTCACGCTCATGCAGCAGCCCGGCCCTGAGTCGTGGCACCCGAACCCCGACTTCCTGTTCCAGGAGGGCGCCGGCCCGCTGTTCGACGTCGGCCCGTACTACGTGACCACCCTGATCCAGCTGTTCGGCCCGGTGAAGCGCGTCACCGCGGTGGCGTCGAAGTCGAAGCCGGTGCGCACGATCGGGTCCGGCCCGCGAGCGGGCGAGACGTTCGAGGTGACGGTTCCGACGCACGTCAGCGCCGTGTTCGAGTTCGAGGGCGGCCAGACGTCGCAGAGCATCTTCAGCTTCGACTCGCAGATCCGCCGCACCCTGTTCGAGGTCACCGGCGTCGACGGCGCACTCGAGATGGTCGATCCGAACATGTTCGTCGGCGACCTCGTGCTGCACACGCCGAACGGCACCCGCGAGGGCGCGAGCGAGACGATCACGACGAGCGGCGAGAAGGCCGCGCGCGGCACCGGTGTCGTCGAGCTGGCGCGCGCGATCCGCGCCGGCGTGCCCGAGCGTGCCTCGGGCGAGCAGGCGTTCCATGCCCTCGACGTGATGGTCTCGACGATCGAAGCCGCCGAGCGCGGGGGATGGGTGGAGGTCGAGAGCACCTTCGTGCCGACGCCTGCGCTTCCCGAGGACTGGTCGCCCGCCGAGGCGACTCTCGGGAAGAGCCCGGCAGAGAAGACGGCCTAATGGGCCGCGGCCGCTCGCGCGCCGTGAACACGGAAGCGGCCGACTCGCCCGCGCGGCCGAAGCGGCTCGGCGTCGGCATCGTCGGCGGCGGATTCATGGCGACCGTGCACTCCCGCGCGGCGAGAGCCGCGCGTGCCCGGCTGGTCGGCGTCGCCGGGTCGTCGCCCGAGCGCAGCGTGGCAGCCGCGGTCGAGCTCGGCACCGATCGCGCGTACGACTCCATCGACGAGCTCATCGCCGACCCGGCCGTCGATGTCGTGCACGTCACGACTCCGAACGCGTTGCACGCATCGCAGGCGCTCGCTGCGCTCGCCGCGGGGAAGCACGTGGTGTGCGAGAAGCCGTTGGCGACGACCGTCGAGGATGCGGAGCGACTGGTCGACGCATCCGTCGGCCGTGTCGCGACCGTCCCGTTCGTGTACCGCTTCCACCCGCTCGTGCGCGACGCACGCGCGCGGGTGGCGGGCGGCGAGACGGGCCGGGTTCTGACGGTGCAGGGCTCCTACCTGCAGGACTGGCTGCTGTCGGCCGACGACGACAACTGGCGCGTCGATCCGGCCGCCGGCGGCCGCTCCCGCGCGTTCGCCGACATCGGCTCCCATCTCGTCGACCTGGTCGAGTTCGTGACGGGCGACCGTGTCGCGCGAGTGGCCGCGTCGAAGCGGACATTCCTCGCCGCGCGTGCGCAGCACGACCGGATCGAGACGGAGGACGCGGTGTCGGTCGCCCTCGAGACGGAAGGCGGTGCGATCGGGACCGTGCTCGTCTCGCAGCTCGCGCCGGGCCGGAAGAACCGGCTGCACGTCGAGATCGCGGGGGCACAGGAATCCCTCGCGTTCGATCAGGAACAGCCCGAGACGCTGTGGGTCGGCCGCCGCTCGGGCTCACTGCTCGTGCCGCGCGACGCCGACCAGCTCGCGCCCGATGCGGCGCGACTCGTGATGACGCCCGCCGGTCATCCGCAGGGCTATCAGGACGCGTTCAACGCGTTCGTCGCGGACACCTACGCCGCGATCGCTGGCGGCTCGCCCGATGGGCTGCCACGCTTCGAGGACGGGCTGCGCGCGGTGCGCGTGACAGAGGCCGTGATCGCCGCGGCCGAGAGCGGAAGTTGGAAGGACATTTAGATGGCACGCGATTTTCTGCCGGGCCAATCGGCGACGCTGTGGGTTCATGACCTCGACACGGATGCCTCGCACCCGGTGCTCACTTCGGCCGAGCTGCTCTTCGAGGCGCCGAACTGGACGCCCGACGGCGCACTGCTCGTGATCAACGGGGGCGGGCGGCTCTTCACCTTTCCGGCCGACGCCACGCCGGAGACGGCGGTGCTCAGCGAAGTCGACCTCGGCGGCATTCCCGAGATCAACAACGACCACGTCGTCGCGCCGGACGGCGCGAGCGTCTACGTGTCGGCGGCAGACGGCCACCTCTACCAGGTGCCGCTGCGGGGCGGCGAAGTCCGACGGGTCTCGCACGACCGCGGCAACTTCCATCACTACCTGCACGGCATCTCAGCCGACGGGCGCGTGCTGTCGTACATCGGACTCTCGTGGGAGGGCCAGCAGCGCTTCACGAACGTGTACCTGCTGCCGCTCGGCGGCGGCGGCGGTGGTGACAGTGACGGTGCTGCTGACGGCGATGGCGATGGCGTTGGCACTAGTGATGGCGCTAGTGGTGGCGCTGCCGATGACGTGCAGCTCACCGACGACGCGTTCCAGGACGACGGAGCAGAGTTCGGGCTCGGGCCGGACGGCGGCGAGTGGGTGTACTTCAACTCGGAGCGCGCAGGCGGTGCGCCGGGTCATACGCAGCTGTTCCGGATGCGCCCGGACGGAGCATCCGTCACCCAGCTGACCGACGACGAGCGGGTCAACTGGTTCCCGCACCCCTCACCGGATGGGCAGCAGCTCGTGTATGTGAGTTACCCCACCGGCATCGAGGGGCACCCCGAGAACATCTCTGATGTGCGCATTCGGTTGACGACGCCCGAGGGCGGCACGGGTCGCGAGATCGCGACCGTGTTCGGCGGCCAGGGAGCGATGAACGTGGCAAGCTGGGCTCCGGATTCGCGCCGCTTCGCCTACGTCTCGTACTCGGAGGTCTGAGCCGAACGGCACACTTCGTGACGAAGGGCACACCGTTCTCAGGAAACGGTGTGCCCTTCGGCGTTGGTGCTGCCGCTCAGTCGACCGGGTCCGCGCCCACCACGGCCAGCACTGCGCGCGCGACCTCCGCGTCCTGGTCGGGTGCGCCGCCCGCAATGCCGAGGCCGCCGAGCAGCTTCCCGTCGAACCGCAGCGGAACGCCGCCCTTGATGTTGGTGAGCAGGCCGCCGGTGCCGCTGGGCAGTGCGCTCGCCAGCTCGCCCTGCATCCAGCCGGTCGGGCGGCGGGTCGACGCGGCGGTCTGCGCCTTGCGGCGGCTGGTCTCGACGCTGTGCGGGGTGATGCCGTCGGCGCGGACGTACGCGACGAGCGCGAGCGCGGGATCGACGATCGTCACCGCGACGGGAAGTCCCGCCTTGGCGCCCTCGTCGATCGCCACCGTGGCGATGTGCAGCGCCAGCTCGTGGCTGATCGAGACCGTGTCGATGGACTGCTTCATGACTGGATTCCGTTCTGTGCGGCCTTCGCCTCGCGGCGACGGCGGTGCAGGATGAACTCGGTGTAGCCGTTCGGCTGCGCCGTGCCGTCGAACACGAGATCGCAGGCGGCCTGGAAGGCGATGCTCGCGTCGGGGTCGGTCGCCATCGGGCGGTAGAGCGGGTCGCCCGCGTTCTGTTCGTCGACGACCGCGGCCATACGGGCGAGGGATGCCCGCAGCTCGGCCTCGGTGACGACGCCGTGCCGCAGCCAGTTGGCGAGCAGCTGGCTCGAGATGCGCAGCGTGGCGCGGTCCTCCATCAGCGCGACGTCGTGGATGTCCGGAACCTTCGAGCATCCGATGCCCTGGTCGATCCAGCGCACGACGTAGCCGAGCAGGGACTGCACGTTGTTGTCGACCTCTTCGCGTCGTGCGGCGTCGTCCCACTGGGCCGGGTCGCCGAGCGGCACGGTGAGCAGCTCGTCGAGGGTGCCGCGGCGAGTTCCCGCGAGCTCCTGCTGACGAGCGCGCACGTCGACCTCGAGATAGTGCAGCGAGTGCAGGGTCGCCGCGGTCGGCGACGGCACCCAGGCCGTCGTCGCGCCCGCACGCGGGTGCCCGATCTTCTGCGTCAGCATGTCGGCCATCAGGTCGGGCGCGGCCCACATGCCCTTGCCGATCTGGGCGTGCCCGGGCAGGCCGACCTCGAGGCCGATGTCGACGTTCTGGTCCTCGTAGGCGAGCATCCACGGCTGGGCGCGCAGTTCGGCCTTGCGGACGATGGGGCCGGCTTCCATCGACGTGTGGATCTCGTCGCCGGAGCGGTCGAGGAAGCCCGTGTTGATGAACACCAGCCGGTCTGGGCTCTGCGCGATCGCCGCCTTGAGGTTCACCGAGGTGCGGCGCTCCTCGTCCATGAGGCCGAGCTTGAGCGTCTTTGCGGGCAGCCCGAGCAGCTGCTCGACCCGCTCGAAGATGCTCACGGTGAAGGCGACCTCCGCCGGCCCGTGCTGCTTGGGCTTCACGATGTAGATCGAGCCGAAGCGCCCGTTGCGCAGCGGGTTCTGCGGGTCGCGGCCGGGGAGCGCGCACAGTGCGGTCACGATCGCGTCGAGGATGCCTTCGCCGATCTCGTTGCCGTCGGCGTCGAGCACGGCGTCGGTCATCATGTGGTGACCGACGTTGCGGACGAACAGCAGGGAACGGCCCGGCAGCGTCAGGGCCGTGCCGTCGGGGGCGGTGAAGTCGCGGTCCTCGGCCAGGCGGCGCGTGACGGTGCGGCCGCCCTTCTGGAAGCTCTCGACGAGGTCGCCGCGGTTGAGGCCGAGCCAGTTGCGGTAGGCCGCGACCTTGTCGGCCGCATCGACCACGGCCACCGAGTCCTCGAAGTCGATGATGGTGGTGAGCGCCGCCTCGGCCTGCACGTCGCTCATGCCGGCGCGATCGTCGGCGGCGACCGGAGAGCCCGCGTCGAAGCGCAGCTCCCAGTGGATGCCGTTGCGGCGCAGCAGGACCGACTCGGGGTGGGTCGTCTCGCCGCGGAATCCGACGAAGGCGCCGGGGTCGCGCAGCTGCGTCGGGCCGCCGGCCGTCGCGACGACGAGGGTGCCCTCGTGCACCGCGTACCCCGTCGCCGCGGCGTGGCTGCCGGATTCGAGCGGGAAGAACTGGTCGAGCAGGGTGCGCACGTGCGCGATCACCTGGTTGCCGCGGTCGCGGTCGTAACCGCCGCCGCGCGCCGCTCCGGGCAGGGCATCCGTACCGTAGAAGGCGTCGTACAGCGAACCCCAGCGCGCGTTCGCCGCGTTCAGCGAGTAGCGCGCGTTCGTGATCGGCACCACTAGCTGCGGGCCGGCGAGCTCGGCGATCTCCGGGTCGACGTCGGTCGTCGTGACCGTGACGTTCTCGGGCTCGGGAACCACGTATCCGAGCTCATCGAGGTGCGCGCGGTACGCCGCAGCGTCCCAGGTCTCGCCCTGATGCGCGCGATTCCAGTCATCGAGCTCGGACTGCAGCCGGTCGCGTTCGGCGAGCAGCTCGCGACCCCGGGGCATGAGGTCGGTGAGGATGCTCTCCGCTCCGGCCCAGAAGGTCGCGGCGTCGATGCCTGTCGCCGCAAGCGCCTCATCGGTGACGAAGTCGTAGAGCTCGCGGTCGACCTGCAGGCCGCCGGTTCGCACGCGCTCGTGTTCGGTCATTCGTGGACCTCCTTGAAGATCGTTCCGGGGTTGAAGATGTTGTCGGGATCGAACGCCGACTTGATGCGCTGGCCGAGCTCGAGGGCGTCCGCGCCGATCTGGCGCTCGAGCCACGGCCGCTTGAGCCTTCCGACGCCGTGTTCGCCCGTGATGGTGCCGCCGAGCTCGATGGCGAGGGTCATGACCTCGCCGTACGCCCTGATGGCGCGGGCCTCCTCCGCCGCATCGGCGGGGTCGAAGACGATGAGCGGATGCGTGTTGCCGTCGCCCGCGTGCGCGAGGAGCGGGATCGCCACCTGGTTGCGCGCGGCGATGTCTTCGATGCCGTGCACGAGCTGCGCGAATTTCGGGATCTCGACGCCGACGTCCTCGAGGAGGATCCGGCCGTTCACCTCGACCGCCGGAATCGCCGAGCGGCGTGCGTTCTCGAGCTCTGCGCCGCGCTCGGCCGCGGTCTCGTCGGCCGAGATCGGGTGGTGCCTGCGCAAGGCCTCCAGCATGAACGCGATCTCGCGTCCCTCGGGGTCCTGTTCGTCGCTCGCGGCGAGCACGAACGCGGCGGCCTCGCGATTGAGCCCCAGCCCGAGCATGTCCTCGACGGCATTCGTCGCCGCCCGGTCCATGTACTCGAGCATGCTCGGGCGGATCGTGCAGGCGATCTCGGCGATCGCCTCGGCCGCGTCCTCCGTCGAGCGGAACCACGCGATGATCGTGCGGTGCGGCGGCGGTGCGGGCAGCAGGCGCAGGGTGATCTCGGTGACGATGCCGAGGGTGCCCTCGCTGCCGACGAAGAGCTTGACGAGATCGAGGCCTGCGACGTCTTTGATGAGCGGGCCGCCGAGCCGCACGACGCGACCGTCGGCCAAGACGACCTCAAGGCCGAGCACATAGTCGACGGTGACGCCGTACTTCACGCAGCACAGGCCGCCGGCGTTGGTCGCGATGTTGCCGCCGATCGAGCAGATCGCGAACGAGGCCGGGTCGGGCGGGTACCAGAGGCCGTGTTCGGCGACGATCGCCTTCAACTCGGCGTTGAGCAGGCCGGGCTGGACGACCACGGTGCGGGTGCGCTCGTCGACCGCGACGTCGCGCATGAGCTCGGTCGAGATCACCAGTGCGTCGCTGCGGCCGCTGGCGCCGCCGGAAAGGCCGGTGCCGGCGCCGCGGGGAATCACGGGGACGTGGTGCTTCGCTGCCCACCGGACGGCAGTCTGGACCTCGGCCGTCGAGCGTGCCCGAACCACCGCGCGCGGCGCCTGCGCGCTGGGGTCATGTGCGCGGTCCGTGCGATAAGCCGCGAGGCTGGTTGGATCGGTCACCACCGCCCCGGGCGGCAGCACGTCTTCGAGTTCGCGGATCAGCGCGCCTGCTGTCACTGCTCCTCCTCGAGCCCTAGCAATTTCCGCATGATGGAACTACATTTCCGAATACAAAGAGACTACGTGGCCCGTGGCGCGCGGTCAATGGAGCGGCGCGTCCCGCCAAGAGCGGCGTCGATGGAACGATGGGGTCCTATGGAAGAGCAGTCAGGCGTTCAGTCCGTCGTACGGGCGTTCCGGCTGCTCGAGATGTTGGCGGAATCCCAGGCCGGGCTGTCGCTCAACGAGCTGAGCGCGGGCGTCGGGCTGCCCGTCGCGACGAGCCACCGCCTGCTCAAGACGATGGCCACGCTCGGCTATGTGCGGCATCTGCCGTCGCGACGCTACGGGCTCGGCCTGCGAATGATGCGGCTCGGGCAGGACGCAGACCTGCAACTCGGCCCGATCGCGCGACCGCACCTGCAGAAGATCGTTGAGGCCGTTGGCGAGACCGCGAACCTTGCGATGCTCGACGGCGATCGCATCGTCTATGTCGCACAGGTGCCCTCCCCGCACGCGATGCGGATGTTCACCGAGGTCGGCCACCGCACGTATACGCACTCGACGGGGGTCGGGAAGGCGATCCTGTCGACGCTCGACGAGGCATCCGTACGCCGCATCGTCGTGCGCGCCGGCATGCCGCGCGACACGGCGACCACGATCGGCGACCTCGACGAGCTCGAGCACGACCTTGAGGTGACCCGGGACCGTGGCTACGCGCTCGACGACGGGGAGCACGAGCTGGGCGTGCGGTGCTACGCGGTACCGCTGCGCGGGCTTCCCGTCCCGACCGCGGTCTCGGTCTCCGGCCCGAGCGTACGACTCACCGAGGCGCTCGGCGAGGCTGCCGTGCCGCTGCTGCAGCGCACGGCTGCCGCGCTCGCCGCGGATCTGACGGGCGAAGGCGCCGCGTGACCCGCGATGCATAGCGCGAGGTGCGTCGGCGTCGGCGTCGGCGTCGGCGTGAGCATCAGCATCAGCATCAGCATCAGCGTTGGCGTCGGCATCGGCCCGGCGCGAGTAGCATCCTGCATGCTGCGGATCTCGACGAGGAGGCACCAGGGTGACGGATGAGGCGACGCACGGGCTTGAAGCTCTCGTGCCGGAGGGCGCTCGCGCGGAGCGCGTTGCGACCGGGGCGAGCTGGTCGGAGGGGCCGCTGTGGCTCCCGGCTCGGGGGGTGCTGATCTGGAGCGACATTCACGGCAACCGGATCATGCAGTACTCGCCGAGCACTGGCGAGACGGGCATCTACCGCTCCGAGGTCGAGTTCACCAACGGCAGGACTCTCGACCTCGACGGCTCGATCGTGCAGTGCAGCCACGGGCGGCGCCGCGTCGAACGCGATGTGGACGGCGAGATCAGCCTGATCGTCGACCACTTCACGGATGAGTCGGGCACGTACCGCTTCAACTCGCCGAACGACGTCGTCGTGGCATCCGATGGCAGCATCTGGTTCACCGACCCGCCGTACGGGATCACGTTTCCGGAAGAGGGCCATCCGGGCGAGCGGGAGTACGGCGGCTGCTGGGTGTTCCGTCACGACCCGGCCACGGGTGAGACGATCCCGGTCGTGACCGACATGGAGGAGCCGAACGGCCTTGCCTTCTCGCCGGACGAGGGCGTGCTGTACATCGCGGACACCTCGGCGGCGTCGGTCGGCTTCGAGAGCGGAAACCACCACATCCGCGCCTACGACATCGTCGACGGGAAGGCCGTCAACGGACGGCTGTTCGCCGACATCGCGCGTGGCATCGCCGACGGCTTCCGCGTCGACGAGCACGGCAACATCTGGACGTCGAGCCTCGACGCCATCATCGTCTACGCGCCAGACGGCAGCGAGCTCGGGTCAATCCCCGTGCCCGAGAAGAGCGCGAACGTGTGCTTCGGGGGCACCGACGGCACCGAGCTCTTCATCGCCGCGTCGACGAGCATCTACTGGCTGCCGACGCTCACGCGCGACGCCGCCCGGCACTGAGGCCGGGGTTCAGGTCAGCCCGCCGCCTGAATGTGGAACAGCGCTGCGCGGCGCTGGATGGTCTCGGCACGCGCGAGGCGCGGCTTGTCGCTGCCGTCGCGGATGACGCGCCCGTTGGCCTCGAACTCGGCGAGGAAGTCCAGCGCCCAGGCGACGTCGGCCGGCGACGGGCTCATCGACTCGTTGATGACGGCGGGCTGCTCGCTGTCGAGGCAGAGCTTGCCGGTCATGCCGAGGGCGACGCCGTCGGCGGCCTGCTCACGGAGCACGGGGTGCGTGCTCGCGACGGTGGGGCCGTCGATGGGGCCGGGCAGCGCGCCGATGCGGCTCGCGAGCACGAGGCGGGTGCGGGGGTAGGCCATCGCGAGGGGCGTGTTGGATGCGCCCGTGTCGCGGCGGTAGTCGCCCGAACCGAAGGCGATGCGGAACGCGCCGCGCGCGCGGGCGATCTCGATGGCGCTCTCGATGCCGAGCGCCGACTCGATGAGCGTCACGACGGGCGTCGAGCCGCCGAGCCGCTGGAACGTGTCGGTGACCTGCTCGGCCGCTTCGGTCTTCGCGAGCATGACGCCCTTGAGGCCGGGCACGCCGGCGAGAGCGGCGAGGTCGTCGCTCCAGTCGACGGTCGTCCAGTCGTTGATGCGGACCCAGGCGCTGCCGCCGCCGGTGAGCCAGTCGACGACCTTGTCGCGAGCGGATGCTTTGAAGCTCGTGTCGATCGCGTCCTCGAGGTCGAGCACGATCTGGTCGGCTCGCCCGAGCATCGCGGCATCGAAGGTGTCGTCGCGCAAAGCGGAAACGAGCTGCCAGGAGCGCGCGTTCTCGCCGTCGACGCGCGACGCCTCGCGCGCCGCACGCCGCTGTTCCAGCGCCGAGCTGGTGCTCTGTTCGATCGAGGTCACTTCTCTCCTTGCGGTTGTTCGCGTGCGGCTACGAGGGGAGCGCCCCGTCCAGCACCTGCGCGATGAACTCGTTAAGCGTGCTCCCGCCGCCCTGACTTTGCAGCCAGTGGTGAACGATACGCCCCGCAATGGGGTCAGGAACACTCAGACCGTGCGGCCACATGGCCGCGGGCTTCACGTCGACGAGCGACATGGGGTCGGATTCCAGTTCGAGCGGCGCCGGCGCCGGCCGCTCCCGCGCGAACAGCAGGCGCTCCGCGTTTCCTCCGCGGATCGCTGCGAGCTGCGCCGGGTCGGCGATGCGCGACTCGAGCCAGTCGGCCGAGCCGCGCAGGGTCTCGTCGCGCCAGTACAGCACCGGCGCCTCCGACCCCCAGAGCAGTCGCTCGGTGCCGACGCGCGCGAGCAGCTCGTCGAACCACGGGTCGAGCACCCGCGGCTCGAAAAGCCCCTGTCGTGAGGCGATCACCGCGAAGCGCTCGTGGGCGAAGAGTGCCGCCACGTCTGCCGAGTCGAAGACGGCGGGGTCGGTGGGGCCGGCGAAATGGCCGCCGAGCACGAGCGAGCGCGGGTGGTCGCGCAGCATGCGGCCCAGAGCGGATGCCTCGCGCCGCAGCCCGTCCGAGCTGCACACGAGGGCGATCGCGCCGGCGTCGCCGATGAGGTCCAGAAGCCACGGCATCCGCTCGATGTCGCCGCCGCTCAGTCTCAGCCCCGAGAAGCCCGCTTCGAACTGCGCCCGCACGCGTGCCTCGACCGTCGCTCGGTCGCCGCTCTGCGCGAGACCGCAGGCGACGATGCGGTCGGGGGCGCGCAGCAGAGTGCGGTGCACCTCGACGAGGTCGGGGCAGGTGTCGAACGCGCAGACGAGCGCCCGGTCGATTCCCGCGGTGTCCAGCGCTGTAAGCGCGTCGTCGCCGGACTGGAAGCGGGGCAGGCCGACGTGCTGGTACGCGTCGATCAGCACGACGGCGCCCGTCGAGCGGGCATGCGGGTGTCTGGCATCCGTCGACGATGTGCCCAGCCGGCCGCGCTGCCCAACCCGGTGTCCCGCTATGCGGAGCGCGCCACGGAGTCGGCGCGCAGCGTCGAGTGCGACTGCAGCACGCGGGAGAGAGCCATCGCGGTGGTGCGCACCACCGGCGCGAAGCGCTGTGCCTGCGTGAGCGACGTCGCACCGGTCACGGAGATCGCGCCGACGACCTCGTCGAACGGACCGAACACGGGCGCGGCGACGCAGAACAGGCCCGGCTGGGACTCCTCGACGTCGTAGGCCACCTTCGTCTCGCGGATCTTCGCGAGCTCGGCCCTGATCACCTGCGGCGAGGTGATGGTGCGCGACGACAACGCCCTGAGCTCGCCGCCGAGCAGCCGGTCGACGAACTCGGGCTCGCTGTACGCGAGCATCGCCTTGCCGAGCGCCGTGCAGTGCATCGGCAGGCGCCCCCCGACGCGCGAATGCGGCACGTTCAGCGAGCGGCTCGTGATCTTCTCGACGTACATGATGTCGCTCCCGTCGCGGACCGCGATGTTCGATGTCAGCTGCGTGACCTCGTTGAGGTTGTGCGCGTACGGGATCGCGATCTCGCGCAGGCGGCGGTGGGCTGGGACGAGCGACCCGAGCTCGAAGAGGTGCACCCCGAGGCGCACTCCGCGCGGCGTGCGCTCGAGCGCACCCCAGGCGAGCAGATCGCCGACCAGACGGTGCGCGGTCGACTTGGGCAGACCCGACCGGCGGGCCAGTTCACGAATGCTGAGCTCGGGCTCGCGGACCGTGAAGAGGTCGAGGAGACTGAGCCCACGGGTCAACGACGAGGCCGTGTCCTGACTGTCGGGACGGACCATAGCTTGCTCCTTTGCAGCTTGCGAGGATCGGCACACACCTGATCGGGAGGAGACGTCAATGGCCCGTGCCAACAACGTCAGCGTAAGCGAAGTCGTGATCGACGCGGCGCAGCTTCGCACGATCGTTGTCGAGACGCTGGTCGGAAACGGCGCGACGCCCGCCGATGCGGAGAAGCAGGCGCGCATCCTGATCGAGGGCGATCTGCGCGACCAGCACTCGCACGGGGTGCGCCGCCTTCCCGTGCTCGTCGAGCGGCTGCGCCGCGGTCTGATCGTCTCCGCAGAAGAACCGACGGCCGAGTGGCGCTCGGACGCCGTCGCCGTGATCGACGGCCACCGCGGCTTCGGCCCGGTGGCAGCCGGCGTCGCGATCTCGAGCATCACCGAGAAGGCCGAGACCACCGGCATCGCACTCGCCGCCGTGCACAACTCCAATCACGTCGGCATGCTCGCGCCGTATGTCGAGGACATCGCCGCGACCGGCCAGATCGGCATCGCGTTCACGACCAGCGAGGCGCTCGTGCACCCGTGGGGCGGCACGAGGGCGATGGTCGGCACGAACCCGATCGGCATCGCCGTTCCCACCGACGACGAGCCTCTCGTCGTCGACCTGTCGACGGCGGCCGTCTCGATGGGCAAGGTGCTCGACTTCGCCGCGGCGGGGCGCGAGCTGCCGCTCGGCTGGGCGGTCGACGCGTCCGGCGATGCGACGACGGATGCCTCAGCCGCCGCGGCCGGCGCGATCTCGCCGTTCGGCGGCCCGAAGGGCTACGCGCTCGGGATCGCCCTCGAGGTGCTCGTGGCGACGCTGACCGGAACGGCGCTCGGAACCGACGTGCGCGGCACGCTCGACACCGAAGAGGTCGCCACAAAGGGCGACGTGTTCCTCGCGATCTCGCCGCGAGCGATCGGCGGCGCGGCGGTGCTTCCCGGGCTGGCGGCCTATCTGGCGTCGGTGCGGGACAGCGGGCGGATGCCGGGCGACGTGTCGATCCCCGGCGACCGCGCCCGAGCCACACGGCGTGCCCGCCTCGAGGGCGGGATTCCCCTGTTCCCCGGACTGTGGGATCGGGTCCGAGAACTACATCGAGAGGTCCGTGTTGACTGAGGACACTGCGTTCAGTGACGACACTGCGTTGGGCGAGGGCACTGCTGTGAGCGAGAGCACCACTGCGCCGGCTGAGGCCGCCGCGCCGGCACCCGGCGCCTTCGGGCTGCTGCGGCTGCCCGAGAGCGTCCTCCTCGGCGCGGGCACGTTGCGGGCACTGCCGACCGCGGTCTCCGAACTCGGCACCAACGCATTCGTGGTCGCCGACCCGTTCGTCGCGACGACGCCGTGGTTCGCCGAGGCGCTCGCCGCGCTCGAGGCGGCAGGCGTCAGGGCGACGGTGTCGACGGATGTCGTGCCCGAGCTGCCGGTCGACTCGATCGAGCGGGTCGCCGAGACCGCTCGCGGCGCATCGCCCGAGGTGGTCGTCGGTATCGGCGGCGGCAGCGCGCTCGACCTCGCGAAGCTGGTCGCCCTGCTGCTCGCGCACCCGGGCCCACTGTCGCGGTACTACGGCGAGAACGCCGTGCCGGGTGCAGTGCTGCCGATCGTCGCCGTGCCCACGACGGCAGGCACCGGCTCGGAGGTCACCCCGGTCGCGGTCGTCTCGGACCCCGAGCGCGAGCTGAAGGTCGGGGTCTCGAGCCCGCGGCTGATCCCACGGCGCGCGATCGTGGATCCCGTCCTCGCGGTCGGCGCGCCGGCACCCGTCACCGCGTTCGCCGGCATCGACGCCTTCGTCCACGCCGTCGAATCCTTCACCGCGCGCCGCGCGGCACCCGACTGGTCGACGACGCAGCCCGTGTTCGTCGGCCGCAACCTGCTCAGCTCGCTCGTCGGGCTCGAGGCGGTGCGCGTCATCGGCGCCAACCTGCGCGACGCGGTGCGCAACCCCGGCGAACTCGCCCCGCGCGAGGCGATGGCCTACGGCAGCCTGCTCGCCGGCATGGCGTTCGCGACCGGCGGCACCCACCTCTCTCACGCCGTGCAGTACCCCGTCGGCGCCGCGACCAAGACGCCGCACGGCCTCGGCACGGGGCTCCTGCTGCCGTACGTGCTCGAGGCGCTGCGCCCCGAGACGGTGCCCGAGCTGAACATGATCGGCGATGCGCTCGACGTCCCGCCCGGTCCGGCTGAGGAACGTGCGATCGCCGTCGTCGCTGCCGTGCGCGACCTCGTGCACGACATCGGCGTGCCCGCGTCGCTCGCCGAACTCGGGGTCACCCGTGAGCAGCTGCCCCGCTTCGCGGAACTCTCCCTCGGTGTCACGCGCCTCGTACAGAACGCCGCCGTGCCCGCCACCCCCGAGCTGCTCGACGCCGTACTCGAGGCCGCCTGGTCCGGCCGTGTGACGAGCGACGCAGCCACGACCCCAGTGAGGAACTGAACCATGACCACCGAAGCCCCTGTCATCGACCGCCAGAACGCCTCGCAGAACCCGCCGCTGCGCACCGAGCTGTACATCGCCGGCGAGTGGCGGGCGGGTTCGGCCGGCCGCAGCTTCGCGGTCGTCGACCCCGCCGAGAACGCCGAGATCGCGCAGTTCGCGATCGCTGAGGAATCCGACTGCCTCGCCGCGGTCGACGCGGCCGAAGCCGCGCTTCCCGCCTGGTCGGCCACGCCGCCGCGGGTGCGCTCCGAGATCCTGCGCCGCGCGTACGACATTCTCACCGCCGAGCGCGAGCTGTTCGCCGAGATCATCGTGCGCGAGAACGGCAAGGCGTTCGCCGACGCGCTGGGCGAGGCCGACTACGCGAAGGACTTCTTCCGCTGGTTCGCGGAAGAGGCCGTCCGCGTCGGGGGCGACTTCCGCCTCTCGCCCTCGGGCGACAAGACGATCATCGTCACGCACGAGCCGATCGGCGTCTCACTGCTCGTCACGCCGTGGAACTTCCCGGCCGCGATGGCGACCCGCAAGCTCGCGCCCGCGCTCGCCGCGGGCTGCACGACGGTCCTCAAGCCGGCGCGCGAGACCCCGCTGACCGCCGCGTACGTCGTCGACGCGCTCATGCGCGCCGGCGTGCCGAGCGGAGTCGTCAACCTCGTCACGCCCGCGCCGACCGGCCCCGCTGTGGCCGCGATGCTCAAGCATCCCGCGGTCCGCAAGCTGTCGTTCACCGGCTCGACCGAGGTCGGCCGAGTGCTGCTCGCCGAGGCCGCCGAGAACGTCGTCAGCTCGTCGATGGAGCTCGGCGGCAACGCGCCGTTCGTCGTGCTGCCCGGCGCCGATGTCGACAAGGCGGTGGCGGGTGCGATGATCGCCAAGATGCGCAACGGCGGCTCGGCATGCACGGCCGCCAACCGCTTCTACGTGCACCGCTCGGTGCACGACCAGTTCGTGACGCGGATGTCTGACGCGATGTCGCAGCTGCGCATGGGTCCCGGCATCGACCGCAGCAACGAGCTCGGCGCGCTCGTGTCGACGGGGGAGCGCGACAAGGTCGCCGAGCTCGTCGAGACGGCGCTCGCCGAGGGCGCACGACTCGAGGTCGGCGGCGGCGCGAGCGATGCCGGCGCGTTCTACGACGCGACCGTGCTGACCGGCGTGGAGCACGGCTCGACGATCAACCAGACCGAGATCTTCGGGCCGGTCTCGGCGATCGTCGTCTATGACGACGTCGACGAGGCCGTCCGCATGGCCAACGACACGATCTACGGCCTCATCGCCTACGTGTACGGCCAGACGGGCGAGGCGCTCGCCGTCGCGAAGCGCATCGACGCCGGCATGGTCGCCGTGAACCGCGCCGTGCTCAGCGACCCCGCTGCGCCGTTCGGCGGCATGAAGCAGAGCGGGCTCGGCCGTGAGGGCAGCTCGGAGGGAATCCTCGAATTCCTCGAGGAGAAGTACATCGGCGTCGAGCTGTAAGAGCATCTCCGCGCTAAGAGAAGAGAAAAGGACTCAGTTGGAGTATTCGACCCTCGGGCGCACCGGCGCACGCGTGAGCCACCTCGGCTTCGGCGGCGCCGTGCTCGGACTCAAGAACTATCTGAACGCTTTCGACCCGGCCGACGCCGACGACCGGCGCGGCCTCTTCGAAGCGGTCGAGGTGGCGCTCGAATCCGGCATCAACCTGTTCGACACCGCCGCAGGCTATGGCAACGGCGAGAGCGAGCGGGTGCTCGGCGAAGCGCTCGCGGGGGTGAGGGAGGCCGCGGGCGAACCGCTGTTCCTCTCGACCAAGCTCTCGCACGACGGCGCCCTCAGCCCGCGCCAGTCGCTCGAGCGCAGCCTCGGCCACCTCGGCCGCGACCACGTCGACCTCGTGCAGATCCACGGCAACTCGTACACCCCCGACGACGTGGAGCGCATCCTCGCGCCGGGCGGCATCGCCGAGCAGATGCAGCAGCTCAAGGCCGAGGGCCTCACCCGGTTCATCGGCTTCACCTCGGAGGACGACAACGGGGGCGTCGACGCGCTGGTCCACAGCGGCGTCTTCGACACGATGCAGATCTGCTACAACTTCATCTTCCAGCACCCGTACGAGCCGTCGCGGCCATTCGGTGCGCTGTTCGAGGCCGAGAAGCAGGGAATGGGCATTCTCACGATGCGCGCCCCGACCTCCGGCACGTTCCAACGCTGGATCCAGATGGTCAACCCCGAGAACACCTTCGACTACACCCCCGCGCTCATCCAGTTCGTGCTGTCGAACCCGCTCGTCGACGTCGCCCTCGCCGGCATGCGCGACGCTGAGATCGTGCGCAAGAACGTCGCCATCGTCGCTGATACCGCAGGAAGGATCGACATCAATGCCGTCCACACCCGTTACGTCTGAGCCGCTCACCGAGACCGGCGCGCGCACCATCCGGATCACCGCCATCGAGATCGTGGTGGTGCGCGGTGCCGCGCCCGAGCCGCCGCCCGGCCCCAAGCAGCGGCAGGTGCGTGCCGAGTCGTTCCACGAGCGCAGGAAGGCGCCGTACTCGCAGCCCGCCGCGCCCTGGACGGGCGGCGTGATGACCTCGCGCTACCTGCGGATCGGGACGGATGCCGGTGCGGAGGGCCTCTACGGCCCCATCGACCCCGAGACCACGTGGCCGATCGTCAACCAGCTGGCGCCGCTGCTCATCGGCGAGGACGCGCTCGCTGTCACGACGCACTGGGATCTGCTCGAGCGCTTCGACCGCCACGGCCGCCACGGGCACTACAAGATGGCGCTCAGCGCGATCGACAACGCCCTGTGGGATCTGCGCGGCAAGGTCTTCGACGCGCCCGTCTGGCAGCTGCTCGGCGGCTCGGCGCGTGACCGGATCCCCGTCTACCTCAGCACGCTCGGCACCTCGCTCGACCTCGACAATGTGCGCGAGGTCGCCGCGAAGGCGAAGGCCGACGGCTTCTGGGGCCAGAAGTGGTTTCTCGGCGACGGCCCGACCGACGGCGCAGAGGGCCTCGCCCGCAACGTCGCGATCGCCGAGGCCGTGCGTGAGACCATCGGCCCCGACGAGCGGATGATGTTCGACGTCTTCAACGGCTGGGACCTGGGCTATGCGCGCTCGTGGGTGCAGCGCGTCGAGCACCTCAAGCCCACGTGGCTCGAGGAGCCGTTCGGCCAGAATCACTTCCCGGCGTACGAAGCACTGCAGCGCAGCACGAGCGTGCCGATCAGCACCGGTGAGCACATCTACGACCGCCAGGAGCTGCTGCAGTACCTGCAGGCCGGCGTCCTCGCCGTCGCCCAGTGCGACCCCGAGTGGTGCGGCGGCGTGACCGAGCTCGTGCGCATGTGCGCCATCGCCGACGTCTTCAGCGTGCCCGTCATCCCCCACGGTCACGGCATGCACGCGGCGATCCACGTGATCGCCAGCCAGTCGCCGGCCGTGTGCCCCACCGCCGAGTACCTGGGTCGCACCATGCCGAACCGTCACCACTTCGAGATCGACCCGCCGGCCCCCGTCGGCGGCTCGTTCGCGCTGCCGACGCGCCCCGGCTTCGGCATCCGTCTCGACGACAGCAAGATCGACGAGCGCTCCACGCTGCAGTTCTGAGCTGGTTGCTCGGGGATAAAACGCACGATCGGGGAGACGGATTGCACCGTTTCTCTCCCCGATCGTGCGTTTTATCCCCTTCCGGGCACGGCGTCAGCCCTTGACGGCCCCCGACGACATGCCGTTCATGAGCAGGTTCTTCGTGAACAGGTAGAACACGAACACGGGGACGATCGCGAGGATCGCCGCCGCAGACAGCAGCCCGTAGTTGACCGTGTACTCGCCCTTGGCGTTCGCGAGGGCCACGGTCAAGGTCTGCCGCCCCGGCTCCGGCAGGAACACGAGTGCGTAGATGTAGTCGTTCCAGATCGAGACGAACGACAGGATCATGATCGTCACGATGCCGTTGCGGCTCATCGGCAGGATGATCTGCAGGAAGATCCGCCACCCGCTCGCGCCGTCGACGAGCGCGGCCTCCTCGATCGTCGAGTCGATCTCGCGCATGTACGCGACCATGAGGAACAGGCAGAACGGGATCTGCCCGGCCGTGTAGGCGAGCACGATCGTGTACGGGATGTCGAGCAGGCCGGTCTGCGCGAAGATCGAGTACGTCGCCTGCAGCAGCACGATTCCGGGCACGAAGATCGCGATCAGGAAGAAGCCGTAGATCACCTTCGAGAACGCGAATCGGATGCGCGAGAGCACGAATGCCGCGGGAAGGACGCACACGAACAGGAGGGCGAGGCTCAGCCCCGTGATGATCACGGAGTTGAGGAATCCGCTCAGGATGTTCGTGTGCGTGATCATCGAGACGTACGCGCCGAAGTCGAACTGCTCGGGCACGAGCGAGAACCGGCCGAAGATCTGGGTGTTGGAGCGGAACGAGTTGCTCAACGTCCACAGGATCGGAATCAGGCAGCTCACGGTGTTGAGCGCGAGCACGAGGTACGCGATGAGGATCATCGGGTTGTGCAGCACGCGGCTGAACGCCCGCGCCGAACCCGATCGGTTCGCCTGCGTGCGCGGCCGCGTCGCCTGAAGCACGCTGTTGGTGGTCATGCCATCACTCCCTCGAAGTCTCGTAGCTCGCGCGCCGCTTCGCGGCGCGCTCGGCGAGCGCTGAACGTGTTCGATCCCATGACGAGGCCGGAGACGACCATGCTCATGACGAAGATGAGCATCGCGATCGCGGCGCCGTAGCCGTACTTGAACGACTGGAACGTCTGCAGGTACATCCACGTCGCCGGCACCTGCGTCGAGTTGCCCGGGCCGCCCGCGGTGAGCAGGAAGATGTAGTCGAACGTCTTGAACGCCGAGGTGACCGCGAGCACGATGCACACCCGCAGGCTTCCGAGCGACAACGGCAGCGTCACGAGGAAGAAGGACTTGATCGGCCCCGCCCCATCGATGCGCGCGGACTCGTAATACTCGTTCGGAATGTCCTGGAGCGCCGCGAGGAAGATCACCAGGAAGAATCCGATGTCCTGATAGATCGGTACCGCGATCGCCGCGAAGAACGCCGTGTGCGGGTCGGACAGCCAGGCGTGCTCGAGGAAGCCGAGGCCCACCGCGTGCAGCGTCTGGTTGATCAGGCCGATGTCCTTGTCGTACATCAGCGAGAAGATCAGCGACATCGCCGACGACGAGATGACGACCGGGAAGAAGAACACGCTCGTGAAGAACGAGTAGCCCTTCAGCCGGTCACGCAGCATGGCCGCGAACACGAGGCCGAGCCCCACCTTGAACACGACCGCGAGCGCGGCCCAGATCAAGATGCGGAGGATGCCCGACATGAGCACCTGATCCTGGAAGAGCTGCACGTAGTTCGCGACGCCGACGAACACCGGCTTCGTGATGCCGTCCCAGCTGGTGAAGCTGCTGATCGCCGTCTGGATGAACGGGTAGATGAACAGCACCACGTAGAGGACGACCGCGGGCAGCAGGTACAGCAGGTACCACGGCCGGAACTTCAAAGTTCCCACGATCAGCCCTTGACGAACATCGAGTCGAGCTGCTTGGCGAAGCTGCTTGCGGTGAGCGAACCCGACCAGGCCTGAGCCATCAGCGGGTAGAAGGTCTGCTCCTGCTCCGGCGTGCGACCGTTGCCGAGCCACTTGTCACCGGGCTCGTTCGCGGTCGTGGTCTGCACGTCGGCGAAGAACTGGCCCGCCTTCGCCGGGTCGACCTTGACGTTGGTCGCGGCGGCGAGCACGCCGTTGTTCGCGATCTGCGTCTGGCTGGCCGGGCTCGTGAGCGCCTTCAGCAGCTTCTGCACGATCGGGCCCTTGGTCGGGTCCTTGAGCGATGCGGAGCTCGCGTACATCAGGGTGGTGAGGTCCTTCTCCATGTGCGGAGACGTTTCGGCGCCGCCCGGGATCGTCGGGAACGGCAGCACGACCATGTTCTTCGCGGTCGTCGCGTCGATCGACGGCAGGTACCCGCTGTTGTCGACCAGCATCGCGGCCTTGCCCGTGTTGATGTACTTCGCGATCACGCCGTTGTCGTCGAGCGCGGCGGCGTCGGACGGGCCGTTGCCGGCAGAGAGCTCGAGGTAGTCGGACAGCGCCTTCTTGACGTCGGGCGCCGTGAACGAGCCGCCCTTGCCCTCGAAGAGCTGCAGCGCCTTGGCGTTGCCCAGTTCGCGGTCGAGCACATAGTCGAAGAGACGGTCATCGCTCTGCGGCGACGGCTGCGTCGTCACCGCGAAGGGGATGATGCCCTTCGCCTTGAGCGCCTTGACGTCGCTCATCAGCAGATTCCAGGTCGTCGGCAGCGGAACGCCCGCCTTGGTGAAGACCGCCTTGTCGGCCACGAGCGGCACGGCGAAGTCGGTGAGCGGCAGGCCCCACGTCTTCCCGTTCACGGTCGCGGTCTGCCATGCGTCGGACGGGAACTCGCTCTTCACCTGCTTCGACAGCGAGGTGAGGTCGCCGAGCTCGCCGCTCGCGATGTATTTGTCCATGTTGAACGCGGGCTGCGGGCGCCAGAAGTTGAACACGTCCGGGACCTTGCGGTTCGCGAAAGCAAGCTGGACGACCTGCTGCAGCGCCGTCGCCTGGGACTCCTCGAGCTGGATGGTGACGTTGGGGTTGTCCTTCTCGAACTGCTTGATCACGCTCTGGAACACCGGGGACGTGCCGGTGTTCTCGGCCGTGATCTGGTTGGTGGCCAGCGTGATGGTCACCTTCTTGCCGGCGGACGTACTGCCGGATCCGCCGGTGCATCCGGCGGCGAATAGAGCTATGGCTGCTGCGGTGCAGGTCAGCAGCATGAGCCTGGTCTTACGCATGAGTTCCTCCTTGAACCATCAGTGCGCAGCAACGACCAGGAACGACTTCCTCAGTGCTGAAAACGCCTTCGGAGGGACCGCCCGGGTGCTGTTGCCGGGAACTATTGCACCGGCCTCACGAGGGCTTCCACGCGTCGTCCCAGCATTCGGGACGAGTCAGAGCCGCTACGCCGCGCGCTCGGTTTCCGCGATGCGGCCGAGCCGTGCGATGTGCATCTCGACTTGCGCGAGAGCGGAATCGAGCAGGTAGTGCGAGAGGTTCTCCCAGCCGAGGCTCCAGTACAGCTCGGACGCGACCTGCCACACCGAGGGCCGGTCGAGTCGGTCGAGCACCTCGGCGACCTCGGCGGTGCGGCGCGCGTGGTGCGCCGAGAGCGCGTCGCAGCGAGCGCGCAGGCCGTAGAAGCGGTAGCCGTGGCCGGGGCAGACCTGGTGGTCGTCGAACCGGGCGACGCGATCGAGCGCGTCGAGGTAGTCGCTGATCGGGTTGCTCGGGGTGGGGCCACCGAGGCCGAGACCGGGATTGAGCAGCGGCAGCACGTGGTCGCCGGTGAAGACCAGCTTGCCCTCTTCGTGGCGCAGGCAGATGCTGCCGTAGGTGTGGCCGGGCGTCCAGATCACATGCAGACGGATGCCGGGGAACTCGAGCACGTCGCCGTCTTCGACCAGCCGGTCGGCGGTGATCTGTGCCTTCGAGAACCGCTCCTGGGTGACACGGTCGAGCTCGCCTCGTCGCGCCGCCGGCACACCCCACCGCTCGAAGCGCTCGCGGTCCGCGCCGCCGAACTCTCCGTCGATCGCGGCCTGCTCGAGGCGGTGCAGCACGACCTGCGCGCCGGTCGCCGCGCGCACGCGCGCACCGATCCCGAGGTGGTCGAAGTGCAGGTGGGTGACGACGACGGTACGGATGTCGGCGAGCTCGCGCCCGAGCGACGCGAGCAGTGTCTCGAGGCGCTTCCAGTTGGCGCTGGTGTCGACCCCGGGGTCGATCAGGTGCACTCCGCCCGCGGTGTCGAGCAGTACGTAGCTGAGCGTGTAGCGCAGCGGCTGGCCCTTGCTCGGGAACTCGGTCGGCAGAGTCCACACGCCCGGCATGACCTCGCGAGGTTCGGGCACGCTGCCCGTCGTCGCCGCGTGCTCCTCGGTCGTGTCGACCACATGCTGCGTCGTCATGCTCCGCCCTTCCGGTCGTCCCTGACCGATTGCGTCAGCCTAACCCGCGACTTTTTGACTCGCCCGGGTCTGTGTAGCTTTCGTCATGGACGACGGGACTCCTGGGCGCGAGGATTGCCATATGGTCAACGTGCGCACGACCAAGCTCGGAATCATCGGAGCGGGTGCGGTCGGCACTTCGCTCGCCTACGCGGCGCTCATCCGCGGCGCGGCCGACCAGATCGGCATCTATGACCTGAACCCGGCGCGTGCGGAAGCGCAGGTGCTGGATCTCGCGCACGGCACCCCCTTCGCGCATCGCACGCGGGTGGCCGGCGGGGGAGACCTCGATGTGATCGCAGCATCCGATGTGGTCGTCATCACGGCGGGCGCGAGCCAGCAGCCTGGGCAGACGCGGCTCGACCTCGTGACGACGAACGCGGAGATCATCCGCGCTCTTATGCCGCAGCTGATCAAGCGCGCGCCGGAGGCGGTGTACATCATCGTGACGAATCCCGTCGACGTGCTGACGGAGGTCGCGGCGGATGTCGCGGGCCTGCGTCGCGGGCAGGTGATCGGCTCGGGCACCACACTCGACTCGTCGCGTCTGCGCTGGCTCGTCGCGGAGCGCGCGGGCGTTGCA
Organism: Gryllotalpicola reticulitermitis; assembly: GCF_042651345.1. Lineage (NCBI taxonomy): Bacteria > Bacillati > Actinomycetota > Actinomycetes > Micrococcales > Microbacteriaceae > Gryllotalpicola > Gryllotalpicola reticulitermitis. The sequence goes on from NZ_JBHSCN010000005.1 coordinate 39,230, forward strand.
CCGCGCGACGTGCACGCGCTGATCCTCGGCGAGCACGGCGACAGTGCGTTCCCGCTGTGGTCGAACGCGACGATCGGGGGCTCCCCGATCCAGGACTGGGTCGACGAGACCGGGGCCAAGATCTTCGACGACGATGCACTCGCCGACCTCGCGAATCAGGCGGTTCTGTCGGCCTATTCGATCATCGCGGGCAAGGGCGCCACGAACTACGCCGTCGGTCTCGCCTGCGTGCGGCTGGTCGAGGCGATCCTGCGCGACGAGCACATGGTGACGCCGGTGAGCACGGTGCTGCGCGACTACGAGGGCGTCGACGGGATCGCGCTCTCCGTTCCGTGCGTGCTCGGCGCCGGCGGGGTGCAGCGCGTGCTCAGGGTGGCGATGGATCCGGGCGAGCATGACGCGTTCCAGCGCAGCGGCGAGGCGATGCGTGCCGTGCTCGAAGAGATCGGCCAGCTGTAGGCGCGCGATTTCACAGTGAGGCCATAACTTTGACATAGCACGCTCGGAACGATGCGCGCATAATCATCAGAATGAGCATCGACCTCTCCGAATCGCGTGGCGCCCAGGCACATCTTCATCACGCGGACGGCTCGCCGATCCGCGTCCTGGTCGTCGACGATGAGAGCACGCTCACCGACCTCCTGCAGATGGCCCTGCGCTACGAGGGCTGGGACGTGAAGAGCGCGTCGACGGGTCACCAGGCGGTCACGGTGGCGCGCGACTTCAAGCCCGATGCGGTCGTGCTCGACATCATGCTTCCCGACTTCGACGGCCTGCAGGTCATGCGCCGCATTCGCGAGGCCGGCAACGAGACGCCGGTGCTGTTCCTCACGGCGAAGGACTCGCTCGACGACCGCATCGCGGGTCTCACCGCCGGTGGCGACGACTACGTCACGAAGCCGTTCAGCCTGGAAGAGCTCGTGGCGCGTCTGCGCAGCCTGCTGCGTCGTTCGCGCGCGCTCATCGCCGACACGAGCGACCCGCGCATCGTCGTCGGCGACCTCGTTCTCGACGAGGACAGCTACGAGGTCACCCGCAGCGGCGAGCAGATCAGCCTGACCGCGACCGAGTTCGAGCTGCTGCGCTATCTGATGCGCAACCCGCGCCGTGTGCTGTCGAAGGCTCAGATCCTGGACCGCGTGTGGTCGTACGACTTCGGCGGGACCTCGAGCGTCGTCGAGCTCTACATCTCGTACCTGCGCAAGAAGATCGACGCGGGGCGCAAGCCGATGATCCACACGGTGCGCGGCGCCGGTTACATGGTGAAGGCCGCGGAATGACCCAGTCGGCATCGGGGCCGGCCGCCCCGATGCCGATGAGCGTCGAGGCGGGCGAGAGAAGCCGGCCGCGCGTCGGCCTCTCTCCGCGACGCCTCCTGCAGCGTGTGCGCGGCTGGTACCGCTCGTGGACCCTGCGCCGCAAGCTCGTGGCCGCCGTGGTCACGCTCGTCGCGATCCTCGGCGTGGCGATCGGGTCGGTCAGTGTCGTGCTGCTGCACACCTACCTGATCGACCGCGTCAATGTTCAGCTGAGCTACGCGAGCGAACGCGGCGTCGCGGTGGCGCAGACGTACTACCAGCGCGGCGCAGTGCCCAACACGGCGCAGATCGTCTCGGCCACCGGGCAGCCGGGCGGCACCTTCGCGGCGCTGATGAACTCCGACGGCACGCTCAACAGCGGCTCGTACCTGCCGACGGGGAGCGCGGGCAGCCCGCGTAACCCGGTCGTCGACGACACCTTCCAGTCGACGCTCGCCGCGTTGACGCCGGGGGTCAAGACATCCGTCGACCTGCGCGGCACGCTCGGTGAGTACCGGGTCGAGTCCCAGCCGCTGCCCGATGGGCTCGCGCTCGTCATCGGGCTTCCGGTCGCCGAGGCGCAGGGCACGACGGTGCACCTCGCGATCGTCATGCTGATCGCGACGGGTGCGGCGGCCTTCTTCGCCGCGGGCATCGGCCTGCTGATCGTGCGCCTGTCGCTCAGGCCGCTCGATCGCGTCGCCGATGCGGCCGAGACCGTCTCCACCCTTCCGCTCGACCGGGGCGAGGTGGCGTTGCGGGTGCGCGTCGCCGACGAGGACACCGATCCGGGCACCGAGGTGGGGCGCGTCGGCAGTGCCTTCAACGCGATGCTCGGGCACGTGGCATCCGCTCTCTCGGCGCGCGAAGCGAGCGAGCGCAAGGTGCGGCAGTTCGTATCGGATGCCTCGCACGAGCTGCGCACGCCGCTCGCCTCCATCCGCGGCTACTCGGAGCTCACCCGCCGTTCCGGCGAGGTGATCCCGCCCGACGTCCAGCACTCGATCATCCGCATCGAATCCGAGGCCAAGCGCATGACGGGCATCGTCGAGGACCTGCTGCTGCTCGCCCGGCTCGACGAGGGTCGCGAGCTCGACCGCGAGCCGGTCGACCTCTCCATGCTGCTCATCAACCTCCTGTCCGACGCGCACGCCGCAGGCCCTGATCACCAGTGGCGCCTCGACCTGCCGCCCGAGCCGGTCGAGGTGACCGGCGACCAGGCCCGTCTGCACCAGGTGTTCGCGAACCTGCTCACGAACGCGCGAGTGCACACGCCGGCTGGCACGATCGTCGAGCTCGGCATGCGGGCGAGCGGGGGATGGGTTCTCGTCACGGTGTCGGACGACGGCCCCGGCGTTCCCGCCGAGCTGCAGCCGGTGCTGTTCGAGCGCTTCGCCCGCGGTGACAGCTCCCGTTCGCGGAACACGGGATCGACCGGGCTCGGCCTCGCGATCGTGAAGGCGGTCGTCGACGCGCACCATGGCGGGATCTCGGTGGAGAGCGTTCCGGGCCGCACTGTCTTCTCTGTCCGGCTGCCCCTCGCCTCGCTAGGCTAAGACGAGTCGTATCGATTCGAGAGGGCAGGAGCTCGCAATGAAGATCGCGCTCACCGGTGGGTCCGGCAAGCTGGGGACCGTTGTTCTGGCGTACCTGCGCGAGGCGGGTCACGAGGTCACGAACCTCGACCGCGCGGGCGAGCGGGGGCCCGGCTTCCTGCGGGTCGATCTCACCGACTACGGCGCTGTCGTGTCGGCCCTGTCGGGCGTTCGCGACGGTTCGTACCCCGCTGCTCCCACGCCGTACGACGCGGTCGTGCACCTCGCCGCGATTCCGGCGCCCGGCGTCGTGAGCGACGCCGAGACCTTCCACAACAATGTGCTCGTCAGCTACAACGTGCTGCACGGAGCGACCCGCCTCGGCATCCGCAACATCGTCTTCGCGTCGAGCGAGACGCTGCTCGGTCTGCCGTTCCCCGGTGGCCCCGCATACATCCCCCTCGACGAAGGGGTCGAGCTGCCGGAATCCGTCTACTCGCTGAACAAGCTGCTCGACGAGAAGCAGGCCGAACAGCTCGCGCGCTGGTACCCCGACCTCAAGATCGCCGGCCTGCGCTTCTCGAACGTCATGCGCGTCGAGGACTACGGCCAGTTCCCGTCGTTCCATGCGGACGCGTCGCTGCGGAAGTGGAACCTCTGGGGGTACATCGATGCGCGCGACGGCGGTCAGGCCGTGCTCAAGGCGCTCGAGTACTCGACGCCCGGCTTCGAGACCTTCGTCATCGCCTCGCCCGACACCGTGATGACGCGGCCCAACGCTGAGCTCGTCGCCGAGGTGTTCCCCGACGCCGAGGTGCGCGGTGAGCTCGGCGTCAACGAGACGCTGCTCTCGATCGAGAAGGCGCGCCGGCTGCTCGGGTACGACCCGAAGCACACCTGGCGCGACCACGTCTAGCCATCTGCTAGACTTGGGCGAAAGCCAAAGACCGCAGGTTTTCGGCGTGCCCTGATCGGCACCCGAACCAAGGTTCTCGAAAGAGGCGACCCGCGCAGGTTTCGTTGTTTCTGATCTTTGCATCATGAGCTCCGAGCGCCTGCGCCCGGGGCTTTTTTCGTGCCCTTGTCCTGTGTGCTGCGGCGGCTCGAGGCATCCGTCTCGGGTGAATCGTTCATAAGGAGTGGCCATGGCGAACAAGGAAGCCACGGTTGCCGAGCTCACGGAGCATTTCCAGAGCTCGACCGCCGTTCTGCTGACCGAGTACCGCGGTCTGTCTGTTGCGAAGCTGCGCGAACTGCGTCGCTCCATCAGCACTGACGCGTCGTACGCCGTGGTGAAGAACACGCTGTCCAAGATCGCGGCGAACAACGCCGGTATCACGGCGTTCGACGACGAACTCGTCGGCCCGTCTGCGATCGCGTTCGTGCACGGTGACCCGGTCGCCGTTGCGAAGGGTCTGCGCGACTTTGCCAAGGCAAACCCTCTCCTCGTGGTCAAGGGTGGCTATTTCGATGGCAACCCGCTGTCCGCGGAAGAGGTTGGCAAGCTCGCCGACCTCGAGAGCCGTGAGGTGCTGCTCGGCAAGCTTGCCGGCGCCTTCAAGGCCTCGCTGTTCGGAGCCGCCTATCTGTTCAACGCGCCGCTGTCGAAGGCTGTTCGCACCGTCGACGCGCTGCGTGAGAAGCAGGAGTCCGCTGCGTAAGCATCCGTTCTCGGATGCCCGTTGCGGTGAGTACACATTCAACGCACCCGCCCGAAAGCATCCGAGCATCGGATGCCTGCCAAGCGGTGAGTAGTCAGTCAACAAGGAGAAGAAACAATGGCAAAGCTTTCCACCGAGGAACTGCTTGACGCGTTCAAGGAGCTCACGCTCATCGAGCTGAGCGAGTTCGTCAAGGCGTTCGAGGAGACCTTCGAGGTCACCGCTGCGGCTCCGGTCGCGGTCGCCGCTGCTGCGGGTGCCGCTGGCGGCGCCGGCGCTGCTGAGGAGCCCGAGGAGAAGGACTCGTTCGACGTCATCCTCGAGACCGTCGGCGACAAGAAGATCCAGGTCATCAAGGTCGTCCGCGAGCTCACCTCGCTCGGCCTCGGCGAGGCGAAGGCCGTCGTCGATGGTGCTCCGAAGGCTGTCCTTGAGGGCGCCAACAAGGAGACCGCTGACAAGGCGAAGGCTGCCCTCGAAGAGGTCGGCGCGTCGGTCACCCTTAAGTAGTCTCAGCTGCTTCCCACGGGGCGTCGCACTTCAGTGCGGCGCCCCGTGCCGTTAATGCACGGTGTATGGGTGGGGGTGTGCGGGTGTGGCGTCGTTGCGGCACCTCTTGAATTAGATAGTTAGGCTATCTATACTGCTGGCATGCCCCATCACGACGAGTTGCAGCAGCTGCTGGGCGAGCTGGTGCAAGCCAACTCCCGCCTGGTGCGCATCGCCGCGCACGATGCCGGAAGCGCAGAATCCCCCGCGACCTGGCGCACGCTCCGCGTGCTGCAGCAGAGCGGCCCGATGCGCATCGGCGAGCTGGCGACCCTCAGCCGTGTCGCGCAGCCGACCATGACGAAGATCGTGGCGGGCCTCGCCGAGCGCGGCTGGGTCGCGCGCCTCGCCGACGAGAGCGACGCGCGGGCGTGGCTCGTCGACGTCACGGATACGGGGGTCACGGCCGTCGACGAATGGCTCGATCAGGTGGCCTCGGCCCTCTACCCGTACTTCGCCGAGCTGTCGGACGGCGACGTCGATGCGCTGCGCCGCACCGTGCAGCTGCTTCAGGAGCGGGTCGAGCTGAACGACCCCATTCGCACGAAAGAGAGTACGCACTAGTGGCCCACGAACCAGCATCAGGGTCCATCCTCAAGCAGCCGATCGCCGTGTGGGCGATCGCTTTCGCCTGCGTGGTGTCCTTCATGGGCATCGGGCTCGTCGACCCGATCCTGCCCGCGATCGCCGAGTCGCTCAAGGCGACCCCGACCGAGACCGAGATGCTCTTCACGACGTACCTGCTGATCACGGGCGTCATGATGTTCTTCACGAGCTGGCTCTCGAGCCGCATCGGCGCGAAGACCACTCTCCTCGTCGGCCTCGCCCTCATCGTGGTGTTCGCCGGGCTCGCCGGGTCGAGCCACACGGTTGGCGAGGTCATCGGCCTGCGCGCGGGCTGGGGCCTCGGCAACGCGCTCTTCATCTCCACCGCGCTCGCCTCGATCGTCGGGGCTGCTTCCGGCGGCGCGGCGAACGCCATCATCCTCTACGAGGCGGCGCTCGGCCTCGGGCTCGCGGTCGGCCCGCTCGTCGGCGGTCTGCTCGGTGACATCTCCTGGCGAGGCCCGTTCTTCGGCACATCGGCGCTGATGGCGATCGGGTTCGTCGCGATCGTGACGATGCTGCGGGCGCCCAAGGCCCAGGCCAAGCCTGTGCGGACCCCGTTGTCCGCGCCGTTCCGCGGCCTGGCGCGCCCTGGGCTCGCGATCATGGCCGCGACCGCACTGTTCTACAACATGGGCTTCTTCGTGCTGCTCGCCTGGACGCCGTTCGCACTGCAGGCGGTCGGCGTGTCCGACGCCCTGCAGCTCGGCTACATCTTCTTCGGCTGGGGCCTCGCCGTCGCGATCACCTCGGTGTTCGTCGCGCCGATGCTGACAGCGCGGATGCGTCGCACCACCGTGCTGATCGTCGTGATTCCCCTACTTGCCATCGTCGAGCTGCTCGCCGCGCTCTTCCACTCGAGCCTCGTGGGGCTCATCGTGCTGGTCGTCATCGGCGGCCTGTTCCTCGGCATCCTCAACACGGTGCTCACCGAGTGCTCGATGGAGGCCACCGATCTGCCGCGGGCCGTCGCCTCGAGCGCGTACTCGGGCGTGCGCTTCGTCGGCGGCGCGATCGCCCCGCCGCTCGCGTCGTTCCTCGCGAGCCGCTTCGGCACCTCGGCGGCCCCGTTCTGGTACGGCGTCATCGTGCTCGTGATCGCGACCCTCATCGTCGTACTGGGCCGGTCGAAGCTGGGTCGGGCCGATGGCCGCGAAGAGCATCGCGTCGAGGTCGGAGAGGCGATCGCCGTAGGCGACGCGGACTAAGCCCCGCCCCCGCCCCTGCTCCTATCCCAGGCCCGCCCCTCGGCGCGCGCTACAGGTTCGGGCTCGCGCCACACCCCCGGGTGGCGCGCCGACCCGTACCTGTAGCGCACCGCGTACGCTCGTGGAGTGAGCGGCATGGGCGGCGGCGGCCGGGTTCGCGGTGGCCGCATCAGCGGGGGCGACTTCGCGCGGCAGCGTGAGCTGAACGCGCAGGCGCCGAAGATCGACCGTCTGCTCGCCCGCATCGGGGGGCTGTTCCGCCCCTATCGGGGCAAGCTCGTCGTCACCGCGATGCTCGTTCTGGTCTCGGCGGCGCTCAGCGTGATCCCGCCGCTGCTCACCCAGCGCGTATTCGACGACGGCCTGTTCCCGCGCTCGGGCGGCATCCGGATGCCGGTGCTCATCACCCTTGTCGCCGTGATGGTGGTGTTGTACATCGCCTCGGGGCTCATGGGTGTCTGGCAGACCTGGCTCACGGCGACGGTGGGCAACCGGGTGATGGGGGCCCTCAGAGTCCGGCTGTTCAGCCACCTGCAGTCGATGGAGCTCAGCTTCTTCACCCGCACCAAGACCGGTGTCATCCAGTCCCGTCTGCAGAACGACGTCGGCGGGGTGGCCAGCGTGCTGACCAACACCGTCTCGAGCGTGCTCGGCAATACGGTGCAGGTCATCGCGGCGTTCGTCGCGATGCTGCTGCTCAACTGGCAGCTCACGATCGTCGCGGTCGTGCTCATGCCCGTGCTCGTGATCGCACAGCGGCGCGTCGGTCAGGTGCGGGCGCGGATCGCCGGGGCCACGCAGGAGAGTCTGTCGGACCTCACCGCGATCACGCAGGAGACGCTGTCGGTCTCAGGCATCCTGCTCGCGAAGTCGTTCAACCGGCAGAAGAGCGAGACCGCGCGCTACGCCGACGAGAACGAGAACCAGATCGGCCTGCAGGTGCGGCAGGCGATGAGCGGGCAGTGGTTCTTCGCGATGGTGCAGGTGTTCCTGTCGTCGATCCCCGCGGTCGTCTATCTGATCGCCGGCTGGCTCATCACCGGCGGCACGCACGGAATCACCGCGGGAACGATCGTGGCGTTCACGACGGTGCAGGCGCGGCTGCTGTTCCCGTTGCTCGGGCTGATGCGGGTCGCCCTCGACCTGCAGACGTCGGGCGCGCTGTTCGCCCGCATCTTCGAGTACCTCGATCTCGTGCCGGCTATCGCCGATCGAGCGGATGCTGTGAGCGTGAGCGCTGCTGACGATGCGTGCGCGCCCGATCCCGCGGCGCAGGCGATCGGCATCGAGTTCGATCATGTGGTGTTCCGCTACCCGGACTCGAAGCCGGGGGAGCGCCCCACGCTCGACGACGTGTCGTTCCGCATCGAGCCGGGCCAGTTCGCCGCGTTCGTGGGTCCGTCGGGTGCGGGCAAGACGACTGTGTCGTACCTCGTGCCGCGTTTCTACGAGGCGAGCTCCGGCGCGGTGAGGTTCGCGGGGCGCGACGTGCGCGAGCTCAAGGCCGACTCCCTCGTCTCGCACATCGGCGTCGTGAGCCAGGAGACGTATCTGTTCCACGCGTCGATCGCCGCCAATCTGCGGTACGCCAAGCCCGGCGCGACGGACGCCGAGCTCGAGGCGGCCTGCCGTGCCGCAAACATCCACGAGACCATCGTGTCCTTCCCGGAGGGCTACGAGACCCTGGTCGGTGAGCGCGGGTACCGGCTCTCGGGCGGCGAGAAGCAGCGCATCGCCATCGCCCGGGTGCTGCTCAAGGACCCGGAGGTGCTCGTGCTCGACGAGGCGACGAGTGCGCTCGACAGCGTCTCGGAGCGCATCGTGCAGCAGGCGCTCGATTCGGCCGCCACAGGGCGCACGACCATCGCCATCGCGCACCGGCTGTCGACGATCGTCGGTGCCGACGTCATCTTCGTGATCGATGGAGGGCGCGTCGTCGAGCGCGGGACGCACGCGGAGCTGCTCGCGCATGACGGCGTCTACGCGCGCCTGTACACGCAGCAGTCCGAGCTGACGCTGCCTGCGTCCTGATTGCTTAGACGATCAAGTTATTCGGCCACCGATTAGGACGAACTCGCGAAGAATCCGTTAGCTAAGCTAAACGAAAATCAAGCGATCGAGCGGGGCGGATTGAATGGCTGAGAGAGACGAGGCGATCGCGCGGCTGAACCAAGCGCTGTTCGGCATCGTGCGGCAGTACGACCGCTTCCGCGCCGCCTTCGCGCGACGAGAGGGCGTGAGCGTGACCGAGCTGCGGGCGATGTCCCGCATCGTCGATGAGCGCACCATCACCCCGAAGCAGCTCGCGGCCTCGCTGGATCTGACGACGGGCGCCGTCACCTCGCTCGTAGATCGCCTGGTCGAGGGCGGTCGGGTGGTGCGCGTCCCGCACCCGACCGACCGCCGCAGCCTGCAGCTGACTCCGACCGAGGCGGGTGAGGCGCTCATGCAGCGCGTGGTCGATGACTTCGAAGGGGTGCTGCGTCGGGGCACCGTGCAGATCGACGACGAGGGCGTCAATCTCTTCGGCGAGCTTCTCGAGGGACTCGTCACGCGTGCCCGCGCCATGCCGGTGGAATGATCGCCGATTGATCGGCCGATGATCGCCCAATGACTGCGGAGTAACCGCAGGATGCTCGGGTCCTCCGAGGTGTTAGCCTGAGCTAACTTTTTTGAGGAGGGCGCGCATGGCGGTCGAGACGGATGCCGTGGGCCAGGCATCCGTGCCCCCAGACCGTCGACCGCCCGCGCGCGGCGGCCGCTTTCGGCGCCTCGCCCTGTTCGGCCCGGCTTTCGTCGCCGCGGTGGCGTACGTCGACCCCGGCAATGTCGCTGCCAATGTCACCGCAGGGGCGCAGTACGGATTCCTGCTGCTCTGGGTGCTCGTGCTCGCCAACCTGATGGCGATGCTCGTGCAGTACCTCTCGGCGAAGCTCGGCATCGTCACGGGCAAGAGCCTTCCCGAGCTGCTCGGCGAGCGCCTCAGCCGCCCCGCACGTCTCGCGTTCTGGGCGCAGGCCGAGATCGTCGCCGCGGCGACCGATCTTGCCGAGGTGATCGGCGGCGCGATCGCCCTGCAGCTGCTCTTCGGCGTGCCCCTCGTCATCGGCGGACTGATCATCGGCGCAGCGTCGATCGCTCTGCTCGGCATGCAGCGCCGCGGGCAGCGCCGCTTCGAGTTCGCCGTGATGGCGCTGCTCGCGGTCATCGCGGTCGGCTTCGTCGCCGGTGCCTGCGCATCGCACACCCACTGGGGCGCCTTCGCCGATGGACTCGTGCCCCGCTTCCGCGGCGGTGACACCGTGCTGCTCGGCGCGTCGATGATCGGCGCGACGGTGATGCCGCACGCCGTCTACCTGCACTCGGCCCTGGCACGCGACCGGCACCGCGACGACAAGTCGGCCCCTCATCGCCGGGCGTTGCTCGCCGCGAACCGCGTCGATGTCGTGTCGGCGTTGACCATCGCGGGCGTCGTCAACGTCGCGATGCTGGTGCTCGCAGCGGATGCCTTGAGCGGGGTGCGCGGCGCGGACACGATCCCCGGCGCCCACAGTGCGATCGTGCAGACGCTCGGGCCGGTGATCGGCGCGGCCTTCGCGATCGGGCTGCTCGCCTCGGGCCTCGCGTCGACCTCCGTCGGCTCCTACGCCGGCGCGGTCGTCATGGGCGGCCTGCTCAAGGTCCGTGTGCCGTTGCTCGTGCGGCGTCTCGTCACATTGATTCCTGCGATCGTGCTGCTCGCGCTCGGCGTCGACCCGACGTGGGCGCTCGTGATCAGCCAGGTGGTGCTCTCGCTCGGAATCCCGTTCGCGATCGTGCCGCTGCTCCGGCTCACCGGATCGCGCGAGGTGATGGGCGCCGACGTCGACAGCCGCCGCACGCGGATCGTCGGCTGGGTGGTCGCCGCCGCGATCATCGTGCTCAACGTGGTTCTCGTCGTCCTCGCGTTCTAGGCGAGCGACACCCAGATCGCCGCGGCCTCGGCGGGCTCCAGCGTGACGGGTGCGGTGATCGTCGCGCCGGGACGGATGCTGTGCGCCGCCAGTTCGCGCAGCACGGCGGAGTCGGCGTCGGAGATCCGCTCGACGCGCAGCGGCACCCCGGTCGGGGCATCCGCCAGCAGCATCGCCGGGGGAAGATGCGGCGACCCGTCCCTGCTCGGAATCGGATCGCCGTGCGGGTCGCGGGACGGGTGATCGAGCAGTGCGTCGATGCGGTCGATCAGCGTGTCGGAGACGGCGTGCTCGAGCCGCTCGGCCTCGTCGTGCACCTCGTCCCACGCGTAGCCGAGGGATTCGACGAGGAAGGTCTCGAGAATCCGGTGGCGGCGCACCATCGCGACCGCGTGCTCGCGCCCGAGGTCGCTCAACTCGACGGCGCCGTACGGCTCGTGGGTCAGCAGCCCCGAGTCGACGAGACGCCGGACCGCGTCGCTCACCGTCGCCTTGCGCACGCCCATGCGCGTCGCGAGCTGGGTCACGGTGACGGGCGCAGGCGCCCATTCCGTAGCCGACCAGATGACCTTGAGGTAGTCCTGCGCAGTGCTCGACAGCTCGGACAGAGGCATGCCGCCAGTCTACGAACGGCGCCGTCTGCGGTGGGCGGCGGGGAGCCGATCGGCCGGAGCCGGTACGTAACACGGTGGGGGCGACCACCTAGGCTGGCTATCGTGCGCGTCGCGAACACCGTCACCGATCTCATCGGAAACACACCGCTCGTCCGGCTGAACCGCGTGACCGAAGGCATCGCCGCCACGGTGCTCGCGAAGGTCGAGTACTTCAACCCGGGGGGGTCGGCCAAAGACCGCATCGCCGAGCGCATCATCGATGCCGCCGAGCGCGACGGCCTCCTCGGCCCCGGCGGCACCATCGTCGAGCCGACGAGCGGCAACACAGGCGTCGGCCTCGCGCTCGTCGCGCAGCAGCGCGGCTACCGCTGCGTCTTCGTGCTGCCCGACAAAGTCGGTGAGGACAAGAGGTCGGTGCTCACCGCGTACGGCGCGGAGATCATCGTCACGCCGACCTCGGTCGCGCCGGAAGACCCCGACTCGTACTACTCGGTGAGCGATCGGCTCGCAGCCGAGATCCCCGGTGCGTTCAAGCCGAACCAGTACGCGAACCCGAACGGCCCGCGCAGCCACTACGAGACCACGGGCCCCGAGATCTGGCGCGACACCGACGGAACGGTGACCCACTTCGTCGCGGGAGTCGGCACCGGCGGCACCATCACCGGCACCGGCCGCTACCTCAAGGAAGTGTCGAACGGCGGCGTCACCGTGATCGGCGCCGACCCCGTCGGCTCCGTGTACTCGGGCGGCAGCGGGCGCCCCTACCTCGTCGAGGGCGTCGGCGAGGACATGTGGCCGCCGGCGTACGACCCCTCGATCCCGGACCAGATCATCGCGGTCAGCGACCGCGAGTCGTTCGAGATGACCCGGCGCCTCGCCCGCGAGGAAGGGCTGCTCGTCGGCGGATCGAGCGGCATGGCGGTCGTTGCGGCGCTGAAGGCCGCAGCGTCGCTCAGCGCCGACGACACGGTCGTCGTGCTGCTGCCCGACGGCGGTCGCGGCTACCTGGGCAAGATCTTCAACGACGCGTGGCTGCGCTCCTACGGGTTCAGCGAGCCGCCCACCGAGCAGACCGTGCGCGACCTCATCGCCAGCAAGTCGGGGGAGCTGCCCGCGCTCGTGCACGTGCACCCGAAGGACACGGTGCACGACGCGATCAGCATCATGAACGAGTACGGCGTCTCGCAGCTGCCGGTGCTGTCGGCCGAGCCGCCGGTCGTGATCGGCGAGGTCGTCGGGTCACTCGACGAGCGCACGCTGCTCGACCAGGTCTTCACGGGCCGGGCGGCGCTCGGAGACGAGGTGCGATCGGCCGTGTCCGACCCGCTGCCGCTGATCGGCATCAACGAGACGGTTGCGGTGGCGCGTGAGCGGCTCGGCGAAGCGCCCGCGCTGCTGATCACGGATGCCGGCGCGCCGGTGACCGTGCTGACCCGCGCCGATCTGCTGACCTACCTCAGCAAGTAGTAGCGACTTTTTGGAGAGAGCAGATGAGTGACGGATTCGCCACCCGGGCGATTCACGCGGGCCAGGAGTTCGACCCCACCACCGGCGCGGTCGTCCCGCCCGTGTACCTGACGTCGACGTTCGTGCAAGACGGCGTCGGCGGGCTGCGGGGCGGCTACGAGTACGGCCGCAGCGGCAACCCGACGCGCAACGTGCTGCAGGACCAGCTCGCGGCGCTGGAGGGAGGCATCCGTGCCCTCTCGTTCGCCTCGGGGCTCGCCGCGGAAGACGCCGTTCTGCGCGCCGCGCTGCGCCCCGGCGACCACGTCGTGCTCGGCAACGACGCATACGGCGGCACGCATCGCCTGATCAGCCGTATTTTCGGTGCGTGGGGAGTCGAGCTCACGACGGTCGACTTCACCGACGCGGATGCCGTGCGTGCCGCGCTTTCGCACGCGAACACCCGACTCGTCTGGGTCGAAACGCCGAGCAACCCGCTGATGAAGATCAGCGATATCGCCGCGCTCGCCGAGCTCGCTCACGAGGCGGGTGCGATCGCCGTGGTCGACAACACCTTCGCGAGCCCTGCGCTTCAGCGGCCGATCTCGCTCGGTGCCGATCTCGTCGTTCACTCGACGACGAAGTACCTCGGCGGGCACTCCGATGTGATCGGCGGTGCCGTCGTGATCGCGCCGGGTCAGGAGGAACTGGGCGAGAAGATCGCGTTCCAGCAGTTCGCGGTCGGGGCCGTCTCCGGGCCCCTCGACGCGTTCCTCACGACGCGCGGCATCAAGACGCTCGAGCTGCGGATGCGGCAGCATTCCGCCAACGCGCAGGCGGTCGCCGAGGCGCTCGTCGGCAACCCCGCGATCGAGCGCGTCTACTACCCGGGTCTGCCGACCCACCCGGGCCACGAACTCGCCACGCGGCAGATGTCCGGCTTCGGCGGCATGCTGTCGGTCGCCGTAGCCGGCGGCGCGGCATCCGCTCGCGTCTTCGCCGAGTCGACCCGAATCTTCCAGCTCGCCGAGTCGCTCGGCGGCGTCGAGTCGCTGATCGGCTACCCGAGCGAGATGACCCACGCCTCGGTGAAGGGCACGCCGCTCGCGGTCCCTGAGAACATCGTGCGCCTCTCGGTCGGTGTCGAGAGCGTCGACGACCTCGTCGCCGACGTGCTGCAGGCCCTGGCTCGAGCATCCGCCTGACGCCCGCGCGGTCCGCTGAGCGTGCTTGGGCACCCTGGCCGCGCAGTGAGACCTGGCGCATCCGCAGGGCCTCGGCCGCTCACTGCACGGCGTCGAGGAACGTGAGGACGGCGAGTACGCGGCGATTGTTGTTGTCGTCGGTCGCGATCCCGAGTTTGGCGAAGATCGAGGTCGTGTGCTTGCTCACGGCCCCTTCGCTGAGGTAGAGCCGCCGCGCGATGGCTTGGTTCGAGAGGCCTTCGGCCATGAGCGAGATGATCTCCCGTTCGCGGTCGGTCAGCGTCGTCAGCGGCGAGGCGGTGGGCGCGGCCATGAGCCTGGCGACGACGGCGGGGTCGAGGGATGTCCCGCCGCCGGCGACACGTTCGACGGCGTCGATGAACTGATCCGCGTCGAACACGCGGTCCTTGAGGAGATAGCCGATGCCGCCGCGTCCGTCGGCGAGCAGTTCGCGGGCGTAGAGCTGCTCGACGTGCTGCGACAGCACGAGCACGGGCAGGCCGGGTTGGGCGCGCCGCGCTTCGAGCGCCGCCTGCAGGCCTTCATCACTGAAGGTGGGCGGCATCCTCACGTCGATCACGGCGACGTCCGGGCGCAGCTCGGCCAGGGCCCGTCGGGTTGCGGGGCCGTCCCCGACGGCGGCGACGACCTCGTGCCCGTAGGCCTCGAGAAGCCGGACCAAGCCGTCCCGCAGGAGGTACAGGTCTTCTGCGACGACTACGCGCATGGCACGTCCACTGCAATGAGGGTCGGGCCGCCGGTCGGGCTGTCGACGCGGACGGTTCCGTCGAACGCACGAACGCGCGCGATGACGCCGTCGAGCCCGCCCAGCGGTGTGACTCGTGCGCCCCCGCGCCCGTCGTCTCTGACATCGACGTAGAGGTTGGCGCCTCGGCGGCCGACCGTGATCTCGATGCTGGTCGCCCGCGCGTGCTTGACGGCGTTGGTGACGAGTTCCGCCGTCGTGAAGTATAGGGCCGACTCGATCGGCGTCTCCGCGCGTCCCTCGAAAGTCGAGGTGACGGTGGTGCGGATCGGCGCGTCCAGGGCGAGCTGCCGGAGAGCGTCGACAAGCCCGCGCTCCAGCAGCACGGGCGGGACGATGCCGTGCACCAGCTCGCGAAGCTCGCGGACAGCGACGAGCGAGCTCTCGCGGGCCTGCTTCAGAACCTGCTTGGCCGCCTCCGGGTCGGTGTCTACGAGGCGCTCGGCGGCGCCGAGGGAGAGCCCGATCGCGACGAGGCGCGCTTGGGCGCCGTCGTGCAGGTTGCGCTCGATGCGACGCAGCTCGGCGTCCTGTGCCTGGGTCAGATCCGCGCGGCCCTGCACCAGGGCGGCGACCCGTGCGGTCAGCCGGCTGGACGGGGAGGGGCCGAGAAGGCGGCGCGCGAGCGGCGCGGTCGGGCGCCAGCACAGGGGCAGCAGGAGCGCTCCGAGCACGATCGCGGCCGCGGCGAGGCCGCGCGCCGGCGCCGCGCTGCGGAGCGGTGTCGCGCCAGGCGTTGCGAGCGTGATGATCGCCGCCCCGATGCAGGCGAGCGGAATCGCTGCCAGGGCGCCGACTGTGAGGGGCGAGACGACCAACCAGCTCGCCTCCCGCCAGAACGCGGGCTCTCGCAGGCGCGTCTGCAGCCACCGCTGAATCACGGACACCGATCGCAGCCGCTGGTAGTCGTAGCCGTTCCACCAGTACCCCGTCGCCATGCGCGTCACGGCCACGGAATCGGGAAGGCCGCCGGGGACCTCGACCCCGGTCCAGCGCGTGACGAGCGTCCGCATCGCCCGGCAGATCGGACGGGTCGCTACGGCGAGGCTCACCACCACGACGCCGAAGACACACCAGGCGGCGCCGACCGCGTCGTCGATCACGGTGAAGAAGAAGATCCCGGCGGCCACCCAGAGGGCCGGCACTGCCCCCGCCAGCACAACGACGAGCACCGAGCGCATGAGCCCCTGGCCGAGCAGTCGCGCCACCGCGACGCACTGCCCGAGGAACCCAGCCATGTCCCTATTGTTCCGGCCGCTCACCGGTGATGCGGTCGCGGTGCGGAAACTGTGGGTCCAGGCCCACCCCTGGCCGGGGTCCAGCCGGATTCTCGCGACGCCGCGCCGTTCCTAGCGTCGTTGGTAAGCGAAAGGACTTCACATGCGATTCAACATTCTCGACCTGTTCAACCCCCTCAGCATCTTCAAACTGTTCCGCCGCGGCACCGGCGGAACCGTGCCCGAACAGCGGATGCAGGCGCCCGAGGTGCGCCGCGCATTCCGCACTCTGAGGGGCTGGGCGCTGACCTACCTGATCACCGCGGCGCTCGCACTGGTCGCCTCGTTCGTCATTCCCCACGCGAGCACCGGCGGCACCATTGGGGTTTGGATCCGCTGTGGCGTCGTCGTCCTGATCTCCGCGATCATCTACGCGCTGTCCCTTCGCGCCCAGCGCGGCCACCGGAGCTCATACCGGACTCTGCGGGTGTTCGCGTGGCTCGAGTCGATCGGGTGCATTCTCGTCGCCCTCATCGTCCCCGGTTACCCGATCTGGCTGCGCGCTGCGACGATCGTGATCGGCGTGTTCGCGGTCGGAACGGCAGTGACGGCGGGGAGCCGCAGAATCCGCCGGGCGTTCGAACTGAGCCCGGCCATCACAGAGGGGCGCTGAGCGGCGCGGTTACGCGCCGACCACCGCGACGCCGATCCGGCCGCCGTCGACGTCGATGACCGTCCCATGAACGAAGCTGCTCTCGTCGCTCGCGAGGTAGACGGCGGCGGCCGCGACGGCATCGGGTCGCCCGCTGGCGCCGGCCGGTGTTCCGCGCATGAGGCGCTCGCCCCGTTCCTCGGCGTCCGGCGCGGTCTCGCGGATGACACCGGGGGCGATCGCGTTGACGTTCAGGCCGGCGGGGCCGAACTCGGCGGCCCACGCGCGGGTCATCGTCTCGACCGCACCCTTGGAGGCGGCGTACATCGCGGTGCCGGGGATCCCGAGGCGAGCGCCCCAGGAGCCCATGTTGATGATCGCGCCCCCGCCGCTCGCGATCATCTTCGGCGCGAGCGCGGCGACCAGGAAGAAGGGCGCCTTGACATTGACCGCGAACACGCGGTCGAAGACATCCGGCTCGATGTCGACCGTGCGGCCCCCGGGGAAGATCCCGGCGTTGTTCACCAGGACATCGAGGTGCCCGTCCAGCAGGCCGAGCGCCGCGGCGGCGAGTTCATCGGATCGTTCTCTCGAGCCGTCGAGATCGACCGGGACGAAGTCGGCCTGGCCCCCTGCATCACGGATCCGCCGCACGACCTGCCCGCCGCGCTCCGCTGATCGGCCGGAGACGATGACGTGCGCGCCCTCGGCGGCGAACCTCTCCGCGATCGCGGCGCCGATGTTGCTCGTCGACCCGGTGACGAGCGCCGTCTTGCCCATGAGCCGATCCATTTCCCCAGTACCCGTGCCCTTCGCTAAGCTGAAACGGACGGTGCGTCCGCCCGTTTGACGATACGGACGCTACGTCCGCTTGTCAACGGAAGGACGACGATGACCGCCGAGCCAGGCATCCGTGCCGATGTGCGACGAAACCGCGCGGCTCTTCTCGAGGCCGGCCGCGCGCTGTTCGAGCGTGACGGCGCCGACATGGTCTTCGAGGACGTCGCGCGCTCTGCCGGCGTCGGCAAGGGGACCCTCTACCGCCACTTCCCGACCCGCGACCACCTCGTCGCAGCCCTGCTCGTCGCGACCTTCGAGCACCTCGCCGAGGCTGCCGACGAGCTGCGCGAGCAGCGCGAACCGTGGGAGGCGTACGCGAGCTGGCTCGCGCTGTTCGATCGGATGCCTGCGCCCTACCGCGGCCTGCAGGCGCGACTCGTGGCGGCTCTCCAGGACGATGCATCCGTCATCGCGGTCGCGTGCCAGCCGATGAAGGACGCCTTCGGGCGACTGTTCGCGCGAGTACAGGAAGCCGGCCTTGTGCGTGCCGACCTCCGCGCGGCCGATCTGCTGTCCGTCGTGTCCGGGCTGCCCCAGGGGTTGCGAACGCCGGACGCGCCCCACCCTTACCTGCCGGTGATCCTCGACGGCACTCGGGCGCGGAGTTCCCCGGGCTCGCTCTCACGCGGCTGACGGCCACGGGTGTTTCATACCGTTGACAGAGCGAACGTTGCACGGGCGCAACTATCGTCCGAATACATCCCGCAGTGCCCTGAGCTCTCCATTCGAAGGGACCATCCATGACCATGCCGTCATCGGCCCCGTCTGAGGAGCTGCTGACGGCGTCGCGTTCTCCTCTCGCGATCATCGCGCGTTCCGGCGTCGGCGACCTCCTTCCTCTTGGGCTCTGACATGCGCATGCCCGCCGGCCCCCGCATGGGCGGCCTGATGTGGATGCCGACGCAGGCGCCGACCTTTCCCCGCGTCATCGCGTGGCACCCGCAGCCGATCCCGATCTTCCCTTTATTCGGCCTCGCGCTCCTCGTCGCGTACCTCGTGGGGGTCATCGTGCTGCGCCGTCGCGGCGACCGCTGGCCCATCGGCCGCATCCTGTGGTGGGTCGCCGGCGTGTTCACGATCGAGGCGATGACTGTGACCGCCGTCGACGGCTACGGCATGGAGCTGTTCAGCATCCACATGATCCAGCACATGGTGATCGGCATGCTGACGCCGATCCTGCTGACTCTCGGAGCCCCGATGACCCTGCTGCTGCGCGCCCTTCCGGCGAAGCACGGCTCGCGGCGCAGCGCTCGCGGTGTGGTGCTCGCGATCATCCATTCGCGCGTCGTGCAGGTCATCGCGAACCCCGTCGTCACGGTGATGCTCTTCCTGCTGAGCCTCTACGGCCTGTACTTCACGCCGGCGTTCGACTGGTTGATGAGCACCATGTGGGGCCACAACCTGATGCTGTTCCACTTCCTCGCGATCGGCATGCTCTATTTCTGGGGCGTCATGGGCGTCGACCCGAGCCCCCGGCGCGGCGGCGGCTTCATGGGCACCTTCGCGAAGCCCGTGATCCGTGTCTCCGAGCTCGCGGCGACGGTGCCGTTCCACGCTTTCTTCGGCATCGTCATCATGATGGCGAGCTCGCTGATCGTGAACTTCTACGCGCATCCGTACGCGTCCTGGCACGTCTCGCCGCTCAGTGACCAGCAGACCGCGGGCGGCATCGCCTGGGGGTTCACCGAGCTGCCGACGCTGCTCGTGCTCGGCGTGCTGTTCTTCCAGTGGCAGCGATCGGACGCCCGGCACGCGCGCTCCGCAGACCGCAAGGTCGCACGCTTCGGTGACGTCGAGCTCGAGCAGTACAACGCCCAGCTCGCCGCCCTCGCAGCGCGCGATGAGGACCGAGCGTGAACAGCGCCGTCACCTATGCGTTCACGCTCGGCCTGGTCGGGCTGCTGAACCCGTGCGGTTTTCCTCTGCTGCCCGCGTATCTCGCGTTCTTCGTCGGCGACGAGCGGCGGGCATGGGCGCCGCGCCTCGGGCGCGGGTTGACGGCGGGCGGATGCCTGACGCTCGGCTTCCTGATCGTCTTCGGTGCGCTCGGCCTCGCCGCGACCGCGGCCCTCTCCGTCGTCGCGGCGGTGGTGCCCTGGGTGATGGTCGCGGCCGGTCTCGCGATGGTCGTCTTCGGGGTGCTTGCGGCTGCCGGGCGCACCCCGCGCCTGCGAGTTCCCGCTCTGCGCTTCGCGAGCGGCGCAGGAGCGCCCGCGATGATCGGTTTCGGCGCGGCGTATGCGCTCGGATCCCTCAGCTGCTCGCTGCCGCTCTTCGTCGCCGGCGTTTCCGGCGCGCTCGCGGGCGGCTCGGCCGCCGCTGGTTTCGGCGCGTTCCTCGCGTACGCCGTCGGCATGGGGCTGTTCGCGACCGGTGCGTCGGTCGTCGCGGCCCTCGTGGGCGCGGGCGCGGTGCGTGCCCTGCGGGGAGCCGCTCGCGTGCTGCCCCGCGCGGCCGGCGCGCTCTGCGCGATCGTCGGCGTGTACCTCACGCTCTATTGGGTGCGCGAGCTCGCAGCGCCCGGCGTCCGACTGCCCGTGATCGCCGGGGCGCAGGCGGCGCAGGCATCCGTCGCCTCCTGGCTCAGCCAGGCCGCGCTGCCCGTTGCCGCCGCGCTCGGTGCGATCGTCGTCGCCGGCTTCGTCGCTCTCGCGCTGGTCGCCCAGAAATCGCAGCACGCTCACAGGGAGGCATCTCGATGACTGATCACCCGCAGCGACCGCCGCGCCGCAACGCCTGGATGCTCTGGACAGGCGCGGGCGTCGTGCTCGCCCTGGTCGCCGTCCTGATCATCGTCGCCATGACCGGCGCCGGCTCGGCGGGTGCCGCGTCGTCCGGCGGCGATGACTATCTGCGCGCGGGCCTCAACAAGCCCACCGCCGACCTCCTGGCTCTCGACCCGATGACCGACGAGGGCACGGTGAAGGCGCCGACGGTCGACCTCACCGACGAGAACGGCGCACCGCTCACGCTCGCGCAGTTCCGCGGCAAGGTCGCGATCGTGACCGTCAACGACGACAGATGCACCGATGAGTGCGCCCTGTTCGCGCAGGACATCCAAGCGGCGGACAAGGACCTCACGGCTGCGGAGCGCGCCGACATCGCCTTCGTCTCGATCAACGCGAACCCGTACTACCCGACGCCCGCCGATGAGCTGGCGTGGAGCACCCAGCACGGCCTGTCATCGCTGAGCAACTGGCATTACGGCACCGGCACGCCGGCCCAGCTGTCGAAGACCTGGAACGCGTGGGGCGAGCCCGTCGAGCTCGACGCGAAGACGCGCACCGTGCAGCACGGAACCGACATCTTCGTCGTCGGACCGAACGGCGACGAAGTCGACCTCGCGCAGTTCGGCGACGGGTCCGCAGACACCGCGCCGTTCGGGCACGGTCTCGCCCAGCTCGCCGTCGACGCGCTGCCCTCTTCGGAGCGTGGCCACGTCGCCGGCAGCGACCTGCCCGCGCCGCTCCCCGGGGGCACTGGCGTCGGCGACACGCCGCCAGCGGTGACGCTCCCGAAGTTGACCGGCGCCGGCACGGTCTCGACGTCATCCGATCGCGGCAAATACACGGTCCTCAACTTCTGGGCCAGCAGCTGCTCGGCGTGCACCACCGAGATGCCGGACTTCGAGCGCGAATACAGCGAGCTGGGCGGGAAGGTGGCGTTCCTCGGCGTCGACGTGAGCGACGCGACGGATGCTGCGCGCACCTTCGCCGCAAAATACGGCGTCAGCTACCCGCTTGTCAGCGACACCAAGGGTGCGACCGCCGGCCGCTTCCGAGTGACCGGGCTGCCGTACACGGTGATCCTGTCGCCGACCGGAAAGGTGCTCATCAGGCACCCCGGCGCCTTCACTCACGACGAGCTCGACTTCGTCCTGGACGACCTCGACACGTCGCTGCCGCCGACCACGAGCTGACGCGGGGCCCTGCTCGCGTCATACGCGGCCGAACGGTCGCTCGCGTCTCAGACCTGGGCGACGCCGCCGTCGACGAAGAGTTCGATGCCGTTGACGAAGCTGGACTGATCGGATGCCAGGAACAGGGCCGCGTTGGCGATCTCCTCGGGCTTCCCGACACGGCCGAGGGGGATCTCGGCGGCGAAGTTGTCGAGCAGAGCCTGCCGGTGCTCGGGCGCCGCCAGGCCGACGAGTCCAGGGGTCTCGGTCGGTCCGGGGGCCAGGACGTTGACGCGGATGTTGCGGCCCTTCAGGTCGATGATCCAGCCGCGGGCGAGGCTGCGGATCGCCGCCTTGCTGGCGGCGTACACGCTGAACGCGGGGGAGCCGGTGATCGAGGTGGTCGAGCCGGTCAGGACGACAGCGGCGCCGTCCACGAGCAGCGGCAGTGCCTTCTGCACGGTGAACAGGGTGCCTTTGACGTTGACGTCGAAGGTGTTGTCGTACTGCTCCTCGGTGATCGCCCCGAGTGGCGCGGTCGAGCCCGAGCCGGCGTTCGCGACGAGAACGTCGAGCCTGCCCGACTGGCGGGCGATCGTGTCGAAGAGTCCGTCGAGGGAGCCGAGATCTGAGGCATCCGTTCGCACCGCCGTCGCATTCGAGCCGAGCTGCGCCGCTGCGGCTTCCAGCTCGGGAAGCCTGCGCCCGGTGATGTAGACGTGCGCCCCTTCGTCGACGAACTTCTGCGCGATAGCCAGACCGATGCCGCTGTTGGCGCCGGTGACGAGCGCCACCTTCCCCTCGAGTACGTGTGCCATCTCGATAATCCTCACTGTCTGCGGTGAAGCCCGGCCGTTATGGACTGGACATTCCATAACGCTAGACCATTATGGATCGATCGGTCAAAAACTGCTATTCTGGGAGCATGCCGCGACCGAGGAGCTTCGACGAGACCGAGACGCTGCGCGCGGTGCGCGACCGGTTCTGGTCGACCGGTTACGCCGGCACGAGCGTCGACGACATCAGCACGGCGACGGGGCTCGGCAAGGGCAGCCTGTACGGCGCGTTCGGCGACAAGCACCAGCTGTTCGTGCGCGTGTTCGGCGACTACTGCACCGAGACGATCGACGGCGTCCGCGCCGCTCTCGACGGCCCCGAAGAGACCGCGTTCGACCGGTTGCGGGCACACGTGCGTGACATCGCAGCGGGCACCGCCGCCGATGTCGACCGACGCGGATGCCTGCTCGCCAAAGGCACGGCGGAGCTCGCCGAGACGGACGCGACCATCGCTGCGCGCGCGGCCGAGGCATTCGACGACTACGAGGCGCTGGTCCTGCGCTGCATCGAACAGGCCCAGGCACACGGGGACATCGACCCCGCCGCTGACGCCGACCAGCTCGCATTGCTTCTGCTCGCGGTGCTCAGGGGCATCGAAGCCCTGGGCAAGGCGGGGCGGTCACCGCAGGCGCTGGATCAGATCGCCGAGGGCGCTCTGGCCGTGCTGCCCAGGGGCGCCAGGAGCATCGCGTAACGCTGGGCGATCAGTGCGTCGCTGTCGACGTGGGGGTCGACGTGGGGGTCGGCGCAGGCGTCGTTGAGCTTTTCGGCGCGGGGGAGGACGGCGAGGCCGTCGTCGGGTTCGACGCATGGGCCGGCGAAGGCGCGGTTCCGACCAACGCCGGCTCCGGGTCGGGAAGGGCGCTGCCGCCGAGCTTCGCGTCGAGGGCCGGAAGGAGTGCCTTGCCGATCGCGAATTTAGCGTCGTACCCGGTGGTGCCGCCGAGCATCGGCCAATTGGTCAGGTCGACCTGTCCCTTGACATTGCCGACCCAGGTGGCGTTCGTGTAGTTCGTCGTCGAGGCGATGAGCCAGTTCTGTTCGTCGTAGTCGGTGGTGCCGGTCTTCGCGAAGTGCGGAATGCCGTCGTACGGGTTCGCGGTGGCGCCGGTGCCGCCAGGTTCGAGCACGCCTCTCAGCGCGTACTGCACCCCGGCGGCGATGTTCGCCGGGATCGCCTGGGTGCACTTCGACGGGGTGAAGGAGACGGACTTGCCTTTGGCGTTGACGATCTTGCTGACCGCCACCGGCGTGCAAACGGTGCCGTTGTCGGCGAATCCGGCGTAGGCCCCGGCCATGGTCAGCGGGGAGATCGCGTTCACGCCGAGGATCATCGACGGGAACTCCTGGAACGTGCCCGACGGGTCGGCGAGGTGGACGCCCATGGCCTTGGCCGCGTCGTAGATGCTGCACAGGTCGAGCTGGGTGCCCATCTGCGCGAAGGCGGTGTTGACGGACTGCGCGGTGGCTTGCAGCACGGTGAGCTCCGGAGCGGCCGGATCGGCGTTGCTGATCTGCCATTCCCCGCCGCCGATGTCCTCGCAACTGTTCGTGAAGTCCGAGAACGGGAACTGGTGCTGCGCGGTCGAAACGGCCTGTTCGAGAGTGTGGCCCGCCTCCAACCATGCGGCGAGGGTGAAGGCCTTGAAGGTGGATCCGGTCTGGAATCCGGTGGAGCCGCCGAACTGTTTGTCGGTGTTGTAGTTGACGGAGGTCTGTCCTGCGCTCCCGCTGTTGCTGTAGCCGGTGTTCTGCACCATCGTGATGATGCGACCGGTGCCGGGTTGCACGGTGATGTTGGTGCCGCCCAGGTCCACGCCGGGTTCGGTGGCCGGTACGTAGCCGCTCAGCGCCGCTTGTGCGCTCGACTGCAGTCCGAGGCGCAGTGGCGTGTAGATCTTCAGGCCCTCTGTGTCGAGTGCCGTGATCCGGTCCGCGCTGGTCTTGCCGAAGGCGGGGTCGTTCTCGAGTTCGTCTCGCACGTACGAGCAGTAGTACGCGGCGTCATACGTCGCGGCGGCTGCGCACCCCGAGGTCAGTGGCGTGACTCTTGGCGAAATCGGCGCCTTCTCGGCGCCGTTGCGCTCGGCAAGGGTGATCGAGTGATGCAGATACATTCGCTGCAGGACGTAGTTCCGGCGACGCAGGGTCAGTTGATAGCCGTTGGCCGCCCCATTGGCGGAATTCTTCGGTTCGTCGATGCGCAGGTTCGACGGGTTGTTCAAGATCGCCACCAGGGTCGCAGCCTCCGGCAGCGTCAGGTGTGCGGCGTCAGTATCGAAGTAGTACTCGGCACCGGCCTGCACGCCATACGTGGTGCCGCCGAGGCCGACGATGTTGAGGTACCCGGTGAGGATCTGCGACTTGGTGTAGGTCTTGCTGAGCGCTGAGGCGTATCGGATCTCCTGCAGCTTGCGTGCGGGCGTCACACCGGCGGCCTTCTGGTAGCAGGCCCTGAGCTGACTCGTGCTGGAGGGGCTCTCGCACTGCTGTACGAGGACGTTCTTCACGTACTGCTGCGTGATGGAGGACCCGCCCTGGACGTCGTCGCCGTGCCCGAGCGCGGTGGCCAGCGCGCCGCGGAGCGTGCCGATGACGTCGACCCCGCCTTCGGAGTAGAACCGAGGGTCTTCCGTGTCGACGGCGGCGGCCTTCACCCACGACGACATCTGGCCGGCGGTCACGTCCACGCGGTCCTCGGCATAGAACGACGCGATCGGGACCGCCCGGCCTGCTTTCGTCGCGTACAGCGTGCTCACCTGTTGCGGCGTGTCGATCTGGAGATAGTTCGGCAACGCGAAATACGTCTTCATCGCCCCGTCTGATCCCTCCGCGGCGATCGCGGCGAACGGCGCCACCAGCGCCGCGACCAGGACCCCTGCGACGGCACTCGTCGCCACGAAGACCACGAGCACCGTCATCCGCCTCAGCACGCGCATGTTCCCCTCCATCCGCCCATGCGCCCGGGCGAAAGTCGCCGCAGGCGTCGTTGCTCAGCCGTCGAGCCCCCGAGTGAGCAGCCGGACTCCCACTCGCGTGAGGATGACGGCCGCAATGACCAGCGCCGGAACGACCAGGAACAGCCACCCCCATGCCGTCTGCGCCACGATCACCACGAGGCTGATCCCGCCGCCGAAGACGACGGCCAGGAGCACGAGCCCCGCCAGAGCGAAGGCGACACGCTTGATCATCGACACGGTTCCTCTCGCGGGCCCCATGTGACTCCGCTGGGATTAGGCTACAGGGATGCAGACCCAAGCTGACCTTGTGGCACGAAGCGCAGATCTGGTCACCCTTCAGCTGCTGACGGCGATCGCCCGCACCGGCTCGATCACCGCGGCCGGGGCGCAGCTCGGCATGACGCAGCAGGGCGCATCGGCGCGCGTGCGGATGCTCGAGGAAGCGCTTGAGCTGCCGCTGCTCGCGCGCGGGCGCCGCGGGTCCTCTTTGACGACCGAGGGGTCGACGGTCGCCATGTGGGCCGCGCAGGTGACGGAGGCCGCCGACCGGTTCGTCGTAGCGGCCGAGGCAATTCGCGGCGGGGCCGAACCGTTCACGATCGCCTCGAGCATGACGATCTCTGAGTTCTTCCTGCCGCGATGGCTGCTCTCTCTGCGGGAACGGGCGGACATCATCGGCCAGCTGAGCGTCACGTCCGTCAACAGCGACCGGGTGGTTGAGCTCGTGCGCGCCGGTGAGGCGCGAATCGGCTTCATCGAATCCCCGGCACCGCCGTCCGGGCTGACGGCGCTCACCGTCGCCCGGGACGAGCTGGTGGTCGTCGTCGCGCCGCGGCATCGGTGGGCGCGGTTGCGGGAGATCGGGCCGACCGAATTCGCCCGCACCCCGTCGCTCGTGCGCGAGCGCGGCTCGGGGGCGCGTCTTGCCGTGGAAGAGGTCCTCTCCCGAGCCGGTCTCACGGCGGCGGAGCCGCTGGTAGAGCTTCCGACGAACTCCGCGGTGCGCAGCGCAGTGGCAGACGGCGTCGGCGCGGCCGTGCTCAGCGTGATCAACGTGCGCGATGACGTGGCTGCAGGGCGTCTCGTGCGCGTGCGCGTGCGCGGGCTGCGGTTCCCGCGCGAGCTGCGAGCCGTCTACCGCCCTGGCGCCGAGCGTGACGGCGTGGTCTCGGCGATTCTCAGCGCCGCGGCACGGCATCCGGAGGTGTGACGACTGTTCGCGCGCCGGCCGCGGCGCGTTCATCCGCGTGACCATGCCGGGCGGATTCACCTGCTGTTTACCTTCTTAATCACCCCCGGTCAAAGCGTCCACTTACTTTCGGGCGTGGGCCTGCACCGGCCCGCCGCGTCACCGAGTCGTCCTCAGTGCCCGATTTCCTCGGGCTCGATCACCCCGATGACGTGTGTCCGTACCCGAAAGGATCACAGTGAAGCTCAAATCCACCATCGCTGTCGGAGCCGTCGCGCTCGCAGCCGTCGCCGCCCTGGCCGGCTGCTCGAGCAACTCGAGCAGCGGCGGGTCGACGAGTTCCTCTTCTCCCTCGGCGAGCGCTGTCGACCTCAGCTCGCTGTCCGGCACGATCACGGCCGGCGGGTCGTCCGCTCAGGCCAACGTGCAGCAGGCCTGGACTGCGGCGTTCACCGCGCAGGCGACCGGAGTGAAGGTCAACTACGACAAGTCGCAGGGCTCGGGCGGCGGTGTCACCAACTGGCTCTCCGGCAGCTACGACTTCGCGGGCACCGACGCTGCGATGAACGCCCAGCAGTATTCGGCGGCCAATGGTTGCGCCGCCGGGTCGAAGGGCCTGGACATCCCCGTCTACCTGTCCGGCGTCGACATCATCTACAAGCTCCAGGGCGTCTCCTCGCTGAAGCTCGACGCGAACACGATCGCCGGGATCTTCTCCGGCAAGATCACGAAGTGGAATGACCCCGCGATCGCCAAGCTGAACTCGGGAACCACGCTGCCGGCGACGGCGATCTCAGTCGTGCACAGGTCTGACGCCTCGGGAACGACGAACAACTTCACCACCTATCTGCACCAGATGGCTCCGTCGGTGTGGACCTCTGCGGCGAACACGGCGTGGCCGAACAGCGTTGGTTCAGGCCAGCAGGGCGGGTCGGGTGTCGTGAACACGGTCGAGGCGGGTAGCGGCACCATCGGCTACGCCGACCAGAGCTCTATCGGCAAGGCCGCCGCGGCCCAGGTTGAGATCGGCGCCACCGGGCAGTTCGTGTCCTACTCGGCCGCTCGTGCGACTGAGTCGTTCGCTGAGTCGGGCGTGCTGTCGCCGCAGGGTACCAACGACCTGACCTTCGACATCGACACGACGAAGATCACAAACGCGTCGGCCTACCCGATTCCGCTGTTGTCCTACGACGTGCTGTGCCAGAACTTCAAGGACTCGACGCAGGCCAAGCTCACCGAGGCCTACGTCGGCTTCATCGGCAGCAAGACGGGTCAGCAGGTCGGCGCACAGAATGCGGGCGCCGCGCCACTTCCCACGACTGTCCAGACCAAGATCGCGGCATCGCTCGCGACCGTGAAGTAACCAGTACCAGACGCTCGCCCTCGTAGTCGCGGAGGCGAGACGAGTGATGCGGGCCGGTGCTGGCCCCGCCACCCGTGAGAGGGCCGACCGTGTTTCGGACCGCGATCGGCCACCAGGGTCCGAGTCGAGCTATCGAGAGCAGCGACGCTCGGGCCCTGGACCTCGGCGCTTCGCGCGTCCGGCGGCCCAGGTGACCTGCATGGCGGGTTATGCGCTCGCCCTGAAAGCGGGCGCACGAAGAATTTCGGCGAGTTCTCGACGAGTATCGTGGCGTAGTGGGCGTCCGGCGGCGTGGCTCGATGCCTTTCAACGAGGGGAAAGCAGGCGCATGCTCAAGGGCAACACGATCGAGTTCGACGGCTTCACCGGCTACGTGACGCGCCCTCAGGGCGAGGTCAAGGGCGGCCTCATCGTGATCCACGAGATCTGGGGACTCGTCGACCACATCAAAGACATCGCCGACCGCTTCGCCGCGCAGGGCTACATCGTCGTGGCCCCCGACATCCTGAGCCACGGCGGCGTCACCCCCGAGGTCGGCGAGGAACTGCAGCGCCTGCGGGAGAGCGCCGACGAAGAGGAGCGCACCCGCCTCCAGCCGCTCATGCGCGAGAGGATGGCGCCCGTCCAGCAGCCGGAGTACGCGTCGTGGGCGATCAGCGCTCTCAAGCAGGTGGTCGACTGGCTGGCCGTGCAGCCCGGCGTGAGCGGCCACCTCGCCGTCACCGGCTTCTGCTTCGGCGGAACCTACTCGTTCGCGCTCGCCGCCGCCGACGACCGCATCCAGGCCGCGGCCCCGTTCTATGGCGCGCCCCCGCAGGGCACCGACTTCCAGGGCTTCGACTGCCCGGTGCGCGCGTTCTACGGCGAGACCGACGCCCGCTTGATCGACGGACTGCCCGAGGTCGAGCAGCGGATGTCTGAGGCGAACGTCGACTTCGAGGCCACTGTCTACCCGGGGGCCGGGCACGCGTTCTTCAACGACACGAACACGCACGCCTACGTCGAGGCGGCGGCGACGGATGCCTGGCAGAAGGTGAACGACTTCTTCGAGAAGACGCTCGCCTGAGGCATCCGCTCAGCGATACTGCGCTGCACGGCATCGCGCTGCACGGCGCTGCACGCCGCGCGTGAAGTTCACCCCCTGGGGGTACGGTCAAGGCATGGAGCAACGTGAGCTTCTCATCGACGCCTTCGGCCGCATCAACGGCATCGTTCACCGGGTTGTAGAAGGAGCGAGCAGCGAACTGCTCAGCTACCGCGTCGACCCGGACGCCAACACCATCGCATGGCTCGTCTGGCACCTGACCCGCGGGGAGGACTCGCAGGTGACGGACGTCGCGGGTACGCAGCAGCTCTGGCTCACCGAGTGGGCCGACCGCTTCGCGTTGCCGCTGCCGCGCAGTTCGACCGGCTACGGCCACAGCTCGAGCGACGTCGCGTCGGTCACCGCCTCGCCCGAGGATCTGCTCGGCTATCACGATGCCGTGCATGGCGCGACGGTCGCGTATCTCGAGACGCTGTCGGGTGAGGACCTCGATCGGGTCGTCGACACGTCGTGGGACCCGCCCGTCACCCTCGGCGCTCGCCTCGTGTCGGTCGTGGGCGACGACTGGCAGCACGCCGGTCAGGCATCGTTCGTCAAGGGAATCGCGGGGCGCGCCGGGGTGAAGTGAGCGGAAGATAATTCCAGATCGGAAGACTATTCCGGTCGAACACTCCAATCTTTATGGACAGGTGCCGACAATGGCACCCACGGTTCCGCCCCAGTTCACCTTCGGTGCGAAGGGTGGTCTGCGTCCGATGAGCCCGGCATTCCCCAGCCGGGACGACGCAATCACCCACCGAAAGGCGCGTACCGATGCATTTCCGCATCCGCACGAAGACCCTGGCTGTGGCAGCCGCGAGCGTTGCGCTCGTGGCGGTCCTGGCCGGCTGCTCCACCACGTCCGACAGCGCTACCTCAGCCTCGAGCGCCAAGGGCACGTTCGCTCAGGATTCCAACACCCTCGTCTTCAGCTCGCTGCCGTCCGAGGACGGCTCTGACCCGAACGGCGCGATGGAGCAGTACATCGCGAAGGAGACGGGCCTCAAGACCAAGTACCTCCCGACCACCTCGTACACGTCGCTGATCGCCGCAGTCCTCGCGGGCAAGGTCGACATCGCCGCCGGTTGGGGCGCTGCGAGCTACACGACGGCCGTCGCCAAGGGCGCCAAGATCGACATGATCGCCGCCCAGTACAGCGAGCCGGGCCAGACCACGCCGGGCTACTACTCGGGCGCGATCGTCGCGACGAAGAATGCGTCGAAGTACCAGACGGTCTCGCAGTTCAAGGGCAAGAAGATCTGCTTCGTCGACCCGACGTCGACCTCGGGCTTCTTCTTCCCGCTGCTGGCGCTCAAGGCGGCCGGCATCGACGTCACTCCGACGGGTACGGATGCTTCGGGCAACCCGACCTTCAAGGACTTCACCGCGTACTTCGCCGGCAGCCACCCGAAGTCGGTGCAGTCCGTCGCGAACGGTCAGTGCGATGTCGGCTTCGCCGACGACGAGGCCTACGGCGTCAAGAACTCGGGCGTCGTGACCGTCAAGGACGCCAAGACCACCGGCGACGGCCTCGGCGTGCAGCTCGTCCCGGGCGCGCCGGTGACCATCTCGAGCACGCTGCCCGCGGCGCTCAAGACCAAGCTCACGAAGCTCCTCGCCAATCTCACCCCTGACCAGGTGAAGGCGGCCGGCATCGCCGTCCCGGCGTCTGAGGACTTCCTCGGCCAGAAGGCGGAGAACTCGTCGTTCTACAAGCAGATCGCCGACGGGTGCAAGGACCCGAGCATCTCGAAGGCGGCGTCGGCCGTCTGCGGCTGACGTTCCCCATCCCCGATCTGGAATCCCCTCTAGAAGTCAGGTAGCTGTCCTATGAGCACCACAACGACCTCCCCGGCCATCCGGGTGTCCGGTGTCACGAAACACTTCGGTTCGACTGTCGCTCTGCGTGACGTCGATCTGACGGTGAGCCGGGGGGAGGTCGTTGTGCTGCTCGGGCTGTCGGGGTCGGGGAAGTCGACGTTGCTGCGGCACATCGACGGTCTGGAGCGGCCGACGGAGGGGACCGTGGAGGTGCTGGAGGTACAGGTTCCGAAGCTCAAGGCCACGGAGCTTCGCCGACTGCGGGGACGGGTGGCGATGATCTTCCAGCAGTTCGAGCTGGTGCCGTCACTGACGGTGCTCGAGAACGTGCTGACCGGGGCCCTGGCACAATTGCGGGGGCCGCGGCTCGGGTTGTGGGCCTATCCGCGATCGTTCCGGCAGCAGGCGCTGGTGCACCTGGATCGCGTCGGGCTGCTCGAGAAGGCGTATCAGCGCGCCGATCAGCTGTCGGGCGGTCAGCAGCAGCGTGTGGCGATCGCCCGGGCGTTGATGCAGGCGCCGGAGATCCTGCTGGCCGATGAGCCGGTGGCGTCCTTGGACCCGGAGTCGAGCGATCAGGTCATGCGGCTGATCCGCGAGATCGCAGCGGATGACGGGTTGACGGTGGTCTGTTCGCTGCACCAGGTCGACCTGGCTCTGGGCTGGGGCGACCGGATCGTGGGGTTGCGTCACGGCGAGGTGGTGCTGAACACGCCGGCGTTGGGCCTCTCGAAGGAGCAGGTCATGGAGATCTATGGGCGCGTGGCGACGACGACCACGGAGCTCACGGCCATCGAAGCCGAACTCGGCATCGCCGAGTTGACGGGCGCGCGGCGCGACGGCGCGTCCGCCGGAGCCGACGGCGGCCAGCGATGACGGCGACTGTCACCCCGGCGAAGGCGGGAAAGCCAGGGAAGGCGGCGAAGGCCGCGAAGCAGTCGCCGCGCGGCTCCGCTCCGGAGGGCCCCGCTCGCGGCGACCTCGAGATCCCCAGCCGCCCTGTTCCGGTGCAGAAGATCGCCGGCGGCGTCGTGCTGCTCGCGATGCTCGTGTTCGGCGCCTACTCGCTCAGCCGGATGGGGTTCGACTTCGGCTACCTGACGTCGGCCGCGAAGAGCGTGCGGGCGTTCTTCGGCACGACCAACAACACGCTCAGCTTCCCGTCGGTTCCGAATCTGATCTACCTGGCCGGTCTGACCATCGGCGTCGTCGTGCTCGGCACGATCATCGCCGCCCTCATCTCGATTCCCGTGGCGTACATCGCGGCGGCGAACACCACTCCGTCGCCGTGGCTGCACTGGCTCGGCCGGGCGATCGGCGTTCTGACGCGGGCTGTGCCGGATGTCGTGATCGCGTTCTCGGTCTCGCTCATGTTCGCGCTCGGTTCCACGTTGCCGGGGGTCATCGCCATCGGCATCCACTCGATCGGCATGATCTCGAAACTGTTCGCCGACGCGATCGAGCAGATCGACGAGGGCCCGCGGCTCGCGATCCGCGCGGCGGGCGGGTCTAAGGCTCAGGAGTTCTGGGCCGGCGTCTTCCCCCAGGTCGTTCCGTCGTGGGTCGCGACGACCCTGCACCGCTTCGACATCAACATTCGCGGGTCCGCGATCCTCGGCTACGCCGGCGTTGGCGGCCTCGGCTACGCCATGTCGCTCGCGTTCAACCAGTTCAACTACGGGCGCGGTCTCGGCATCGCGCTGGTCATCTTCGTGATGTGCATCGTGCTCGAGATCATCTCCTCGACGGTGCGTCGCAACCTCCTCGGCATTCAGCCCACCGGCAAGGGCATCGGCGAGCGGATCGTGCGCGCCGCCACGCGGAACCGGCCCGTGCCCCAGGCATCCCCGAGTCGCCCGACCGGGGCGCAGAGCTCAGCGGCGTCCATCGAGGCCGCCATGCGGCGACCGTGGACGCGCGAACGGGTCCGCGACACCGCCTGGGTCGTCGCCGCGCTCGTGTTCGTCGGCCTGTCGTACTGGTGGTCACAGGTCAACCCCGGCCAGATCATGTGGAAGTACGTTCTGCCCGGCATCACGAGCTTCTGGCCGCCGTCGTTCGGTCAGGCCGGCGCCACGGCGTACCTCAACAGCGTGGTGGTGACGCTTGAGCTCGCCTTCGCCGCGGCACTCGTCGCGATCGTGTTCTCCCTCGTGATCGGGTCGTTCGCCGCCCGCAACGTCGCACCGAACGGGGTCGTGCGCAACATCTTCCGCGTGATCCTGACGCTGCTGCGCGGCATCCCCGAGCTCATCGTGGCGCTGTTCCTGATCGTCATCGTGGGGCTCGGGCCGGTGCCCGGTTTCATCGCGCTCACGATCGGCGGTGTCGGTCTGCTCGGCAAGCTGATCGCCGACTCGTTCGAAGAGGTGCCGAACGGGCCGGAGACCGCCCTGAGCGCCGCGGGCGCCACGCGCAGTCAGAGGTACGTCTCGGCGACGCTGCCACAGGGCCTGCCGTCGCTGATCGGCAACTCGCTCTACCTCGTGGACACGAACATCCGCTCAGCGGTTCTGCTCGGCGTCGTCGGCGCGGGCGGCATCGGCTACTACCTCACGATCGCGTCGCCACAGCTCAACCAGCATGGCGAGGTGACCGTGCTCGTGGCGTTCCTGATCGTGGTGGTGCTCGTCATCGAGGGCATCGCGGCGTGGCTGCGCAGCGTGTTCAAGTAGACCCGCCGGTGATGTCGTGCCGCCCGGGTCGGGTGGCAGGATGCAAGCATGCGTGTCGTCGTCGCTCCTGATTCCTTCAAAGGCACCTTGAGCGCTCGCGAGGTGGCTGAGGCGATCCGCGACGGATGGCTCGCCGAACGGCCCGGCGACGAGTTCGTGCTGGCTCCGATGGCCGACGGCGGCGAGGGCACGCTCGACGCGTTCGAGGCGGCCGTGCCCACGGCGCGCCGCGAACCCGTGATGGTGGTCGGCCCCGACGACCAGCCCGTGCTCACCCACTGGCTGCGGCTGCCGCCGACGCCCGGGCTGCCCGGCGGCACCGGCGTCGTCGAGCTCGCGGCGACGAGCGGCATCACGCTCATGCGGTCGGGCCTGCGGCCGTTCGATGCGCACACCTTCGGACTCGGCCAGGCGATCTCGGCAGCCGTGACACTCGGGGTCTCGCGCCTGCTGGTCGCGGTCGGTGGCAGTGCGTCGACCGACGGGGGCGTCGGCGCGCTGACGGCGATGGGGGCACGGTTGACGGATGCGTCGGGCACGCCCGTCGCGTACGGCAACCTCGGGGCGGCCCGGGTCGCGAGGGTCTCATTCGACGGTGCGGTCCCGCTGCCGCCGGCCGGCGCGATCGTGCTCACTGATGTGAACAATCCACTGCTGGGCGAGCGCGGCGCGGCGGCGGTGTTCGGGCCGCAGAAGGGCGCGGCATCCGATGCGGCCGTGCGTGCGCTCGACGCGAACCTCGCGCAGCTCGCGGGCGTCATGCCCGACGGAGCCCGACTCGCCGCCACACCGGGCGTGGGCGCGGCCGGCGGCACCGCGTTCGGCCTGCTCGCGTGGGGCGCAACGCTGTCGCCCGGTGCCCCCGCGGTCGCAGAAGCGCTGGGCCTCGCGGGCGCGATCGCCCGTGCCGACCTCGTGATCACGGGGGAGGGGCGCTTCGACGGCCAGTCCGAGGCGGGCAAGGCGCCGAGCCACGTCGCCGCGCTCGCCCGTGCGGCCGGAGTGCCGGTCGCTCTCGTGGCCGGCGCGATCCAGGCATCCGTCGCGGCCTTCTCTGCGTCAGCCTCGCTCACTGAGCTCGCGGGCTCCACGACCGCGGCGCTGGCCGAGCCGGCCCGCTGGGCGCGCGCGGCGGGCGCCGCCCTGGCCCGTGCCGCCACGCTGGCCTGAGCCGAGGTGCGCCGTACGGTCTCAGCTGCGCCCCACGGACGGCCGCACGGCGCAACTGAGGCCGTACGACGCACTTGAGTCGAGACTCAGGCCGGCCCGAGGCCGCCCGCGCTACGGGAGCAGCGTGTCCGCGTAGCGGTGGTACTGCTGCGCGATCTCGGGCCGGAAATCGCGCGCCGGAGCCGCCGACATCGACACCGCCCACGAGGGCCGCGAGCCGGACAGCGCCCACGCGGCCTGCACCGCGCCCCCGTCGGCGACGTACTCGCCGGGCTCGGGCACGACGACCGGCGCGTCGAACACCTGCGCGGCGACCGCCTGGACGGCCGGGTTCTGCGCCGCGCCGCCGATCAGCAGCACGCGGCCGACCTCGACGCCGACGCCGCGCACCGCGTCGAGTCCGGCGCCGAGCCCCGACAGCATGCCCTCGATCGATGCCCGCGCGATGTTCTCGCGGGTCGTCGACGCGATCGACAGTCCGTGCAGACTCGCCTTCGCCTCGGGCAGGTTCGGGGTGCGCTCGCCCTCGAAGTACGGCACGAGCACGACGCCGGCGCTGCCCGGCTCGGCCTCGAGCGCGAGCCGCGCCAGCTCGTCGAAGTCGACGCCGAGCAGTTTCGACGTCGAGACGAGCACGCGCGCGGCGTTCAGAGTCACGACGATCGGCAGGAAGTTCCCGGAAGCGTCAGCAAAGCCCGCGACGGTTCCACTGGCGTCGGCACTCGGCTTCTCTGCGACGGCGAAGACCGTGCCGCTCGTGCCGAGCGAGACGACGACGTCGCCGGCGGCTGCGCCGAGGCCGAGGGCCGCGCCCGCGTTGTCGCCGGCGCCGGGGCCGACGAGCACGCCGGCGGGCGTCTTCCCGGCAGGCTCGCCGGGACCGAGCACGCGCGGCAGCACGACGTCACGGCGGCCGAGCGCCCGCTCGAGCAGGTCGAGGTCGTAGTCGCCGGTGAAGGGGGACCAGTAGGCGGTGCCCGAGGCATCCGATCGATCCGTCACGAGCGCGTCGAGAACCGGGCCGAGCGGCGACTCGCCCTCGGGTCCGTACCCGAGCAGGCGCCACGTCAGCCAGTCGTGCGGCAGCGCGACGGCGGCGACCTTCGCGGCGTTCTCGGGCTCGTTGTCGGCGAGCCAACGCAGCTTCGTCGCGGTGAACGACGCGACGGGCACGAGTCCCGCGCGCTCGGCATACGCGTCGGCGCCGA
The DNA here is from genome assembly GCF_042651345.1 of Gryllotalpicola reticulitermitis. Taxonomy (NCBI): domain Bacteria; kingdom Bacillati; phylum Actinomycetota; class Actinomycetes; order Micrococcales; family Microbacteriaceae; genus Gryllotalpicola; species Gryllotalpicola reticulitermitis. The sequence goes on from NZ_JBHSCN010000005.1 coordinate 74,985, forward strand.
CCTCGGCAGTGAGGGCGGCGGCCGCGGCGGCGGAGCGGGTGTCGTTCCAGAGCAGGGCGGGGCGGATGACTCGGCCCTCGGCGTCGAGCACGACCATGCCGTGCTGCTGCCCCGCGATCGACACGGCGGCGACGTCGTCGAGACCGCCGGCGGCCTCGATGGCCTCGGTGAGGGCGCTCCACCAGGCGGCGGGGTCGACCTCGGTCCCGTCGGGGTGGGCGGCGCGGCCGCTGCGCACCAGCGCACCGGTCTCGAGGTCGCGGACGACGACCTTGCAGGATTGCGTCGACGAGTCGACGCCGGCGACCAGAGTCATGTGGCTCCTAGCTCAGTGGTTCGTGATGGGGATACGCGAACGAGGGGGCGGGGCCGGTAGCCCCGCCCCCTCGAGCGATGTTGCGAATCAGCCGCGGGCGCCGAGCAGGTGCTCGGTGGCCAGCTGCTGCAGGCGGACGAAGCCGAAGCCCTTGCCGTTGAGGTAGGCGTCGGTGTCGAAGTCCTCGAACGCGCTGCGGTCGGCCTTGAGCGCCTCGATGGTCTCGCCGTCGTTCAGCGTGTTCTGCTCGAGCTCGAAGACCTTGGCGGCCTCGAGCGCGGCCTGGACCTCGGGGTCGGCGCGGAACGCGTCGGCACGCTCCTTGAGGAGCAGGTAGGTCTCCATGTTGGCCTTGGCCGAGTCCCACACGCCGGTCTCGTCCTCGGTGCGGCTCGGCTTGTAGTCGAAGTGACGCGGGCCGGTGTACGCGGGGCCCCCGTTGGCGCCGCCGTGCTCGAGCAGGTCGACGAGCGCGAAGGCGTTGTGCAGGTCGCCGTGGCCGAAGGCGAGGTCCTGGTCGTACTTGATCGAGCGCTGCCCGTTCAGGTCGATGTGGAAGAGCTTGCCGTGGTACAGGGCCTGGGCGACGCCCGAGGTGAAGTTGAGGCCCGCCATGGTCTCGTGGCCGACCTCGGGGTTGAGGCCGACGAGCTCGGGGTGCTCGAGCGAGTCGATGAACGCGATCGCGTGGCCGAGCGTCGGCAGCAGGATGTCGCCGCGGGGCTCGTTCGGCTTCGGCTCGATCGCGAACCTGATGTCCCAGCCCTGCGAGAGGACGTAGTCGCCGAGGAAGTCGACGGCCTCCTTGTAGCGGGCGAGCGCGGCCTGGATGTTCTTGGCCGAGTCGTACTCGGCGCCCTCGCGGCCGCCCCACATGACGAAGGTCTTCGCACCGAGCTCGACACCGAGCTCGAGCTGACGCAGGATCTTGCGGATCGTGAAACGGCGCACCTGGCGGTCGTTCGACGTGACGCCGCCGTCCTTGAAGACGGGAGCCGAGAAGGTGTTGGTGGTGACCATCGGCACGATCAGGCCGGTGTCGGCGAGCACCTTCTTGAGGCGCTCGATGTACGAGTCGCGCTCGGCGTCGCTCGAGCCGAACGGGAACAGGTCGTCGTCGTGGAACGTGAGGCCGTAGGCGCCGAGCTCGGAGAGCTTCTCGACGACGTGCTCGATCTCGATGTGGTTGCGCGTGGGGCCGCCGAACGGGTCAGTGCCGTTGTAGTTGACGGTCCACAGGCCGAAGGAGAACTTGTCCTCGCGGGTAGGGGTCAGAGTCATTGGGATTGCCCTTCAACTTCCATGGTGAGGTGGACAGTTTGATTTTGTTGTTGCGATAAACATATCGCGGATTCCGGCGAACTTCCACCGACGGTGACGCTGTAGTCGCCCGCGAAGCCGCGTACCCCGAAGCGGCCGTCGGCATCCGTTCTGACGGTGGTGGGCGGCAGCCACCACTCGCCCTTGATGAGGTCGTGCAGCGCGTGCCACGAGGGCTTGCGCGAGCCGTCGGCACGCACCAATCCGATCGGTGCCCCGAGCCATGCGCCGGCATCCGTGATCCCCCAGTACGTGATCGCCTCGACGCTCGGGTGCCCGACCAGTGAGCGATAGTGACGCGCGATCTCGTCGGCCTGGCGCGCCTCGCCCTCCTCGGTCGACGGCCACGACGGGATCCGGTAGTCGTTCAGATCCTCGATCTCGGGCGGCATGAGGTGCCCCGAGACGAGCGAGGACTCGGTGAGGTGCAGCGGCAGGCCGTAGCGCGCGAAGCGCTCGACCATCGCGAGCATCGCCTCCTCGCCCCAATAGCCCTGGTGCATGTGCGTCTGCAGGCCGATCGCGTCGAGACGGATGCCTGCCTCCAGCACCCCTTCGATCAGGCACTCGTACGCGCTCGACAGATCGAAGTCGTTGAGGAGCAGTGTCACGCTCGGGTTGGCGGCACGAGCCTCTTCGAACGCCAAGCGGATCATCGCGATGCGGCCCTTCGCGCGGGCCAGCGGTGTGATCGCGTTGTCGCCGTTGTCGAAGTTCGGCATGATCACGACCTCGTTGATCGCGTCCCACGTGTCGATGAGGTCGGCGAAGCCGGCGACGTCGCGACGGATGCGCTCGCGCTGCAGCCGCTCGACCTCGGCGAGCGGCAGGCCGAGCAGCCACGCGGGCTGACTGGTGTGCCAGACGAGCGGATGCCCCTTCAGGGCGACCCCTCGGTCGCGGAGCCACTCGGCGGTGCGCCGCAGCCGCGCCGTGTCGGGCTTTCCGCGCTCCGGCTCGAAGCGGCCCCAGTAGAACGGCAGCGTCGCCGTGTTGAAGAGCTCGACGTACGACTCGGCGAGTGCCTCGTCACCGTCGCGCGGCTCGCCGTTCGCCGCCTCGATGAAGTCGAAGCCGATGTTCCCGAAGGTGAAGGCGTGCCGGGTCTGCCGCACGCTCACCTCGGTGTCGGCGAGGGGCGCGCCCGAGGCATCCGTCACCGTGACGACGGCCTCGCCGATGCGGTGGGTCGGCTGGTCGGCGCGGGGGCTTGCGAACTGCATCATCGAGCCGGGGGAGCCGTGGTCTCGCGCACCACCAGAGTGGAACGCAGGTGGTGGTGGAGGCGCCCGCTGTCGTCGCCGTTGAGCTGCCCGACCAGCATCTGGAGTGCCTGCGCGCCCATCTCGTGCAGCGGCTGCGCGACGGTGGTGAGCCGCGGAGAGACGCTGCTGGCATCGGGAATGTCGTCGAAGCCGACCACGGAGAGCTGCCCGGGCACGTCGACGCCCAGCTCGTGGGCTGCGTCGAGCGCGCCGAGCGCCGAGAGGTCGTTGGCGGCGAAGATGGCCGTCGGCGGCTCGGGTCCGGTCAGCAGCACGAGCGTGCTGTCGTGGCCGGTCGACCTGCGGTAGTCGCCCTCGCGCACGAGGCCGGGATCGAAGCCGATGCCGGCGGCCTCGAGCGAGGCTCGATAGCCCGCCTCGCGCAGGTGCGAGGATTCGAGGTCGACGCGGCCGAGCAGGTGCGCGATGCGGCGGTGCCCGATGGAGACCAGGTAGTCGGTGGCGGCTCGCGCGCCGCCGATGTTGTCGGCGTCGATGGTGGACGGCCCGCCTCGGCCGGTGTGCGGATCGATCGCGACGACCGGCACCGAGGTGTCGGGCATGAGCACCGTCGGCGTGACGAGAATGGCGCCGTCGATGAGCGTGCCGGCGAGGCGCGACAGCGAGCGCTTCTCCCACCCGACGGCGGGGCCCTCGGTCGTCCAGCCGGCGTAGGCCAGCAGCTCGTAGCCGGTGCCGTGCGCCGCTGCGCCGACGCCCTTGAGCAGTTCGGCCGAGTAGGGCTCGAAGTCGGTGACGAGCACGCCGATGACGTTGGTGCGCCGCCTGCGCAGGCTGCTGGCGACCAGCGATGTCTCGTAGCCGAGCTCGGTGACGACGCTCATGACCCGCTCGTAGGTGGCCGGCGCGACCCCGTAGCGCCCGTTCACGACCTTCGAGACCGTGGCGACCGAGACCCCGGCGGCTTTCGCGACGTCAGTGATCGTCACCCGCCCCAATAACGGGGCAACCCCAGCATCCGCGCTCACAGACAGCAACAGTAGCCCAGGCTCCGAGGGCTGCACCGTGCCCGGGGCACTCCCAGCAAACAAGGTATATAAAACGTTATCGACAACGTTTGACATCGGGCCTCTCGATGCCGGATGCTTTTAGCCGCGGTCGCAACATATCCGCGTACTGACACACAGCGTCAACGAAGACAAATCAAGGAGTTTCCACGATGATGAGGAAAGCACGCACCGCGGCGATCGCCGCGGTCGGCCTGGGCATCGCCCTGGTCGCCACGGGCTGCGCCGGCGGAAGCGGCGGTAGCAACAGTGGTTCGTCCTCCAACGGCAAGGTCACCCTGACCGTTTGGGAGAACTCGACGACGGGTCCCGGTCAGCAGTTCTTCGAGAACGCCGCCGCGGCCTACCACAAGGCGAACCCGAACGTCACGGTCAAGATCCAGGCGATCCAGAACGAGGACCTCGACGGCAAGCTGCAGACCGCGCTGAACTCGAACTCCGCGCCCGACATCTTCCTGCAGCGCGGCGGCGGCAAGATGCAGGCCATGGTCGACGCCGGCCAGATCCAGGCGCTCAACCTCTCGTCGACCGCCACGGCCAACGCCGGCGCTGCGGCGCTTGCAGGCGAGTCGATCGACGGCAAGGTCTACGCCGTTCCCGTCGACTTCCAGCCCGAGGGCATCTACTACAGCAAGGACCTGTTCAAGCAGGCCGGCATCACCACGACGCCGACGACCATCGCCGAGCTCGAGGCCGACGTCGCCAAGCTCAAGGCCATCAACGTCGCCCCGATCGCGGTCGGCGCGAAGGACGCATGGCCTGCCGCGCACTGGTACTACAACTTCGCGCTTCGCGAGTGCAGCCAGGACACGATGAACGCGACTGCGAAGTCGGTCACCAAGGGCTCCGACAAGGCGTTCAACGACCCCTGCTGGACCAAGGCGGGCAACGACCTGTCGTCGTTCCTCAAGAGCACGCCGTTCCAGTCGGGCTTCCTCACCACCGCCTCGCAGCAGGGCGCCGGCTCGTCCGCGGGCCTGCTCGCCAACCACAAGGCGGCCATGGAGCTGCAGGGTGCCTGGGACCCGGGTGTGATCGCTTCGCTCACCCCTGACCAGAAGCCGCTGCCCGACCTCGGCTGGTTCCCGTTCCCGTCGGTCAACGGCGGCAAGGGCGACCCCACCGCGATGATGGGTGGCATCGACGGCTACTCGGTCTCGAAGAACGCGCCGAAGCAGGCGACCGACTTCGTCGAGTTCCTCCTCACCGCGCCCCAGCAGGAGGCGTACGCCACCGCGTTCGACTCGATCCCCGTGAACAAGGACGCGCAGTCCGTCGTCACCGCGTCCTACAACGTGTCGGCGCTGCAGGCCTTCAACAAGGCCGCCTACACGATCCAGTTCCTCGACACCGAGTACGGCCAGAACGCGGGTAACGCGCTCAACACCGCCGTCGTCAACATGCTGGCCGGCAAGGGCGACGCGAAGGCCATCGTCCAGGCTGCCAACAGCGCATCTGCGAAGGGCTGAGTCAGCCAACAATGAGTGACACCCTGGGCACTGAAACGGCCATCGGCCGTCGGCCGCAGGGCACCTCAGGGGTCGGGGGCGCGGCGAAGACCGCGTCCCCGGCCTCGCCGCGGGCGACCAAGCGCCGCCGCGGCAGGGGGCGCATGCGACTCGAGATCGCGGTCCTTTCCGGGCCGGCGATCATCGTCTTCCTCGGCTTTGTGATCTTCCCGGTCGTTCTCGCGGCCTACTACGGCTTCTACAAGTGGCAGGGCTACGGGGCTCCGACCGACTGGGTCGGCCTGAACAACTACAAGCTGATCCTCACGGACCCGGCCTTCCAGGCCGTGCTCTGGCACAACCTTCTGATCGTCGTGCTCTCCCTGGTGATCCAGGGTCCGGTCGCCATCATCCTGGCTCTGCTGCTCAATCAGAAGATCAAGGGCCGCGGCATCATCCGCGTGCTGATCTTCGTGCCCTACGTCATCTCCGAGGTGATCGTCGGCACCGGCTGGAGCCTGATGCTCGAGAGCAACGGCGCCGTCAACGACCTGCTTCAGCACGTCGGGCTCGGCTTCCTGCAGGCCAACTGGCTCTCCGACCCGAAGCTCGCGATCTGGACCCTGATGGGCATCATCTCGTGGAAGTACATCGGCTTCGCGGTGATCCTGATGCTCGCCGGTCTGCAGTCGATCCCCGAGGAGCTGTTCGAGGCCGCACAGATCGACGGCGCGAGCTACTGGCAGATCCAGCGCCGCATCACGCTGCCGCTGCTCGGCCCGACCATCCGCATCTGGGCGTTCCTGTCGATCATCGGCTCGCTCCAGCTGTTCGACCTCGTCTACATCATCTGGGGCCAGTACATCTCCGGCACGGCGGGCACCTCGACGATGGCGATCTACATGGTCGCCCAGGGTCGTGACGCCGGCAACTACGGCTACGGCAGTGCCGTCGCCGTCGTCATGTTCTTGATCTCGCTGATCGTCGCGCTGATCTACCAGCGCTTCGTTCTGCGCCGTGACCTTCAGGGGTCTGTCACCGATGGGGGACGGTAATGGCCATCACGACATCCGCTGCGCCGGTGAAGCCGGCCAGGCCGGCCCGCCGGCGTTCCTCCAACGCGGAGGCGCCGCAGAAGTGGGGCAACCCCGGCACGTACTTCATCGCGCTGCTGTTCATCGCGGTGTGCCTCGCGCCCGTCGTGTACATCGTGCTCGGCGGCTTCCGCACCAACTCGCAGATCACCACGAGCCCGGCCGCGCTGCCGCACCCGTGGGTCGTGAGCAACTACATCCAGGTCCTGACCTCGACCACCTTCTGGGGCGAGTTCGCGAACTCCGTGATCGTCGCCATCGTGACGACCGTCGGCACTGTGGTGCTGGGCGTGATGGTGAGCTTCGTGCTCGCGCGCTACAACTTCAAGTTCAAGGGCGCGATGTACTCGCTGTTCGCCGCGGGCCTCATGTTCCCGCTGGTGATCGCGATCACGCCCCTGTACATCGTCATCAAGGACCTCGGCCTCGTCGACAACCTCATGGGCGTCGCGATCCCGCAGATCGCGTTCTCCCTGCCGACGACCGTCATCATCCTCGTGCCGTTCCTGCGGGCGATCCCGATGGAGATCGAAGAGGCGGCGTCGATCGACGGCGCGAGCCGACTCGGGTTCTTCTTCCGCATGGTGATCCCGCTGTCACTGCCCGGCGTCGTGACGGTCGCGATCCTCGCATTCATCGGTGCGTGGAACAACTACGTCCTGCCGCTGTACATCCTCAACTCGCAGGCGAACTTCACCCTGCCGCTCGGCGTTCAGGCGTTCTCGTCGCAGTACTCTTCTGATACCGCGAAGGTCCTCGCCTTCACGTCGCTGTCGATGCTTCCGGCACTGATCTTCTTCTCGATCTTCCAGAAACGGATCGTCGGCGGTCTCACCGGCGCAGTGAAGGGCTGAGCGATGGCAACCGAGAACGGCGGCACGCCCGCCGCGATGCCGCACGTCTCCGAACGGGTCGCCGCGCTGCACGCGCAGATGACCCTGGAAGAGAAGCTCGCCCAGCTGGTCGGCTACTGGCTCGATCAGAACGGCGTCGTGGCGCCCATGCAGTCCGAGATGTCCGCGGGGCAGAAGGGCGGCGAAGAGCTCTCCGACATCACGAAGAACGGCCTGGGGCAGTACACCCGTGTGTACGGCACCCGTCCGGTCGAGCCCGCCGAGCGAGCCGCGTGGCTGTGGAACGAGCAGCGTCGCCTCAAGCGCGAGACGCGCCTCGGCATCCCCGCGCTCGTGCACGAGGAGTGCCTGACGGGTCTTGCCGCGTGGAAGGCCGCGAGCTTCCCGACGCCTCTCGCGTGGGGCGCGTCCTTCGACCCTGAGCTCGTCGAGAGCGTCGGACGCGTCATCGGTGAGTCGATGAGGCAGCTCGGTGTGCACCAGGGCCTCGCCCCCGTGCTCGACGTGATCCACGACCCGCGCTGGGGTCGCGTCGACGAGTGCATCGGCGAGGACCCGTATCTCGTCGGCACCGTGGGCTCGGCGTACGTGCGCGGGCTGCAGTCGGCAGGCATCCACGCCACGCTCAAGCACTTCGTCGGCTACTCGCGCTCGCGTGCCGGCCGCAACCACGCGCCGGCCTACGCCGGTCCGCGTGAGATCGCGGACACGTACCTGCCGCCGTTCGAGATGGCGATCGCCGATGGCGGCGCCAAGTCGGTGATGAACGCATACGTCGACGTCGACGGCATTCCGATGGCGGCGCACACCCAGTACCTGACGGATGTCTTGCGCGACCGTCTCGGTTTCGACGGCGTCGTGGTGGCCGACTACTTCGCGATCGCGTTCCTCGAGGTCATGCACGCGGTCGCGGCCGATCGCGGCGAGGCGGCGGCGCTCGCCCTCGAGGCGGGCATCGACGTCGAGCTGCCGACCGGCGATGCGTACCTCGAGCCGTTGGCCGCACGCATCCGCGCCGGCGAGTTCGACGAGTCGTACGTCGACCGCTCCGTGCTGCGCGTGCTGCGACAGAAGGAACAGCTCGGGCTGCTCGACCCCGACGTCTATGAGGACGAGCCGCCGACCGACATCGATCTCGACTCACCCGAGCATCAGCGTCTTGCGCGCAAGCTCGCGGCCGAGTCGATCGTGCTGCTCCGCAACGACGGCGTGCTGCCCCTGAACAGCGGACTCTCTTCGAACGGCAGCCAGCCGGTCGACGCGAACACGGCGCCCGCGAAGGTCGCTGTGATCGGGCCGAACGCGCATCGCGCAGAGGCGCTGCAGGGCTGCTACTCGTTCGCGAACCACGTGCTCGCGCATCATCCGGGCTACGCCATCGGGTTCGAGATCCCGACGGTGCTCGAGGGGCTGCCGCAGGCGTTCGAGGGTGCCGGTCTGCCGGTTCCCGAGCTCGTCTTCGCGCCGGGTGCGAGTGTCGAGGGCGATGACACGAGCGGCTTCGCCGAGGCGACGGATACCGCGGCCGCCGCCGACCTGGCGATCGTGGTCGTCGGCGACCAGGCGGGCCTCTTCGGCCGCGGCACGGTCGGTGAGGGCAACGACGCAGAGTCCCTCGAGCTGCCGGGTGTGCAGCGTGAGCTCGTCGAGGCTGTGGTCCGGACCGGAACGCCGACCGTGCTGGTGCTCCTGACCGGTCGGCCGTATGCGGTGGGCTGGGCGCTCGACGGCGGCCCTGCGGCTGTTCTGCAGGCGTTCTTCCCCGGCGAGGGCGGCGGTCTGGCGATCGCCGACGTGATCACCGGCGCGACCAATCCTTCAGGCCGGCTGCCCGTGTCGATGCCCCGCTCGACGGGTGCGCAGCCCTACACGTATCTGCACCCGATCCTCGGGGGGTCCTCCGACGTCACGTCGACCGATGCGACGCCGCTCCGGCCGTTCGGGTTCGGGCTCGGCTACACCTCGTTCGCCTACGACGGTTTCGAGCTCGATGAGTCCGTCGCGGCGGGCGGGAGCTTCACGGCATCCGTCACGGTCACGAACACGGGCGAGCGCGCCGGCGCCGACGTCGTGCAGCTCTACGGCCGTGACGTGCACGGCTCGATCGTGCGGCCGGTCGAGGTGCTCGTCGGCTACGCGCGTGTCGAGCTCGAGCCGGGGGAGTCGCGACGGGTGACCTTCACGGTTCCCACGACGCGCTTCGCGTTCAGCGACCGCTCGCTGACCAGGATCGTCGAGCCGGGCGAGCTCGAGCTCTGGGTGGCCGCCCACGCCGGGATCGCGCCTGTGCGCGACGATGTGAAGGACTCGACGGGCGGCGCCATCACGAACGACAAGAAGGCCGCGAGGCGCGATCTGGGCGGCGCGTCGACGCCACGTCTGGCGGCGACCATCACGGGCGACGTGCACTGCGTCACCCGGTCCGACGCCCGCATGGTGACGGTGGAGATCGCCTAGCACCACGCTCAGTTCGCTCAAGACGTGCCCGGAGGGGGCTTCCACACCTGGAGGCCCCCCTCCGGGCACGTCTCGTTGCCCGACCGGCGGAAAGATTTACATCCTCGACGGCAGCTTTCTCCCGGGTATCGCGAAGCTGGACGATTGATAACGATTCTGAAGCGGTTCAGTACTGAATCGGTTCAGTAGCCGGCGCTGGAAACCAGCTCTGATCAGCTATAAACAATTCCCCCTACCCCCAAAGGTGGGGGGTGTGTTTTGATTACGGCGGGCACGGACTCGCCCGCCGCAAGGATTGACTTCGCGTCTTCGCGCCAGTAGACATACCTCGTCACTCGTGACACCCGAGACTTGCTCGGAAATGTTTTGTTCAACGGAGAGCAAAAGTCCCGCGCCGATCCCAGGCCGGGCGGAAGGACCGCTGATGGCACAGCAGTCGGGCGCCGCATTCACGCGTCGCACGTTTATCGGAATCGCGGGTGGGGTTGCAGCGAGCACCCTTCTCGCAGCATGTACCCGTACGGGTGGCGGCAGTGGAGGCGGCAGCGGTAGCGGCAAGTCCTCCAGTGGCGTGATCAAGTTCTGGAACATGCCGTGGGGTGGAACCACCTTCAACCCGCTCGACAAGAAGATCACGTCGGGCTTCAAGAAGGACGGCTTCACCGCCAGCTACCAGGAGGTGCAGTGGGCGAACTTCACCACGGTGTTCTCTTCGGCGGTGGCGTCGAACACGGGCCCCGCGGTCAGCTCGGGTGGTGGCACGCAGGCGTTCCTCTACGCGAATGAGGGCAAGATCGCCTATGCCGACAACCTGCTGAAGACGTGGGCGAGCAACGGCATCAAGGACGACTTCCTGCCGGGTCTGCTCGACACCATGAAGACCGACAAGGGTTACGCGGCGGTGCCGTACAACCTCGACGTTCGCGTCTCGTGGTACAGCAAGTCGCTCATGCAGAAGGCCGGCGCCGAGCCGCCCACCTCGTGGGACGAGTACAAGGCCGTGTGCGCCAAGCTCAAGTCGATCGGCGTCTACGGATTCGGCATCGGCTCCGGTGCGGGCAACTTCACCGGCAGCCACATCCTCACGGCGTTCATGATCAACAACGGTGGTGGCCTGTTCAACGCGAGCAAGGAGCCGGACTGCGTCACCGACCCGAACGTCGAGGCGATGGACTACGTCCTCGAGCTCGTGAAGAGCGGCTACTCCGACCCGGCGGCGGCCACCTACACGAGCGCGAACGTGCAGTCGCAGTGGAAGGCGAAGAAGTTCGGCTTCGGCTGGGACACCGCCGGCCTCTCGTCCAACGTCGGCGGCGCGGCCGTCACCGACCTCGTCGTCGGCGACCCGCTCACGAGCCCGAGCGGCAAGAAGGGCGGGATCTACTTCCCGAACAACATCATGATGTACACGAACACCCCGAGCCAGTCGGCGTCGGAGAACTTCACCACGTACTACTACCAGAACATGAAGCAGCTGTGGACCCAGAACACGGGTATCGGCCTGCCGCCGCTTCAGTCGATCGCGGCGACGAGCCAGTTCAAGTCCGACGCGAACAACGTGAAGATCCTCAACGAGTGGAACCCGATCTTCAAGACGTGGGCCGCCCCGGGCGGCACGGGCCTGTTCTACAACATCGCGAACACCGTTGACGGCACGCAGCCGATGAACACCTTCGCTCAGTCGATCCTCGGCGGCAAGACCGACGCCAAGACGGCACTGCAGACGCTGCAGAACTCGATCGAAGGCCTCATGAAGTAAACGAAGAAACGGTGGGCCCGCGCCACGCGTCGGGCCCACCGTCGCTTCGTTTTCGCCATCGGACGCTCACAAAGGAGTAGCTGAAGAATATGTCGACCGAGTCCGTAGCCCGGGGCCTGAGAAGGGCGCGCGGCGGCGTCGGAGTTGGCGGTCCAGGCCGCCCGCCCGGCACCCGCAAGCGAGGCAAGGCGATCTCGCATACCGGGACCTTCCTGCTGTTCGCACTGCCGTCGGTGCTGTTGCTGATCCTGCTGAATGCCTACCCCGTCATCTACGCCGGCTGGCAGTCCCTGCGCAATGGCGACCTGATCAACGCGGGCGAGTTCATCGCCTTCAAGAACTACGTCGCCGTCGTGCAGGAGCCCGCCTTCTGGCACGCGGCGATCTTCACCGTCGCGTTCACGATCGTGGGCGTGTTCGGCAGCTGGGCGATCGGCCTCGGCCTCGCCCTCCTGCTGCGCACCCGCATTCCGGCGAACGGGGTGTTCAAGGTCCTGCTGCTTCTGCCCTGGGTCGTCCCGACGGTCGTCTCGGCCACGTCGTGGAACTGGCTCGTGGCCACCCCCCAGTCGCCGCTGCCCCAGCTGGCTCACTTCCTCGGCTTCGGCGACGTGCTGTTCCTCGCGAACCCCACGCTGGCGCAGATCACGGTCTGCGTGTTCAAGGTGTGGATCAGCTTCCCGTTCATGATGATGATGATGAGCTCGGCGCTCGCGTCGGTCGACACCAACGTCTATGAGGCCTCGAAGGTCGACGGCGCCGGCACCTGGCAGACGTTCACGAACATCACGCTGCCGATGATCTCGCGCACGACCTACGTGAGCTGGATCCTCATGACGATCTTCTGCGTGAACGACTTCCCGACGATCTGGCTGCTGACCCAGGGCGGTCCGGTCAACTCGACCCAATCCCTCGTCGTGATGGCGTACCAGACGGTGTTCCAGAACAACCAGGTCGGTCCTGGTGTCGCGATCGCCTTCATCATGACCGTCGTCCTCGTGATCGTCTCGGTGCTGCTGTACCGCCAGATCCGAAAGGTGAACATCGAATGACCACCGAAACGAACGACCTCTCCTCGCCTGCCGTCCTCGGCAGCAAGCTGCAGGTCGGCGTCAACACCCGGCGGCGCCATTCGCTGGGCGAGCAGGGCGAGCGCGGCAAGTGGTGGCGCTTCCTTGCGATCCTTGTCATCACGGCTGTCGTGATCGTCCCGATCGTCGCCGTTTTCATCCTGTCGCTGACGCCGTCCCTCGGGTCCAAGGCCACCGGCCTGACCTTTGAGAACTACGGCAACGTCTTCAGCCAGACCTCGGTCGGGTACTGGCTCGAGAACAGCCTCGGGGTCGCGGTCACGACGGTCGTCATCGCCGTGATCGTCGCGGCACCGGCCGGCTACGTGCTCTCCCGCGGCCGCAGCAGGTGGATCTCGAGCTACGCGTTGATCCTGTTCGTCGTGCAGTCGCTGCCGGTCGTGACGGCGGTCATCCCGCTGTTCTTCCTGTTCGCGAAGCTCAACCTCGTCGACAACCTGGCCGGCGTCACGATCATCTACATCGGCTCGACCATGTCGGTGGCGATTTGGATGATGGCCGCGTACTTCGACTCGATCCCGATCACCCTCGAAGAGGCGGCCTGGATCGACGGGGCGAGCGTGTTCGGCAGCTTCACCCGCGTGGTGCTGCGCAACTCGCTCCCCGGCGTGCTGTCGACGGCGATCTTCTCGTTCCTGCTCGCCTGGAACGACTACCTCGTGGCCGTGGTCTTCCTGCGCAGCGACGTGAACTACACGCTGCCGGTCGGCCTCAACACCTTCTTCCAGCAGAATGCGACGGACTGGGGCGATGTCATGTCCGTGGCCGTCGTCATGATGCTGCCGCCAGTGATCATCTTCGCGGTCCTCAACCGGTACTTCAGCGTCGGCGGCATCGGCGGATCGCTCGCAGGGCGTTGACGCCGTGACGGGGGACGAGGACGCGGATGTCTTCGCGACCCACGCCGCGCTGCGCGCCGCCGTGGATCGCATCATTCCGGCGGATGCCTGGCCGGCGGGCTGGGCCGGAGGAGTCGCAGAATATCTGAAGGTCGCGGGCCGGGAGCCGCTCAGGAACGCTCCCGGCCTCGCGGCCCTGGCCGCCCGGCTCGACGAGCTCGGTGGTGAGACCCGGGCCGGCGCCTCGTTCGCCGAGCTCGACGGCGCCGAGCAGGACGCGATCCTCGCCGGCGTCGAGGCCGGCCCGGGAACCGAGGAGTTCACCGACCTGCGGCGCATCGCGTACGAGGGCTATTACGCCGCAGACGCGCGCAGGCCCGACCCGGTCGGACTCGGCATGATCGGCTTCCGGCACGTGCCGGAGGGCACCGAGATCGTCGAGCCCCAGTTGCCCGACGGCCTGCCGTCGACTGCCGTCGCAGACCACTACGACGCGGTCGTGATCGGGAGCGGCCCTGGTGGCGGCGTGGCCGCCCAGGTGCTCGCGCAGGCGGGCCATTCGGTTCTGCTCGTCGAGCGCATGCCCGCGGTGCCGAACTCGCGGCTGCGCAATGACCACCTGCACGACAAGCGCAACGCGGTCTACGGCGTGCGCGTCGGGCCGGGGATCGGGCATCCGCGCGTGCACGCCTCCGACGCCGGTGACGAGGTCATCGACGGCACCGGGGACGCGAATCGCTACGGCCTCAATGCCGACGCGTTCGGCGGCGGCTCGCGCATCTGGCAGGGCATGGCCTGGCGCTTCATGCCTGAGGACTTCCACATGCGCGAGCTCTACGGCAACCCGGAAGGCGCGAGCCTCGTCGACTGGCCGATCAGCTACGACGAGCTGGAGCCGTTCTACACCCGGGCCGAGTGGGAGCTCGGGGTCGCCGGGGAAGAGGGCGCGCTCACGCGTCGGATGCCCCGCACCAAGGGCTACCCGATGCCGGCGTTCGGCACCGAGCCCGCCCGAGAGCTGCTCGCCTCCGCCGCCGATCGGCTGGGCTGGGGCTGGGGTCCGATCCCGCTCGCGCTCAACAGCGTGCCGCACGAGGGCCGTCCCGCGTGCGTGCGCTGTGCGCAGTGCGTGGGCCACGCCTGTCCGGTGAACGCCAAGAACGGGTCGTTCAACACCTTCATCCCGCGCGCCATTGCGACCGGGAACTGCCGGGTGCTCTACGACGCGGAGGCGATCGAGATCGAGGATGCTCCGGGCGGAGCGTCCGTCGTGATCATGGCCGACGCGACCACCGCGGAGCCGCGCCGCATCACCGTGCGCGCCGACATCGTCGTGGTGTCCGCGGGCGCCGTCGAGACGCCGCGCCTGCTGCTCGCGAGCGGTCTCGGCAACGACGAGGTCGGCCGGCACATTCACGACCACCGCACCGCCACGGTGCTCGGGGCGGTCGACGAGAAGGTCAAGAACTTCGTCGGCCCGGGCCACTCGATCGCGACTCTCGACCACGTGCACGCGGCGACCGTGCCGTGGGGCGGCGGCGTGCTCGTCGATCTGATGAGCCTCTTGCCTCTGACGAGTGCGTTGCAGCCCGCACCCGGCGTTCCGGCGTGGGGCGAGAAGCACAAGGAGTGGATGCGCGAGGGCCGCGCCTACTCGTTCGGCGTGTTCGCGATGGGGCAGGAGATCCCGCTGCCCACTTCGCGTGTCACGCTCGCGACGGGTGTGCTCGACCGCTGGGGCAAGCCCGGCGCGCGGCTGCGCAAGGACGTGCACCGTGCTTCGCAGGAGGTCGAGGCCGGGATGGCCCGCGAGGGCGCGGCATGGCTCGAGGCGGCTGGAGCGCGCGAGGTCCGGCGGCTGCTCAACACGACGACCGCTTCGGCGGCCGGTGAGCACAGCTGCGGCACCGCGCGCATGAGCGACGACCCGGCGACGGGTGCGACCGACCGCTTCGGGCGGCTCTGGGGTGCGCATCGCGTCGTGGTCTGCGACTCCTCACTGCACCCGACGAACGGCAGCGTGAACCCCACCCTCACGAACGTCGCGAACGCGTTCCGCGTTGCGACGCGCCTCGTCGAGGACTGGCCCCGATGACCAAGTCGGCCTCGACGCTCAACCACATCGCCGCCGACGCCGACGTTTCGCCATCGACCGTATCGAAGGTACTGAACGGGCGCTCGGGCGTTGCGCCGGAGACGCGCGAGCGGGTCGAGCGGGCGCTGCGCAGCCACGGCTACAGCCCGCCGGGCGAGCGGCGCCTGCAGCCCTTCGTCGAGCTCGTGTTCGAGCGGGTCGAGTCGGCGTTCGCGACGGAGATCATCCGTGGAGTGCAGCGCGCGGCCGCCTCCCGCGGCATGAGCGTGGTGCTCACCGAATCCGGCGACCGGCACACGCCGGGGCCGGAGTGGCTCGACGGCGTCGTGCAGCGGAGGCCGTCGGGCGTGGTGCTCGTCTTCAGCAATCTGCCCGCCGATTCGAAGAAAGGGCTGGCGCTGCGCGGCATCCCGTTCGTCGTGCTGGACCCGGCCGGCGACCCGGCGCCCGACGTGCCGAGCGTCGGCAGCGCCAACTGGTCCGGCGGTGTGCTCGCCGCGCGGCACCTGCTCGAGCTCGGCCACCGCGACATCGCCGTGATCGGCGGCCGGCACGACATGATGTGCTCCCGTGCACGGGTGGCCGGGTTCCGCAGCGAGCTCGAGGGCGCGGCCGTCCCCCTCGACGGGGCGCTCGTGTGGGGCGACTTCCACCGCGAGGACGGAGTCCGGCTGGGCCTCGAACTGCTGCGGCGCGAGGGGCGCCCGACGGCGATCTTCGCCGGCAACGACCTGATGGCGCTCGGCGTGCTCGAGGCCGCGCGCATGCTCGGGCTTTCGGTGCCGCACGACGTCTCTGTCGTGGGGTACGACGACCTCGAGGTCGCGCGCTGGTCGGGACCGCCTCTCACCACGGTGCGGCAGCCGCTCGCCGAGATGGGGGAGCAGGCCGCGTTGCTCGCGCTCGACGCGCGCGCCGATCGGCCGCTGCGGGCTGCGCGAGTGGACCTCGCGACGAGCCTGGTCGTGCGCGAGAGCACGGCGCCCCCTCGGCGCTGAGTTATCCTGGCGTTCACGAAACTATCGCGCCGAAGTGCGGTAGTTTTGTCACGAGACAAAGGAGTCAGCAGTGTCACCAGCCCCCCTGCGCGCCGCGATGATCGGCACCGGCTTCATGGGCGCAGCCCATAGCCAGGCCTTCCGCGTCGCCCCGCACTTCTTCGACCTGCCACTGCATCCCGAGATGACCGTGATCGTCGGGCGCGACGCGGCGAAGACCCAGGCGGCCGCCGAGAAGCTCGGCTGGGCCGAGGCGTCGACCGACTGGCGCGAGGTGATCGCGCGCGACGACATCGACCTCGTCGACATCTGCTCGCCCGGCGACAGCCACGCCGAGATCGCGATCGCTGCGCTCGCGGCGGGCAAGCATGTGCTCTGCGAGAAGCCGCTGGCCAACACGGTGCCGGAGGCGAGGCAGATGGCGGAAGCCGCACGCGCGGCCGCTGCGCGAGGCATCCGTTCGATGGTGGGGTTCTCCTACCGCCGCGTTCCCGCGCTCAGCTTCGCGCGCGAGCTCGTGCAGGCCGGCCGCATCGGCGAGGTGCGTCAGGCGCGTGCCGCGTACCTCCAGGACTGGCTCGTGGACGAGAACGGGCCGATGACCTGGCGGCTCGACAAGAAGCTCGCGGGCTCGGGCTCGCTCGGCGACATCGGCGCGCACGCAGTCGACGCCGTGCAGTTCATCACGGGGCAGTCGGTCGATCTGGTGTCGGGGTACCTGCGCACCTTCGTGACCGAGCGCCCGCTGCTGGCCGCACCCGTTGAAGGGCAGAGCACGGTGGGGCTGTCGGGCGCCGCCTCGGACGAGCGGGGCGAGGTCACGGTCGACGACGCCGCCTGGTTCACCGGGCAGCTCTCCGGCGGCGCGGTCGCCTCGTTCGAGGCGACGCGTTACGCGACCGGGCGCAAGAACGGCCTCAATATCGAGATCTTCGGCTCGCGCGGCGCCATCGTCTTCGACCTCGAGAAGATGAACGAGCTCGAGTTCTACGACGGCACGGACGCGGCCGGTGAGCAGGGCTTCCGCCGCATCTTCGTGACCGAGCCCGAGCACCCGTACGCCGCGGCGTGGTGGCCGACCGGGCACGGGCTGGGCTACGAGCATCCGTTCTCGCATCAGCTTCGCGACCTGGTCTTCGACATCGCGGAAGGCCGCGACCCGTCGCCGTCGTTCGACGACGGTCTGCAGGTGCAGGAGGTGCTCGACGCCGTCGAGCGATCCGCAGCCGACCGCGGCATCTGGACGACCGTCTCTGAGTAAGTCTCTGAGTAAGAGGAGCACATCATGGCACGACCCGTCACCCTGTTCACCGGCCAGTGGGCCGACCTGCCCTTCGAGGAGGTGGCTCGACTCGCCGGCGAGTGGGGCTACGACGGCCTCGAGATCGCCTCGTGGGGCGACCACCTCGACCCGAACCGCGCCGCGACCGACGACGACTACGTCGCGGACCGGCTCGCGATCCTCGAGAAGAACGGGCTCAAGGTGTACGCGATCTCGAACCACCTGAAGGGCCAGGCGGTCTGCGACGACCCGATCGACCAGCGGCACCGCGACATCCTGCCCGACTCGATCTGGGGCGACGGCGACCCTGAGGGCATCCGGCAGCGCGCCGCCGAAGAGGTCAAGAACACCGCTCGCGCCGCGGCGCGACTCGGCGCGAAGGTCGTCACCGGGTTCACCGGGTCGTCGATCTGGAAGTACGTCGCCATGTTTCCGCCGGCCTCCCAGGAGCTGGTCGACGCCGGCTACCAGGACTTCGCCGACCGCTGGAACCCGATCATCGACGTGTTCGACGAGGTCGGCGTGAAGTTCGCGCTCGAGCCCCACCCGAGCGAGATCGCCTACGACTACTGGACGACCAAGGCCACCCTCGAGGCGATCGGGCACCGCGAGTCGTTCGGCCTCAACTGGGACCCGTCGCACATGGTCTGGCAGGACCTCGACGCCGTCGGCTTCCTCTGGGACTTCCAGGACCGCATCTACCACGTGCACTGCAAGGACACGAAGAAGCGCCTGAACGGCCGCAACGGCCGGCTGTCCTCGCACCTCGCGTGGGCGGACCCGCGCCGCGGCTGGGACTTCATCAACACCGGTCACGGCGACGTCCCGTGGGAGGACGCGTTCCGCATGCTCAACGCCATCGGCTACGAAGGCCCGCTCTCGGTCGAGTGGGAGGACGCCGGCTTCGACCGCCTGAAGGGTGCGCCCGAGGCGCTCCAGTTCGTCCGGGAACATGCGATCGAAGCATCCGCCACCGCATTCGACGCCGCGTTCAGCACGAAATAGGCGCGGCGCACCAACTACACAGCGCACTGACTACACAGCGCACCAACTACACGGCGCACTGACTAAAGAAGAGAAGAGAGAACCAAGATATGGCGCAGCGCAACGCGCTCATCGTCCGCGGCGGCTGGGACGGGCATGAGCCCGTCGAGACCACCGACTCATTCATCCCCTTCCTCGAGGAGCACGGCTTCCGGGTCCGCGTGTCGGACTCGACCGCCATCTATGCGGACCTCGACTACCTCGACACCGTCGACCTGATCGTGCAGGTCAACACGATGACCACGATCGAGAAGGGCGAGTTCGCGGGCCTGCGTCGCGCGGTTCTGAACGGCACGGGTCTTGCGGGCTGGCACGGCGGGATCGCGGACTCGTACCGCAACAACGCCGACTACCTGCACATGATCGGCGGCCAGTTCGCGCACCACGCTGCGGCTCAGCCTCCCGCCGAGCGCCAGGGCGAACAGGCCGACAACTACCAGCCGTACACCGTGCACATCACCGAGCTCGGAAAGACCCACCCGATCACGCAGGGCATCGAGGACTTCGACCTCGTGACCGAGCAGTACTGGGTGCTCTCCGACGAGTACAACGACGTGCTGGCGACGACGACCCAGGCCGTGCGCTCGTGGGACGCGTGGAACCGCCCGGTCACCGCGCCCGCCATCTGGACCCGCCAGTGGGGCAAGGGCCGGATCTTCGTGTCGGCGCCGGGGCACAAGCTCGACGTCGTCGAGGAGCCGCACGTGCGCACCATCATCGAGCGCGGCCTGCTCTGGGCGGCGCGCGGCGCTGAGGTCGCGCAGGGGGTGACCGCGTGAGCGGTGAGGGCACGGATGCTTCGCCGCTGCGCGTCGGCGTCATCGGCGTCGGCGTCATCTCCAAGCAGTACTTCGCAAGCCTGCCGAAGCTCGCGAACCTGAAGCTCGTCGCGGTGGCGGACATCAACGAGGCGAGGGCCGCCGAGGTCGCCGCCGAGCAGGGCGTCGTCTCACGCACGGTCGACGAGCTCCTCGCATCCGATGACATCGACGCGATCATCAACCTGACGATCCCCGCCGCACACGTCGAGGTCGGCCTGCGCGCGCTCGCCGCGGGCAAGCACGTGTTCGCCGAGAAGCCGCTCGGGCTGTCGACCGCTGAGGCGCGGGCCCTCATCGACGCCCAGAGCGGCGTCGACGCGAACGGCAGGGGCCTGCGCGTTGGCAGCGCTCCGGACACGGTGCTCGGCACCGGCATCCAGACCGCCCGCCGCGTCGTCGACGACGGCACGATCGGCGAGGTGCTCGGCGCAGCGGTGCACTGGTCGGCGCCGGGGCACGAGCGCTGGCATCCGGCCCCCGCGTTCTACTACCAGCCGGGCGGCGGCCCCCTCTACGACATGGGGCCGTACTACCTGACGAGCCTCGTGCACCTGCTCGGTCCGGTGAAGCGGGTCTCGGGCGTCGCACGGCGCTCGGCCCGCGAGCGCGTCATCGGCTCGGGCCCGAACCAGGGCGAGGCCATTCCGGTCAACGTCGACACGCACATCACCGCACTGCTCCAGCACGAGTCGGGCGTCGCATCGACCGTCACCGTGAGCTTCGAGGTCTGGGCGACGCGCTCGCCCAAGTTCGAGGTCTACGGCTCGCTCGGCACGGTCGCCGTGCCCGACCCGAACCGCTTCTCGGACCCGGTCGAGGTCTTCACCGCCGGCGCCGAGGACTGGGTCGAGGTTCCGGCATCGGCCGGCTACCGCGACGCCGGCCGTGGCTACGGGCTCTCGGACCTGGCTGCGGCGCTCGCCAGCGGTACGCCGCACCGCGCCTCGGGCGAGATCGCGTTCCACGTGCTCGACATCATGGAGTCGATCATGACGGCCGCCGCCTCGCACGAGATCGTGGAGCTGACGAGCACGGCCGAGCGTCCCGACATCGTCCCCCTGTCGGACACGCCAGCCGGGTAATCATGCCCGCGCAGGAAGGTGACCGCGCGACGCTCGCACGCGTCGCGGCGGAAGCCGAGGTGTCGCTGTCGACCGTGTCGAAGGTGCTGAACGGCCGCGGGGGCGTCGGCGACGACACCCGCGCCCGCGTCGAGACGCTGCTGCACGACCACGGGTACAACCGGCGCGGCTCGGCGCACGTCAGCACGCTGATCGAGCTCGTGTTCGGCGAGCTCGGCACTGAGTGGACCCTCGAGGTGCTGCGCGGCGTCGAGCGCGTCGCGAAGGAAAGCGGCCTGTCGGTCGTCGTCACTCAGAGCGGCGACCGGCGGGGGCCTGCGCCCGACTGGGTCGAGAGCGCACTCGAGCGGAGCCCTGTCGGGGTCGTGCTCGTGCTCTCCGGGCTGCCCGACGAATCCGTTCGCCAGCTGCGCGTGCGCAACATCCCGTTCGTGATCATCGATCCGGCCGGCGATCCGCCGCCCGGTGTTCCGTCGGTGGGCGCCGCGAACTGGTCCGGCGGCATGGCGGCGGCGCGGTATCTGATCGAGCTCGGGCATCGCCGCATCGCGGTCGTGTCCGGCCCCGACGACATGCTGATGGCCCGCGCGCGCCTCTCCGGCTTCCGCTCGGCGCTGGACGCCGCGAGCATCGCGCTGCCGTCCGAGTACGTGCGCAGCGGCGAGTTCCACCGCGAAAGCGGGCTCGAGGCGGGTCGCGAGCTGCTCGCACTGCCTGAGCCGCCGACGGCCATCTTCGCGTCGAGCGATCTGCAGGCGCTCGGCATCTACGAGGCGGCGCGGGAGCGCGGCGTGATCATTCCCGACCAGCTGTCGGTGATCGGATTCGACGACCTCCCGGTTGCGGCGTGGGTGGGGCCGCCCCTGACCACGGTGCGGCAGCCCACTGCCGAGATGGCCGAGCAGGCGACGCGGCTCGTGCTGGGCTCGCGCGACGCATCCGCCGGTACTCAGCAGCTGCGTCTCGACCTCGCGACGGAGCTCATTCCGCGCGACAGCACGGCGCCGCCGCCGCCGCTTTAGCGGCCCGCACGCCGTCAGGTGCGCCGGGCGGACTCAGGTGCGCCCGGCGGCGGTCCGCCCCGCGCACCTGAGTCCGTCCAGCGCACCCATCCCTCACCAGGGGCGCCCGAAATAGCGCGAGGCGCGTGTTGCGGGGAGGCCCCGAGCGATCAGCAGACCCCGCAGCGAGACCGGGCGCACGAGGTACGACCACGTCCAGCGGGCGACGTCGCGCCCGCGGCCGCGCAGATAGTCCTCGCGGAGTTTCTCGTCGATGACGGCCTCCCTCGCGTCCCGCCCCGCCAGGAACTCACTCTTGCGGAACTTCGCCAGCCCGTCGAACTCGCCGATCAGCCCGAACTCCGGCCACTCGAAATCCGTGTAGAACCACCGCCCCCGGCCCCTCGGCGCGGCATGCCGAACCTGAAGCAGAGGCGCGGGGAATCCGAAGTCATCGAAGAGCACGCGACTGACGGACTCGCCGGGGGAGCCGGACGCCGCGTCGGCGAAATCGATGACCGCATGTGCGCGCGCTTGGTTCCGAACGGCGACGGATGCCTCGAGCGCGTCGCGCACCCACTCTTTGACCACGCGCTGATCGGGGTGCGCCCGTTCGGCGTTGAGGGCGAAGTCCAACGCGGTGACCGCCTTGCTGCGAGGCAGCCACTTCGCGGCGTCGGCCAGGGTGCGCGCGGGGGAGGTGACGAAGAACTCACCCCAGGGCTCGACGTCCTCGTCGCGGAACGCGTCGCGGTGGACGAGCGTGTCAGCGCCCGGCCGCCGCGTCGACGACCGCGGCTCGAGCAGTTCGATGCGTCGGGGTTCGTCGCCGAGCCGGGGGAGGCCATGGATAGCCAACGCCGTTTCGCCCGCGAACACGACCGGGCCGCGGTGCGTGAGCCCGACCGCCGCGGCCTCCTCGAGAAAGCGTCGACGCGACTCTGCGGGGCGCTGCTCCGAGGCGAGCTCGCCCAGTTCCGGCAGTCGCTCGCGATAGATCGCGCGGCGCAGCCGCTGCAGCTCGCCACGGGCGGCGGCCCTGCGCGCCGCGGGGTGATCGGGAGCGCGGGGATCCGTTCGGCGGACGTCGATGAGCCGACTCAGGTCGGGAGCTGATGGAGTCATGCGACAGGGATACTCGGCCCAGTCCCGCTGCGGGCCCCTCCCCTCGTGAATGGTGAAGAGAACGGACGCCTCGCCGCCTGTGCTGGGGAAGAAGGCTTCGCCTCGGGTGCGCCGGGCAGACTCGTGTGCGTCGCACGGCCCGCCGTTCAGCCCATCTGGGTCTGGCCGGCGCACTCGGCGCACCTGGCGCGGTCGGCTAGTTGAGCCAGAGGGATGCGTCGGGCACGAGCTCCTCGAGCTCGGGCCAGAGCTCCTCCGGGATCTCCACGGTCGCGTACTCGACGGTCTGCGCCACGCGCTCCGGCGAAGACACTCCGACGACCGTCGTGTCGACGAACGGCGCCCGCAGCGAGAACTGCAGGGCGGCGGCCGCGAGGGTCACCCCGTGGCGCTCGCACGCGTCCCGCATGGCACGCGCGGCGGCGGCCACCCGGTCGTCGCGCTCGCCGTAGCCGTACTTCGTCTGCGTCTCTGGGCCCTTGGCGAGCATGCCGCCGCCATAGGGCGCGGCGTTCGCGACGCCGATGCCGCGGGCGTGCGCACCCTCGAACAGCACCTGCGCCGAGCGGTCGAGCAGGGTGTACCTGTTGTGGCTCAGGACGACGGAGAAGGCATCCGTATCGAGATACTGCTGCAGCAGCCCGACCGGGCCGCCCGCGACGCCGAGGTGATCGACGAGGCCGGCCGCGCGCAGCTCGAGCATCGCCTCGACGGGGCCGCCCGGCGCGATGCCGTCCTCGAACGGAATGCGCTCGGGGTCGTGCAGGTAGAGCAACGGCACGCGCTCGACCCCGAGCCGCTCGAGGCTCTCGGCGTACGACGCGCGCACCCTGTCGCCGTCGAAGGCTCCCGTCTCGGGGTCGGGGTCGACCTTGGTCGCCAGCACGACGTCGGCGGGCAAGCCGCCGCGGGCCCGGATCGCGGCCCCGATGCGGCGCTCGGCAGAGCCGTCGTCGCCGTAGCCGTTCGAGGTGTCGATGAACCGGATCGGGCTGTCGAAGACCGCCTCGACCGTCGCGATCGCGCGCTCGTCGGACACGTCATAGCCGTACAGCCGCTTCATGCTCGCGAGCGGGCTGGTGCCGACGCAGAGCGTCGTGACGTCGAGCCCGGTCGACCCGAGCGGATGCGTGGGCAGCACGGCGGCGCTCATTCCGCGGCACCCGCGCCCGCAGTGACAGGGGCCGGCGCGCGATCTGCGAAGGCCTGCCGTGCGGCGTGGTAGCCGTCGACGATGCGGTCGAAGAGCGACTCGGTGTCGGTGTCGCCGCGCGCGAGCTCCGGGTGCGCCGCGCGCCACTCGAGCATGCGGCGAACCGAGCGTTCGAACGTGAGCTTCGGAGCGAACCCCGGCACGAAGCGCCGGATCTTGGTGTTGTCGAAGAGCGCGGAATGCCCGAGGTCGCTGACGAACTCGCCCGACCAGTACCACTCGGGTGCGACCACGGGGAAGAGCTCGCTCGCGATGTGCACGAGCTTCGGCTCGACACCGAGCCCCTCGGCGAACAGCGTGTACACCTGGTCCCAGGTCAGCACGTCGTCGCCCGTGATGTGGAAGGTCTCGCCGATGGCGCGCTCGCTGCCGAGCAGGCCGACCAGGCCCTGAGCGAAGTCCTCTGCGTGGGTGAGGGTCCACAGCGAGGTTCCGTCGCCGTGCACAGGGATCTCGGCACCGCGGGCGATCCGATCGATGACCGTCCAATCACCCGGAAGCGGCGGGTGCGCGTCGTCGTACGTGTGGGACGGCCGGATGACGGTGACCGGGAATCCGCTCTCCTGATACGCGCGTGCGAGCGCCTGCTCGGCTCGCCA
The DNA here is from genome assembly GCF_042651345.1 of Gryllotalpicola reticulitermitis. NCBI lineage: Bacteria > Bacillati > Actinomycetota > Actinomycetes > Micrococcales > Microbacteriaceae > Gryllotalpicola > Gryllotalpicola reticulitermitis. Next base: position 99,716 of record NZ_JBHSCN010000005.1, read on the forward strand.
CTTCGCCACCGCATACGGCAACGGCGCGTTCGGGCCGGTCGGAGTGGATTCGGTGATCGGCACGACGCGCACCGGCTTCGCGTAGATCGACGCGGAGCTCACGTGAACGTACTGGCGCGTGCGCCCGGCGAACAGAGCGACCATGCGCGCCACGTCGTCTTCGTCGTACGACAGGAAGTTGACGACGGAGTCGAAGCCGCGGCCGTCGATGGCGGCGAGAACGGATGCGTCGTCGTGGATGTCGCCGGTCAGCCACTCGACGCCGTCCGGAAGCTCGCGCGCGCTGCGGTTGATGGCGCGGTTCAGCACCGAGACGGCGAACCCGTGCGCCGTGGCCAGACGCACGCACGACGCACTGATCGTGCCTGTTCCGCCGATGAAAAGGACCCGTAATGGGGCGCCGTCATAGTCGTGCATCTGTGGTTCTCGCTTTCTCGTCGTCGAGCGCATTCGCCTTCTGAAACTATTTCGCATCGGGCGGCCACTTGTCCATCTGCATCGTCGCTGAGCGATGGAGGCTCCACATCTGACCCGAGCCTAAACTTTTATGTGAAGTTGCGGTAGGGTTTGCGAAAAGGTTTCCAGACAAAGGAGTCTCACGGTGAACCAGGTCCCGCCTCGACCCCTCGCCACGCGCGGGGCGGCATTCATCGACGGATTCGGGGTAGAGCGGCGGTTGCGCGGCGTGTGCGTCGGCGGCTGGCTCAACATGGAGAATTTCGTGACGGGCTACGCCGCCAATGAATCGCTGATGCGCGCCGAGCTGCGCCGAGTGCTCGGAACGGAACGCTACGAGCGATTCTTCGATCGGCTGCTCGAAGCGTTCTACGGCGAGAAGGATGCCGAGTTCCTCGAGGCGAACGGCTTCGATCTGGTGCGCATTCCGGTCAACTACCACCACCTCGAGCACGACGACAAGCCGTTCGAGATCATCGAGGAGGGGTTCCGCCACCTCGACCGCGCGATCGAAGTGGGCGGCCGGCACGGGATCTACTCGATCATCGATCTTCACGCGCTGCCCGGCTCGCAGAATCAGCACTGGCACTCCGACAACGCGACGCACCTCGCCGCCTTCTGGGACCAGCGGTCCTTCCAGGAGCGGGCGATCAACATCTGGCGTGCGATCGCGACCAGATACAAGGGGAACCCGTGGGTCGCGGGGTACAACCTGATGAACGAGCCGGCGGATGCGACGGGAAAGAAGGTCGGCCCCGTCTACCGCGAGATGTTCGACGCGGTGCGAGCGATCGACCCCGACCACATCGTGTTTCTCGACGGCAACACCTACTCGACCGACTTCAGCATGTTCGACGACGAGCCCTGGCCCAACACGGTGTACTCGCTGCACGATTACGTCGAGGCGAGCCTCGGCCGTGGCGGCCCGTACCCGGGGAAGGGGAAGGCGCTCGAGAAGTTCCTCACGCGATCCGAGTACGCCCGGCGCAGCGGCACCCCGATCCTCGTCGGCGAGTTCGCCCCTATTTATGTCAACGACGAGGCGGTCGACGTGACGCGGCGGCAGATCCTCGACGATCAGCTCGAGATCTACCGCGACCATGGCGCCAGCTGGACGTCGTGGATGTACAAGGACCTCGGGCGTCAGGGCCTCGTCAATGTGACCGCGGACTCACCGTACCGGCAGCGAGTGGGCGCCTTCGTCGCCAAGAAGGAACGGCTCGGCATCGATCAGTGGGGCAGCGACGGCTGGGGGCTGCGCGAGATCACCGAACCGGTGCAAGAACTCGTCCGAACCGAGGCGCCGCACTTCGACCCGTACCCGTGGGGTCGGTTCGACTGGGTGCGGACCCTTCTGCTCAACATCACCCTCGCGCAGCCACTGGCCGTGGAATACGCGGAGTTGTTCCGCGGACTCTCCGACGCCGAGCTGGATGCGCTTGCCGACTCGTTCGCCTTCGAGAACTGCGAAGTGCGGGAGTCCCTCCGCGCGCAGCTCGCCGCAGGCTGATCCGGCGGCGAGGAGCGGAGGCGGTCGTGAGAGTCTTCGTGACGGGAGGCACGGGCTTCGTGGGTTCTCACGTCGTTCCCCGGCTTCTCGCGGACGGCCATGACGTGACCGTGCTGGCGCGAAGCGCACGCCGTGCCGCCATCTACGAGGACGTTCCTCGCGTGTCGATCGTGCGCGGAAGCCTCGAGGACGATGAGGTCGTGTCGAATGCGCTCGCGGGCCACGACGCGCTGGTCCACATCGCGCTCGGGCGCGGCGCGACCCCGGTCGAGCGCGTGCTGGCCGACACCGTGCCGTCGGTACGTCTCTTCGAGGCGGCGGCGCAGCGCGGGGTCTCGCATCTCGTTCACACATCGACCGTGGGCGTGTACGAGCATCGGCCGGGTCGGTACGGCGACGCGGACCCCACGCGGCCGACCCACAGCTACGGCGCCACGAAGGCGGCGGTCGAGAACTATGCGTTCGCGATCGCCGACGAGTACGGCGTGCGCGCGAACATCATCCGGCCCGGGTACACCTTCGGCGCTCCCGAGCTCGCCGGCGCGCCGATCCAGAGCATGCCCGAGCTGCCCGAGATCGCACGGCAGGCCGCCGGCGGGGACACGATCACCGTCACACGGAATGCCGGCCTGCAGTTCATCGCGGCCGCCGACCTTGCCGCCGTCTACTCGGCGGTCCTTGCGTCGGAGAGCCTGAATCGACGCACGTTCACAGCCCTGAGCCCGCGCTTCATCACCTGGGCCACGATCGCCGGCTGGGCGCAGGTGGAGACCGGGTCGGCCAGCCGGGTCGTCATCGCCGACGAGGGCGTGGAACTCGCCGCACTCACCTTTGATGTGAGCGCGATCGAACGCGAGTTCGGCCTTTCGTTCGAAGCCGAACCGGCTCTGCGGGCACACCTTCGCTACCTCGCGAACCTCTGAACTTCAGGCGTCTGACTCTCGCGGTCAGTGGCCTGCCGCCCGAGCCTGGCGGCAGGCCCACGTCCTACAGGCGTCCCGCGTACCAGTCCTCGTAGCCGTTCTCGAGGATCACGATCCGCAGGTCCTCCGGCTGCACACCCAGGTCGTGGACGCGCCGCTCGATCGCCGAGTACAGCCCGCGCTTCGTCGCCATGGGGTACCGGTGGACCATCGTGATGCGAATGACCATCGGATGCCCGCCGCTCGCGCCGCCCAGCCGGACCTCGCCCGGCGCATGCGGCCGGTGGACCTGGAACAGATCGTCGGCGGGGATGTCGAGTGCCTCGATCTGCGCGTCGTGGATCGACTGGGACAGCTTCTCGCGAAGGTCACCGTAGGCGTCCTCGTCAAGGTCGATCTGGATGAACGGCATCATGCTCCTCTGTATGTCGGTTGGGGTGTCGCGTGCGTTGGGGGGAGGGGCCGCTCACTTGATCGCGCCCGCGGAGAGGCCGCGTTCGAAGAGCCGCTGCAGCGCGACGTAGGCGACGACCTCCGGAATCGCAGTGAGCACCGCCGAGGCGAGGACCTTCGTCTGGTCGTCGCTGAACTGGCTGATGAAGAACTGCGGGATCTGGGTGATCGTCTGGTGCAGCGGGTCTGCGAGGAACACGAGCGGCAGCAGGTAGTCGTTCCACGCGTTGATGAGGGTGAAGATCATGACCGCCGCCGCGATGGGGCGGGTCAGCGGAATGACCAGATACAGGAATCCGCGCATCGATCCCGCGCCGTCCACGCGCGCCGCCTCGAACAGCTCGTTGGGGATGCCGTTGATGAAGTTCCGGCTGAGCAGCACCGCGAACGGGATCTGCAGCGCCGCGAGCGGCAGGATCACGGCCCAGTAGGTGTTGTAGAAGCCGACTGCGGTGGACATGACGAACAGCGGCGTGATGAGGACGACCTCGGGCAGCGTCAGGCAGGCGAGAAGCATCCAGAAGTAGACCTCTCGGCCCCGCAGGTGCAGCTTGGAGAATCCATATGCTGCGAGCATCGTCAGAACGTAGACGATGAGGATCGTCGAGCCCGCGATGATGGCGCTGTTCAGGAAGAAGCGATAGAAGCCGGGCACTCGCGTGACCGCGAGGTAGTTGCCCCACCCCTTGCCGGCGAACGAGCCCTGCACCATCGCGACCAGCGGGAACAGGAACGGCAGGATCATCAGCGTGAGCACGATCTGAAGGACGACCTTGCCCCACTTCGTGCGAATCTCGAACATGGTTCAGCCCCGCACCCTTCTCGTCCCGCGTTCTCTGCCCTGAGCCTGCAGGGTGATGGCCATGCCGAGCGCGAGCAGCAGCAGCACGATGGATGCCGCCGAACCGTAGCCGACCTGGGCGAGCGGGATGCTCACTCGGTAGATGAAGGTGCCGAGGAACTCCGTCGCGAAGTTCGGGCCGGCGAGGGTCACGAGGTACGGCACGTCAAAGGTCTTGAGCGCCCCGATCGCGCTGAGGGTCGCAAGCGCCACCGTCGTGCCACGCACCATCGGCCAGATGATGTTGGTCAGCGTGCGGAAGTTGCCGGCGCCGTCCAGTCGGGCCGCCTCGAGAATCTCGGGATCGATCTGACTCATCGCGGCGAAGTACAACACGAAGGTCACGCCCGTCTGGCCCCAGATCTGAATCACGATGATGGCGCCCAGCGCGGTCGACGACTGGGCGAGCCAGGGCTGCGCCAGCGCGCCGAGTCCGACGTGCTGAAGGACCCAGTTGAACTCGCCGTCCGCAGCGAACAGCTGCCGGAATACGGGTGCCATGATCGCCGGCGCGATGACGACAGGGACGAAGATGACGATGCGGTACAGCACGCCGAGCTTCGGCCCCGAGTGCAGCAGCGCCGCGAACACGATCCCGAGGAACGTCTGGACGACGAAGGTGATCACGAAGAACACCACCGTGTGCTCCAACGCTCCCCAGAAGATCGGGTCCGTGAACAGCTGCGTGAAGTTGGCGAACCCGACCCGCTGGGGATCGGGTGCCGATCCGTTCCAGTCGAGCGTCGAAATGTACCCGGTGTACCCGATGCAGAAGTACATCAGCCCCGCCGAGACGATGAGGGCCGGGAGCACCCACGGCAGCCCAGTCGGCAGGAGGCCGCGTCGGCGTCGTCGGTCGGTGGTCCGTGTCGCGCGGACGGCGACTGCTGCGTCAGCCATTGTCAGTATCAGTCTCCGCTGGTGGCCGTGCGCTGCAGCGTCGCAGCGGCTTGCTGAGGTGATGCCTTGCCCTGGGCGACCGACGTCGCCGCGACACCGATGGCCTGTGCGAGCTGCGAGGAGACCGAGGACAGCCGCGGCTCGGTGACGGTCGTCGTCGTCTTGATCAGCTGCTCGAGGTTCGGCTGCTGGTCGGTCTTCGACACCAGCTGCAGGCTGGTCCAGTCGGGCTGCACTCCGTTGAGCGCCGGGATGTCGTTCAGCACGTTGGCGACGACCTGCTGGCCCGCCTTCGACGTGGTGAGCCACGTCACGAAGGTCTCCGCGGCCGCCTGGTTCTTCGACTTCGCGTTGACCGACAGGCCGTAGTCGGAGTCGCCGTACATCGACGGCGTGTTTCCGTTGCCCGCGACGTCAGGGAAGGGGATGGCGATCATGTCGAACGGCTTGGCGTTGGCGACACCGGCCGCCGAGACCGCGGCCGTGGCACCCGCGGTGGTTCCGTACTGCATGTACCAGGTGCCCATCATGACCATCGCGTACTTCCCCGAGAGGAAGGCGTTGTTGGCGTCGGGGTACTGCTGGAGGCCGAGGGCGCCCTTGTTCATGATGCCGTCGGAGAACATCTCATGCCAGATCGTCAGCGCCTGCACGATCGTGGGGTTGTTCCACTTCATCTTCCCCTCAGACGCCGCCGTCCAGACGCCCGGCTTGACGCTGTCCGCGATCGACTGGAGGGTGTCCTGGTCGAACGCGACCTGGCCCGCGCCCTGCACGAAGCATCCCTGGTTGTGCGATGCGAGGGTGCTGCAGACGCTGGCCCACTGGGCGAGCGTCGTCGGCGCCTTCAGTCCGTACTTGTTGAAGATCGCCTGGTTGATCCAGAGGTTGCCGGCGAACGTCGACCCGATGGAGAGGCCCGCAAGCTTGCCCTTCACGGTCAGGCTGTTGATTCCGATGGGGGCGACCTTGGACTTCCAATCGCTGCCGAGCGCCTTCTTGACGGAGGAGCTGAGGTCGACCGCGTTCTGGTAGTACTCGCTCACCGACCCGATACCGCCGCCGGGGGCCACGTCGAAGACGTCGGGACCGACGCTCGACGCGATGGCGGGACGCAGGCCGGCGTCGTAGCCGGAGATCTGCAGTTGCTTGAACGTGACGTGGATGTTGGGGTAGGCCTGGTTGAACGCCTTGATGTACTGCGTTGCCGAGGTGGGGTCGGGGCTCCAGCCCCACCACGTGAGGTTTCCCTTCGTGGCGGAACCGCTGGCCGTCGTCGAATTGGCCGATCCGGTGCACCCGGCGATGCCGAGAGCCGCGACGGCGGCCATTGCCACGGCTGCGAGAGTACGAACGCGCAGCTTGTGCGCGTGGGACCTGAGTGACATGAGCTCTCCAAATGGGCATGTGATCGCCGGCGTCTCGTGATGCCGGCCACAGAGCGACGATTCGCGCCATTGCGACGTGTGCCGCCGACTCGGTGAGCAATGAATGGTGGGTGCGACCGCGATGTGTCTGCCCGATGGGAGCCGATGACGCGGACGCGCTTCGTGGGGTGGGGCTCTCTCCTTTGTGAGGCAACGCTGCCTTGGAGGCGACCCGTCCGATGAGGGGCTGATCGCTCTGGCGTTCAAGGTAAGCCTCGGTAAGATCCGTGTCAATGTTTCGTTATTGCTTTGACACTGTTTCAAAGACCGTGACGGGCATCGGCGCCGCAATCGGCCCGCAATCAGCCCGCTACAGGGACTTTTCGTGCCCGCGTCGATGCGGAAACAGTTTCACGCGGTGATAATTCAGTGCCGGGATCGCGAATAAACTGCCCGTCATGAACCCTCAGACTGGCCCTGGCCGAAGCACGAGGACGACGCTTGCCGTGATCGCGAGCGACGCGGACGTCTCGATGGCGACCGTCTCGAAGGTCCTCAACGGGCGTCCGGGCGTGGCGCACGAGACTCGCGATCGTGTGCAGAGCCTGCTCCTCGCCCACGGTTACCTGAAGCCGGGTAGCGAACGAACCGTCGCCCCGTTGATCGAGATCGTCTTCAACGAACTCGAAGACGGGTGGTCGCTCGAGCTGCTCCGCGGCTCGGAAGAGGTGGTCCGCGAGAACGGCATGAGCCTCGTGGTCACCAAGAGCGGCGACCGTCACACGCCGGCTGCGGACTGGATCGACGGCGTCGTGAAGCGGCGCCCCTTCGGCGTCATCCTGGTGCTCTCGGACGTGGCGGATGAGCAGAAGCGCCGGCTGCGGCGCCGGAACATCCCGTTCGTGCTGGTCGACCCGTCCGGCGAGCCGGCGGCCGATGTGCCGTCGATCGGCTCGGCGAACTGGTCGGGCGGCGTGCTCGCGACGAATCACCTCATCTCGCTCGGCCATCGGGACATCGGCGTGATCGCCGGACCGCAGGACGTCACGAATGCGCGCGCCCGCCTTTCGGGCTTTCGCGCGGCGATGGCGGATGCCGGAATCCCGGTGCGTGAGGAACTGATCGTGCCCGGCAACTACCACATCGACAGCGGACTCGAGGGCGGCCTCCAGCTGCTCTCGAACCCGAGGCCGCCGACGGCGATCTTCGCGACCAACGATCTCCAGGCGCTCGGCGTCTACGAGGCGGCGCGGTCCAAGGGCATCGTCGTGCCGGACGACCTGTCGGTGGTCGGCTACGACGACGTGCATTTCTCCGCGTGGGCCGGTCCGCCGCTCACGACCATTCACAACCCACTGGCCGAGATGGCAGCGGAGGCGGCGCGCCTCCTCATCCGCTTCCGCAACGAAAATCAGCTGGACAGCATCCGGCGTGATCTTGCCACCTCGCTGGTTCTGCGCAAGAGCACGGCCGGCGTTCGTGAACGCGCGGAACGATAGAAACAGTTTCGTGAATGCTGCGACATATTGTCCGCGGTTTTTCCGGGCGCTAACGTGTACGCGCGAGCACGCCTCGCAGTTGTGAAACCGAACGACGATGGTGTCGCTAAGGAGCCGAACATGCCACTGGTCGCAATCGACCTGCCCCGCACGATGTACGACGCGAACGCCGATGCCGTCAGCGCGGGCCTGACGCAGGCGCTCGCAGATGCGTTGGGCGAGCCCGCGGAGGAGACCATCCAGATCTTCACCCCGTACGACGACACGAATCCCCCCACGCGATTCGCCGGTGGCGCGGGAGGCGATGTCATCGTCGGCATCACGCTCGCGCGCCGGTACTCGTACGACGACAAGCAGGAGCTGTACAAGCAGGTCCTGGTCCAGCTGGGCCGCGTCGGGCTCGACCCGTCGAGCGTCCACATCCCGCTGACCGAGAACAACGATTACGACTGGTCAGCTCACTGAAGCGGCTGCTTCGTCGCCCAGCGCGCGCCGCGGGTGATGATCGCGCGGTGAGCGGCTGAGTCGAACGACCGTGCGTCGTGGCCCAGCGTGTCCACGACGATCCGCGCATCCCCGAACTCGCGCGCCCACACCAGCGGGTGGACCACCCCGTCCAGTTCGTGCGCCGCGAACGGCGAGACGTCGTCGGCGACGCGCAGCCGGCTGTAGCGTTCGTCGACGAGCTCGAAGTCCTGGAGCCCGGCCGCGATGGAGTGGCGTTCGGGGAAGGCGATGATGTGGGACTGCCCGACCGGCGGATGTCCCGAGCCCTCGACCCACGCCATGCCCGTGACCTGCTCCCACTCGGGAATGCGCGCGAGACCCGACGCGCCGACGTGGAGAGCGATCACGCCGCCGCCGCGGTTCAGGAAGGCGAGTATGCCGGCGCGCGCCGCCTCGCGCTTGTCGGAATCCGGACCGGAAGCGGCGTTCGACACGATCAGGTCAACGCCGGCGAGCTCGGCGGCCGCCTCTTCCACGTCTTCGCGCACGCTCACGTCGAAGCCCTCGGCCCGGAGGATCTCGGCCACCCGCTCCGACGTCTCGGCGAACGGATGCCACGGGTCGGAATAGTCGCCGCCGCCTGAAAGTATGACCGCCTGCATGATCGTCGTCCTCCTCGTCGACATCACGCGCTCGCGTGCGCGCTGACACCAGGTTGGAGCGTGACAGCGCGAAAGTCCATCACGTGCAATGACTTAACTTTTCAGCGGGTTTCGTCGGCTGCGGGGCCGATATCCCTCCGCAGCGCCCGCACCCTTGACCGTGCGCAGGCAGCGAACTTAAGCTGTCGCCCATCGGAGGCGCAGAAACTTCGTCGCCGCCCGAGGAAACTTTTGACAAGGGAGTCAGTACAGTGCCGTACATCCAGATCGAGCTAGATGAAGAGCTCTACGAAGCCAAGGGCGACGAGATCAGCGCGGCGATCCACGCCGCACAGTGGGAGCAGCCCGAGCTCGGAATTCCGCAGAGCGACCTGTTCCAGATCTTTCGTCCCCGGAAGGCCGGCGAGATCGTCTTCGACCCGAGCTACAACAGCGTCGACCGGCGCGCCCTGATCGTGCTGCAGGTGCTGCTCGTCTACCGCCACCCGCTGTCGCAGAAGCGAGCGCTCTACGAGCAGATCGTCGCCAAGCTGGGGGCGCTCGGCATCCGATCGGAGGACATCCTGATCTCGCTCGTCGAGAACGGCTTCGAGGACTGGAAGCTCGGCGACGCCACCGAGGCGGCCAAGGCGGCACTCGCTGCCGAGCGCGAAGCCGAGGTCGTTCGCGACTGATCGCCAGCTCGGAAGCCGGCACGATGACTGATTTCGCCCGTTACCCCTCACTCGTCGGCCGCACCGCGTTCGTCAGCGGCGGGGCGACCGGGCTCGGGGCCGAGTTCGTCACGCAGCTCGCGGCGCAGGGGGCACGCGTGGCGTTCGTCGATGTCGACACGGATGCCGGAAGCGCGCTCGCCGCGAGCATCGTCGAGCGTGGTGATCCTGCGCCGCTCTTCCTGCCGGTCGACGTGACCGACGTCGGCGCGTTGCAGAGGGCGATCGTCGAGGCATCCGATCGGCTCGGTCCGATCACGGTCCTCGTCAACAACGCCGCGAACGACACCCGCCGGCCGGTCGACGAGATCGACGTGGCGGGATGGGACGCCGGCATCGCGGTGAACGTGCGTCACCAGTTCTTCGCCGCGCAGGCCGTGCGCGAGCAGATGAAGGGCGCGGGCGGCGGCTCGATCATCAACCTCGGCTCGATCAGTGCGCACATCGACTTGGTCGAGCTGCCGGTGTACATCACGGCGAAGGCCGGCATCGAAGGGCTCACGCGCACCCTGGCGCGCGAATTCGGCCCTGACGGCATTCGCGTGAACTGCGTCATTCCCGGGTGGGTCATGACCCCGCGCCAGCTCGAGAACTGGGTCGGCGACCCCGAACGGGCGAAGATTCTCGCCGCGCAGAGTGTGCCGGAGCTGCTGTACCCCGCCGATGTCGCGAGGATGGTGCTGTGGCTCGCCGCCGACGACTCGCGGCTCTGCACAGGTCAGAAGTGGGTCGTGGACGGGGGTTGGATGTGAAAGCGGAACAGCTGGGCGCACCGGTGACGTGGCATGGCGAGGGCCCGTGCTGGGACCCTGTCGGTGAACGCATGTTGGTGGTCGACCTCAGCGCGGGCGCCGTCGTCGATGTGACCGCCCCGAGCGATCCCGTGCGCCATCAGCTGCGCTCGGGCGTCGCGGCGGTCGTGCGGCCGCGCCGTGGCGGCGGATTCCTCGTCGCCGGCAAGCACGGCTTCGACCTCTTCGATGCCGACTTCCAGTTCGAGCGCGAGCTCGCGCACGTGTTGGACGACCCCGCGGTGCGGCTCAACGAGGGCGGCTGCGACGCGGCGGGGCGGTTCTTCTGCGGCGGGATGGCGTATGCGGGAACGCCGGCCGCGGCATCCGTCTATCGTCTCGAACCCGACGGTGCGACCTCCGTTGCGTTCGACGGCGTCACCATCTCGAACGGCCTGCAGTGGAGCCTCGACGGAACCCGCGCGTTCTATATCGACACGCCGACGCACCGCGTCGACGTCTTCGACTACGACGTCGCAGACGGCACGTTCCACGACCGGCGCACCTTCGCCGAGCTGAGCGGCGTCAGCGGCTCGCCCGACGGCATGACGATCGACGCCGAGGGCGGGTTGTGGGTCGCGTTCTGGGGCGGGGGAGTGGTGCGGCGGCTCGACCCCGAGTCGGGCGCCGTGACCGAGGAGGTCGAGGTGTCCGGCGCGGCCCAGACGAGCGCGTGCGCCTTCGGCGGGGAATCCCTCGACACGCTCTACATCACCACCTCGCGGCAGGACCTTCCCGACGATGTCGACCCCGCTGCGGGCGCGGTCTTCGCAGTGCGTCCCGGCACCCGCGGCACCCCGTTGCCTCAGTTCGCCGGCTGACCGCCCGACGCCCAAATGCGTCCGGCGGACCCGGGTGCGCCCTACGGCCGCCCGTAGAACGCACCTGAGTCCGTTCGGCACACCTGGGGCGGCGCGGCGCGGCGCGCCTAGTGCGACTCGCGCGTGACCTCCGACCCGCTCGAGCCGACCAGGAAGTCGAGGTCGGCGCCGGTGTCGGCGCCTTGCACATGCTCGATGTAGAGCTGCTGCCAGCCGCGGTCGGCCTTCGCGAACTCCGAGACCAGCCGGTACGCGGGCTTGCGCGCCTCGAGCTCCTCAGCCGAGACGAGCAGCTCGAGCTTCCGGTTCGGCACGTCGAGCGAGATGAGGTCGCCGTCCTGCACCAGTCCGAGGACGCTGCCGGGCGACGCGGCCTCGGGCGCGACGTGCAGCACCACCGTGCCGTACGCGGTTCCAGACATGCGGCCGTCTGAGATGCGCACCATGTCGCGCACGCCCTCGCGCAGCAGCTTCGGCGGCAGGGGAGTGTTCGCGACCTCGGGCATGCCCGGGTAGCCCTTCGGGCCGCAGCCGCGCAGCACGAGCACGGACGACGCGTCGACATCGAGGTCGGGGTCGTCGATGCGTGCGTGGAAGTCCTCGATCGAGTCGAACACGATGGCGCGGCCCGTGTGCGTGAGCAGTTCGGGCGAAGCGGCGGATGGCTTGATCACGGCACCGCGGGGCGCGAGGTTTCCGCGCAGCACGGCGATGCCGGCCTCGTCCTGCAGGGGGTTCTCGCGCAAGGAGATCACGTCGCGGTCCCACACGGTGTGGCCGCCGAGGAACGAGGTGAGGGGCTGGCCGAGCACGGTGTTCGCGTCCGGGTCGAGCAGGTCGGTCACCTGGTCGAGCACCGCGAGGAAGCCGCCCGCACGGAAGAGGTCCTCCATGAGGTAGCTGCCCGACGGCTGCAGGTTGACGAGCAGCGGCACGGCGCCGCCGATGCGGTCGAAGTCCTCGAGCGTCAGGTCGATGCCGAGGCGTCCTGCGATCGCGAGCAGGTGCACGACGGCGTTCGTCGACCCGCCGATCGCGGCGAGCGCGATGATCGCGTTGTGGAACGACTCCTTGGTGATGACCTGCGAGATCGTGCGCTGCTCCCGCGCGAGCTCGACGGCGAGCCGCCCAGAGGCGTGCGCGGCTTCGAGCAGCCGGCTGTCGGGGGCCGGAGTGCCGGCGACCCCGGGGATCGTCATTCCGAGCGCCTCGGCCATCAGCCCCATCGTCGAGGCGGTGCCCATGGTGTTGCAGTGCCCCTTCGAGCGGACCATCTGCTTGTCGAACCGCTCGAACTCCTCCGCGGGCAGGGTGCCGGCGCGCACCTCTTCCGACAGCTGCCAGACGCCGGTGCCGCAGCCCGAGCGCTCGCCGCGGAAGTAGCCGTTGAGCATCGGGCCGCCCGGCACGACGACGGCGGGCAGGTCGACGGATGCCGCACCCATGAGCAGCGCGGGAATGGTCTTGTCGCAGCCGCCGAGCAGGACGGCCGCGTCGATCGGATTCGCGCGCAGCATCTCTTCGATCGACATCGCCGCCATGTTGCGCCACAGCATCGCGGTCGGCTTCACGAGCGTCTCGCCGAGCGACACGACGGGAAGGTTCACGGGTACTCCGCCCGCCTCCCACACGCCCTGCTTGACGTACTCGGCAACCTCGTTCAGGTGCATGTTGCAGGGGGTGAGGTCGCTGGCGGTGTTCGCAATGGCGATCTGGGGCCGGCCGTCGAACGCGTGGTCGGGAACTCCGCGCCGCATCCACGCCCGGTGGATGAACGGGTCGCGCCCCTCGCCGCCGTACCAGCCCTGACTACGCATCGTCGCGTCCTCCTTGTTGTCGTGTGCTTTCATCTTCGCCCTCGGCACGCTGCTCGTCACGGCACGAGGATGCCGCGACCGACCGCGCCGGCGACGAGGTGCTCATAGGCGGCCGCGACCTCGGCGAGAGGCATCCGCTCGCCGAGCAGCTTGTCGACCGGCAGCTTGCCCGCGAGATACAGGGCGAACAGCCGCGGCAGCTCGATGAGGGGGTTGCTGGAACCGTAGAGCGAACCGATGACGCGCTTCTGCCGCTGCACGAGCTGGTTGAGCGGCACGGGGAACTCGGTGTCGGCCGCGCCGAGTCCGACGGCGACGAGCGTGCCGCCGGGTGCCGTGCAGTCGAGCGCCTGTCGCAGGGTGGCCGGCCGGCCGATCGCCTCGATCGCCCACGGCACGCCGCGGCCGGCGGTGAGGCGCAGCACTTCGGCCACGACATCCGTCTCGCGTGCGTCGATCACGTGGGTGGCGCCGAGCTCGCGGGCCAGGTCGAGTTTGCGCTGGTCGACGTCGACGACGATCAGCGGATGCGCGCCAGACAGCGCCGCGCCCATCACGCTCGACAGGCCGACCCCGCCCGCTCCGATGATGAGCAGCGGCTGGCCCTGCGCCTTGCCGACCACGTTGAAGACCGCGCCGACGCCGGTGATCACGGCGCAGGCCGACACGGCGGCGACTTCGGGTGGCACGCCGTCCGGTACGACGACGGCCGCGTTCTCGTTCACGACGACCTGTTCGGCGAAGCACGAGACGCCCATCAGGTGGTGCAGCTCGCCGCCGCCCGGCAGGCTGAGGCGGCTCGTGCCGTCGGGGAGCCCGCCCGTCGCCGCCTGCACCGCGCCGCGCTCGCACAGCACCGGATTGCCGCTGATGCACGCATCGCAGACGCCGCAGCGCGGCCGCCACAGCAGCGCGACCCGGTCGCCGATGGCGATGCGACCGGATGCGCCGGGGCCGAGCTCCTCGACGATGCCCGCCCCCTCGTGGCCGAGCACGAGCGGCAGGGGCGCCCTCAGGTCGCCCGTCATGTAGTGGTAGTCGCTGTGGCAGACGCCCGCGGCTTCGATGCGCACCCGAATCTCGCCGGCCCGTGGCGCGGCGAGCTCGACCTCTTCGATGACGGGCGGCGTGCCAGGGGAGCGCAGGACGGCGGCGCGCACCGTGGTCACTCCTGTACCGTACGGACGATGTGCGGCGGTTGCGGGGTGGGCATGCCTGTTGACCTCACTGTCACTCTCAGCCCACGAAAAGTTTCGTACCCTCGGCGGTATTTTTCGCGAGTGAAATCAGGCTACCCCTTGAGACCGCTGCCCGTCACGCCCTCCACGATCTGCCGCTGGAAGATCAGGTACAGGATGATCAGCGGCAGCGCCGCGAGGATCGCCCCGGCCTGAATGTCTGCGTAGCGCTGCCCGAAGCTGCCCTGCACGGTCGCGAGCCCGACCGGAATCGTCATCAGGTTCGGGTTCGACAGCACGAACAGCGGCAGCAGCAGGTTGTTCCACACCCCGACGAAGGTGAGGATCGTGACCGCCGCGATCACCGGCCGCGACAGCGGCAGCACGACCGACCAGTACACCCGCCAGCGGCTGGCGCCGTCGATGCGTGCGGCCTCCTCGAGCTCGTAGGGGATGCCGTCGAAGAACTGCTTGAAGATGAAGACCGCGATCACGGCGGGAACCTGCGGGAAGATCACCGACCAGTAGGTGTTGAGCAGCGACATCGCGTTGAGCAGCTGGAAGATCGGCACGATGAGCACCTGGGTCGGGATCATGATGCCGAGGATCACGAGCAGATAGGTGAGGTTGCGCCCGGGGAACCGGAGCCTCGAGAGCGCGAACGCCGCCATCGAGGCGAAGAACACGGTGAGGAACGCGGTGATCACCGACGTGACGCCGCTCGCGATGTACCAGTTCCAGATGTCGCCGGCTTGGAAGAACGACGCGTAGGAGTGGAGTGTCGGGTTCCAGTCCTTGAGGATCGCCGAGGCGCCGAGCGCCGCGGTGCCGTTGTCGGTGAGCGAGGTCTTGAGTGCGAACAGGCTCGGAATGAGCCAGATGATCGCGAAGACCACGAGCACGATCGTCGACACGATGCGGAAGGTCCTGCCACTGGTCGCGGTCCCTGCGCGGACGGTGGCGGGTGCCGCCGCCGAGATGTAACGGGTGTTGCTGCGTCGCGCGGCGGGGGCCGCGCTCGTCTGCGTGGTCATCTCAAGCCTCCCTACGTGCGGCGGAACGGTCGAGCAGCTGCCGGATGACGGCGACAGCCACGATGACGATGAAGAGCAGGACCGAGGCGGCGGATGCTGCGCCGACGCGGTTGTCGGTGAACGCGGTGTTGGTGATGAGCCCGAGGGCCACCTGCGTCGAGATACCGGGGCCGCCGCTCGTCATCAGGTACACCTGGTCGAAGATCTTGAGGCTCGCGATGATCTGCAGCAGGATCACGAGCGTCGTCGTGCGGCTGAGCAACGGCAGCGTGATGTAGCGGATCTGCGCCCAGTTGGATGCGCCGTCGACGGCCGCGGCCTCGTACAGCTCGCGCGGGATGTCCTGCAGTCCCGCAAGGTAGAGGACGAAGTTGAAGCCGAGGGTCCACCACACGGTCGCGATCGCGATGCCGATCATCGCGGTGTTCGGGCCGGCGAGCACACCGTTGCCGGGGGTCATGCCGAAGCCGCGCTCCACGAGCGCCCAGAGGCCCGTCGCCGGCGTGAAGACGAACACCCAGATCAGCGAGATCGTCGCGCTGGGCAGGATGTACGGCATGAAGAACGCGAGCCGGTAGAACCACTGCCCATGCCGCACGCGGTTCGTCAGTACGGCGAACACGAACGCGAAGATCACGAGCGGCGGCGTCGTGTAGATCGTGAACTGCAGCGTGTGCCACAGCGCGCTCCAGAAGTCGGGACGCGTCAGCATTTCGGCGTAGTTCGCGAAGCCGGCGAACGAGCCGAGGTCCGTGTGCACCATCGACGTGTTGAAGAAGCTCGCGATGATCATGTAGACGGTCGGGCCGATGAGGAACGCCAGGTAGAAGATGCCGAAGGGGGCGAGGAACAGCCAGGCTCGGCTGGTGTCCCCGCGCCGCAGTGGCGAGCGCGAGAGAGGCACGGCCGCCTTCCGCTCGGCGCGGGGCCGGGCGAGAGCTGCAGCGGGTGCTTGGGCGGTGGTCACGTCGTTGTACCTCCGGTTCGAAAGGGAAGGCTCAGAGCGGGCTGGGGGTGTTGAGGTACACCCCGAGCTGGCTGGTGATGGACTGGCGCGCCTGCGCCGGGGTGTGGACGAGCTGCTGCACGAGGCCGAGCTCGGCGCCGACGATGCCCTCGAAGGTCGACCCCGAGCCGCCGTACCAGGCCGGGTCGTCATAGACGGCGTACTGCGCGGCCGAGGCGTAGTGCGCCTGCGGCGTGAGCTTGTGGTAGGCGGCGCTGGTGGCGATCGGCTGGTATGCGGGAACGTGACCGCCCTGCGCCCAGGTCATGCTCTGCTCGAGCATCGACTTGATGAATGTCATGACCTGCTGGCGCTGCTCGGGCGTGCGGTCCTTCTTCGGCAGCACGAAGGTGTGCGAGTCGGCCTGCGCCGCTCGCTTGTCGTACAGCATCGGGATCGGCGCCATGTCGAAGTGCGCTCCCTTCACGAGCTGCCCGGTGGTGAGCTCCCACTCGCCCTCGAAGTAGAAGCCGGTCTTGCCGGTGAAGACGTAGGACTCGGCCGTGGCGTAGTCGAGTCCGCTGTTGACCCAGCCCTTCTTGACCCAGCTCTGCAGACGGGACGTGACGTCGTCGAAGACGTCCCAGTTGACGGTGAGCTTCGCGCCGTTGTCGGAGATGAACGGCGTCGCGTCGTTGTGCTGGTTGTAGAACGTCGTGAAGACGCGCCAGGGGGTGGCCGTCTCGCCGGCGACGTTCGCGATGGTGAGCGCGGGGCCTTTCGTCACGTTGTGGATCGCTGCCAGTGCCGCCTCGAACTTGTCCATGCCGTCGAGGGACACGATGAGGCCGTCACTGCCGAGCAGGCCGGCCTTCTTCAGCACGTCGAGGTTGTAGAACATCACGACGGGGTGGGTGTCGAGCGGGATCGCGATGGTCTGCCCGTCGGTCTGCTGCGCCTTCCACGGCGTCTGATTGAAATCGGATGCCTGCAGCCCGACCAACGCGAGATCCTGGTCCGTGATCGGGTCGAGGATGCCGCCGTCCCACAGCGGCTTGGCGCGGGTGAGGTGGGAGATCGCGACGTCGGGCGGCTTGTGCCCCACGGTGGCGAGGGTCAGCTTCGAGTAGTACGGGTTGCCCCAGGCGAACGTCGTCGACTGCAGCGAGGATGCGCCGCCGTGACCCTTCTGATAGCCGGCCTCCATCGTCTGCATGCGACTGCCGTCGCCGCCGCCGAACAGGTTCCAGTAAACGAGCGTTTTGGGGTTCAGCTGTGCGCCCACCAGGCCGGCCGAGACCGAGCTGGCGCAGCCGGCGAGTGCGGGAAGGGCCAGCCCCGCCAGGCCTGCGGCGAGAAAACCGCGCCTGCTGAGTCCGGTTCCATGCGCCATCGATGACCTCCTCGTCATGCTCAGGCGCCTCGTTGCGCCGAGCTTTGATGCGTCTGTGGCTGTGGTCGCGTCTCTCGACTCGACCCATTGCGAGAGCATTACATCGTTGGAATCGCGATGCAAGCCCCTTCGTGTTCCGTCCCGTGCTCGGGGTCTGCGACGGGGTCTGGCGATATGCTCAGGCCACAATGCGCGCAACGGTCCGCGACGTGGCGAACCTCGCCGGGGTTTCTCCGAAAACCGTCTCGAACGTGATCAACGGCGTCGTACCGGTGCGCCCGGAAACCCGCGCGCGGGTCGAGGCGGCTCTCGCCGAACTCGACTACGTGCCGAACATGTCTGCACGCGGCCTTCGGAACGGACGCTCGGGGAACATCGCCCTCGCCCTGCCTGACCTCAGCACGGCCTACTCGGCCGAGCTGGCCCGCTGGTTCGTCGAGCTCGCGCACGAGCGCGGCTGGGCGATTCAGCTCGAGCAGACCGGAAGCGACCCCCACCGCGAGGTCGAGCTCGTCTCCCGCGCCCGCACGCACCTCATCGACGGCCTCGTGCTCAACCCGACGCAGCTGGCGATGAGCGTCGTCCAGGCCGCGAGCGAGCTGCCGCCCACGGTCGTGATCGGCGAGGTCGCCCCGCCGCACGGCATCGACCAGGTGCACGTCGACAGCGTCGCCGCCGCTCGCGACATGACGGCGCATCTCCTCGCGACGGGTCATCGCCGGATCGCGGTCGTCGGCGGGTCCGACGCGCGATTCCGCGCGGCCACGAGTGTCCTGCGCGAGCAGGGCTACCGAGCCGCGCTCGACGCAGCGGGCGTTCCCGTCGATCCGTCGCTCAACGTCGCTCCGCATGAGTGGTCGGCGGCGGCGGCAGCGGAGGCGTTCGGCGCGTTCCTCGACCGCATCGACGACCTGCCGGACGCCGTCTTCTGCTTCACCGACTCGATGGCGATCGGTGTGCTGCACGAGCTCGCCTGCCGAGGCATCCGTGCGCCCGCTCAGATCTCGGTCGTCGGCTTCGACG
This sequence comes from Gryllotalpicola reticulitermitis, assembly GCF_042651345.1. NCBI lineage: Bacteria > Bacillati > Actinomycetota > Actinomycetes > Micrococcales > Microbacteriaceae > Gryllotalpicola > Gryllotalpicola reticulitermitis. Next base: position 118,490 of record NZ_JBHSCN010000005.1, read on the forward strand.
GAATCGCGGAGTCGGCGTACGCGCAGCCGGCGCTCACGACGGTCGCGTTCTCGAAGCGCGCGATCGCGGATGCCGCTCTCACGGCGCTCGAGCGGCGCATCGCCGATCCGTACGCGCCGAGCTCGGACATCGTGATCCCCTACGAGCTCGTGCACCGAGACTCCGTCGCCCCCCGCCGGTGACGGGGCCCCGCATGGCGCCGGCCGCGCTACAGCTGCCGGCCGGCGCGCCACCCGTCGCAGCAGCGCCGTCCCGCAACTGCAGCGCAGCCGGCGGATCGCCCCGGTTGCGCCCGCGTTACAACGATGTAAAGATCACTTCGTCACCCGTCGCAAAGGAGCAGTCATGACCAATGCCCGCCTCACCGTCGATCGCGACTTCGTCGTCGGACCGGTGCCGCGCCGCCTCTTCGGCTCGTTCGTCGAGCACATGGGCCGGTGCGTCTACACGGGGATCTATGAGCCCGGGCATCCGACCGCCGACGAGCACGGCTACCGCGGCGACGTTCTCGCGCTGACTCGCGAAATGGGCGTGTCGATCGTGCGCTACCCGGGCGGCAACTTCGTCTCGGGGTACCACTGGGAAGACGGGATCGGCCCGGTCGACGAGCGCCCTCGCCGCATCGACGGCGCGTGGCACACGATCGAGACCAACGCGTTCGGCCTGCACGAGTTCGCCGGCTGGGCGAAGGAGGCCGGCGTCGAGGTCATGGAGGCGATCAACCTCGGCACCCGCGGCCTCGAGGAGGCCCGCGCGCTCGTCGAGTACGCGAACCACCCCGGCGGCACCGCCTGGTCCGACCTGCGCATCAAGAACGGTGCGAAGGATCCCTTCGGCATCAAGGTCTGGAACCTCGGCAACGAACTCGACGGTCCCTGGCAGATCGGCCACAAGACCGCGGACGAGTACGGTCGCCTCGCGAACGAGACGGCCAAAGCGATGAAGCTCGTTGACCCGTCGATCGAGCTGGTCGCGGTCGGGTCGTCTGGCCGGAAGATGCCGACCTTCGGCGAGTGGGAGCACACCGTGCTCTCGCACGCCTACGACGAGGTCGACTACATCTCGCTGCACGCCTACTACCAGGAGCACGACGGCGACGCGCTGTCGTTCCTCGCGTGCGCGAACGACATGGACTCGTTCATCGAGTCGGTCATCGCGACGGCCGACGCGGTCAAGGCGAAACGGCACTCGAACAAGTCGATCCAGCTCTCGTTCGACGAATGGAACGTCTGGTACCAGCAGCGCGGCGACGCGGGCGACCAGCTGCACGTGCTCGAGAAGCAGCAGTGGCGAGAGCATCCGCGCCTTATCGAGGACGAGTACAACGTGACGGATGCTGTCGTCGTCGGCACCCTCCTGAACTCGCTCCTGCGTCACGGCGATCGCGTCACGATCGCGAACCAAGCGCAGCTCGTGAACGTCATCGCCCCGATCCGCAGCGAAGAGGGCGGCCCGGCCTGGCGCCAGACGATCTTCTGGCCTTTCGCTCGCATGGCAGAGCTCGCGAGCGGCAACATCCTCCGGGTGGCCTCGAGCGGCGACCGCTTCGAGACGGCGCAGTACGGTGACGCGGCCGTGGTCGATGCATCCGTCACCTACGACGCCGAACGCGGGCGGGTCGCCGTCTTCCTCGCCAACCGCGGCCTCGACGAGGACGCAGATCTGACGGTCGCGCTGCGCGGCTTCACCGCCTCGGAGGTCACGCGCGCCGAGGTGCTCGCGATCCCCGACGGCGGCGACCGCTTCACCGCGAACACCGAGGACCGGCAAGACGCCGTCGGCCTCGTGAAGCTCGAGCACGCCGCGATCGCGGACGGCGAGCTGCGTGCGACCCTTCCCCCGCTGTCGTGGGCCGTGATCGAGATCGCCGTCGCGGTAGCGTGAGAGAACTGAGCGCTGTGGCGAGCGCCGTCGTAGCTGGAAGAGCCCTTCGGGCCGGGTGATTCCGGAACCGCGCCCCCCGCGGTCGCTTACTCGTACTCGACCGGCGCTGGCCCTGTTTCTGCGAGGAAGGCGCTCATGCGCGCGTACGCCTTGTTCCGGTATGCGACGAGCTCGGGCACTCGATCGGCCGGGACAGGCAGGAAGCCGCCGCCGGACTTGGTGCCGAGTTTGCCCTGCGCGACCATGGCGGCAAGTAGGGGCGGCGTCGCGAACCGCTCGGGGTATTCGCTCTGCAACGACCTGTAGCAGAAGTCGTATACATCAAGACCAGCCATGTCTGCGATCGCGAACGGGCCGAAGAACGGCAGCCGGAAGCCGAGGGTGGTGCGCACGACGGTGTCGATGTCCTCGACGCTGGCGACGCCTTCCTCGACGAGGCGAATCGCCTCGCTGAACAGCGCGTATTGCAGCCGGTTGAGCACGAACCCGGTGGAGTCCTTGACGCGCGCCGTCTCCTTGCCCGTCGCGCGCACGATCTGCTCGGCGCGATCGATGATCTCGGGGGCGGTGCCCTCGTGGGGGATGATCTCGACGCCCGGGATGAACGGGGCGGGATTGCTGAAGTGCGCGCCGATGAAGCGTTCCGGGTCCGACACCGCCTCAGCGAGCTTGGCGATCGAGATCGTCGAGGTGTTGCTGGCGATCACCGCGTCGCGTGGCGCCGCGGCACTGATCCGCCGCAGCGTTTCGTGCTTGATGTCGATGCGCTCCGGCACCGCCTCGACGATGTAGTCGGCTGAGGCGACGGCTTCCTCGATGGTCTCCGCTGCACTCAGGCGTTCCGCGATGAGCTCGGCAGCGCCCGCGGGGAAAAGTCCGTCGGATTCGAATGACTTCGCCTCGGCGACGAGGCGCGCGCGGTTGGCGGCCGCGACCTCCGCGCTCACGTCGGCAAGGGCGACAGTCGCCCCGGACAGCGCGAGCATCTGAGCGATGCCCCCGCCCATGTACCCGCTGCCTACCACTCCGACGCGGATTCCGGCGTTTGACTTATTCTCAGGACTCATTCTCATGCACTCTCAGGTTCGTCAGATCGTTGGCGTTCTGCGCCACGCGGCTGCGCGACGCTTCGTACCCGTCGGCCGCGGGCAGGATCCGGCGCAGGTAGTCACGGTTGGTCGCGCTCACGCTGAGGCCGTCGCCGCCGTAGTGTTCGGTGCAGAACATGCCCTGGAAGCCGGCCGAGATCGCCTCTTTCACCGCGGCGCGATAGTTGATGATGCCGAGCTCGAGCGGCGCCGGCAGCGCCACGTAGCTTCCCTGCGCAGGGTCCTCGTCGCGGAAGTAGTTCTTGACGTGCCAGTAGTTCGTGTAGGGGAGGACCATGTGGAGCAGTTCGCGCCAGTCCTCGATCGGGCGGTGCAGGCGCACGAGGTTGCCGACGTCGGGGTTGAGACCGACAGCCTGTAGTCCAATGTCCTCGACGAGCCGCACGGACGATGCGCCGGTGCCGAGGTAGGTGTCTTCGTACATCTCGAGCGTCATGACGATCCCGAGCTGCGCCGCGTGCTGCCCCAGCTCGCGCAACCGTGTCACCGCCAGGTTCCATGTCTCCCGATCGCCCACCGGGTCCTTATGCCCCTCGACGGTCCAGAACCACAGCTGTTGCTGCTGCTCCGCGGTGAGTGCCTGGTGCAGGCCGAACGAGACAACCTCGACACCGAGTTCCGCCGCCGCCTCGAGCGTGCGGTGACTGTACGCGAGGTTGTCCTCGCCGTTCTTCGCGTCGATCACACTTCGGCGGATCGCCGAGATGGCCGGCGCCCTGAGCCCGGCCTCGGTGTATGCCGCGCGGAGGTCGGCGAGCCGTGCATCGTCGAGGTCTCCGGGGCGCACCCAGCTGTCGGTCAGATCAACGGCATCGAAACCGGCATCCGCAACCTCGTGGAAAACGCTGAGCCATTGCTCAGGCGAGTCGTTTTGCGCCACCGGGAACGGTAGCAACGCGGCGAGGATGGGCCAGTTGTCACGCGTGAATGGCATCGAATACCTCTTTCGGGCGGATCAGGCTGCAGGGGGAAGAACGAACACGTTCGGGTTGGGGCCGGTTCGGAGATCGCGGTCAAGCGAACCGATCGCCTCAAGCTCGGAGGCCGTCAGGTCGAAGTCGAAGACGTCGAGGTTCTCGCGAACCCGCGACGGCGTGACCGACTTCGGGATGACGACTGTACCCCTCTGGAGGTGCCAGCGGATCACCACCTGTGCCGGCGACTTCCCGTGCTCGGCGGCGATTGCGGTGAGCACGGTCTCGCTGAGGAGGTCCCCACCCTTCGCCAGGGGGCTCCACGCCTCCGTCGCGATGTGGTGCTCGGCGTCGTAGTCGCGCACGGCCTGCTGGGTCAGGTAGGGGTGCAGCTCCACCTGGTTGATCGCGGGGACGACGCCGGTCTCGGTGATAAGTCGCTCGAGGTGCGCTGGCTCGAAGTTCGAGACGCCGATGGAGGTGACGAGTCCCTGCTCGCGCAGTCCGATGAGCGTCTGCCAGGTCTCGACGTACAGGTCCCGCGACGGAACGGGCCAGTGGATGAGGAAGAGGTCCAGCCGGTCGAGTCCGAGTAGATCGAGGCTGTGCTCGAAGGAGGCGCGGGTCAGTTCGGCGCCCTGCTGGTCGTTCCACACCTTGGAGGTCACGAACATGTCGTCGCGAGGCAGTCCGCTGGCCGCGAGTCCGCGACCCACGCCGCGCTCGTTCTGGTAAAAGGCCGCGGTGTCGATGCTGCGGTATCCGCTCTCCAGCGCGAGTTCGACGGCCGCCTGAGTTTCATCATCGGGCACCTTGAATACGCCGAAGCCCAGCTGGGGGATCGAGTTCCCGTCGTTCAAGGGGAGTCGGGGGATCGGGGGCAAGGTCATACGTGTGCGGCTTTCTGTTCGAAGGTGACGTTCTCGATCAGTGGCTTGCGCCGGGTGGCGAAGATCACGCACACGAGCGTCACGGCGCATCCGAAGAAGATGTATGCCGCGATCAGCGCGAAGGAGTGCGTGTTGACGGCGAGCAGGCTGGTGAGGATGAGCGGCGCGAAGCCACCGCCCAGCAGGCCGCCGAATTGGTATCCGAGTGCGGTCGCGCTGTATCGGATGTTGGCGGGGAAGAGTTCAACCGAGAATGCGGCGAGCGTGGCGTACATCAGGGGGTGGATGAAGCCGGTGCAGAACACGACCGCGATGAACCAGACGGCGGAGCTTCCACCGCTGACCGCGAGGAAGAAGGGGATGACGACGATCGCCGTGGCGATCGTTCCGACCAGGTAGGTGCGGCGCCGGCCCCACTTGTCCGAAAGCGCGCCCGCGAAGGGCATCGTCACGAGCTCGACGGCGGAGGCGATCGCGACGGTGTTCAGTACGAAGCCTTGGGAAAGGTGCACGACGGTGGTGCCGTAGGTGATGCCGAAGGTCGTGAGGAAGTAAGAGAAGATGAACGGCGCGAAGCAGGCGCCGACAGCGAAGACGATCGACATCGGGAAGTGGCGCAGGGCGACCGCCGTCGGAACCTTGACGATGCTGTTGGACTGCGTGACGGCCTCGAAATGCGGGGTCTCGTTGAGACGCAGCCGGACGAAGAGTCCGACGCCGACGAGCACGATGCTGAGTAGGAACGGAATACGCCAGCCCCAGCTGAGGAACTCGGCATGGGGCAGTGCGACCACAAGCGAGAAGATCAGCGTCGAGAACAGGTTTCCGAAGGGCACGCCCATCTGCGGGAACGAGCCGTAGAGTCCGCGACGGTGTGCCGGCGCATTTTCGATGGCCACCAGGGCGGCACCGCTCCATTCGCCGCCGACGGCGAGGCCCTGGATGACGCGCAGGACGACCAGCAGCACGGGAGCCCAGATACCGATCGTCTTGTAGCTCGGCAGCAGGCCGACGCAGAAGGTCGACAGTCCCATGATGAGCATGCTGATGATGAGCATCTGCTTGCGGCCGACGCGGTCGCCGAAGTGACCGAAGATGATGCCGCCGAGCGGGCGGGTCACGAAGCCCGCGGCGAAGACGCCGAAGGACGCGAGGATGCCGGCGAGAGGGTTGATCTCAGGGAAGAAGAGCTTGTTGAAGACGAGCGCCCCGGCGGTGCCGTAGAGGTAGAAGTCGTACCACTCGATGGACGTGCCGATGCCGCTGACGACGCCGGCGCGGGCGGCTCTGCCGATCGACTGGGAGCGGGACACCGTGGCGGTGGGCGCTGGTGAATGAGCCATTGACGTTTTCCTCCTTGAAAGCGCGGACCAAAGCCGGGCGACGCCTGGCTATCGGGAGGCGTCTTGACTGCATCATGGCATGGATTCTCATATAGTGGCAAAATCACACTGCAACGCCCCGCCGAGTTGTGCCTCGGCGACTCGGCGGCAACGCACCTCAGGAGACAGATGAGCAGTCCAGCACCCGCTTTCCCCGACGCCAGGACCCGCAAGCGGGCAGTAGTGGACGGGCACCATCACTTATGGGCCGCGAGCGGGGCTCCGACGGGCCATGAGGGAACCGCATACGGGGTGGCGGAGCTCCTCGGTGACAGCGGCGAGCGGCCGCTGATCGAGAGCGTCTTCGTTGAGTGCGGGGCGATGTACCGAGCCGAGCGCGGGCCGCTGCGCCAGGTGGGGGAGACCGAGTATGCCGCGTCGGAAGGTGCCGGGCGCGGGCTGTGCGGCGCCATCGTGGCATCCGCAGACCTCAGCGACGTGGCGCAACTGCCGGCGTTGCTCGATGCGCATGCGCTGGCGGCGCGCAGGCGACTGCGCGGCATCAGACACACGGGCGCGTGGGATGCCAGTCCCGAGATCCCGAACGGCCGAGTCAGCCCGCCGGAGGGCCTGTACCGGACCCCCGAGTTCGCCCGGGGGGTAGCGGAACTTGCAGCCCGAGGGCTCTCTTTCGAGGCGTGGAGCTATCAGGCGCAGCTCGGCGACATCGCCGTACTAACGGATCGCGTGCCGGATGCCCTTATCGTCGTGGACCATTGCGGTGGCCCGCTCGGCGCCGGGCCATACTCCCGTCACGAGGAGGCATTCCAGCAGTGGCGTGCGGGAATCGACGACCTCGCGCGCCGGCCGAACGTACACATGAAGCTCGGCGGACTCGGCATGCGCGTAGGCCCGCTAGCGGGGCGCGCCCGCTTCGACGACCCCGCCGAGCTTGCCGAGGCGATCCGCCCATACATCGTCACCGCGCTGGAGGCTTTCGGAGCCGACCGAGCGATGTTCGAGAGCAACTTCCCCATGGACCGCGGTGCCTACGCCTACGAGACGATCTGGGACGCCTTCGAGGTCATCGCCCAAGAGGCCACGGCCGCGGAGCAGGATCTTCTCTTCGGCGACACCGCGACGAGGGTCTATCGCCTGGGGATCGATGCCGAACTGGACGAGCGGTAAAGGAAGCTGCGCGAGCGCAACAGGACGGAGAGCTGCCGGGTGGCCTCATCCAGGGCCGGCAGGAGGCGCTCGAGATCGGTGACCGGCCCGCGCGCCTGCGGGGTCACGATCGAGACCGCCGCGATCGCGATGTCCTGGTCGCTCAGCACCGGCATCGCGATCGAGCGGACACCAGACTCGTGCTCCTCGTCCGCCACGCCCCAGCCCTGTTCGCGGACGCGTTCGATCTCTGCGCGGAAGGCTCGCCGGTCCGTGATTGCGTTCGGCCCGACCTTGTACAGCGGAAGTCGCTTGAGCAGCCGCTCGCGCTCCCCCGGTTCGCTGAAGGCGATGAGCACCTTTCCCAGCGCGGTGCAGTGCAGCGGCGCGTGGAGGCCAGGGTGACCGAGGAACTGAAAGGTGCGGCCGCCGCGCACCGACTGAATCTGCATCTCCCGGTCGCCGTCGAGCACAGAGAGCAGCACGGCGTCGCCGGTGACGAGCGACAGTCGCTCCAGGACCGGCGTCGTGATCTCGTGGAAGTCCATCTGCGACGCGGCCTGCTCGCTCAGGATGAAGAGCGTCGGCCCAAGGGAGTACCGCTTGGTCTGCTCGTCGTAGCGCACGAACCCCTCGAGTACGAGACTGCGCAGCAGGCGATACGTGGTGCTCGTCGGATACTTCGAGGTGCGCGCGAGCTCAGACAGCGTCGCGCCGGGCATCCGCTGGCCGACGAGCGTCAATAGACCCAGCGCCTTCGCCACCATGTCGCGCGGCTTGCGCTCTTCGCTCTGCCCCTGCTCCGCGTCATCCGCCACGCCTAGACCACCGCCGTCATGCCGCCATCGACGTAAATCGTCTGCCCGTTGACGAAGTTAGACGCGTCGGAGCTGAGGAAACGGAGGGCGCCGACGAGCTCGTCGACGGATCCCCAGCGGCCGGCCGGCGTGCGCTGTCGCACCCAGGCGTCGAATTGTGCGTCAGCGGCGAGGCTCTCGGTGAGGTCCGTGATGAAGTACCCGGGCGCGATCGCGTTCACCTGGATCCCGTGAGGCGCGAGATCCGCGCACAGCCCCTTCGTCAGCATGACGACCCCGCCCTTGCTCGCAGCGTAGGGAGTGATCCCCGGCCTGCCGAGCAGGCTCTGCACCGAGCCGATGTTCACGATCTTTCCCTGGCCCCGCTGCACCATGCCGCGTGCTACCGCCTGGGCGACGAGGAAGGCGCCGGTCAGGTTCGTGGCGATCACCTCGTCCCACCACTCGACGGGAAAATCCGCCAGCGCGGAGCGGCGCTGGATTCCCGCGTTGTTGACGAGGACATCGATGGCGCCGAGCTCGGCCTCGATCCTGGCGACTCCCGCCGCGACCGCATCGGCGTCGGCGACGTCGAACGACGCCCCCGTAGTTGGAATCCCGGACCGGTCGTGCAGTTCGCTCGCGACCGCACTCGCCTGCGCGGCGTTACGGCCGTGGATCACGACGCCGCAGCCAGCGGCGGCGAGCCCCTCGGCCAGCGCGCGGCCGATGCCACGGGTCGACCCCGTGACGAGCGCGGTGCGCCCATGCAGCTCAAAGAGATCCGTCACCGTGTCCTCTTCCCATCATGCAAATACTGATCCCATGTTATGGAAAGTAATGAATGCGCCTCACGCCCCCCGCCCCGGCACCGCGACGGGTGACGCGCGAGAGCAGGGCGCGGCATCGCCGATTCCGTTAGCGTGAGGTCCCATGTCCGAGCCGTCTCGTGCCCCAAGCATGGCTGACGTAGCCGAGGTGGCGAACGTCTCGTCGCAGACGGTCTGGCGGGTCATCAATGGCTCTGGCGCGGTCAGTCAGGTGACGCGTGATCGCGTGCTGGCTGCGATAGAGGTGACGGGCTACCGTCTCAATCTCGCCGCGCGGCGGCTCTCAACGCGGAAGAGCTCCGCGATCGGGATACTCGCGGCATCAACCGCCGATTACGGGCCGACACGAAGCCTGTTCGCCGTGGAGCAGGCCGTACGCGAGGCGGGATATTTCCCGCTGGTCACCAGTGCGCAACCGGGCCGAGTGCGCGAGAGCCTTGACTTTCTGCTTAGCCAGGCGATCGAGGCGCTTGCGGTCATCGCGCCGTACCGCCGTACGTTGCAGGAGGTGGCTGCCGTGGGAGCGACGATCCCGATCACTGTGCTGCAGGCCGGAATCGGCGGCAACGTATCCTCTGTCGCCGTCGATCAGCGCGCTGGCACCCGTCTCGCCGTGGAGCACCTGGTCGAGCTGGGACATAGGAGAATCCAGCATCTCGCCGGTCCTCCTGATTTCATTGACTCGGGATTGCGGCACGCGGCCTTCGCCACTGAGATCGATCGAGCGGGCTTGGTGCTCGGTGGCGAGATCCACGGTGATTGGAGCGCGGATTCGGGCCACGCGGCGGCCGGAGCCGTTGATCGGGGGACAACCGCGGTGTTCTGTGGGAACGATCAAATGGCGATCGGTCTCATTCACGGCTTTGCCGATCGCGGGCTGCGGGTCCCCGATGACATCAGTGTCCTAGGTTTCGACGATATCCCGGAGGCCCGGCACTCGCTCCCTCCGCTGACGACCGTGAATCAAGACTTCGCTGCCGTCGGGCGGCGCGCCGCTCACGCTCTCATCGAGAGCCTCGCCCTGGGGCAGCAACCCGGAACCATCGCGGTCCCACCACGGCTCATTGTGCGGGCGTCGACGGCTGAGCCGGGGCGCTGAGCGAGGCGCGAGAGGTCGGCTGATCCATTAATGTCGAACGTTCGACAGTCGGCGTCTCTCGGCGCTAGCATCGGGTGACGCCGATCCGCATTGCAAGGAGGCCTGCGTGTCCGACTCTGGCAGCGGAGAGAACTCTGGGCAAGGCATGCGCGGGTGCGCGACTGCGGCGCAGGCGATCTCCGGCGGGCGCGCGAGCCTCGGGGTCGAGTTCGGGTCGACGCGCGTCAAGGCGTGCCTGATCGGGCCGGGTTTCGAGGTTCTTGCGACGGGCGCTCACGAGTGGCAGAACGAGCTGGTCGACGGCCGGTGGAGCTACCCGCTCGATGCCGTCTGGAGCGGGCTGCAGGCGGCGTATTCCGAGCTCGCCGACGAGGCGCAGCAGCGTCACGGCGTGCGCCCGGCGACGCTTTCCGGCATCGGCATCTCGGCGATGATGCACGGTTATCTCGCGTTCGATGGCGACGGCGAGCTGCTCGTGCCGTTCCGTACCTGGCGGAACACGTCGACGGGGCCGGCGGCGGCCGAGCTGAGCGACGCGTTCGGCTTCAACATTCCGCTTCGCTGGTCGATCGCGCACCTCTACCAGGCGGTTCTCGACGGCGAGAGCCACGTCGGGCAGCTGGCGTCGCTCACGACTCTCGCCGGTTTCGTGCACCGCAAGCTGACGGGGCGATCGGTGCTCGGCGTCGGCGATGCGTCGGGCATGTTCCCGATCGATCCCGAGACGGGCGACTATGACGAGCGGATGCTCGCCGCGGCCGACGAGCTGATCGGGCGACGGATGCCGGGCGCCAGCGTGCGGGGGCTGTTGCCCGAGGTGCTTTCCGCAGGCGCCGATGCCGGGCGCCTCACGGACGAGGGCGCGAAGCTGCTGGACCTGAGCGGCACTCTCGAGCCGGGCATCCGTTTCGCGCCGCCGGAGGGCGACGCGGGGACCGGCATGGTGGCGACGAATTCGGTCGCCCGCCGCACGGGAAACGTCAGTGTCGGAACGAGCGTGTTCGCGATGGTCGTGCTGGAGCGGGCGCTCAGCGCGGTTCATGAAGAGATCGACGTCGTGGCGACACCCGACGGGCTGCCCGTTGCGATGGTGCACTGCAACAACGGGGCGAGTGAGCTCGGGGCGTGGGCGAGCGTGTTCCGCGAGTTCGCGGTGGCGCTGAGCGGTGGCCACGACGTGCCGCCCGACCACGTCTTCTCGACGCTCATCACCGCGGCGCTCGACGGCGCGGCCGACGGTGGCGGTCTGCTCAGCTACAACTTCCTGTCCGGTGAGCCGGTCGCGGGCGTCGACAGCGGCCGCCCGCTCGTGGTGCGCACCTCGAACAGCCGTCTCACGCTCGCAAACTTCATGCGCACTCAGCTCTACGGCGTGTTCGCGACGCTGAGCCTCGGCATGCGCGTACTCGAATCCGAGCATGTCGCGGTCGATCAGATGTTCGCGCACGGTGGCCTGTTCCGCACCCCGGTCGTCGCGCAGCGCTTGCTGGCCACGGCGCTCGGCGCGCCGGTGGCCGTCGGCGACACCGCCGCCGAAGGCGGTGCGTGGGGCGCCGCCGTGCTGGCCGCATACCTCGAGCACGCCTCGGATCAGAGCCTCGCCGCCTACCTCGCCGAGCGCGTCTTCGCGTCCGCCGAGCTGACGGTCGAGCAGCCGGACGATACCGACGCGGCGGGCTTCGCCGCCTATCTCGAGCGGTTCCGGGCGGGCCTCGCGATCGAACACGTCGCCGCCGACGCCCTGAGCAATGGCGACGGCGGCGCCGACTCCGAGGATGTGACCACGCCCACGCCCACGACCACGACAGTGAGGACAGCATGACGACGGCCGACGAGACGATCCAGGCGATCCGCGAGCAGGTCGCGGCGCTGCACGCGGAGCTCGTGCGCTACGGGCTCGTGGTGTGGACGGGCGGGAACATCTCCGGCCGCGTACCCGGCGAAGACCTCTTCGTTATCAAGCCGAGCGGGGTCGTCTACGACGAGTTGTCGCCCGACAACATGATCCTGTGCGACCTCGACGGCAACGTCGTCCCCGGTTCGACGGGCAGTGAGCATTCGCCGTCGAGCGACACCGCCGCGCACGCATACGTTTACCGGAATATGCCCGAGATCGGTGGGGTCGTACACACGCACTCCGACTATGCCGCGGCCTGGGCCGCGCGCGGCGAGGCGATCCCGTGCGTGCTCACCGCCATGGCCGACGAGTTCGGCGGCCCGATCCCGGTCGGTCCGTTCGCGATCATCGGCGACGACTCGATCGGTCGCGGCATCGTCGAGACGCTCACGGGGCATCGGTCGCGTGCCGTGCTGATGCAGAACCACGGCGCGTTCACGATCGGCAAAGACGCGAATGACGCCGTGAAGGCCGCGGTCATGACCGAGGACGTCGCCCGCACGGTGCACTTCGCGCGGCAGCTGGGCGAGCCGATCCCGATCCCGCAGGACAAGATCGACGCGCTCTTCGACCGCTACCAGAACGTGTATGGACAGAAGCCGCAAGGAGCCCTCTGAGCATGAGCATTCCATTTTCGACATATGACGGATTCGAGGTCTGGTTCCTCACCGGAAGTCAGCACCTCTACGGCGAAGAGACGCTGCGGCAGGTGGCCGAGCAGTCGCAGGGGCTCGCACGGACGCTTGCCGAGGCATCCGCCGTGCCCGTCAAGATCGTGTGGAAGCCCGTGCTCACCGGTGCCGACGAGATCCGCCGCGCGATGCTCGACGCGAACTCCGACGAGCGCGTGATCGGCGTCATCGCGTGGATGCACACGTTCAGCCCCGCCAAGATGTGGATCACCGGCCTCCAGCTGCTCGCGAAGCCGCTGCTGCACCTGCACACCCAGGCGAACGTCGAGCTGCCGTACGGCGAGATCGACTTCGACTTCATGAACCTGAACCAGGCGGCGCACGGTGACCGCGAGTTCGGCTACGCGCTGACCCGCCTCGGCATCCGTCGCAAGTCGGTTGTGGGCCATGTGAGCAACCCGCGGGTGCAGACTCGTGTCGGCACCTGGATGCGCGCCGCCGCCGGCCGCCACGCCCTCGCGACGCTCAAGGTCGCGCGCTTCGGCGACAACATGCGCCAGGTCGCGGTCACCGAGGGCGACAAGACCGAGGCGCAGGCGAAGCTCGGCGTCGAGGTCAACACCTGGGGCGTGAACGAGCTCGTCGAGCGGGTTGACGCGGCGACGGATGCCCAGATCACCGCGCTGATCGACGAGTACCTCGACCGCTATGACGTCACCCCGGCGCTGCGCCCCGGCGGCGACCGGCATCAGTCGCTTCGCGACGGCGCCGCGATCGAGGTCGGCCTGCGGTCGTTCCTCGAGGAAGGCGGCTTCGGCGCCTTCACGGACACGTTCGAAGACCTGGGCGGCCTGAAGCAGTTGCCGGGCCTCGCCGTGCAGCGCCTCATGGCCGACGGCTACGGCTTCGGCGCGGAGGGCGACTGGAAGACCGCCGTGCTCGTGCGCGCCGCCGCCGCGATGGGCGCGGGCCTGCCGGGCGGCGCGAGCCTGATGGAGGACTACACCTACGACCTCGTCGACGGCGCTGAGACGATCCTCGGCGCGCACATGCTCGAGGTCTCCCCGTCACTCACCGCCGCGACGCCGTCGCTCGAGATCCACCCACTTGGCATCGGCGGCAAGGACGACCCGGTGCGCCTCGTCTTCACCGCCGACCCCGGGCCGGCGGTCGTGGTCGCGCTCGCCGATCTGCGCGACCGGTTCCGCCTCACCGCGAACGTGGTCGACGTGGTCGAGCCTCGCGCCCCGCTGCCGCATCTGCCCGTGGGCCGCGCCGTGTGGCGGCCGCGCCCCGACTTCGAGACCTCGGCGACCGCGTGGCTCACCGCCGGCGCCGCGCACCACACCGTGATGTCGACCGCCGTCGGCCTCGAGGCGTTCGAGGACCTCGCGCGCATGCTCGGCATCGAACTCTTCACTATTGACGAGAACACTCGCGGCCGTGATGTCGAGAACGAGATCCGCTGGAATCAGGCCTACTGGCGCCTCGCGCAGGGCATTTAGACGCGAACTCGCCTACTGGGGAACGCGCCCGTCGGCGATGAGCCAGTCGAGGGCCTCGTGCGTGGCCTCGAGCGAGGTGTAGCGCGGGGCGTATCCGAGGTCGGCGCGCGCCCGGTCGATCGATACCGCGTGGCTGCGCGAGATGTGCGCCTCGGTCGTCGCGGCGAACTCCGGCGTCGTCGATGCCACGAACTCGTTCCACGGCGCGAACTCGAGCTGGGCGGCCTGGCCGAACCAGGCCGCCGCCGCCTCCGCGAAGCCGCGCAGGGTCACCGCCCGCGCCGAGGTCACGTGATAGCTGCGTCCCGCGAGCAGCGGCCGCTCGACACCGCGCGCCACGGCGAGCTCAAAGGCCTGAGCGACGTCATCGGCGTGCACATGGTGCAGCACCCCGAGGCCGAACCCGGGAAGCACGAGCGGTTCGCCCGTCGCGAGCTTGTGCCACACCGCGGGGTCGAGGTTGCCGGCCGGGTTGATGATCGGCCAGCCGGGACCGCTGATGTGGCCGGGTCGCAGGCTGAGCGACGGCAGGCCACCCGGTGAGTCGGATTCCTGGGCGAGGAGTCGCTCGATCGCGAGCTTCCCGATGCCGTAGTCACCCCACGGCGCGAGATCCTCGTCCTCTTGGACGGGGAGCGCGGTGAGCGCACCGTGCACCCAGATCGTGCTGCACATCACGAGCAGTCGCGCTGTGCCCCGGATCGCGTCGACCAGCTGGGCGGCGGATTCCGGAGTGAAGCAGACCATGTCGACGACGACGTCGGGGGACAGAGCCGCGACGCGCTCGCCGAAGGTGCCGGCTGCGTCTTCGGCCTCGCGATCGACGGTCACGACCGACACGCGTTCCCACGCCGGATCGTCGCGGTAGTGCGGCCTGCCGCCGCGTGACAGTGCGACGACCTCATGTCCGGCAGCGACGAGGCGGGGCACCAGGTATCCGCCGACGTGGCCGGTGGCACCGATGACGACAACACGCATGCCCCGACCGTACCCGTGCCGCGGCCGCCTGACACCGATAGGGTGACACTAACCGGTTCAGCGGTCGAGGCCGCCGGTCATCAATGGAGAGGACCCCGACGCTATGAGCGACACCGACCAGTCCGACGATTTCCGGGGCGCCGGTCTGAGGTTCCCGACGGGCTTCGTCTTCGGCTCGGCGACGGCGTCGTACCAGATCGAGGGGGCGGTGGCCGAAGACGGCCGGAAGCCCAGCATCTGGGACACGTTCAGCCACACGCCGGGCAAGATCGCGAACGGCGACACGGGCGACATCGCCGTCGACTTCTATCACCGGGTCGACGAGGACCTCGATCTGATCAAGAGTCTCGGCGTGAGCGCGTACCGCTTGTCGATCGCATGGCCGCGCATCATCCCCGAGGGCACGGGTGCGGTGAACGAAGCGGGGCTCGCTTTCTACGAACGGGTCATCGACGGACTGATCGATCGCGGCATCGACCCCGTCGTCACCCTCTACCACTGGGATCTGCCGCAGCCGCTTCAGGACCGCGGGGGCTGGACGAACCGCGAGACAAGCTACGCCTTCGCTGAGTACGCACGCGTCGTGGGCCGCCGTCTCGGCGACCGGGTCTCGGTCTGGACGACGCTCAACGAGCCGTGGTGCGCGGCCTACCTCGGCTACGCGGGCGGCGAGCACGCGCCGGGCCACCGGAACGAGCTCGAGGCGCTGCAGGCGGTGCACCACCTGAACCTCGCGCACGGGCTGGCGCTCATCGAGCTGCGCAAGGTCGTCACGCACCCCGGTGCACGGTTCTCGGTGACCAACAATCTGGCATCCGTCTATGCGGCCGATCCCGGCAACGCCGATGACGTCGACGCCAAGCGCCAGATCGAGGCGCTGCGCAACCGCGCCTTCACCGAGCCGCAGCTGCGCGGCCGCTACCCCGAGGACCTGCTCGAGGACACCAAGCACATCACCGACTGGTCCTTCATCCGCGACGGCGATCTCGAACTGATCCACCAGCCGATCGACATCGTCGGCATCAACTACTACAACACCGACACCGTCCGCCGCGGCGCCGAGCATTCGACCGAGGGCACCCCGTTCCCCGGGGCGACGCGCGTCGAGTGGGCCGAGCAGCCGGGGCCCATCACGGCGATGGGCTGGAACATCGCGCCGAAGGGCCTGTACGACCTGCTCGTCGCGACGCACGAGCAGTACCCCGAATACGAGATCGTGATCACCGAGAACGGTGCGGCATACGACGATCAGATCATCGAGACGGATGCCGGAAAAGGCGTGCGCGATCCCGAACGCATCGACTACCTGCGTCGGCACCTGACCGCTGCGCACCGTGCGATCGAGGCCGGCGTCCCGCTCACGGGGTATTTCGTGTGGTCGCTGATGGACAACTTCGAGTGGGCGTTCGGCTACAGCAAGCGCTTCGGCGTCGTCTACGTCGACTACGAGACGCAGGAGCGCACCCCGAAGGACAGCGCGCACTGGTATGCCAAACTCGCAGCTACGGGTGTTCTGCCCGAGTAGCAGTTCTCTAGCGAGAGGCGCGAGTGGCGAAGCCGGCGGGCCGGGGCAACAACCTCGACAGTGTGCGCAGGCACAACCTGTCCACCGTGCTCACGATCACGCACCACGCCGGTCCGGTCTCGCGCTCTGATGTCACCCGAGAGACCGGCCTGAACCGCTCGACCGTCGGTGCGCTCGTCGCCGAGCTGGCGGCCCTCGGTCTCGTCACCGAGTCCGGACCGAACGAGAACCTGCGCGTCGGGCGCCCGAGCCCCGTCATGTCCCCGAACCCCCGCGTTGCGGCGCTCGCCGTCAATCCCGAGATCGACGCCGTGACGGTGGGGCTCGTCGGACTCGACGGGCGCGTGCAGCAGCACCGGCGCGTCACGGTCGAGCACACGCCGACCCCGACCGAGGCGGTGGCGTGCGCGGCCACCGCGATCGAGGGCCTGATGGAGACGGCATCCGTCGACCGCATCGTGGGCATCGGCGTCGCGATGCCCGGCCTGGTGCGCGCCGACGACGGACTCGTGCGCCGTGCTCCGCACCTCGGCTGGGTCGACGTCGACTTCGCCGGCATGCTCGCCGACGCGACCGGTCGCCCCGTCGCCGCCGCCAACGACGCTCAGCTCGGCGCGTACGCCGAGCACCTGTTCGGCGCGGGCATCGGCGTCGCCGAGCTGATCTACGTCAACGGCGGCTCGTCGGGCATCGGCGGCGGTGTGATCTCGGGGGGCGCCGCATTCACGGGGTCCGCCGGCCATGCCGGTGAGCTCGGGCACGTGCGTGTCGGCGCGAGTGGCTCCGTCGACTCGGGCGGTATCGCGGGCACCCTCGAGGCCGAGGTCAGCCGCGCACGGCTGCTCGCCCTGCTCGGCCTCGACAGCGTCGACGCCGACGGTCTGCGTCGTGCGATTCTCGAATCCCACGATCCGGCGCTCACAGCCGAGGTGCGCCGTCAGCTCGGACTGCTCGGAGGCGCGCTCGCCACCGCGCTTACGCTCTTCAACCCGAGGCTCGTCGTCCTGGGCGGGTTCCTCGCCACTCTCTATGAGGCCGACGGCATCACCCTCGATCGCGCCGTGGCCCGCGCGACCCTGCCGGAGACCCTCGAGGGCGTGCAGATCACGCGCACGCGCCTCGGCAGCGACATCCTTCTCGTCGGCGCCGCCGAGCTCGCATTCGAGCCGCTGCTGGCCGACCCGGCGGCCTTCGGCACCGCGTAGATCGGCGCTCCTCGGCTATACCTTCGGGGACCGCCGAGGCCCTAGCATTGAGCTACGCCGTCGAATCGATTCGAAGCAGAACGTGCAGAGGCGCACCGCACCCCTTCTCGCACACTCGTTCGCACAGGACCCGTCGTTGACCACCGCACCACTGAACCTCGCTCTTCCCATCGATGATCCGGCCGTCCACCGGCACCCGGGTGACCGCCTCTCGGGCCGCCAGCGGCTGTCGTATGTGCTCATCCTGGGCGCGCTCACCGCACTCGGCCCGTTCACGATGGACACCTATCTGCCGTCGCTGCCGACCCTGCAGTCCGACTTCCACACGACGACCTCCCTGGTTCAGCTGACCCTGACCGCGACGACGGTCGGCTTCGGCGTCGGCCAGCTCATCGTCGGCCCGTGGAGCGACCGCGTCGGCCGTCGGCTCCCTCTCGTGCTGGCGACCGCCCTGCACATCGCGGCCTGCCTCGGCGCGGCCCTCGCGCCCAACATCGAGGTGCTGAGCATCTTCCGCTTCCTGCAGGGCTTCGGGGCGGCTGCGGGCGGCGTCGTCGCGCAGGCGATGGTGCGCGACCTGTTCGGCGGCCGGCCGATGGTGCGGATGCTGTCCAACCTCGCTCTCGTCAACGGCCTGGCCCCGGTGATCGCACCGGTCGCCGGCTCGCAGCTTCTGCTGATCATGCCCTGGCGCGGCATCTTCTGGGTCCTCGCGGTATACGGCGCGCTCGTCATCGGCTGCGTGCTCATCTGGGTGGTGGAGACGCGCCCGAAGTCGGCCCGCCACACCTCCGTCCACACGACGACGCGCGCCCGGTACAAGGCGGTGCTCAGCGATCGCGTGTACGTCGGCATCGTCATCGTCGGCGCGATGAACTTCGCCGGCCTGTTCGCCTACCTGTCCGCGAGCACCTTCCTGTTCCAGGACCACTACCACTTCAGCGCTCAGCAGTACGGCCTGCTGTTCGCGATCAACTCGGTCGGCATCATCATCGGCGTGCAGACAGCCGGGCGCATCACGCACCGTGTCGCCCCGCAGTGGGTGCTCGCCTTCTCGACCGCGCTCATGCTCGTCGCGGCCGTCGTCATCGCGATCGACAGTGCGGCGGGGCTCGGCAAGTGGGGCGTGATGATCCCGCTGTGGTTCTTCATCTGCGCCTGCGGCTTCGGATTCCCCACCGTCGGCGTCCTGACCATGAACTCGCACCCGCACGAGGCCGGGACCGCGGCTTCGTTGCTCGGCGCGTTCCAGTTCGTCCTCGCGGGTCTCGTCGCGCCGGTCGTCGGGCTGTTCGGCGAGACGAGCGGCCTGCCGATGGCCGGGGTCATGATCGTGACGTCAGTGTGCTCGGTCGCGGCACTGTGGTTCGTCGTGCGGCCCAAGACCGTGCCCGACATCGGGCACTAGCCAGGGTTCCGGCGCCGCGCGAGCGCAGCTCGCGCGGGGGCGGCGCGCGTGACATGCCACTGGCATGTCACTTCATGCAGCGCCGCCCCAGATCTCGCTCAGCGCGTGCCACACGGTGTGCCAGTCGCGCAGGCGCTCGGTCGTGTACCCCGTGACGGATGCCACGACGCCGATCCTTCGCTCGAGCCGCTCGTGCTCATGGTTCGCCTCGAACGTCTCGTACGGGTTGCACAGCAGGTTCGCGTAATCGAAGCCGCTCTCGCCGACGAGCGCCTTGGGGTCGATCGCCTTCCAGACCGGCGCCCCGGCGGCGCCGAAGTCGAGCACGTTCTCGTGGTGCACGTCGCCGTGCAGCACGACCTCGTCGACGGGGTCGTCGAGCAGGCGCAGCGCGATGGCGCGGGCGTCGGCGTAGCGCTGATCGGATGCCTCGAGCAGGTCCGCGAACCACTTCCGCAGCGGAACGAGCTGTACCGTGCGGTCGGGCGCGACATGCAGGTGACGTGCGGTCTCGGCGAGCACGCGCGTCGCAGCGTCGTCGTCGTCGCGGGCGATCGCGAGCAGCGAGCCGGGCCCGCATGCCCTCTCCAGCAGCACCGCCGGCCCCAGCTGCGCGAGGCTGTGCGCAGACGCCGTGCTGTCCCACCAGTCCATCAGCGCGTTGCCGCGCTGCTCCTCGGGCACCAACGCGATCTTGAGCACCGCGGCCCGGCCGTCGTCGGTGCGCACGAACGTCACCTCGCCGGTCCGGGTGCTGACGGTCTGCGCCTCGGGCGTCAGCCGCCATGCCTCGAGGTAGGCGGCAGTCGGGTCGCTGTCGTTCATCACGTCAAGTCTGCGGGAGCCGGTAGGCTTTGGAGCAGGAGGACTTCATGACCGTCATCAAGCTCGTCATCGCCGGTATTTTCTTCATCGGCGGCTTCGTGCTCTTCGCCGTCGCTCCCGAGCTCCCGAGCTGGCAGGCACCGGTCTTCTTCGCGGGCATCGTGTGCATCGCGCTCTCCTTCGGCCTGCCGATGACCACCGCGACCGCCCGGCGTTGACCGGGCGCTGCTGATCACAGCATGACGGCCGTGGCCTCTTCGAGGTTCGCGGCGTAGCGGGCCTGCCACTTGTCATCGGCGTAGAGCTCGACCCATTCCGGGTAGGTGTGGTCGCGTCGCAGCTCGCAATAGCACGCGACGTAGATCGGCAGACCGGAGCGCTCGGAGACATACGTCTCGCGGTGAAAGTTCAGCGGGTTGTCGAAGGCATCCATTCGATGTTCCTCATTTCGTGGTGTGGCGGGGAGATGTGCTGCCGCGATCGGGGCGCACCTACTTGAGGCGGTCGATCAGCGTCATGCGCGGCAGTACGGTGTCGTGCTTGCGCTCGGTGCCGAAAACGTACATGCCGCGGGACAGGAACGCGGAGAGCACGCGGGCACGCACGCGCAGCAGCTGGTCGCGCCGGCTCGAGCCGTCGGCGTCGGTGGGGATGCCGACGATGACGAGTTCGACCCGCGACTGACCGCGGTATCGCCAGCGCCGTAGCGTGGCGACGACGCCGGGCAACTCGAAGAGCGTGTGGTGGCCGAGGGGGACGACACCGTCGAGCGCATCGCGCTCGGCATCGGCGCCTGCGTCGTCGGCGCGCTGCTCCGTGGGTGAGATGTCAGGGGCTGCAATTGGTGGGGTCATCGCTCCAGCTGACAGCCATGCGCGAGTCATTTCGGTGGTTCGGGCCCAACTAGGGGGGTGTTCGGGCCACAGTCAGGGGATTTTTCGTGCCTCGGTGGGTAACGAGGCGCCCTGGCGTGAGGGAACCAGGGGAACTCTCGTGCGACGACGGGATCTTGCACAAGCGATCATGCATTTCTCCCCAAGATCGGCCGCAGGGGTACTCATTCGTGGCCGGAATGGGCCCCTTCGGCCGTAGCAGGCCCAAACGTGGTCTTGAACACGTGCCGTGCGAAGACCCATCGAATCTCCTCCGATGGCTCTGCTCGGCCGACGAGGAGGGACTGCTGTGACGGCTTCCGCCGTGCCACCATCGAGCACCCGGGTGCGCCCGCTGCACAAGGGCAACGTCGTCGTCGACTGGCTCACGACGACCGACCACAAGAAGATCGGCTATCTGTACCTGATCGCGTCGATGATGTTCTTCATGGTCGGCGGCGTCATGGCGCTCGTGATCAGGGCCCAGCTCGCCGCTCCCGGTCACCAGATCATCACGCCGGTCGCCTACAACCAGCTCTTCACGATGCACGGCTCGATCATGCTGCTGCTCTTCGCGATGCCCTTCTTCACCGGCGTCGCCAACGTGATGATCCCGGTGCAGATCGGCGCGCCCGACGTCGCGTTCCCGAGACTCAACATGCTGGCCTTCTGGCTCACGATGTTCGGCGGCCTCATCGTGGCGCTCGGCCTGCTCATGCCGCAAGGCCCCGCGGACTTCGGCTGGTTCGCCTACCAGCCCCTTGCGGCCAAGACGTTCGCGCCATCGCTCGGTGACAGCCTCTGGTTCGTCGGCGTCTTCGTGATGGGGTTCGGAACGATCTTGTCGGCCGTCAACTTCATCACGACGATCATCTGCCTGCGCGCGCCCGGCATGACGATGTTCCGCCTCTCGGTCTTCACGTGGAACACGCTCGTGACCTCGATCCTCGTGCTGCTCGCCTTCCCCGTGCTGGCCGCCGCCGTGTCGGGCGTCATCATGGACCGCGAGTGGGGCGCCCATCTCTATGACGCGCCCAACGGCGGTGCGCTGATGTGGCAGCACCTGTTCTGGTTCTGGGGCCACCCGGAGGTGTACATCATCGCGCTGCCGTTCTTCGGCATGGTCTCGGAGATCGTCCCGGTCTTCTCCCGTAAGCCGATCTTCGGCTACAAGACGCTCGTCTATGCCACGATCTCGATCGCCGCGCTCTCCGTGAGCGTCTGGGCGCACCACATGTACGTCACGGGTGGTGTACTGCTGCCCTTCTTCTCGGTCATGACGATGATGATCGCCGTGCCGACGGGCGTGAAGATCTTCAACTGGGTCGGAACGATGTGGCGCGGCTCGATCACGTTCGAGTCGCCGATGCTGTTCGCGGTCGGATTCCTCGTCGTCTTCACCTTCGGCGGCCTCACCGGCGTCATCCTCGCCTCACCGCCGCTCGACTTCCACGTGTCCGACAGCTACTTCGTGGTGGCGCACTTCCACTATGTGCTCATCGGTGCCGTCGTGTTCGGGGGATTCGCCGCTCTGTATTACTGGTGGCCGAAGTGGACGGGGAAGATGCTCAACGAGAAGCTCGCCGTCTGGCACTTCTGGCTGCTGTTCCTCGGGTTCAACGCCACGTTCCTCATCCAGCATTGGCTGGGGGTCATCGGCATGCCGCGGCGCTATTTCAGCTACTCGGCCTCCGACGGCTTCACGTGGATGAACGAACTGTCGACGATCGGCGCGATTGTCCAGGGCATCTCGATGATCCCGTTCCTGCTCAATGTGTTCATCACGTGGCGCAACGGGGCGCGGGTCACCGCGAACGACCCGTGGGGCTTCGGTCGCTCGCTCGAGTGGGCCACGGGCACTCCGCTGCCAAGGCACAACTTCGTGGCGATCCCGCGCATCCGCTCGGAATCGCCCGCGTTCGACCTCAATCATCCCGAGGCCGCCGCCGTGCCTGCGCTGCCCACGCCGCGCCGCGCGGCGGTGGCGTCGGAGGCAGGCGTGTGACCGCGCGGGAGCGGGAGGACCGCATGCGGGAGGGGCCACGCATCCGTCGCATGCGCGCGCAGCTGACGACGGTCCTCGTCTGCGTCGGGGGCATGGCGCTGGCCTACCTCCTCGCCGTCATCGCCAGGGCACCACAATGAAGTCATCGTGTGTCGTCGCCATGGAAGACATCAAGTGCCGGAAGGAGGGCGGTGTTGACCGACGAAGAGAGCCCGTTTCATGAACTGGTCGCGGCGGTCGTCGCCGCGGTGGGCGACGGCATGAATGTGCTCGTGACGGGCCCTCCCGGTGCGGGCCAGGTCACTCTCGCAGGGGCTGTCGCGAACGAGCTGAGCTTCGATCGGCGCATGGTGCGCATCGTCGGCATGCAGTCCTTGCAGGGGCGTTCCTTCGCGGCCCTGTCGGTGCTGAAGCCCGCCCGCGGTTCCGATGCGGCGGCGGAGTACCGGGGAAGGCCGCCGCGTCGGGTGCGTTACACCGAGCTGCTGGTCGACGCGACCGGCGCGACCGGGGTGCTGTTCGTCGAGCGGCCGGAGCTGCTCGACTCCGACAGCGCCGGAGTGGTGGCCATCGCCGCCCGCCACTCAGGAGTGCCGGTGGTCGCGATCAGCGGCCACGAGTCGCCCTACGGGGCATCGGCCGCGTTCCTGAACGACATCCCGCCCGCCCTCAGACTGTCCGTTCCTGCGCTCAGCCTTGCGCAGATCCACGCGCTTACACAGTCGATGCTCGGTGCGCCCGTCGAAGCCGAGACCGTCGCGCGGATCGCGGCGCAGTCGGCCGGCCTCTACGACATGGTGGTCGGCATCACGACGGTCGGCATGCGCACGGGTGCGCTCGCGCTGATCGACGGCCGCTGGCAGGCGGTTCGCGAGCTGGTGACCGGCGACCTGGCGGGCTGGGTCGAGCAGCTGGGCACGGGAATCCGCGAGCGCCAGCGAGACGTCCTGCGCCGCATGGCCGCTGCCATCGCACTGGGGCAGCACTACTCGGTGGTCGCCCGCGAGCGCGCCGATGTCGGTCGCCTGATGGACGTGGGGCTCGTCAAGGAGCAGGGCGGTCGGCTGAGCGTCCACCCGCCGCTCATCGCCGACTACGTGCGATCTCAGCGTCAGGTCATGGAGCGCGCCGAGGTGCCGCTCGCCGCTGACTCCTCGTCCGACGCGCACCCGGCGCTGGTGCGAACGATGGGGCGGCGCGACTCCGGGTCCGACGCGGCGCTGAGCCACGACATCCGTCGGCACGGGCTTGCCGCGGCGCAGGCATCGCGAGCCGCGTGGCTCGCCGAGCCCACCGCGGCCAGGGCGCTCCCTCTGCTCGAGGCGCTGCAGAGCACGGGCGCGGAGCCCGACGTCATCAGAGCGGTGGTGGAAGACACGGCCTACGTCCCCGAGGAGAACTACTACGTACTGATGCGCATCTGGTGGGCGACCTATCTCGGCGTCACCATCGGTGCGCTCGACGAGGGCGTCGCCAGCCTTCAGCGCATCGAGGACGATGCGCCAGAGTGGGGGCCCCTGCTTGCGACGGCGCGAGCGCACCTTCAGGTCGCCACGGGCATCGACGCGAGGCCCATCGCCGGCGAGCTCGGCGTCGGTGAGTCCGGCGTCGGTGAGTCCAGCGACTCGTCGCACGAGGACCTTGGCCTCGACCGTGTGGTGCTGCTGGACCGCCTCCTGATCGGCGGTCGATCCCGATCGGCGCTCGAGCTCTCCGCGTCACCTTCCGACATGAGCCACCCGATGTTCGCGAACGCGCTCACCGTCGCATCGCACACGGCGCTCATCTTCGAGGGCCGCGTTGCCGAGGCGATCGATGCGGCCCGTAGCGCGATGATCGCCGCCGAGGAAGCGTTCGACCTGGGCGCGATCTACGCGCACGCCTACGTCAAGATGCTCGGGTTGTTCGTGGCAGGGCGCCTCGACGACGCACACCGGGTGCTCAACCGCGTGCTCACTCTCGGCACGGCGCGGCCGCTGTACGTGTCCTATCAGGTCGGCATCCTCGACCTCGGTGTCGTCATCGAGACGCTGCGCGGCGAGTCGGCCCGCGCGATGGTGCTGGCCGAGACGGTGGTCGGCATCACGGGCGTCCGGCCGCTGCGGGGCGGCCTGCCCGGCACGAGCGGATTCTCGGCTCAGCGAGTCCTCGTGCCTGATGACCTGGCGTCTCGGCTCTGGTCGAGCGCCGCCTACGGCGCCGAGACCGGTCAGCTCGTCACCGCGGTGTTCGCCGGCGTCGCGTCGCTGTTCACCGAATTCGATCGTGAGAAGGCCGATGCGGTGCAGCACTGGGCCGCGTCTGCTGACAGCCCGCTGCTGCATCTGCTCGGAAGGTTCGGCGTGCTGCTCGACCGTTCGGCGCCCGACGCGCTCATCGAGCTCGCCGACGATTTCCTCGACATCGGGGGCGGCCTGTACTTCGCTCGTGCGCGACTCGAGGCCGCACGCGCCTACTACGAGCGCGGCGACCGGGCGCGCGGGTTCGAAGTGGCGAGCGACACCTGGCAGGAGACCGAGTTCATGGGCCCCGACCGCGCCGGCCTGTTCAGTGAGCTGTGCGCCGAGATCGCGCTGACCGATCGCGAGTCGGAGGTCGCGCAGGCGGGTGCCCACATCGCATCGACCCGTGACGTCGCCGTGCTGTTGCACCTCAGTCAGCGCACGGTCGAGAACTACGCCTATTCCGCGTACCGCAAGTCCGGTGCGACGAGCCGCGAGGATGTCGCGCAGGCGTGCGAGCAGTGGCTGCGCGCGCCGGAGGCACACCTCCTCGGCCCCTTGCTCTGACCGGGCAACCGGGTCACGGTCGCGAATCGGCCCTGGTCGATGAGTCGAGGAGCGCGCCGACGAGCTGACGCGCCTCGCCCTCCACGTAGGGGTTCCGCCCGAGCGCCCGCATCATGATGATGCCGACGATCAGCTGGTCGATCTGGTCGGGGGAGAGGGGCGAGGCGAGCTCGCCCGCATCCGTCGCCTGCCGCACTCGCTCGGCGATCGTCGGGCCGCCCAAGCCGAGCCGCTGCGAGATGCGCAGGCCGATCTCGGGGCTGTCGACGCTCGCGGCTATCAGGGAGCTGAGCAGTGCCGAGTGGTTTCGCGAGGCGAGGAACCTCAGCACGTGCTCGAGCCACGCGGCGATATCGGCGACCGGGTCGCCCGTGTCGGGAATCGTGAAATCCTCGCCGAGCAGGCGCCCCTCGACCAGCGCTTCGGCAATGATCGCGCTCTTCGAGGGGTACCAGCGGTAGATCGTCTGCTTGCCGACGCCGGCTGCCGCCGCGATGCCCTCGATCGTCACGGCGTCGTACCCGACACGGTCGACGAGTGACGCGACCGATGCCAGGATCGCCGCGCGCGCGGCCTCACTGCGTGCTGCACCTCGGGGCATTGCTGAAGATCTCCCTACAACGAGACGTTCCGTCTTGGAAATGAGAGTAACCCGACCTACGGTACATAGCGTCTCGTTGAAAAGATATGCCGAGTCGATGGCGATGAGGTGCAGTCGTCGTCGCGTCGTGCCGATCCGCGCTGCCCTCATGCCCGTCGCGGCACTCGAATGAAGGGTAAGAGCGTTGGCAGGCCTGCTGTACCGTCTCGGTCGTTTCTCCGCGCGCCGCGCGTGGCTCGTCATCTGTGCCTGGGCTGTGGTGCTCGGTCTCGCGGTCGTCGCGTTCTCGTTCGGCAGTGGTCACCTGTCCGACGCGATCTCGATCCCGAACACCCCGACCACGCAGGTCCAGCACCGGCTCGAGAAGGTCCTCGGGAAGGGGGCTTCGGGCAGCAACGCATCCGGCACGATCGTCGTTCAGCGCACGAGCGACGGCGCCCTGACCGCCGGCCAGCAGACGCAGCTCGCCGACCTCGCCACCGCGGTCGGCAAGGTCTCCGGCGTGAAGTCGGTGACGAACCCGTTCACCGCTCTCGACGAGGTCACGACTCAGCAGCAGAAGATCACGGCGGGGCAGGCTCAGCTCGCGCAGGCGAAGCAGCAGCTCACGGCCGGGCAGAACCAGCTGAACGCCGCGATCGCGCAGGCGAAGGCCGCCGGCGCCTACGACGCGGCCCAGGCGCAGTTCGCGGCCCAGCAGGCCAAGATCACCGCGAGCCAGAAACAGCTCACCGCGCAGTCCGCGCAGCTCACCCAGGGTCAGCAGCTGCTCACGATGTCGAAGGGCGCCCTGCAGGTCTCGTCCGACGGGCGCACCGCCATCGTGACGGTCAACGTCGACGCGCCCCAGCAGCAGATCCCGGCGAGCGTGGCGCAGAACATCCGCACCGCCGCGAGCAAGGCCGCACCGACCGGCACGACCGTCGACTTCTCGCAGGAACTCGCCACCCAGGCGATGGGCGGCTCGACCGAGGCCATCGGAATCGTGATCGCCGCCGTCGTGCTCGCGATCATGCTCGGCACACTCATCGCCGCCGGTCTGCCGCTCCTCAACGCGATCGTCGGCGTCGGCATCAGCTATCTCATCGTCATGTCGTTCTCGAAGCTGATCGACATGAACAGCACCACGCCGATCCTCGCCCTGATGCTGGGCCTTGCCGTCGGCATCGACTACACGCTGTTCATCCTGAACCGGCACCGCGAGCAACTGCGGCGCGGCATGGACGTGCACGAGTCCATCGGCCTCGCCAACGGCACGTCGGGCTCGGCCGTGCTCTTCGCCGGCATCACGGTGATCGTGGCGCTGGTCGCGCTCAACGTCACCGGCATCTCCTTCCTCGGTCTGATGGGCGGGGCGGCTGCGCTCGCCGTGGCGATCGCCGTGCTCGTCGCGATCACGCTGACGCCCGCGATCCTGGGGCTCTCGGGACTGCGCGTGCTCCCGAAGCGGGTGCGGCGCCGGATCGGCACCGAAGACGTGAAGCCCGCGAAGCCGCTGAAGCCCATGTCGACCCCGCGCGCGTGGATCACCGCCGTGGCATCCGTCGTCGTGCTCGGCGCGATCGCGCTGCCCGCGACTCAGATGCGCCTCGGCCTGCCCGACGGCGGCTCGCAGCCGCAGAACTCGACGCAGTACCGCGCGTATGAGAAGGTCACGAAGGCCTTCGGTGCCGGCTTCAACGCGCCGCTGATCGTCGTCGCCGACGTGCCGTCGGGGCTCTCGAGCAGCGAGATGACGACCCGCGAGCTGCAGATCGGCCAGCACCTCGAGGCGACGAAGGACGTTGCGGCCGTCGTGCCGGTCACCGCGTCGACCGAACACTCGGTCGTCGTGTTCCAGCTGATCCCGAAGGGCGGCCAGAACGACGTCTCGACCGAGACTCTCGTGCAGCACCTGCGCTCGACCGGCGCGAGCGGCGTGCGCGGCGACTTCCAGGTCGCGGGCGCCACGAGTGGCAACATCGACATCACCGATTACCTGGCCCGCGCCCTGCCGCCGTATCTCGCGGTCGTGATCGGCCTCTCGATCCTCATCATGATCGGCGTGTTCCGCTCACTGCTCGTGCCGCTGCTCGCGACCGGCGGCTTCGTGCTCTCGCTCTTCGCCGCGCTCGGCGGCGTGACCGCGATCTTCCAGTTCGGCTGGCTCGGCTTCCTGTTCGGCGTCCACGACCCGGGGCCCGTGCTGAGCTTCCTGCCGACCCTCGTCGTCGGAATCCTCTTCGGCCTCGCGATGGACTACATGCTGTTCATCGGCACGGGCATCCGTGAGGCGTACGTGCACGGCGCGGCGCCGCGGGTGGCGGTCGTCTCGGGTCTGCGTGCGGGGCGCGCAGTCGTGACCGCGGCGGCGCTCATCATGACCGCGGTGTTCAGCGGGTTCATCTTCGCGAACAACTCGATCATCTCGGCGCTCGGCTTCGGGCTGGCGTTCGGTGTGCTCGCCGATGCGTTCGTCGTGCGGATGCTGTTGATCCCGGCCCTGCTGCACATCTTCGGCCGCGCCGCCTGGTGGCTTCCGAAGTGGCTCGACCGCATCGTGCTCGACGTCGACGTGGAGGGCGCGAAGCTCGAGCGCAGCCACCCGCTGCCCGGTCGCGCCGCAGAAGACGAGCCCGTACTCGTCTAGCGCCCTCGCCTCTGGCGTGCCCCGCCCCCGCCCCGCCCTCGCGGTCGCGCGTTGCGCTGCCCAGATCCGCCGTGCGCGCCTCGCGAACGCGCAGCGCACTGCGGATCTGGGCAGCGCCCGCGAATGCGCGCCCGCACTACAGACAACGGGAGCGTAACGATATATCGTGATATGTCGTCGAGGCTCCGTCGGAGTCCGGGTAGACCATAAGGAGTCGTCATGAGCGGTTCGAACACATCCGGGGCCTTCGGAGCCCGCGGTTTCGGCGGCGGGTTCCCCGCCGCTGGTCAGCCTCTTGCAGATGCCATCGACCAGCTGCGCTCGATGTTCGAGCAGCGCGGCGGCCAGAGAATGGGCCGCGGTGACGTGCGCGCCGCCGTGCTCGCCCTGCTCGCCGAGAAGCCGATGCACGGCTACCAGATCATCGCCGAGATCGAGCAGCGCAGCGGGGGCTCGTGGAAGCCGAGCGCGGGTTCGGTGTACCCGACCCTCCAGCTGCTCGCAGATGAGGGGCTCATCACCTCGGTCGTGTCTGACGGGCGGAAGACGTACTCGCTGACCGACGCTGGAACGGCAGAGGCGGATGCTTCGGCGGGTCGTGGCGCGCCGTGGGAGTCCACCGGTCGCGGCACGCCGTTCGGCGCGGGCACGCTGCCCAAGTCGGGCATCGATCTCGCGCAGGCGGCCGCGCAGGTGCGCCGCACCGGAACCCCGGAGCAGGTGGCACAGGCGGTGGCTGTTCTCGACGAGGCCCGTCGCAAGCTGTACTCGATCCTCGCTCAGGACTGAACGGGTGGCCCAAGCGGGCGACCCGCACGCGGGCGCGATGCCCGATGCGCCAGAGACCCGAGCCCGCTATCGACGCATTCTGCGTTTCGCGTTGCGCTATCTCGTGCAGGCGTGGTGGTACGAGCTCGTGCTGCCGCGCATCGGGTTCGAGCGGCTGAGCGACCGCGGGCGCACCGCGCGCATGACGCGCCTCGCGCAGCAGTTCCACGCGCTCGCGCTTCAGCTCGGCGGCCTCATGATCAAGGTCGGGCAGTTCCTCTCGTCGCGCCTCGACGTGCTGCCCCCCGAGATCACCCGTGAGCTCGCCGGGCTGCAGGACGAGGTGCCGCCTGCGCCGTTCGCGTCGATCAGGCGCCTCGCCGAGGACGATCTCGGTGTTCCGCTCGATCAGGCGTACACGGCATTCGACGAGGCGCCGGTGGCGGCGGCATCCCTCGGCCAGGCGCATCGCGCGCGCCTCGGTGCCATCGATGCCGCGGACACCGGGCTCGACGCCGTGATCGTCAAGGTGCAGCGGCCGGGCATCCGCTCGATCGTCGATGTCGACCTCGCGGCGCTCACGCGCGTCGCGGGCTGGCTCAGCCACCTGCGCATCGTCGCCGACCACGTCGACCCGATCGCTCTCGTCAAGGAGTTCGCGGTGACGAGCCTCGAGGAGATCGACTATCTGCACGAGGCGCGCGGCGCCGAGCGCTTCGGCGAGCTGTTCGCCGACGACCCGCGCGTCGACGTGCCCGCGGTCGTGTGGGAGCGGTCGAGCCGCCGTGTGCTCACGCTCGCCGACGTGACCGCGATCAAGATCAACGACGTCGAGGGCCTGCGCGCGGCGGGCATCGACCCGTCGGAGGTCGCGGCGGTCTTCGCCGAGGTGATGTTCGAGCAGCTCTTCGGCCACGGCTACTTCCACGCCGACCCGCACCCGGGCAACATCTTCGTGACGCCCGTCGCGGGGACCGGCGCGGGAACAGCGGCGGCGGGGTCGTCGCGGCCCTCATGGCGGCTGACCTTCATCGACTTCGGCATGATGGGCGAGGTCACCGACGAGCTGCGCAGCGGCCTGCGCAGGCTGCTCGTGGCGGTCGCGGCGCGAGACGGCCGGCGTCTGGTCGAGGGCATTCAAGATGTCGGCATTCTGCTGCCGACCGCCGACACCTCCGAGCTCGAGCGGGCGATGACCCTGCTCTTCGACCGCTTCGGGGGCATGGGGTTCGCACAGTTGCGCCGCGTCGACCAGCGTGAGTTCCGCGACTTCGGGAACGAGTTCGGCCGAGTCGTGCGTTCACTGCCGTTCCAGCTGCCCGAGAACTTCCTGCTCGTCATCCGTGCGATGTCGCTGACGTCGGGCGTGTGCAGCGCGCTCGACCCGGAATTCAACATCTGGGACGCGATCGAGCCGTACGCGACGCGCCTGCTGCGCGCCGAGTCCGGCAACGTGGTGCAGGAGATCGCGAAGGGGGCGACCGCGTACGCCGGCATGTTCCTGCGGCTGCCGCAGCGCATCGACGCGCTCATCTCGAGCGTCAACGACGGCACGGTGACGGTCTCGACGCCGGCGCTCGACCGTCGCCTGAACCGCATCGAGCGGCTCATCCGCCGTGCGGTCGGGGCGCTCGTGTTCGCGGGGTTCCTCGTCGGCGGCATTTTGCTGTTGCCGCTGAACCTGCCGCTCGGGGTGGTGCTGATGTGCGTGTCCGCGGTGCCGCTCCTCTACGTCGTCTTCGGCGGGAGCGGGAGCGGGAGCGGCAGAGGTGGCAGCGCGGCCCGAGGGCGGCGATGACGGACGCGCGGGCCCAGCTCGTGCAGCTCGCCCGCGCCGCCGGCGGCGAAGGCGGCGGAGTGTTCGCCCGTCTGCGGCCGGAGCTGACCGGAACAGGGCGGCCTGCGGCTGTCCTGATCCTGTTCGGCGTGCTCGACGCCCTGCCGAGCGACCGTCCGGCGCGCGCTGCAGCGGTCTCGCGCGACCTCGATGTGCTCCTCGTTGAACGGGCGTCGACGCTACGGTCGCACGCCGGCCAGATCGCGTTCCCGGGCGGTCGCCTCGATGTGGAGGACGACGGTCCGATCGCGGCGGCGTTGCGCGAGGCGCGCGAAGAGACCGGGCTCGATCCGGCCGGCGTCGAGGTGCTCGGCGAGCTGGGCGTCGTGCCGCTCGAGCGCTCGCAGCACCTTGTGACGCCGGTGCTCGGGTGGTGGCGGAGGCCGTCACCCGTCGACGTGGTCGACGAGGCCGAGTCCGCGTCGGTGTTCCGCGTACCGGTCGCGGAGCTGGTGGATGCGGCGAACCGCGGCTCCACAGTCATCCGCCGCGCCGACCAGGAATGGCGGGGTCCCGCATTCATCGCGCGGTCCGGCGGCCGCGAGCACCTCGTCTGGGGCTTCACCGCGATGCTGCTCGACGCGCTGTTCGACGAGCTCGGGTGGGCTGAACCGTGGGACGCGAGCCGCGAGTTCCCGCTCGTCGGCATCCCCGCACCGCGCGGCGACGCTAACGAGGATTAGGGCCTGTTGACAGGGGATGCATAAGCCCACGTGTCCCTCGAATGTGGGGCGACAGCAATTCGGCATCCGTTCAGCTTCCGGCCGTGCACCGTACGACTCCTGTAACCGCCTGAGCTAGAGCCTGACGCTCGGCGCTGTTCGCGCCACCCCCCACGTCCCCATTCAGGGAGGAATGCAGGATCATGCCTCAGCGCGAAGTATCCCGTCGCGGTTTCATCGGAGCCGCTGCCGCCGGCGCGGCCGCCGCAGCCGCAGCCGCTGCTGCTGCCGCCCCCGCTCAGGCCGCCACCCCCAGTGCGGAGCCGAAGAAGCACTCCGGCGGCCCCTACGGCGACCTGCGCGACATCAAGCACGTCGTCGTCGTCATGCAGGAGAACCGCAGCTTCGACCACTACTTCGGGTCGCTCAAGGGCGTGCGCGGATTCGGTGACCGCTCGACCATCAAGCTCCCCGGTGGCACCTCGGTCTGGCAGCAGCCGGAGGAGCCCATCGTCGGCGCCCCGACCCAGTACCCGTGGCCGCTCGCCGGCACCAAGGACTACAACGGCGCCACCCCGCCGTCGGCTGAGCTCGGCGCGGCGAATTACGGCGGCACCGATCACAGCTGGCAGTCGCAGCACGGCGCCTGGTACGGCGGCGTGATGAACGGCTGGTACTTCGCCAAGGGCGGCCCCACCACCCTCGGCTACCTCACCCGCACCGAGCTGCCGTTCCACTACGCGCTCGCCGACGCCTACACCGTCGGTGACGCCTACCACTGCTCGGTGCTCTCGGCGACCGGCCCGAACCGCACCTACCTGTGGAGCGGCTCGATCAACGCGGGCAAGGAAGCGCCCAGCTACGACCCGAGCATCTACAACGCTGACCTCGGCCAGCTGCCCGGCAGCCCGTACGTCGCCTACGAGGGCGGCGACGAGCTGAGCGACTTCCTCACCTGGGAGTCGTACTGCGAGACCCTGCAGAAGGCGGGCGTCAGCTGGACGAACTACCACTGCGCCGACGACTACGGCGACGGTGGCGCCCGCTACTTCGCCACGTTCGCGAAGCTCGACCCGACCCAGACCGACCCGAAGACCGGCAAGCCCGGCGTTCCGGACCCGTCGAACCCGCTGTACGTCCACGGTGTGGAGAACGTCCCGACCGACACCGGTGTCGAGACCGCCAACGCCGCCGACATCAACGCGAAGATCAAGGCCGACGTCGTCGCGGGCAAGCTGCCCGAGGTCTCCTGGGTGATCAACAACCAGTTCTTCTCCGAGCACCCGGTCACCGCCCCGAGCAACGGCGCGAACTTCCTGCTCGGTCTGCTCGACGCGCTCGCCGCTGACCCCGAGGTGCTCAACTCGACCCTCGTGATCATCAACTACGACGAGAACGACGGCCAGTTCGACCACGTGCCGCCGGCCGTCCCCGCGCCGGGCGAGAAGGACGAGTTCGTCGCCGGCTCGCTTGCCGAGTACGGCGTGGTGAACCCGGTGCCGGTCGGTCTCGGCTTCCGCGTGCCGCTGCTGCTGGTCTCGCCGTGGACGCGCGGCGGCTGGGTCACCTCTGAGGTGTCGGACCACACCTCGGTCATCCAGTTCCTCGAGAAGTGGACCGAGGCCAACGGCAAGCACGCCGTGAGCCCCAACATCAGCGCGTGGCGCCGCCGCGTATCCGGCGACCTGACCAACGCGCTCGACTTCTCGAACCCGGTCTACGGTCTGCCGGAGCTGCCGAAGCCGGGCCCGCTCGTCGCCGAGACGCAGTACAACCCGCTGCCCGACAACAACGCGATGCCCACGCAGGAGGCCGGCCAGAAGCGGGCCCGCCCGCTGCCGTACCAGCCGAACGCCAACGTGACCGGCGTGAGCGCCGGCGGCACCGCCCTCGAGCTGGCGTTCAGCAACAGCGCGCCGTTCGCGGCGAAGTCGGCGCACTTCTCGGTGTACAACAACCTCGCGGGCGTGCCGGCTCTCGCCGTGTACCCGGCCGGCTTCCCCGGCCAGTACACGGTCGACCCGTCGACGCGCACCACTCACACCGTCACCGGCTCCGCACCGGTCGTGGGAACGGCGTACGACGTCACGGTCGTGGGCCCGAACCGCTTCCTGCGCGAGTTCGTCGGCGACACCGCGACGGCCGGCCGCGAGGTCGAGGTCACCACCACCTACTGGGACGGAACCTTCGACGCGCACCCGCGCCTGCTGCTCACCTTCGCGAACAGCGGCGACGAGACGGTCACGTTCACGGTGCGTCACAACGCCTACACGAAGTCGGCGCCGGAGACCTTCAAGATCGGCCGCCGCGGCCGCCACACCCAGAACTTCGACGTCGTGTCGACGGCGAGCGGCTGGTACGACGTGACGGTGACCGTGAGCACGGACCACGCGTGGTCGCGCCGTTTCGTCGGTCACGTCGAGACGGGCCAGGCGAGCATCACGGGCTGATCGGATGCCTGACCGCAACGGCCCCGGCGCTGCGCGCCGGGGCCGTTGCGCACCCCGCTCGGAATTCTCGCGGGTACGCCGCGCGTTGTCTGATTCAACAGACGACGAAGGGCGGTCTGCGTGGACGACGCAGTTCAGAAAGCACTCGATCTCACCCCGGCGGCAGACGCCGCCGAGCGGACGATCGACATCACCACCATCGGGGCGAAGAGCGGCGAGCCGCGGCGCATCGAGATCTGGTTCCACAAGGTCGACGGGCACTGGTTCATCACGGGCAGCCCGGGGCGCGCGCGGTCCTGGTACGCGAACCTCGTCGCGAACCCCCACTTCAGCTTCCACCTGAAGCACGGCGTCGAGGCCGACCTGCCGGCGAAGGCACGCCCGGTCACCGATGCCGACGAGCGTCGCAGCGTGTTCACCGGCATGATCGCGGCGCTGCCGTCGTCCGGGAACGGCGAGTGGCCGCCGCTCGAGGCGTGGCTCGAGAAGAGCCCGCTGGTCGAGGTCGAGTTCGCCGCCTGACCATCTGGACAGCGACCGCGCCGCGGAGCACGATGTGGCCATGCGTGAGGTCATCAGCACATCGGACGCTCCCGGTTCGGCGCTGTTCAGCCAAGCCGTCAAAGCAGGCGGCTTCGTCTTCGTCTCGGGGCTCGTCGGCGTCGACGCCGCGACGGGCACGCTCGCCGGGCCGTCCATCCAGGAGCAGACGCGGCAGGCACTCGCGAACTGCGAGACCGTGCTCGCCGCGGCGGGTGGCACGCTCGACGACGTGGTCGAGGTCGGCGTGCTGCTCGTCGACCCCGACGACTTCCCCGGCATGAACGAGGAATACGCACGCTGGTTCCCGGAGACCCCGCCCGCGCGCTACGCGGCGAAGCTCGGAGCGGTGCTGCCCGGCGTGCTCGTCTCGATCCGCATGACGGCGTTCATCGGCTAGCGAGCCGATCCCCGCCTGCCCCGTCGCCCCGGCCGCTTCGCGCGCCGAATACGGAGTAGATGCTGCGCCGAGCCCCGCACGCGCGCATCTACTCCGTTTTCGACGCGCGACGAAGCCGCCCCGTCGCGTGGAGCCGACGCGCGATCACCGCGCCCACGATGAGGTTCGGCACCCAGCCGACCCAGCCGAGCGTCGGGTAGAGCAGGTCGAACGCGCCCGTTCCCGCGACGAGCAGCGCACCGACCCAGACCCGCAGGACCGCCGCGGCGAAGGTCAATGAGAAGTTGACGGTCATCCAGAAACGATGCGCCGGCATCGAGCGGCGCACCGCCATGGCGTGCACGGCGAGCACGAGCGTGCCGATCCAGCAGGCGGCGAGGGTCAGGAATCCGCTGGTCACGACGGCGCGGCCGCCCGGCAGAGTGCCCGCGTATGCATGGAACGCGACCACGATGCCGAACGCGGCCGAGATCGCGACGGAACCCGCGTAGGTCCAGCCGATCGCACGATGGTGGCGCAGGCGGCGATCGGATGCCGCGGTGACGACGTTGATCGCCCCGGTCACGATCGCGATGCTGCCGAAGAAGATGTGGAGGGACAGGGCGACGGATTCCTCGGAGAACGTCGTCGACTGCTGCGCGAAGTAGTACTGCGCGACGACCGGGAACAGCGGGATCACGATCAGATGGATCGACCCGAAGACGACCGCGACGAGGATGCTCGGCGCGATGATCAGCCAGGTGGGCGCCGAGCCCGCATGACGGATGCGCGCGCGCGGTGTCGCGCCTGCTCCCGCCGCCGTCCGGCTCATGCGGTGAGGTTAACTCGGCGACGCCCGCGCCGAAACCGGTCTCAGCCGACGAGCGCCTGGGTTCCGAGCACCGTCGCGAGCGCGAGGCGCTCGGCGTCGTCGGTTCCGGGCTCGGCCGTGTAGACCATGATGCGCAGCTCGTCGCCCACGACGACGAGGGTGTCGCAGTCGACTCCGATCGCGCCGATCGTGGGGTGGTCGATGATCTTGTGCCGCGAGCGCTCGGTCGGCGGGGGAGTCGTCGCCGTCTCCCAGAGCTCGACGAATCGCGGGCTTGCCGCTCGCAGCTCCAAGATCAGCTTCCGGAGCCGAGTGTCGTCGGGGAACCGTGCTGCGGTCATCCGCAGGTCGGCGACCAGGCCGGCCACCTGTTCCTCGTGCTCCTCCGCCGTCTGTCGTGCGCGATGCTCGCCGAGCTCGAACAGGTTGCGCCAGACGGCGTTGCGCGCGTTGCCGGTGAGGGCGGAGGTCGCGCCCATGAGAGCGTCGTACGGCCCGTTCGCGGCGATCAGGTTCCACGCGGCGTCGTAGATGACGACCGGCGTGCCGGCAAGGCGGTCGAGCAGGCGCTGGACGCTCGCGGTGACGCGGGTGGGAATGACGCCGGGGCCGGGCACCGCCAGCCCAGCGAGCCGGAACAGGTGGTCGCGTTCGGCGTCGGCGAGGCGCAGGGCGCGGGCGAGCGCCTCGACCACCTGCTCGGACGGCGAGGTCGCGCGGCCCTGCTCGAGCCGGGTCAGATAGTCGACGGAGATGCCGGCGAGACCCGCGAGCTCCTCGCGGCGCAGGCCGGCGGCACGACGTCGGCCGCCCACCGGCAACCCCACGGCGTCGGGAGCGACGCGGTCGCGCCAGCGCCTCACCGTCGCGCCGAAGTCCCAGGTCTCCACGATGCAAGTCTGCGCGTGCGGTGCGCCGTTGTCGTGGCACTGCCATTCCTACGAAAGCGGGACGACTGCCTAGACGGATGCTTTGCGCGCACTCTCGAGACATGACAACGACATTGATCACCGGGGCCAACAAGGGCCTCGGCAAAGAAACCGCCCGCGTGCTCGTCGAAGCCGGCCACACCGTCTACGTCGGCTCGCGCGACGAGGCCCGCGGCCGCGCCGCCGCCGACGAATTGGGCGCGCGCTTCGTGCAGCTGGACGTGACCGATGACGCGTCCGTCGCCGCCGCGATCGCCCGGATCGAGGCCGACGGCGACGGGCTCGACGTTCTCGTCAACAACGCCGGAATCGCGTCGTACGAATTCCGCGACGGGCAGGTCGGCGAGAAGCACGACGGGCCGAGCGTGCTCAGCGTGTTCGACACGAATGTCGTCGGCATCGTCCGCGTCACGCAGGCGGCTCTGCCGCTGCTGCGCCGCTCGGCCAACCCGGTCGTCGTGAACGTGTCGAGCGCGCTCGGCTCGTTCTGGGCGGTGCACGAGGATTCGCGGCCCGCGTCGCACTTCCCGACCATCGTCTACGGGCCGAGCAAGGCGGCGGTCTCGATGCTCACCGTGCAGTACGCGAAGCTCGTGCCCGAGGTGAAGTTCAACGCGGTCGAGCCTGGCATCACCGCGACGGAGCTCGGCGGCGGCGACCCGGGCGCGCACCCGGGGCGCCCGGCGTCGGAGAGCGCGCAGATCGTTGCGAAATGGGCGCTGATCGGCGCCGACGGTCCGACCGGCACCTTCCAGGAGGACGCCGGCGAACTGGGCTGGTGACGCGTTCGCGCCCGGCGTTCCTCTCGGAGCGCCGGGCGTGGGCAGTTGTGCGGCCAATGCAGCCTGAGCGCGTCCTGCGCCCGGAACGAACTACGAGCGCCGGCCCACGATCAGGCCGATGATGAAGCCCGCGAGAGCCGCGACCGCCGCGACCGCGCCGACCGATCCGAACGGGCGATCACGCACCATACCGGCGGCCGCGCCCGTGACCTGGCCTGCGGAATCCGTGGCCTGGCCGACCGTACGCGACACGGTCTGCTGCGCCGAGTCGACAGCGGCGTGCGTGGCCCGGCTCGCCGAGCCGACCGCGCGGGCAGCCGAGGCGGATGCGTCGCCGACGGCGCCGCTCACTGCGTCGGCCGCCTTGTCAGCGGCCGCATGCGTCGCCTGGGTGGCGGAGTCCACCGCATCCGACGCCGAATCGGATGCCTCGTTCACGGCGCTCGCCGCGGCACCGGTGGCCTTGTCCACGGTGTCGTGCGCGCTGTCGCCTGCAGCGTTCACTCCGTCCTGCAGGGAGTCGTCATTCGCTTGAGCCATTGCGATCAGTCCTCACTGTTGGTCGTGCGTGATGGGTTCAACCATCCACGTTCGCCCTATCTGTACCCGCCGTCGAGGCCCTTGACCCACGCGGGTCAGCGGACTACGCGCCGCCGGCGCAGCTCAGCCCGCTCGATCGCGGGCGGCAGGTACGCCTGGGCGAGCCGCCCGGCCTCGGTGCCCGGCGGCACGATGTCGTCGATGCGGTCGAGCACGTCGTCGCTGAGCATGGTGTCGAGGCCGGCGAGAAGATCGTCGAGCTGCTCCATGGTCCGCACGCCGATCAGCGCGCTGGTGACGGCGGGGTGCGTGATCGCGAAGGCCATCGCGAGATGCGGCATCGAGAGGCCGGCGTCGTCAGCGAGGGTGACGAGTTGCTCGACGGCGTCGAGGCGCCGTTCGTCGGTGAACACATCGGCGAAGAATCGCGCTCGGGTGGCGTCGGTGGCTTGCCCGCGGCGTACGCGGCCGGTGAGCATGCCCTGCCCGAGCGGGCCCCAGACGAGCACGCCCATGCCGTACCGCTCGGCGACGGGCAGCACCTCACGCTCGATCTCGCGGTTCAGGATCGAGTACGGCGGCTGCTCGGTGCGCGGCCGCGCGAGTCCGCGCCGCTCGGCGATCCAGTGCGCTTCGACGAGGCTCGACGCGGGCATGTTCGACGTGCCGAAGGCGCGGATCTTCCCCGCGCGCACCAGATCGGTCATGGCGGAGAGCGTCTCCTCCGGGTCCGTCCCGGGGTCCGGACGATGCAGCTGATAGAGGTCGATGTAGTCGGTCTGCAGGCGCCGCAGTGAGTTCTCGACGGCGGTCACGATCCAGCGGCGCGAGGCGCCCTGGCGGTTCGGATCGGTGCCGATCGGGCGCCCGACCTTGGTCGCGAGCACCACGTCGTCGCGGCGCCCGAGGAGCGCGCGGCCCACGACCTCCTCCGAGTCGCCGTAGGCGTCGGCGGTGTCGACGAGGTTGATGCCCGCGTCGAGCGCCGCGTGGATGATGCGGATCGAGTCGGCGGGGTCGGCGTTTCCGGCCTGCGTCGAGAACGGAATCGTGCCGAGCGCATAGGGGCTGACACGGATGCCGGTGCGGCCGAGTGGGCGGTATTCCACGGGTTCTCCTGACGGACGGGTGCCTTCCGGTTAGGCTGAGGGAATCGGAATGGCTTTCCGTTAAGTATGCGGAATGAGTTTCCGGTTAGCAAGGAGGACTTCGTGGTGACCCAGACGGCGCGACCGAAGCGTGCGGACGCGACACGCAACGTCGACGCGCTCGTCGAGGCGGCGAAGTCGGTCTTCGCGGCTCGCGGGGTCGATGCGCCCGCGAAAGAGATCACGGATGCCGCGGGCGTCGGCGTCGGCACGCTCTACCGCCACTTCCCCCGTCGCTCCGACCTCATCATCGCGGTGCTTCAGCGCGAGCTCGACGAGTGCGTCGCAGCCGCCGAGGCGCTCGGGGGCGCCCCCGACGCCTGGGGCGCCGTCGATGCGTGGATCGCCCGCTTCACCGGCCTCGTCGCGACGAAATCCGGTCTCGCCCAGGCACTGCACTCGGGCGACGCCGCGTACGCGGGGCTGCCGCAGCGCCTCATGGATCAGCTGACCCCCGCGTTCGCGCCGCTGCTCGCCCGCGCGGCCGCCGAGAGCGGCACGGATTCCGGCCTGACGGCCCGCGAGGTGCTGAGCGCCGTCGCTCTGCTCTGCCACCCGGTCGCCGGCGGTGCCCCCGACGTCAACGAGCGCATGGTGCGCACGCTCCTGGGCGGCCTGCGCTGAGGCGCAGGGAGACAACGCGGAGGCAATCGTGGCAGTCTTCCGCGTGGCACCGACGAAGGTGCTCGCCTTCGCGAAGGGCACGTTCGCGCAGACGCGGCACCGCTTCACCGCTGCCGCAACCGGCTGAGGAGCAGCAATGACAGGGATCACCGCCGACGGCATCGAGATCGATCGGGAATTCGAGGCATCCGCCGATGCCGTGTTCGCCGCCTGGACGACACCGCAGCACTTCGCAAGATGGTTCGGCGGCGAGGGGGTCGACGTGCCGCTGAACACCCTCGACTTCGCGGCTGAGCCGGGTCGGCCATGGGCCGCGCAGATGCGCCTGCCGGACGGCGCGACGATCGACTGGGCCGGCGACGTCGTCGAGGTGGCGCCACCGCAGCGCTTCGTCTTCACCATCACCGATCGCCCCGACGAGCCGGCCCGCGGCACCATCGTCGTCGAGCTGACGCCGGCGGGGACCGGAACTCGCATGCGCTTCACCCAGGAGACGCCCGGCTTCTCGTCCGAGCAGCAGGAGGCGGTCCTGGCCGGCTGGCAGTCGTTCATCGACGTTCTCGAGCAGATCGCGACGGCTTAGCCGGCGTAATCGCCCGCGCACGAAGCAGCGCGCAGTGCTTCCGGGCGAAGGCGCGGAGGCGTCGCTCACCACCCTCTCAGCGAGCCTCCGCATTCCGTTCAGCCGTCACCGATAGTTTCGGCGCGACCGGCTGCCCAGTCGCCGCCGGTCGCCGACCGGCTCGCGGCCCTCGAAGGCGCGGCCGGTGGCGAAGCGAGACCCACGGCGACCCGACGTCAGGCAGGAGAGCGAATGCGCAGGCTCATCACCGTGCTCGTCGTCGCCTGCGCAGTGCTAATCGCGGCGGCTGTGGGGATCCCCGCGATCGTGACCCTGAGCGCGCAGGCGAAGGCGGCGCTGAACCCGTGCCCGAAGGTGCAGCCGGTGGCCGTGGGCGACATGACGGTCCCGCGCGGACCGATCGCGGGCTTCTGCCAGGCGCAGCTCGTCAACGCTGCCGAGATCATGCGGGCGGCGCAGGCGCGCGGCATCGGCACGCACACGCAGGCGGTCGGCGTGATGACGGCGATCGGCGAGTCGAAGCTGCGCAACCTGTCGTACGGTGACACGGCGGGGCCTGACAGCCGCGGCATCTTCCAGCAGCGCGACAACGGCGCGTGGGGCACTCTCGCGGACCGCATGGACCCGTACACGGCGAGCGTGAACTTCTACGCGAAGCTGACGTCCATCCCGGGCTGGCGCACGATGCAGCCGAGCGAGCTTGCGCACGAGGTGCAGGCGAATGCGGACGCGGGCTACTACTCGAAGTACTGGTCACGAGCGCAGCAGGTGGTGGCGGCGCTCACCCCGACCTCGTCGGCCACGCCGGCTGCGCCCTCGACGACGCCCTAGTCGTCGAGCGTCTGCACCGCGTCGTCGGCCTCCTTGACGATCTGATTCGCGGCGACGGACGCACCGTCGGCGTCGCGCGTGGCCACCGCGAACGCGAGCTCGCGATGCAGCCGCAGTGCCGCGGGGTTGGCTTCGTCGGGCATCAGAGCGTGTTCGGTGCGCCCGATGAGCACCGACTCGATCGCGCCGGCGAGGCCGGCGAGCATCGGGTTGCCGGATGCCTCGAGCAAGGCGCGATGAAAGCGGATGTCTGCATCGAGGTAGTCGCGCTCGTTCGCGCGATGCGAGTGCAGTGCCATGTCGTGCGCTGCCTGCGCCAGGGCTTGGCGCTCGGCATCCGTCGCCGCGACGGCCGCGAGCCGCGCCGCGAGCGGCTCGGCCGCCGAGCGCAGCTGACTCAGCTCGTGCAGCTGCTGCAGCCGGGCAGGGCCGGCGAGGCGCCAGCGGATCACGTCGGGGGAGTAGTGGCTCCATTCGCTGCTCGGCTGCACCTCGATTCCGGCCTTGCGGCGCACGCGCACGAGCCCGAGCGTCTCGAGCACGCGGACGACCTCACGCACGGCCGAGCGGGAGACGTGCTGCTCGTCGGCGATGTCACCGCTGTACAGCCGGGCGCCGGGCGGGTACCGGCCCTGCACGATCGCGGCGCCGAGCTGTTCGGAGAGGCCGTCGTGGACGGCCTCCCAGCGCGCGGCATCCGTCATGCCTGAATTATTGCAAAGAATCACGTAATATGGCGGAGTTATTCCGTCGAATCGAGGCACAACCTCGCCAGACCAAGGACGCTCATGGCACTGTCTTCTCTTCCCGCGCTCGCCGCCGCCGCGTCGGCTGCTTCGACAGCACCGGCCCACAGCGACGGCCGCCTGATCTTCTCGGCCCTGCTCGGCATGGCCGTGATCATCGTGCTCATCACCTGGGTGAAGCTGCATCCGTTCATCGCGCTGCTCGCCGGTTCGCTCGTCGCGGGCGTCACGGCCGGGCTCGCGCCGACGGACGCCGTGACGAGCTTCTCGAACGGATTCGGTTCGACGAGCGCTTCGGTCGGCACGCTGATCGCGCTCGGCGCGATGTTCGGCAAGCTGCTCGCGGATTCGGGCGGCGCCGACCGCATCGTCGACACACTCGTGAGCCGCGCCTCGGTGCAGGCCCTGCCGTGGATCATGGGCCTCGTCGGCGCCATCATCGGTCTGCCGATGTTCTTCGAGGTCGGACTCGTGCTGCTCGTCCCCGTGATCATGCTGGTCGCGCGCCGCTCGGGCCTGCCGCTCATGCGTGTCGCGGTTCCGGCCGTGGCGGGTCTGTCAGCGATGCACGGATTCGTGCCGCCGCACCCCGGCCCGCTCGCCGCGATCTCGGTCGTGCACGCCAACCTCGGCGTCACCCTCGGCCTCGGCGTCATCGTGGCGCTCATCGGCGTGATCATCTCGGGGCCCGTGTTCTCGCGGTTCGTCGCGCGGTGGGTTCCGGCCGAGATTCCGGCGCTGTTCGAGACCGGCGGGGCCGGCTCAGCGGCAGGCGCGGGTGGCGGCACTGTCGCGTCCGCTGACCAGGCGGGGCGCGGTGCCGTGAACACCCCTCGCACCGCAGCGCTCAACGTCGCCGCACACGGCGACGAGCTCCTCCAGGCCGACCGCGCGGCGCACCCCGCGGCGGTGAAGCGCCCCGGCTTCTGGCCGACGCTCTGCACGATCCTGCTGCCCGCGGCGCTGATGCTGCTGGCCGCGATCCCCGACATCATCGACCCGAACGACAAGGCCGCGTGGAAGACGGTCGTCGATTTCGTGGGCACGCCGCTCATCGCGCTCGGCATCGCGGTGCTGGTCGCCATGGTCGTGCTCGGCCGCGGCGCGGGCTTCAGCCTGAAGCGCACGTCGAACGTGGTCGCCGGCTCGCTTCAGCCGATCGCGGGCATCTTCCTGATCGTCGGTGCCGGCGGAGGCTTCAAGCAGGTCCTCGTCGACACGAAGATCAGCGCCGTCATCTCGAACTGGGCCGCGCACAGCGGCTTCAGCGTGCTGCTGCTCGCGTGGCTCGTCGCGGTCTTCATCCGCGTCGCGACCGGCTCGGCGACGGTGGCGACGATCACGACGGCCGGCATCCTCGAACCGGTGACGCATCACCTGAGCACCCCCGGCGTCTCGCTCCTCGTGCTCGCGATCGGCGCGGGTTCGCTGTTCTTCTCGCACGTCAACGACGCGGGCTTCTGGCTCTTCAAGGAGTACTTCGGCCTCTCGATCGGCCAGACGATCAAGTCGTGGTCGCTGCTCGAAACGCTGCTGTCGGTCGTCGGCATCCTCGTGGTGCTGGCGATGAGCCTGGTGATCCATTGACCGAGGTCTGACCGAACTCGCTGGTGACGTCGCGGGCGGCCGGCTGCGTGACCCCTGGGAGGGCCGGGACCGCCGAACGTTACCCTGAGTTCGTGCATGCCTCCAGCTCTCACGCGGCCGCGGTTGTGCGCCGTGTCCTGCTGGCGGTTCTCGCGCTCGGCGTGCTGTTCGGTCTTGCGGGCATGCATGAGGTGATCAGCGGTCCGAACGCTGCGCAGTCCGCGGTGGTCGCGCACCTGGAACACGCCGTGCGCCATGCGGTGGCCGACGGCCCGGGGGCGACGGCGCACGCCGCCGCGGCGGTCCTCGCTGCGCCGGTGTGTGACATGTCCCATGCGATCGACCTGTGCTGCATGGCGCTGGTCGTGGTGTTGGCGCTGGTGGTCCTCGCCGCTCCCGGGGTTCTCGGCACCTTGACGTCGCTGCGACCGCGAGCGCAGCTCGCGTCGGCCGAATCCGCGCGGCCGATTCGCGGTATCAAACGCAGCCTCACGCTCGGGGTGCTCC
Organism: Gryllotalpicola reticulitermitis; assembly: GCF_042651345.1. Classification (NCBI taxonomy): domain Bacteria; kingdom Bacillati; phylum Actinomycetota; class Actinomycetes; order Micrococcales; family Microbacteriaceae; genus Gryllotalpicola; species Gryllotalpicola reticulitermitis. Next base: position 163,118 of record NZ_JBHSCN010000005.1, read on the forward strand.
GGATCTGATCAGGGCCTAGGGGGAGTCTGCCCATTTCGCGGGCGGGTCCTCCGACGTTTCCCTTCCCCATCAGATCTGTACTTGGAGTACCCCCGTGAACCTGAAGACCCGCGTTGCGGTCGCCTCGGCGACCGCCGTGACCCTCGCCGGCATCCTTGTCGGCTGCTCGTCGAGCACCACGTCCTCGCATTCCGACATGTCGGGAAGGCCTGGCATGTCGGGAAGGCCTGGCATGTCGGCCACCCCTGGCACCGACGTCTCCCCGTCGTCGACCGCGTCCATTTCCGCGACGCACAACGCGCAAGATGTGGCCTTCGCGCAGCAGATGATCGCCCATCATGCGGGGGCGATCCAGATGGCGCAGCTGGCCGCGCAGGACGCGACGACGCCGGAGGTGACGCAGCTGGCAGACGAGATCCGGCGGGCGCAGTCTCCGGAGATCGACGAGATGACCGCGTGGCTGAGCGCCTGGGGCGAGCCGGTGACCGCCGCAGGCTCGGATGCTGATCCGATGTCGTCCCACTCATCGATGGGTGGCATGCACACGAATGACTCGACGTTCCTGACGCAGATGATCGAGCACCACGAGGGCGCGACACAGATGGCGCAGGCCGAGATCGCGCAGGGCCGGAACCCGCAGGCGCTGCGCCTGGCACGCAGCATCGTCAGTTCTCAGACCAAGGAGATCGAGACGATGCGCTCCCTGCTCCGGAGCATGGACTGAGCTCGCGGCTCTGCGGCGCTGAGAGAAAGACGACGATGAGCGGCACGCACACGCACGATCACGATCACGATCACAGCAGTCATCACGCCGGCCATGCCGGCCACGGCGACCACGCGGCTCAGTTCCGCGACCGATTCTGGTGGAGCCTGGTCCTTGCGATCCCCGTGGTCGTCTTCAGCCAGATGTTCGGGCACATCCTGGGTTACCAGCTCTCCTTCGCAGGGGCCGAGTGGATCTCTCCCGCGCTCGGCACGGTGATCTTCAGCTACGGCGGCTACCCCTTCCTGACGGGTGCCGTCGCCGAGCTGCGCACCCGGCAGCCCGGCATGATGACGCTGATCGCGATGGCGATCTCGGTCGCGTTCGTCGCCTCCTGGGCGACCGTGGTCGACGCGTCGCTCGAGCTGGACTTCTGGTGGGAGCTCGCGCTGCTGATCGTGATCATGCTGCTCGGGCACTGGGTCGAGATGTGCGCCCTCGGCGCCGCCTCCGGCGCACTCGACGCGCTGGCCGCTCTATTGCCGGACACGGCCGAGCTGGTCAGGGGCGACGAGATCGTCGAAATCCCGCTGAGCCATCTGGCCGAGGGGGACATCGTCCTCGTCCGCTCCGGTGGCCGCGTTCCCGCCGACGGCAAGGTGACCGAGGGGCTCGCGCAGGTCGACGAGTCGATGATCAGCGGCGAGTCCCGTACCGTCAGCCGCGGCCCGGGCGCTCAGGTGGTCGCCGGCACCGTGGCGACCGACACGGCGATCCGGGTGGTGGTCACGGCCGTCGGCGAGAGGACCGCGCTGGCCGGCATCCGTCGTCTGGTCGACGAAGCTCAGCGGTCGTCTTCGCGGGCGCAGGCGCTGGCTGATCGGGCGGCTGCGCTGCTGTTCTACTTCGCGGCCGGCGCGGGCGTCGTCACCTTTGTGGTGTGGATGCTTCTCGGCGACCCGACCGACGCCATCGCCCGCACGGTCACGGTGCTGGTCATCGCCTGCCCGCATGCGCTCGGCCTGGCGATCCCGCTGGTGATCGCGATCTCCACCGAGCGCGCCGCGAGAGCGGGCGTGCTGGTGAAGGACCGGCTCGCCCTCGAACGGATGCGCACGATCGACGTCGTCCTCTTCGACAAGACGGGCACCCTCACCCGCGGGGAGCCCGCCGTCTCGCGCACCATGACCGACTGGATCGACCCGGTCGCTGCGCTGCAGCTGGCGGCTGCCGTCGAGGTCGCGTCGGAGCATCCGCTCGCCCGCGCGATCGTTCGCGCCGCCGACGAGCACGGCACAACCGACCGCCCGACGGCGACAGACTTCCGGTCGCGTACCGCGCGCGGGGTGGAGGCGACGGTCGACGGGGCCCTCGTTCAGGTCGGTGGCCCCCGGCTCCTGAGCGAGGTCGCCGCGCACGTGCCGGATGCCATCGCTGCACCCGCGGCCGAGAAATCCGCCGACGGAGCCACGGTGCTGTACCTGCTGCGCGACGGCGAGCCGCTGGCGGCGTTCGCCCTCGACGACGCCATTCGCCCGGAGTCGGCTGCCGCGATCGCGGCCCTGCATGACCGCGGTGTGCGGGTCGCGATGATCACCGGCGATGCGGCGGACGTCGCGAACTCGGTCGGCCGGCAACTCGGCGTCGACGAGGTATTCGCCGAGGTGCTGCCCGCCGACAAGGACAGCAAGGTGACCGAGCTGCAGCACCGTGGCCTGAGAGTCGCGATGGTCGGCGATGGTGTCAACGACGCGCCGGCGCTCGCCCGCGCGGACGTCGGCGTCGCCATCGGCGCCGGAACGGATGTCGCGATCGAATCCGCCGGCGTCGTACTGGCATCCAGCGATCCGCGCGCCGTCGTGTCCGCCATCGCGCTGTCCGTCGCCAGCTATCGCAAGATGATCCAGAACCTCGCGTGGGCGACCGGCTACAACGTCCTGGGGGTGCCGCTGGCCGCCGGCGTGCTCGCTCCGCTGGGGTTCGTGCTCTCGCCCGCGGTCGGCGCGATCCTCATGTCCCTGTCGACGATCGTGGTCGCCCTCAACGCCCAGCTGCTGCGTCGCCTCGTGTAAGGCTGGTGCGCGTGCACGAGATCATCTGCCCGCAGTGCGGAAAAGCCTTCACGATCGACGAGGCCGGCTATGCCGACATCGTGAAGCAGGTGCGTGACGGCGAGTTCGCGCAAGAGCTCCATGAGCGACTTGAACTCGCCGACCTGGACAAGCTGAAGGCGATCGAGCTGGCCGAGTCGCGCGCGGCGGGGGAGCTGAGCAAAGCCGCAGCCGTGAAGGACGCCGAGATCCAGCAGCTGAAGGCGCAGCTCGAGCAGGGGGCGGTCGCGCAGAGGCTCGCCGTGGCGGAGGCGCTGAGCGCGGTGGAGAAGGAGCGCGACTCGCTCGTGCACGAGCTCGGCCAGGCGAAGAGCGAAGCGCAGCGCGCGCTGGAGATGGCCGAGGCCAAGCGGGTGAACGAGCTCGAGCGGGCCGCTGCAGCGAAGGAAGCCGAGGTCCAACGGCTCACCGCACAGCTGAGCGCGAGCGAAGTCGCCCAGAAGCTCGCCGTCACCGAGGCCGTCGCCAAGGTCGAGAACGAGCGAAACGACCTCAAGAGCAGCCTCGAACGCGCCGAACTCGAGAAGCAGCTCGCCGAGCGCTCGCTCAATGAGAAGCATCAGATCGAGCTCAAGGCCAGAGACGAACTGGTCGCCTATTACAAGGACCTCAAGGCGCGCCTGTCGACTAAGATGGTCGGCGAGACGCTCGAGCAGCACTGCGAGGTCGAGTTCAACCGCATCCGTGCCACCGCTTTCCCGCTGGCCTACTTCGAGAAGGACAACGACGCGCGCAGCGGCAGCAAGGGCGACTACATCTTCAGAGATACGGATGCCTCGGGCACCGAGATCGTGTCGATCATGTTCGAGATGAAGAACGAGTCCGACGAGACGGCGACGAAGCACCGGAACGAGGACTTCCTCCGTGAGCTCGACAAGGACCGCAACGAGAAGGGCTGCGAGTATGCGGTGCTCGTGTCCCTCCTCGAGCCCGACAGCGAGCTCTACAACACCGGCATCGTCGACGTCTCGCACCGCTATCCGAAGACGTACGTCGTGCGCCCGCAGTTCTTCATCCCGATCATCACGCTGCTGCGCAATGCAGCATTGAACTCGCTCAAGTACAAGACCGAGCTCGCTCAGATCCGCGCGCAGAACGTCGACATCACGTCCTTCGAGCAGCAGCTCGACGACTTCAAGAACTCGTTCGGCCGCAACTGGCGGCTCGCCTCCGACGGGTTCGCGGAGGCCATCAAGCGCATCGACGAGGCGATCAAGGATCTCGAGAAGACGAAAGAGGCGCTGCACAAGTCGGCCAACAACCTTCGTCTCGCGAACGACAAAGCGGAGGACCTGACCATCAAGCGCCTCACCCGCCAGAACCCGACGATGCAGGCGAAGTTCGCGGAGCTCGGCAGGCCGGCTCCGGCTGCTGATGCGGGTTCTGACGCGGGTCCTTCAACGGAAACCCCGCCGCCTGCCAGTACAGGTTCGCGATTTCAGGCTTGATGATCTGGCTGTGCGCGCCGGCGAAGAACGCGGTGAGCCGCCAGCCCTTGCCCTCGGCTTTCGTAGGCGGCACGACCACCTTGCTTCCGTCGACGTTGTAGACGGCGTCGCGCCGCAGCATGAAGTCCTGCCACACCAGTTGATTCGGGTCGAGCTCGGCCACCTCGTCCTTCTCGACCGGCGCTGAGGCGACCAGCTCGCGCTCGTGCACCAGCGGCCCGTTCACGCCGTGGAACCCGAGCGCGCCATACGGGTACATGCCGTAGCCGCTCCACACCGGCTCGCGGACCTTGCTGAACGGCCAGAAGAGCGATCGCGTCGACTCGGCGAACGGGTAGGCGAAGTGCAGCGCGCGGTCCGAGTCGGAGCGCGATCCGACGACGATGTTGTCGACGTGGGTGATCGCCGTCCGCACGACCTCGGTGAAGCGCGAGACCTCTTTCGGCTTGCCGTTGCGATCGGTGCGGATCGGCCGCGCGAACGACCACGTCGACATGGCGCTCTCGATCAGGAAGACCGAGTCGACGCGCACGTCGGGGTCGGCGGCGGCGGCCGACACGACGATCGCGCCGAAACTGTGCCCCATGAGGTGCACCTTGACCGACGGATGCTCTCGACTTAGCTTCCGCAGCACCGGTCCGAGCCCCTTCTGCCCGACCGCGAACGCCCGTCCCTTCATGCGGTAGAACGACAGCACGGGAAGGGTCTTCTCGACCCACTGCATCCGGTAGTGCACCATCTGGTCGTACAGCCTCCCCCACTGGTCCTTCGGGTCGCTCGGCCAGTGCACGCACACAACAAGTGGGTTGTAGCCGGGGCGGATCTCTTCCACGCGGTGCGCGTTGCGCTGCGCGACGACCAGGTCGACCCACTGGCCGTAGGACTTGATCGCCGCGGCGCTCGACGTGAGCCACCCGTGGCTGACGATGAACACGTCGGTGTACGGATGCTCGGCGCTCGCGCTCTCCAGCATCCGAAACATGTCCGCGCTCGTGTTGAACCCGTTGTGGTCGCCGGGGTCGAACTCCGTGCCGTCGGATTCGTAGGTGAGGAAGAACGGCTGCGGCTTGGCAAGGCCGTCGCGCGGCTCGGTGGTGACAGTGATCTGAGACATGGCGCCTCCTTCGGCGGTGAAGGGCAGCCAGGGGAGTGGGCGTGCTCCACGCACCCGGAAAACTAGAGCCTTGCTCATCTCGCGTCAATACCCGCTACAAAGGGCCGCCGGCGCGCCGCGTGCCGAGGGGCACACAATGCGCCGAGGGGCGCACGAATCGCGCGATTTCGTGTGCCCTCCGACGATTCGTGTGCCCCGGGCGAAACGGATGCCGCTCGCGCCCGCCCACGAGACCCAGGCGCGACGCCCCCGACGCGATCAATGCCACTGCACAACGCGGCAAATGGCGGAGAATGGGGGATTCGAACCCCCGAGGGCTTTCACCCAACACGCTTTCCAAGCGTGCGCCATAGGCCACTAGGCGAATTCTCCAGGTGTCACGACGAGCGCAACCCGGAAAGTCTAGCGGATGCTCGCTGAGCGAGTCGTCGGCTCCGAGAGGGCCCGATCGGCAGGGCGCGTGAGCGCAAGCATCCGCTCAGAAAACGTCCCATACAATGGAACCCGGCTCCTCGCGTGGCGCCATCCAGGCCAACTCCCCCAGGGCGGAAACGCAGCAAGGGTAACCAGGCTCTGGCGGGTGCGCGAGGGGTCTTTTTCTTTGCCTCAGGCGGCGCCGGAAGCCGCCTGAGGCGGCTCGCAATCGTAGGCCATGGAAGTCCCGACAACGCCGTCAAAACCACTAGCGCGCGGTTACGCGCGATCCATAGGCTGATCGCTGGAAGCCGCCGGAGCGGCGGCTCCTCCAAAGGGAGGAATTCTTCGATGTCGACTGACGTAGCAGCGCCCGAAACACCCGCCCAATCAGTCTGGAAGCACCGCGGCGACGCCCCGGTCTCCGACGAGACGATCCGCCTGATCGACACGTATTGGCGTGCCGCCAACTACCTGAGCGTCGGTCAGATCTACCTGCTCGACAATCCACTGCTGCGCACGCCGCTGACGGTCGACGACATCAAGCCGCGTCTGCTCGGTCACTGGGGCACGACGCCCGGCCTGAACTTCCTCTACGCGCACATGAATCGCGCGATCCAGGAGCGCGACCTCAACACGATCTACATCATCGGTCCCGGCCACGGCGGCCCCGGCCTCGTCGCCAGCGCGTTCCTCGACGGCACGTACTCCGAGGTCTACTCCGACATCGATGAGAACGAAGACGGCATCCGTCGCCTCTTCAAGCAGTTCTCGTTCCCGGGCGGAATCCCGAGCCACGTGGCGCCCGAGACCCCGGGCAGCATCCACGAGGGCGGTGAGCTCGGCTACGCGCTGAGCCACGCCTACGGCGCAGCGTTCGACAACCCCGACCTGCTCGTCATGGCGGTCGTCGGCGATGGCGAGGCCGAGACGGGCCCGCTCGCCACGAGCTGGCACTCGAACAAGTGGCTCGACCCGGTTCAAGACGGCGTCGTGCTGCCGATCCTGCACCTCAACGGCTACAAGATCGCGAACCCGACGGTGCTCGACCGCATCCCGCAGGACGAGCTGCTCGCGCTGTTCCGCGGTTACGGCTACCACCCGTACCTGGTCGAGGGCGGCTTCGACGGCGAGGACCACGCGGTCGTGCACCGTCGGTACGCCGCGGTGCTCGACAACGTTCTCAACGAGATCGCCGAGATCAAGGCATCCGCTGCCGCCGGCACGCTCGAGGGTCGTGCGGTCTGGCCGATGATCATCCTGCGCACCCCCAAGGGGTGGACGTGCCCGCCGATCATCGACGGCCAGCAGGTCGAGAACACGTGGCGTGCGCACCAGGTGCCGCTCGCCAACGCGCGCGACACGGAAGCGCACACGAAGCTCCTCGAGAGCTGGCTCAAGTCGTACAAGCCGGAAGAGCTGTTCGACGAAGACGGCAAGCCCGTGGCGGATGCTGTGGCCATCGCGCCGAGCGGCGACCGGCGCATGAGCGCCAACCCCATCGCCAACGGCGGTCTCGTCAGGCACGCGCTGCGCTTGCGCGACTGGCGCGACTTCGGCGTCGACGTGCCGTCACCGGGTGCGACGAGCAACGAGGCGACCCGTGTGCTCGGCGAGTGGCTCGCCACCGTCATCGCGGACAACCCGACGAACTTCCGCATCTTCGGGCCCGACGAGACGGCGTCGAACCGCCTCGCGCCGCCGGTCTACGAGACGACCGACAAGCAGTTCGCCGGCGAGATCCGCCCGATCGACGAGCATATCGCCCGCGTCGGCCGCGTCATGGAGGTGCTGTCCGAGCATCAGTGCGAGGGCTGGCTCGAGGGCTACCTGCTCACCGGGCGGCACGGCCTCTTCACGAGCTACGAGGCGTTCATCCACATCGTCGACTCGATGTTCAACCAGCACGCCAAGTGGCTCAAGGTGACGCGCGAGATCCCGTGGCGTCGCCCGATCTCGAGCCTCAACTACCTGCTGTCGAGCCACGTCTGGCGCCAGGACCACAACGGCTTCTCGCACCAGGACCCTGGCTTCATCGACCACGTCGTCAACAAGTCGGCCGATGTCGTTCGCGTCTACCTGCCCTTCGACGCGAACACACTGCTGTCGACCTACGACCACTGCCTGCGCTCGGTGAACTACGTGAACGTCGTGGTGGCGGGCAAGCAGCCGCAGCCGAACCTGCTGAATGTCGACCAGGCCGTCGCGCACATGACGCGCGGCCTCGGCATCTTCGAGTGGGCCGGGCGTGAGGTCCCGGGCGAGTCGCCCGACGTCGTCCTGGCGGCGGCCGGCGACATCCCGACGCTCGAGGTGCTCGCGGCGAGCGAGATCCTGCAGAAGAACATTCCCGACCTCAAGATCCGCGTGGTGAACGTCGTCGACCTGATGAAGCTGCAGGACGAGAGCGAGCACCCGCACGGCCTCTCCGACCGCGACTACGACGCGATCTTCACCCGCGACAAGCCGGTCATCTTCGCGTACCACGGCTACCCCTGGCTGATCCACCGCCTCACCTACCGTCGTACCGGCCACTCCCAGCTGCACGTGCGCGGCTACAAGGAAGAGGGCACGACGACCACGCCGTTCGACATGGTCATGCGCAACGACCTCGACCGCTACCACCTGGTCATCGATGTGCTCGACCGCGTGCCGGGCCTCGGCGAGCGGTACGCCACCCTGCGCCAGGACATGACCGACGCGCGCCTCAACGCGCGCCTCTTCGCCTACTCGAAGGGCGAGGACATCCCCGAGGTCGCGAACTGGTCGTGGCACGGCAGCCAGTCGATCGGCACGGGCGACACCGGCGGCGACAACGAGTGAGCCGCGCGATGCCTGAACGGCGCCTGAGCCGCCCGCGCCCGTGAAGCAGGTCTATGTCACCTCTGCAGAGGGCAACACCGGCAAGTCCACCGTCGCGCTCGGGGTCATCCGCACCCTGACGCGTCAGGTGGAGCGCGTCGGCGTGTTCCGCCCGATCGCCCGCACGACGGCCGAGCGCGACTATGTGCTCGACTGGCTGCTCGAGGACCAGACGGCCGACCTCACCTACGACGAGGCGATCGGCGTCTCGTACGAGGCGGTGCACACCGATCCCGAGGCGGCGCTCGGCCGCATCATCGAGCGCTACAAGCGCATCGAGGGCCGGTGCGACGCCGTCGTGATCGTCGGCAGCGACTATACGGATGTCGGCGCGCCGACAGAGCTCGCCTACAACGCGCGCATCGCCGCCAATCTCGGCGCCCCGGTCCTCCTCGTCGTCGGTGGCCGTGCGGGCGGCCGCGCCGGCGAGGGCGACCGTCTCGATCAGCTGGGCACTTCGGTGGCGCGCGAGCCGGCGCAGATCCGTCAGCTGGTCGACGTGGCGTTCGGCGAGCTCCGGCAGGAGCACGCGTCGCTGCTCGGCGTCGTGGTGAACCGGGCGGACCCCGAGCAGCTTCAGCTCGTGGCGCGGCAGGTCGAGGCATCCGTCACCGCATCGACCGCCGACGCCATCACGGGCGCGACCGAACGGCCGGTGTGGGTGCTGCCCGAAGATCCGCTGCTCGTCGCTCCGACCGTCAAGTCGGTGCTCGCGGCGGTCGACGGCGAACTCGTCTCTGGCGACCGCGGGCTGCTCGAGCGCGAGGTGCTCGGCGTCGTCGTCGCCGGCATGTCGATGGAGAACGTGCTCACCCGCCTCATCGAGGGTGCGGTGGTCGTCGTTCCCGGCGACCGCACCGAGACGCTGCTCGCGGTGCTCGCCGCGTACCAGGCCGGCACCTTCCCATCGGTGTCGGCGATCGTGCTGAACGGCGGCTTCGCGCTGTCCGACCCGATCAGGCGCCTGATCGTCGGCATGGACCCCGCGCTGCCCATCATCTCGACCGTGTACGGCACCTTCGAGACCACGGTGCGCATCAACGGAGCCCACACACGCATGGGAGCCGAGTCGCCGCGAAAGACCGAGCGGGCGATCGGCCTGTTCGACCGGAGCATCAACCACATCGCGTTGCTCGACGCGCTGGAGGTCGAGGCATCCGCCGTCGTCACGCCGTTGATGTTCGAATATCGGCTGCTCGAGCGCGCGCGCTCGCAGCGGAAGCACATCGTGCTTCCCGAGGGCGATGACGATCGGATTCTGCACGCCGCGGCCATCGCTCTCGAGCGCGACATCGCGCGCATCACCCTGCTCGGCGACGAGCAGACGGTTCGTGCGCGGGCGACGAGTCTGGGGCTCGACCTTTCCGCCGCGGCGATCGTCAGCCCGACGAATCCGACTCTGAGGCAGCGGTTCGGCGAGGAGTATGCGGCGCTGCGCGCTGACAAAGGCATGTCGCTCGAGCGCGCGCTCGACACGGTGACGGATGTCTCGTACTTCGGCACCCTGATGGTGCACCTCGGCATCGCCGACGGCATGGTCTCGGGGGCCGCGCACACGACGGCGCACACCATCCGGCCGGCATTCGAGATCATCAAGACCCGGCCGGGTGTCGGGGTCGTGTCGTCGGTGTTCCTCATGGCGCTGTCCGATCGGGTGCTGGTCTACGGCGACTGTGCGGTGATTCCTGAGCCGACGGCGACGCAGCTCGCCGACATCGCGATCTCATCGGCCGCGACGGCAGAGCAGTTCGGCATCGCGCCGCGCGTGGCGATGCTGTCGTACTCGACGGGGTCGTCCGGGTCCGGGGCGGAGGTCGAGAAAGTTCGTGAAGCGACCGAGTTCGTGCGCTCGCGTGCACCCGAGCTGCTCGTCGAGGGGCCGCTGCAGTACGACGCGGCCGCCGATGCCGTCGTCGCTGCGGCGAAGATGCCCGGCTCGCCGGTCGCGGGGCGCGCGACGGTGTTCATATTCCCGGATCTGAATACAGGCAACAACACGTACAAGGCGGTGCAGCGCTCGTCGGGCGCGATCGCGATCGGACCCGTGCTGCAGGGCTTGCGGAAGCCGGTGAACGACCTGTCACGCGGGGCGCTCGTCGACGACATCGTGAACACGATCGCGATCACGGCCATTCAGGCGCAGTCGATCGCCGAGTCGGGGGAGTAATGCCCAGCATTCTCGTGGTGAACAGCGGTTCGTCATCGCTCAAGTACCAGCTGATCGACATGTCGTCGGAGCAGACGCTGGCGAGCGGGCTCATCGAGCGGATCGGCGAGTCCGATGGGCGCGCGGCTCATCGCGCCGGCGATTCGAAGTCGCAGCGCGACGTGGTGGTTCCCGATCATGCCGCCGCGTGCAAGATCATGCGCGAGGCGTTCGACTCGTACGGGCCATCGTTGGAGGACCACGACCACGACCTCGTCGCGATCGGGCATCGGGTCGTGCACGGCGGTGCCCGCTTCTTCGAGCCGACGCTCATCGACCATCTGGTGAAGATCAACATCGAGGACCTGTCCGACCTGGCGCCGCTGCACAACCCCGGGGCGGTGCAGGGCATCTCGGCCACAGAGAAGGCGTTCCCGGGTCTGCCGATGGTCGCCGTGTTCGACACCGCGTTCCACCAGACCATGCCCGCCGAGGCATACACCTACGCCATCGACTACGACCTCGCGCAGAAGTACAGGGTGCGCAAGTACGGGTTCCACGGCACCTCGCACCGCTTCGTCTCACGAGCCGCGGCCGAGTTCCTCGGGCGCCCCGTCGAAGAGCTCAAACAGATCGTTCTGCACCTCGGCAACGGCGCAAGCGTCTGCGCCATCGACGGCGGCAAGTCGGTCGACACGAGCATGGGGCTCACCCCGCTCCCCGGACTCGTGATGGGCACACGGTCGGGCGACATCGACGCATCCGTGCTGTTCCACCTCGCGCGAAAGGCGGGCATGTCGATCGACGACCTCGACGAGCTGCTCAACACGCGCAGCGGCCTGCTGGGGTTGTCGGGGGTCGGCGACTCGCGCGATGTGCAAGAGCGCGCCGAAGCCGGTGACGAGCGAGCGATCCTGACGGCGGCGGTGTTCAGCCGGCGCGTGAAGTTCTACATCGGGGCGTACCAGGCGCTGCTCGGGGGTGCTGACGTCATCTCGTTCACCGCGGGGATCGGCGAGCACAGCGTGCCGGTGCGCGCCGCAGTGCTGGACGGGCTGGAGCGGCTCGGCATCGAATTCGATGCCGAGCGCAACGCGGCCGGAGGCTCGGGCATCCGTGTCATCTCGACCGACGCGTCGCCCGTCACGGTGCTGGTCGTGCCGACCAACGAAGAGCTCGAGATCGCCCGTCAGACCCTCGGGGTCATCTCCGGTTAGCGCGCCGTCGCGACGCTCTCGGCGGGGCGTTCGACGACGCGCGTGAGCGACTTCTCCACACCCCTGCGCCGCCCGGGCCGATGTCGTACCCCGCCGTTAGCATTGGGGGGTGGTCACCGCCCTCTATCGCCGCTATCGGCCTGAGAACTTCGCCGAGATGATCGGTCAGGCTCAGGTGACCGAGCCGCTGATGACGGCGCTGCGCACGAACCGGGTGAATCACGCATACCTGTTCTCCGGCCCGCGCGGCTGTGGCAAGACGACGAGTGCACGCATTCTGGCGCGCTGCCTGAACTGCGCGCAGGGCCCGACCGACACGCCGTGCGGCACGTGCCCGAGCTGCGTCGAGCTCGGCCGGGGCGGCCAGGGCTCGCTCGACGTCGTCGAGATCGACGCGGCGAGCCACAACGGTGTCGACGATGCGCGCGACATCCGCGAGCGCGCCGTGTTCGCGCCGGCGCGCGACCGCTACAAGATCTTCATCCTCGACGAGGCCCACATGGTGACCTCGGCGGGCTTCAACGCGCTGCTCAAGATCGTCGAAGAGCCGCCCGAGCACGTGAAGTTCATCTTCGCGACGACCGAGCCCGAGAAGGTCATCGGCACGATCCGGTCGCGCACCCACCACTATCCGTTCCGCCTCGTTCCCCCCGCGATGATGCTCGACTACGTTCAGAAGCTCACCGAGGAAGAGGGCATGCAGGTCGCGCCCGGTGTGCTCCCGCTCGTGGTGCGTGCGGGCGGCGGCTCGCCGCGCGACACCCTGTCGCTGCTCGACCAGCTGATCGCCGGGTCCGAGGGCGACGAGATCGGCTACGAGCGCGCGGTCGCACTGCTCGGTTACACACACTCCGCACTTCTCGACGAGGTGGTCGAGGCCCTCGCTGCGCGCGACGCATCGACGGCGTTCTCTTCCGTCGACAGGGTCATTCAGACCGGTCAAGACCCGCGCCGGTTCGTGGAAGACCTGCTCGAGCGACTCCGTGACCTCATCATCATCGCGGCGGCCGGCCCCGACCGCGCGGCCGCGGTGCTGCGCGGCACCCCCGCCGACGAGCTCGAGCGCATGGGCGCCGAGGCCCGCACCTTCGGCGGCGCTGAGTTGTCGCGTATCGCCGACATCGTCAACGCCGCCCTGACCGAGATGTCGGGCGCCACGTCGCCGCGCCTGCACCTCGAGCTGATGATCGCGCGCGCGCTGGTGCCCTCCGCCGATGAGGCCGCTTCGCTGGCGCGTGTCGAGCGCCTCGAGCGCCGAGTCGGTGTGACGGATGCTTCGCCGAGGCCTGCTGCGCCTGCTGCGCCCCCCGTGCCTGTGGTCTCCGCTGTGACCGTGGCCTCCGCTGCGCCCGTGGCCATGGCCGCCGACGACCGCACCGCGGCCGCTGCTCCGCAGCCCGACCGTCGTGAGCCCCCGCGTGCCGAGCCGGGTCGTGCCGACTCGCCGGCTGCCGAGCCGGGTCGCGCCGATTCGCCGGCTGCCGAGCCGGCCGCGCCCGCGCGGCCCGTGCCGGCTGCTGCCTCGGCCCCGCAGCCGCCGGCCGCTGCCGGTGCCGCCGCGGGGAACGTGTCGCCCCGGGCGACGGCTACACCCCCGACGGCTGTGCCGGGCGGGTGGGCCACGCCGGGGGTGACGGGCTGGGAAGACGCGCCCGCCGCCGCGCCGACGACGAGTGCACCCACCACCCCGCAGCAGGGGGCGCCGAACAGTCAGGGGGCTCCCGAGAACCAACGGGGGAGCGGCGCCGCTGTCAGGCAGACCCCCGCGGGGCCGAACGCCGCGGGGTCGAACGCTGTGGGCCCGAACGCCGCGGAACCGAACGCCGCGGGGCCGAACGCCGCGCAGGCGCCCTCCTCGCAGTCCACGTCTTCTTCGCAGGCAGCATCTTCTTCGCAAACCGCGTCGCCGGCGCAGCCCGCGCCGAAGCCGGAGCCGATCGGGCCCATGACGCTGCAACAGGTGAAAGACGCATGGCCGCAGATCCTCGAGACCGTGAAGGCCGCGAAGATGACGGCGTGGATCGTGGCGTTCACGGCCACGGTGCGCAAGTTCGACAACGACGTGCTGACGCTCACGTTCCAGAGCGAGAACGACGTGGCGAGCTTCCGCCCTCAGCCCGGCGTCACGCAGAACGTGAGCGACGTGCTGCGCGAAGCGATCCAGAAGGTGCTCGGCGTGCGCGTCAAGTTCGTCGCGAAGACGGCGTCCGATTTCGCGCAGAGCCTCAAGTCCGAAGGCTTCGGCGTGACTCCGCCGGCGACGGCGCCGATGGTGCCGATCGGCGCCTCCGCTGCACCGGCACCGAGTTCCGAGGGCAGCCGCCCCGCGCCAGCTGACGGCCGCCCCGCGACAGCTGATGCCCGCCCCGCGACCGCCGATGCTCAGCCCGCGACAGAGAGCGGCACAATTCCGCCCAGCTCGGGTGCGGCCAGCGTGCCGACCCGTCCGGCGCCACGACTTTCTGCCGTGCCGCAGCCGAAGAACGATGCGCCCGTGACCGGCTGGGCCACAGTGGCGATCCCCGGCGGGGGTGCTGCGTCATCCGCCACCGCACCCCAGCGCGCCGAGGCGCCCGACGAGGCGCCGCGCCCTGCGCTGCAGGCCGTACCTCCGCTGCCGAAAGAGACGCCGGCAGCGTCGGCGACCTCCGTTGCGGCTCAGGGTTCCCCCGCTGCGGCTCCGGAGTCGCCCGCTGCGGCTCCGGCCGGGGCATCCGTTGACGACGAAGGCTGGTCGACGACCGCGCCGACCGACAGCGAGGGTTGGTCGACGGTCGTGCCGACCGATAGTGAAGGCTGGGCGATCGCGGCCCCCTCAGACGACGACGCACCGCCATTCGAGGAAGACCCCGACGCGGGGCCGCGGGCCGGCACGTCGCACCAAGCCCCGCAGCACCCAGCCCCCGCCGCAGGCACGGCAGCGGCGGGCACGCTATCGGCGGGCGTTCCGGCTGCAGGCATGTCGATTACGGGAGCGCCGGGAGCGCCGGCCACCGGTACGGGCACGGGCACTCGTACTGACACGGGCGCTGGCACGGGCACTGGCGCTGGCACTGGCACTGGCACTGGCACGGAGACTGGCACGGGCGCCGGCACTGGTGCTGCCGGTGTCGAGCAGGCGCCGGCATCTGCCGCGCCGGCCGCTGGGTCGGCGCGCAAGGGGCCGCGCTTCTCTGACTCCGGCCCCCGTTTCTCTGACTCCGGGCCGCAGCGCTACGGTGAGGCGGTCGTGCGCGAAATCCTGAATGCGCGCTTCATCGAAGAGCAGCAGCTCGACGACGGCAATGGGGGTCGCTGATGTACGAGGGAATCATCCAGGACCTGATCGATGAGCTCGGGCGACTGCCCGGCATCGGGCCCAAATCCGCGCAGCGCATCGCGTTCCACATTCTCCAGACCGAGTCGTTCGACGTGACGAAGCTCGCCGAGACGCTTCTCGTTGTGCGCGACAAGGTGCGGTTCTGCGAGCAGT
Source organism: Gryllotalpicola reticulitermitis (assembly GCF_042651345.1). Lineage (NCBI taxonomy): Bacteria > Bacillati > Actinomycetota > Actinomycetes > Micrococcales > Microbacteriaceae > Gryllotalpicola > Gryllotalpicola reticulitermitis. Next base: position 178,605 of record NZ_JBHSCN010000005.1, read on the forward strand.
GCGGGAACGTCTCCGAACAGGAACTCTGCTCGATCTGCCGCGACCCGCGCCGCAACGCGTCACTGATCTGTGTCGTCGAAGAGGCGAAAGACGTCGTGGCGATCGAGCGCACCCGCGAATTCCGCGGTCTCTACCACGTGCTCGGCGGCGCGATCAGCCCGATCGACGGCGTCGGACCCGATGATCTGCGCATCCGTCAGCTCATGCAACGCCTCGCCGACGGCACCGTCGACGAGGTCATCATCGCGACCGACCCGAACCTCGAGGGCGAAGCAACCGCGACCTACCTGAGCCGGCTGCTCAAGACGCTCGAGATCCGCGTGAGCCGCCTTGCATCGGGCCTTCCGGTCGGCGGCGACCTCGAGTACGCCGACGAAGTCACCCTGGGCCGCGCCTTCGAGGGCCGCCGGGTCGTCGTCGGCTGACCGCCCCGCCCCGCTCCCACACCAGTCGCCCCGGCGCCAGTCGCACCCCGCCGCCAGTCTCTCCTCGCCGCCGGGGGCGCCTCGTTGCGGGGAGAGAATGCACGCTCGGGGAGAGAAATCCCCTCACGCTGTCTCCCCGATCGTGAATTCTCTCCCCGAACGTCACGCCGCCTGCTCACGTCGCCCGCGCCCGCCCGCGCCGTCACCCCTAGCGGCGTCGCAGCTGCGCACCGCCGGCAATGCAGGACAGGATCTGCGCAAGCGTCTCGTCCCACGCGTAGACGACCTCGGCGTAGCCGTACCTCAGCACCGTGTACCCCATGAGCCTGAGGCGCCGGTCCTGCCAGCGGTCCCGGGCGAGTTGAGCCGGGTCCTCGAGGTGCTGCTTCCCGTCGAGCTGAATCACCAGCCGGTCACCGATGAGCAGATCAACGGGGTGGCCGTCGATGACGACTTGCTCCCGGCATCCGACGCCCGCCCATTTCAAGCGGACGCGCGTCAGGGTCTCAAGACCTGAGTCGGCGCGGCCGGTCACCAACGCGGCGGCGTCGGCGAATCGCCCGCGATGAGCGGATGCCAGAACCTGCAGTTCCTCGAGCGTGGTCAGGCCGAGCCGCACGGCGGAGTCGAAACTCGCCGCCGCCGCATCGAGCGGCTGGCAGCGTGCAATGTGCGCCAGGGCGTTCCGTCCGGACTCGACCACGGGCCGGTGCCCGTCGGGTTCGATCGGTTCGGGGGTCCAGTGCACGACCGCCCTGGGCTCGGCGGCGTCGGTCCGAAAGTGGCCGTTCCGCCCGCGCGGCACGACGTGGAACGCCGTGTCGTCGAGCACCCAGATGCCCATGGAGTGCGCCGCAGTGACGCACGCGACGCGGCCCCCCATCATGGCGGCCCGCGAGGGTTCCGCGGGCACGGGCGGCCGGGCCAGGATGTTTCGTGTCAGCGCCACGAGGGCGCCTCGGGCGATGAGGCCGCGCACGGCGTGGGCGCTGACGCCGTAGCGCCGGAGTTCGGCCCTGGTGACGAAGCCGTTGTTGCGGGCGAGCAGCGTGGCGAGGTGCATCCCGAGAGTGTGCTCGACCTTCGTCGAGCGCCGCGGGCGCTCGTCGCTGTTCTGGGGAGTGCGGGCGCTGATCCGGCCTGTGCAGGGGAAGTGGTGTCACGCGAGCGGCGCCGGACCCGCGGGCGGGTGCCGGGCCCCGCCCCCGCTCGGGGATAAAACGCACGATCGGGGAGAGAAATCCCCCTGATTGATCTCCCCGATCGTGCATCATCTCCCCGGCGCAGTGCCGCCGCCCGCGCCGGCGCCGCCGCCCAAGCCACCACCGCCCCCCAAGCCAGCACGGGCACCTGCCGCCGACGTCAGCCGCCAGAAGGAAGAGTCACGGGCCCCGCCGACGCCGTCGCCAGCGACAGCGCCGACACCGCGCCCCCGTCGAGCACGCTCACCCGCAACGCCGTCTCGAGGTACTGAGCCGTGGAGTCGGCCGTCGCACGGGTGTATGCCGAGGCAGAGGCGAGCTCGCCGCAGCTCGGGTCCCACGCCGGCACCGCCTCACCGGTCGTGGAGGGGCATGGCTGGTCCGGCTCGACATTCACCATGAGCGACAGCACACCTGGCAACGCGCCCAACGCGCTGCCGGCGCCGCTGATCACCGGCCCGGTGATACCCGACAGGGTCGAACCCAATGCGGTGATCGGCGCGATCAACCCGGTCTTGAGCGCAGACTGGACGGCCGCTGTTGCATTGGTCAACGTCCCGAGGAGTCCAGACAGCAACGAGTTGATATTGATGCCGAGCAGGCTGAGCACCGTGCCCAGCAGGGTGCTGGTGCCCTCGCTCGTCGACGTCGACAGGGGCGTCGCACCGGACAGGATGCCTCCGAGCGTCGTGCCCGCCGGAGCGCTCAAACCGACATTCGCGACGTTGATCCCGCCGTAGAGCCCACCGAGCACATTGACCGCGATGCCGATGCCTCCGGTCACTGGCGCAGAGTCGATCGCGTTCAGCAGCGTCGACGTGATGTTCGTCGTCCAGCCGTTGAGCAGTGTCGTGATGCGAGCGACGAGCGAGCTGACAACGGCGGCATTGAGATCCAGCTCGGTGTTCGGGGCGAGATCGTTGAGACCGTCCGCGCCTCCAAGCAGGGGGGTGAGATCGACGTAGACGTCGCCGGTCGACACATTGATCGTGACGACACCGTCGGTCAACGGGGCGGTGAGCAGCGTCCCAAGCGCAGTCTGCAGGTTCGGCAGGGTGATCGTCAGCGAGTTGGTGGCGCTCGCGTCGAGAACCGCGTTGAGGCCGAGAGCGCCCAGCTCTCCGGTGACAAGCCCGAGCACCGAGTTGTCGAGGGTCCCGGTCAGCCCTTCGAGCGAGTTCACGGTGCTGCTGACCGTGCCGAGCGTGTCGCCGACCTGCGTGGCGACGGTGCCGAGCGAGGGCGCACTGAGGTCCAGCCCGAGGCCGGACACCTGATAGGCGCGCTGCGCCGGCGACGGGGCGGTGCCCCACAGCGCGGATTCGAGCGCCGCGCATCCGTTGATCTGCGACGAGGCGCTGACAGCGCCGATCTCGGCCTTCACGTCGGCGACGGCGCTCGTGACCGCTGACCCGAGAATGCCGGAGAGGTCGAGCGTTGCGACGGTCGGCATCGACGGGCCGCTGGCGCCGCTCGTGTCCTGCGTGTCGACGCCGCCCTGGCTGGTGACCAGCCCGGCGGCACCGGCCGCGGTGCCAGTGCCGGAGGTCTGGGCCCATTGGCCGAGGGCACCGAGGTCGCCGGCATCCGTCAGGCCGGCGCTGAGATTGCTGACGTTGAGGATGGGCAGCGCGCCACCGAGCGCCGACACGTTGAGAGGGGCCTCGTACGTCGGTGGCATCACGTCGAGTTCCGTCGAGCCGTTCGACCCGGCCGCCGGGGTCGGGGTGGCGGTGCCCGCGGCGTCCATACCCACCCGGATGCCCTGCACACCCGCGACGTTGTCGAGATCGGTCGTGAGAAGCGAACCCGAGAGGAACTGACCGGAGGCCGTCGACGCATAGCCCGTGTCGGTGACGCAGTTCGTCGAGCTCGTCGAGATCGCCGGACCGTACGCCCACTGGTTGCCGGTCCATGCGGCCTGAGACGGCGTCGCAATGAGTGGCGCCAGAACGGCGCCGCCGGCGACGACCGCGAGCGCGATGGCGAGTCGGCGCGATCTCATCGGGCGCGGCCCCGCTCGCGTCGGGCGGCGGCCCACAGGAATCCGCCGCCCAGCAGCAGCGTGAGCGCCGCGACGAACGCGACGAGTCGCGAGATCGTGGTTCCGGTGAGCGCGAGCAGGCCGCGCGGGCCGGCGGGCGACGCGGGTGATAGAGGCGAGAGGGGTGATACGGATGCCCCGACCGGGCCCCCGGGCGACGAGATCGGCAGTGGCGCCCCGTCCGTCGCCGTCGCCGTGAGGCCCACGCCGAACTCGCCGGTCAGGCCCATCAGCGTCGGGTCGGAATGACCCGCGGCCGTGTCGGTGATGCTGAGCGTCACGAGCAGGTACTCAGGGCGCCCCTCGCGCAGCGGCTCGAAGCGGAACGACGAGTCGACGACTCTGCCCGCCTGCGCCGGCGCCGTGGCGGCGACGGTCTGCGCACCGGGCGTGCAGACGGGTGCCCGCGCCGCCGTCCACGCGGCGGCGCACTGCTGGACCTGCATGGTGAGGCCGAGCGGATGCTCCGCCAACGGCCCTGACGTCACCGACTGAAGTGTGAGCGTCGCTTCCGGAAGGCCGTCGAGCGTCCCGGTGACCCGCCAGTAGGCGGGCTCGCCCGGGCTCACGGTGAAGTGCGGGTGCGGCGGGTCGGCCGTGACGACGAGCTGAGGTGAGGTTGCAGGGTGCGCCGGTGAGGCATCCGCTCGCTGGGTCGGCAGCGACGGCGACAGGCTCACGCACACCGCCAGCATCACCAGCCCCGCGATCGCGTCGCGTCGCCGCCGCACTCGCATCACGCTTGATGCTGCGCCGGTGACGTCACGCTGGTACCGCGGTCGGCCGATCGGCGCGCGCCCGAGCCGCGCCTGCGGGATCCGCCCGAGCCGCGGCCGCCCGAGGCCGGCCATAGCGCCCACGCGACGATCGCCGCGACGACGAGGCCGCTCACGATCGCGACGATCGGCCGCTGCAGCCACAGCAGTCCCCGACCGATGCCCGGAACCGACGCGATGCGCCGCGGCGTGTGGGGGCCGACGATGTAGGTCGCGGTGTCCTCGGCAGTGTTCGCGTCGCCCTTGAGTCGCAGGTCGCGTTCGTTCGCGTTCGGGCCCGCGCTCAGCTGCACGATGCGGTGGGTGACCGGTTTCCCGTCGAGTTCGCGCGGCACGGTGACCACGTCGCCGACCTTGAGCTGCGTCGCGGGCGTGCTGCGCGTGACCACGAGGGTGCCCGGGGGCATTCCGGGGCTCATCGAGCCCGTCGCCAGGACCGTCAGATGCAGCCCGAACACGGCGGCCGCGGCGAGCCACAGCACCGTCGCCGCGCCGATGATCGCGACCACGACGACGAGCACGTCGCGTACGAGGCCGAGCGGGCGCTCGTCGGCATCGCGGCGGCGCGTGTCGCGATGCGCGGTCGCCGCGTGCACTCCGATCGCCGAGGCGGCGGCTACCGGTGGCGCGGCGGCGGGCGGCTCGGCGACGGATGCGTCACGCATCACGTTCTCCATATGACTGCTCGCTAGTTGCTCGTGTATTCGAAGTTCCAGGCCGGTGCGACCGAGAGCCCCATCAGTGACGCGGGCGCGACCGACAGACCCTGAAGCGCGGTCTGGCTCGGAAGCCAAATGTCGAAGCAGTAGTACTCCTGCGACTGCGACCCGGATTGGAGCGTCTCAGCGGATGAGCCCGTCGGCAGGATCGTGTCTGTGCCTGCGGAGAGCAGCTCGTCGGGTTGCACGACGGTGATGCTCGAGGACGTGGTGGTGAACGCGGTCGCGTCGCACGTGAAAGTGGACGACGACGCGGCGATCCTCACGTGCAGGTTGTTCCAGAGCGCGTTCTCGTAGTCGGCGGCAGCGGCGCCGTTCGCGCCGACGGCCGCGTGGATCGTGGTGATCGTGCCGGCGACCGACCCGGATGTGGTCTCGAGCGCAACCGGCGCATACGTGTCGACGCCCGGAGTGAGGTTCAGCGCCGGTGTGCTGAACGAGAGCTGGCCCTTCGTCCCGTCGGCCGCGTTCGACGCGAGGCTGTCCCAGGTGCCTGCGGCCGTCTCATCGGGACCGATTCCGGTGTTCTGCTGCACATCGAACGTGGACGTGGTGATGGCAGAACCGCTGCCGTCGTTGCCCGTGCCGCCGTAGACCCACTGGTTCCCCGTCCACGCAGCCAGCGAGGCGGTGACGCCGATTCCGAGCACGGCCGCGGCGCCGACGATCGCGAAGATCTTGCGCTGACGACCGCTCAGACGCGCCTTTTTGGGCGCGCGAGGGCGCAGTTCTTCAGTCATGACTTTTCTCCCCAAGCGACGGCGGCGCGGCCCCCGAAGCCACATCTCTACGCTCGTCTAGATGAGGGTCGAATATCCCGAGATAGGTGTCAATGCGCCAGTGGCACATGTGCCCCGCATTGGGGAAAGGCCCTGTCTCTGAGTCAATATCAGCGTTGACGCACGAGGGTTGCCGTTGATCTGCTCCGCAGACTCGCCGCAGCAGACCCGACGCCGCGCCCGCGCCCGCGCTCGGGGATAAAACGCACGCTCGGGGAGAGAAATCCCCTCGCGCCGTCTCCCCGATCGTGCATCGTCTCCCCCCGGCGCAGCGCCGCCGCCCAAACCACCACGGGCACCTGCCGCGGCAGACCAGCAGACCGGCAGACCAGCAGACCCGCCGCCGCTACAGCGCGCCGACGATCTCCTCCGCAAGGCGATCGCCGACCACGGGCCCCATGGTGAGCCCGCCGGCGCCGAACCCGGCGTTGACCCAGAGGGGCACGGCATCCCCGGCATCCAGCCGCGTCACGGTCGGCAGCTGGTCGTGCTCGAGCGTGAGGGGCCGCAGCCCGACCCGCGTCTCGATGACCGCGGCGTTCGCGAGGCCAGGCGCGACGCTGAGCGCGTTCTGCAGTACCTCCTGCGTGCCGAAAGCTGTCACCCGCGTGTCGAAGCCGCTGCCGAATTCGCGGGTCGCGCCCGCGACGATGCGGCCGCCGTCGAACGCGAGCAGGTAGTGCGACGAGCTGACCCGGTGCACGACGGGCCAGCCCGAGGTGTCGGCCTCGACGTGCAGGTGCATGATCTGCCCCTTCTGCGCTTCGACCGGCACCGAGAATCCGAGCGGCGCGAGCACCGAGTTCGTCCAGGCGCCCGCGGCGACCACGATCGCGTCGGCCGCGAGCGGGGTGCCGTCGAGGAGCAGACGGATGCCTGAATCCGTCGCCTCGAGCCCGGCCCCGCCGGTGTGGACGACTCCGCCCAGCTTCTCGATGGCGGCAAGCAGGCCGGCGCGCAGGAGGCGTCCGTCGACGCGGCCGCCGCCTTCGATCCAGATGCCGTGGTTCGTGGGGTCGAGCAGCGGGAAGCGGGTGAGCGCCTCGCCTCGGCCGAGCCGCTGCACGGCTCCCATCTCGGGCGCGTCCGGTGCCCGCGACAGTAGGCGTGATTCCACTTCGTCGAGCGCGCCGGGGTCGGCCGAGACTACGAGCGAGCCGACGCGTCGGTAGCCGACGTCGGGTGCGCCGTGCTCGGCGAGCGCTGCGACGAACGACGGGTAGAACGCGGCGCCGGCGGAGTACAGCTCGTAGAACGCGCCATCGCGCGAGACGGTCCAGGGCTGAATGATGCCTGCGCCGGCATCCGTCGCCCTGCCCGTCAGCCCCGCGTCGACCAGCTCGACCGCGACGCCGCGTCGCGCCAACCCGAACGCAGTCGCCGCCCCGGCAACGCCCGCCCCGACAACGACAACCCGCGCAGCGCTCATGCCTCCCACGCTAGCCACGGCGCCCGGGTCGGGCTACCCGTGCGCCGCCCGCCGTGCGCGCCGCTCGGTGAAACACGCCTGAAACGCGCCGTAGAATATATGGAACCCCCGAAGCCCCGAGCCCGGCAGCCGGCAGGCACACCCCGCCCGCGAGCTCTGGGTCCAGCCCGCCATGAATCAACAGGAGTGCCCGTGGCGCTGATCGTCCAGAAGTACGGCGGCAGCTCCGTCGCGGACGCAGAGAGCATCAAGCGCGTTGCGAAGCGCATCGTCGAGACGCGCAAGGCCGGCAATGAGGTCGTCGTCGCGGTCAGCGCGATGGGCGACACGACCGATGAGCTGATCGATCTCGCGCACGAGGTGGCGCCGATCCCCGAGCCGCGCGAGCTCGACATTCTGATGACGAGCGGCGAGCGCATCTCGATGTCGCTGCTGGCGATGGCGATCGGCACGATGGGCTACGAGGCGCGCAGCTTCACGGGGCACCAGGCGGGCATGATCACGGATTCCCGATTCGGGGCCGCACGCATCATCGACGTGACTCCCGGCCGCATTCGCGAGGCGCTCGACGAGGGCGCCATCGCGATCGTCGCGGGCTTCCAGGGCTTCAACACCGAGACCGGCGACACGACGACCCTCGGCCGAGGCGGCAGCGACACGACGGCGGTGGCACTTGCGGCGGCGCTCGACGCATCCGTCTGCGAGATCTACACCGATGTCGACGGCATTTTCACCTCCGACCCGCGCGTGGTGCCGCTCGCGAAGAAGATCGAGACGATCTCGAGCGAAGAGATGCTCGAGCTGGCCGCGGGCGGCGCGAAGGTGCTGCACATCCGCGCGGTCGAGTACGCGCGCCGGCACGGGGTCGACCTGCACGTGCGTTCGTCGTTCAATAACACCACCGGCACACTCGTCGTGAACGAGACGTCGGAACAGACCACCGCGCGCATACGCCGCGAAATGCAGGAGAACGGAACAGTGGAAGAGCCCATCATCTCCGGTGTCGCCATCGATCTTTCCGAGGGGAAGATCACGGTCGTCGGCGTGCCCGACACGCTCGGCAAGGCGGCCGCGATCTTCGATGCTGTCGCGAAGCAGAGTGCGAACGTGGACATGATCGTGCAGAACGTCTCGGCCGCGGCGACGGGGCTCACCGACATCTCGTTCACGCTGCCGAAGGCCGACGGGCAGAAGGTGCTGCAGGCGCTCGCCGCTGAGCAGGGCGAGATCGGATTCCAGTCGCTGCAGTACGACGATCAGATCGGCAAGCTGGCGCTCGTCGGGGCCGGCATGCGCACGAACACGGGCGTCTCGGCGAAGCTGTTCCGCGCTCTTGCCGACGCGAACATCAACATCGGCATGATCTCGACGTCCGAGATCCGGATCTCGGTCGTCACGCGTGCCGACGTGCTGGCCGAGGCCGCGCGCATCGTGCATCACGCCTTCGGGCTCGACGCGGCGAGCGAGGCCGTCGTCTACGCCGGCACCGGGCGTTAGTGCCCGTTCGGCCGCAGAGTGTGCCCGTTCGGCGCAACTGTGGCCGCTACAGCAGGCGCAGATGCGCCATTCGGAAACAAATAGCTCCCCGCGCGGATTGAGAGCACCATGAGCACCATGAGCACCAACGGATTCCACGTCGCCGTCGTCGGCGCCACCGGCCAGGTCGGTGGTGTCATGCGCCGCCTGCTCGTCGAGCGGGACTTCCCGATTGCAAGCATCCGTTTCTTCGCGACCGCGCGCAGCGCCGGCTCGACGATCGAGTTCAAGGGCGAGCAGATCGTCGTCGAAGATGTCGAGACGGCCGACCCCACGGGCATCGAGATCGCGCTCTTCTCCGCGGGCGCGACGGGTTCGCGTGCGGCAGCGCCGCGTTTCGCCGCCGCCGGCGCGATCGTGATCGACAACTCGAGCGCGTGGCGCATGGACCCCGAGGTTCCGCTCGTGGTCAGCGAGGTCAACGCGTACGCGATCGACGAGGCCGCGAAGGGCATCATCGCGAATCCGAACTGCACGACGATGGCGATCATGCCGGTGCTGAAGGTGCTCGACCGCGAGGCCGGGCTGCGCCGGCTCATCGTCTCGACGTACCAGGCGGTGTCCGGCTCGGGTCTCAAGGGCGCCGAGGAACTCGCCGAGCAGGCGCGGGCGGCCGTCGCATCCGATCAGCTGCTCGACCTGGTGCACGACGGGGGAGCGGTCGCACTGCCCGAGCCGCAGGTCTACAAGCGGCCGATCGCATTCGACGTGATTCCGTTCGCCGGCAACCTCGTCGATGACGGGCTGGGCGAGACCGACGAAGAGAAGAAGCTGCGCAACGAGAGCCGGAAGATCCTCGAGCTGCCGGAACTGCTCGTGTCGGGCACGTGCGTGCGCGTGCCGGTGTTCACCGGTCACTCGCTGTCGGTGAATGCGGAATTCGAGCGGCCGCTGTCGCCCGAGCGCGCGACCGAATTGCTGGCGGATGCTTCGGGCGTCGCCCTCGCGGACATCCCCACGCCCCTGGCCGCCGCCGGTCAGGACCCGAGCTTCGTGGGCCGCATTCGTCGCGACGAGGGTGCGCCCGAGGGTCGCGGCATCGCGTTCTTCGTGTCGAATGACAACCTGCGGAAGGGTGCGGCGCTCAACGCGGTCCAGATCGCCGAGGTCATCGCCGCTCGCCGGAGCGTCGCCGTCGCGTAGCAACGTGACCGCCGCCGAGCGGCAGCGTGACCGCGCGACGCCCCCGAGGTTTTCCACAACCCGCCGCCTGAAAGTGTCTCGATTTCGAGACAGATAGGATGGCGTGGTGAGCGACACACCCCCCGTTGACGTGGTCTTGATTGGCGGTGGCGTCATGTCTGCCACCTTGGGAACGTTCCTGAAGAGGGTGCGTCCCGACTGGTCGATCGTGATTCTCGAGCGGCTTGGTGACATCGCGGAAGAGAGCTCGAACCCGTGGAACAACGCGGGCACGGGCCACAGTGCCCTGTGCGAGCTGAACTACATGCCGAACCCCGACGACCCGTCGAAGGCGCTGCAGATCAACGAGCAGTTCCAGCAGAGCCGTCAGTTCTGGTCGAAGCTCGTCGACGAGGGCGTGCTCGGCGAGGCATCGTCGTTCATCAATCCGGCGCCGCACATGACGTTCGTGCGCAAGCGCTCCGACATCGAGTACCTGCGCAAGCGCTACGAGACCCTGCGGCAGAACGTGCTCTTCGAGGAGATCGAGTACAGCGAAGAGCGTGCGGAGGTCTCCGACTGGGCGCCGCTGCTGATGCGCGGCCGCAACCCGAAAGAGAAGTTCGCGGCGACGCGCTCGGTCGCGGGCAGCGACGTCAACTTCGGCACCCTGACCCGCAAGCTGTTCGACAAACTCATCGCTGACGGCGCCGAGCTGTTCCTCAACTCCGAGGTCCGCTCGATGCGGAAGCGCGACGGCGTGTGGCAGATCAAGTACCGCCAGCTCGTCGAGCAGCGCAACAGCACCATCGACGCGCGCTTCGTGTTCGTCGGGGCGGGCGGCTGGGCGCTCAAGGTGCTGCAGGCCGCGGGCATCCCCGAGGCCAAGGGCTACGGCACCTTCCCGATCTCGGGCCAGTTCTACAAGACGAGCAACCCCGACGTCGTGGGCCGTCACGGCGTGAAGGTCTACTCCCAGGCCGAGGCCGGCGCCCCGCCCATGAGCGTGCCGCACCTCGACAAGCGCATCGTCGACGGCGAGGCGTCGCTGCTCTTCGGCCCGTACGCCGGTGCCGACCCGAAGTTCTTGAAGTACGGCAGTTTCCTCGACCTGCCCGCAGGCATCCGCGGTTCGAACATCTGGCCGTACCTCTCGGTTGCGAAAGACAACCTGGTGCTGCTGCGCTACCTGATCAGCCAGCTCATGCTGACCAAGTCGGGCAAGTTCGCCGAGCTGCAGAAGTTCATGCCGAACGCCGTCCCGAAGGACTGGGAGCTCATCACCGCCGGTCAGCGCGCCCAGGTCATCAAGAAAGATGCCAAGAAGGGCGGCGTGCTGCAGTTCGGCACCGAGGTCATCGCGCACAGCGACGGCACGATCGTCGGTCTGCTCGGCGCCTCGCCGGGCGCGTCGACCGCGGTGTCGATCATGCTCGACGTGCTCAAGACCTGCTTCCCCGACGAGTACGCGGGGCAGTGGCAGGCGAAGCTGAGGGAGCTGATCCCGACGCTCGGCCAGACGCTGAACGACGACCCCGAGCTGGCGCGCGCGACGATGTCCCGCACGGCGAAGACCCTGGGGCTGCTGCACTAGGTCAACAAGCGCGGCGAGCGCAGTGCGCAATCATTGCGACACGCGTTCGAATGTAGGTCGACTTAATCTCGAATCGGTGTTCTAATTGCCGAATGCGTTGGGAACGTCAAGAACTGGGCATCGAAACGGATGCCGCGCTGCCGGGCCTCGCCAAGCTGAACAACCTTGTTCGCACGGTCAAGACCCCCGAGTTCGACGGCATCGTCTTCCACGAGATCCTCGCGAAGTCGGCGCTGAACCAGGTGCCGGGCGCCTCGAAGGTCATGCCCTACGCGTGGACCATCAACCCCTACCGGGGCTGCAGTCACGCGTGCGCGTACTGCCTGGATCCCGAGACGTCGATCCTGATGGCCGACGGGCGCCAGCTGCCGCTGTGGATGGTCAAGGTCGGCGACGAGGTCATGGGCACCCGTAAGGAGGGCGCATATCGTCGCTACACGCCCTCGAAGGTCGTCGCCAAGTGGGACACACGGAAGCGCGCATACCGCATCACTCTCGCTGACGGCACGGCCATCGTGGCGAGCGGCGATCACCGCTTTCTCACGAATCGCGGCTGGAAGTACGTGACGGGTTCAATGTCGGGCACAGGCCGACGTCCTTACTTGACGCCGAACAACAAGCTCATGGGCCTCGGCGCCGGCGTGGCTGCAGCCGCACCCTTCATTGGTGGTGACGAGTATCGGCGTGGTTATCTCACGGGCATGGTCCGCGGGGACGGCATGATGCTCAGGCGCGCCTACTCGCGCGGCGCCGGCCGAGGGTCATTCGTAGCGAGTCGGTTTCGGCTGGCCCTCGCAGACCACGAAGCGCTCGACCGAAGTCGTTTCTATCTGACGACGGAAGGCATCGACACGGTGCGGCGCCGCTTCTCGGTCGCGACGGATCGGCGCCGCGAGATCAACGGAATCTTCACGTCCAGGGCAGAACACTACGACGCGATCAAGACTCTGATCGACTGGCCCGAGAGGCGGAGCGATCAGTGGCGCGCGGGGTTCCTGTACGGCATCTTTGATGCGGAGGGCAGTTGCTCCCGTGGCGTGCTGCGCGTCTCGAATGCGAACGAAGCAGTGCTTCAGATCACCGCCGATTGCATGCGTGAGCTCGGATTCGAGTGTGTCCGCGAGGGCGCGCAAGACAATGGTGTGGCGACGATCAGACTGCTCGGTGGTCTTCCCGCGCGTGATCGCTTCTTCCGCACCGTCGAACCGGCGATCACACGCAAGTTGGCGCTTGCCGGCCAGGCGGTCAAGTCGGGCGCAGATCTGCGAATCGTGTCCATCGAGGATCTTGGCGAGACCGTCGACATGATCGACATCACGACCGAGACGGGCGACTTCGTTGCCAATGGCGTTGTCAGCCACAATTGCTTTGCGCGGCCCACGCACAAGTACCTCGAGCTCAACGTGGGGCATGACTTCGACTCGCAGATCATCGTCAAGGTCAACGTCGCGGAGGTGCTGCGGCGCGAACTGGCGAAGCCCAAGTGGCAGGCCAACCGGCACCCGGTGGCGCTCGGCACCAACACCGACCCGTACCAGCGGGCTGAGGGCCGATACAAGCTCATGCCGGGCATCATCGGTGCCCTGGCCGATGCCCGCACTCCGTTCTCGATCCTCACGAAGGGCACGTTGCTGCGCCGTGACCTGCCGCTGTTGAAGGAGGCATCGACGAGAGTCCCTGTCGATGTGGCGATGTCGATCGCGATCTACGACGACGAGCTGCAGCAGTCGGTCGAGCCGGGCACGCCGCGCGCGAAAGAGCGCCTCGCCACGGTGACGGCCGTGCGCAACGCGGGCCTCGACTGCAGCGTGTTCATGATGCCGATCCTGCCGTACCTCACCGACACGACCGATCACCTCGACTATGCGCTGGGTCTCGTCAAAGAGTCGGGCGCGACCAGCGTGCTGTACACGGCGCTGCACTTGAAGCCGGGCGTCAAGCAGTGGTTCACCTTCTGGCTCGAGCGGGAGCACCCCGAGCTGATGGACAAGTACGCCAAGTTGTACGAGAACCGCAGCTACGCCCCGAAGGAGTACCGACGGTGGCTCGCTGCCCGCATCAAGCCGCTGATCGCAAAGCACGGGCTCGTCCGCGGCCGCGAGGACATCGTCACCGGCGGAATCGATTCGCAGGCGCTGGCCGCCGCGGCCGGCGGCTCGGTGAGCGGCGCAGGCGAGCCCGGCGACACGAGCGACGGCGCACCACTCCAGCCGCGGGGCAGGCAGTCGCGGGTCGACGCGAACGGCGAGCGACGCACGCCCCGCGTCGTGTTCGAATACGCCGAGACGGATGCCGCGAGCCTGAGCCCCGGGCCGACCCTGTTCTAGTCAGGCTCGGCCCGGGCGCAAGTGCCTCAGCCGGCGACCGGGTCGACGTATCCCGAGAGGTACTGCCGCATGCTGGGCTCGTACGTCGGCGCGCCGGCGGCCTGAATCGGGTAACTCGACATGCGCACGAGGTGCGGGCCGCCGTTTCCGTCGCCCCAGTCGCCGTTCACGATGGTGACGGTCGTCGGGGTGACGGCGACGACGATGCCGACGTGCGAGATGAGGTGGGAGTCGGCGAGCGTGCCCGAAGCGGATGCCTGCGCCACGCCCGCGGACATAGCGAACAGCGCCGCGTCGCCGACGCGGGGGCTCGCGGTGTGGAATGTGCCGTGGCGCACTCCGTAGTCGAGGAAGCTCCCGGCCCAGCCGTCGAGGCCCGCGGTGGAGACTCCGCCTGCAGCCCATGCCCAGCCGGAGAAGGCGGCGCACCAGGCATCCGGCAATGCGGTGCTGTCGTTGTAGTCGCCGCCGTTGACGGTGTTCGGCCCGGCGAGGCCGTGGCCAAGCTGTGCCCACGCGAGTGCGGCGATGGCGCGGCCGTCGAGGGCCGCCGTCCCGACCCCGGCGACGCCCGCCGCCCCGGCGCCCGCAACCCCTGGTGCTCCGGCAGCACCGCCGACGCCGCCGAGCACGCCGGGAAGATCCGGACCGTTGCCGCCACCGTGGCTCAGCACGACGGCCTGTGCGCCGAGCGGCCCCACGAAAATGGAGATGGCGACGCCGGCCGCCGCGGCTGCCGCCGCCAGGCGGCCGCCTCGTCGCCGACGGGGTGCCACATGCCTGCCCACGCCTCGGAATCTACGACGATTGCTCGGCTGCCACACCCCCTCTGCGGGGGCCTCTTAGCCAAGTAAATCGATATCGAGCGGTGACGCCCAGCGAAGCCTGATGCGGTCTTGAGGAGGAACTGCGGAGCATTATCGCGATCAGGAGGACCATTGTCTTAGGCGGGAAATCCCGCCACCCTCAACCCAAATCCCCCCTGCACGAAGGCCGCCTCTCACCCCGAATCTGAGGCGGCCTGCGTGAGTTAACGCCGCTCTGTGCGTTCTACGATTGGGGGATGGCCAAGCTTTACTTCCGCTACGGCGCGATGAACAGCGGCAAGAGCACGGCGCTGCTGCAGGCCGCGTTCAACTATGAGGAGCGGGGCCACAACGTCCTGATCGCGAAGCCGGCGCTCGACACGAAGGGCGATGACAGGGTCGTCAGCCGCCTCGGCCTCGCGCGCTCGGTCGATTTCACGGTCGACGAGAGCTCTGACGTGTACCTGCGCTTTCAGCAGCACCGCAATCAGGCGCTGACCCGCAACGGCCGCGACGTGAGCGCGTTGCTCATCGACGAGGCGCAGTTCTTCACCGAGGCCCAGGTCGACGATCTGTTGCGCATCGCACTGCTCGAGGACGTGCCGGTGCTGGCTTACGGCATCCGTACCGATTTTCAGACGATCGCGTTCCCCGGCAGCCGCCGCCTGCTCGAGATCGCGCACGCGATCGAGGAGCTCAAGACGATCTGCCGCTGCGGGCGCAAGGCGATCTTCAACGCGCGGGTGGTAGGCGGCGAGTTCGTGTTCGACGGCGCTCAGGTCGCGATCGATGAAGCCGACGACGCCGGCGCCGTGACCTACGAGTCGCTGTGCGGGCTCTGCTATCTGCAGGAATCGCATGGCACGCTCAACAACGGCCGCCGGCACTGGCCCGGCGGCACGGTGCCGGCCTACGCCGACGCGCCCGACGCGGACTTCACCTAGACGTTCGTCTGCATTCGCGGCGTAAAACCCCTGAAGAGGGCACAATTCCGATCTTGACCAGTTGTCACTTTTCGGATGGGATGAGTGGGCGGTAAACGCCGCACAAACACTCTCCCCGCCACGACGTAGGAGCATCATGCCCCCCAAGTCTCATGTCGAGGTGCATATCGGCGAAGACGGCCGACGCATCGAGATATCGTGCGACTGCCCGATCGGCCGCGAGCACGACTTCGCCCGCTGGAGCGAAGTTGTGAGAGGAACGCGAATCGGCGGCTTCGGTAGCGCGGCGAGCTGAACCGCGCGCACCATAGTGACGAGCCCGGCGAGAAGGGGGTGCGGCGGTGCCCGAGACCCGCGGTGAATCTGAGCGCGACTCGGAGCGCGACCTAGAGGTCGGTTCCGAGGTCGACCCCGAGCGGGTCGCGTCGCGCATCTACATCGCGTTGGCCGAGCAGCGCTACGGTGACGCGGCGGACCTGGCCGAGCAGATGTGGCCGGTCCTCGTCACGCACCAGCTGCCGGTGCTGCGCGCGGTGGCCGACCGCCTCACGCTCGCCGATCTGGCCGAGCGCCCGGGGTGGGACCACATTCGGCGCTACCTCAACTACGTCATGGTCGATCCGGCCCTGCGCCCGAGCGCGTTCGTCGAGCCGCCGAGCCCGCACCCCCCGACCGGCCTCGGCGATCGCGTGCTCAACATCACGATGCGCTCGATCGCGGCGCGCACGGCCGGCCGGCTCTCCGAGGCGGTGAATCTCGCCCGCGAGGCGGGTGTCGTACTGGAGAACGCGCGTGAGGCCGACCGCGCGGCCATTCAACATCGCCTGCCCGACGCGTACCTGCAGTGGGGTCTGTCGTTCGAGTTCGCCGCCCTGGAAGACGAGGCGTTCGGCATGCTTGCGCGGGCGTACGACGGCGGTGTCGCGTTCGGCAACACGCGCGTTGCGGCGGATGCCGCGGGCGAGCTCGCGTGGCTGAACGCGCTGGCCGGCCACGGCCCGAGCACTGATCAGTGGATCGAGCGTTCGCGGGCCCTCGCCGCGTCGAGCCGCTCGTCCAGCACGTGGAGGCGCAGCGATCTTCTCGCGGCGGCGATTCGTGTCGCCGACGGGCTGCGGCCGGCTGATGCGGTCGAACTCCTCGCCACGCGCTCACCCGACGGCATCGACGAGCACCGTCTCAGCGCCCTCAGCCAGCTGGCGATCTTCCGCTTCTCCGCCGGTCTGTCGAGCCCGACGCTCGTGCTGTCGGAACTGCGGCGCGCGGTGGCCTCTGATGGCCCGCTGCTCGCCGAGCATGGCGAGAACTCGATCGTGCTCACGTATGCCGAGGCGCTGGTGCAGATGTACACGGACCGGCCCGATCGGTCGATCGAGCTGCTCGACCGGCTCTCCGAGACGGGCGCCGCGATCTTCGCGCTGGGGCTGCGTGCCGCGGCACACCTCGCGATCGGAGCGCGCGCCGAGGCTGAGCGCGACGCCGAGACGGCAGTGATCCGCTACGGTCAGTGGCCGCGTCAGTCGATCCCGGCGTTGCTGGTGATGGCGGCCGTCGCTCTCGAGGCGGCCGACAATGAGCGCGCGACGCGCTACTTCACGGATGCCTGTGAGCTGGCCATCCGCAACAGCCTGGTCTCCTCGCTCGTCGTGATCCCGCACGCCGACTTCACGCGCCTGCTCGAGCTCGCCGGCGAGCGTGTCGCCGACCCGCGGCTCACCGAGCTGGCTCGGCGGCCGCTGGTGTTCGCGCCGCCGCGGCGGATGGCCGTGAACCTCTCGCCCCGCGAGCTCGAGGTGCTGCGCGAGCTCGCGAACGGCGGCACGATCGCAGATGCGGCGAAGCGACTGCACCTCTCGCTCAACACGATGAAGGTGCACAACCACTCGATCTACCGCAAGCTGGCCGTCGACAATCGCGATGACGCGGTCCGGCGCGCTATGGACCGCGGCATCATCTAGCCCGCGTGCTTGTGCGACTGCCGCGCGCGGCGGCGGTACTGGATCAGCGCGCCGATGAAGTTCCAGGCGGCATACCCGAACAGCGCAATGGCGGCCGCGGGAATGAACCAGACGTGGCCGACACCGGTCATCCAGGCGTTCACCCAGCCCATCAGCGGCACTGAGTACCAGAGCACGGCGACGATCTGCTTCGACTGTACGGGGGCGTCGGGGGCGGAGTTTGCGTCACCCTTGACGGTGAACACGCGCCCGCCGTTGCTCTCGCTCGTGATGGCGATGACGCGGTGCGAGATGACCGTTCGCGAGTTGTTCGCGTCCGGCTCGTAGGTGACGACGTCACCGACGCGGATCGAGCTGGCCGGCTCAGGCTTGACGATGAGCAGCGTGCCCGGCGGCAGGTGCGGCCGCATCGACCCGGTCATGACGGTGAGCGGGGTCGCGCCGCTGACCCGGGGGATCACGACGGTCGCGAGTGCGAGGCCGATGATGAGCAGCAGCAGGCCGGCGCTGATGCCCGTCCACACCGCAGCCCAGAGACCGCGAGGCTTCGCGGGTGCGGCCGTAGTGGCGGCCCCGCGCGCAGCTGCGGGCACGGCCTCGGCCGTGCTGGTGAGCGTGAGAGCGCTGGTGGTTGCGGTCATGATGCGGTTCCCGTGGTCTGTGCGGTGGTTCGTTGGGTTGGGCGGGTTGGTCTGGTCTGCCGGTCGACGCTCGGGCGACGGATACCTGTCACGCGGCCGGCACGGTGAAGGTGCCGAGCAGCACCACACTGATGCCGTTCGTGATCGCCTGCGGCGTCTTCTGGCCGGTCTGCGTCCAGGTGTAGATGCCGTTCGCGAGCGTGGGCGGGGTGGGGCTGTCCTGCGTGTTGTCCGAGCCGTAGAGGGCCCAGGTCGGCGTTTCGCTGAGCAGGGCGGCCTTCTGGCTGGAGCTGAGGCCGCTGGCGGCGACGAGCGAGTTCCAGTTGGCCGTGGCGGTGAAGCCGATGTAGAAGTGCGGGTAGTAGCCGTCGACCTTGATGTAGAGGCAGGCGGTGCCGCCCTTACTGCCGGGCAGCGCCGAGGCCGAGCCTGAGGAACTGCCGGCGACGGCGGGGTTGTTGCCGTTGCCGGGGCATCCGGCGAGCGTCGCCGGCTCGACCTTGTAGGTGTTCGCGGCCGCGGCCTCGACGGGTGCCGGCGCGTTCACGTTCAGGCAGAAGTGCACGAGCGCGGTCTGGCTCGAGGTGATCGGCGTGTTCCACACGTAGTTCGAGTAGCCGTCGGGGCCCGCCGAGCCGCCGTTGTAGATCTGGCCCCAGGTGTTCGCCTGGCCCTGGCGCAGGCCGCTGATCGTGTAGACCGTGCCGGTTCCCGTCGGGAACGTGCTGATCTGCGCGGTCTGGTAGCCGCTCGGGGCGAACATGGCGTTGGTGAGCGCCGTGCCGTTGAACGGCGGTGCGGAGGTGTCGAGCTGGAAGCTCCACGGCGCGGCCGAGGTCGACTGGCCGGTCACGCTGACGACCATGCAGAAGTAGTACTGACCGCTGATCTGGCCGCTCTGCGAGTTGATGTCGCTGTCGGGGTTCTTCGGCCAGTCGCCATCGCTCGACTGCACGGAGACGCCCGAGACGGACACCCCGCTCGTGCTCGTGATGCCGACCTGAGAACCGGTGACGGTCTGCGGGCTGGCAGCAGGTGTGGAGAAGGTGGATGACAGCGCCGGCGTGGCGCTCGACGTCCATCCGCCGTCGTTGCCGACCACGGTCACCTGCGGTGCGACGGTCTGGCCGGCGTCGTTGGTGAGCGCCGACGAGGTGATGGACGAGATCACGCAGTAGCCCTCGTACGAGGTGCCGCCGCCGGGAACCGAGGTGGCGGGTGCGGGCCAGGCGATGGTGCCCGTGGCCCAGCTGCCGGTCCACGGGGTCACGCCGGTAGGCACGGATGCCGGGCACGAGGTCGCATTGCGTCCCGCGTCCCAGATGCGCACGGTGATGTCGCTGGCGAGCGCCTGGCCGCTGGTGCCCGAGACGGTGCCCGTGAAACCGGTGACTGCAAGTGACCCTGTGTTGGTCAGTTTGACGAGCGCGGGCGTGGTGCTGGTCGTGGCGACCGTGAACTGCTGGCCGAGCTTGTCGAGCCCCGTGGCGGAGATGCTGACGTTGCCGCTGCTCACACTGCCGCTGACGGATGCATTGCCGGACCACACGGCCCAGGCGATCGAACCGCCGCCGAGCGCCACGACGACGGCGGCCGCGATGGCGACGATGATGCCGATGCGTCGTCTCATGAGCTGGCCTGCGTTCCGGTGACGGTCAGGGTGAAGGGTGCGGAGAGGCCCTGGGCGCTGCTCGGCGCGGTGGCCGGCAGCACGACGAGCAGGCAGAGGTTCTGGGTTGCGCCGCTCGCGACGTGCCCCAGGCTAGCCGCCGAGTACCCGGCCAGTGCGCCGGTCGCGCTCGACGAGAGGCTTGTGGTGCACGCGCCGGCGCTGCTCACGCTGACGACCGCGGCGTGCAGGGCGTTGGTGAGGGCCGTGGGCGTGCCGCTCGCAGCGAGGTTCGCGGCGAGTGTGACCGGAGTGGTTCCGGTGTTCGACACGACGAATGCCGACGCGACGACGTCACCGGGGCCCATGTTCGAGGTCAGGGCGCCGAGGGCGAGGGTGCTCGCCGGTGTGGTCTGCGCGGCGTTGCTCACGGCGATCGTGGTCGAGCCGGTCGAGATCGTGGTGCCGTTGACCTTGGCGCCCGAGTTCCACGCGGCGTAGCTGCCGCCGGTGCCCGCGAATCCGACGATCAAGCCGACGGCGACGACAGCGGCGACACCGAGCGCAGACAGCGCTCGGTAGCGCATGCTGCGAGGCTGCGACGTGAGGCGGTGGCGAGACATGGCGCTTTCCGGTTAGCGCGGGTAGTGATGAGCGGGGCGGATGCCGGTATGCCGGCGTCCGCCCCGCATCGGGGAGTCCTGGACGGACTTAGCTGGCCTTGGTGACCTGGGTCAGCGTGAGGGGGACGTCGGCCAGCGTGATCTTGTTGTTCTGGCCGTCGGTGCCCTGGTTGACCTGGCCGGTCGTCACGCCGGAGGTGCCGAAGGGGAAGGTCACGGAGACGACGACGGTCGCGGTGATGTCGGTGCTGGCGGTCGCGGTCGGCGTGATGGTGTAAACGCCGGCGGTGCTGCCGCTCGCGATGCCGGTGCCGGTGACGGACACGATGCTGGCTGATGCCTGCTCGCTGGTGCCGGTGGCGCTCGTCGCGAAGCTGACGGTCGGGCCGGTCGTTCCGCCGACGCCGAAGTTCGCCGCGAGGTTGGTGCCGCTCGCCTTGATCTTGACGGTGGCCTGGTAGTAGAGGGTGTCACCCGGCACGGCGAGGAAGCCGGCGGCCAGGGGAGTGGTGAGGGCCGAGTTGGTGTACCAGCCGTTGGTGCCGGTCGGCGCGGGGGCGCCGTCGAACTGGAGCGAGCCGGTGTTGATGGCGGTGGCGCTGGAACCGATCGAGGTCGAGTCGTTCCACGCGGCGAAGGTGCCGACGCCGCCGAGGAGCAGGGCGATGCCAGCGGCGCCGGTGACGGCGCCCTTGATGAGCTTGTTCATGGGTCGGGTATGCGCTTCCTGGGTCGCCCGGGCGCGCGCGTTTCGGGGCGCGCAGCAGCCAGCGGGTATGTGTCGGGGGGTCAAACAGAGGTGGTGCAACGGATTCGGGGTCCGGCTGTGCTTGCACCCGCGCCTTCGGGTGGCGCAGGTGCCTCAGCAACAACAAGTTCAGACTGCCAGGTGAACCGGATCAGTAAGTGTCTTGATCATCGAAATAACCCCAGGGTTAACCCCAACGAGGCGGAATTGCCCCCCTCTCGTGGGGTCCGAAACCTCCCGGAAACGCCCGGCGCGACTAAAGTCGAATCGATATGACTCTGAAGCTGGGTTACAAAGCATCCGCTGAACAGTTCGGTGCGCGTGAGCTCGTCGAGCTCACGGTCGCGGCCGAAGCACACGGCATGGAGAGCGCGTTCATCTCCGACCACTTCCAGCCGTGGCGGCACGAGGGCGGTCACGCCCCGTTCGCTCTCACCTGGCTCGCCGCTGCGGGCGAGCGCACCCACGACATCGTGCTCGGCACGAGCGTCATGACGCCGCACTACCGCTACAACCCGGCGGTCATCGCGCAGGCGTTCGGCTCGCTGGGCGTGCTCTACCCCGGGCGCATCGTGCTCGGCGTCGGCACCGGCGAGGCGCTCAACGAGGTCGCGACCGGCTGGCAGGGCGCAGGTCAGCAGGGCTGGCCCGACTTCAAAGAGCGCTTCGCGCGGCTGCGCGAGTCGGTGCGCCTGATCCGTGCGTTGTGGAAGGACGAGCGCGTCAACTTCGAGGGCGAGTACTACTCGACCCACGACGCATCGATCTACGACAAGCCCGAGACGCCGATCCCGGTCTACATCGCGGCCGGCGGCCCGACCGTTGCGAAGTACGCGGGTCGTGTGGGCGACGGGTTCATCTGCACCAGTGGCAAGGGCATGACCCTCTACACCGACGAGCTCGTGCCCGCGGTCATCGAGGGTGCGAGCGCAGCCGGCAAGCAGGCATCCGATATCGATCACATGATCGAGATCAAGCTCAGCTATGACCGCGATCCCGACCGCGCCCTCGAGAACACGCGCTTCTGGTCGCCGCTGTCGCTCAGTAAAGAGCAGAAGCACGACATCACCGACCCGCAGGAGATGGAGAAGGCGGCGGATGCCTTGCCCATCGAGCAGATCGCGAAGCGGTGGATCGTGGGCAGCGACCCCGAGGCGACCGTCGCGGAGATCAAGCAGTACGTCGACGCGGGCTTCAACCACCTCGTGTTCCACGCGCCGGGCGACGATCAGCGTCGCTTCCTGGCGCAGTTCGAGGAGGACTTGGCGCCGCTGCTTCGCGCGCTGTAATGAGTTCGCTGGCCGTTGACTGAGTCATCCGCATTCTTGGGGCGATCTGAGAAATGTGGAGGGCAAACTCGTTCCTGTAGGGGGTACCCCGAAAGGAGTACGAGTGGCAGAACGAGCGGCGGCTGCGAGATATGCGGCGCGACACTTCGGCAAGCCCGACGCAGCGCCCAAGGTCGTCGAGTACTACACGATGCACGGGTGGCAGCCCATCTGGGACAAGTCATTGCGCCTGAACCCCGAGACGTGTGCGCTCGTGCGGCAGCGCGGGGGAGTGATGCTGCGCGTGAAGCACCGCTTCCGCACGGTCGAGGTGATGATCGCCCGCTACCTCGGCGAAGACCAGCTCGCCGACTCGCCCCCGACGCCCGAGTAGCGCTTCCCGTGCGCTCGCAACTGTGCGCCGCTGCAGGTGGGGAGCAGCGGGCATGATCGCTGCGGCCCGGCGGGCGCGACCCAGCTCTCGCATTCGAAGGAACCGTGCGGCGCGTATCGGGCTGCGCGTAGTAGCAATCGTCGCGGGGGCGGTGGTGGCCATCGCGTTGGCGGGTATTCCGATCTACGTCGTCCCCCACACAGATAAGCCGGCCCGGGTCGATGCGATCGTCGTGATCGGGCCTCCGTACAGCGACCGCATCACCCTGGCGCAGCACCTCGTGAGTGAGGGGTACGCCGACCACATTTACCTCTCAGTCCCGACCCAGGAGCTCACCACCGACGTCTGCCGCACCGCCGGCATCACTTGTTTTCACGAATTGCCATTCACTACGCGGGGTGAGGCCCGCTTCACCCATAAGCAGGCGGCTGCGTTGAACTGGTCGAGCGTCATTGTGATCACCGGGCAGTACCACATATCCCGTGCGCGATACATCTTCGATAGATGCTCTGGTGTTCCGACGGTACGCATGATCGAGTCGTACGAGCCGCTCAGCCCGACTCAGTGGGTACACCAGTACATGTATCAGACCGCCGGATTCGCCAAGGCGTTGGCTGTCGGGTGTGCCGCCCCGTGAGGGGCGCGGTTCACGTCAGGTCCTCGATTCCGTCGGCGTACGACGCGGGCTGATTTCGGCGACAAGTACCCCGAACGGGGGTAGATCGCGGGCGGATGCGCGGAAGCCGGGCCCGTAAAAAGGCGTTCCCGAGGGTTACCAGCTGTGGGGGTCGCCCCCTCCGTCGGACGATTCCTAGCCTGATGGTGGCCAGCGCGGGCTGATCTGCGCATCTAACGGACGGAACTCCCCTTGACTCAGAACGATGCTGTGCGCGCTACGCGCATGAATAAGAAGAGCATTACGCTCACCATCGCGGCCGGTACCGCCGGCGTCGCACTGCTCGCCGGCGGAACCACATTCGCACTATGGCGGTCGAGCGCAGGGTTCGACGCGGGAACGGTCACGAATGCCGCGTTCGCCATCACCGTGCCCGACACCGACTACACGGCGAGCTGGGTCGGCACCGCCGGCACACCCAGCGCCGACTACACGAACCTCGTGCCCGGCGACACCGTCGAGAACACGGCCGAGGTGTCGGTGTCGTTGAGCGGCGACGCGACCGGCACGCTCGACCTCACCGGGATCGGCACGGGCTCCGACGTGGCCACCGATCTCGGCGACGCGGGCCTGAGCGGCACCGCTTACATCGTGCCCGCCGCTGACGCGAGCGGCTTCGACCCCAGCAGCGCGAGCGACGTGGCCAACTCCGTCGCGATCGTCGACCTCTTGACCGGTGACGTGCCCAGCACCCTGGTAGGAGGCGTGGCGTTGCCCGATGGAGTCACGTCGAGCTATGCGGTGACGGCGCAGAGCACCGGCACGTACGACGCGGTCATCGTGCTGAACAGCCCGAGCACCGCCACCGACGCGAGCACGGCGGGCAAGTCGGTCGACCTGTCGCAGCTCGGCTTCGAGCTCCAGCAGACTCCGTCGGGTTCTTAGGCCCCGATGCTTCTCCAGGCCAACACACGCGGGGCCCCGGCGCTTCAGCAGCAGAACCCCGAGCGCGCCGGGGTCCGGGTATGGCCCGCGATCTGCAACGGGCTGACCTGGGCCATCGTCATCTTCATCGCCGCGATCGCGTTCGCCGCGGTCGTGCTGCCCAGGCTCATCGGCGCCGTGCCGCTGGCAGTGCTCACCGGTTCGATGGAGCCGACCTTCAAGCCCGGCGATCTGGTGATCAGCAAGCAGGTCGACCCGCAGAATCTCGAGATCGGCGACATCGTCACGTTCCAACCGCACAGCGGCGACCCCGAGGTCATCACGCACAGGGTCGTCGGCATCGGCGTCACGAGCCACGGCAAGGTCGACAGGATCATCACGAAGGGCGACGCCAACAACGTCGCCGACGCACCGGAGGTACCTGGGCAGATCAAGGGCCGGATGGTCTACTCCTTGCCGTATCTGGGCTACGTCACCACGTGGGCGAACAGATTCCACACCGTGTGGCTGGTGCCCGCATTCGGCGGCGCCCTGATCGCCTACTGCGTCGTGACGCTCGCACGGGCCGGCGCTCGCTCACGTAAGCGGTATCGGGCGCCGTGACCGAGCGGCGGTCTGTGGCCGCCGCCGCGGCTCGGATCGCGGTCGGCGCCGCGATCGCGGCCGTGCTGACCGTGGCGCCGGCAGCGATGGCTCGGGCCGACCCTCAGCTCGAGATCTCGGTCGACGGCGGCCCATACTCATCGGCTCATGTCAACGTGCCGCTCTTCGGTCAGGTCGCCGTAGCGCCCGGCGATCACGACAGCAAACGCCTGATGGTCCGGAACGCAGGCAGTGCCACGGCGCTGCTGACGGCACGGGTCGCAGATCTGCGCACGAGCGGCGATGACGCGAGCAGCTTCTTCCGCGATTTCGAGATCAACGGCACGTCGGTGGCCGAACTGCGGGCGGAGCCGAACGAGGCTCTCACGCGCACCGAGCTCGCACCAGGCGCCTCCACGGCGGTAGCTGTGTCCTACCGATTTCCGGTCGCGGCCGACTCGGGCCACGCAGCTGCGGGCGCATTGCGACTGAGCTTCGATGTGCGCGTCGACCTCACCGAGATCGCCGGCACGAGCGCACCGCCTCGCCGTTCGCGGTGGGCTCGCCTGGGCGAGATCGGCGTCTGGGTTGCGGCGACAGCAGCTGTCCTCAGCTGTCTCGCCGCCGTGCAACTTGTGAGAGCGCGTCTCGGCCGTGCCCGGCGCAAGGCGAGACAATAGGTGGTTTGTGCCGTAAGAGGCCGATCACTGATGGTGGTGGCGACATGAGTGGTAGGCGGGTCAGCCGCCCTGATGCCCCCCGCGTGACGCCGACCCGTGGCGGTCTGAGGTGGCGGGACCGGTCTCGACGCCTCTTCCTGGTCGAACAGCCGGTGGTGCCGCGGTTCTTCATCAGGAACGCGCCGCTCGAGAGCAAACTCGACGCGCTGATCGCGGAGCGCCCCGTTGTGTGGGTGTGCGCGCCTCTACGAACGGGCAAGCGAGCGGCTGTCTCCGCGTGGCTCGACCGACTGCCGAGGCCGCTACACCAGGTGTACTGGCTTCGGATCAACAGTGATCTTCCGCGAGGAACGCCCCTGGCCCCGGCCGTCCAGGAGTTCGTGCGGCTGCTCGACCTTGGTCAGTCGCGCACGATCGTGGTGCTCGAGCTGGGAGCGTATGCCGTCAGCCTTGCGCAGCTCGCGGCTCTCGACGAGGTAGCCATTCGGGTGCCTCAGCTGCGACTCGTCGTTCTGACAGATGGGCGACCTCACGGGCCCGCGTTCAGTCCGCGCCGGCCGGACATTCATGCAGCCGACCTGCGCCTGGGCGAATCCGCCGTCCGCAGCGCGTTCGAGGCGCACGACCGCGGCGACGTGCTCGACGAACTGTTTCGGCTCGATGAAAAGGCGGCCGAGCATGGTCCGTTGCTGGGCGCCTATTTCGAGGCGACCGTCGAGCGCCAGACGGCACGTCCCGAAACCGCACTGCAGCAGGCGTTGGCCGAGCATCTACTGACGATCGCGCACCGCACGATGCCCGACTCGGGTCCGCGACTGATGGCGCTGCTGGCCATCGCGCCGATCGTGCCTGAAGCGGTCGCGCGCAAGGTGGTCGACGACCCCCGCGAGTACGACCAGCTCGAGGTACTCGGGCAGCGCGACCTCCTGAAGATAAGACAGACCGCAGGCGGCGTGAGCATCTCCGCCGCAGCTGGGCTGCGGCCGGCCTTGCGGCGGCTGACCCGCGGGGCGTACGCGAAGAACGCCGCCGCGGTGCACACGTGGGCTGCCGACGCATTCGCGGCGCAGAACAAGTTCCCCGAGGCGATCAGCCAGTTGATGCAGGGTGGCCAGCACGACGCGGCGGTGCGTACGTTCGTCGAGCGGTGGGACTACTCAGTGCAGCACGAGGGCGGCTTGCGCACCCGCATGCTCGCGATGGCGTTGCCTGCTGAGGAGGTGTTCGCGAGTGTCGAGGCCGTCGCGGCGGTGTGGATCGTGGATGTCATCTCGCCCGGCGTCGTTCCCCACGCGCGGCACCAGACGAGACTGCTCGGCGTTGACGAGTGGGCGATTGCAGCATTGTCGCCGCGCGGCCGGCTCATGGTGCGTACAGCGCGTGCATTGATCATGCTGCGCTTCGGCCGGCTCGATGATGCGGGGTCGGAAATTGCGCGTGCGACCGCAGATGCGGATGCGGTGGCCGAGATCGCGGGCGGCCGGTCGCAAGGCCTGCTCACCGCGTTCCGCATAGCGAGCGCGCGCGTCGCTCTGTGGCGGGGAGACCTCGCTTCGGCGTCGGTGCAGTTCGCGGAAATGAGCGAAGAGCTTGCGGCGACGAGTCCGGCCAGCGTGTTCGCGTTTCTCGCGTTGCAGGGTCAGATGCTCGCACTCACGTTGTGCGGCGAATTCGACGTGGCCGAGCGGATGCTTCCGCGCGCCGAGGACCTTTGCTTCGCATTGCACCTCGAAGACAGCCGGCTCGGCGCCGAGATGCTGTACTCCACGGTCTGGCTGCGCGACAACGAGTCGGCGGAGGTGGGGCTGCGCGAGGTCCGCGAAGTGATCCAGCAGAGCAGGGGCACTGAGGAGATCTGGGGGCAGCTGCTCGGCTACATCGACGTGCTTCTGCTCATGCGCAAGGGGGACTGGGCGCGCTCCGCCCAGGCGCTGCGCTCGCTGCTGCGCACGCTGCCCTCGACCCGTCAAGAGTTGCCGCTGCTCGATTCGCAGCTGCGACTCTTCGCCGGCCTCATGTCGGTGGCGCAGGGGGCACCCGACGAGGCGCTGGCGCTGGTCGCCGGGGAACGGGACGGCATCGCGCATATGCCGTGCTTCTCGACGCTGCGTGCCGGCGCGCTGTTGGCAAAGGGCATGGCTCAGGAAGCGCTCGAGGCCACCGAGGGGTGCGTGGGCGCCCATGAGCACGCGGCGCCCTACGCCGTCTACACCCACGCCGTTCGCGCAGTGGCGTTCGCCGCCCTCGGGCTGGACGAGACGGCCGAGCAAACTTATCTGGGCGCCCTCCGGCTGATCGTCGTGCGAGGCATCCGTGCCGATTTTCGTCCCATGGTGAGTCCGCTCCTGCGCGAACTTCATCGCCGCAGCGAGCAGCGCGACCCGGTTCTCGTCGCGCATGCGCGAAGGCTGATGGTGCCGATCGACGACGCCGGCCCAGACGCAGATACCGCTTCGGGAGACGCTGCCAACGCGCCGACCGGTGCCGCTGCTCACCGCTTCTCAGACCTCACCACCCCAGAATGGGAGACGCTGCGGTTGATGGCGGAAGGGAATACCATCAGGGATATCGCTGAGCTTCTGCAGCTCAGCCCGAACACCATCAAGTCGCGTGCGCGAAGCGTGTATCGGAAGCTTGGGGCGAGTTCCCGCGACGAGGCCGTCGCGGCGGCTATCCGCACCGGAGTGATCCGCCTCTGAGACGGTTGTGCAACCGCTGGGTCATTGACGGGAAATACCCCCCTCTCGGGGGTCGAGTAAGGGGTGGCGCGCGCTCGGCTTGGCCCGCATAACGCGCGGAATGCGGGTTACCTGCTGTGGGGCCTATGGGCCCCATGTGCCAATTCGTAGCCTGGGTAAGGATCGTGCCGCTGCGCACGCGCGTGACTATTCGGGAAAGCGCGCGTGGGCACCGCCTCATGTGGCGCTATTCGGGGGTTGAGAAGGTGGGGAGTCGTGCTGGTATGCAGCGGCTCCCCACTGAGCCGCTGGGGGCGAGGCGCAGCGTGGGCTGCGCGTCGGGACATCGGCCGGGGCGTTCGGGTTGAGGGAACAATGGTGATGAACAACGCGCGCGGCCAGTCGTCGCTCGGTCTCGTCAAGGCAGTGCACTGCGAGTTCTATGTCGGTAGCCGTTCGGGCGGCAGCATCGGCGTCATCTGCGACTGCGAGCTGGGAACCGACCACACCTATGCAGAGTGGGTCGCACGGCTGGGCGAGGGCAAGTACAACGGGTCAGGTGATCCGGCCGACATCCACGCCGTGCGTGCCGCGCGCGATGCGGAGCAGGGCGTCGTCTGCTAGGAGCGCGCCCAGCTCGTCACGGTGTGACTCGCGGGCTGCGCAGGGCAGCAGAGAGTGATTTCGCGTACACCTGGTGGCCGGCTTCGTTCGGGTGCAAGTGGTCTCCGGCCAAGTCGGCGGGTGCCAGCCAGCTGAGTGCGCTGACGTAACCGACGTCCTCCGCCTTGGCGACGGAGGCCAACGTTGCGTCCACGCGGCGCATGTCCGCGGCGGGTCGGCGCGGTGTGATCGCGGGGCCGAGCAACACGATCCGCGTGGTGGGCGCCTCGCGCTTGACCGTTGCGACGAGCGAGGCGGCGGCCGACCGCAACCGGGCATCGGAGTACGTGTAGTCATTCGTGCCGCCCTCGATCACGAGGATGCGCGGTACCGGCGAGAGTGCTTGCGCGAGCTGCCGCGAGAACGGATGCCCGCCGCACGCACTCGGGTTCACGTAGCCGCTTCCAGGCCAGCCGACGACGTTCGCTCGCATGCCCAGCGCACGGGCGGTGAGCACCGCATAGTCGTCGCTGAGCTCGGGCAGCTGCGTGCCGGCGGTATAGGAGTCGCCGAGAACGGCGAGCACGGGCGCACTCCCGGTCATCAGCGGTCTGTCGAGCGAGGCCCACTTCGCGACCTGCGCATGAATGACCTCGCACGACGCAACGCGCGCTCGCGCGGCTTGTGCTTGCTCGTGGTGGCGATACCCGAAGATCCCACCAGCGACGACGATGGCGGCAGCAAGCGCGGCCGCCACAGCGATTTGAGACACACGGCGCATCCGGCCAAGGTATGACAAACAGCTGAAGCTGACGTATTTTAAATGAGGAATGCCCGACTATTCCTCTCCACCTTCCACCCTGCGACGGCGCATTCCCCGATTCCCCGGCGCCCCTGGCTCCTGGGGGTTACGCGGGACGCTCCGAGGCACGCTCAAACCGAAAGGAAGACGAGTGGCGGAAAACGAGGCTGCAGCCCGATACGCAGCACGACACTTTGGCAACCCTGACGCAACCCCCAGGGTCACGGAGTACTACACCGCGAAAGGCTGGCTGCCCATCTGGGACAAGTCACTGCGCCTGACGCCCGAGACCTGCTATCAGGTCCGCGAGCGCGGGGGAGTGATGGTGCGCGTGCGGCACCGCTTCAAGACGGTCCAGGTGACCCTTATGCGCTACCTGGGCGAAGACCGGCCGCCGGTCGCAGCGGCCCGCACCCTCACGCCCCGACACTCATAGTTGCTTCAACGATGCGTGGGCGGCTTGCGTCGCCCTCGCCCAGCCCACCGCTACTGCTTCGGCAGCGCCGCTTCAATCGCCAAGGCGATCGCGGCATAACCCGCGTCGTTCGGCACGACCCCGCTCGAGATGTACTCGGGGTGCCCACGCAGCGGCTCACCGATATCGAGGTAGGTTGCCCCGTTGCCGGCGGCCGCGGCCTTTACCGAGCTCTGCACAACTCCGAGCGGCAGCGGCCCCTGCGTCGAGTCCCACACGGGCGAGACAGCGTAGATCGTGGCGGCCGGCAGCGCTGAGGACAGCTGCGAGTAGAACGAGTTCGCAGCCGACGCCGTGCTCTGCGACTGCGGGGTGTCGTTCCGGCCGCCGGTGACCACAACAATTGACGGCTTCTCGGCGACGATCTTCGGAATCAGCCCGGCGTAGTTCGTGCCGCAGTCGCCGCTGACGATGTAGCCGGCGTTCGTGCAGGCGATGACGTCGACCTTCCACCCCTCGGCCTTGCCGACGAGCGCTGGGAACCCCTTCTCTGGGCTGCTCGCGTCGAGCGACTCGGCGTAGCCGTCACCGACGAAGGCGACGGTGGGCCGCGTCGTCGGGGTGGCAGCCGTGCTCGGCGCGGGCGAGCCAGCGGGTACAGATGCCTGAGCCGAGGGCGCTGACGAAGCTGCCCCGCCGGGCAGCGACGGCGGCGTGTACGTCGCGGCGACGGCAGCAAGGTCAGAGGCGCTGTGGTGCGTGAGCGCGTAGCCGGCGAGACCGATCGCGGCGGCGGCCAAGACGCCTACGCCGACGTATTTCAGGGTGCCGTTAGCCGAAAAGCGATGG
This sequence comes from Gryllotalpicola reticulitermitis, assembly GCF_042651345.1. Classification (NCBI taxonomy): domain Bacteria; kingdom Bacillati; phylum Actinomycetota; class Actinomycetes; order Micrococcales; family Microbacteriaceae; genus Gryllotalpicola; species Gryllotalpicola reticulitermitis. Next base: position 209,719 of record NZ_JBHSCN010000005.1, read on the forward strand.
CGATCGTTTCCGGGCATATAACCGACTCTATGAGGCGCTCAGGAGCGCGGGGAATGATTTACGACCCTAATTCTGGGGTAGACGAAGGTTTAGGCGCTACCACGGCCAGTTAATCAGGGTGGCAAGACCGTTAAACGCGGCGTGGCCGATGATTGCGGACGCGATGCGCTTCGTCTGCTGTACGACGTATCCGGCGAGCAGGGCGTAGACGAGCATCTCGACGACGAGAGTCCACGACCAGCCATCGGCGATCGTGTGCACGAGGGTGAAGATCACCGACGTGATGATGAGCGACGTCCAGGGCGTCAGGAAACGGCCGAGGGATCCCTGCAGCAGGCCGCGAAAGAACGGTTCCTCGATGAGCGGTGCCAGGATCACCGGGGCGATGACCGCAGTGAAGACGTAGACACCGGTAATGCCGCCGATGAAGATGCCGCTGCTCGGAAGACTGCCGGTGACAAAGAACTGCACGATGATGCCCACTGCGCGTGCGACGACACCGACCATGAGGCCGAGGTAGATGTCGACAGGGCGGAACCCGAGGTATTGCCGCCAGAAGAGTGCGGTCGCGATGAGCGCGATGATGAGGGGGAGCCAAGTGAGGCCGTAGGAGGCGGCGAGCTCGACGCCGAACGGAACACTCCGCTCCCAGGCCGGGAAGGTGAGGGCTAGCACGACCGCGACCACGAGTGCGGCGATCGCCCATATAAGAGGAACGGTCGGGCGAGCGGAAGCGTTCGAGTCGGTCGGGGCTGCGCTGTGAGCAGCGGACCGAGGGGCCTGCGTCATGGGGTACACGCTAGAGGTAGGCACCATAATCCGGCCAGCGCCACACGCCCTGGGGTCGTGAAGGTGGAAGCCCGGTCGTCTAGTTATGGCATCATTGCGCCCAAGACACGTGCGGGGCGTGCGCAATCAAAGGCAGGTCTGTGGAACTCAGCGATTACATCCGAGTGCTGCGCAAGGGTTGGCTGTTCATCCTTGTGTTCGTCGTCGTCGGGGTGGGCATCGCGGCAGCGTATTCGCTGGCGAAGGCGCCGACTTACACGGCAAGTGCGCAAGTGTTCGTAAGTACTGAGACAAGCGACAACGCCAACGATCTAGCCCAAGGCCAGAACTACACGCAGGACCGCATCACGTCCTACGTGGGGCTCGTCACCACGCCGTCCGTTCTCCAGCCGGTCATTGTCGGCCTGCATCTGGACCTGACTCCCATCGAGCTGGCGAAGCAAGTGAGCGCGGCAGCGCCGCTCAACACGACTCTTCTTGAGATCACCGCTAAGTCAAGCGACGCAAAACAATCGGCCGACATAGCGAACGCGACCGCGGAGAGCTTGACGACGGTCGTACAAACACTTGAGACTACGGACGCCGACAACAATGTCTCGCCGGTAAAGCTCACCCGCGTGCAGGATGCGGTCGTTCCGCTTTCCCCCAGTAGCCCAAACGTACCCCTCAACATTGTGCTGGGGCTTCTCGTCGGCCTCGCATTGGGCATCGCAGTCGCTGTACTGCGGCAGACTCTTGACACGCGAATCCTGACCGAGCACGACGTCGAGGCCATTACGAGTGCGCCAATCGTCGGTGGGATCACGTTCGACCCCAAGTCGGCATCGCGCCCGTTGATCGTTGCTGATGACCCATTCTCAAACCGGGCCGAAGCGTTTCGCACGCTGCGAACTAATCTTCAATTCCTCAACGTCGGCGACGATGCCGATCTCGTTTCGCGCGGCGAGGATGACGAAGATGGAACTTCTTTGCGCGGTCGCAGCTTCGTGATGACAAGTTCTCTCGCTCAAGAGGGTAAGAGCACGACGACTGCCAACCTCGGGCTAGCTCTCGCCAGCACGTCGAGCAATATCCTCGTCGTCGAGGCGGATCTCCGACGACCGAAGCTCGCCGCATACCTGGGCCTGGAAGGAGCTGCTGGCCTCACGGACGTCCTCGTTGGTCGCGTGGAGTTGTCTGACGTAGTCCAACGGTGGGGTACGACGAACCTCTATGTGCTGCCGGCCGGCCGGGTTCCCCCGAACCCGAGTGAATTGCTCGGCAGCAAGCGCATGGCAAAGCTCATCGAGATGCTTGAAGGCCAATTCGATTACGTCCTTTACGATGCCCCTCCGTTGCTTCCCGTGACGGACGCGGCCGTGCTCAGTAAGGTTACAGACGGTTCGCTCCTCGTAGTTGCCGCCGGCAGAACGCATAAGAACCAGGTCAAGGCCGCGGTCGCCCTGATCGAGCAGGTTGGCAGCAGAGTTGGCGGTGTCATTATGACGATGCTTCCAACCAAGGGACCCGATGCATACGCATACGGGCGATACGGCTATGGCTACTACGGCGGGGAGCAAGCCGATCAACGGGGCAAGAACAAGAAGAGGCTGCGCGCGCGCGGCGCGCGCGGCGCGAACGCATGAATACCTCCACTCCGTTTCGTGTGCTTGCGGTGTGTTCCGGGAACGTGTGCCGTTCCCCGCTAGCGGAGTTGCTTCTGCGGAACGGACTCAGCGCGCGCGCTGATCTGGTAGTTGTCAGCGCCGGAACGATTGCCCGCCCGGGGCAACGGATGGCCGCCGAGATGATTAGCGCGGGTGTGCCGTTCGGCCTAGATCCCGATGCTGCCGTCCACCATCGTGCGGCGCGGCTTTCGGAGCAGAGCGTTGCAAAGGCCGACCTTATCCTCGGACTAACCCGCGAGCACAGGGCCGCGGCTGTGGGCATTCGGCCCGGTGCGGTCAGCCGAACTTTTACGCTCAATGAGTTCTCGCGTCTGGTAAGCGCGGCCGAGGCTCGAAGCGAGCTAACCCCTGCGGCACTTGTCGCAGGGGCTGCGTCCCGTCGTGGGCCGGGGGCACCGCGCGACCCCAGCTTGGACGACATTGACGATCCAATTGGCCTTCCCCGCGAGGAGTACGACCGTGTGAGCGCTGAGATAGCTCAAGCAGTGCAGGGCATCGTACACGCTCTGCTAGATACCAAGCCCTCGGCGGGTGCACAACCTCGGGCGCCTGGATCGCGAACGCCCGCGCTTTCGTTCTCGTTTCGGCCGTCCTGAGCGTTAGGTGAGTGAGGAACCAAGTGCTGTCGGACCGTCGCAGGGAGGCGGACTCTTCGGGATCTCGCCCGTGGCAAGTGATGGTGGGGTCACCTAAACTTTCGTCAAGAAAGCGGCTCGGACCGCCGTTCGAAACCACTTATGACGCGAAGCGGGACACAACGAATGGTTGATCAATCCGTCGACCGCACGCCCGCGGTGGCTGACGCGGGAGCAGTTGTGGACTGGCGCGGCGCCTACGCGCGACGCGTCGCGATAACGGATGCGCTAACGCTTGTCTGGGTGGTATTCGGCACCCAGCTTCTTTGGCTAGGCTCCGGACGAGTCGCCCCCTCTGGCAGCTGGGCCGTCGGACAGCTGACCGGTGGTGCCGTCAGCTACACACTCATATCGGCGGTCCTGACAGCTGCGTGGCTCACCGCGCTGTCGATATTCGGGACTCGGACGTACCGCGTCATTGGCGTTGAGGCGACTGAATACAAGCTCATTGTCAGCGCGAGCCTAAGGCTGTTCGGACTGGTCGCGATTGCCGCCTTTCTCTTGAAAGTCGATTTGGCACGCGGTTACATCCTGATCTCATTCCCCCTCGGCGTGCTTGTTCTGCTGGCGACAAGGTGGATGTGGCGGCAGTGGCTTGCGATCGAGCGCCGTGACGGCCGTTATTCGTCCCGCGTGGTCCTCGTCGGTGCCCTTGACTCCGTTACGCATATTGGTAATCAGCTAGCCAGACATCCCGCTGCTGGATACTTAGTTGTCGGCGCTATTGTCCCGGGGCGGGACGGCCCAGTGCGGCTTGACGACGGACGTGAGCTGCCGATCGTGGGTACGCTCGATACCGCAGTTGAGTCGTTGAACGGTTGCGGGGCGGATACGATTGTGCTTACCGGGTCGGATGAACTTTCGCCAGAACGGGTGCGTCGCATCAGTTGGGCATTAGAACCCGGGCGCAAGCACCTCGTGATGGCGCCTGGTCTTACGGATGTCGGCGGCCCCCGCATTCACACGAGGCCTGTTGCCGGGCTGCCGCTCATGCATGTCGAAACCCCGCGTTATGAGGGCCCAGAGCGCGTTACTAAGCGCGTCTTCGATATTGTTGGCTCTGGCCTATTGTTGCTTCTGCTGTCGCCGCTATTCGCGGTTGTGGCGGTCGCGGTCAAGACGACGAGTGCGGGACCTGTCTTTTATCGGCAAGAGCGGGTGGGACGGGACGGGCACGCAATACATATGCTCAAGTTTCGGTCGATGGTCACCGACGCTGATGCTCAGCTCGCGCGCCTGCTCGAGGCGCAGGGGAGCGCCGGGGTGCCGTTGTTCAAGGTTCGAAATGATCCGCGTATCACCCCGATCGGCCGGTTCATCCGAAAATACTCGGTCGACGAGCTCCCTCAATTGATCAACGTCCTTCGAGGTGAAATGAGCCTGGTCGGCCCTCGCCCACAGCGAGAACCGGAGGTTGCGCTTTACGACGAGGCTGCGTGGCGGCGCCTTAACGTGCTCCCGGGCATGACCGGTCTATGGCAAGTTAGCGGACGGTCCAACCTTTCGTGGGAGGAAGCGATCCGGCTCGACCTGTATTACGTAGAAAACTGGTCGCTAGTAGGGGACCTAGCAATCATGTGGCGCACAATTAGGGCGGTCGTGTCGCCGGGAAGCGATGCAATTTAGTGAGCGGCGTAATTGTCCATGAGTGGCTGGCGCCGCGGGGTGGCTCAGAAAATGTTGTGGAAGCCATGCTTGAGTGCTTCCCAGATGCGGATTTGTGGACACTCTGGAATGATGCGCCGACACGGTTTGCTCGGCCAAATCTTCACGAATCATGGCTCGCTCGTACGCCGCTTCGCCGAAGCAAGGCCGCTGCTCTCCCTTTTATGCCGGCAACTTGGGCACGCGCGCGATTCTCGGGCGCAGACTTCGCGCTCCTCAGCTCGCATGCATTCGCCCACCATGCGGACTGGCACAACCGGTCGAACGTTCCGCGCTTCGTATACGTCTACACCCCGGCCCGATATGTCTGGGTCCCGGAAATGGACAATCGCGGGCGAGGGCCGGCGGCTCGCGCGGCATCGGTTTTCCTTCGGGGGCTTGACAGGCGAGTCGCGAGTGCGCAGGACGCAAGTTTTGTCGCCATTAGTAACTTCGTCCGATCACGTATTCAGGACACGTGGGGCGTCGAAGCCAGCGTCATCTATCCGCCCGTTGACGTTTCGCGAATCCAAAAGGAGGAGGACTGGGCGCGGCACCTGAGCGACCACGAGCGTCACCTCTTGGACTCGTTGCCAGCCGTGTTCATTCTCGGCGCGTCACGATTCGTCGAATACAAACGGCTCGATCTCGTGGTGCGCGCCGGAGAAGCCGCCCAGATTCCGGTAGTTCTTGCCGGAGGCGGTCCCCAGAGGGCGGAACTCGAGGCCATCGCTGTCCGGTCCGCCGTTCACGTCACGTTTGTAGATGACCCTTCTGATGCGTTGCTCTATGCGCTCTATCAGAAGGCAAGTGTGTTTGGATTCTTTGCTGTTGAGGACTTCGGCATTATGCCGGTTGAGGCTATGGCAGTCGGTACACCAGTTGTCGCCCTAAATGTTGGTGGCGCAAAAGAGAGCGTTCTTTCCTCTGGGGGCGGTGCGGTTGTGGAGTCGACGTCACCGGGCGCGCTCCGCGAGGGCGTCGAACGTGCGCTGTCTATGGACATGTCAACTGCTCGAAGCCGTGTAGGTGAATTGTTTGGCAGCGAGCGTTTTGCGACCGAGCTCCGGACCTGGATTACGCCGCCCAAGTCCCCTAAGCGCGAGGCCTGAGATGCTAGTGGTCGACACGCGGTGGTCAGGACAGACCGGCATCGGCCGGTTCGCTTCCGAGGTTGTCGATCGGATCAACATCCCGTTCGCTCGAATGGAAGGAAGCCTGCCGCCGACGTCTCCGCTGGACGCGGTAAACCCTGCGCGATTGAAGCTCGGACGGAGGGACCTGGTTTACTCGCCAGGATACAACGCTGGCCTTTCTCGATCACGCCAACTGATCACGCTTCACGACTTGATTCACCTGCAAGTGCCGACCGGCGCTGGGCGCGCCAAGCGTGTCTATTACGAGCGCGTTGTTCGCCCTGCAATCCGACGTGCGGGGTCTGTACTGACAGTGTCGAAGACCTCGCGCGAGGCCATCATTGAATGGCTCGGGCGTGATGCATCAGGTATCGACGTCGTAGAGGTTGGCAATGGCTGCTCGCCGGCCTTCATACCTGAAGGCCCGCGTTCCTCGTTGGCAGAGGGGGCTCTCGTCTACGTAGGCAGTCTGATGCGACACAAGAACTTCGAAGTGGTCGCTCGGGCCCTCAGGCTACGACCCGAGTACAGGTTGGTGGCCGTCGTCCGCGACAGCGTCGGGCTGGTGCGATTAGTTGACGAATACGGGATCGCAGGACAGGTGGTTTCTGCGCCGGCGCAGAGTGATGCCGCCCTAGCGGCCCTCTACCGCGGAGCAAATGGGGTGCTCTTGCCCTCTGTTGTAGAGGGGTTCGGTCTTCCCGCACTCGAGGCTCTCAGCGTTGGTACCCCAGTCGCGTTTTATGGAGGCGCGCGGAGTGTCAGGGAGATCGTTGGGAGCAGTGGGGTCGCGGTCGACTCAGCGCATGATCCTGAGGCCTGGGCCGCCGCGATGGACGCACTGGTCGCACACGGCACTGTAGAGCCGGGGCGAGCATGGCGGGAAAGATACGACTGGCACCGTGTCGGGCGGAACGTCGCGGCTGCGATAGAGGTGGCAAATGGCTGAGGCCGTGTCTTCTGACGGAAAGCCCAACCTCGTTGGGGCGGTTCAAGACCACGTCACTGCTGTCGTTCTGAACTGGCGCGATGCCGGCTCTACCGTCGAGTGCGTAGCAAGTTTGCAGGCGGATCCGGATATCGCTTCGGTCATCGTGGTCGATAACGAGTTCGATGGCACGCTTAAGCAGGCACTTTGCGAGCGGTTCGCCGAGGAGATGCCCGACATCATAGAACTGCCGGAGAACCGTGGATTTGCGGCAGGAGTGAACGAAGGTATTCAGTCGGCCCTCGCTCGTGACGCCGACTATGTCCTGATCATCAATAATGATGCGCTATGGATGCCTGGAGCACTCGCGCCGATGCTCGAGCCGTTCGGGCTCGGAGCGAATGTGGGAGCAACTGCGCCGTTTATATATTCGCCGGACGGTGACCTGCTCTCGTCGGGAGGGCGCGTGAATTCACTCCTTATGTCAATAGATGATCGGGCCTACCCGAGAGACGCAGAATTTTTGACGTGGGCATGTGTGCTAGTTTCCGCGATCTGCATGCGCGATGTTGGGCCTCTCGACGAACGCTACTTCATGTATTGGGAAGACGTGGAATGGGGGCAACGGGTGCGGGCCCGCGGCTGGTCGTTGGCAGTTGTCCCAGAAGTGGGGGTTACGCACCGAATCTCATCATCGCACTCGGCCGCGGGCCTAAAGATCAGGGCATACTCGGCGGCTGGCTTAGCATTGTTCACTCGCGAAGGCTCCCGCTCGCGCCGGCTGGGCGGCCGCGTTCGGTTTTGGGCAAGGATCTTCGCACGGCTCGGCCGCGGTCAAGTCACGGCAGCATTCGCGATTCACAGAGGCTGGCGGTTCGGCCTTTCGGTTACCGGACCGGCGTATGAGTCGATCAGCACGGTCGTAGCCGCTTCACCAGCGCGCTCGCGATGACGCCAACGACGAGATTCCGAGGCGGCCAGGTGCGAACAGCACATACGCGCGTTCGCGTAGCCTTTGGACGTCTAGGTCCAACATTTCGTCAGAAAGGTCACGGCGCGGCGTGAATCTGCTTGAAGGCGTCCGAGTCGATCTGCATCTGGCAGATGAGCGTGACGGCCGGCCCAGGGGAAGGGTACGGAAACGACGTGTGGTCACTGCGGTTCTCCTCAGCCCGGGCATTCGTGCTGCGCTCCTGATGAGGATCGCCGCCAGAGGGGGTCTGCGAGGTCACCTCGCGCGCAATTTGCTCATCACCCTTCACGGATGCGATGTGGCTGCGGGGTGCGAGATCGCCGGGGCATTGTTTTTGCCACACCCGATCGGGGTAGTTCTGGGGTCCGGTGCACGCATCGGTGATCGTGTCTCGATCTACCAGGGAGTAACGGTTGGGGCAAATCGCAGGGGTCAATATCCGGTCATTGAGTTCGGTGTCACGCTCTACCCTGGTTCTTCGGTGACTGGGGGTGTCCGCGTGGGAGCTGGCGCACTCATTGGAGCGGGTGCTCGCATATACGATGATGTTCCGGCCGGAGCAACAATTCGTGGCTGACTGAACGATCGATAGTCGCCCCTCCTACTGTGGATCGGATTGCTTCATCGCGCCGAGCGTCGCAAGCGCGGGTGGCATAGCCAGACAACAGATAATCAGCTCGCTGACGGCGAGGCCACAGGCGACTCCTGGCGATCCCTCAATCTTCCCTAACACCACCATTAACGGAATGCCGATGACGGCCCCCACGAGGCCCGCAAGGAAGGTATAGCGCGCCCGGCCGCCGGGAATGAGAATATTGCGGCTGAGCGGGGTCGTGAGTGCCACGGCAAAGAACGCAACTCCATACCAGGACGTGGTAGAGAACGTCGGAGCCACATCCGCCCCAAACAGGATGTTGCCGACTAGGGGACCGAGGAATGCTAGCAGCGACCCCCCCACTACGCCCAGGGCCACATGAAGATATATCGCAATCGCGTGGCGCCGTATGCGACGCGGACCGTGAATCTCGAGGACCCAACTCTGTAGCGCGTTGCTCAGTGCAATGGTCGTGTAACTTCCTATTCGGTACAGTCGATCGGACGAGACTAACCCTCCGACTTTACCGGCCGCATCGACAAGAGTTGCCATAGGAATCGGCGAGGAAGAATATGTCGTTCCGACTAGGTTAGTCCCGGCGACGGCGGCCTGTCTTCGCACGTCTGACCAAATAGTCTTGGGCGGTACGAGGACACGATGCGCGTTCGGGGTGAGTCGATAGGCGAATATCACAGGCGCTGCGATGTTCGCGAAGATAAGTAGCGCTGGATACAGCCAAACTGCCCGCGTGAGCAGGATAGCTATCGCGGCGACCGCGACAGCGACTGCGTTTGGGATGTCGTCGAAGAGTACGAGCTGACCGGGGCGGCCAGCGCCTATCGAATACCATGCGGGCGACAAGCCGGCGGTTGCGGAGGCGATCGCCATGAGCGCTGAGATCGAACGCGCTTGGGGCGCCGCCAGCGTGACGGTAATGAGAACGGCAATCGGCGTGGCGATCAGAAAGAGTATTGCCCGCTGCTGAAGGCTCTCCACGTACAGTTGCGCCCTCTGGGCGTCGTTTGTCGTTGCGGCGAACCGGGATGGGCCAATCGTCCACCACCCCCACATCGAAATAATGGACGCCACGACTCCAACGGACTGGCCGAGTCCAACACCGGTCCATGTGGCCGCGCCACCGATGCGCGCTATCACGGGCAACAGGAGGAAAGGTGTCAGTAAGCCGATAAGTGGGAGCAGTGTAAAGCCCGCAATCCGACGCAATTGCTGCCTCACCGCTTGCCCAATCGTGCGCGGCGACTGAAGCGATGTGCCTCATACGCCCGGGTGCTGTCGTACGTCAACGTTTCACGCGGCGAGAGCGAACAACGCGGCGCACGCCCCGCGCGACACGGCTACTTGCGACGCGATCATAGACGTGCACAAGTATCGAGTACCGATAGCCGCTGCTGTAGACCATCTTTTTATCCTTCGGCAGCGTATCAACGCTAATCCAGGTGTGCCAACTTGACGAGTGATTATCTATCGCTATTCGATTTACATCGACTCGTGCCCGCCCGAGCGCGTACATAAGTGATAACTGATCGCGCCTCGAGTGCCGCAGCACCTGGTCCATCCAATAGCGCATGGCCTTGCGCACGGGCGCGGTCGGGCGGCGGACAATAATGGCGCCCCAAAGCGGGTGACTCGTCAATGTCTCGGGCGACCATTTGCTTAGGAAGTTCAGCTGCTCGCGCACACGGCCTGGGTCGTCAAGCGAGTCGGCTAAGACGGCCGAGAATTCGTCACGGACAGTCATGCGCCAGCTGTGCAGAGCCATTGCCATTTCGTGCTTGCCGAGCCACGTCTCAGCCATCAATTGCGGATCCGCCTGTAACTGGATCCGATTATCGATCCATATAGAGACGTCAAACTCGTCAAGGCTGGGATGGCCAACTATCTTAAGCTCTCGGACGCTGCGTGCTGCATCCCATGGAATCGACGGTTCTACCAGTACGACGTCCCAAGACTCGCTTTTGAGGGTCGGGTCGTCCGTGAAAAAGATGAACCGAACATCCGGGAAGTTCTTGGCGATTGGCTGCTCCGCGGGTTTTTCGTACCCACCGAACACGGCCGTGTAGACGACGACGCGCGAACCCCTCATTTTGTATCTCCGTCCGCACTCTGCGCGCGTTGGCGTCGGGCGGCGTCAGCCTGGAGCCGAACGCTGGAGCGGGGCAGAGTCACGTGCACCAAGATACTTGACGATCGTGCCCACATATTTCAAGCCGAAGGCTCGGATCATTTCTTGCGGTGAAAGCGTCAATCCTCGGCTGCGCTGCTGAGCCGAAGCATCAGTGGAGGGCGCCTTCACTGGGCGGAAGACGTGCCTTCACGACTAGAGCGGCGTCACCTGGCGCACGACGAAGTAATCGTCCCTCTTTTAACAAGCGCACGTGCAAGTGAACGCTGAGCCGCCAGTTCCGGCCAAGGGCCCCGGGACAGGCGCGGAACGCCCGGCATGAGCATGCTTCTTTAGCGCTCGAGATTGGAGATGCTCTAGCGTAGACCACAATGCGTCGCACGCATGGGCGCCCGCTCCAACTGTCATCCTCAAGCTGCAAGGATCGCATGAAGTATCTAGTCACCGGCGCGGCCGGATTCGTCGGTAGCAATCTCTGCACCAGGCTGCTTAGCGATGCCGCGAATACAGTGGTCGGTGTGGACGCGTTCCGCGACTACTACGACCCTGCGCTAAAGGAGCGCAACGTTCGTGGTCTGCTGGCTCAGCCGAACTTCTCCTTGGTGCGGGGTGACATCTGCTCGCTCAACTTGGACGAGCTGCTTCAAGGTGTCGATGTTGTGTTTCATGAAGCCGGGCAGCCCGGTGTGCGTAGTTCTTGGGGGAACTCATTTTCAACCTATACGCACGATAATATTGAAGCCACTCAGCTACTTCTAGAGGCGGTTACCAGGATGGACCGAGCACTCTCTCGGTTTGTTTACGCATCGTCGTCGTCTGTATACGGAGATGCCGAGCGCTACCCTACAGATGAGTCGGACCGCCCCGGTCCCAAGAGCCCTTATGGTGTAACCAAGTTGGCAGCGGAGCATTTGTGCAGTCTATATGCGCAGGCATACTCGGTCCCGGTCGTTTCCCTTCGCTATTTTACGGTGTACGGGCCCGGCCAACGTCCGGACATGGCGTTCACAAAGTTTCTCACTGCGGCTACCGAGGGGACTGAGATTCAGATATATGGCGACGGAAGTCAGGTTCGCGAGTTCACTTTCATTAGTGACATCGTCGAGGCGAATATTCGTTCGTCCTACATGGATGTGCCGGCCGGATGCGTAATCAATCTTTCCGGAGGCTCGGCGGTATCCGTGAAAGAGGTAATCGACGAGATCCGGAGCATGGTCGAGCGCGACCTCCGTGTGTCATTCGGCGCGCCCGTCGTCGGGGATGTTTATAGGACCGGTGGCTCAACTGAGCGAGCGCGCAAGTACCTCGAATGGGAGCCACAGGTCGACATTGCCAGTGGGCTGCGCCTCCAGTACGGGTGGGTTCGGGAGGCGCGCGGCATCTAGGCCGCAGAGATTACTCCTTGTTAACTGTGAGCGCGGATCGGCAGTTGCGTGCAGTGCGTCGTGGTCGAGCAGCAGGAACGGTGCCGCCCCCACCCGCTCCTGGACCTGCGCGATGCGCGTAGCTCGGGGCCAGCGTGGCATTGGTTGCACGGTGTGGTGGGTTCGTACGTTTTCCGAGCACTCAGAGGGGCCACGCACCCCGAGAGCGAGGTGCGGGTCGCATCGCTTAGCGAGGGAGTCGTCGGCGACTGGCCGGTTACCTCGTTTGCTCTAGAGGGACAGCACGTTTGAATCTCAGCTTATGACTGACGTAGGTGCGAAACATCGCCGCCTTCGGGATAGTCCGCAGATTTCCGACGCGCTCGCGGAGCGTGGCAGTAAGGATGCCGGGCCCAGACTCCGGGTGGGCCAGTGGCCCAATCTTACGACTGGGCGTGTCGTGCCAGGAATTTGCGACCAGGTGCTGGGCGTACGAGCGGCCAGTCTGACTGCTAAACCGCTCGAAATGCCAGCGATCGAAAATGGCAATGCCCCCCGGCAAACTCTGGTTGTGGTTCCCCAGGACAAAACTCGGGTAAGACTCTACAAGGTGTCGAGTAACTACGTCATTATTCGGATGATCGCCGAGTAGCAACGAATCATATCGAGCAAGTATGCTCGTTATGAGCTCGGAGTCCTTGGTTGACGCCATCACTGCCGTCCCAATGCTGTCGGAGTACATCATCCCCAAGAACGCGGAGTAGGACAACAAGGGATCGAAACTCTTGAAGACAACGACGTCGGTATCAAGGTAGATTCCGCCGTGCTTGGCGAGCACATCCAGGCGGCATAGGTCGCTCACGAACGCGTACCTCTTGAGTGCGTAAGCGCGTGCCGAGTACGGGTGCCTAGATACGTCCCAGTTTGACTCGTCCCAACGCTGGATGCGGTACTCGGGCAGAGCTTCGCGCCAACTGTCGAGGCATCTTTGCGCGAAGTCCGGCAACGGCCGTCCACCGAACCAACAGTAGTGAATGACACGCGGAATTCTGGTCGAAGAAGCCTGCGGTTGTGTTTCTGGTGCGATCACGATGGTTCGACTCTCGATATGAGGCGCGGGTAGGTGCTGTTGCGAGCGGCAAGGGCGCCGGATGTTTGGACGCAACGTTATCGACGCGTCTAATCGCGCGGAGCGGCGCCGTCACCAAGCTAACGGATTCCCGGTCGGCGGCGCGACCGCCCGCCGCCGACTCGTTCTTACTCGATCTCGCGGGGTGCGCCGGGGTGCGGCCTTTCGTTGTCGTCCCGCACTGATTTCGTGGACGGTCGAGGAGTGATGCGTTTCAATGCATACCAGGCGGAGCGCGACGGTTGCTGTCGGCGCGGACTCCGGAAGAGCTCGTCTATCTGCGCGCGCACTCGGTTGGGCCGCCAACGTCGGCATCCGCTGTTCCGCGGAGTATGAGGGACGGAGAGACGTCTCAGCCCGAGAACGGTTTCATCTGCGGTCGGCTACTGCGGTGTTCAGCTCGGCCTTGGCTAGCGCGCGAGCCTCATAGTCGGTGATGCGGCTCAAGACACGCGCCGGGACACCGCCGACGACGGCGCCGCTTGGTACGTCGCGAGTGACGACGGCTCCGGCCGCGACGATGGAGTCGTCGCCGATATGTACGTCCGGCAGAATGAGGGCGTTGAACCCGATAAAGACGTTGTTTCCCACGGAAATCGGCCCGTAAACGCCAATCCCTGGGTGAGATTTCCGGAGCACCCACGCCGCGCCATCGTGCGTGATGAATCGAACCCCGGCGGTCACGGTAACGCGGTTGCCGAGCGAGATTAGATGCGGCTCACTCCCGAACGTCAACGGATCAATATCCAGCAGCCGGCAGTCGTCACCCACTGCCACGCCAATGGTACGGGCAAACCGCACTGGGTCGTATGCAATTCGAACCCGGGCGCGAAACGGGCCGAGTACGCCGCGTGCAACGTCAGATAACGACCGCCCATCAGCCTTTCTGGTCACAATTGCCCCTCTTCTCGCGGCTGACTGGCCGATGGGACCAGCCCAATCAATATCCAAAATAGGAGATAGACAGCCTTGCCAAAAAATGCGGAATCCACGAGCGAGAGAAAAAGCGCTGCGACGACCAGAAAAATGAGAAGCCCGCACGCTAGCGCGCGCCCCTCAACATCACGTGATGCTGAGGTGCTGGACCGAAGGAGGAACGCGCCGAGGACGGCAAAGAGAAGGCCATAAGCGGCAAGCAGGACGACTCCTCCCTGCGCCATTAGTGACCAGAAGGCGCCGTCGGTAATCACTGCATTATCCGCGGCATATGCGGACGTCTGACTCTGCGTCGCCACCCCAAGCCCAATCCACGGGCTTCTGGAAAACGCCTCGAGACCGTATTGAACATTCAACGCATGCAAGGCGGTCGAGTTCTGCACGCCCACGTTACCGCCGCCGAACAGGCCACTGATGAGGAATGAATTCTGAAGGCTCGCGCTGATTGAGGAGTTAGCCAGAAGCGCAAGCGCTGCGGTCGAAACCAACACGGTGCCAAAAATGATCGCGGGCAGCACGGCAGAAACACCGCGACGCAACGCGTACACGCCAGCGGTCGCGGCTGCGACAATCACAGCGCCCACGATGCTCGCTCGCGAGAATGAGACGACAATTGCGGCGACGTAAAGGGCGCTGAGCCAGAATTTCGGCCAACTTGGCCGAAAGGCCAAAGCGGCAGCGCTAATGGCGAATGCCAGAAGCATTAGCACGCTGTATACGATGGTGTTGCCGACGAGGCCGTTCGCTCGAACGATGTTCGTACCGTAGTAGGTATATTCCCCGGAGTCAACGGGAGTTAGTAACCATGACGGCAAGTGGCTGCGCAACACAAACTGCAGAATTCCAAAGGCGGCGATCGCTGCCGTCGTCCATCGAACTACTCGCAATATGAACTGAGCGTTCCAGAAGTTCCTGACGATAAGGCAAACTGCGATGGCAACGAGGCCATAGCCAATCTGGGAGCGCCAACTAACTACCTTGTTTCCGAAGGATTCCGTACTCGCAAGAAACAACGCAGCAAAGGTTACTACGACCAATAATATTGCCTGCATCCAGCCATAGAGCCGAACCGATTCGCCGCGGTTGCGCGCCGCGGACAAGATGGCACCTATCAGGAGCAAGCCTGAGCCGCCGTCCGTGATGAAAGTTGCCGGATATGGCCCGTTTGGCCTAACCAGGTTGACGAACCCTGAGAAGACTAGGCAGAAGATGATAATCACGATCAGCGCAGCCGACGCCGAGAGCGTGCCTCTCGGGCGGACCGATGCTGCGGCGGCGTGATTGCTCGCGCGTAGGAGGCGCGCGGACGCGGCTGGTTGAGGTGAGCCTTGGAGCACCCGTTCATGTTAGGCGACCCGGGAGCCGCTGTCCGCTGATATGCGCCTGGTCCGGGCTCTCGTCAGGACCGCGGCGCAAGTGATAAGTGCCGAAGGTGGTCTTGGGCCCGTCGTCAATCCGCGGCACGCCACCAAAGCCGCCGGTCGGTAGACCATGAGCTCTAGCTCGTTGACGACGGGCGGCATCGGACCGGAATGTCAGTACAGTTCAATTGCTTATTGTGTGTCAGATCAAATCGGAGGGCATATGCCGCGCGCGCTGATTACCGGTGTCACTGGACAAGACGGCATGTATCTGAGCCGACTGCTGCTGTCGAAGGGCTACGAGGTCTTCGGCCTGGTTCGTGGACAGAACAATCCCAAGCTCGACGTCATTAGAGCCTGGGCGCCTGAGGTGAGGGTCGTTACTGGAGACCTGCTTGATCAATCGAGCCTCTTACGCGCCCTCGATGTGGCTCGGCCCGACGAGGTATACAACTTGGGCGCAATCTCATTCGTTGCCTATTCGTGGGACAACGCGCAGCTCACGAGTCAAGTGACGGGCCTTGGCGTCCTCAACATGTTGGAAGCGATCCGCCTTTACGCACACGACGATGCGTCCAAAGTACGGTTTTATCAGGCCTCGAGCTCGGAAATGTTTGGGCGCGTGCAAGAAGTCCCACAAAGGGAGACCACGCTTCTGTGGCCGCGCTCGCCCTACGGCGTCGCAAAGGTCTACGGCCACTACATGACAAT
Organism: Gryllotalpicola reticulitermitis; assembly: GCF_042651345.1. Classification (NCBI taxonomy): domain Bacteria; kingdom Bacillati; phylum Actinomycetota; class Actinomycetes; order Micrococcales; family Microbacteriaceae; genus Gryllotalpicola; species Gryllotalpicola reticulitermitis. Next base: position 225,730 of record NZ_JBHSCN010000005.1, read on the forward strand.
CAACTACCGCGAGTCGTACGGCATGCACGCGTCGAGCGGGATCCTCTTTAATCACGAATCGCCCTTGCGCGGGCCGGAGTTCGTGACCCGCAAGATCAGCCGAGCTGTCGCGCGCATTTCGCTCGGGTTGCAAGACAGGGTTTCGCTTGGCAACCTCGATGCAAAGCGAGACTGGGGATTCGCAGGGGACTACGTCGACGCGATGTGGCGCATGTTGCAACAGGATGAAGCGAGCGACTATGTCGTCTCAACTGGTGAGACGCACCCGGTGCGTGAATACCTTGACATTGCGTTCAACCACGTCGGAATTTCTGATTGGGAGAAACACGTCCACCAAGACCCACAGTTCTTGCGGCCTGCTGAGGTCGACCTGCTGATCGGTGACTCGGCCAAGGCGCGGGAGCAGCTTGGGTGGACGCCTAGCGTCTCGTTCAAGCACCTCGTCGAGATGATGGTCGACGCGGATCTCGACCGCGAGAAGCCCAACGTGAAGTAGGTCCCGACATGTCTACCGCATTCGTTACTGGCGCCACCGGGCAGACCGGAAGCTATCTGGTGGAGAACTTGGTTCACCGCGGCTGGCAGGTGCACGCTCTTGCACGTGAAGGCGATAGGCCTGCGTCGCTGGTCGGTCTAGGCGTCGAGTTCCATACCGGCGACTTGATGGATTCTTCGCGAATCGGCCCGATTCTCACTGATGTGTCGCCGAGCGTAATCATCAACCTTGCGGCTCTGAGCTCAGTCGCTGCGAGTTGGCGAGAACCCATGCTCACGGCCGAAATCAATGGGCTTGCCGTAGCGGCACTACTTGACGGGGCATATCAGTTGCAGCAGCAAAGGGGGGAGCCAGTGTCGTTCGTTCAGGCCTCAAGCGCCGAGATCTTCGGGGACGCGCTGATGAACCCACAGAATGAGCTGACGCCAATTGCTCCGGTTAATCCGTACGGTGCGTCGAAAGCCTACGCGCACCTACTCGCCGGTGCGTACCGCAAGGCGGGCCTGTCGGCCTCGAGCGTGATCCTTTACAACCACGAGTCACCGAGACGGCCCGAGCAATTCGTGACGCGGAAGATCACACTCGCGGCGGCTCGGATCAAGGCCGGCCTCCAGTCGTCAGTGACTCTCGGCGACCTCACCATCAGGCGGGATTGGGGTTGGGCGCCCGACTATGCTGATGCGATAGCGCGCATCGCGACCGGTGATGTCGCGGGCGACTTCGTTGTCGCGACGGGTGAGTCGCACACAATCGAGGACTTTGTACGCGCGGCGTTTGACTCTGCGGGAATCGCCGATTGGCGTTCACACGTCGACACTGATCCCGCGCTTCAACGACCCGCGGACGCGGCAGATCTCCGAGGCGATGCGTCCAAGATCCGTGAGACATACGGATGGGGCCCCACGGTTGGATTCAACGAGATTGTCCGGCGGATGGTTGAAGCCGATGTCGCGGCGCTCCGCCCCCGAGCGTCGCCCCCCAACCGGGGCACGTGAAAAGTATGTAAACAAGGGTTGCGCTCGTCCCGGGCGTGACTAATCTGAGCCTCGTCCGGACCGACCTCCGGCACTTATGGCAACACAAAGGGGCAACACCTGTGCGTTCGTTCGCGCAGTCGGAGGCCGGGCCGCGTAGTGGAAACACGCACGCAATTGACCTAAGCCACACCGACCTGCGGAATAGGACAGCTCATGCACAAGACACTCAAGGCGACTCTCTCGATCGCCGTCGGCCTCTCGCTCGCACTCGGGGTTCCTCTCGCGGCCAGCGCGACGCCCGTCGCCCCGGCTTCAGCCACTCAGTCAGTTGTGGCGGCGCGCGCGATCAGCGACTACCACTCCTACGGCTACGGCAACCACAGGCCGGCGCCCAAGCCGAAGCCGAAGCCCACCAAGCCGGCGTACCCGCCGACGAAGCCGCCGAAGCCTCCCGTTCAGCACCACCACCCGTTCTGGCACGGTGGGTTCTGGTGGTTCCCGTTCATCTTCCCGGCCCACACCTTCCACCCCCACGCGATCGTGCACGTGTGGATCACCGGCTTCGGTGGCTTCTCGTTCTTCGGAACGTTCGAGGCCAGCGACTCCGGCAGCCTGACCCTCGGGACCGCTGCCGCCGACGGCTCGCTCAACGCGCAGCTCAAGGCGGCCGGCGCCAAGGACCTCGCGGGCCAGACATTGAACGCCACGGTTACCGACAGCGCTGGTACCTCGTTGTCGCAGACGATCGCGGTGCCGTCCACGGCAACAACCACGTCGTCGGTCAAGGCGGTCGACTCTGCGACCCTCGCACAGTCGGGCACCTACATTTCGCTCGCGACCGTGTGGGGTGCCGTCGGACTCGTCGCCCTCGGTGGCGGTTTCCTCGTCATGCGGACCATCACCCGCCGCAGGAACCGCGCCAACCTCTGATTCCGGCACCGATGAAGGCTGCCCGCGCCGCGGGCAGCCTTCATCGCGTTGTGGGCTCGTTTCCGGAGGCCCTCACGGAACCCTCTGCTTAGATGGGGCGCATGTCGACAGCCGCCGCCGACCATCGTCCGCGTCGAGTACGCCGTGAACGGCGGGTGAGGTGGGGGTGGATCGTCCTCTTCGTCGTGCTGGTCCTCGTCGCGATTGCGGCTTGGGTCGGTGTCCGGGGCCTGCTCGCTGCCAACGACCTGCGCGTGGCCCTTCCAGCGGCCACCCGCATTCAGACGGCCGTCTTGGGCGGTGATTCGAGTGCAGCCGCCACCGGTATCGGCGATCTCCGCGAACGAGCGGACAAGGCGCACTCTCTGACCGATGACCCGGTATGGCGCGTGGTTGAGACAACACCGTGGCTTGGCCCGAACATGCGTGCGCTGAGTGGAGTTGCCGCAAGTGCGGCGACCGTGACCGGCGGTGGCCTCGATTCTGTGGCGAGCATCTCGGGTGAGCTCTCCGGTGGCGCTTTGAAGCCGAACAACGGTGCGATCGACCTAAAACCTTTGGCCGATGCTGCTCCGGCGCTCTCTAAAGCGAACACCGCGGTCCAGTCCGGGGCGGCGATGGCGGCTTCGCTCTCGACTAAGGGTGTCGTGGCGCCCCTGGCTAATGCCGTGACTCAGTACCAAGGAAAGATTGATGAGGTCGCGAAGCTGACGGACGCTGCATCTCGTGCGTCGGATCTGCTGCCAGGCATGTTGGGCCAGAACGGACCGCGCACATATCTCTTACTTGTGCTGAACAACGCCGAACTCCGCGCCAGCGGCGGCATTCCCGGCTCGGTCGTGCACATCACGGCGAATCGAGGGAAGATCACCTTCGATCAGCAAGCGTCTGACGGGTCCTTCGGGCCCTACAACGCGCCGATCACAGAGCTCGCCCGTCCGACCAACCTGTTGTTCACTCAGATTACTGGCGAGTACATGCAGGACGTTACGTTGACCCCCCACTTCGATCAGACTGCGCAACTGGCCGCCGCGATGTGGAAGCAAAAGTATGGTCAGAGCGTCGACGGCGTGATCAGCATTGACCCCGTGGCACTCAAATACATTCTTGAGGCGACCGGGGCGGTCACGTTCGGCCAGGGAACATCGTTTGACACTCAGCTGACGGCGCAGAACGTGGTCACGACTCTGCTTTCCGATGTCTACTCCCGGTTCAGCTCGCCCCCGACGCAGGATCAATTCTTTGGTGCCGCGACGAATGCTATCTTCGCAAAAGTCACCAGCGGGGATTTTGCGCCCAGCGCGATGTTGACGGCTTTCACTCACATTGGCGATGAGCACCGCCTGAACGTGTGGAGTTCTCAGCCGGCCGAACAGACGAAGCTCGCTCAAACGACGCTGTCGGGTGGCCCAGCACGCTCCGGTCCGGGAGAGCAGCGGTTCGGTGTGTACCTTGCGGACGGGACCGGGTCAAAGATGGACTATTACCTCCACACGTCGGTGAGCCTTGGTCATATCACCTGCCAGCCCGACGGCCCGCTGTACGTCGTTCAACTCACTTTGAAGAATGGTGTCGTACCGTCGAAGGCTGGCTCTCTTCCGGCATATGTCAGCGGTGGTGGCCAGTATGGAGTGCCGGTCGGCACGATGCGCACTCAGGTCACGGTCTATGGTTCGCCTGGGGTCGAGTTTGGAAACGCGTTCACGAGCACAGGCGCCGCGCAGCCCGTCAAGTACGTGAGAGACGGCGACCGAGACGTTGCCCAATACACGATTGACCTTAAGGCCGGACAGAGCAGCACTGTGCGCCTCCTCTTCAACTCGAAGAAGGGGCAGACCGGCACGGCCGCCGCAGACGTGACCCCCCAAATCAATCCCGTGTCGATCTCGACGGGGCGCTTTGAATGTGCGACGGTGCTCAAGTGATCTTCCGACGGCCTTTCGCGCGCGTTCTCGCCGCCCTCGGGCTCGCCAGCGTCATCGGCTTCGCCACCCCTCTCGCCGCTCAGGCGGCGTCCTACCCGCCTGCGTCGCCGGGTACGTTCTCGGTGATGGCGCACCCTGGCACGAACCGGGTCACGATCAACGGGCTCGGGGCGAATGCGAAGGTGACGGCGCTGGTCTCCGGCCGTGGGCCCGCGCCGGCACTGGGGCCGATCTCGGGGTCGCCGAAGACGCAGACCGCGAACCTCGCGGTCGGCAAGACGGATGCCGCGGGCTCGGTCACCTTCAACCTGGTCTTCGCCTCGGGGGCGACCGGCGTGTACAACGTGTCGGTGTCGACCCCCGACGGTCACAGCGTGTCCGGTTCGATGACCATTCCGAGTAAGAGCCGAAACTCGCTCAATTGGACCGGCGCCAATATCGCGTTATGGATCGTCTGGCTCGCCGGGCTGTTCATAATCGTCGGCATTATCGCCTTGCTCGCTAACATCGTGCGGCGGCGCGCGCGGGGCTGAATGTTTCAGTTCGGGTGTCATCATCGTTCACAGGCGACCCCCGAACGGGGCAAAATATTCGGCCGTCTAGTGCAGCTGCTTGGAGCGACTTCCGCGGAATTCCGCGGTTTTTGGCCCAATTCTGAGTGAATAATTTACGTGCGCTTCACAACTCGCGCTTCCCAGTTCATATTCAGGCACGTATAGTCGCTGGTGTACAGCAGTGCCGACCCGCTTTTGCTGTCGTCGTTCTTCCCTGCGGAAGGCGCCGCTGAAAGGGTCGCATCACAACCCAAAAATCAGATACGCCACAGACCACCAGGGGGTCCCACCACATGAAGAAGCTCACCAAGGCTGTTGCAGCCTCCGCGCTCGTCGCTGGCGCGCTGTTCGCCGTTCCGGCCGCTGCCAACGCTGCGACCTACACGCCCAATGTTCCGACCACCTACACGGTGAACGTTGGACCCGGCGGAACGTTCAACCTTGTCATCGCCAACGGTACGTTCATCGCCAACTCGACGCTCAACATCAGCATCTCGAGCACGGGCCCGGTCCCGACCGACGTGACCGCGGCTGTGTTCCACTCCGCGACCGCAACGGCCACCGGGTCGGCGAACGCCAACGGCGGCACGACCCTGTCGGGGACCGTTCCGACCGACGCCACCGCGCCGATCACCCTGACCGCGCAGGACCCTGCTGGTGACAGCGCCACCGTCACCATTGCGGCTGCCGCGACCACCACCACCACGACGACCACGTCCACCACGGGCCTGGCCACGACCGGTACCTACATCTCGCTGGCCACCGTCTGGGGTGCCGTCGGCCTCGTCGCCCTTGGTGGCGGCGCGATCGCGGTTCGTCAGATCAGCCGCAAGCGTCAGGGCGACAACGCCTAAGTCACGCTGAACTGAGAAAGGGGCGGAGCCGAAAGGCTTCGCCCCTTTCTCGCGCCCGCACGCGGCTGTCGCGGGGGAGCCGTGCTCGCGGGAATCCGATCGCATCGCCCTCGGTTGCACCCAACATGACTGCGCTCACCGACGTGCCCCTCAATGTTCTCGATCTCGCGTGGCGAGGGTACGGGCAGAGCAACGCAGACGCAGTGCGCGGCTCGATCGAGCTCGCGCAGCACGCCGAGTCGCTCGGCTACGGTCGCTACTGGTTCGCCGAGCACCACGGCATGCCGGGCATCGCCTCGTCATCGCCTGCGGTCCTGATCGGCGCCGTCGCCGCCGCGACCGAGAAGCTGCGGGTCGGGTCCGGCGGCGTGATGCTGCCGAACCACGCCCCGCTCGTCGTCGCAGAGCAGTTCGGCACCCTGCACGCCCTCTACGGCGACCGCATCGACCTCGGCATCGGCCGCGCCCCCGGCACCGACGGCGTCACCGCGCTCGCGCTGCGCCGCACGCCCGAGGGCCTCGACGCCTCCGGATTCCCGCAGGAACTACAGGACCTCATCGGCTTCTTCCACGGCAACATGTCGCCGAACAACCCCATGTCGCAGCTGCTCGCTGTACCCGGCCTCGGCGACGCGCCTGAGATCTGGCTGCTCGGCTCGTCGGGATTCTCAGCGCAGCTCGCCGGCCTGCTCGGCCTGCCGTTCGCGTTCGCGCACCACTTCTCCGGGGACAACACCGAGGCGGCGCTGCAGCTGTACCGCGAGTCGTTCCAGGCATCCGATTTCTTGTCCGCGCCGCACTCGATGCTCGCGGTGTCAGTGATAGCGGATGCCTCACCCGAGGCCGTTCGCCGCGAGATGCTGCCCGGCTCACTCTCGTTCCTGCGGTTGCGCCGCGGTCTCAAGCCCGAACCGGTCTCCGTCGACGAGGCCCTCGCCTACGAGTACTCGCCCCTCGAGCTCGACTTCATCTCGCACCGCAACTCGCGCCAGGCCATCGGGTCGCCCGACGAGGTGCGCGCACAGCTCGAGTCGCTGCTCGAGTCGACCGGCGTCGATGAGCTGATGTTGCAGCCGTCCGGTGCGAGCGCCGAGGGCCGTCGGCATTCCCTCGAGGTCGTGCGGGACCTCGCGCGTGGGGCTATTTGACGTCCGGCTCTTTCGAGTTGTAGCGGTCGAGTAGCGCGGCGAAGGTCGAGAGCTCGTCCTCGCTCCAGTCGGCGAGCCGCTCGAACGACGCCTTCCGCTGCTCGCCGCGAGCGCTCGTCAGTCGCTCCTTGCCGAGCTTCGTCAGCCGCAGTTCGCGGCCCCGGTGGTGCGAGTCTTCCGTGCGCTCGGCGTATTCGACGAGACCGTGATCGAGCAGAGCCGAGACCTGACGCGACACCGTTGAGCGGTTGAGGTGAAAGGAGTTCGCGACGTCAGTGGCGCGGCACCCTTTCGTCGATCCGATGTATTGCAGCAGCGAGTGCTCGACGTAACTGAGCGGCGCGGCGAGTCGGCGGGCCCGTGCGGTGCCCCGTCGGGTGATGACGTTCATCTCTTCAAAGATTGCGTCGAGCAACTGTGCTCGGGAGGATTTCGCGCGTGCCATGGGATGAAACTAGTGCTTAGGGGGCGCGGGTGCACCACGCATCCGAAAATCACTTGTGGCGCACTGGGTATTTCTTTGGCAGACTCATAATTGAGGCTTTCTCGCCCTTCGGCACGAACGGCTCGCGCGTCCATTCCGGGCAGCCAAAACAAAACCCCCGAACCCACGTTCTGTGAGTTCGGGGGCTTCCGATGTCCTAAGACATCACACCGGTCGGGGTAACAGGATTTGAACCTGCGACCTCCTCGTCCCGAACGAGGCGCGCTACCAAGCTGCGCTATACCCCGGTGGCCCGAAGGCCTCAGCCAGTCTACCTGACGTCGGCTGATGCTCCGAACCGGTCAAACGGCCGGCTGCGCCGATCGCCAGGCTGCCGACGCCGACGCTATTGCGTCGCGGTCGGCCCCGGCGCCGGGATCGTCGGTGGCGGCGACTGCGCCGGCGCCGGCGGCGCCGACTGGGCCGGGGGCGTCACCACCGGGGCGGGGGGCGCCGCCGGCTGAGTCGTGGTCTGCGGCTGCGGCTGCGTCGGCGCGGTGGTCGGAGCCGTCGTGGTCGGAGCCGTGGGCACCGTCGGAACGGTGAACTGCGGCGTGGTCACCGGCGCTTGGGAGGTGCCGCCGTAGAGCAGGCTTGCCGGGGGAGCCCCGAACTGGGCGCCGCCGTACTTCGCGTTGAGCGCTGCGATGATCGGCCGCGCGATGATCAGCTTCGCGTCGCCGCCGTTGATGACCTGGCCCGTCTGCGAATTGGTGAAGTACTGGTTGCGCAGACCGACCGTGCCCTCGACGTTGCCGACCCACGTCACCTGGGCGACCTTCGACGTGGTCGTCGCGATCCAGTTCTGGGTCGCGCCGGCGTTGCCGTTCACACCCGCGGTACCGGTCTTTCCGGCGAGCGGCACGCCGTCGTTCGGGTTGCCGAGAATGCCCGTGCCACTCGTCATGACCGTCTTGAGCGCGTACAGCACGGCGTTCGCGACGTCAGTCGGGATCGCCTTCGTGCACGTGGTCTTCGGCACGGGAACCGAGGCGCCCGTGTCGACACGAGTGATGCTGTTGATCACGATCGGCGTGCAGCTGGTACCGCCGTTGGCGAACGCCGCGTATGCCTGTGCCACCTGCAGCGGCGATACGTCGTTACCACTGCCGATCGCGCTCGAGGGCCCGGTGAACCACGGGGTGGAGGGATTGCCCGAGTCGACGCCCATCTTCTTTGCGAGCTGGTGCACGTCGCACAGGTTGAGCTGCTCGGCCATATTCATGTAGATCGTGTTGATCGACTGAGTCGTGCCGTCGAGCACCGTGTGGTACCCGTACTCCGAACTCGTGTCGTTGTAGACCTGGAACGTACCGCTATCGGAATATGGCGCGTTCGAACCACACGTACTCTTGAAGCTCGAGTTGTTGAACCACATGCTCGTGCCGTTGATGCCCTGGTAAAGGGTATGGCCGTTCTCGAGCCAGTCGGCGAGCACAAATGGTTTGAAGCTCGACCCCATCTGGAATCCGATCGAGCCGCCATACGGCGACGGGGTCACGTAGTTGACAGACGTCGACCCCGCGGGCGGATCAGGCGACTCGCTATACGTCTTGTTCTCGACCATCGTCACGACCTTGCCCGTGCCGACCTCCATCGAGGTCTGTGCGCCGCCGAGGTCGAGCGCGGGGTCGCTGTGCGGCAGGTACGAGTCCATCGACGCCTGGGCCGTGTTCTGCAGGTCGAGGTCGAGCGTCGTGTAGACGTTGATGCCGCCCTGACGGAACAAGGCCTGGCGGTCGGCGGCCGTCTTGCCGAAGGCCGAGTTGTTCAGAACGGTCTGCTGCACGTAGCTGCAGAAGAAGCCGGCGTCGTATTGCTGGGCCGACTGACACCCGCTCGGCGTCGGCGTGATGTGCGGCGTGATCGGCTGCTTCTCGGTCGCGGCAGCAACGGATGCCGTGATTTTGTGCTCCTTGACCATGCGCTCGAGCACATAGTTGCGCCGGTCCTTGGTGGCCTTGAACCCGTTGCTCGGGTTGCTGCTCACATTGGTCTTGGCGGTCTGGTCGATACGCAGGTTCGCCGGGTTGTTGAGGATGGCGACGAGCGTCGCCGACTCGTTCAGCGTGAGCTTCGCGGCCGTCGTGTTGAAGTAGTACTTGGCGGCGGCCTCGACGCCGTAGACCTGGCCACCGAACCCGACGAGGTTCAGGTAGCCGAGCAGAATGTCGTTCTTGGGGTACTGCTTCGCGACGCCCGTGGCGTAACGGATCTCCTGGATCTTGCGCGGCACCGTCTGGCCGGCTGCGTCCGAGTAGCACGTGTCGAGCTTGGTCTGCTGTGCGTCGCGGGTCTTCGTCGGCGCATTCGCGTCGACGGGGTAATCGGCTTCGCAGCGCTGTACGAGCACGTTCTTCACGTATTGCTGGGTGATCGACGAGCCGCCCTGCACGCCATTACCCGAGACGGTACTCGCGGCACCGCGCAGAATGCCGAGCACGTCGATGCCGCCCTCACTGTAGAAGCGCGGGTCTTCCGTAGACACGGCAGCATCTTTGACGTACTGCGAGACCTGATTCCACTTCACATCGACGCGGTTCTGGAAGTAGAACTGGGCGATCTTGACCGGCTGACCGCCCTTCGTCGCATAGAACGACGTGTACTGGTCGGGCGGCTCGATCTTGAGGTAATCGGGAAGCGAATTGAACGCTTCGACGCCCTGCTTGGTCACCGTGGTGCCCGCGATCGCAGCCGGTGCGAGCAGCGCCCCGACGAGGACCCCGGCGAGAAGACTCAGCCCGAGGAACGCGCCGAACGCCTTGCTCAGCTTGTTCCAGCGGCCCGTAGAATTCCCCGAAAGTGACACCCCTGCAGGTTAGCCGGGGCGTTTCAAAGACTCCCTAAAGCGGCGCTGAGTGCAGGCTGACCGTTGCGAATGTGTTAAGCGGGGTGCTAGGCGCGGGCGCGTTCGTTCACGCCGACGGCACGAGGGTGAGCAGGCTCGCCTCGGGGCGGCACGCGAAACGGAACGGCGCATAGATCGAGGTGCCGAGCCCGGCGCTGACGTGCAGGTAGGCCTCGTGCTCGCCGTGTTCCCAGCGGCTCAAGCCCTTGACCTGCTGTCGCGGCAGGTCGCAATTGGTGACGAGCGCCCCGAACCCGGGAAGGCACACCTGGCCGCCGTGCGTGTGGCCGGCGAGTAGCAGCCCAGCGCCGTGGTCGACGAAGTCATCGAGCACGCGCCGGTACGGAGCGTGGGCCACACCGATGCGCACAGCATCCGTGCCCTGCTCGTCGGGCAGCGTGCGCAGAGCATCCGCCGCCTGATCGAGCCGGTCGTAGCCACGGTGCGGGTCATCGACGCCGAAGAACTCGAAGCGCGTGCCCTTCACGTCGAGCACAGCCGCGGTGTTGTTGAGCGCCGTCAGGCCGATGCCATCGAGGTAGCGACCGAGGCCAGCGGTGTCGAGGTCCTTCGGACGCTGCGGCATCGTGCTCGGGCCGCCGAAATAACGCATCGGATTCTTCGGCGTCGGCCCGAAGTAGTCGTTCGACCCCCACACGTACACGCCGGGTGTGCCGCGGAACGGATCGAAAGCGGCACGGATGCCTGACAGCCCGTTCTCGTGACCGAGGTTGTCGCCGGTGTTCACGATGAGGTCGGGGTTCAGCTGGGCGAGTGCGGCGACCCACGACTGCTTGTCCCGCTGCCAGGGCGCCATGTGCAGGTCGGAGAGATGCAGCAGCCGCACGGGCTCTGCGCCGGCCGGGAGCACCGGCACGTTGAAGGCGCGCAGCGTGTAGCGGGTGCGCTCGACGAGGCTGCCCCACGCGACCGCGCCGGCACCGACCGCCCCGATTGCGACAGCGGTGCTGCCGAGGGCGCCGAGAGCCGAGCGGCGGGAGCTAGCCATTCTGGCCGCCGTTCTTGCCCTTGCTGCCGCCCGGACTCTTGCCAGGCGAGCTCTTGCTCGAACTGCCGCCGCTGACGGTCAGGGTGACCGTCGAGCCCTTGTTGACCGAGGTGTTCGGGGCCGGGCTCTGCGCGCTCACGGTGCCGTCTTGGTTGGCGCCTGCGTTGACCTTGCCGTTGAGCCCGACGGCGCCGAGTGCCTTGGCCGCGTCAGCGAGGGACTTGCCGATGAGCGTCGGCACGGCGACCTGGTTGCCCTTCGATGTGTACACCTGGACGATGGAGCCCTTGCTCAGCATCGTGCCGGCCGGCGGGCTCGAGCCCGCGACCTTGCCCTTGGCGACCGCCGAATCCTTCTGGCCGCCGTCCTGGTAGGTGAACCCGAGGCCGCCGAGAACCGTCTTCGCCTGGGCGACCGTGTCGCCTTCAAGGCTCGGCAGCTTCTGCTGCGGGCCGCTGACGAGCAGCGACTCGGGCTTCGGGAACTGGCCGCCGCCGTAGACGCGGTCGAGTTCCTGCAGGATCGGCTTAGCGATGTTGAACTTGACGTTGCGGCCCCAGATGCTGTTGTTGGGCCCGAAGTAGATGCTGCCGAAGCCGGTGTTGGCGTAGCTGCTGCCCACCTTGTGCGCCTGCACGTTGCCCACCCAGACCGCGTTCGCGACCTTGGTCGTCGAGGTGACGAGCCAGTTCTGCTCCGCGTTGTCGGTGGTACCGGTCTTGCCCATGATCGGCACGCCGTCCTGCGGGTTCGCGGAGACACCCGTGCCGTCGCCGATCAGCGGGCCGTTCTGGAGCGCGTAGGTCACGCCGGCTGCGATCTTCGGGTCGATCGCCTGCGTGCACTTCGTCTGGGGCACGGGGATCGACTTGCCCGACGAGTTCGTCACCTTGTCGATGTAGACCGGCGAGCACGTCTTGCCGCCGTTCGCGATGCCCGCGTAGGCGACCGCCATGTCGACGGGCGCGATGTTGTTCGTACCGAGGATCGACGCCGGGGTGTCGCCGAGCTGCGCCGGCACCGGCTTGCCCTTCGAGTCCGTCACGTTGACCAATTGGCCCTGGGAGTTGTACTGCTGCGCGTACGGGTAGGCCGGCTTGACTCCGAGCGCTGACGCGTCGCTCCGCAGCTGACACAGATCGATCTGCTGGCCCATCGTCGCGAAGGCGGTGTTGACCGAGAGCTGGGTGGCCCTCATCACCGTCATCGGGCCGCCCTCGCCCGGCGAGTCGTTTCCGACGGACCAGTTGCCCGCGCCCGCGAAGTTGTCGCATGAGCTGTGGAAGTTGGTCTGCGGAATCGAAACGCGGTTGTACGGCGCATTCACGACGTCGTTGAGGGCGTGACCGGTCTTCAGCCATTCGACGAGGCTGAACGCCTTATAGGTCGACCCGGTCTGGAATCCGCTCGATCCGCCGTGGTTGTAGTCGAAGGTGTAAGCGACCGGCGTCGAATTCTGTGATGGCGTGTTGGTCGCGTTGTACGGCCTGTTCTGCACCGCCATCACCACGCGGCCGGTGTTGAGCTCGACCGACACGTCGGCCGCGCCGAGATCGAGCCGCGGATCGGATGCCGGAATGTAGTCGCTCAGGTTCGTCTGCGCGCTCGCCTGCAGGTCGAGGTTGAGCGCCGTGTAGATCTTGAGTCCGCCGTGAGTCAGCAGCGCAGCGCGATCGGATGCCGTCGCCCCGAAGGCCGAGTTGTTCTGCATCTCGTACATGACGGCGTTGCAGTAGAAGGCCGCGTCTTGGCTGGCGGCCTGCGCGCACCCGGATGCCTGAGGCGTGATCTTCGGCTGGATCTTCGTCTTCACGGCCGCGTCGTACTGAGCCTTCGTGACCGTCTTCGCCTTGAGCATCGACCGCAGCACATAGTTGCGACGGTCGAGCGCCCTCGCGTAGTCGTTCTTCGCGCCGTTCAGCTTGTTGTTCGGCTGATCGATGCGCAGGCTGTTCGGGTTGTTCACGATGGCGATGAGCGTCGCCGCCTGCGGCAGCGTGAGCTTCGCCGCGGTCGTGTCGAAGTAGTAGCGTGCCGCGGACTCGACGCCGTAGACCTGACCGCCGAAGCCGGCGATGTTCAGGTAGCCGAGCAGGATCTGCTGCTTCGAGTAGCTCTTCTCGACACCAATGGCGAGCTTCATCTCCTGGATCTTTCGCGCAGGAGTCTGATCGGTGTACTCGTAATAGCAGTCCTGGTATTTCTTGTCCATCGCGGCCTGCGCGGCCTTCTGCTGAGCAGGAGTGCCCTGCGTGCCGACGATGACGTCGTACTTCTCGCACGTCTGCACACGCACGTTCTTCACGTACTGCTGCGTGATGGACGAGCCGCCCTGGGTCTCGGCGCCGGGGTGGATCGCGTCGCTGACGATCGCGCGCATCGTGCCCTGCACATCGATCGCGCCGTGCTCATAGAAGCGCGGGTCCTCGGTGCTGACCGCCGCGTCCTTCACGACCTGACCGACCTGGCTCCAGCTGTCGATGATGCGGTTCTGCGAATAGAAGGTCGCGATCGGAACCTGCTTGCCGCCCTTTTCCGCGTACATCGTCGAACGCGTCGCGAGGGGGTCGATCTTCAAATACTCGGGCAGGCCGTCGAACACGCTCGCGCTGTTGTTCGCTGCCATGCCGGTCACTGCGACGGCGGGCGTCACCGCTGCGGCCACCAGCAGACCGGCTACAACGCTCATGCCGATGAAGCCGAGCGCGCCTCCGACCACGCTTGTAGCAGTGAGTTTTCGGGCAGACATAGGATGCAGGTTACAGGCGCGAACCTGGCAGCCGACTTCGGCGGCGCCCCGGCGCGCCCATTTTCGCCGTGCACTGTGCGCCTCGTCGCGCCCAGCTGTGCCGACCCTGAGGAGACCCCGTGCCGCGCTGGGAATACATCACAACGCCCCTTCTTCTGCACCGTGAAACGGCGATCCTCAACAACTGGGGCTCGGAGGGCTGGGAGCTCGTGCAGGTCGTGACCGGCGCCGAGGGCGGCATGATCGCGTTCTTCAAGCGCCCGGTGGAGTCCTGATGCCGGCCGACGCGCAGCTCGCCGAGCTCGGCATCACGCTGCCCGAGGTGCCGGCGCCGGCTGGCGCATACATCCCCGCCGTGATCTCGGGCACGCACGTGTGCACCGCGGGGCAGCTGCCCTTCGTCTCGGGCCAGCTGGCCGCTACGGGAAAGGTCGGCTCGGGCGCCGACCTCGTGACGCCCGAGGACGCGAAGCGCTACGCGCGCCTCGCGGCGATCAACGCGCTCGCCGCTGCGCGCTCGGTGCTCGGAACGCTGGACCGCGTGACACGAGTGGTCAAAGTGGTCGGCTTCGTCGCATCCGATCCCGCTTTCACGGGTCAGCCGGGTGTTATCAACGGCGCCTCCGAGCTGCTCGGCGAGGTCTTCGGGCCGATCGGTGCGCACGCGCGCTCGGCCGTCGGCGTCGCGGTGCTGCCCCTCGACGCCCCGGTCGAGGTGGAGCTCACCCTGGAGTTCGCCTAGCCGGCACCCCGCCCAGCCGGCACCCCGCCTAGCCGGCATCCCGCCTGGCCGGCACCCCGCGTGGCCGGCATCCCGCCCAGCCGCGCGAGGGGCACACATCTCGGCCAACGGCACCCGGGCTCAGGCATCCGATGTGCCCTCCGGCCACTTTGCTGCCGCTCGCGCCGCGGCGTTCACGGCCACAGGTGCGCCCGCTGAGCGAGCAGCGCCGTGATCTCTCCAAAGGTTCGGTCCCAGTGATGGACCACGTCGGCATAGCTGAACCGCAGCACCGTGTAGCCCATTCGTCGCAAGAGCCGGTCGTATTCGCGATCCATCACGAGCTGTTTTGGGTCCTTCAGGTGCTGCACGCCGTCCAACTGGATGACAAGCCGTTCCCCGACCATCAGATCGACCCGGTGACCGTGGATCCTGACCTGCTCTTTGCAGGGGATGCCCGCGTGACGCAGTCGCACGCGAGTTAGTGACTCAAGCCCGGAGTCCGCGAGCCGGCTGACGTGCGGCAGAACACGGCCGAGCGCGGCCCCATGAACGGATGCGAGTGTGCGGAGCTCTTCGGTGGAGATGTGCCCCTGATTCAGCGCGGAATCGAATGTGACCACGGCGAGCTCCAGTGGCTGGCACTGCGCGACATGCATCAGCATGCTCCGACTCGACTCGATGGGGATCCGATCGCCGGCCGGATCGATCGGATGCTTCGTCCAGTGGACTCTGACGGGCAGCCGGCCGGCGTCGGCTCTGAAGTGCGAGTTGAGCACGCGCGGCGTGATGTGCAATCGCGCGTCGGACATCGTCCACAGGCCGCGCCGCTTTGCTGCCGAGATGCAGGCGATTCGGGCGCCCATCCGGACGGCGTGGAGGAAGAGCGGGTGCGCGTCAGCGCGGGCGACGAGCAGCCGCCCGATCGGCACGAGCACACCCCTCTCGAGCTGGCGCTTCAATTCGCCGGAACTCACGCCGTGGTGCCGAAGCTGCTGACGGGTTGCAAAGCCGTAGTCGGGGTCGAGGAGGGGTCGAATGTCCATTCCGGAAGCGTGATGCCACGCATCCGCTCATGGCGCCCGCGATCCGGAACTGTGGATGGATTCGACCTGTGGAGGGCAAGATGAGCGGCAGCCAACGAGTCGAGCGGCACACGAAAGCTGCAGCTTCGTGTGCCGCTCGGCGAGAAATGTGCCGCTCGTGCGTGCCGCGGCTACTTGACCGCCGTCGCGATGACCTGCATGACGGCCGTGTCGGCGAGGGTCGTCGTGTCGCCGACCTCGCGGCCCTCGGCCACATCGCGCAGCAGACGACGCATGATCTTGCCCGAGCGGGTCTTGGGCAGCTCGTTCACGACGTACACCTGGCGTGGCCGGGCGATCGGGCCGATCTGCTGGGCGACGTGGTTGCGCAGCTCGAGCGCGACGTCGTCAGGCGAGGTGGCGTTGGCGCGTTGCGAGTCCTTGATGATCACGAACGCGACGACGGCCTGGCCCGTGGTCTCGTCGGATGCTCCGACCACGGCGGCCTCAGCGGTGAGCGGGTGCGACACCAGAGCGGACTCGATCTCCGCGGTGGACAGTCGGTGGCCCGAGACGTTCATGACGTCGTCGACGCGGCCGAGCAGCCAGATCTCGCCGTCTTTGTCCTTCCGTGCGCCGTCGCCGGCGAAGTAGAACCCCTTGTCGGCGAACTGCTCCCAGTAGGTGGAGATGAAGCGGTCGGGGTCGCCCCAGATGCCGCGCGCCATCGACGGCCACGGCTCGGTGATGACGAGCAGGCCGCCCTCGTCGGGGCCGACGGATTCACCGGCATCCGTCACGATGTCGACCGAGACGCCGGGCAGCGGAACCTGCGCGGAGCCGGGCTTCAGCGTCGTGATGCCCGGCAGGGCGCTGACCATGATCGCGCCGGTCTCGGTCTGCCACCACGTGTCGACGATCGGCGTCGCGTCGCGGCCGATGATCTCGCGGTACCAGATCCACGCCTCGGGGTTGATCGGCTCGCCGACCGATCCGAGCAGGCGCAGCGAGGTGAGGTCGCGCGCCTGTGGGATCTGGCGACCCTGCTTCATGAAGCCGCGGATCGCCGTCGGCGCGGCATAGAAGAGGGAGACCTTGTACTTCTCGATGATGTCCCACCAGCGGCCGGGCCCGGGGGTCTCGGGGGTGCCCTCGTAGATCACTTCGGTCGCGCCGTTCGCGAGCGGGCCGTAGACGACGTACGTGTGGCCCGTGATCCACCCGATGTCGGCCGTCGACCAGTACACGTCGGTGTCGGCGTGCAGGTCGAAGACGTACTTGTGCGTGAACGCCGCCTGGGTGAGGTAGCCGCCGCTCGTGTGCAGAATGCCCTTCGGCTTTCCCGTCGTGCCGCTCGTGTAGAGGATGAAGAGCGGATGCTCGGCCGGGAACGGCTTCGCGGTGTGCTCGTCTGAGACCTGCGCGATCTCCTCGTGCCACCACAGGTCGCGACCCGTCGTCCACTCGACGTCGTTGCCGCCGCGCCTCACGACGAGCACGTGCTCGACCGAGGTCGCCGGCCCGTCGCCGTGGTCGATCGCGAGCGCCTCGTCGACCGCGGGCTTGAGCGGGGCGACCTTGCCCTTGCGCCAGCCGCCGTCGGCCGTGATGACGAGTTTCGCCTCGGCGTCGTCGATGCGGGCGCGCAGGCTCTCGGCGGAGAATCCGCCGAACACGACCGAGTGCACGGCGCCGATGCGGGCCACTGCGAGCATCGCGACGATCGCCTCGGGGATCATCGGCAGGTAGATCGCCACCCGGTCGCCCGACTCGACGCCGAGCGCGGTGAGCAGGTTCGCGGCCTTCTTCACCTCGTCGGTGAGCTCGGCGTAGGTGATCGAGCGGGAGTCGCCGGGCTCGCCTTCCCAGTGCAGCGCGACGCGGTCGCCGTTGCCGGCGAGCACGTGTCGGTCGAGGCAGTTGTAGGCGACGTTCAGCTCACCGTCGGCGAACCACTTGGCGAACGGCGGGTTCGACCAGTCGAGCGTCTGTGTGAACGGCTTCGACCAGTGCAGCAGGCTGCTCGACTGCTTCGCCCAGAATGCGAGGCGGTCGGTGCGGGCCGCGTCGTAGAGGTCGGGGGTCGCGATCGCGTTCGCCCGGAACTCGTCGCTCGGGGGGAATCGCCGGGCTTCGTGCAGCAGATTGTCGATGGTGTCGGCCATGGATGTCGCTCCTTTGCGAAACGGAGTTCTGCGGTGTTTTGGGGTGGCACGAAGGCAACGATTTGACCCTACGCCAACGCACCGACAGGGTCATTGCACTTTGTCTTGCGCAGTGTGCACTTTCGCGTACACTGAGTGACGGTTCGGAGTTTTGATTCCAACCCGCGGCGTGCGTGGTTCCCCCCAACTATCGCGCCGCTGTGGCGGCGCCAGTTCCCCCCAATTGGCGCCGCCCCCTTTTTTAAGGCGCGCGCAGGTCTTCCCCAGCACACGACGGCGATCGGATGCGTTCTCCACCGTTCGATCCGAGGCCGCCGCGGCGCCGCGACTGCGCCGCCTAGCGTGCTTCGCGTGACCGATTCCGCAGCCGCGACGTCGATGCATGGCGAGCCGCCCTCGCTGGTGCCGTTCGTGCCTCGGCGCGGTGCGCGTGGCGAGCGGTCACGCGGCGGCCCGACCCTTCTCGCTCCGGTAGCCGACCAGGCGCGGGGTGGCGCCGGAGCATCGGTCGGGCCGCCGCCCGCCACGGCGGTGTCGCCCGCGGTGGTGCTGGCTGCCCGAGCGGCGCCGGTCCCAGTGCCGCCGCCTGCGATGCCTGCGGCACTCGTCGAGACGTTCGGCCCGCTCGCGCCGTACCTCGCACTGCCGACGGTGACCGATGTGCTCATCGCGCCCGACGGGGCGCTGTGGCTCGATGAGGGGTCGGGGCTGAGACGTGATGCGGTCTGGTCGCTCGACGAGACAGAGGTGCGCCGGCTGGGTGTCCGTCTCGTCGCGCTCGGCGGCAGGCACGTCGACGAGTCAAAACTCAATATTTGACAGTACCTCGCCACGCTCGCCGCTATGGGATCGGATTGGCGCGGCTACCTCTCTTATAGGCCGAGCGCGCGACGGCGCTTGTATCGAGCTTTCGCCGCGCGGTGGCAGGTCTTGCATCGAGGCTTGCCGTCTTTCGAGGAAGGCCACCAGTAGCAGTTGTCGCCGACGAGCGCGTGGCCGCGCTGACACCTGGGGATATCGGCTCCGGGCTGGCGGGCCGCGCCGGGGATGAAGATCGCGGCGGTCATGCGGCCAGCGTAGTTCTGCGAGCTCGCGCACGGGGGAGCCCTGAGGGTCACAACGCGCGCCCGCGCGCCCGCGAGCCGGTCGACGTCGATATCGGCATCTGCCGCCCACCATCGCCGCGGTTGCCGATATCGCATCCTCGATATCGCCCGATATATCAAGTGATATCGCCGATATCGCCGTCTCATTTGTGGTTCTCGCCTCCGGCCCAGGCGGTGTCATATCGAGATATCGCATATCGGGCTACGCCCCGCCCCCTTTAGGGGGCGGCCCCTTGGGGCGATATGCGATATCTCGATATGACGGCGCGGGCCTACGGCTGGGAGGTGTCGATACGGGCGCGTCGTTGACGCTGTGCCTTGTAGAGCCAGCTCTGTGCGACCGGGCGCTCGTCGCTCGTCGTCCTCGTGCTCACCACCTCCCACATCCTCGGCTGCGTCATCTCATCCGGCACATACCCGAGGCTGTCGAGCCACTGCACGCCTATCTCGATGCGCTCCTCGCCCGTCAACTGCTGCGCACTGGTCGATATATCGGCGATATTGGCCCGATATACGCCCCTTCCCGCCAGTCCCGGCTGGTTGGGCATCCGGTCCTTTCTCATTGCGTTAGATGCGCGTGTGGCCGTTTCGCGCTCAAGCGTCATCACGGCCATCGCATAGGGCATCGCCTGCTCGTACTCGCCGTCATTGAGCACGACCTCGGGGAACCGCACCCGCCAGGTGGCCTCGGTGATCGCCCGCCGCCGTCCGATCTCCCTCTTGATCCGGCTCGCGGGGGTGTCGAGCTCGGCGGCGAAGCGCCACTGATCACGAGCGTCCTGAAGCTGCTCCGGTCCGTCGAAGTCTGCCTCCTCGGGCTCGTCGACGACGGGTGGCGTGATCGGAGCCGTTAGCCACGTCTCGATAGCGCCCATGTCGCACTGCGGGCAGGGAGAGCCGGTGTGGAGCTTGAACCAGCCGTTATCGAGGATCACGATGCGAGTGGTCGCGCGGTCGTCTTCATCAGCGGTGCGGTGCCAAAGGGGGCAGGGGAAGTCGAGCGCGAACGGCCTCTCCACCGTCCTCTTCGCGGCAGGGTCGAAGGCCTTCGCCTTCCTCACCGCGACGCCCATGCCGGTGAGCGCGACGACCCAGGCGTCGACGACATCGTGCGGGGTGAGGCCGCTGCCTGCGCGCTGAGACCACAGCGCCCACTCCCTGAGCTCGCGTTCGATCAGATCACGCGGCGTCTCGTCGGTGTCGAGCTCATCGAGCTCATCGAGCTCATCGAGCTCATTGACGCGGGGCTCTCCATCGGGCACGTCCGTGAAGTCGATACTGACCGGGGCGTGCGCGTACCCGGCTTCCGGGTTATTCTGCATGTGCTCTCATCTCAATTCGGTTGGCCCCGGAGTGAGTGGCTTGGGCCCGGGTTGGTGAGCCCGGGCCCTTCCTCTTTTTCCGGAGTATGCGGTGGCCCCGATGTATTGCTGGTACTGAGTATTGGTCGGCGCCGGCGATCACGCCAACTACCGCCTCGTTTATCGTCCGGGGAGTACCCCTCCCGAGCCGATAAAGCCGGTGACTGCGGATAATCCCAAGAGCAGCACCCACACGAGCGGCACGATGCCGGGCACGTCGAAGATGCTGCGGCGTTCGCGCCGGGGGCGGGGCTTGTTGACTGTCATCGCGATCCCGCACCCCCTTCAGCTGCGTCGTCGCGGTGATCGGCGGTGTGATGGAGGTGTTGGTGTAGCTCCTGCCCGATGCGCTGCACTTGGCCCCACGGCAACCACGTCGTCGTCACGACGGGGTGACCATCATCGGGACTCTCGTGGAGCTCTCGGACGACCAGGCCGAGGTCAGTCGAGGCGACGAGCTCCCCGACGTAGACGTTGAAGTCGTAGAGCGTGATCGTGACCGCCGCGCTCGCGTCGAACCCTGGTGCGACCTCATTCACTCCGAGACCTCCAGCGTCGGCGTGGTGAGCATGCCGACCACCGTCATCACGTCTTCATCGGTCAGAGGCGGCCAGTCGGCAACGGCGGCACGCGCCGCGGCGCGGATCTCCTCGGCGGTCATCGCTCGGCCGCCTCGTCGTCGTCGTGGTGGACGAGGGCGACGGTGTGACCGGAGCGCAGGGGCACGATGCGGGCGTTGTCGCCGTACTTCTGGGTCCACGGCACCCGCTTCTTCGGTGCCAGCGCCTTGCTGACGCGAGCCTGGCGACGGGCCTCATCGCGGCGGGCGAGGAAGCGGCGCACGTCCTCGGGGTCGACCATGAGGCCGCGACCGCGAAGGCCGGCGTCCTCGGGGAGGTAGCCGATCACTTCGCCGCGGCCGACGTAAGAACGGATTGTTTGGTGGGTGAGGCCGAGCTCGTCGGCGGCCTTCTTGACGGGGAGCAGCCGCTTCGGGCGCTCGGGCGTGGGGATGTCCGAGGGGGACATGGAGAACCTTTCGGCTCGAATCACGTCCCCTGCGCCGTCTACGGCATCACGCGCCCCGCTGCGGGCGCGACCTCACTAACCCGACGCTGCCTTACGGCTGCCCGGCTGGTCTTGAGGGCCTTGCGGCGGGGGTAGTAGTGTGCTCGACCAGTCGGCCCCAGGCATCCGCTCTGTCGCGCGACAGCGACGTGCGGTGGGGGAGTTGGTGCCCTCCGTCGTCGGAGACGACCGCCTCGTGTCAAAGTCTATGCGACAACTTCGCTCGCTGCTAGATTTCGGGTTTCATCAGGGTTTTTATAACACTCAAACCTCTAGACAGAGTCAAGCTGGCGACTTATGCTCGAAGCACATCGACCGCAACGCCGCTTCGGAATAGCGCCTTCGGGCGTCGCCGCAGAGCAGTCCTGATTAGGACAGGACAGCCATGCCCAAACCACAGCCGCCGCGCATCCAGCGCCGCTACCACGATCACGACCACCGCAGCGCCGATGAGCAGTCTCGCCGCGACCAGTGGCTTGTCGATAGGCGAGCTGAGAACGCCCGTCGAGCCACCGCCGAGGCGGTCGCGGCCTCGACGCGGCTGGAGCCGTCGGTGCGCGAGTTCGAGCAGAAGGCTGCGCAGGCTGCCGCCGATCGCACGCGCCGCCGCGTCGAGGCCGCGCTGGCTGAGCCGTGCCCGGAACCGACGTGCGACAGCCACATCGGCGGCTACTGCTTCAGCGGCGCGCGCGGGTTCCATGCCGGGCGGATGGCCGCTGCTGAGGATCGGCTGGCTGAGTCGGCGACGCGCAGTATCGGCCGTGCGCCTCTGCGCGGTGCCGAGACTGAGATTGAGGAGCTCGCGCGAGCTCAGCGCCGCGCGGCTCATGCCGATCTCGTCCGCGAGCGGCAGCAGCACGAGCGTGCTCGTCGCGAGCACCGCGAAGCGATGGGAATGCGCCGATGACCAGAGCCCGCGTCGGCTCGCCGACCAACCAGACGATCGCCGTCTACAGCGGTCGCGCCCTTCGCCGCCGTCTCGGCGAGCGCGCCGTGCAGCAGACGCCGCCCGAGCGGCTCGTACCGCTCGTCAAGGTCAATATCTCCGGGGCCGAGGCAAGGGAGCACAAATGAACACGAAGCCGCGAGATGTTCTCGCGAGCCCGCCCGAGAAGTCGGACGCACGGGATCGCCTCAGCAAGGACGCCCGCGAGCAGAGCCTCGCGCGCCGCGCCGACGAGACACAGTTCAACAGCCAGACCGAGGCATGGTCGGCACACACGAGGGGGATCTGATGCCCGTCAACGTCTCCGCAGTGCGCGCCAGCCGACTCGCCGCGCAGCGCCTCGCGTCAAGGGTGGATGACGCATCCGCCCGCGCGAACGCCGCGTTCGCGAGCAGGCCGAGCCAGCAGGTTCTGGTCTACGGCTCGGATGGGAACACCGCCCTCGGCCTCATCGCCGTCGCCGACATTGAGAAGGTGCAGGTCGTCGCAGACCCCGATGACATCGACGGCAAGGCAGCTGCGGGGCCGGTGCTGCTGTTCGACGCGATGGGCGATCCGGTCGGCTTCGCGCTGGCCTCGGCTCTCACCGAGGTGCCGGAGGTGCAGCCGGTCGGCGCGCCCCAGCTCGACAACATCCTGCCGCCCGGTCCGGACATGCCCGGCGCGCTGCCGAACGGCGGCGTGACGCCGAGCATTCAGGCATCTGGCAAGAAGCCGGGATGCGCGACGTGTGGCAAGCCGCATGGGCCGTCGTTCCACTCGCACTCCGCGCCGCGGAAGCAGATCCCAACCTCGATGCAGGCCGTTGCTCAGTACGTCGTCGGCCTCTCGGTCGAGGAGCGCGAGACGTTCGCGGACACCGTGAGCCGAGCCCTTCGCTTCTGACCCTCTCCCGGCGCCGCCCGGCATTCCACAGCGGCTCCGCTGGCGTGCGGCGCCGCGGCCACACCTTTTGAAAGGACACCATCATGGCGTACATCGCGCCGCCCCAGGTAGTCGCGGGACCGGCGAGAGCGCCGCTGCCCTACGGCATCTTCTCGGTCGTGGACTTCGAGACCCCCGACGATCCTCATTGGCAGGCAGGCGGCATCCAGTGGGAGTACCTCGACCCGTTCACGGTGCAGCTGATCGGACAGGTGCAGAGCCCCGAGAGCGACACCTCTGGGCTGCCCATCGAGTTCGACAACTCGGCAGACTTCGACTCTGGCGACCTTCCCGACCTCGACCCCGGGTACACCTCGGCGACGTTGTTCACCGCGATCGGCAGCTTCAAAGTGAGCCCCACCGCGTGGTCGGCGGAGCAGGCGCTGGAGCGCGCGACGACGGTGCTCACGACGTTCGAGGAGCGGCAGGTCGAGCACGCGTTGTGGAACGGTGACGTAGGCGCGAGCCCGAGCCTGACCGGCGCCGAGACCCTTGGCTCGTGGGATTACGAGTCGGCGCACATCGCGCTCGGCGAGCTAGAGCAGTTCATTGCGGACACCTACGGGTCGCTTGGAGTTGTGCACATCCCGCGCAAGATCGCGTTGACGCTGTTGCACAACGGCACGCTGTTTACGCGGGGCAACGCCCTCTTCACGGCGCTCGGCACGCCCGTCGTCAGCGGCTCCGGCTACCCGGACGGCGCGATGCGCGCCACGCCTGCGCTGCGCGGGTTCCGGTCGGAGATCTTCTCGGCGACCTCCCGCCCCGGCGACAACTTCGACCGCCTCCGCAATGACCAGTACGCCGTGGCGGAGCGGACCTACGTGATCGCGTTTGACCCGACCGGCGTGGGCGAGGTTGAAATCACCGCCTGACCGGCGGCACGGCTCCCCGGCCCGCGCGTGCGGCGATGTGTGGCGCGGGCCGGGGCACACATCGCCACCATGCATCGCCAGAAAGAAGCTCGACATGTCGCTGTTCCCCCGCCGTGAGCCCAGGTCGCGACCCGCTTCCCGCAGTCGCCGCCGCTGCCGCGACTGCGGCGGATTCATCGAGGCCCGCACGCCGACGACGAAGTACATCAGCACCCAGGCCGAGCTCCTGCTCGACTCCGAGAAGGCGGGCAACGGCGACGTGCGCGAGGTCAAGAGCATGGTCGATGCCAACCGGACGTTCATCCTCGGCCAGTGCGCGACGTGCCGCGCGGTGGCGGATCGTGCGAAGCACCTCGTCGCCGAGCACGAGGTGTTCGCCCTGAGACTGGGGACGCTGAGCTACGCCGAGGACTTGTTTACCTCCGGCCTCCTCGCTCTCGATCTGCTGGGCGTTCCCGCGGCTACGGCGGACGCCGCATTCACCAGCGCCGGTGCGAAAAAGGCAGTCGGACTCCTCGTCCGAGGCGACGTGGGGCTCGCGCACGCCGGCGCCGACGCTCGCTACCTCGGGCGCCTCTACCCCATCTTCACCATCCGCGGGCAGCGTCAGGGCGGGGACGGCACCCGCTGGTCGCACCTCGCCTCCGCCGAGGTTGACGCGGTGCGCGAGGGCTACCTCGCCTGGCAGAAGCTCCGCGTCGAGCGAACCCAGCCCATCCCCGCGCCCGAGGGCGGATGCATGTTCTGCGGCATCGGCGCCGTGATGGGCCTCGCCAGCCAGGGCGCCTCGATCTGGGGCAACGAGCGCAAGATCGACTCTCGCACCCTCGGTGGTCCCGGTCTCGGAACGATCACGGGGCATCTGTGCCCGGTTTGCCGGAAGAGCGTCGAGATGGCTGGGGCGTTCGGCGCGCAGACCCTCACCCGCGCGCTCCTCGACTACGTCGGCTACAAGCGCAACGTATGGGCCGGATACCCCGAGGCAGAGGGTCTGCAGGCGTGGGCAGTCACCCGCCGCGGTCGCGACGGCATGGCGAACCCGACGCCGTGGGCGCACGAGAAGGCGCTCGCCGAAGCGCGCCGGTGGGCCGCATCCGCCTCGAAAACGGCGCCAGGGGCGCTTGTCTGGGATGACGAGCACGGAGCGAGGCCCGCGGTTGCCTGAGGCATCCGTCGACTCGCAGAAGCGCCCACGGCGATGCCCGCGCGGCCACCTGATCGAGGGCTCCAACGCCAAGCCGTATCCGACAGTGGCGAACCCGAAATACCTCGTGTGCCGCGCATGCAATCGCGAATCATCTCGGCGGTGGCGACTCCGGCGCCGAGGCGAGGCACGCTTGCTCGACCGACTCGCCCGCGACGGCGAGCCTGCCGTGGCAGGCGACTGGGCCAGGTGGGCGATGAGGCTGCCGCCCATCGAGCGCGAGGCGCTGATCGACCGTACATCGAGGGCGACTGAGAGCGCCCTCAAGCGGCTCGCCGCGTTCAAGAAGCTCTCGGCCGAGAGGAGATCATCGTGACGGGTTTGTCGGACAGGTGTCGGAAAGTGATCAACGGCGTCCCGTGCACGGAGCCGCCGGTCAGCGGCGACGATTTGTGCTTCCGCCACGGCGGCAAGGTCAACCGGCTGACCCGCCGAACCGCGCGGCTGAAGGCGGCGCAGCTGGTGGAGCCCGCAATCGCTCAGATCGCGAAGCTCATGGTGACGGCGAAGAGCGAGGCGGTGCGGCTCCGCGCCGCTCAGGTCGCGCTCGACATCAACGGCGTCGGCGGCTACTCCTCGATGAAGCTCGATGAGATCGACGCCCGCTCGGTGCTGATGGACCGCATTCTCGCCTATCGCGCCGGGACCGGGCGTGAGATTGGGGCTCGCGACGACGACGACCGTGACGACGATGTGACGGATGCCGAGGTGGTCGAGGACACACCCGCCGTCACGACGACCGCGGACCCGAAGCGTAGGGAACTCCTCGACCGGCTCTCAGCGATGCGAGCCCGTGACGTGCACGAGGCGGGCGAGGCGGACTGATCGCCGCCGCGATGACCGCCGCAAGCCCCTTCGAGTCATCCGTCGAGAGCCTTGAAGAGTTCGGACGGCGGAACGTTCAGGGCGTGCGCAACGCGCCACCAGGATTCGAGCGATCCTCGCGAGGCTGGTCGTCCGGGGCGGCGGCTGCGTGGTGTGGCGGTCTCCATTGCGATGAGCGTTGATCGCGAGACCCCAGAGAGCTCGGACAGCTTCTCGTAGGTCAATCCGCGTTCTGCCCGCAGGCTGCTCAGCCGCAGGCGCAGCGTTTCGAAGTTCGGATTGAGGGAGCTCTCGGGCGACACATAGTCACGACACCCGTTCTGGGCCTTTCGAGCAGTACGGCTAGCCAGACAAACTGGTGGCTAGCCAGACCGTCTATTGGCTCTGGGGGATTCGCGCGGGAAACGCGGACGGAGGGAACAGTCATGGCACGCGGCGTCAACATCGGGCCGTTCAGCGTCAGCAACGGCGCAACTCGGGGGAAGCAGAACAAGCAGGTTCGGCTGCAGAAGAAGCAGCTCAAAACCGCGAAGGCTCAGCTTGAGGTCACGAACTCGCAGCTCGCGCACGACAAGGCCGCCGCCGAGGCTCAGACCGCTCAGGCCCTCGCCGCCGAGAAGGCCGCGCATGACCGCTGGTATTTCGCCCTCCCCGCCCCCAAGCAGGCAGAGTATGACGCCCAGCAGGCAGCGACCGAGACTCAGGAGGCCTACCGCGCCGTCGAGGAGAAGTCGCAGAGCATCGCAGCCGTGCGACTTCTCGATGAGAAGCGCTCGGCGCTCAAGTTCAAGAAGACGATGACGATCATCGCCGGCATCGCCGCGCTGATCTCCATCCCGCTGATTTTCGCCGGCGGTTTCGGCGTCGCGACCCTGATCATCGCGTTGATCGGCATCCCCGTCACCTGGTGGTGGGCGCCGCGCGCTCGTACGTTGCGCATCGAGCGGATGGTCGGCGAGTACGACGCGCTCACGGCGACCGCCGAAGCGGCGGAGGCGCGGTCCGCGCAGCTCGCAGCACGCGCTGCGCAGGCTGCTGCTTCTGGCAGCTAACCGAACCAGATAGCGCCTGCGCCTGTGCCAGTGGGTTGTTGGCTCGTGCGACACGCTGGCGGAGGAGGTCGAGCTCGCCGAGGCCGAGGATGCAGAGCGACGGCGGAAGCTCAATCCGCAGCCACCGACGCATCCGCGCGGGCTCGCGGGGTAGCTGACCCGGCTCATGTCGGAGGCTCGCGCTAGGTTCTGACCGTGATGGCCAATCCGCTGCTCCTGCTCGTCGCTCCGAGCGTTGCTCATGCCGCTCCGAGCTGGCTCGATGAGCTGGGGCCGTTCGGGCCGCCCGTCGTGGCGGCGATCGTTGGCGCGGTGGCTGGCTGGATCGCGTCCATCGCGACGGTCGATAGCCAGGAACGCGAGAAAGAGCGCTATCAGGCGAGGCGCGTGCTCATCGATGCGCTCAAGCTCCTCCAGGCCTACATCGAGCATCAGCGTGGCATCCACTTCCCCGATGTGACGATCTCGAACGGTCAGATCGGGATCGACAGCCGTGTCGAGTTTGTGGTTTCGACGTTCCGCCAGACGAGCCTGCTCGGGCACCGGGAGCGCGAGCACATCGAGGCTGACATTGAGCGGCTCGTTGGCTATCAGGCGACGTTCCGGACCAAGGATCGCGCGGCACTCCCGGCGTCTCTGGTCAACCGCGATGCGGAGTATGCGGCGAAGTCGCTCGCCCTCATTCCCGAGGTGAAGGCGGGCACGTTCCAGCGCGGGCTGCTGGAGGAACTGGCTCGTCCTGTCGCAGGCGACGCTGAGCACGAGCCCGCCGCCGTCGCGTGCATCCAGCAGATTGACCGCACGGTGGCCTATCTCCGCGGTCGTCGCTGGTGGAGGCCCTGGCGCGGGTGAGCGGGTGACATGTCACCGCGCGTCGCGAGTGTGGGCTAGAACTCGTCGCGCGGCCTCGAACTCGTCCCACCCCTCGGGCTGCCCTCGCGGGCCATCCGGTCGCGGATGCGCTGCGGCAGCCACGGGCTGTTGGCGAGGGCTTCGCGGTCCTGTTCGAGTCGCTGGTGGATGCGCGTCATCTCTACATCGGACAGCGGGCCGGGGGAGTGCGCTGGCTCGGGCGCGGGCAAATACTCGATGTAGCCGCTCACAGCCTCGCCGGGCTTAGGGCCGGTCCGGTTCCGCTCGTAGTTTTCCTGCTCTCGACGCAGCGCCTCGTCTTTGCGCTTCATCAGATCGTCCCAGGCGGACATGGGGTCTCCTTCGGTCATCGTTCATCGATGCCACGAAGTGACGCCCGGTGCGGCACCCGGGGGTCGGTGTGGCTTGAGCCACGCCACGCACAGGCCGCTGTGAGGTCGAGTGTAGACGATCACCGCCGCGCTCGCCCCTGCGGGTACGGAAAGGCCCCTCCGTCCACTCGGGAAGGAGGGGCCTATTTCGTCTGCGAGAAGCAAGCGTGGCGACGGCGGGCAGCTAGTCCGAGCCGGTCGCCGCGACCGTGGCCGAGGCATCCGCAGCCTCGACCGTGGTGCTCGGCCTCGGGGCGGCCGCGGTGCCGCGAGTGACCGGGGCGAGTTGGATGCGGATGGGGTCCCACTGGGAGCCGCGGGTCTTCGCGGGCACGATCGTGATCGTCATGAGGGAGGCGATCACCGCCTTCTTCATATCCAGCGGCGCGTCGAGGAAGGCCTTCCCCGGGTTCTCCGCCGACAGGATCGAGGAGGCGGCGTGGTCCTGAACCGCGCGGTCGAGGCGGGCCTGCACCTCATCGAGCTCCATCTGCACCCTCTCGGTGGCCTTGCGGTGGAGGGAGGCGGTGATGTCGCCCGCGGCGTAGTCGGCGTCGAAGCCCTCCAGACGAGCCCGAAGCACGTCGCGGCGGTCGCGGTCGGCCTGCGTCAGCGCCTCGGTGTCCGGGGCGAGGGCGGCGATGGTGCGGGGATCGTCGAGGCGGGCGATGACGGCCTCCGTCACGAACGCCTCCGTCTGCTTCGCGCCGATTGTGAGGTGCGTCCCGGTCTCGCATCGATACAGCCATCGCTTGGGGTAGTTCCGCTTCGCCGTGCCGCCGAGGGTCGTGCATCGGAGCACCCCACCGCACAGCACCGGCTCCCCGTGCTCGTCGACGACGGGCGCGCCGTCCTCGTCGAGGACGGGCTTGCCGCATCGGGCAATTCCCGAGAGCAGGTGTCGGGGGTCTGAGCCGTGCTTGCCCATGCGGTCGGGCGCGGCGAGGACGGCGACGAGCGCATCCCACGCCTCCCTCTCGATGATCGCGGGCCACACGGCGGCCCCGACGATCTCGTACGGCAGGGCGCGGGCGTGGCTCTTCCCCGGCATGCCGTGGGCGAGGAGGCCGGCGTTGCGGGGGCGAAGGAGCATGTCGCGGAGGGCACCATATCGCCAGGTGGGCTTGGGGGTGTAGCTCTCCGTCGTCGTGATGCCGGTGGCGGGGTCGGTGACTTTGCGGGTGCGCGGCATCACCGCCGTCGCCGTCCCCGGCTCGCCTCGGGCGACCCGCTCGTTGAGTTCCCGAGTGAGGCTGCCGAGGGAGCGACCGGCGAGCACCGACTGGGCGGCCCAGCGGATGACTGCGGCCTCGGACTCGCGGATCTCGAGGCCTCCCGTCTCGAAGCCGTAGGGACGCGGTCCGCCGCGATAGACGCCTTGGGCGGCCATCTGCGCCTTCGCCCGCTTCACCCTCTCCGCCGTTCGCTCGGCCTCTGCCGCATCAACGGATGCCTTGATGCGGGCGACCATGCGCCCGTCCGCGGTCGACAGGTCGTCGTTCCCGGAGACGACCGTGTGGAACTCGGTGCCGTGGGCGTCGTGGAGGTCGATGAGATCCTCGAACTCGCGCGGCCTGCGCGTGAGGCGGGAGTTCGAGTAGGCGAGTATCACATCGAACTCGCCGCTCCGCGCCGCCTGGAGCATGGAGGTGTAGGCAGGTCGCTTCTTCCTGCTCTTGGTCGAGGCCGAGATGTCGTTGTCGACGTGGACGTGGCTCTCCACGACCTCGTAGCCGAGGCGACGGGCGAGGGCTCGGCAGTCCTCCTGCTGGCGGGTGACGCCGTGCTCGCGGCCTTCGCGGTCGTCGGAGATGCGGGCGTAGATCGCGGCACGCCGCGGGGCGGCACCCTCTCGGATGCCGCCTCGCTGTGCCGTGGCCGTGGGGCTCACGCCTCGGCCTCGACGTGCCGCGTCTCCGCGACCTTCACGCCGTCGACCAGCACGACCGAGGATGCGGTGTCCTCGCCCGGCTTGACCTGCTGAGCCTCGACCGGCTCCGCCTCGACCGGCTCGGCCTTGGGGATGCCGTGCAGGATCGCCTCAACCACCGCCGCGGCCTTCGCCTTCGGGATGCCGAGGGTGGCGACGTAGGCCTCCACGGCCTCGCGCTTCGCCTGCGTGGTCGCCGCGGCCTTGGCCGTCTGGCTGGGGCGCGTCCAGCCCGTCTCGACCCGGTGCCGGGCCTTGATGAGCCCCTGGACGTAGCTCGGCGAGCAGGCGGCCTGGGCCGCGACCCAGCGCGCCGGTGCGCCTGCATCGGTGGCGAGGAAGATCGCACGCTGGCGTGCGATGACCGAGGCGCGGTCGGCCTTGTCGTAGCTGAGGCAGGCGCGGGACAGCTCGTCCAGCACCTCCGAGGGGAGCTCGGGTGCCTCGCTCGCCGCGGTCGTGGCGCTCGTCGCCTTCCCGGTTGTTGCCTTGCGGCCAGTGGCCTTGGGCGACTTCGCGGACTTCGACTTCTCGGCTTCCTCGACTTCGGTCGTCTCGGTGGTGTTCGTGGTAGTCATGATCTCGACATCTCCAAATGTCATGCGCCCTCGGTGAGTCTTCCCAGCTGCCGGGGGCGCTTTGTCGTGTGAGGCGGTTGCCTTACTGTCAAATTCTAGGTGTTGACGACGGAGTGCCCCTCGGCGACGTGCGACTTGGCAACGGCATCCGTGTACACGTCGCGCTGCCGCCGATCTCGGTCGGCGGGACGACTATCTCGGTTCGCGTGCCACGCGCGGCGGGGCTCTCGCTCGATCAGCTGGCCGCGGCCGGCATGATGTCGGCTGCGCAGCGACGGATGCTCGGCGCCGCCGTCGCGGCACGGAAGAACGTCCTGGTCACCGGTGCGACCGGTTCGGGCAAGACGACGCTGCTGGCGGCGCTGCTGTCGCTCGCACGCCCTGATGAGCGCATCGTCATCGTCGAGGATCTGGCCGAGCTTCAGGTGCGGCATCCGCACGTCGTATCGCTGGAGGCGCGACAGGCGAACCTCGAGGGCGCCGGCGAGATCGGGCTCGCGCGCCTCGTGCGCGAGGCGTTGCGCATGCGGCCCGACCGGCTCGTCGTGGGGGAGTGCCGTGGTGCCGAGATCCGCGAGCTGTTCAGTGCGTTGAACACCGGCCACGACGGCGGGGCCGGGACCCTGCACGCGAACTCGCTCGCCGATGTTCCGGCGCGCATCGAGGCGCTGGGAGCGCTCGCGGGCCTCGGCACCGACGCGATCGCGCGCCAGGCGGCCAGCGCTGTCGATCTCGTCGTGCACGTCGCGCGCTCCGAGGGGCGGCGTGTGGTGGCTGCGATCGGCGCGATGACGACCGATGCCTCCGGCCGGCTGCGCGTGGACCAGTCGTGACGTCGGCGGCCGCCGCGCTCGACGATGTCGCGGCGGTTGCGCAGCGCCTCGGCGTGCTGCTCGCCGCGGGCATCGCGCCGGAGCGCGCCTGGCAGTTCCTTGCGGCGCCGGCACCGCCACCGGCACCGGCACCGCCACCGGCACCGGCAGCACCGTCGGCATCGGCATCAGGCGCCGCGGCGCTCACGGCCGTGCCCCGCGATCCGCAGCCAATTGCCCGGCCGGGCCGACTTGCGGTGCCGGAGGTGGTGCGCGCCGCCGCTGACGCGGCGTCGCGAGCGGGCGACGTCGCGGATGCGATTCGGGCCGAGTGCGCCAATGCGCCGCCGTTTGCCGGCACGCGGCACCGAGCTGTCGCGTGGGGCCTGTTCGCGGCGACCTGGGCGGTCGCGATGCGCTCCGGGGCGCCGCTCGCGGCGACGCTGCAGAGCTTCGCGACAGGCATCCGTCGCGCCGCTGCACTGCATCGGGAGCTAAGCGTCGCGTTCTCAGGCCCGAAGGCCACCGCGCGGCTCGTCGGCGTGCTGCCGCTCGTCGCGCTCGGATTCGGACTCATCCTCGGGTTCGACACGCCGCGCGTGCTCGCGGCCACTCCGATCGGCTGGGCGTGCCTCGTGGTCGGCTTCGGCCTGATGACCGCGTCGCGCCGCTGGAGCCGTCGCATGCTCGCGGCAGCCGAGCCGCGCGATCTGGCGCCGGGGCTCGAGGCCGAGCTCGTCGCCGTCGCGATGGGGTCCGGAGTCTCGGTGGCGCGAGCGCGCGAGGTGGTGGCCGCTGCGCTCGCCGAGTACGCGCCCGAGCTCAGTGAGGGCACCCCGCAAGCGGTGGGCGCGGTCGATGCGGTCGACGCGGTGCTCGAGCTCGCGGCACGTGCCGGCGTGCCGTCCGTGGGGCTGTTGCGAGCCGAAGCCGAGCGGCAGCGCGCGGAAGCGGATGCGTCGGGCCGGGCGGCCGTCGCATCCGTCGCCGTGCGGCTCATGATCCCGCTCGCCGTCTGCGCGTTGCCGGCCTTCATGGCGCTGGGCATCGTCCCCGTGCTCGTCGCGCTCTTCGTCGACTCGGGCATCACCTTCGGCTGAGCGCTGGGCCGACCATCGTGCCAGACATGTCGTCTGCGAGGGGTCTTGCTCAGCACAGCACTCGATCCGGGTCGGTGTCTCACAATCCGGGCCTCGGCCGCCGCTCGAGGCGAGAGCGCACGCCACGATCGACACCAGCCCCGCGCCGCTCGTCAGTGATTGGAGAACTCATGAATCGAATCCGCACGGCTTGGGCTCGAGCGCGCGGCGTGGCCGGCGATGCCGGCTCTGCCACCGCCGAGTACGTGGTCGCCACCATGGCCGCTGTCGGTTTCGCCGGGCTGCTCGTCATCATCCTGAAGGGCGACGAGGTGCGCACCATGCTGACCGATCTGGTGCATCGTGCACTCTCGGTCGGCGGCTGACCGACCCGGCGTCGCGGGCGACGGCGAACGCGGCACCGTGACCGCCGAGTTCGCCGTCGTGTTGCCCGCGGTCGTTTTCGTGTTGGCGCTCTGCGTCGGTGCGGTGAACGTCGTGGCTCAGCAGGTGCAGCTCACGTCGCTCGCATCGAGCGCTGCACGGATGCTTGCGAGAGGTGACGATTCAGCAACGATGCACGCGCGGGTCGTCGGTGCTGCGGCGGGAACGGTGGTCACCGACGCGCCTGACGGCGATTTCGTGTGCGTCAGTCTGGCGCGGCCGGCGCGCTTCGGACCCGTCGACCTCGGAACGCTCGTACTGAATGCGCGCGCCTGTGCCCTCGGCGCGCAGCCGCTGCCGGGCGGGGCGCCCGAATGAACGATGCCCGAATGAATGGTGCCCGAATGGGCGGCGACCCAACGAGCACTCGCCGAGTGAACGCAGTCACGCGACCGCGGCGCGAGCTCGCTTCAGAGAGCGGCGCCGGCACGGTGCTCGCTGTCAGTCTGCTCGGCGCACTGGTCCTGGTCACCGGTGTTGCGCTGTTCGCCGTCGCGGTGCTCGCAGCGCAGCAGGGCGTGCAGAACGCAGCCGATTCAGCGGCGCTCGCGGCCGCCGACACGCTGTCGGGACGCTCGGTCGGCTACCCGTGCGAGAACGCGGCGCGGGCGGCGCGGTTGAATGACGCATCCGTTACCGCCTGCTCGAGCGATAACCTCATCGCAACGGTTGCAGTCGTGCGCGACTGGGCATCGTTACGGCTCACGGCCGAGGCCCGGGCGGGTCCGCCGGGCAGCCCCTGAGGCTGTTCTTTCCGTACAGGCCATGCAAAGTTTCGAGGAAGTGCCCCGACGGGTGTGTGTATCCTCAGCCTGCAAAGGCTTGGGCGGAAACACTCATGGTCGCTCGTGCGGGTCGCGTCCCGCAACAAGCTCGGGTAGTCGCTCGTATATATAGGTAAGGAGCCAGGTGGCGGGCAATAAGAAGCTGGTCATCGTCGAGTCGCCGACGAAGGTCAAGTCGATCGCGCAGTATCTCGGCGACGGCTACACGGTGATGGCTTCGGTTGGGCACATCCGCGATCTGATCGAACCAAAGGACCTGCCCGCCGACCAGAAGAAGGGGCCGCTCGGCAAGTTCGGCGTCGACGTCGAGAACGACTTCAAGCCCTGGTACGTGGTCTCCGACGGCAAGACCAAGGTCGTCAGCGACCTGAAGCGTGAGCTGAAAGACGCCGACGAACTCATCCTCGCCACCGATGAAGACCGCGAAGGCGAGGCCATCGCATGGCACCTCCGCGAGGTGCTCAAGCCCAAGGTGCCGGTGAAGCGCATGGTCTTCCACGAGATCACCCGCGAGGCGATCGAGGCGGCGCGTGACCACACCCGCGATCTCAACATGGAGCTCGTCGACGCGCAGGAGACTCGGCGCGTGCTCGACCGCCTGTACGGCTACGAGGTGAGTCCCGTGCTGTGGCGCAAGGTCGGGCCCGGCCTCTCGGCCGGCCGCGTGCAGTCGCCGGCGACCCGACTGGTCGTCGACCGCGAGCGTGAGCGGCTTGCGTTCGTTTCCGCGGGTTACTGGGACCTCGTCGCGCAGTTCGCGCCCGAGGCCGACGCCCAGAGCTTCGACGCCCGGTTGCAGCGGCTCGACGGCACGCGGGTCGCGCAGGGGCGCGACTTCGATGACGCGGGGCAGCTGAAGGGCCAGGCATCCGTTCTCACCGAGCAGAGCGCCGAGGCGCTCGCCGCCGCTCTCCGTTCCGAGTCCACGACGGTCTCGGTGAGCAAGGTCGAATCCAAGCCGTACTCGCGCCGGCCCGCTGCGCCGTTCACGACGTCGACGCTGCAGCAGGAAGCGGCGCGCAAGCTCCGCTTCAGCGCGCGCCAGACGATGAGCGTTGCGCAGTCGCTGTACGAGAACGGCTACATCACGTATATGCGTACGGATTCGCCGTCGCTGTCTCAGCAGGCGATCAACGCGGCCCGTTCGCAGGCCGCCGCCCTCTACGGCGCCGACACCATTCCGGACAAGCCGCGTCTCTACACGGGGAAGTCGAAGAACGCGCAGGAGGCTCACGAGGCGATCCGCCCGTCCGGCGAGGTCTTCCGCACGCCGGACGACGTGCGCAAGTCGCTGTCGGGCAACGACTTCCGGCTCTACGACCTGATCTGGAAGCGCACCGTCGCGAGCCAGATGGCCGACGCCAAGGGCTCGACGGCGTCGGTCGCCATCGAGGCACGCGTGTCGGGCGGCGTGCTCGACGGGACCGTCGCCGAGTTCAGTGCGTCTGGCACCGTGATCACGTTCCGCGGATTCCTCCACGCCTATGAGGAGGGCCGTGACGAGGAGCGCAACAGCGACGCCGCCGAGGCCGAGGCGAAGCTGCCGCCGTTGACCGTCGGCCAGAGCCTCGCCACTGCTGCCGTCGAAGCGAAGGGGCACGAGACCACGCCGCCGCCGCGCTACACGGAGGCGAGCCTGGTGAAGGCGCTCGAAGAGCTCGGCGTCGGGCGCCCGTCGACGTACGCGCAGATCATCTCGACGATCATCGACCGCGGCTACGTGACACTTCGTGGCCAGGCGCTCGTGCCGAACTGGATCGCCTTCTCGGTCGTCAAGCTTCTCGAGGACCACTTCGGCGACCTCGTCGAGTACGACTTCACCGCCGACCTCGAGAACGACCTCGACAACATCGCCAACGGCGACGACGAGGGCCGCGAGTGGCTGAAGGGGTTCTACTTCGGCACCGACGCGCACCGCGGTCTGCGCGGTGTCGTCGACAACCTCGGCGAGATCGATGCGCGCGAGGTCAACTCCGCGCCCATCGACGAGGGCATCACGTTGCGCATCGGCCGTTACGGCCCGTACCTCGAGGTCATCGACCCTGAGAATCCCGAGGCTGCTCCGCGTCGCGTCAACATCCCCGCCGATCTTGCGCCCGACGAGCTCACGCCGGCCAAGGCCCGCGAACTCGCCGAGGCTCCCGAACAGTCCGACCGTGTTCTCGGCCAGCTCGACGACGGCAAGCAGATCGTCGTGAAGGACGGGCGCTTCGGGCCGTACGTCACCGAGGTGGTGCCCGAAGAGGCGGAGGACACGACGGTCGCCGAAGTCGAGGCATCCGATGCCAAGCCCAAGCGCAAGACGACGAAGAAGCCGGCCGCCCCCAAGCCCCGCACCGCGTCGCTCTTCAAGAGCATGAGCGTCGACTCGGTCGACTTCGAGACGGCGCTCAAGCTGCTCGAGCTGCCGCGCACGGTGGGCAACGACCCTGAGTCCGGTGAGCCGATCCTTGCGGCCAACGGCCGCTACGGCGCGTATCTCAAGAAGGGCACCGATACCCGCAGCCTGCCCGACGGCGAGGATCAGATCTTCGACATCACGCTCGAGCAGGCACTCGAGCTGTTCGCGCAGCCGAAGTACGGCGCGCG
This sequence comes from Gryllotalpicola reticulitermitis, assembly GCF_042651345.1. Taxonomy (NCBI): domain Bacteria; kingdom Bacillati; phylum Actinomycetota; class Actinomycetes; order Micrococcales; family Microbacteriaceae; genus Gryllotalpicola; species Gryllotalpicola reticulitermitis. Next base: position 262,437 of record NZ_JBHSCN010000005.1, read on the forward strand.
CCGCGCTTCGAGCGCGCTGAAGGAGTTCGACGCCGACCCGGTGAGCGGCAAGCCGATCCGCGTGCGCGACGGCCGTTTCGGCCCGTACGTCACCGACGGCGAGACGAACGCGACGATCCCGCGCGGCGAGGACCTCGAGTCCGTCGACTTCGCTCGCGCGGTGCAGCTGCTCGCCGACAAGCGCGCGAAGGGGCCGGCCAAGAAGCCGGCGCGCCGGGCATCCGCTTCCTCCACCCCGAAGACGACCACCACCCGCAAGCCGGCAGCCAAGAAGTGACCGCGGGTCTGTACGTCACGGTCGAGGGCCTCGACGGTTCCGGCAAGACGACCCAGCTCGAACGGCTCGCGGCGTGGCTGACGGATGCCGGTCACACGGTGGTCGCGACGCGAGAGCCCGGAGGCACGGAGGTCGGGCAGCTCGTGCGCGACATCGTGTTGCACCACCGCGGCGATATCGCCCCGCGCGCCGAGGCGCTGCTGTTCGCCGCTGACCGGGCGCATCACATTGCCACCAAAGTGCGCCCGGCGCTCGAGCGCGGTGAGATCGTGTTGCAGGACCGGTACATCGACTCGTCGGTCGCATTCCAGGGCGCGGGCCGCGTGCTCGACCCCGAAGAGGTGCGGCGGGTGTCGGAGTGGGCGACCGATGGGCTGTACCCGGCGCTCACAGTGCTGCTCGATCTCGATCCCTCCGTCGCGCGGCAGCGTATCGACGCGGCGCAGAAGGTGTTCGATCGCATCGAGGCGGAGGCTGTCGAGTTCAATCAGCGCATTCGCGCGGCGTACCTCGGCATGGCCGAGACGGAGCCGCAACGGTGGCTGGTGATCGACGCGACACTTCCGCCCGACGAGATCGCGGCGGCGATCCGTGAGCGGGTTATGAGCCTGTTGGCAACTCGGAGCGTTGTCCGAGGCACCCCGTAGTCTGACTGTGATGAGCGTGTGGGCAGAGCTGACGGGGCAGCGGCAGGCCATTGCCGAGCTGCGCGCCGCCGCCGGGGTCTCGAGTGCCATGACGCACGCGTGGCTGCTGACCGGGCCGCCCGGCTCGGGTCGCTCGAACCTCGCCTTCGCCTTCGCGAGCGCTCTGCTCAGCAGCGCAGGCCCCGACGGCGACCCGGTGACCGATCGTCAGGTGCAGGCGCGTACCCACCCCGACCTGTCAGTGCTCGCGACGGAAAAGGTGATCATCACGATCGACGAGGTGCGCGAGCTCGTGCGCTCCGCGCAGTACTCGCCCTCGGTCGGCCGGTACCGCGTCATGGTGATCGAAGACGCTGATCGCATGACCGAGCGCACCAGCAATCTGCTGCTCAAGTCGCTCGAAGAGCCGCCGGAGCGCACCGTGTGGGTGCTGTGCGCGCCGAGCGATGCCGACCTGCTGCCGACCATCCGCTCACGGGTGCGCACCGTGCGGCTCACGGTGCCGTCGGTCGCAGACGTCGCTGCGCTTCTCGAGCGGCGCGACGGCATCGAGCCGACTCTCGCCGAGCAGGCCGCGCGACACGCGCAGTCGCACATCGGCATGGCGAGACGGCTCGCGACCAACGCCGAGGCGCGAGCGCGCCGTGACGAGACGATCGACCTGGCGCTCGGCATCCGTTCGGTGTCGTCCGCCGTGCTCGCCGCGGCACGCCTTGTGCAGATCGCCGCGGAAGACGGCAAGGCCATCACCGAGGAACGTGACGCGCAAGAGCGCGAAGACGCGTTGCGGGCGATGGGCATCGCGCCCGGGGGCACGGTGCCGCCGGCGCTGCGCTCGCAGCTACGTGCTCTCGAAGAGGACCAGAAGCGGCGCGCGACGCGCAGCTTGCGCGACGGTCTCGACCGGATTCTGGTCGATCTGCTGTCTCTCTACCGCGACGTCATGATGCTGCAGCTGGGCGGCGAGGCGCCGCTCGTGAACGTCGAGCGAGTGGCTCAGCTCGGCGAGTACGCCGCGCGGACCACTCCCGCGCGGGCGTTGCATCTGATGGATGCGATCACCGAAGCGCGCACCCGCATCGACGCCAACGTGAACCCGACGCTCGCGCTCGAGGCGATGCTCACGGCCGCGATCCACGTGCCGGTGGCGGCATGACCGGCGGCGGCGTGCGCGCACGGGAGTCGCGGCGGTCTCGGTCCGGCGTCATGCGGGGCGGGGTACGCCGGCGTGGGTTCCGCGCACTCGCCGTCTTCGTGGCGTCGATCGCACTGCTCGCAGGCTGCACATCGCTGAGCCCGAAGCTGCCGACCAAGACGTCGACTCCGGTGCAGACCGGTGTCTCGTCGTCGCCGACGCAAACGCCGGCCGATGCGGCCGCGACGCAGAAGTACTACACGCAGCATCTCGTGTGGAAAGACTGCGGCGGCGGGTTCCAGTGCACGACGGCCGAGGCGCCGATCGACTGGAGCCATCCGTCGCAGGGCGCACCGATCCACCTCGCGCTGATCCAGAAGCCTGCGAAGGGGCACGCGATCGGGTCGCTGTTCACCAATCCGGGCGGCCCTGGCGAGTCTGGTGTCGATTTCGTGCGACAGGGCACGGGCAACACGTCCGCGCAGTTGCAGCAGAACTACGACGTCATCGGGTGGGACCCGCGCGGGGTCGGCCAGTCCACCGAGGTCAAGTGCTACGACGACAAGCAGCTCGACGACTACGTCTACGGCATCCTGCCGGGCGCGCGCGGCAGCGCGCAGTGGCGGGCTGCGAGCGAGAAAGAGACGGCGGCGCTCGGGGCCGCGTGTCTCAAGAACACGGGCTCCCTGCTCGGCCATGTTGATACCGCGAGTACTGCGCACGACCTCGACATGCTGCGCAGCGACGTCGGCGACCCCAAGCTCAACTACCTCGGCTTCAGTTACGGCACGATGATCGGTGCGATCTACGCCGGCATGTTCCCCAAGAACGTCGGCCGCATGACGCTCGACGGCGTGGTCGACCCGGCATCGAGCTTCGACGACCTCACGACGCTGCAGGCGGGCGGCTTCGAATCCAACCTCAAGGCCTACGCGCAGTGGTGCCTCACTCAAGACAAGACCTGCCCGTTCCGTGGCTCCGTCAGCAGTGTGCTGAGCGACGTGTCGGCGCTGCTCAATCAGGTGCAGGCGCACCCGATCAAGAACTCTGACGGGCGCTTGCTCGGGGCCGGCACGCTCGAGACGGCGATCATCTTCCCGCTGTACAGCACCGCGTCGTGGCCGGCGCTCGACGTGCTGTTCAAAGACGTTGCGAACGGCAGTGCGAAGGTCGCCTTCGAGCTGGCCGACCAGTACAACAACCGCACGGCGGCCGGCGCATACACTGTCAACACCGTCGTCGCCTTCCAGGCGATCGACTGCCTCGACTACACCTTCGACACAGATCTCGGGCACATGCAGGCGCAGGCCGCGCAGCTGGCGGCGGCGTATCCGGTGGTCGGGCCGTTCTTCAGCTACGGCGGCATCGCCTGCTCGGGCTGGCCGGTGAAGCCGGTGCGCACGCCGGCGCCGGTGACGGCCGCAGGCTCGGCGCCGATCCTGGTGCTCGGCACCACCAACGACCCGGCTACCCCGTACCAGCAGTCGGTGAACCTCGCCCACGAGTTGCAGAACGGCCACCTGATCACGTGGCACGGCTCGGGCCATACGGCATACGGGCGATCGAACTCGTGCGTGAGCAACGCGGTCGACAACTACTTCGTCCACGGCACGGTGCCGGCCAGCGACCCGAACTGCTGACCCGTTGAAGCGCGCGGCCGCGGGTTCGCGCGTGCTCACGTGGTGCAAGTTTGCAGGGACTGCAACGATAATGGAGAGGTGACCGACCTCAAAGAACCCGGCTTGCGTGAGCGGAAGCGCACGGCGACCCGGCAGGGCATCGAACGCGCGGCGATCGAGTTGTCGCTCGATCGAGGCTACGAGAACGTCACCGTCGATGAGATCGCGGAGCAAGCGGATGTCTCGCCCCGCACTTTCTTCAACTACTTCCCCTCCAAAGAGGCCGCGGTCATCGGCCACGCCCCTGAGGGCCCCGAACCCGAGAAGGTCGCCGCGTTCCTCACAGCGTCGGCCGACGAGTCGATTCTCGACGGCATCCGTCTTCTGCTCGCCGCGTTCATCGACAGCAAGACCGACGAAGACACGCGCGCTGCGCATGAGCTGCAGGAACGCCGCATGCAGCTGATGCTGCGCTACCCACAGCTGTTCCGGCAGCGCATGGAGAGCATGGACGAGCTCTCGAACCAGATGACCGAGCTCGTCTCGAAGCGCCTTCTCACCCTCGACCCGAGCCTCGCCGGCGATGAGACCGAGCTGCGCGAGCGGGCTCGCCTCGTCGTGCTGGTGTCATTCGCGGGCATGCGCCACGCATGGGGCACCTGGGTCGAGCGGGGCGGAGCGGGCCGCCTGGGGGAGTGCGTGAAGCGCTCCTTCGAGCAGCTGCACCTGCTGTCGTCGCAGGTGAACGTCTGACCCTCGCAGTCCGCGCGGCGCCTGTCTGGGCGTTGCCCGCCGCGGTCAGCGGAGCCTAATCGCGGGCCAGGGGAAGCTCACAACATCTGGTGCTTGCCTCATCTTTGTGACGCTGGTTCTGGTCGGGTTTCTCGGCGGATTGCTGACGGGCATCTCGCCCTGCATCCTGCCCGTGCTTCCCGTGGTCTTCTTCGGCGGCGCGTCCCCCAACCGGGCCGCTGTCGAGTGGAATGAAGCGCCCCGCGATCGGCTGGGGCACCGGGTAGTCGCGGGTCGCGCGCGCCCGTTCCTCGTCATCGCGGGGCTCACACTGAGCTTCGCCGTGTTCACCCTGTTCGGCACTCTCGTGCTGTCCCTGCTGCATCTGCCGGCGGGGCTGATCCACTGGCTCGGGCTCGTGGTGCTCGTGCTGCTGGGACTCGCCATGATCGTGCCGTCGCTGGAGCGGCTGATCGAGAGGCCGTTCTCGCGCATCCCGCAACGCCAGGTGCGCACCGACCGCGGCGGATTCGTGCTCGGCCTCGCCCTCGGCGCGGTCTTCGTGCCATGCGCCGGGCCAGTGCTCGCGGCGATCACGGTGGCCGGGGCGACCGGCCGCTTCGGTGCGGGCACCCTGGCTCTCACGCTGGCGTTCGCCGTCGGCACCGCGATCCCGCTGCTCGTCTTCGCCCTCGCGGGGCGCCAGCTCACCACCCGGCTGCGCGCGTTCCGGCGCCGTCAGCGCGTCATCCGAACCGTGAGCGGTGCGGTGATGATCGCTCTCGCGGTCGCGCTCACCTTCAACGTGACGGATGCCGTGCAACGGTACATTCCCAACTACACCCAGGCGCTCGGCAACTCGCTCGAGAAAGGCGTGAGCACGGCGGCCTCGTCCGGCAGCGCGGCGGGCGGTTCCCTGCAGGCCTGCCAGACCGCGGCCTACTACGGCGGGGAGGGCCTCGAGGACTGCGGTGCGGCGCCGGCGTTCACCGGCATCCGTCAGTGGCTCAACACGTCAGACGACAAGCCGCTCAGTCTTGCCGCGCTCAAGGGCAAGGTTGTCCTCGTCGACTTCTGGGCGTACTCGTGCATCAACTGCCAGCGCGAACTGCCGCACGCTGAGGCGTGGGCGAAGACCTATGCCGCCGACGGGCTCGTCGTCGTCGGAGTGCACACCCCTGAGTACGCCTTCGAACAGGTGCCGGCGAACGTCGAAGCCGGTGCGAAACGGCTCGGACTCACCTTCCCGATCGCGATCGACGATCAGGACGCCACGTGGACGGCCTACGACAACCAGTCATGGCCCGCCAGTTACCTCATCGACGCGACGGGGAAGATCCGCCATGTCAGCGTCGGCGAGGGCGACTACGGGCAGGAGGAGTCAGAGATCCGGCAATTGCTGACAGCAGCCGATCCGGGCATCGTCCTGCCTGCCGCGACCAAGGTCGCCGATACGACTCCGCAGGACGCGCAGCAGTCGCCCGAGACCTACCTCGGCGATCAGCGCGAGCAGTATTACGGCGGGACCGGCTCGTATTCGTCGGGAACCCGCAGTTACGCGTACCCGAAGTCGCTGAAGAGCCAGACCTACGCCTTGACGGGGAAGTGGACGCTCGGCACTGAGTCGATCACGGCCGGATCGGGCGCCGGCATCCGCCTCGCGTACCACGCTTCGAAGGTCTACCTCGATGTCGGCGGAACAGGAACGCTTACCGTCACCGCGGGCGGCAAGTCGACGAAGATCACCGTGTCAGGAGCGCCCGACATCTATACCGTCGCCTCGAACTCGACCCCGAGGGACGGAACCGTGACGATCAGCCTCTCACCAGGGCTGCAGGGGTACTCGTTCACCTTCGGATAGCGCCTGTCGCGGGCCCGTCTCACGGGCGTCGTCGCGTCGGCGCGGCTGGCGGTGAGCGGATTTCCGCGGCCCGCGGCACTCCTGTAGACTTTTTGACGTGTGGGTGAGTGATCGCCCCGCGCCGCCTTAGCTCAGTCGGCAGAGCGATTCACTCGTAATGAATAGGTCAAGGGTTCGATTCCCTTAGGCGGCTCCGTGCATACGGCCTCAGATCGTTGAGAAATCAGCGATGTCGGTCCGTTCTGTGTTGGCGCCTGGTTTGACATGGAGTGCGCTCCACGTCGCAGGCTGGGTGTGTGAGTGACCTGCTGCTGCCGCATGCGCCCGTCCGGGTTCCGTTGGCGGGATTCGCAATCGGTGACGCGGCGCACGCATGTGGGGTGACGCCGGACACGTTGCGGTACTACGAGAGGGAGGATCTCCTTCTTGAGCCCACGGCCCGAGACGCCTCCGGGCGTCGCCGGTACACCGCCCGCGATCTGGCCTGGATTGCTGGGCTTGTGATGCTGCGCGAGACCGGGATGCCGATTGCGGGCCTGCGCCGCATGGCCGAGCTTTACCGCACCCCGGGTGCGGATGCCGAGCGGCTGCGGTTGCTCGAAGAGCATCGCGAGCACGTCATCGCGGAGCAGCGCAGGATCGCTCAGCACCTGGAGGCGATCGAGGCGAAGATCGCCTCCTACCGCGCCGCGCTGCGCGAGGCCGACTGAGGCCCTCGCCCTGCATCATCGATCAAAGAAAGCAGACACAACCATGCCCAGCGCCGAACGCGCCATCGAGAACCTCATCGCCCGCTACGCCTTTCTCGTCGATGACGGGGACTTCACCGGGCTCGGCGAGCTGTTGGACGCCGCCGAGTTCAACCTCGGGACAGCGGCTGCTCGTGGCAAAGCCGACATCGAAGAATTGGCCGCGGCCGTCCTGCAGACATATCCGGACGGCACTCCGCGCACTCGGCACGTGACCACGAACCTCATCATCGAGGTCGACGCGGACGCCGGAACCGCGAGTTCGCGTTCGTACTTCACGGTCTTCCAGCAGACCGACGACCTCCCCCTGCAGCCGGTGGCGTCCGGCCGATACCGCGATGCCTTCGAGCTCTACCACGGTCAGTGGCGCTTCGCGGCCCGTGAGGTCAGCACCGACCTCGTCGGAGACACGAGCCACCACGTCAAGCAGGCATCATGACCGGCCCTGTTGGTCCCTTCGTCTCGGGCTTCGAAGCCACCACGACTGCGTCCGAGGTTCTCGAGGGAGTGGAGCTTTCTGGCCGACGCCGTTGAGACGATCCGTCGACGCCGCGATGCGCCGGGGCCGCTCGCGAGGTGACGGTCAGCGCCCCGGCGGACCTATCGGTTAGTTCAGTCCCACTGGACGCCTTCGCTGTTGCGGGCACCGTAGGGCCCGTCCCCGATGGCCGTCTCGATGGCTGCGAGGTCGTCGGAGTTCAAACGCAGATCTGTAGCCGCGATGTTCTCAGCGACTCGTGCGGCATTCCGGGTACCGGGGATCGGCACGATGTAGTCGCGCTGAGCGAGGAGCCACGCGAGCGCGAGCTGGGAGATCGTGGCGCCTTTGCTCTCGGCGATTGCCGTGAGTCGCTGGACGATGTCGTAATTCCTCTCGAAGTTTCCGGGCTGCCACCAGGGAAGGCGCGAGCCGGAGCCCGAGCTGCGGCTGTCGGTGCTGTCGTAGTCCGCGGTCGACTTTTTCAGGCCGCCGGTAAGGAGACCTCGGGCGAGCGGCGAATACGGAACGAATCCGATACCGAGCTCCTCCAGGGTGGGAAACACCGTCTCCACCTCGCGGGTGAACAGGGAGTACTCGGTCTGCACGACGGACACCGGCTGAACAGCGTGAGCGCGGCGGATCGTATTCGGTCCGGCCTCACTCAGGCCGAAGTAACTGACTTTGCCTGCGTCGATGAACTCCTTCACGGCGCCGGCAACGTCCTCGATGGGTACGTTCGGATCGACCCGGTGTTGATAGACAACGTCGATGTGGTCGACCCCCAGATACCCCAGGCTGTTGTCGATGACTTCCCGGACATGCTCCGGGCGACTGTCATAGCCGTACTCGCGGGTGAAGCCGAACTTGGTCGCGAGCACGATCTCATCGCGGAAACCTTTCACGGCCCGGCCGAGGAACTTCTCGCCCTCTCCCCACCCGTACAGTTCGGCGGTGTCGAAGAGAGTCACGCCCAGTTCGTGCGCCTTGGTGATCGCGGTTGTGGCCTCAGCCTCATCGGTCGGCCCGTAGCCCAGGACGAGCCCCATCGCGCCGTAGCCCACCTCGGACACGGTCAAGCCCTGCCGGCCGAGTGTACGTGTCTTCATCATGCGTCCTTCCTTGCCGTAATCAGCACAATACGTCGTTTGTGACACAGTCTGCCATATTCGGCGCGATATGCTTAGCTCATGAATGCTCGACCGTCGCAAGCGGGCGGACTGCGCGAGATCACACGCGAAGCAGTCCGCGAACGCATTGCCGAGCAAGCGCTCATCCTCTTCGACGAGAACGGGTTCGAGCAGACGACGATCGAAGACATCGTGACCGCCGTCGGCATCTCATCACGCAGCTACTTCCGCTACTACGCCAGCAAGGAAGAGGCCGTAATCCGCGACCTCGTGGTCGGTGGTGCCAAGCTCCGAGACAACGTCGCTCAGCGCCTGCTCGAAGAGACCCCCTGGCAGGCACTGCACCACGGCATGCGCGACGGCGCCGAGCAGATCGACGCCCGGCCGGAGAAGTGGCTGAGAACGATGCGCGTCATCTACAGCGCAGCGTCACTGCGTGCACGAAACCTCGAGAAGCACCTCACGTGGTCGGCCCTGCTCACCCCGCTCATCAACGAGCACCTCGACGGCGACCCCAGGTTCGGTGATCTACCCGCTCGCACACTGGTCGGCAGAGCATTCGCATGCCTGGACGCCGCACTCGCCTCCTGGACAGAGGCCAACGCGGCCGCGCCGTTCAGGGATGCCATCGATGCAGCATTCGCTGTCCGCACGTGAAATCATTTCCTCTTCAACCGAGGTCGCCTGCTGCTCGAGCGGCAGCAATGGCATCCATGACGCGCTCAACGCATTGGTCAGGGTCCAGATCAGCAGTGTTGAGGAGCACGTCTGACTCGATCCGGTCGACCTCGTGCGACCAGCGCTCGTAGACCTCGTAGAGAAAACTGCGCTCCCGCGAGATTCCTCTCGTCGGGTCCGCTTGCGCCCGCACGAGCGCAAGGTCGAATGGAGCCGTGGTGACAGCCGTTACCGCCACCGCGCCCTCGGGGAGTTGAGCGAGCAACCGTGCCACTTCCTCGGCTGCCCCTGACCCCTCGGCGATGACGCAGCTCAGGTCCGAGCGAGCCCAGCGGGCGACGACCAGCTCGAACACGTGATGCGCGGTGTCCCAGCTCGGCAGGGTCGGAAGGGCCATTGCGGCGATCCGATCCAGTTCCACCAGGGCGACGCTTTCGCCTGCTCGGCGCAACGCTTCGGAAAGAGCCACCGCGACCGTGCTCTTGCCCGATGCCTGCGGTCCCGCGATCACGACGAGCGCGAGCGGCGGTGAAGAAGGCGTCATCGCTCCAATCTGCCCCAGATAGCTCGCGAAGGACGCTACGACCCCTAAGACGATGCATCACGGATGCCGTGACCAATGGTGCCGCAAGGGGAGCCTCCGTTGCGCGTGCGCTCGGATACCGCTTTCGGCGACCGATGCCCGCGAGTACGGTCGCGGCATGACGAGCATCTGGCCATTCCTGGCGGTCACAGACGTCGACGCAGCCGTCGCGTTCTACGTGGATGTGTTCGGCGCCGAGGAATCGATGGAACGATTCCGATCCGACGACGGCTCACAGGTCGCGGTGTTGTCAATCGATGGGCAACCCGTCGGGGTGGCGACGGAAAGCCCGGAGTTGCGCACGTTGAGTCCGCCGGCCGCGGGCGGCACAACCGTGCGCATCCATCTGGATGTCGACGACCCCGACAGCGTGGCCGCCAGCGCGGTCGCGGCAGGAGCCGAGGAGATGTTCCCTGTGGCCGACCAGCCCTACGGGGTTCGACAGGGACGCGTCGTCGACCCCTTCGGCCACCACTGGCTGATCAGCGGCCCAAGCCGATCGGCCTAAGCTCGCGTGGCCCGCTCGCCTATAGTGCGGTCGCCAGCTGGTCGGGGATGCCGCTGCGGCCAAGATCCATGAGACCGATGAACGCCGCGCGTCCCAGGTCGAGGCCGAATGGGGACACCGACGCGGTTTCCCAGTCCAGGAGGACACCGACCCCATCGTTGTCGCCGGGATCGAGGTAATTGCCGCTTCCGGGGTCACCGTGCGTCACGACCAGCCGCGTAGTGCCGCTGACCACCGCAATGGCCTTGTCGATTTCGTCTGCAAGCGCCCGCGTCAGTAGAGGACGGACGAGGTTCAACCGATCCCGATGATCGGTGACGAACTCGGCGGCCGTGATGCACGGGAGCGGACACGAATCCGTGCTCACGTCGAGCAGAGACGCGAGATCTCGGCCGAATCTCCACCATCCCTCAGGCGTGGTGGTGCGCACCCCGTTTTCACGTGTGATGACGAGGTATGGATACCCGTCTGGCGTGGTGCCCGAGACGACGACGCGAGGTACCCGCACCCCCGCCGCGGCCAAGAAATCCAAGGCCGCTTCTTCATTGCGAAGCCGGCCGTGCGCGCGCTGGATCTTCACCACGACCGCGCGTGTTCCGATCGTGCCGTAGCGGGTCTCGTTCTTCGTTCCGCCTGTGGTCCGCTCGCCGAGCTCGACCACGTGGCCATCTTCCAAAGAGAGCACGTCCACCCCGTCACGCTATTCGGGCCTGCATTCTTCGTCGGGAATGGCAACTCGCGGCGGCGCTGGACTTATTCCTGAGCGGCGTCGTGGACCAAGCAGCGGGCGAACGAGGATGAGCGTCGGCCCCGGCCAATCGAGTCCGTCATGCTCCTCCAGCGGCGTGAACCCGACTTTGCGGTAGAACCCTCGGGTCTGCGCGTAGGCGGCGTTGTCGAAGGACGGGCCGACCGTGTGGACGGACAACATCACGCAGCCGTCGGCTTCCAGGTCCGAAGACACTCGCTCAACGAGCAGCCGGCCTACGCCGCGGCCCCGAGCACGCGGGTGCACCGCAATGAGGTGGAGTTCGGCGGATTCATGGAAGTGCCGACGAGTGAGCGCAATGCCTACTACTGCACCGTCGTGTACAGCGACGATGCTCCCGTAGCCGGTGTCCTCGGCTGCAGCGACGTAGTTGTCAACGGCGACGGGATCGCCGAACCAGTCGGGAAGTGCGTCGAGGATGCGGCGCGCGTCCGGCCCGCTGCGACGTTCGACCGTCTCGATGCTCACGAGCCCAAGCCTGACACGGGGCGGTCTCCATTCGGACATGCCGCCATGGGGACGAGAGGAGGCGCGCCCGTGAAGCCGTCGCTTGGGCTCGAAACGCATCGCGAGGTGCGCTCAGTGGTTCTCGCCCACCGCGCATCGAACCCGAGAGTGTTCGGTTCGGCGGCGCGCGCCGCTCGGTGTGCCAGTCGACGTAGTGACACCGAAGGCGCTCCCGGCTTCATTTCGCGCGCGCGTACTTGCCGAAGCGGCGCCGGTGTGACTGAGCCACGCTTCCGGTCCGTTGCGAACCTCGTCGAGATCGCGCCGACCGCCGTCCCGGAATTCAACGCGGCCCTCGACGATCTCGGTGTGACCCTCTGACGGGATGCGGTGATCTCGGCTGCGGCCGTTCTGCGGGGCTGAGCCTGAGCGGCCCGCGCGCAAGCGCCTGCTCACCTGCGCGACATCACCCACTCGCCGGTCGAGAGGTATTGCGCACGCTTGGCGATGGACACGGCCTGGTCTCCGAAGCGCTCGAAGAACCGAGTCGCGAGGGTGACGTCGACCGTTTGCTCGGTGGTTCCGGTCCAGTCGGCGCGCAGGACCGCGTCGAAGACGCTCCGGTGAAGCGCATCCGTGCGCGCATCGTCTTCGATCAACTGCTCGGCGAGCTCCAAGTCCTGTGTGCGCAGCAGGCGATTCAGAAGCTCGGCGGTCCGAATGTCTTGAGCGGCCATCTCAATGAAGATGTCGCGGAGGGCGTCGGGTGCGACATGTTCGGGGTAGTGGCGCCGGGTGAGCTGAGCGAGGTGGCGGGCGAGGTCACCCATGCGTTCGAGCAGCGCGCTCATTCGAAGCGCGCCGACCACGACACGAAGATCTCGGGCGACGGGCCCCTGGCGAGCGAGGATCTGGATGGACAGCTCGTCCAGCTCGATCGAGAGTCTGTCGATCGCCGGGTCGCCGCTGATCACCTGATCGGCGAGTGCGATGTCTGCGGTGTTGAACGCCGTGCTGGCGTTGCGGATAGCGTCGAGCACGAGGTCGGAGATCAGCACCAGACCGTCCTGAACCGAACTCAGCTCCTGTTGAAACACTGCGCGCATCACGTCACCTCTATTGACAAGTAAAACAGCTGGCGCCCTGCGCGCCAGGGGGTTGCGATTGGGTGCGTGAGGAGTGCACGTCCGGGCGAGCCCGGCCTGAGTGCTAGGATACAACTTAGATACAAGACATCGGCTCCGTTCCGCTTGATGGCTGAGGAGGTCACACGACCATGGAGACACTGTCCGCACCCGCGCTCGCTGCGCTGCCCGCTCGACCGTCCTGGGCGACCCTGCGCGGCGAGGTGCGGCGCTCGACCTGGGGTCCTGATGGGCTGGCGATGTCGGTGACGAGCTTCGCGGCTCACCGTCGCTTCCAGCAGGTCAGCGCGTGGGCAGCGCCTGCGCCCGGCCGTGATCTCGCGATGGCGCCCATCCGTCGAGTCGCGGCGCCGGCGAGTGGCAAGGGCGCAGGCACGGTCACGATGGACGACGTGATGGCGCTCCTTCGACCGCGCCGAGCCCTGGAGCGACTCGCGCTGCAGATCGTCGGCGAGCGACGGATGCATCGGCGACGGGTGCTGGCCCTGTCCGGCCGGATCCCGCAGGGTGCGGACCCGGCCGCTACCCCGTTCGGCATGCTGAGCGGGGGCGACTCATTCCGCTTCCTCGTCGACGCCGGGCGGGGCATCGTTCTGCTCGCGACCGGCTTCGCGGACGGTTCGGTCATCGACCGCGTCGAGTTCGCGGCCCTCCGCTTCGATATTCCCCTACTGAGCCACGCGGACAGCGCGCCGCCGCGATCACGCCGCCGAAGCGCCTGACACCTCGGCGGACACCTCCGCAAACGCCGCCTCGAGCGCAGCGAGCGCCTGATCGAGCTCGCCGTCGGAGATTGTGAGCGGCGGGGTCAGCGTGAGCACTGATCCCATCGTGGTCTTGAAGCTCAGCCCGCGCCGCAGGCACGCGTAGAGCACGGACTCGGCGAAGCGGCGGTTGGGGGTCAGGTCGTCCGGGCCGGCGACGAGCTCGATGCCGAAGAACAGTCCGCGGCCGCGGACGTCGCCGATCACCTCATAACGAGCCGCGAGCCCGCGCAGCCGCGCGAGGAACTCGGCGCCGGCACGATCAGCGCGCTCGACGAGGTGCTCGTCGTCGATGATCTCGAGCGTCGTCAGGCCTGCCCGCGCCATGAGCGGGTTCTTCTCATGCGTGTAATGGCCGAGCGCCCAGTCCTGGGCGACATCCAGTTCGGGTTTCGCCAGGACCGCGGCGACCGGGATCGCACCCCCGCCGAGGCCCTTGCCCCAGACGAGCAGATCGGGCACGACGCCTTCGTGCTCACTCGCCGAGAAGCGGCCGGTTCGCCCGAGGCCGGTGGGGATCTCGTCGAAGATCAGCAGCGTCCCGGTCGCGTCGCAACTGCGCCGAACGGATTCCCAGAACCCGGGCGGCGCCGGTGTGGGCAGCGCGCGCATCGGCTCGGCGATCACTGCGGCGACATCGCCCTGCACGCGCAGCGTGTAGTCGATGAGCTCGGCCAGCGGCCGCCCGCACTCGGGCGTGTGCGGCTGGTCGGCGCGGTGACCGACGCCAAAGCGGTCGCGGAAGCATCCGAATGGCGGGACGTGCTCGGTTCCGGAGAGCAGCGGCCCGAGGGGTCCGCCACGGAACAGCTGCTCGCCGCCGACGCTCGCGGCGCCGAAGCCGGCGCCGTGGAACGACTCCCAGAACGAGAGCGTCCTGTGCCGCCCGGTCGCCACGCGTGCGATCTTGAGAGCGACCTCCACCGCGTCGGATCCACCGGTGGTGAGCAGCACCCGCTCGAGGCCGGTCGGTGCGTGCGCGACCAGCGACTCTGCGAATCGCACGCTGATGTCGCTCGTGAAGCGGCGCGGGACGAAGGGCAGCTCGGTCAGCTGCCGGGTGAGCGCGTCGATGAGGCGCGGATGCCCGTAGCCGATCTGGTGTGCGGAATTGCCGTGGAAGTCCAGATAGCGGGTGCCGTCGGTTCCGATCAGCCACGACCCTTCGGCGCCCGCGATCGACGTCAGGCACGGGGTCGACACGGACTGCTTCAGATACACCGCCGAGTCTCGCTGCAGAAGCGTGCGATCGTCGGCGCTCCGCGCCTCATCCCACGCCCGCCGCAGCGGCCCCGAATTCGTGTCGCTCTCGCTCGCAGCCGGACCGGATGACGACGCACCTGCACTCATGCGGCAGACCATAGCCGAGCGAAACGACGACGAGTGCGGCGTCGCTCCCTCGGGCGTACGATGCGCGCGGGATCGCACCCCGAGGAGGACGTCATGACCACCACCGACGACCAGCCCGCCGCAACGCGGGCCATGCCACCCATCGTCGATCGCGCCACCTGGCAGGCTGCGCGCGACGAGCTTCTGGTGCGCGAGAAGGCGCACACGCACGAGGGCGACGCCATCGCGGCGGCACGCCGACGCATGCCGATGGTCGAGTTCGACGGCACGACCGAGGTCGTCGGCGCCGACGGCCCCGTGCCGTTCATCGACCTGTTCCAAGGCCGTGACGAGCTGCTCGTCTACAAGCACATGTGGCACGACGGCGCGCCGCTGCAGGGTCAGTGCGAGGGCTGCACCGTCACGGCGTGGCAGCTGAAGGACGCGGTGTACCTCAATGCACGCGGCGTCTCCTTCGCGATCCTGACGGAGGGACCGTGGGAGGAGGTGCCGCCCTACCTCGAGTTCATGGGCTACACGCAGCCCTGGTACTCGGTGCGCGGTCTCGACGAGCCGATCGGCGGCGCGATGGGGCACCTGACGAGCTTCCTGCGCGACGGCGATCGCACTTTCATGACGTATGACATCACCGGGCGCGGCACCGAGATGGCCGGCCCGTCGTTCGCGCTGCTCGACATGACCCCGTACGGCCGCGGCGAAGCGTGGCAGGACAACCCTGAGGGCTGGCCGGCAGGCGATAGCGCCTGCTGGTACTGGCGAACGGATGCCTCGGGCCGGCCCGGCTCGGACACCACGCGCCCCGCCCCGCAGTGGACCCGCCCGGGCGCGGGCCCGGTCACCTCGTTGGGGCGGCACGAGCACCACCACTGAGCCCGTCGGGCGCGGCGCCGGCCGGGCAACTGTGCCCGGGCGACACACATCGCCGCGCCGCGCCCCGTGCGGTTGTGCGGATCGGCACTGGACGGTGACGGGAGACCGCGCGTGCGCTGAGCTTGACCCACAAGCAAAGGAGCACGAATGACCGACCTGACGCAGCTGAGCGGCCTTGAGCAGGTGGCGGCACTCGCCTCAACCGGCAAGCCGTTCGCCCCGATCGCGGAGCACTTCAACATGACGGAGGTGGGTTACGCCGTGGGCGACGTCACCTTCGAGGCGACCCCCGACGCAAGCCACTACAACCCGATCGGGACGGTGCACGGCGGCTTCGCGGCCGCGTTGCTGGACTCGGCCTGCGGAAGCGCGGTGCATACGACGCTGCGACCGGGGGAGGCATACACGTCCCTCGAGATCAAGGTGAACTTCCTGCGCACGATCACAACGGACACAGGCACGGTCCGCGTGCACGGCTGGGTCACGAAGACCGGCTCGCGTGCGTCGTTCGCCGAGGCCGACATCCGTGACGCGGCGGGCAAGGTGCTCGCGACGGCGTCGAGCACGTGCGCGGTGTTCCCCGCCAAGGGCTGAGCCGGCTTGCGTTAAATGAGGTGATCTGTTCAGATTGGATAACTGAACAGATCACCTCATTTACGGAAGGCTCTCATGCCCCAGGACCTCATCGGCCGTAGCGCCCTCATCACAGGCGGCAATAGCGGCATCGGCCGCGCGGTCGCCCATGACCTCGCCGCTCGCGGCGCCCATGTCATCGTCAGCGGCCGCGACGCGGCCCGCGGCGAGCACGTGGTCGCGGATGTACGCGCAAGCGGCGGCACGGCCGACTTCATCGCGACGTCGCTCGCCACCGAAGCCGACGCGCGCGCTCTCGCGACCGAGGCCGCCCGGCTCGCCGGCGGCAAGATCGACATACTCGTCAACAGCGCCGGTGTCTTCCCGTTCGGTCCGACGGCCGACGTCGACGAGGCCACGTTTGACCAGGTCTACGACGTCAACGTCAAGGCGCCGTTCTTCCTCGTCGCCGAGCTCGCACCGCAGATGGCGGCCCGTGGCTGGGGCAGCATCATCAACCTGACCACCATGGTGGCTCACTTCGGGGCGGCGGGCATGGCCCTCTACGGTTCGACGAAGGCGGCTCTCGTGCTGCTCACGAAGGCATGGGCCGATGAGTTCGGCCCGAGCGGCGTGCGCGTCAACGCGGTCAGCCCCGGGCCGACCCGTACCGAGGGCACCGCCGTCATGGGCGACGGGCTCGATCAGCTCGCACAGACGCTGCCGCTGCGCCGCCCGGCGCAGCCGGAAGAGATCGCGGCAGCGGTCGGCTTCCTCGCGGGCGACGCGGCGTCGTTCGTCAATGGCGCGATCGTGCCGGTCGACGGCGGCCGTATCGCGGTGTGACCCGGGTATGACGCGGACGGTCTGAGACCGGCTGAATGACGGATGCCTCGAGCCGCCGCGCTCGAGGCATCCGTCATGTCGGGCGTGCTCAGCCGACGGCGGAATCGAAAATCGCGGCAGCAGCGACACGCGCGCTCGCCGCCCACGCGAGATCCGGCCGCGTGTGGGCGCCGACCATGCAGCCGTCGTACAGCATCACCAGTGCGAGCGCGGCCGGATCGCGCCGCTTCGGGCTCGCGCCGGCTTCCGCCAGCAGCCCGTCGAAGAGGCCGAGCGCCCACCCGCGATGCTCGAGGTTGACGGCGTGGGCGGGCGAGGACGCGTCGCTCTCGGCCTCCGCGTTGATGAATGGGCACCCGTTGAAACCGCCGGCCGCGAACCACTCGCCCAGCAGATCGAAGACCAGCAGCGCCTTCGACCGCGCATCGCCCTCGTGCGCGGCGAATCGCTCGGCCACGACGTCGCGCCACGCGGAGCTGCGGCCGCGCAGGTATTCCGCGACGAGATCGTCCTTGCTCGGGAAGTACGTGTACATGGTCGCCTTCGAGACATCGGCCTCGGCGGCGATCGTGTCGACGCCGGTCTCGTGCAGGCCGCGCTCATAAAACAGACGATCGGCGGTGCGCACGACGCGTTCGAGTGCGGGGCGCTTGCGGGTGCGGGTCTCCATGCGCCCATGATACTGAACAGGTCTGTTCGTTGTCGGGTGCGATCAGCTGGTGGCGACGCCATAGGCGCGTACAGCGATGACGTGTGCGTGTGGAGCGCCATTGGTCGCCTCGATGCGGAGCCGAAGAGAGTCGCAGTCGATCGGCTCCCTGAAGGTGTGCACCACACGGCGCCGGCGATTGTCGCGACACGCGACGATCGTCTGCCACCGGCCGTCGAGCCGTGACTCGAGCGCATAGTCGCGCACGAGGGTTGGCATCGCCTCGGGCTCCGTGATGTGGTGGTGCAGATTGACGAGATCCTCGTTGACGTCGTCGTCGAAGATGAACTCGACGCTTTCGAGACTGACGGTGTGCGGCCAGTCGAACCGCAGCCAGGGCGTCGGGTCGTTCGCGAGTGCATCCGATGCCCAGAAGTGCGGGCCACCGAAAGGGCGCAGGTAGCCGTCGCCCACGCGGGGCGCCGCGAACGCATCGCCGGCATCAATGCGTGCCCAGAGGCCGGCGCCGAGGAATGGGTTGTCGTCCCACTCGCGCAACTGCTGCGGGCGGTCGTGGGCCGGTCCGAGCGGGCGGCGCGTGAAGGTGAGCGTGCCCGGCATCCGATCGGTCGCGACGTGCGCCGCGACAGCCGCGTTGGCCTTGACCACGACGAACAGATTGCCCGTGTACTCGGCGCTCACGGCGAGCGGCAGCGTCACGAACTGATCGGCGCCGGCCGTGAGACGTATGGGGCCGCCGCCCACTTGCATCGTCCCGGGCACATAGTTCTGGCGGCGGTGGGGGATTGTCGCCTCGTAGTAGAGCTCGGTCGCGGCGCGCACGTCCAGCTTGAGCGTCAGGGCCGAATTGCCGCTGCTCGCGGGCACCACCATGGCCACATCGGCGTCAAGCGGCCAGCGCGCCGGAGCGTCGGCGGACTCGAAAGCCGTCAGCGTGCTCGAGGCCGTGATGGCGGCGGCTGTGACGAGGTCGTCGGGGTCGATGTGGCGGATGCCGATAAGCGATCCGTCGTGGGCTAGCAGGCGTTGCTGCAACCGGCGCCCGTCGACCTCGCGTGGGTCGGACCCGCACTCGCCGCAGAGTGCTGCGGCCGTGCCGGCTGCTTCCCCGAGCGTGGCACACGTGGCCATGACCCGGGTCGAGCCGAAGGCGACGTGAGAGGCGGAGATGTTCCTGCCGGCCATCAGCAGATTGGTCACATTGCGCGAGTACAGCGACCGGTAGGGAATCGGGTAGACGCCGTCGGCGAAGCGCTGCTTCGTGCCGCCTTCCGTCGCATACATCCCCCCGGGCGGATGCAGGTCGATCGACCAGCCGCCGAATGCGACCTGATCGGGCTGATCGGCCTGCTCGATGATGTCGTTCTGGGTCAGCGTGTAGTCACCGACGAAGCGGCGGTACTCCCGCTTCCCGGGCAGCGAGCCGACCCATTCGAGCGTCATGTTCTCCGCGTCGAACTTCCCCGAGTTCTTGATGTAATCCCAGATGCCGTAGACGACCGACCAGAGCTCGTCGCGAATGCTCTCGTTGTCGTGCACGATGTCGTCTTCGCCGCCGGTCTCGATCCACCAGTACGCGCAGCCGTCGTCCCCGGCGCGGATTATGCGGTTCTCGGGGATCGTGGTCGCGGCGACGTCCATCGCGAACGCCGGCGGCACGAAGCGCACTGGGTGGCCGAGATCCTTCGTATAGAAGAGCAGTGTGCTGCCCAGCGTCACGTCGTCGGCGACCTCTGGCGCCCAGCTCTCGCCGTATTCGGCGCGCGCTTCGCGCCCGATCCTGAATTCGGCGCCGGCGAGCAGGCCGATCAGCCCGTCACCGCTCGCGTCGATGAAGACCGGGCTCGTGAACGTTGTCCGGCGCTCCGACCCCATCGTCCAGCCGGTGACGGCGTCGATGCGGCGCGCATCTCCGGGTCCGTGCGCCTCGACGTCGCGCACGTCGGTGTTGAGGAACAATCGGATGCCTGGCTCTGCGGTCACCTTCTCGTAGAGCAGCGCGTCCCATAGGTACGGGTTGCCCCACTTGTTGCGGTACTGGTTCTCGACGAACAGCTCGCCCATGATGCCGCCCTCGCGCGCGAAGTGGCCGAAGCCGTGCGCCGTCGCGCCGACAACCCAGACGCGCACCTCGGACGATGAGTTGCCGCCGAGGACCGGGCGGTTGTTGATGAGCGCCACCGAGCGACCGTTGCGTGCCGCAGCGATCGCGGCGCAGACGCCGGCCAGGCCCCCGCCGATGATCGTGACGTCCGAGTGGAGTTCCTCGTCGCGCATGGCGGTTACCGCGCGCTGGCGCTGGCCACGCCGGCGAAGCCGCCGTTCTCGGCGATCTCGAGCTCGATACGACCGGTGGCACGGCTCCAGCGTCTTTCGACGAGGCCGGACTGGTGGACGGCATCCCCGACGATCCACACGTCGCAATCGCCGTCGTACAACTCCTCGAGGTCGATCGCGACTGTGCGCGCCGGCCCCACCGCGATGCAGCCGAGATACCACGTGCCGTGATGACGACGTGCGACGACGGCTTCCGTGTCGGGGCTACCGGAAAGCAGCCGCGTCTCGTGCCAGACCGGGGGGAGGCTCGACAGGAACTCCTCCGCGAGCGGGCGTTTCGCATACTCCGCGATGTCGTCGGCCAAGTGCGTGATGCCGGACTCGAAGGCCACGGCCAAGCCGAGTTCGTGCCCGTCGCTCGTCTCGCGATCGGCCGCGCTGAAGGTCACGGGGGTGTAGTCCATCGACCCAGCCACGTTCCGAGTGAACGGCTGGATGACGTTGTGCGCGGCCGTAAGCGGTCCGAGGTCGATGATGTAGTACTCGGCCCCGCGGATGCCCTCGTAGCTCATCACGTGGGGAAACGTTCTGGCCCAGCCGCGCGGAATCACCGAGCCGTGGAAGTTCAGCATGAGCTCCCGCTGCGCCGCTTCCGCGATGATGAAGTCGTACCAGCGGTAACGCTCCTGCGATTCCGACTCCATGAAGTCGACCTTGACGCCGGCGATGCCCCACGACTTCCAGAGCGCGAGCTTGCGCACCGCCTCTTCCCCCTGGAGGTCGATCCAGTGGCTCCAGAGGAAGATGCCCACATTGCGTGCGTCGGCGTATTCGACGAGCTGGGGGACCCAGTCGGCGTTCCAGCCTGCGTCGACCAGCACGTGCTCCCACCCGCGCGCCGCCGCGTAGTCGACGTAACGCCGCTGGGTGTCGAAGTCCTCGGGCGAGTCGGTGTCCGACCACCACGACCACGCCGCATGGCCGGGGCGGATCCACGCCGCCGCCGCGAGCGCCGCATCGGCTGCGGGCGCGAGGTCGTCGACCAGAGACGAGGCCACGACATCCGCTGCCGATCCGATGACGAAAACACGCCACGGCAGTGCCGCTCCTCCCGCGATCTCGACCGCCGGGTCGGCCGCCGCGTAGCTGAGCCGAGCCGAGCCGCCGGCCCGTGAGAAGGCGAGGTGCGACCCGCTGAACCGCCCGTCGATCGCCGCCTCGGAGAGCAGCACATAGACGCCGTTCGTGTCGCGCAATAGGAACGGGAATCCGTAGTCGCCCTCAGCCAGCTGCGCGATGTCAGCACCGAATCGCGGCGTCTCGTACCAGGTCTGGTACAGCAACGGCCATGCCCGCGCGCCGTCCGGCACGGGGATCGCGGTCAGCTCGCCGTCGACGGTCGCGCTCGGCCCGGCCGGGACGCGGTAGCGGAACGCAGCCCCGTCGGGCGCGGCGCGCACCAGCAGTTCCCACTCGGCGCCTGTGGACGCGGACCGCAGTCGAAGAGTGAGCTCCTCGTGGGCCACGTGATGCCTACCGGCCGCCTTACCCGTGCGCATCTCGTACGAGTCGGTGATCGATGCGCGTGCTGCGTGCACGAGCTCGGCGTCGAGGCCGAGATCCTCGCCGTCGACGCGCAGGCCGACCGGGATGTCGACCACGATCGGGCGGTCACGATAGAAGATGCTCAGCCGGGTCTGCTTCGCGGCGCCGCCGATGACCTCGCACCTGAGCGCTCCGTTCGAGACCGCAGTCGAGAAGCCGACTGCTGTTTCCTGGGTCATCTCAGCCTTTCACTCCGCCAGACATGCCGACGCCTCGCAGGAACTGCCGCTGGAAGACGAGGAACAGCACGATGGGGATCAGTACAGTCAAGGCCAGCGCCGCCATCTGCACGGCGAGGGTCGTGGTGTTGGTCAGGGTGGGCAGCGCGACGGCGAGCGGCTGGACGGACGGATTCTGCAGGACCAGCAACGGCCAGAGGTAGTCCTTCCACGATGCGATCACAGTGAGCAGCGAGACCACGCCGAGAATCGGCCGGGACAGTGGGAGCACGATGAGGGTGAACACGCGCCACGCCCCTGCCCCGTCGATCTTCGCGGCTTCGAAGAGCTCGGGTGGCAAGGAGTCGAAGAAGCGCTTGATGACCACCGTGTTGAACGCGTTAGCGGCCGCCGGCAACCAGACCGCCCAATAGGTGTTCAAGAGGCTCGTGTGCACGACGGGCATGCGGACGATCGTGAGATAGAGGGGCACGAGCGGGACGACGCTGGGGATGAAGAGCGTCGCCAGGATCGCCGCGGAGAGCACGCCGCCCCACTTCGGGCGCAGGATGCTCAGCACATAGGCGGCGGTGGTCGCGACGATGAGGTTGGCGACAAGGCTGCCGAGTGCGAGCAGGAGCGTGTTCAGCAGGCTTTGGCCGATGTGGCCGACCGTCCAGGCGTCGACGACGTTCTGCCAGTGCACGCCCGACGGGAACAGCGCGAGCGGCCGTCGAAGCGAGTCCTGCGTCGTCGAGAGAGCAGCTTTGAGCAGCCACGCAATCGGCCCGATGCCCGCGATCACAAGTCCGGCCAGGACCACGATCTGGATTGCGAGCAATGATATCCGGACCGGACCGCGCTTTCGGTCGGCTGGCGAGATGAGGCTGCGCTCTTGGTCCGTTGCGGTCGTCAATTGGTGCTCCACTTGCGCGTCGAGATCTGGTAGGCCACCGAGAACAGCGCGAGGACGATGGCGAGGAGGAAGCTCAGTGCCGTTGCGGCGCCGTAGTCGTTGTTGATGAACGCGTACCGATAGATGAGCAGGAGGACGGTGGTCGTCGCGTTGTTCGGGCCGCCGTCGGTGAAGATGTAGGGCTCGGTGAAGACCTGGGCGGTGCCGATGATCTGCAGGAGGAACATGATGAGGATGACTCCACGGATCTGCGGCAGCGTGACATGCCATACCCGCGACCAGATGCCAGCGCCGTCCAGCTCCGCCGCTTCGTACAGTTCGGCGCGCACGGAGCTGAGCGCGGCCAGGTAGATGATCGCGGTGCTGCCGGCCGTGGCCCAGGTCACCTCGAGAACGATCGACGGCATCGCCATCGCCTGGGAGCTCAGCCAGGTGAACGGGCCGAGCCCGAACCAGTGCAGGATCTCGTTGAACACGCCCGTGTTCGACGGGTTGTAGAAGGTCTGCCACAGCAGCACCGCCACGACGGGCGGCACGACTGCGGGCAGATACGAGAGGGCGCTATAGACCGTCTTGTTGCGGCCGCGCAGCTCAGCCATGAAGACCGCCAAGAAGAGCGGAACGGGGAATCCGAACACGATCGCCAGCACGACGAAGTACAGCGTGTTGAGCGCCGCCTTGGGGAGGATCGGGTCGCTCAGCACGTATTGGAAGTTGCTGAGGCCAACCCACGACGCGGGGGTGACAAGGTTCGTCTTCTGCCACGCCATCAGCAGGCTGCTGATGATCGGTCCCCACGAGAAGTAAAGGAAGATCAGGACCACCGGGATCGCGAACAGGATGGGGGAGAGGCCGCCTCGAGCGAACCAGGCGCGAAGAGTGAGTCGTCGTCTGGCGGTCCGGCCGGGTCGCCGCAGCGGTTGAACGGTATTGAGCGCGCGCGTCATGTGTTGTCCTCAGTGCCGTGCCGGTGGGGCCCCGTCTGGGAGGCCCCACCGTGCGCGGGGGATCGTGATGTGGCGGAGCCGGCTCAGCGGCTCAGCAGGGAGTCGACGTTGGCCGAGGCCGTCGACAGCAGCTTGTCGATGTTGGCGTTCTTGTTCGTCAGCACGGTCTGGATGACGGTGTCTAGAGAGGCGTAGACCTGCTGCGCCTGGTTGGTCGGCTCGGCCAGGTCCTTGAGCTTGGCCGAGGCGGTGGCGAACGGAGCGAAGTTGCTCAGCGGAACGTTGACATACGGCTTGATCCACTTCTCGTACTGGTTGTACTCGTCCTTGCCGACGACGGTGATGTCGGGCAGGCCGACGGGGTTGTTCGATGCGGCCCCCGCCTTAGCCGCGGCGACGGCCGCGCTCTGGTCGGTGTACTGGGTCAGGTAGTAGAAGTTGATCCACTTGACCGCGGCTTCCTTCTCTGGCTCAGTCGCCTTCGGGTTGACGATCTGGACATTGCCGCCGGTGAGTGTGGCATTCGTGCCGTTCGCCTGGGGCATGGGTCCCGCGCCGTAGTCGCTCGGCGACATGCCGTCGGTCGTCACGGCCATGCTGTACCACGAGGGCGGCGCGACGAACATGGCGAACGACCCGCTGGCGAATGCCTTGTTGATCGTGTCGTAGTTGTACAGCGCGTTGTGGTCGACGGAGTCGTCGGTCCAGCGCATGGCCTGCAGGTTGGCGAGCGCCTGCTTCGCGGGCTCGGCGTCGAAAGTCGCCTTCGTGCCCTTCGCGTTCTCGAGCGAGCCGCCGTAGCTATAGGTGGCCCCGGTGAACATCCAGCCGCCGAAGTTCTGCGAGGCGAGCTGGCCGAAGCCGGGCGTCCCCGTCTTGTCCTTGATGATCTTGGCGTCGGCGCGGACCTCGTCCCAGGTGGTCGGCGGCTTGTTGGGGTCGAGTCCGGCCTTGGTGAAGAGGCTGCGGTTGTAGACGAGCCCGACCGCATACGCGCTCGTCGGGATGCCGTAGGTGTTCCCCTTGGCGTCCTGCCCGATCTTCAGGGTGGCCGGGTTCAGCTTGGCGTCGAGACCGGTCTTCTTGAGCGCCTCGGTGATGTCTGCGATCTGGCCGTTCGCGATGAGCTTCTGCGGCTCGGTGAACGGCACTTGCAGCACGTCGGGCAGATTGCCGCCCGCGACAAGCGCCTGGAAGGTCGTCGTATTCCAGATGGTCTCGGTTGGCTTCAGGGTGATGTCCGGGTACTTCTTCTCGAACGCAGTCACTTCGGAGTCATAGAGCTTCTGGGCAGCCTTCTGACTCGACGGCGGACGGTCGCCGATGGTGATCGTCACCTTCGAAGTGGACGCGCTTCCGGAGCCGCCTGAACTGCAGGCCGCGAGTGCGGTGCCGATGAGGGCGATGGTCGCTGCGGCCGCCGCCAGGCGAATTGCACTGTGGGGCGTGGAAAGCAGAGTTGGTTTCTTCATTGAAACTCCTAGTTGCGATTGCGAGCAAGCGGTTGCTCAGGTCAAATATCTACCGATTCGCGGCCCAAGTCAAGGCGATTAGAAACCGCTTTCTCACGCCATTGCGGGGTGCGCTCGAGGACGGCGTCGAGTGCGCTCGCCGCAGCCTCAGGCGGCGCAGCGAGCCGAACGTAGCGGTGGGCTCCGTCGGGGGAGGGCTGGAACGACGTGCCGCCGTTCTCGTCGATCCTGACGGTGCCCGGCGGCGAGTACTGCAGGTCGGGCGCGGCGCCGAGAACCGCGAGGCGAATCGTGAGCGGATCCCAGCTCTCCCTGCCGTTGCCGGCGCCGCTATAGCGGCGGTAGGCGGCACCGACGACGTCGTCGTCTCCGCGCATCGACAGAGCGCGCCCGGTGATGACCGGCAGGCCCACCTCCCAGCCGAGGAAGTCCACCGGCGTCGGCCATCGCGCGAGCGTCCGGCTGGCACTGCGCGGCGACTGCTCGATGTTGAACTCGTGCCCGGCGGGGAAGTGGCCGCCCATCACGACGAGGCGCTCGACCTTCGCGCGGATCAGCTCCAGCCCGGACAGCGGTGAGGCATCGTCTCCCGACGAGTCGATCAGGCGCTCCAGATTGTCGAAGAATCCGATCGACACAACCGTGACCGATCGGTCGGGCGACGCGTCCAGCGCTCGGCGGTGCACGGCGACGGCGTCGTCGGGCTCGCTGTCGTCGACTCCGGTCCCGTAGGCCTCCCACAGGAACCTCGCGTAGTCCGTCTCGAACACCGACTCATCGAGCGGTCGCCGGATGCCGATGGGGACCTCGCGCCCGAAATAGTCGTTCACGACGCGAACGGCTCGATAGCCGTATCGGCTCGGGGTGTTCACACCGATCGAGATGAGCTCGGCGACGCC
Source organism: Gryllotalpicola reticulitermitis (assembly GCF_042651345.1). Taxonomy (NCBI): domain Bacteria; kingdom Bacillati; phylum Actinomycetota; class Actinomycetes; order Micrococcales; family Microbacteriaceae; genus Gryllotalpicola; species Gryllotalpicola reticulitermitis. The sequence continues at coordinate 288,542 of NZ_JBHSCN010000005.1, forward strand.
TGCGTCGGCATAGTGGTGCGCCACGGCGAGCGCCCCGATGTCGTCGACGTCGCTGTAGACATCGGTCTCGATGATCAGTCGCTTGGGAATGGTCACGATGCTGCCGCCGCTTCCGGCTCGGCCAAGTGCACGACGGCCGGGGCGTGGTGCGGCCGACCCTCCTGCGCGACCCATTGGGCACCGTTGGCGATGACCTTCTGGATCTCCGGATGGTGGTAGATCGGATACGCCTCGTCGCCTGGCGAGAAGTAGAAGATCCGGCCATGGCCGCGGGTGAATGTGACGCCGGACCGGAACACCTCGCCACCGCTGAACGAGCTGAGGAAGATCGTCTCATCGGGCGCGGGGATGTCGAAGAACTCGGAATAGGTCTCGTGCTGGTCGAGAACGATGGGCAGATCGACGCCGTCGACGATCGGATGCCTGGGACTCACCGTCCATACGTGCTCCCGCGCCGCGTCGTTGCGCCAGCCCAGGGAGCACGTGGTGCCGAGCAGTCGCCGGAACGGGCGCGAGAAGTGCCCTGAGTGCAGAACCACAAGTCCCATTCCGCCGAGCACGTGCTCGACGACGCGTCCGACCACCTCGTCAGCGACGGCCTCGTGGCGCATGTGACCCCACCAGACGAGCGTGTCGGTCGCCGCGAGGATTTCCTCGGTGAGCCCGTGTTCGGGCTGATCCTGGGTCGCAGTCCGCACTGTCGCGGCCGCTCCGAGGTGACCCGCTAGACCGCGTGCGATCGCCCCGTGGATTCCGTCCGGGTACCTGGTCAGCACGTCGGGGTCGTTCTGTTCGTGCCAGTTCTCATTCCAGACCGTAATGCGCGTCGCATTCATGCCAGCACCACCTCGCGGCCGCTCACCATCGACTCGTAGCAGGCGCCGATGATCCTGGTGCGCTCAAGTGCTGCCGAGCCGACGCGGCGGCCCTCGCCGATGCTCCCGTGTGCGGCGGCCACGAACTCCGCGACGACCTCGTCGTGTCCGCGCCCTGCTGGCGTCTCGATCGTCTCGGATTCGCCCCCGACCGTGGGCGCTGTGAATCGCTCGACGTCTCCGGCCTCGAATGCGGGGGACAGCGCAGCCTCCGCGCCGCCCTCGGTGCCGTGAACGGTGATGGTCATCTCGTCGGCGGAGGCCCGCGCTGCGGCCCAGGAGACATCGAGTTCGATGACGCCGCCGCCGGCGAGGCGCAGGAACACCGAGGCGAAGTCCTCGACGTCGCTCGACTCGCCGCGTCCTTCGAGCGGTCGTGCGTCGCTGCGCTCGCCGCTGAAGGCCGAAAAGCCGGCCGCGGAGAGGGAGCGCACTGCGGGTTCGCCAAGGATGTCGAGCGTGTAGTCGAGAAGATGGATGCCAAGGTCCGCCAGCACGCCGCCACCGGAGAGCGCACGCTGCCGGAACCAGCCGGCGGGAATCCCGTCGCGCCGCAGCCAGGTGACGCGCGTGTGGTAGGGGTTGCCGAGACCCCCGTCGGCAACGAGGCGCTTGATCGCCTTGAGCTCGCCGTGGCTGCGGTGATTGAAGACGACGTCAAGAACGAGACCCGATGATTTCGCGGCGTCGACCATGGCCTGTGCGTCGGCGACGGTGCCGGCCATCGGCTTCTCACACAGTACGTGACTGCCGCTCTGGAGCGCCGCGATGGCGATCGGGGCGTGCAGCGAGGTGGGGACCGCGACGCTCAGCAGGTCGAAGCCGCCCCATGCGATGAGGTCGTTCCAGTCCGCGAACGCATGGTCAACGCCGTACTGCGTGGCCAGAGCCGACAACTGATCGGCCTCGAGCCCCGCAAGGCCTACTATCTCCACATCGTCTCGCCGCGAGTAGGCAGCGAGGTGTTGTTGGCCCGCCCAGCCCAGCCCGACAACGGCTGCTTTGAATGAAACTGACATTGCACTTCTCTCGAATATCCGGGCCGCCCGAGCGGGGGCCGCTCTCATAATGACCGCGACATCGAAACTGCGCAACTGCTTTCCCAACTGCTTCGCAACACAGCCGGAAACCTGGCTAGGATAAGGATTACGATGAGTGAAAAACCGGTTAGCCTCAGCGACGTCGCGACGCTGGCCGGCGTGTCCGTCTCCACCGCCTCGAAGGTCCTCAACGGCGGCGGGCGCGTGTCGCCGGAAACGCGTAAGCGCATCGAAGACGTCGCGGCACGGCTCGATTTCCGCCCCAATGCACTCGCACGGTTCTTCGCCACGGGGAAGAGCCAGACCATCGGCGTGCTGACGAGCGAGGCCCCGAGCATGTTCGCGATGCCGGTTCTTCTAGGAGCCCAGTCGGCGCTCGGCCGGCGTGAGATGGCCACGTTGCTCTACAGCGTCCAGTACGACCTGCGGGCTCTGGGCGACGTGGTGCGCAAGCTGCGCGCACGCCAGGTCGATGGCGTTGTCGTGATCGGCGATGGCCTCGAGCGACCGCTGCACTCGATCTCGCACAGCCTGTCTGTGCCCGTCGTCTACGCGCTCGGCGTGTCAGAGAGCCCCGACGACCTCTCGGTCACGCCTGACGGACGCATGGTGGGGCATCTCGCCGCTCAGCATCTACTTGACATCGGACGGCGCCGGATCGTGCACGTGACCGGCCCTACCACGGACCTCGCGGCAGTCGACCGCGTCCGCGGGCTCAACGAGACGTTGGGAAAGGCCGGCGTCGGCTTGGCCGGCGCCGGTGTCATGTACGGCGACTGGTCGCGTGGGTGGGGCGTGCGCGCTGCGTCCAGGCTGCTTGAGGGCGATCGCGATTTCGATGCGATCTTCTGCGGCAACGACCAGATCGCTACCGGCGTTCACATGACGCTGCGCATGGCCGGCGTGCGCATTCCCGATGACGTGGCGATCGTCGGTGTCGACAATGTGTCGAGCTTGCTGCGGCAGCCCGACGGACTCATCACGACAGTCGACACGAACCTCGCCGCGGTGGGCGAGGCTGCTGCGGGCTACCTGCTCGGCGCCCCCGAAGCGGCGCAGCCGGGCGTGCACTACGAACCCTGTGCGCTGGTTCCCGGTGAATCGACGATGGGCACTCGCCCCGGGGCCGCCGCCGATGAGGAACTCTACCTCGAGATCTGAGGGGTCTTCTCTCCCGAGCTCGTGCCACCGGCCGTGGCGGCTCGCGTGCCTGTCTATTGACGCGTGCCGACGTGGTGCGGTATCTATTTGAGCAACCGATTGCGCACGGTCGGCACTTCCGCTGGCCGCGCGATCGCGTGTGTCTGGTTAGGAGTTTCAATGACGAAACGTCACGGGCGCAACGCCCGTCGAACCGCGACGACCATCGCCGTTACCGCAGCCCTTGGTGCGCTCGTCGTCGCCAGTCCAGTCCTGGCAGCAACGCCGGGAAAGACGTCGCCCGAGGCGGCGCCGACGGCCGCGCCCGCGTCGCAGTCGGCGGAATCGACCACGGCCTTTCTCGCCTCCCTCGGCGTGAACACCCACCTCGACTTCGGCGCCTCGATCGTCCCGGCGTACGGGAACGTGAAGAACGTTGAGAAAGCGATTGACTATCTCGGGGTCGGCAACCTTCGCGACAGTGCCCAGGGACCTGACTGTGCCACCAACTGGGCGGCCGTCGCGCGGGCGACCGGCGCGAAGTTCGACGATTACATCGGCGAGGATTCGCCCTACAACATGTACTTCGACCTGGGTTGCATGCCTGGGCTCGCGAACGAGCACCTGCTTAACTTCGTCGAAGGCGGCAACGAAGAGGACGATGCCTACCCGGCCGGTCTCGGCAACACGATCGCAATCACCGCCCAGCTCCAACAGCAGGTGCACGCGACCGCGCAGTCGCTCGGACTTCCGGCCATCAACATGTCGTTCGGCGCAGGCTGGACCGCCGCCAACGACTGGCACGGCGACTACGACAAAGTCGGCGACCTCTCGGCATATGCGGATTACGGCAACGCCCACGACTATCCCGTGCCAGGGGCCACGGCCGACAGCACGATCCAGCAGCTCAATGGCGACGCGCACCTGGCCGCGGCATCCCGACAGGTCATGATCACCGAGTTCGGCTACGACACCAACGTGACCGACTCGGCGACGGCCGCGAAAGGCACCCTCGACGCCGCGCTCGACGCGGCGAAAGACGGCGACGCCAAGATCTACTACTACTCGCTGTTCGACGACACTTCGGGAGACTTCGGGCTCATGAACGCCGATGCCACCCCCAAGCCGGCGGGCCTCGCCCTGCACGACCTCACGACTCTGCTCGGCACCGGCACGCACACCGCCCACCCGTCGACTCGCGGTCTGAGCTACAGCGTGCAGGGCACGCAGTCCGCAGACAACCAGCTCCTGCTGCAGGGCGCTGACGGCAGCTACTGGCTCGCCCTGTGGGACGAGACCGACGCGGCGCACGACGTGACGGTGAACCTCGGCTGCACCCCGGCGTCGGTCAGCACATTCGACCCGCTCACGGGCACTCGGCCGATTCAGTCGGTGCACGGGCGCGCGAGCATCGACGTCACGATCCCCGACCACCCGGTGCTGCTGCACATCGACCATCCGGCCGCATCTGGCCACTGCTGAGAGGAGAGGAATGTCCGGCACCCGATCCGCCGCCCGTGTCATCGTGGTCGGCTCTGTGAATGAGGACTACCTCGTGAGGGTCAGTGACCCGCCGCTGCCCGGCGAGACGGTCATCGCGAACAGCATCCTGCGACAGCCGGGCGGCAAGGGCGCCAACCAAGCGGTCGCCGCCGCCCGGCTCGGCGTGCAGGTGGCTCTGATCGCGGCGGTGGGTGACGATGCTGCCGGGCGGGGGATGATCCGGGCCCTGGAGGGCGAAGGGGTCGCGACATCGGAGATCGAAGTCATCTCGAACGTCGACACGGGTCTGGCGTTCGTCGCGGTCCAGGAGTCGGGAGAGAACTCGATCACCGTCGTCCCCGGCGCGAACCTCGCGTTGGGGGCCGAGCGGGTGCGCGCATCCGTCCGAAGGCTCGCCTCCGAGGGGCGGCGAAGCATCGTCGTCGTTCAAGCCGAGTTGCCGACGGACGTGATCCGGGCGGCGCTGATCACCGGTTGGGAGGCCGGGGCACGCTGCGTTCTCAATCTCGCGCCTTATCGCGAGCTCGGCGACGAGGTGCTCTACGTGTGCGACCCGCTGATCGTCAACGAGTCGGAGGCGAGCAGCCTGGTCGGGTACCGTGTCGCGGACGTCCACCAGGCCGCCCGTGCCGCGCACGAACTCGGTTCCCGATCGCAGTCAGTCGTGATCACCCTCGGAGCGCGAGGCGCGTATTGGGCCGCGCAGAGCGGCAGCGGACACGTTGCCGTCGCGACGCGCCCGGACGTCGTCGACACGACTGGCGCCGGCGACGCGCTGGTCGGCGCGCTGGCGGCCGCTCTCGCGAACGGGAGCACTCTCGAGGCCGCAGTCGAGATGGGCGTCGCCGCGGGCACGTTCGCGGTCACGTCGCCGGGCGCTCAGACGTCATACGCGACCCGAGCGGACCTCGTCGTCCGGGGATGAACGAGAACCCCCTCACTCTCGCGCGCGACAAGCCCCTGGGGTCACTCATGCGGGCGCTCGCGCCATTCCGGTCCGAGCTCGTGATCTCGGCCGCGATCTTCTTCATCAAAGACAGCCCGATCTGGCTGCTGCCCACGATCACGGCCGCCGCTGTGGACATCGTCGTCAAGGGCGGCCCGCTCGGCTCACTCGGGTGGCTGGCCGTTGCGGCGTGCGCGCTGCTATTGCAGAACTACCCGACCCACGTGATCTTCACGCGCCTGTACATGGGGTCGGTCCGTGCTCTTGGTGCTCGCCTCCGCAACGAGATGACTGCCCGGCTGCAAACACTGTCGATCGGCTTCCACGCTCGTGCGAGTTCGGCGGTGATGCAGAACAAGGTCGTCAGAGACGTCGAGAACATCGAGGTGATGTTCTCGCAGATCGGCAACCCGACGATGTCCGCCGTCTTCGTCTTCGGCGGTGCCGTGGTGATGACGGCCGTGAACGTACCCGAGTTCCTGCCCGTGTACGCGCTCAGCGTGCCGTGCGGAGTGGGCGTGTGGTGGCTGATGCGCCGCCGCGCACGCGCGCGGAACGAGGAATTCCGCCTCGAAATGGAGCGGTTCTCGAGCCGGGTGGGTGAGATGACGACTCTGATCCCGATCACTCGCGCCCATGGCCTCGAAGACGTCGCCGCGGCGCGCGTCGCCCAGGCCGCGGAGAACGTGAGGTCTCGCGGCCTGAGCCTCGATCTTCTGAATGGGCGGTTCAACGCGGCCAGCTGGATCGTGTTCCAACTGCTGGCGGTCGGGTGCCTACTGCTCGCCGCGGCATTCGCAGTGCTCCACTGGGTGCCGATCAGCCCCGGCCAAGTCGTTCTGCTCGCCACGTACTTCTCGGCGCTGACCGGCACCGTGACAACCGTGCTCAACCTCGCGCCGCTGGTCTCCAAGGGGTCAGAATCGGTGCGATCGCTGGCCGAGTTGATGGAGGAGCCCGACCGCGAACTCAACGAGGGCAAGCGAGTGGTCACTCACGTCACCGGCAGGATTGAGCTTCGGGACGTGTCGGTCGTCTACCCGGAGAGTCCGTCGCCGGCACTCGATGGCATCAGCCTTGAGATCGAGGCGGGGATGACGATCGCGTTCGTCGGTCCCTCGGGATCCGGCAAGTCGTCGCTCATGAACACCGTGCTCGGCTTCGTGCGCCCGAGCAGCGGTACGGTTCTGCTCGATGGTGTCGATATGAACACTCTCGATCTGCGAGGCGTTCGTCGTCATATCTCGGTGGTGCCCCAGGAGTCGATCCTGTTCGAGGGGACAGTGCGAGAGAACATCACCTACGGGCTCGAGCGTGTCGATGACGCTCGCGTCATGTCCGCGGTGCGGGACGCCAACGCGCTCGACATCATCAAGGGTCTGCCGAGCGGGTGGAACACCGTCATCGGAGAACGCGGCGCTCGGCTGTCCGGTGGTCAGCGTCAGCGCCTCTCGATCGCGCGGGCGCTCATCCGCGATCCGCAGATCCTGCTGCTCGACGAAGCGACCAGCGCGCTCGACTCCGAGTCGGAGATCAAGATCCAGGCGGCGCTCGAGGGTCTCACGGCAGGGCGCACAACCCTCGTCGTCGCCCACCGTCTCTCGACGGTGAAGCGTGCCGACGCCATCGTGGTGCTGGAGAACGGGCGGATCGTGCAGACCGGCACGCACGCCGAGCTGCTGGCGACCGGCGGTCGCTACGCGGACCTGTGGGGTCTTCAGGCCCGTTGACGTTGCAGCAGGCGCGCCGCCCTCCGACCGTCAGGCGCGGCTGAGGGTCGCGCCCGCGTCGGTGATGCCGACCGCGACTTCCGGCACCAGCGGGGCGACGTGACCGACTGCATCCTCGAAGCGGGGGCGGAAGGCATCCATCGGCAGGTTGTGCGCGAACAGTTCGGAGAGCCGGTTCCACGAGATGCGCTCGGGCGCCGTGATCTCGTGATAGCGGATGCGCAGATTGAGCCACGCATACACATCGATCGCCATGGCGGGCAGCCGGCCGCCCTTGACGGCTTCCCAGTCGATGGGCGCCGGGTGCTCGGCGATCGACTGGTAGAGGTGTTCGGCGAGCGTCACCTGACCGCGTTCGCCGTCCCAGAAGCGGAAGTCCTTCGCGACGTGCAGCCGCACGGTCATCGGTTTGCGGCCGTGGACCGTCGCGTCGCCGAGAGTGATCGATGCGCCGAACAGCCGCTGCGCCTGCCAGAGAATGTCGCCCGTCGAGGCGTCGGGGGACCCGAGCGCCTCGATGAAGTCCTGCGGTGTCGCGCCGAGGTCGATGACCGGCGACTGCGTTTCGCGCGCCTGCTTGGCGAGCCAGAGCAGGACGAGACGCGGCAGCGTGCCCCACGGGTAGCCGTAGTCGTCGGGCCGCATCGTGACGATCCGCTCCCAGTCGCCGCGCACGATCATTCCCGGTGGAACCGCGTCGTCTTGCGCCGGGTCGGTCAGCGGAACACCGAACATGATCATCAGCTTGACGTAGCCGGTCTCGTGCTCGGTCGGGGCGACGGCGGTCGCAGGCGTCGCGCTGGGCCGGCGGAGCCGCGGAATCCACGCCATCTACTTCCCCCAAGGTGAGCGTCGCATTACACCCTGTGCCACACGATAGTCGTTGACTGGCCGCGTGTAACGGGTACCTATACGGTTAGCGCATGCCACGCGGTGAGCCTTTGGTGTCGGTTCGGGAATTCCGCATGGCATTCGGGCGCGCTACCGTCATCGAGAATCTCTCTTTCGATATTTTCCCAGGTGAGACGTTCGGATTCTTGGGCTCGAACGGATCGGGAAAGACGACTACTATTCGGGCCCTTCTCGGCATCTACGAGCCGACCGGCGGTATTTTGCACATCGGTGGGCGGCCTTTCAAGCCGCAGCAGTCTGGCCGACTGGGGTATCTGCCGGAAGAACGCGGCCTGTATAAGAAGGAATCCGTCATCGACACGATGACGTACTTCGGCAAGCTGAAGGGCATGAGCGCCAACGCAGCCCGCACGTGGTCGCGCGGGTATCTCGAGCAGGTCGATCTCGCCGATAAAGAGAAGGTGCGGCTCGACAAGCTCTCCGGGGGCCAGCAGCAGAAGGTGCAGCTCGGGGTGACGATCATGAACGACCCCGAGCTGCTGATTCTCGACGAGCCGACCAAGGGCTTCGACCCCGTCAACCGGCGTCTGCTGATGGGCATCATCGAGGACCAGAAGAAGGCCGGCGCGACCGTGATGATGGTCACCCACCAGATGGAAGAGGTGGAGCGGCTCTGCGACCGGGTGATCCTGCTGAAAGACGGCACGTCGCGCGCCTACGGCACCGTGGCCGAGGTGCAGGAGCAGTTCGGCGGCACGACCGTGACCGTCCGGCATGGCGGCGAGCTGCCGGCATCCGATCGCTATTGCGTGCTCTCGGACGGCGACGGAGTCGCCGAGCTCGACCTCGCGCACGGCACGGACCTCACGCTCCTTCTCGAGTCGCTGCTCGCCGCCGGTGTGCGCGTCTCCGAGTTCACCCCGCACCGCCGATCGCTGGACTCGATCTTTCTCGAGGTCTACGGCGAGCAGGCCGGGGAGTAGCTCGTGGCAGCGAACAATCTCGGCACGGTCGTCAGCTTCGAAGTCGTGCGCACGCTCACGAAGCCGCGCTTCTGGATCGTGACCCTCTTCATTCCCGCACTGATCGCCGTCGTGTTCCTCCTCGTCGCGGCGTCGAGCAACTCGACTCAGACCGCCGCGAATCAGCAGGCGAAAGCGCAGTTCACGTTCGAGTACACGGATGCCTCCGGCCTGGTCAACCCGGCGATCGCTCATGCGGCAGGCGGCACCGATCAGCCCGACGCGGCGCAGGGCGTCGCGAACGTGAAGAGCGGGAAGGTCGCGGCCTTCTTCGACTACCCGGTCAACCCGTCCAGGAATGCCGTGCGGATCACCGCGAAAGACGTCGGCATCTTCAACAACGGAAAGTACAGCGCAGTGGCGCAGGCGATCCTCACCTCGAGCGTCGAACAGAAGATCGGCAACGCGACGATCTCGGGTCTCGCGGCCAACGGCATCAAGACGGATGTCACGACCTACGCGGATGGTGTGCGCTCCGGTGGCATCGAGGCGGTCATTCCCCCGCTCGTCTTCGTCGTGCTCTTTTATCTGGTCATCGTGCTGCTCGGCCAGCAGATGCTCGCCGCGACCCTGGAAGAGAAAGAGAACCGGGTCACCGAGATGATCCTCACGACGATCGAGGCGCGCAGTCTCATCATCGGGAAGATCCTCAGCCTGTTCGTCGTCGGGGTCGTTCAGATGCTCGTCTTCGCCGTGCCGGTCGCGATCGGGTATTTCTTCTTCCGCGACCGACTCGACTTCCCCGCGGTTGATCTGGCGAGCCTGCAGTTCAACGCGGGGCAGATGATCATCGGCGCGCTGGTGCTCATCGGCGGCTTCGCGCTGTTCACGGGCGCGCTCGTCGCGCTCGGCGCGATGATGCCGACGGCGAAGGACGCCGCACCGATCTCAGCGGCGCTGATGATCACCCTGATCATTCCGGTCTACGTGGTCTCGACGATCATCTCGGACCCGAGCGCGACGATCGTGCAGGTGCTCACCTTCATTCCGTTCACGGCACCCATCAGCTCTATGCTGCGGAACGCCTTCGGCAGCTTGAGCGTGACGGAGGCCGTGATCGTCATCGTCGAGCTCTACCTCGCCGCGGTCATTGTGCTGTGGGCCGCCATTCAGCTGTTCAAGTCGGGATCGATCGAGTACTCGCGCCGTGTCGACGTGAGACGGGTGTTCGCGCGACGCCCCTGATGGGCCGCGCGATCACTTCGGCTCTCGCCGCGCATTGCGCAGGAATCCGATCACGAACGGAACGAGCAGCCACAGCGTCCCCGAGGTGAGCGCGTGAAGCGCATCGCCCGAGCCGGCGAGCCACTCGGGGATCGCGCTCGACCGCAGCCAGGAGCCGGTGTCGCCCGGAACGAACGCGAGCGCGTTGTCGATGAGGAGCGACTGGAGCGTGACGACGACGATTCCGAGCGGTGAGTTCAGAGTCGCCGCGCCCACCGCTGCCCCGAACAGGGCGCCGGTGAAGGTGTAGACGAGTACGGAGGCGATGGGCTCGCCGAGCTCGTCGCCGAGCGTGAAACCCGCGGGCGTGAAGGTGGCGATGAGCGCCGTCACCGCCAGACTTGCCACGGCCGCCGCCGCTACGACCAGGAAGCCGGCAATGACGGTTGCGACCAACTTGGCCAAGTAGACGCGAGGGCGCCTCGGCTCGAGCAGGAACATCGTCATGATCTCGCGCTGCTGCCAGTCAGAGGTGTACACCAGCACACCGATGATCGGAATGCCGATCGCGATCGGAGCCGTGAGCACGACGAGAGCGACGCTGAAGTCGGCATCGGGGGCGCCGGAGCCGAGCACGGCGGAAAGCTCCACGGCGGCGCTCAGCAGCACGCCGATGCACGCCATCGAGATGAGCAGCGTGCGCGTGCTGCGGGTCACGATGAGCTTGCGCAGCTCGAGCTTCGTCAGGCGCACGACCCACGATCCGAGCCGGGGCGGCGGCACGGGCGGCACGGGCGTCGTGGGTGTCATGGGCGTTGCGGGCGTCATCGACGCTCCGCCAGTTCGTACTCGCCGCGGGTCATGCGCAGGTAGACCTCTTCGAGTGAGTGGGTGCGCCCCTCGGCGAGAGAGACTGGGGCGATCCGCGCATCGAGCAGGCGCAGCGCGAGCCGGCGCGACGGCAGCTTCACCCAATAGCCGCCGGGGGTGCCAAGGGGACGGCTCTCGACGCCGTGCGTGTTGAGGAGCCTCTCCAGCGCGGCACAGTCGGCCTCGACGACGACGACCTCGCAGCCGGCGTCGCCCTTGAGCTCGCCCATCTTCTGCTCGAGCACGAGTTCGCCTCGACTGATGATCGCCACGCGGTCGACATACGCCTGAAGTTCCTGAAGCAGATGAGACGAGATGACGACCGCCCCGCCGTCGCCATGGGCGAAACGGATGAGTTCGTTGCGCACCCACCCGATGGATTCGACGTCGAGCCCGTTCATCGGCTCATCGAGGATCAGGTAGCGCGGTGTGCTGAGGAAGGCGATCGCGAGGCCCACCCGCTGGCGCATGCCGAGCGACAGCGCCCCGAAGCGCCGTGACGCAGCGGTCGCCAGGCCCATCGCGTCGACCACCTCGTGCACCCGCTGCTTCGTCGAGCCGATCATCAGTCCTGCCTGACGCACGGTCTCGTACGCTGTGCGCCCCGAGTGGTGGGCGCTCGCGTCGAGCAGCGTGCCGACGATCGCCCCCGGGTTCGCGAGCTCGTCGTAGCGCGCCCCGTCGAACAGCACACTGCCCGACGACGGAGCGCTCAGCGACGTCATGGCGCGCATCGTCGTCGACTTGCCCGAACCATTCGGCCCGAGCAGCCCCGTGATCGAGCCCGCGGGTGCCGAGAAGCTGACGCGCTTCAGCACCTGCCGGGCTCCGTACCGTTTCGACAGCTCGATGACCTCGATGCCCGACGGCGGGGGCGACATCATCCGGCCGCCCAACCGGCAGGCAGGCGTCGGTCGAGCCGCGAGCCGATCAGCGCGGCGACCAGACTCCAGACCACGGCACCGGCGACCAAAGCGATGAACGACCAGAGACCGAACCGGTCCGTGTTCAGGATGAGTTCCGCGAGGGATGCCGCGCCGACCACGGCTGCCGCGACGAGGACGGCCGAGGTCATGAGCAGATAGCCCCGGTGAAGGCTGCGGCCGCGCGGGAACGACTCGGCGAAGCGATCAGCGGGCCCGAAGAGCTGCTCGGCGCGCTGGCTCTTCTGCGTGGCGTGGGTTGCGACGGTGCGGAGCGCACCCTCGACCTCCGCTTCCGGAATCCGTCGCCAGCGCAGCTCGTACGCGAGCCGCTTGAGGTATTTCACGTCGTCAGTCATCGACATCTCCGTAGTCCTTTCGTTCGTCGCGTCGCCGGGCAATGACCAGCGCACCGGCAAGCCCGATCAGGTCCGCGACGATCAGCCACTCGGCGGGATGCGTCGCCGACGCGTACAGCGCCGCAGCGCCGGCATTGCTGGCGATGTGGAGAGCTGATGCGAGCAGGAGCGCGGCGGGCAGGCACATGCGATAGCGCCAGACCAGGGCGGATGCACCCAGCGCGAAGACGAGCTTGTCGCCGAGCAGGACCCAGTCCGTCGCGCCGTGCGCGAGGGCGAAGACGACGCTCGTGACGCACAGCCATGCCCAGGCGACCCACGTGCGGGTGGCGAGCCGGACCAGCAGCACGACGGGAAGCACCCGGAATGCGAGCTCTTCCGCGATCGACTGGGCGATGTTGGGAAGAAACAGCGTGGCATCGCCCAGCGTTGCGGCGACAGCCGCGCTCGCCGCCGCGGCGACCACGAGCACTGCCGCCGCACACCCGAGTCGGCGGGCGAATGCCACGGTGCCCCGCACCTGGCGGGCTCGCCCCACGAGAGCAATCCGAAAGGCTGCAAGCGCAGACACCGCAATGCCCAGCGAATGCAGCGCCCAGGAGCCGGCGCCGACCAGCTCCTCGACCAGCCATTGCAGCAGAAGGAATGTCGTCAGGTAGCTGAAGAGCCGCATCTCGCGCGGTCCGGAAAGGGGGCCGCGCGACCGTCAAGGCTCGCGCGGCACCCCGGCACGGAATCCTCACTTGCCGCCGTTTCGGACGTACTTGTAGATCTCGTCGAGGATCGTGGTGATCGCCCAGGTGGCGACGGCGCGGATCGCGGTGCGCATCCACGCGGCGAGGTTGTTCCACCACTTCTGGACCGCCGCCTTACTGGTCTTCGCCGCCTTGACGACGGCGTTCCAGACCGAGGGGCCGATCTTCTTGACCGCGGCGATGATCGCCTTGACGAGCGCACTCGCGGCGGCCTTCTGAGCCGCCGGCGCTTCCCGCCCGGCCGGCGTCGTGTCCGAGCCGAGCAGCGTGGCGATGGTCGGTCCGAGCCCGCGCGCCGACTCGCCGACGGCCTCGATCGTCGTCACCGCGGCGCGTGAACTCGCGGCGACGGACTCGGTCAGGGCCCGCGGAGCGTTCGGATTCACGAGCGTCGTCACCGACAGTGCGATCGCGAGCACGAATCCGGCGGCGGCCGCGCGTGGCTGCGTACGCCGGTTCGTCGTGGTTGCTGAAAACATGGTTCCTCCGTAACGGTGCGTGGTATCAACCCCCAATGGTTAACTACCACATTCAACGAGGCGAAGGTGGCCCGGAACCGCGGGGCTCCGGGCCGTTCGTGCCGCGGGTCAGACCGGCAGGAGCGTGTATTTCGTGGAGAGGTACTCGTGGATGCCTTCGAGGCCGCCCTCGCGCCCGACGCCCGATTGCTTCACCCCGCCGAACGGTGCGGCCGGGTTCGAGATGACGCCGACGTTGAGGCCCATCATGCCCGTCTCGAGTCGGTCGATCATGCGGTGGCCGCGGGCGAGGTCGTGCGTGAACACGTACGAGACGAGGCCGAACTCGGTGTCGTTGGCGAGGGCCACGGCGTCGTCCTCGGTCGAGAACGTCGCGATCGCGAGGACCGGCCCGAAGATCTCCTCTTTGAGGATCGAACTGCCGGGCGTGACCCCGGTCACGACGGTCGGCTCGTAGAACGTGCCGGGGCCGTCGAGGCGGTGGCCGCCCACGGTGATCGAGGCGCCGCGGGCGGCAGCATCCGTCACCAGTTCCTCGGCCTTCGCCACGGCATCGTCATTGATGAGCGGTCCGATCGCGACGCCATCGTCGGTGCCGCGGCCGACCTTCATCGCCTTGACGCGCTCAGTCACGCGCTTGGTGAACTCGTCGGCGATCGACTCGTGCACGATGAAGCGGTTCGCGGCGGTGCACGCCTCGCCGATGTTGCGGAACTTCGCGGCCATCGCGCCGTCGACGGCGGCGTCCAGATCGGCGTCCTCGAAGACGAGGAACGGGGCGTTGCCGCCGAGTTCCATCGAGACGCGCAGAATGCCGTCGGCGGCCTGCGCGATGAGCGTGCGGCCTACTTCGGTCGAACCGGTGAACGACAGCTTGCGCAGGCGGGGGTCGGCGATGATCGGGCCTGCAACCTTGCTCGATGATGCCGACGTGACGATGTTGACGACGCCGGCCGGCAGTCCCGCCTCGACGAGCAGCTGCGTGAAGTAGATCGTCGTGAGCGGGGTCAGCTGCGCCGGCTTCACGATCACGGTGCAGCCGGCGGCGAGCGCCGGCGCGATCTTGCGCGTCGCCATCGCGAGCGGGAAGTTCCACGGGGTGATGAAGAACGACGGGCCGACGGGGCGCTGCGAGACGATCATGCGCCCGGTGCCTTCGGGGTTGAGACCGTAGCGGCCCGTGATGCGCACCGCCTCCTCCGAGAACCACCGCAGGAACTCGCCGCCGTAGCTGACCTCGCCGAGCGACTCCGCGTAGGGCTTGCCCATCTCGAGCGTCATGATGAGCGCGAGCTCTTCCTTGTGTTCCTGCACGAGCTCCCAGGCGCGGCGCAGGATGTCGCTGCGGGTGCGCGGTGCGGTGCTCGCCCAGTCGTCCTGCGCGGAGACCGCGGCGTCGAGTGCACGGATGCCGTCGTCGGCGGTGCCGTCGGCGATCGACCGGATGACGTCGCCGGTCGCGGGGTCGCGCACATCGAACCTTGAGCCCGACGACGAGGCGACCCACTGGCCGCCGATGAACAGCCTGTTCTCAACCTTCGCGAGAAGCTCGCTTTCACGTTCGTTCATATCTCAGTTCTTACCCGTCGGGTTCTCGACGAAACCGCGCGCAGCACCACGGCCCGACTCGTCTGGCCGGCGGCCGCGGATGGCGGGGGCTCTCCGGCCGCGCTGGGTGGGGGAGCGCCGGTAGGGTCGAGGCGTGAACGAGAGCCTCTGGGCCCTGCCCGCCGATGAGCTTCTGAGCCGCACCGCGTCGGCCGACCCGACACCGGGCGGCGGGTCCGTCGCGGCGATCGCCGGAGCGCTCGGCATCGGCCTCATGCAGATGGCGCTGGCCGTGACCGCCGACCCCGCGCTCGATGAGCAGGCGCGTCGGTTCGCCGAGCTGCGCGACGCGGTCGTCCCCGCGGCAGACGGCGACGTGGCCGACTTCACCGAGCTGATGGCCGCGTATCGCCTGCCGCGCGGCGACGACGCCGAGCGTGAG
Organism: Gryllotalpicola reticulitermitis; assembly: GCF_042651345.1. NCBI lineage: Bacteria > Bacillati > Actinomycetota > Actinomycetes > Micrococcales > Microbacteriaceae > Gryllotalpicola > Gryllotalpicola reticulitermitis. Next base: position 304,190 of record NZ_JBHSCN010000005.1, read on the forward strand.
ACGCGCGCGGCCGCCATCGAGCACGCGAGCATCGCCGCGACCGAGCGGCCGCTCGGGCTTGTCGGCACGCTCGCCGATGCCGTTGCGCTGTCGCGCGAGGTCGAGCATCTCGTGAAGCCCGGCGTCGCGAGCGACGTGCTCGCGGGTCGTGACCTCGCGCTGGGGGCGGCGCGCGCAGGCATCCGTACTGCTGATATCAACATCGCCCAGCTCGACCGTCTGGGCGCGGCCGCCACCACCGCGCTGCGCGCGCGCCGCAACACCCTCATCGCCCAGCTGGAGGACGCCTCATGACCGCTCGGGTTCTCGACCCGTCGCCGATCGCTGCCGAGTATCGCGAAGAGATCAGTGTCGACGTCGCCCGCCTCGCCGAGCAGCTCGGCCGTCGCCCCCGCATCGTCGGCCTGCTCGGGCACGACGAGGGGCCGGCCGCGACCTACGCACGCTATGCCCGTCGGGGCTCGGAATCCGTCGGCATCGAGCTGGACGTGCGCCACGTCACACCCGGCGAGGTCGAGCTCGCGATCGCGACCGCCAACACCGACCCCGACGTCGACGGCGTCTTCCTCTACTACCCGCTCATCGACCGCGCGGGGGACCGGTGGTTGCGCGAGCTCGTCGACCCCCGGAAGGACGTCGAGGGTCTGCACTCGTTCTGGAGCCGGCTGCTGTACGAGAACACGCGCTTCATCGACGCCGACCATCTTGCGCGGGCGATCCTGCCGTGCACTCCGCTCGCGATCCTGAAGCTGCTGCAGCACGCCGGCATGCGGGGAACGAACGTGAACGCCCCGCTCGAGGGCGTGACGGCGTGCGTGATCAACCGCAGCGACCTCGTCGGTCGCCCCCTGGCGGCGATGCTGGCGAACGACGGCGCACTTGTGCATTCGCTCGACATCTCGGGCTCCGCGACGTTCGAGCCGGCGATCGGGCGTCGCGCACACGACGTGCGCGATACGGGCGTCGACCGTGCGACGGCGCTCGCCGCCTCCGACGTCGTCATCTCGGCGGTGCCGTCGAAGGACTTCGAGCTGGTGCGCGGCGATGAGATCCGCGAGGGCGCGATCTGCGTCGACGTCGCCGAGTTCGCCAATTTCGACGACTCGATCATGGAGAAGGCGAGCGTCTTCGTTCCGCGCGTCGGCCCGCTCACCATCGCGATGGCGATGCGCAACCTGGTGCGCCTCGCCGGTCTGCGCGGCTGAGCCCACGCGCCGCTCCGATCACGCCGGATCGTCGCCGACGGCGGAATAGCCCGGCGGCTCGAGACGGCGCGCGAGTGGCGGGAGCGTGAGGCCGCCGATCAGCAGCGTGGCAGCGGCGGCGGTGAACGCGATCAGCACGAGCGCCGAGCGATACGGCGTGCTCTCGGGCAGGGCCTGCACCGCCGCGACCGTGACGACGCCGCGCATGCCCGACCAGCCGACGAGCGCCGCGCGCCTCGTGCCCATCTGCTCGACGCGGCCGCGCCCGCGCCCGAGGGCGGCGAACATCGGCAAGGTGAAGGCGAGGCGCACGACCACCAGCACGAGCACCGCCAGCAGTCCGAGCGCGATCGTATAGCCGGGCTGGTAGCCGTCGTGGATGTCGTCGGCGATGTACTCGCGCAGCTGGTACCCCATCAGCAGGAACACGCCGTTCTCGAGCAGGAAGCACAGGGTGCGCCAGTTGGTCTGCTCGGCGAACCGCAGCTCAGGGGCGTGGGCACGGCCGGTGTGGTGCCCCACGATGAGCCCGGTCGTCACGACCGCGATGACGCCCGAGGCGTTGATCGCCTCAGCCGGCGCGTACGCGAAGAACGGCACGGCGAACGAGATCGACGTGACGAGCACGGGGTCGGCGAACCGCCCGCGCAGCCAGGCCGCCAGCAGCCCCACCGCCGCTCCGACGGCGATCGCGCCGATCGTCGCCCAGGCGAACGTCGCGACCGCGCTCGGCAGGTCGAACACCGCGGCGCCCGCCGCGATCGCGGTGCGCAGCAGCACGAGAGCGGATGCATCGTTCACCAGGCTCTCGCCCTCGAGCACGGTCACGACGCGTGCGGGCAGCCCGATGCGCTTCGCGATGGAGGTCGCCGACACCGCGTCCGTCGGGCTCAGCACCGCACCGAGCGCGATCGCGCTCGCGAGGTTGAGCTCGGGAAAGAGCAGGAACAGCACGAGGCCGACGGCGAGGGCCGAGATGATGACGAGCGGCACGCCGAGCAGCGCGATCGGTGCGAGATTTCGGCGGAAGTCGATCACGGGGAAGGCGACCGCCGCGCCGTACAACAGCGGCGGAAGCACGATGAGCAGGATCCACTCGGACTCGAGACGGATGACGGGCGCCCGCGGCAGATATGAGAGAGCGGCGCCGACGGCCACCAGCAGGAGCGGCGCGGCGACGCCGATACGGCGCGAGACACCCGCCGCGGCGACGAGCACGAGAATCGCTGTCGCCGCGATGAGGGTGTACTCGAACTGGCCCATGTTCTCACCTGGCTATGGATTGCCTATCTTCATATTAGGTGATTCAAAAGCCACGCGCTTGCCGGGGGCGTCCAGAGAGCAGTCGTTATAGTCGTCGGGTGACCGACCCGAACGACCCCCGTAACGGTGACGAGTTCCTGCCGACCGCACCCTTCACCCCCGTGAACGACGAGCAGCAGGGTGCCGATCCGCACCGAGGACCGGTCATCGTCGACGCCAGTCAGGGTCCGAAGGCGCCCGGGGCCGGGCGTCGCATGTGGGCGGGAATCTTCGGCTCCGTGCGCAACCACCCCACGAGCTGGATGATCGCAGCCGCCACTGCGGCGGTCGTCATCGTCGGCGGGGGGTCCTTCGTCGCGGGCGCGGCCACACCGAGCGCGCCGGACGCGGCGACCCTCACTGCTCCGGTCGCCACGCACACGGCGATCCCGACACCGTCGCAGACCCCCACCCCGACTCCGACGCCGACCGTCACCGCGCGGCCCACCGCGAGCCCGGCGGCGGCCGCTTCGGCGCTCAAGACGTGCTCGGTCGCAGGCCCGGCCTCCGACGCGCGACTCGGCACCCTCGAGGCGCAGGTCGTCGACGCGAAGACGGGGCAGGTGCTGTTCGACCGCAACGGCGAGACGCCGGCGCCGACGGCATCCGTCATGAAGACCATCACCGCCGCCGCCACGCTCGCGGCGCTCGGGCCGAGCTACCAGATTTCGACGACGGTCGTGAAGGGCTCGCAGCCCGGTCAGGTCGTCATCGTCGGCGGCGGCGACCCGACCCTCGGCACCGGGGGCGCCCAGTGGTACCAGGGCGCGCCGACTCTCACCCAGCTCGCGACCCAGGTGAAGCAGGCCTGGGCAAAGGACCCGGCGAACGCCGGGCATCCGATCACCTCCGTCGTCGCCGACACGTCGCTCTTCGGCGGCCCCAGCTGGCAGCCCAGCTGGCCGCAGGACCAGCGCACCGGTGAGGGCTCGACCGCCGAGATCGTTCCGCTCATCGCCGACGGCGACAAGCAGAATCCGTCGCTGCTCGAATCGCCGCGCGGCAGCGACCCCGCCGGCGATGCCGCCAAGGCGTTCGCGCAGGACCTCGGCGCGCAGTACTCGGGCGCCGGCACCGCCGCGAGCGGCGCCGCACAGCTCGGCGTCGTCAAGTCGCAGCCCGTCTCGGCGCTGCTCAACGAGGCGCTGCTCAACTCCGACAACACCGTGATGGAGTACCTCGCGCGACTCACCGCCATCAAGGAGGGCACCGGGAACAGCTTCACGGCCATCCAGGCGGCCGACGTCAAGGCGCTCAAAGCCTACGGACTCGACGCGTCGCACCTCACGATCGTCGACGGGTCCGGCCTGTCGGCCGACAACCGCGTGCCGCCGTCGTTCCTCACCAGCTTCATGATCAAGGTGCTGAACCGCGAGCAGGGACTCGGCCAGATCTACGACTCACTGCCGATCTCGGGCCAGACGGGAACCCTCGCCACCCAGCAGTACGGGCGCTTCGAAGGCGCATCGGCCGTCGCCGACGGGCACGTGCACGCGAAGACGGGGTGGATCACCGGCGGGTACACCCTCGCCGGCATCATCGACGCGAAGGACGGATCGCAGCTCAGCTTCGCGATCTTCGCGCTCGGCAACGTCGGCGACAGCGCCAAGGCCGCCATCGACACCCTCACCGCGGCGATCTACAACTGCGGCGACAACCTCAGCAATTCGTAGGCGACGGTAAAATCGGCGCCATGCCGCGTGCCCTTCTGATCGTCGATGTGCAGAACGACTTCACCGAGGGCGGCGCGCTCGGCGTCGACGGCGGGGCCGCAGTCGCGGCCGGCGTGACCGAGCTGCTCGATGAGCACGCCGACAGCTACGACCTCGTCATCGCAAGCCGCGACTGGCACGACGGCACGAACGACAACGGCGGCCACTTCAGCGAACACCCGGATTTCACCGACTCGTGGCCCCCGCACTGCGTCAGCGGAACCCCGGGGGCCGAGTACCACCCCGCACTGGCATCCGATCGCGTCGACGTGCACATCAAGAAGGGCCAGGGCAAGCCCGCCTACTCGGCGTTCGAGGGCACCGACGACTTCGGCAAGGGCATCCGTGAAGTCCTGCAGGCCCACGGCATCGGCGAGCTCGACGTCGTCGGGATCGCGACCGACTACTGCGTGCGCGCGAGCGCCCTCGACGCACTCGCAGACGGCGCACACGTGCGGGTGCTGACCGACCTCATCGCAGGGGTGGCGGATGCCTCGTCGCAGCGAGCTCTCAACGAGCTCGTTGCTGCGGGCGCCGAGCTCGCGACCAGTGCTGCCGCCGCGAGCTGACGGCGGCCTCAGGCGAGGGTGACGACGCCGTCGACGCGGCGCGTGATGCCCCACGGGTTCGCGTCCTGCAGCGGCGCCGGCAGGGCGGCGTCGGGCACGTCCTGATAGGCGACCGGGCGCAGGAACCGCGTGATCGCGGCGGTGCCCACCGACGTGGTGGCGGGGGCCGTCGTCGCCGGGTACGGGCCGCCGTGCTGCTGGGCGTAGCTGACCGTGACTCCGGTGGGCCAGCCGTTCCAGAGCACGCGGCCCGCGTGAGCGGCGAGGGCGCGCAGCAGCGCGCCCGTCTCGGTGCTCGTGTCGCCGTCCTCGGCATGGATTCCCGCCGTCAGCTGGCCGCCGATGTGCTCGGCGAGCTGCACAAGCTGCGCCGGGTCGTCGTACTCGATGACGACGCTGGCCGGCCCGAACACCTCGTGCTCGAGCAGTTCCGGCTTGACGAGCACGGTCGCGGCCGAGGTGCGCAGCACGGTCGCCGGCGGCGCGTTGTCGGCGCCGGGCAGGGTGAGCAGCACCTCGACGCCGTCGACGTCCTCGATCTCGGCCAGGGACCGCTCGAACGACTTGCGCAGCGACGGCGAGAGCATCTCGTGCGGGGTGACGGGTGAGGCATCCGTCAGCTCTGAGACGAGCGCATCGCGCTCGCCGGCCGGAACCACGAGATAGCCGGGCTTCGTGCAGAACTGGCCCATGCCGAGCGTGAACGAGCCCACGAAGCCGGCGACGATCGCGTCGCGTCGTGCCGCCCAGGCCCCCGGCGTGACGAAGACGGGGTTCGTGCTGCCGAGCTCGCCGTAGAACGGAATCGGCTCGGCGCGGTCGGCCGCGAGCGCGGCGAGGGCGAGTCCGCCGCGAGTCGAGCCGGTGAATCCGATCGCTTTCACGAGGGGGTGCGACACGAGCGCGGGCCCGTCGTCGTAGCCTTCGACGAGCGCGAACAGGCCATCGGGTGCGCCGGCGAGTGCGAGGGCGTCGACCGCGATGCGAGCGGTCTCCCGCGCGAGACGGGCGTGGGCGGGGTGTGCCTTGTGCACGACGGCGCACCCGGCCGCAAGTGCCGCTGCGCTGTCGCCGCCCAGCACGCTGAACGCGAAGGGGAAGTTGGAGGCGCCGAACACGCCGACCACTCCGATCGGCTCGGCCACGCGGCGGATGTCGGGGCGGGGCCCCATTCCCCAGTTCGCGTCCGCGTGGTCGATCGTGGCGCCGAGCGGCTCGCCGCCGGCCGCGTCAGCGCCGAGCAGGCGCAGCTGGAACGCCGTGCGCACGAGCTCGCCCTGAAGCCGGCCGACGGGAAGGTGAGTCTCGTCGTGAGCGAGTGCGACGAGCTGCTCGGCGTTCGCCTCGAGGGCGCCGGCAAGGGCGTCGAGCCACGCTGCGCGAATCGTCGGAGCGACGTCGCGCGCCGATTCGAACGCAGCCTGGGCGGCGGTGACGACGGAATCGAGAGTGCGGGGCTGGTCGGCGGCGGTGCGGTCAGCGGGCGCTTCGGGGGCAGCGGCGAACTCGGTGTCAGACGATGACGGCATGATCCGACGCTACGCCCGATCCGGCGACTCGGTCAGCGCCGAAGCCGAATGCGTACCCGTTGCCCCGGAACCAGCTGCGCGGCGCGGTCGACGGATGCTGCGGTGAGCACGGCGATGACCGGGTAGCCGCCGGTGACGGGGTGGTCGGCGAGAAAGACGATCGGATGCCCGTCCGCCGGCACCTGGATCGCCCCGAGCACGACGCCCTCGCTCGGCAGTTCACGGGAATGTCGGCGTTCGAGCGGCTGCCCCGAGCTGAGCCGTACGCCCACTCGGTCGACGTCGTTCGTCACCTCGAAGGCACCGCCGTCGAGCCGCGACAGTGAGGACGGCTCGAACCAGTCGTCGCGTGGGCCGCGGATCGCGTCGAGCACGACGGTGCGGGGAGCGCCGGCCCCCGCGGGCATCGTCCAGTCGGGCCACGCGACGGCGTCGACCAGGGGCCAGCCCTCGGCGTGCTCGCCGACGGGGAGCTCCCGGCCCGGCTCGAGCGGTGCGGGTCCGAGGTCGGCGAGCGAGTCGTAGGAGCGGCTCCCCAGGACCGGCTCGACGGCGATGCCGCCGTGGATGGCGACGTAGCTGCGCAGTCCTGCGGCGGGCGACCCGAGTTCGAGCCGATCGCCATCGGCGAGCTGGATGACCTCGTACATGGCGGGGTGACGGGTGCGGCCGCTGCGGCCTCCGACCGTGTCATCGCCGCTGCGCAGCGCCAGCGGGCACGGGGCCCCGGTCACCGCCACGAGCACGGCGCCGACGGAGCGGAGCACGAGACCGCCGAAGAGCGTCTCAACGAGAGCCTCACCCGCCGCGTTGCCGACGAGGCGGTTGGCGAGCTTCGCCGAGCCACGGTCGGCGAAGCCGGCAGCGCCGAGGCCGAGGTCGGCGAAACCGGGGCGTCCGGCATCCTCGATGACGGCGCGCCACCCGACCCGCTCGACGACGACGGCAGCCATGTCAGCCGGCCGCCTCGACGAACCGCACGCGCGTGCCGGGCGGCAGGAGCGCCGGGGGAGTGCGCTGCACGTCCCACATCGCCGCGCTGGTGCGACCGATGAGCTGCCAGCCGCCGGGCGACCGTCGCGGGTAGACCGCACTGAATTCTCCGGCGAGGGCGACCGCGCCGGCCGGAACCGCGGTGCGCGGCGTCGCGCGGCGCGGAACGTCGAGCGAGGGGCCGTCCGACGAGAGGTAGCTGAAGCCCGGCGCGAAGCCGCAGAACGCACTCGTCCAGACCCGGGCCGTGTGCTCGCGCACGACGCCCGCGATGCCGAGGCCGGTGAGTTCGGCGACCGCGGCCAGATCGTCGCCGTCGTAGATCACGGGCACGTCCACGATCCCGTGGCCCGGCACGGCCGACGCAGTCGTGGGTGTCGCGTCGGCCGCCGCAGCCGGCGGTGCGAGCGCGCTGATCGCCCGGGCCACCGCTCCGGCATCCGTCATCGTCGGGTCGAACCGCAGCAGTAGCGTGCGTGCGCCGCCCACGATCTCGACCACGCCGGTGATCGGCCTCTCGGCGACGACCGCGCGACGCTCGCCGACCTCGCGCAGCGAGTCGAACTCGGCGAGCACGGCGCGCTCGCCGGCGGGCAGCACGCGCACTGTCAGGCCGCTGTGACGCTGAAGGGCCGCAGCTCGACGCCGGCGGCGATGAGCTCGGTACGGATGCGGCGCGCGATCTCGACCGCGCCAGGCGTGTCCCCGTGCACGCACACCGAGTCGGGCCGCACCTCCAGTTCGGTGCCGTCGACCGCGGTGACGCGGTGCTCGGCGACCATGCGCACCACACGACGGGCGATCTCGCCCGGGTCGTGAAGCACGCTGCCCGGCTGACGGCGCGGCACGAGGGTTCCGTCGGCCAGGAATGCGCGGTCGGCGAAGCTCTCGACGACAGGCACAAGACCGTGAGCGGATGCCGCGTGCAGCAGCTGCGACGCCGGCAACGCCAGTACCTGCAGCCCGGGGTCGACGGCCGCGCAGGCGGAGACGACGGCGTCGGCCAGGCCGCGATCGACCACGGCCGCGTTGTACAGCTCGCCGTGCGGCTTGACGTAGGCGACCCGTGTTCCGGCCGCGTGCGCGGCGGCGCGCAGCGCACCGAGCTGATAGACGACGTCGGCGTACAGCTCGTCGGACGTCACCGGCAGCCGTCGTCGCCCGAAGCCATGCAGGTCGCGGTAGGCCACGTGCGCGCCAATGGCGACGCCGCGCTCGGCGGCGACGCGACAGGTCGCGAGCATGATCTGCGGGTCGCCGGCGTGGAATCCGCAGGCGACGTTCGCGCTGGTGACGACGCCGAGCAGAGCGTCGTCGTCACCCATCGACCACGCGCCGAAGCCTTCGCCGAGATCGGCGTTCAGATCCACAGTCGCCACCACGTCACCTTCCGGGGTTGGCCACCACGCTACCGGCGCCCCGGCGGCGTCGCGCGACGCGGTCCGGGCCGACGGCGCGTCGTGACCTGGCGCGGGGTGCCCGCGGCGAGGTGCGCTGGTTAGGCTGGCGTCGTGCCGACCCCTGACTTCGTCCTGCGCCTGCGCGAGAAGATCGGCCACGACGAGCTCTGGCTCTCGGGCGTCACGGCGGTCGTGCTGCGCGGCGAGGGCGCCGCTCAAGAGGTGCTGCTCGTCAAGCGCAGCGACAACGGCCAGTGGACTCCGGTGACCGGCATCATCGACCCCGGCGAGCAGCCGGCGACGGCGGCCGAGCGCGAGGTGCTCGAAGAGGCCGACATCGTCGCGGTCGCCGAGCGGCTCGCACGGGTGCACGCCGAAGACCATGTCGTCGTCTACGGCAACGGCGATCGTTCCCGCTATCTCGACGTGCTGTTCCGCTGCCGCTACGTGTCGGGGGAGCCGTACCCCGCCGACGGCGAGAACACCGAGGCCGCGTGGTTCCGGCTCGACGCACTGCCGCCGATGAGCGACCGCCAGCTCGAGCGCGTGCACGTCGGCGTCGCGGACGAGGTGGCGGCTCGCTTCCAGCGCTGAGCCCAGCAGCTTCCGGCGCCGGCCCCGAGAACGCCGGGGCGCGCCGGCCGACACCCGCTCGGTACGTCGCCCGATGTCGGTGGGCCTCGCTAGCTTGGTCACCATGTCGGAACCCGTGATCGTCGCGAGTGAGCTCAGCAAGCGCTTCGGCGATGTCGAGGCCGTCGCCGGCATCTCGTTCGAGGTCGCGCCGGGTGAGTCGTTCGGGCTGCTCGGGCCCAACGGGGCGGGCAAGTCGACGACGATGCGCATGGTCGGCGCCGTCTCGCCGCGCACGGGCGGCACGCTGTCGATCCTGGGTCTCGACCCTGAGCGCCAGGGGCCCGAGATCCGGTCGCAGCTCGGCGTCGTGCCTCAGACCGACAATCTCGACTTCGAGCTGCCGGTGCTCGACAACGTGATCGTCTACGGCCGCTACTTCGGTCTGCCCCGCCGGCTGGTGCGGCAGCGCGCGGAAGAGCTGCTGCAGTTCGCGCAGCTGACCGAGAAGGCCAAGACGCGCATCGACGATCTGTCCGGGGGCATGAAGCGCCGGCTCACGATCGCCCGGGCACTTATCAACGACCCGAAGATCCTGCTGCTCGACGAGCCGACGACGGGTCTCGACCCGCAGGCGCGGCACATTCTGTGGGACCGGCTGTTCCGCCTGAAAGAGCAGGGCACGACACTCGTGCTCACCACCCACTACATGGACGAGGCGGAGCAGTTGTGCGATCGCCTGATCGTCGTCGATCACGGGCGCATCATGGCCGAGGGCACGCCGGCCGCGCTCATCCGCCAGTACTCGAGTCGCGAGGTGCTCGAACTGCGCTTCGGCTCCGACCGCAACGCCGCCGCCGCCGAGCAGCTCGAGGGCGTCGGCGACCGGGTCGAAGTGCTTCCCGACCGAGTGCTGATCTATACCGACGACGGTGAGCGCGAGCTCGACGCGGTGCGCGTTCGCGGTCTCGAGGCGCTGACCTCGCTCGTGCGGCGATCCTCCCTGGAAGACGTGTTCCTGCGACTGACCGGCCGGAGCCTCATCGAATGACGGCACCGGCGATCACCATCGGCTCGACCGGCGAGGCGGCGCGGCGTGCTGCCGCGCGCCCCCGACGTTTCGGAGCGCTCTACGTCTTCGAGCACCGTCTCACCCTCGCGCGCCGCACGTGGACGTCGAATGTGGTGCCGGCGATCGGGCTGCCGCTGCTGTACCTGTTCGCCATGGGGCTCGGCCTCGGTTCGCTCATCGGCGGGGGCGCCGGGTCAGCGGGCTCCGGCACGCACGATCTGGGCGGCGTCTCGTACCTGGTGTTCGTCGCGCCGGCGTTGCTCACGGCCTCAGCGTTCCAGACCGCTTCCGAAGAGTTCATCTATCCGATCCGGCTCGGCTTCAAGTGGAATCCGACGTTCCTCGGAATGAACGCGGCGCCGCTGTCACCGGGGCAGATCATCGACGGCAACGTGCTCTACACGAGCGTGCGCATCGCGGCGAACAGCCTCGTGTTCTTCGTGCTGATGGTCCTGTTCGGTGCCGTGCCGTCGGGCTGGGGAATCCTGTCCGTCCTCGCCGCAGTGCTGACCGCGGTGTCGTTCGGCGGTCCGCTCGTCGCCTACATCACCTCGCTCGACAAAGACGCGAGCCAGGAGACCCTGGTGCTCCGGTTCATCGTCATGCCGCTGACGCTGTTCTCCGGCACCTACTTCCCGCTGTCGCTGATGCCGATCTACCTGCAATGGATCGGGTGGATCTCGCCGCTCTGGCACGGCACCCAGCTCGCGCGCGACGCCACGTACGGCCTCGGCGAGCCCGCGTGGCTCATCGTGGTGCACCTGCTCTACCTGATCGCGACCTTCCTTGTCGGGTGGCGCATCGCCCGGCGGCTCGCCCGGAAGAAGCTCAACAAATGAGTGCAGCGCACGAAGCAGTCATCACGCGCTCGCACCGCGCCCGTCTGCTCGGCTCGGTCTTCGCGGGCAACCCCGGTGCGGTGATGGCCCGCAGCTGGTCGGCGACGAGATCGACAAACTGGCTCGTCGTGGTCTCGGGGTTCCTCGAGCCGGTGCTCTACCTGCTCTCGCTCGGCGTCGGGCTCGGCAAGCTGATCGGCACGGTCGACACGGGCGGTCAGCACATCAGCTATGCCGCCTTCATCGCGCCCGCGCTCCTGGCGACATCGGCGATGAACGGTGCCGTCATGGATTCCACGTTCAACGTCTTCTTCAAACTGAACTTCGGCAAGCTCTACGAGGGCATGCTCGCGACGCCGCTCGGGCCTCTCGACGTGGCGCTCGGCGAGATCATGATGGCGCTGTTGCGCGGTGCGCTCTACGGGCTCGCGTTCATGGGCGTCATGTGGGCGGTGGGGCTCACTCTGTCGTGGACAGCGCTTCTGGCATTCCCGGCCCTGCTCATCATCGCCTTCGGCTTCGCGAGCCTCGGCATGGGCGTCGTCAGCTTCATGAAGACGTTCACGCAGCTCGACTGGATCTTCTTCGTGCTGCTGCCGATGTTCATGCTCTCGTCGACGTTCTTCCCGATCACCGTGTACCCGCGCGCGGTGCAGCTCGTCATCGAGTGCCTGCCGCTGTGGCACGGCATCGAACTCGTCCGTGGACTCACGACCGGGGTGATCGGTGTCGGGCTGCTGTGGCATCTGGTCTACTTCCTCGGCATGATCACGGTCGGCCTCGTCCTCACGACGACCCGCCTGCGGGCGCTCTTCCTGAAGTGAACCTGCGTGAAGTGAAACTTCGTCAGACGGGCTAGCCGCGGCGTTCGGCGCCGTCGTATGGTCGCGGCATGGCCCGTACTCGTCGACGTGCGCGCGAACTCCCGTTCCTCGCGCTGGTCGTCACCTCGGCGATGGCGGCCCTGATCGGGCTGGCCGGTTGCGCCTCGGGAGACTCGCTTCCGGTACACCCGGGCGGTGCTCCGGCGCCTGCTCCCGCGTACACGCTCAAGCCGATGCACGGCACGTTCGCCTCGACGTGCGGCGGTGATCTCGCACTGATCGTCGCCGGACGGGCCCCCGCGATCGACGCGCCGCTCGGGTGCGGTGGCGGCCTGGTCGTCGGCAGCTACTCGCCCGTAGAGGTGCAGGCGGTCGCCGGCGACCACATCGACAGCTGGGTCGACGACCGCAACGGCTACGGCAGCAGATTCACCGGCACGCTGTGGAGCAGCTCGCCACGCGTCGTGAGGGCCGACGGCGCCGACCTCGTCGCGGTAGGTCCCGGAACCGCACTGGTCGCCGTGTCGACGAAGGCCCTCTTCGTGTGCAACCCCGCCGGCGGCGGTTCGATCGCGCCGACGTCCTGCACCCTCTGGCGCGTCGTCGTCGGGTAGCCCGCGCGGCGCGCAAGGCCGCCGCGGTTCCGCGCGGCGGGGAGAGAACGCACGCTCGGGGAGAGGAATCCGTTCGTGCGGTCTCCCCGATCGTGCATTCTCTCCCCGCGCGTCAGGCGGACGCGCCCCTAGACCAGCAGCTGGTGCTTCGCCAGCTCGCGGTAGAGGGGCACGGTCGCGACCAGCTCGGAGTGCGTTCCGATGCCGACGACCTCACCGTGGTCTAGCACGACGATCTGGTCGGAGTCGACGACGGTCGACAGGCGGTGCGCGATCACGATGAGGGTGCGGTGCTCGGCGACGGCGTCGATCGCCTCGCGCATGAGCTGCTCGTTGCGACCGTCGAGCGAGGAGGTCGACTCGTCGAGCAGCAGGATCGGCGGAGCGGCGAGCAGGGCCCGCGCGATGGCGAGCCGCTGACGCTCACCGCCGGAGAGCATCACACCGTCTTCCCCCACGGGGGCGTCGAGGCCGAGCGGCGATCGCCCGAGCACCTCGCCGAGGTTGACGGCGGCGAGGACCGCGCGGCAGGCGTCGTCGGTCGCATCGGGCGCGGCCAGCCGCAGATTGTCGCGCAGAGAGCCGGCAAGGGCAGGGGCGTCCTGCTCGACGTAGCCGAGCTGCGCGCGCAGCTCGTCACGGGGCAGCGCCGCGATGTCGATGCCGCCGAGGCGGATCGTGCCCGCGGTCGGGTCGTAGAACCGCTCGATCAGTGCGAGCGACGTCGACTTCCCTGCGCCGGAGGGGCCGACGAGCGCGACGCGCTTCCCGCGCGGCACCTCGAACGACACGTTCCGCAGCACGAGAGCGGGCTCTCCGTTGGTCGTGGGCGCCCCCGCGTCGAGGTCGGCGACCCGCGCGGATACCTGAGGGGAGACGGGGTACGCGAACGTCACGTTGTCGAAGGCGATCGCCGGAGCATCCGTGCGCTGGTCCGCGAGCGAGGCCGTGCGGCTGTCGCGCTCGTCCTCGCCGGGCAGCGCGATGATCTCTTCGATGCGCCCGAGCGCGCCGAGCGCCGAGTTCACCGAGGTGATGGCGCCGAACGCGTTGCCGAGCGGCATGACGAGCATGAACAGGAAGATGATGAACGTCACGAGAGACGCGACCGAGATGTCGCCCGCGGCGACCCGGTAGCCGCCGACGCCCAGCACGACGAGGAACGACACCTGCAGGGCGATGCCGGCAACGGGCACGACGAGAGCCGAGACCCGCGCGACCTGGATGCCCATCTCCCATGCGCCCTCCGCATCAATGTCGACCGCCGCGACCTCATGGGCGGTGGCGCCCGCCGCGCGGATGGTGCGCACCGAGCTGATGGCGCGCTCGACGGCCGCGGTCAGATCGCCCACCTTCTCCTGCGCGCGGCGCGACGCGACCCGGATCCTGCTCGACAGGGCGACGACCACGACGACCGAGAGGCCGATGACGAGCACGGTGAGCCCCAGCAGGACCGGATCGATGATCGCCATGCCGATCAGGGCACCGATGAACGTGAGCACGCCGCCGACGGCGTCGATGAGACCCTGGGTGAGCACGGCGCGCAGCGCGGTCGTGTCGGCGCCGACGCGGCTCACGAGGTCGCCGGTGCGGCGCTGGTCGAACTGCGCGATCGGCAGGTTGAGCATGCGTGCGACGAGCCGCCGGCGCGAGGACAGCACGACGCCCTCGCCGGTGCGCTGCAGCAGGTAGTGCTGGTAGCCGGAGATGAGTCCCGCGATCACGACGAGCGCGACGAGCGCCCAGACGATCGAGCCGAGGGTGCTGCCGTGCTGCACGCGGCTGATCACCTGGTTGACGAGCAGCGGCTGCCCGAGGGACGCCGCGGCACCCAGCACGGACAGCACGATCACCCAGACGAGCACCCGGCGGTGTTCGAGCAGGTAGGGCAGCAGCTGCCGGAAGCTGGCGCGCGGCCCGTCGTCGGGGGAGCGGCGGCCGAAGCCGCGTCGTGCGGGTCGTGCAGGTCGTGCAGGGGAGTCGGCGACGTCAGTCATGGCGTGCTGATTCTAGGATCCGCCCCCTGTGAGCCGCGGCGTAGCGGAACGGCCGTCTCACTAGGCTGGGCGCATGGCCCACGTCTTCATAGCGCTGCACGTCGTCCTCGCCGTCTTCATTGCGGGGCCCATGGCGCTCCTGCCGCACACGGGGCTGCGGGCACTCCGCAACCGCGACGCGAAGCAGGTGAGCAGCCTCGCTCGCACGGTGGCCATCTTCACCTGGGCCTCGCTGCTGGTGTTCGTGCTCGGCTTCGCCGGCCTCGGCGCGGCGCACATCTCGGTCACCAAGCTGTGGGTGTGGCTGTCGATCGTGCTGTACGCGGCGGCGTTCGTGCTGAGCATCTTCGCCGTGGTCCCGAACCTGCGCCGCGGCGCTCAGGAGATCGAGGGTGCGGCCCCGGTCGCCGAGGGCGAGACGCTGCGCCGCCCTGCGGCGTATTCGGCGGTCGCCGCGACAGCCGGCGTGACGACGATCCTGCTCGTCATCGTCGTGATCCTGATGGCATTCCGGCCGTAGTCTGCGCGGACAGCCGGCGAGTCGGCCAGCCAGCCGGGTGGTTGAATCGGCGCCCAGGCGCGCCGCGGCGCTCAGCCCAGGGCGCGCAGGGTCAGCGCCGTCGCGAGCGCGGCGTGCGCGGCCTCAGCACCCTTGTCCTCCTTCGAGGAGGGCAGGCCGGCGCGGTCGAGGCCCTGCTGCTCGTCGTCGAGGGTGAGCACGCCGAATCCGACCGCCTTGCCCGTCTCGATCGCGACGCGCGTCAGGCCGTCCGTCGCGGCCGACGACACGTACTCGAAGTGCGGCGTTCCACCTCGGATGATCACGCCCAGCGCGACGACCGCGTCGTTGGTCCGCAGCGCCGCCTTGGCGACGACCGGAAGCTCGAACGACCCGGGCACGCGCACGAGGCGGTAGCTCGCGCCGGATTCGTCGAGCACCCGCTGGGCGCCGGCGATCAGGCCGCTCGTGATCTCGTCGTGCCAGCTTCCGGCGACGATGACGACGTGCAGACCTGAGGCGTCGATCCTCTCGAGCTGGGTGGGGGCGCCGGATCCGGCCATGTCAGGGTGTCCTCTCGTACTTCTTCTACTGGTGCTGGTCGATGTCGAGCCCGATGAGGTGACCCATGCGGTCGCGCTTGGTCTCGAGGTAGCCCGTGTTGAGCGCGCCGACGCCGACGATGAGCGGAACGCGCTCCTCGACGCTGATGCCGTTCGCGACGAGCTGGCTCACCTTGTCGGGGTTGTTGGTGAGCAGGCGGGCGGATCGGATGCCGAGATCCGCCAGGATGTCGGCCGCCGCGGTGTAACTGCGCGCATCCACCGGCAACCCGAGCGCGAGGTTCGCGTCAAGGGTGTCGAGGCCCTCGGCCTGCAGCTGGTACGCGCGCAGCTTGTTGATCAGCCCGATGCCGCGGCCCTCATGGCCACGCAGGTAGACGACCACGCCGCCGTCGCGCTGGATCGTGTCGAGCGCCGCATCGAGCTGGGGGCCGCACTCGCACTTGAGCGAGCCGAACGCCTCGCCGGTCAGGCACTCCGAGTGCACGCGCACGAGGGCTCCGTGCGGGCCCGGTTCGCCGGAGATGATCGCGACGTGATCGGCGCCGGTCATGCGGTCGCGGTACGCGCGGACCCGGAACGGCCCGTGCGTCGTCGGGATCGTGGTCTCGACCTCGAACCGCACGCTCGAGGTCTCGGGAATCGATCTGGCCGTCTCGAGGGGCGTGTCGTGATGGAACTCGTTGAGGTAGTCGATGAGCGCCGCGATGGTGATCACGGGCAGACCGTTCGCCGCACCGAGCTCGATGAGGCCGGGCAGTCGCATCATCTCGCCGTCGTCGGCCACGACTTCCGCGATCGCGGCGACGGGCGTGAGCCCGGCGAGCTTCATCAGGTCGACGGATGCCTCGGTGTGGCCGCTGCGCGCCCGCACGCCGCCGTCGACGGCGCGCAGGGGCAGGATGTGGCCCGGGCGGTTGAGCGACGCGGGGGTCGAGCCGACATCGGCGAGAACCCGCAGCGTATGAGCGCGTTCGCCCGCGCTGATGCCGGTCGAGGACCGGTCGGCGGCATCGACGCTGATCGTGTAGTTCGTGCCGAGCGGGTCGCGGTTGTCGACGACCATGACCGGCAGCTCGAGGCGGTCGGCGATCTCGTTGGTCATGGGTGCGCACACGAATCCGCTCGAGTGGCGGATCGTCCATGCGAGCCATTCCTGCGTCGCGAACTCGGCCGCGAGGATGATGTCACCCTCGTTCTCGCGGCTCTCGTCGTCGGCGACGATGACGGGCGTGCCGGCGCGCAGCGCGGCGATCGCCTCGGGAATCCCTGCCAGGCTCATGCGTGGGCCTCCTCACTCGTGGTCGTCTCCGCACCGCGGAATTCGAGCATCCGCTCGACGTGGCGCGCGAGGATGTCGGTCTCGATGTTCACGCGGTCACCCGCGCGGCGCTGCCCCAACGTGGTCGCCGCGAGCGTCTCGGGGATGAGCGAGACCTCGAACCAGAACCCGCCGGCGCGGCCAGTACCCTCGTCGTCCGTACCTGCGCCGCTCCCGCCGCCCACGGCGCTCACCGTGAGCGACGTGCCGTCGATCGCGATCGAGCCCTTGCGCGCGACGAGCGGCGCGAGCTCCGGCGCCAGCGCGAAGCGCACGACGCGCCACGCGCTGCCGTCGTTCGTCGCGAGCACCTCGGCGGTGCCGTCGACGTGACCCTGCACGATGTGGCCGCCGAGCCGGTCGCCCAGCTGTGCGGCACGCTCGAGGTTCACGTGCGTGCCGATGGCGGCGTCTGCGAGCGTCGACATGGCGAGGGTCTCCTGCATGACGTCCGCGGTGAACTCGTCGCGCTCGAGTCCCACGACGGTGAGACAGACGCCGCTCACCGCGATCGAGTCGCCGTGCTTGGCGTCCGCCACGGCGATGGGGCCGCGGACGGTGAGGCGCGCGGCGTCGGCGTGCCGCTCGACCCGCGTGATCTCGCCGATCTCTTCGATGATTCCGGTGAACATGGTGCTGTCTCCTTGCTTAGGTTCCATCGGCCTGACCGGCGGGGCGATCGCTGCTGCGCGGGCCGGGCGGCGGCGTTTCGTGATGCCCCCCGGCGGCGCCACCCGTGGGCCGGGCGGTGATCAGCAGGTCGTCGCCGAGGCGCTCGACACGAATGAGTTCGAGGCGGCGCTGCTCGTCGATCGAGCCGACGCCGAGGTCGTCGAGGGCGGCACGCGGGCCGCCGATGAGGGTCGGCGCGAGGTAGATCGCGAACTCGTCGACCAGCCCGGCGGTCACGAACGCGCTCGCGAGCGTCGCGCCCGCCTCGACATAGAGCGAGCGGATGCCGCGCTGCTGCAGCTCGCACAACGCATCCGCGAGGCTCCTCGTCTTGAGGACGATGGGCGGCCGCGGGTGACGCCACACGGCCGCGTCGGCCGGCACATCGCGCAGGCCGAGCAGCACCGGAATCGGCTGCGGATCGAGCAGCACGCCGTCCGCCCCGCGAGCCGTGAGGCTGGGGTCGTCGGCGAGAGCGGTGCCCGTGCCGACGAGGATCGCGTCGCTCGCCCGCCGCTGCTCGTGCACGCGCGCACGGGCGGCGGGGCCCGTGATCCACTGGCTGGTGCCGTCGGCGGCCGCCGTGCGCCCGTCGAGGCTCGAAGCCCACTTGAGCGTCACGAACGGGCGACGGTGGCGGGCGGTGAAGAGCCAGTCGGCGAGGAATCCCTCGACCTCCGCGCGGAGCACGCCGGCCGTGACGTCGACGCCGGCCTCGCGCAGCCGCGCCGCGCCGCCCTGCGAGTGCTCGCCGGGGTCATCGACCGCGTAGACGACGCGAGCGATGCCCGCAGCGATGAGCGCTTCGCTGCACGGACCGGTGCGGCCGACGTGGTTGCACGGCTCGAGCGTCACGACGGCGGTCGCGCCTTCGGCGCTGCCGGCCGGGAGCTTGCTCAACGCGTCGACCTCGGCGTGCGGGGTGCCCGCGCCCCGATGCCAGCCCTCGGCGACGACGTCGCCCGCGGCGGAGAGCACGACGCAGCCGACCCGCGGGTTAACGCCGCGCGCGGGGCCACGAACAGAGAGCTCGAGCGCGCGACGCATCGCCGACTCGATCAGCCTCTCGTCCATCTGCTCTCCTCCGGACCATCAGGTCTCCGGGGTCAACGCAGATGCGACAATCGCGCGCTCCACTGCTGGAGCGCGCTCGTGCTGCCTCCCATCCGGACTTTAACCGTCGGCGCCGGAATTCCACCGGCTCAACCGCGTCTCTTGCGAGAAGCGGCTCGCGGACTATCACCGCCGGTTCGGACTCTCACCGACCCCGGAGCACGTATTGCCTATCCAGCATACCTGCGCGTGCGCACGAAGGATTGAATCGAGCCCACCGCCCACAGATGGCTCATTCATAGACACGCGCGAGATAAGCAACGCTGCGGTGAACGCGGACTGAATTGTCCCTCGAATGGGTGGGGAACGAGGTTCCGTCATCAATAGCTTGGGAACGCGCCTGGCCTGCGTGGCCGACCCGCACAGAACCCGAATTGCTGCCGCCGAAACGTGGATCCACCATGCCCAAAAACCGTGCCATCGCCGCCCTGGCGGCCGCTGTCGCCCTCATCGTCGCGGCCGGTGTGGTGGTGCAGGTGGTCACGCGGGGCCACGGGGACGACGCCGCCAGCGCCAGTGTCGGCGCGACGCCGCCCGGCACGATCAAGCTCTCCGTCAGCGATGCCGGCTGCGGCGGCACCTGGTCGCTGCCACACGGCGGCAAGGTCACCTTCGAGATCACGAGTGACTTCCAGCAGGGTGCCGAGGTCGAGCTCGCCGACGTGAAGAAGCAGCTGGTCTACCTGGACCTCGAGGGCTTCGGGCCCGGCGCCACGGTCGACCAGACCGTCACGCTGGGCAACGGCACCTACCGGTTCAGCTGCTTCCCCGACGAAGACATCGCGACGAAGGGCAAGACCGTCACCATCACGGATGCCTCGGGCGTCAAGAATCCGACCCCCGGAGTGTCTCCCGTCGATCAGAACGATCTGATCCCGTATGCGATCAAGTACCAGAAGTGGGTCGCCGCCCAGGTGCCGATCCTGCGCACGCGGGTGAACACGCTCGCCACCGACATCGCGGCGGGCAACATCGCCAAGGCGAAGACCGACTGGCTCACCGCGCACCTCACTTACGAGAGCATGGGCGCGGCATACGGCACCTTCGGTGACCTCGATGACGCCATCAACGGCGAGCCGGCACCCGGAACCACGGCCCTCGCCGACCCGAAGCTGACCGGCTTCCACAAGGTCGAGGCGCTGCTGTGGTCGGGCGCGTCCGCGGCCAAGGCGGCACCTGCGGTCACGGCCCTGCAGGGGGCCGTTGCCAAGCTCGCCGCAGCGATGCCGACCCTGCAGCAGGACCCGAACGACCTCGGCCTGCGCGCGCACGAGATCGTCGAGAACGCGATCCAGTTCGAGCTCACAGGGCAGACGGATGCCGGCAGCCACACGAACCTCGCGACCATCGGCGCGAACCTCGCCGGGTCGCAGGCCGTGCTGAACGTGATCGATCCGCTGCTCACGAGCCGCTACCCGCAGCTCGGAGCGACCGAGCAGGCGCTCGCCGCATCGCAGAAGCTCGTCGCGACCTACGACCACGACGGCAGCTGGGCCGCGCTCTCCTCGCTGGATCAGCTGCAGCGGGAGAAGCTCGACGCCTCCCTCGACCAGACGGTCGAGGACCTCGCGCCGATCGCGTCGATCCTCGATGAAAGGAGCCACCCGCTGTGACCGGCGAGCGCAAGATCGAGATCGATGCGGAGACCGCCGCACTCGCCGCGGCGGCCGGCTGCCCCGTGCACTTCCACACCCCCGAGACGCCGCAGATCGGGCGGCGCGGATTCCTCGGCGGCCTGCTCGGGGCAGGCGCGGGCGCTGCGGCGGCTGCGGCGGCCGCGGCCGTGGCCGGGCCGGCACTCTCCGCGCAGGCGGAGACGAAGGCCGCCAGCGGCATGGCCGAGAAGGCGGGTGCGAGCTCCTACCCGTTCCACGGCGCTCATCAGCAGGGAATCCTGACTCCCGCGCAGCGATCGTCGGTGTTCGTCGCCTTCGACGCGACGGCCGCGTCGCGCGCGGAGTTGCAGGACCTGTTCAAAGAGCTCACGACACAGGCGCGCTTCCTCGCGACGGGCGGCACGCCGACCGACCTCGGGCCGGGCGCCGACGAATCCGATTCGGGTGTCGTCGGCCCGCAGGTGCACGCCGACGGCCTTACCGTCACGATGAGCGTCGGCGCGTCGCTCTTCGACGAGCGCTTCGGCCTGGCATCCGCCAAGCCGGCGAAGCTCACGACGATGAAGGACTTCCCGAACGACACGCTGGACCGCTCCGTCTGCGACGGCGACATCCTGCTGCAGCTGTGCGCCGACAACACGGACACCGTCGTGCACGCCCTGCGCACGCTGACGACGTCGACGCGGGGGGCGATGCAGCCGCGGTGGCGGCAAGACGGATTCGTCTCCCCGCCGCGCCCTTCGGGCACGCCGCGGAACCTGATGGGCTTCAAAGACGGTACCGCCAACCCCAAGACCGCCGACACGAAGCTCATGGAACAGCTCACCTGGGTCGAGGGCGGCTCCAACGGCGAGCCGGCGTGGGCCGACGGCGGCAGCTACCACGTGGTGCGGCAGATCCGCATGCTGGTCGAGTTCTGGGACCGCGTCGACCTGCGAGAGCAGGAGAACATGATCGGCCGGCGCCGCGACACGGGGGCGCCCCAGACCGGCACGGCCGAGTTCGACACGCCCGATTATGTGCACGACTCGGAGGGCACATCCATCCGTCTCGACGCCCACATCCGCCTCGCCAACCCGCGCAGCGCGGTCACGGCGTCATCGCAGTTCCTTCGCCGCCCGTACAACTACGACAACGGCATCGATGTGAACGGCAACCTCGACCAGGGCCTCATCTTCGCGGCCTTCAACCAGGACCTGGAGCGGCAGTTCATCGCCGTGCAGACACGGCTCATCGACGAGCCCCTCGTCGACTACATCGTGCCCTTCGGCGGCGGCTATTTCTTCGCGCTGCCCGGGGTGAAGGACTCATCCGACTGGTACGGAAGCGGGATGCTCGCCTGACCCATGCGGCCACCGCGGCCCCGCCCGCGCCGACACAACTGAATACCGACAGCTATGCAACAGAATCCACGCACCACCGAACCAGGAAAAGGTCAACAATGATCAAGTTCCCCAAGGGCAGGACGGTCAAGGTCACTTGTGCCGCCACGCTCGCGGTCGGCGCTGTTGTCGCGACTGCTCTCGCCGTTCCCGCGGCGATGGCGTCACCTGCGGTCAACAACTCCAGCAAGACCAGCACGCCGATCAAGCACGTGGTCGTGATCTTCGACGAGAACGAGTCGTTCGATCACTACTTCGCCACCTACCCCTACGCCACCAACACCGACGGCACGAAGTTCAAGGCCGCTCCCGGCACCCCGAAGGTGAACAACCTGGTCACCGCCGGTATTCTCGCGCCGAACGGCACCGTCAAGAAGTCCACTGGCAACGTGTACGACCCGCAGCGCCTCGACCCCGAGACCGCCAAGGTCACCGGCTCGAACAACCACGCCTACCTGCCCGAGCAGGAGGCCGAGGACAACGGCAAGATGGACCAGTTCGTCCAGTACACGTCGAACAACAACGCCCTCAACACGAACGGCACGTTCGGCGCCCCGGGCCTCGGCATGGACTACTACGACGGCAACACGGTCACCGGCCTGTGGAACTACGCCCAGAACTACTCGATGAGCGACAACAGCTGGGACGTGCAGTTCGGGCCGTCGTCGCCGGGCGCCATCAACGTGATCTCGGGCTCGACCGCGAAGGCGACCGCCTACAACAAGACCGGCCGCAACGAGCTCACCCCGACGACCAGCAGCAACGTGCAGAAGGGCTCGCTGATCGGCGACGCCGACCCGGCGTACGACGACTGCGCGGCGACGAGCGGTGTCGCGGGCCTCACCGGCAAGAACATCGGTGACGTCCTCAACGAGAAGAACATCACGTGGGGCTGGTTCCAGGGCGGCTTCACGCCGACCACGCCGGCCGGCAGCGGCGCGACCGACTACGCCAAGTGCGGTGCGACGCAGCAGAACGCGATCGGCCTGACCGAGACCTCGTACTCGCCGCACCACGACCCGTTCCAGTACTACAAGTCGACCTCGAACCCGAAGCACCTCCCGCCCAAGAACGAGGCGGAGATCGGTCACAACGGTCAGGCGAACCACCAGTACGACACGACGACGTTCGACTCGCTGTTCCAGAAGGGTTCGACCGGCACCCTGCCGGCGGTCTCGTTCGTGAAGCCCCCGGCCGCGCAGGACGCGCACCCGGGCAACTCGGGCCCCATCGACGAGCAGGCCTTCATCACGAAGGAGATCAACCAGATCGAGCAGTCGAAGTATTGGTCGAGCACCGCGGTCGTCATCTCGTATGACGACTCCGACGGCTGGTACGACCACGTTGCGCCGACCATCAAGAACTCGGCGAGCGACACGGCCAACAACTCGGCGATCTGCCTCAACGCGGCTTCGGCCGGTGTCGAGCAGCTCGCCGGTGACGACGACCGCTGTGGCCCGAGCCAGCGCCTGCCGCTGCTCGTGATCTCGCCGTACTCGCGTCAGAACTACGTCGCGCACAACGAGACGGACCAGACCAGCGTGCTCAAGTTCATCGAGCAGAACTGGGGGACCACCTCGACCGGAAAGGACTCGTTCACGAACGAGGCCGGCTCGATCGACAACATGTTCAACTTCGCCAGGCCGCAGCAGCGCGAGGTGCTGCTCAGCACGACGACGGGTGCGGTCACGAAGACCGTCCCGACGCACGTGAGCCCCGTGAAGCCGATCCCGCACAAGCCGCTGCCGCACAAGCCGGTTCCGCACAAGCCGGCCCCGCACAAGGTGACGCCGAGCAAGGGTCACCACATCTGATCCGGTCCACCACCTGAGCGGTCCTTGACCGCATAGGCAGACCGAGCGGCGCCCCGGGGTTTCGACCCTGGGGCGCCGTGTCAGCTGAACGCGGCCTGCGCGGCATCGAGCGCGGCGACCTGCCCCGCGATGACGAGCGTGCGGGCCTTCGCCACGTCGATCCAGCGGGCGTCGTCGATTTCGGGGATCTCGACCATTCGCCCCGAGCCCCGTGGCAACTCGATCTTCACGGTGTTGCTGTGCACCTCGTCGACGCGCAGCTCAGCGCGGGCGGCGAAGACGACGACGGACTTGGCGGACGATTGGCGGAACATGCCCAGCTCGACGTAGTCGACGTGCGGCGCGGCCACACCGATCTCCTCCGCGAACTCGCGCAGCGCCGCGAGCAGGGGATTTTCGCCCGGCTCGAGTTCGCCCTTCGGGATCGTCCACGCACGCTCGCGCCCCCGCCAGAACGGGCCGCCCATGTGAGCGATGAACACCTCGTCGCCGGCCGGTGTCTCGCGGTACAGCAGCACTCCGGCGCTCAGACGTGGCACGCGCTCACCGACTAACCCCGCGGCAGGATTCCGACGGCGTCGTAGGCGCGCTTCAGGGTCGCCTCGGCCACCTCGTTCGCGCGGGCGGCGTTCCCGGCCAGCAAGCGGTCGAGCTCGGCCGGGTCCGCAAGCAGTTCGAGCGCCCGTGCGCGAACCGGCTCGAGTTCACCGACGACGGCATCGGCCACGGTGCGCTTGAAGTCGCCGTAGCCCTTGCCGGCGAACTCGTCTTCGGCGGCGCCGACCGACAAACCGGTGATCGCGGTGTAGATCTCGAGCAGGTTGGTGACGCCGGGCTTGGACGCCCAGTCGTAGCGCACGTCACTGCCCGTGTCGGTCACTGCCCGCATGATCTTCTTCCGGGTGGCGGAGGGTTCGTCGAGCACCCAGATGAGCCCGGCGTCGGTCGCGGCCGACTTCGACATCTTCGATGTCGGGTCCTGCAGGTCGTAGATGCGGGCGCCCTCTTCCGGGTATTTCCCGGACGGCACGACGAAGGTCTCGCCGAAGCGGGCGTTGAAGCGCTCGGCGAGGTTGCGGGTGAGCTCGACGTGCTGCTTCTGGTCGTCGCCGACGGGCACGACCTCGGCATCGAACAGCAGGATGTCGGCGGCCATCAGCACCGGGTAGCCGAACAGCCCGACGGTCGTGCCCTCGGCGCCGAAGCGCTGCGACTTGTCCTTGAACTGGGTCATGCGGCTCGCCTCGCCGAAGCCGGTGATGGTGTTGAGCACCCAGGCGAGCTGCGCGTGAGCGGGCACGTGCGACTGCACGTACAGCGTGGACTTCCCGGGCTCGACGCCGGCGGCGAGGTACTGCGCTGCGAGGCCGCGGGAGGCGGCCGCGAGCGTCGACGGATCGTGCCCCGCGTTGGTGAGAGCGTGCAGGTCGACGATCGAGAAGAACGCCTCGTAGTCGTCCTGCATGGCGCGCCACTGCAGCAGCGCACCGATGTAGTTGCCGAGGTGCAGCGAGTCGCTCGAGGGCTGGATTCCCGAATACAGGCGGGGTTTGCTCATGGGGGAGAGGGTTCCTTGGGGTGATCGGTTCACAGTGAATAGTCGACGATGACGGGCGCGTGATCGGACCAGCGCGCGTCGTAGCTCGGATACCGGTCGACCGAGTACTTCGTGGCCTTCGCCGCGAGCTCGGGCGTCGCGACCTGGTAGTCGATGCGCCAGCCCGTGTCGTTGTCGAACGCCTGGCCGCGGTTCGACCACCACGTGTACGGCCCGTCGACATCGCCCGAGAACTTGCGGCCGAGGTCGATCCAGCCGAGGCCGGCCGAGCCCGTGTTGTAGCCCTCTTCGTCTTCCGCGCCGAAGATCTTGTCGAAGTACTCGCGCTCCTTCGGCAGGAAGCCGGCGCGCTTCACATTGCCCTTCCAGTTCTTGATGTCGAGCGTGCGATGGCCGACGTTGAGATCGCCCATGAAGACCGACAGCTTGTTGTGCTCGCGCAGCTCGGGCAGCCGCGTGAGCAATGCGTCGAGGAACTTGTACTTCTCGACCTGCTTCGGGGTGTCGGCCTCGCCCGAGTGGACGTAGGTCGAGACGACCGTGATGATGGTGCCGTCGACGTCGTAATCGGCCTCGAGCCAGCGGCCCGCCGAATCGAAGTCGTCTTCGCCGAAGGTCACGCGATGGATCTCGGCCTTCCGCCGGCTCGCGAGCGCGACGCCCGCGCGGCCCTTGGCCGTCGCCTCGTCATGCAGAATGTCCCACTCGGACCCGAGCAGGCCCGAGATGTCGTCGGTGCTCGCACGCACTTCCTGGATGGCGATGATGTCGGCGCCGCTCGCCTTCACCCAATCGCCCATGCCCTTGCGATACGCGGCGCGAATGCCGTTCACATTGACCGTTGCGATGCGCAGATGGGTCGAATTCGCCATGAATCGAGCCTAGTCGGCACCCCCGACATCACGTCTCTCGGGGGCTGTCCTCGGCGCCATCCCGGTCCGGGTCGCTCGCCATCACGTTGCGCAGCAGTCCCGCGGCATGCAGCACGGCGCGGCGGTTCCGCCTACGCTCGCCCCATCCGTCACTCTGCGCGAACGCGTTGCTCGCCCGCTGCAGTTCGTCCTGCGCGGCCTCGAGTCGTTGCGCGAACTCGGCCCGCCGCCGATCCGCCTCCGAGCTGCGCCCCGAGCGCTGCGTCGAGACGCCGTGGTCCTCCATGTCGATGGTGATCCAGGACGCGCAGATCAGGATCACCTGGCAGACGAAGTTGAACCACAGCAGCAGCGCGACGAACACGGCGAAGGACGCGAGCAGCGGATTCTTCGATGCACCGCGCAGCAGGTATCCGCTCGCCTGGCTCAGCACCACCAGCGCGATCGCGCCGATCGCGGACCCGGGGAACAGGTTCCGCCACGGGATGTAGAGGTGCGAGAGCACACGGTACATGCCGGCGAGCGTGCCGAAGTTGATGAGCGCCGAGACCAGGATGCTGAGTCCGTTGACGAGGATGCTCGCGAGGATCGTCTGCTTGTTGAAGCCGAGATACCCGAGAATCCCGGTGAGGAACTGCCGCGTCAACAGTGCGAGCACCGCCGAGGCGATCAGGCCGATGCCGAACGCGAGCGCCTGCAGCGCGTCGAAGCCCTTCTGCAGCAGGAAGTTCCGCTTGTCGTTCCCGACGCCGAAGATGGTGCGGATCGCCGTCCGTGTCGACGCGAGCCAGCCGAGGGCCGTCCAGATCAGGCCGCCGAGGGCGATGACGGCGGTGACCGACAGCGTCACGTTGGCCGTCGCGAGCATCTGCGTCGAGATGGCACCGTGCTTCCCGACGAGGTTGGGCACCGCCTGGTTGATGGTGTCGATCAGCTCGCTGTACAGAGCCTCGTTGGACCGCACGTAGATGCCGACGATCGAGAATCCGACCCATACCGCGGCGAAGATCGCGAACAGCGACTGGTAAGCCATGCCTGCGGCGAGCAGCGACCCGTTCGTCTGGCTGTAGTGCTGGAACACGCGCGCGGGGCGCGACCGCTGCGCCCGCCCGACCACGCCCTTGACCTGCTGTACCGGGTTCGTGCTCGTCTCAGAGGCCGTCATGACTGTTAGTTTCCCCGGTCAGCGTCGATTCATGAACCTGCACCGCTGCGAGAGGCGGCGGCAGCGCCCTGCGATTAGGCTGAAGGGCTGAGGGAGGCTCATGCAGATCAGCGGCATCGGCATCGGCCGCGGCATCGCCGTCGGCGCGGTGCTGCGCATGGCCGAGCCGATCGCGGCGCCCGCCGACCTGCCGCGGGCGGCGGATGCCTCGAGCGAGGCATCCCGCGCCCACAGCGCCCTGCGCGCCACCGCCGACGACCTCTCCGCGCGTGCCGTCATGGCAGGCGGCGAAGCCCGCGACGTGCTCGAGGCGCAGGCTCTGATCGCCGCAGACCCCAGCGTCGCGGTCGAGATCGACGAGCGCATCGAGGCCGGCCAGTGCGCCGAGCGCGCGGTGTTCGACGCCTTCGGCAGCTATCGCCGCACGCTCGAGGGCCTCGGCGGATACCTCGCCGAGCGCGTCGCCGACCTGGACGACGTCTCCCGCCGCGTGATCGCCCGGCTCACCGGAGTCCCGATGCCGGAGGTCCCGACCTCCGATCTGCCGTACATCCTCGTCGCGCACGATCTCGCGCCCGCCGACACCGCTGGGCTCGACCTTGAGAAGGTGCTCGCGATCGTGACGGCGGCCGGCGGCCCGACGTCGCATACCGCGATCCTCGCGCGGCAGCGCCGGCTTCCCGCGATCGTCGGCGCTGCAGGCTGCCGCGAGCTCGCAGACGGTCAGCTCGTCGTGGTCGACGCGCCGGCCGGCCTGGTGGTCTGCGACCCGAGCGCGACCGAACTCGACGGAGCGCGCGCCCGCGGGCGGCTCGCCGCCGCGCGGGACGCTCTTGTGGCCGGCGGCGGTCAGCGGGCGCAGGCCGACGGCGCCGCGGCACAGGGGGCGGCGACGAAGCCCGGCGGGCTCGCCGACGGCACGCGCGTGCCGTTGCTCGCGAACCTCGCCCACGCGAGCGACGCGGCCACGGCCATCGCGTTCGGCGCAGAGGGCGTCGGCCTGCTGCGCACCGAGTTCCTCTATCTCGACCGTCATCGCGCGCCGTCGGTCGCCGAGCAGACCGAGCGCTACGTCGAGGCGTTCCGACCGTTCGCCGGCCGCCCCGTGATCGTGCGTGTGCTCGACGCGGGCGCTGACAAGAAGCTCGCCTTCCTCGGCCACGAGCACGAGGAGAATCCGGCGCTCGGGCGCCGCGGCATCCGTGCCCTGCGCGAGCACGAGGAGGTCCTCGTCGACCAGCTGCGCGCCCTCGTCGCCGCGCGCGAGACGACGGGAGTCGAGCTCGGCGTGATGGCCCCGATGGTCGCCGACGCCGACGAGACCGAGTACTTCGTCGAGCTGGCGCGCGAGGTCGGCGTCAGCCGCGTCGGCATCAACGCCGAAGTCCCGTCGGCCGCGGTGCTCGCCGATCAGCTCGCACCGCTCGTCGACTTCATCTCCATCGGCACGAACGACCTCACGCAGTACGCGCTGGCCGCGGATCGGATGCTCGGCTCCGTCGCCGCCTTCCAAGACCCCTGGCACCCGGCAGTGCTGCGCCTCGCGCGCATGATCGGGGCGGCAGGAGCCGCCGCCGGCATCCCGGTGGGCGTGTGCGGCGAGGCGGCCGGCGACCCGCTGCTCGCGCTCGTGCTCGTCGGGCTCGGGGCGACCGAGCTGTCGATGACACCGGCCCTCCTGCCCGAGGTGCGCTCCGAGCTGAGCCGGTACACCCTCGCCGAGGCCCGCGGTGCCGCTGAGGCATCCGTCGCCGCCCGTTCGGCAGCCTCAGCTCGTGCCGCCGCCTCCTCTGCGCTGTCGCTCAGCCCCCGAAGCGTTCCGTCTTGATCCTGTCGGGGCTGAAGCCGTCGTCGACCAGGCGATCGGCCACGGTCTCGACGAAGGCGGTCGGGCCGCAGACGAAGAAGCGCACGTTCTCGTCCATCGCGGCGAGCGCCACCTCCTCCCGGGTCAGCCGGCCCGGCGGCCGTGTCGTCTCGGGCGGGGCCTCGCGCGTGTAGAAGAGCATCAGCTCGAGCGGCGCGGCTCGGTCGGCCGCAAGCTCGTGCAGTTCCGTGCCGAAGATCACGCGACCGGGCGACCGCACCGAGTACAGCAGCGTGAACGGCACTGCGCTCTGCAGTGCATGATGCCGACGAGCCATCGCCATGAGCGGCACGATGCCGCTGCCGCCGGCGATCAGTACGACGGGGGAGGGGTCCTCGGGGTCCCACACGAACCAGCCGCCGACCGGGCCGCGCACCTCGAGCTGCTCGCCGACCGCCAGGTCGCGCACGAGGTAGGGGCTCACTTCGCCGTCGGTGAGCTCTTCCACCGTGATCTCGGCCTCGTCGCCGCCCTCCGCCGTTGCGAGCGAGTACGAGCGCTGAGCCGTGTAGCCGTCAGGCGCGGTCAGCCGCAGGTCGATGTGCTGGCCCGCGAGCTCGGTGCCGAGGCCGGGGGCCAGCAGACGCAGCGTGCGTGCGGCGCCCTCGCCGGAGGCATCCGTCTCGAAGTGCGCGGCGACCACGTCGGCGACCCGCCACGTGTTGGCCGCGCGGTGCTGCGCATCGGTGGCGACCTGAGGTTCGGCCTTCACCAGTAGCGCTGCTCCAGCCACGGGTCGCCGCGCATGTGGTAGCCGTTCGATTCCCAGAATCCGGGCTGATCGTTGGGCGTCAGCTCGAGGCCGCTCACCCACTTGGCCGACTTCCAGAAGTAGAGGTGCGGCACGAGCAGCCGCGCCGGACCGCCGTGCTCGGCGGCGAGCGGCTTGCCGTCGAACTCCCACGCGACCCACGCCTTGCCGCCGAGCAGGTCGGCGAGCGGCACATTCGTCGTGTAGCCGCCGTAGGAGTGCGCCATCGTGAACCCGAACTCGTGATCGATGCCCTCGAACAGGGTGTCGACCGCGACGCCGCGCCAAGTCGTGCCGAGCTTCGACCAGCTGGTGACGCAGTGGATGTCGGTTGTGACGGATTCCTGCGGGAGCGCCATGAACTCGGCCCAGTTCCACACCCGCTGCTCGCCCCTTCCGAGGCTCAGCGTGAAGGTCCACTCATCGAGCGGAACGCGCGGCGTCGGGCCTGCGGACAGCACGGGGAATCCGTTCGTCAGGTACTGGCCGGGCGGGAGTGCGGGGTCGCTTCGGCGACGCCCGCGGAAGCCGGACGAAATGAGCGCCATGCGCTGAGCGTACGTGTGCGGGCCCGGGCCGTCTACGCCTGGGGGCCCCTGGTCGCGCTACAGTTACGCGTCCGCGCCACCCCTCACAGAGGCGCGCGGACCCGTAACTGTAGCGCGGCGGCGGGGAGCCTACCGACGGCCGCGGATGACCGCCTGCTTGACCTCGGCGATCGCCTTCGTGATCTGGATGCCGCGCGGGCAGGCCTCGGTGCAGTTGAAGGTCGTGCGGCAGCGCCACACGCCCTCCTTGTCGTTCAGGATGTCGAGGCGCACCTCGGCCTCGTCGTCGCGCGAGTCGAAGATGAAGCGGTGCGCGTTGACGATCGCGGCGGGACCGAAGTACTGCCCGTCGGTCCAGAACACGGGGCACGACGAGGTGCACGCAGCGCACAGGATGCACTTGGTCGTGTCGTCGAAGCGCTCACGGTCTTCGGCCGACTGCAGGCGCTCGCGGCCCTCGTGCGGCGCGGAGTGCGCCTGGAGGAACGGCTGCACCTCGCGGTAGGAGGCGAAGAACGGCTCCATGTCGACGATGAGGTCCTTCTCGAGGGGCAGGCCCTTGATCGCCTCGACGTAGACGGGCTTCGAGAGGTCGAGGTCCTTCATCAGGGTCTTGCACGCGAGGCGGTTGCGGCCGTTGATGCGCATCGCGTCGGAGCCGCAGACGCCGTGGGCGCACGAGCGGCGGAAGCTGAGCGACCCGTCCTGCTCCCATTTGATCTTGTGCAGCACGTCGAGGACGCGGTCGGTCGAGTACACCTCGACGTCGTAGTCGACCCAGCGCGGCTCGCTGTCGACCTCGGGGTCGAAGCGGCGGATGATGACGGTGGCCAGTGTGACGTCGACGGCGGGTGCCGCGATGGTGGTGTCGGTTGCAGTCGACATCAGTACTTCCTCTCCATGGGCGGGTACAGCAGCTCGCCGTCGTCGCCCTTCACGAAGACCACGGGCTTGTAGTCGAGCTTGATGTGGTCTTCCGGGTCGGGCGAGGTGGCGTCGCCGGTCAGGTAGGCCATCGTGTGCTTCATCCAGTTGTCGTCGTCGCGCGTCTGGAAGTCCTCGCGCATGTGGCCGCCGCGGGATTCCTGGCGGTTCATGGCCGAGTAGACGACGACCTCGGCGAGGTCGAGCAGGAAGCCGAGCTCGATGGCCTCGAGCAGGTCGGTGTTGTAGCGCGACCCGCGGTCGTGGATGCCGATGTTCTTGTAGCGCTGGCGCAGGTCGTGGATGATGTGCAGCATTTCGCGCAACGAGTCGGCGGTGCGGTACACCTGCGCCTTGTCGTCCATGTTGTCCTGCAGGGTCTTGCGCAGGACCGCGATGCTCTCGGTGCCGTGAGCGGCCTTGACCTGGTCGACGAGGGCGCGCACGGTCTTCGCCGGGTCCTCGGGGAGCGGAGTGAAGTCGACGCCCTGCACGAACGCGACTGCGTTCTGACCGGCGCGCTTGCCGAACACGTTGATGTCGAGCAGCGAGTTCGTTCCGAGGCGGTTGGAGCCGTGCACCGACACGCACGCGCACTCGCCTGCGGCGTACAGGCCGGGCACGGGAGTCGTGTTGTTGAAGAGCACCTCGGCGTCGTTGTTCGTCGGGATGCCGCCCATGGCGTAGTGGGCGGTCGGCATCACCGGCACCGGTTCGACGACCGGGTCGATGCCGAGGTAGAGGCGGGCGAACTCGGTGATGTCGGGCAGCTTCGTCTCGAGCACCTCGGCGCCGAGGTGCGTGCAGTCGAGCAGCACGTAGTCCTTGTTGGGGCCGGCGCCGCGACCCTCGCGGACTTCCTGCACCATGCAGCGCGCGACGATGTCGCGAGGCGCGAGGTCCTTGATGGTCGGTGCGTAGCGTTCCATGAAGCGCTCGCCCGAGGCGTTGCGCAGGATCGCTCCCTCGCCGCGCGCGCCCTCGGTCAGGAGGATGCCGAGACCGGCGAGCCCGGTCGGATGGAACTGGAAGAACTCCATGTCTTCGAGCGGCAGCCCGCGACGCCAGACCATGCCGACGCCGTCGCCGGTGAGGGTGTGCGCGTTCGACGTCGTCTTGAACATCTTGCCGAACCCGCCGGTCGCGAAGATCACGGCCTTCGTCTGGAACACGTGCAGCTCGCCGGAGGCGAGCTCGTATGCGACGACGCCCGAGACCTGGCCCTCGGTGTAGAGCAGGTCGAGGGCGTAGTACTCGTTGAAGAAGTTGACGCCGAGCCGCACGCAGTTCTGGAACAGCGTCTGCAGGATCATGTGGCCCGTGCGGTCGGCGGCGTAGCACGCGCGGCGCACCGGCGCCTTGCCGTGGTCACGGGTGTGGCCGCCGAAGCGGCGCTGGTCGATCTTGCCCTCGGGGGTGCGGTTGAACGGCAGTCCCATGTTCTCGAGGTCGATGACCGCGTCGATCGCCTCTTTGGTGAGGATCTGCGCCGCGTCCTGGTCGACGAGGTAGTCGCCGCCCTTGATGGTGTCGTAGGTGTGCCACTCGGCGTTGTCCTCTTCGACGTTCGCCAGGGCCGCAGCCATACCACCCTGCGCAGCACCCGTGTGCGACCGCGTGGGGTACAGCTTGGTGATGACACCGACGCTGACCGAGGTGCCCTGGGCTTCCTCGGCGGCGGCGATCGCCGCGCGCATGCCGGCGCCGCCGGCGCCGACGATCACGATGTCGAACTTGTGGTAGTGGATGCCGCCTGAGACGGTCGATTCGGCGTCGGTCACAGTCCTTGTTCTCTGTTCGATTCTCTCGATTACTTGCAGAAGCTCAGCGAGGGGTCGGTGGGGCACGGGTTGAAGGCCGTCACCGTGTAAGTGCCGAGCACGATGAGGATCGCGACAGCAAGGAAGATGGCCCACTTGAGCACGCGGTTGACGGTGGGGTTGTGCGCGTAGTCATTGACGAGCGTGCGCATGCCGTTGCCGCCGTGGATCAGGGCGAGCCAGAGCATCAGCCCGTCCCAGATGCGCCAGAACGGCGAGGCCCACTTGCCGGCGACGAACGCCCAGTCGACGGCGGCGATGCCCTTGCCCGCGACGAGGTTCACGAACAGGTGGCCGAAGATCAGGATGACGAGCAGCACGCCGGAGGCGCGCATGTAGATCCAGCCCCACTTCTCCCAGTTGGTGCGCCGCTTGGTGCGCGCGGGAGTCGTCGGGGTGCGGGGGGCGTCGATGGTCGTGGCCATGGCTCAGTGCACCTCCTGCGTCATGTGCACGATCTGCACCGGGACGAAGCCGGCCACGAGCACGAGCCAGATGGCGACGACGAGCCAGAACAGCAGGCGCTGATGCGCGGTCGCCCAGCCCCACAGGTCGACGAGGATGATGCGCAGCCCGTTGATCGCGTGGAAGCAGATCGCCGCGACCAGGCCCATCTCACCGATGCCGAGCAGCGTGTTCTTGTAGGTGCCGATCACGGCGTTGTACGCATCGGGCGAGATGTTGAGCACGACCGAGTCGAGGATGTGCACCAGGAGGAAGAAGAAGATCGCGACGCCGGTGATGCGGTGCAGTACCCATGACCACATTCCCTCGCGGCCTCGATACAGCGTGCCGCCTAGCCGAGATGGCCTCGGCTTAGGGGCTTCGATCGTCTGGCTTGACACGAACAACCCTCCCTGGCTGTGCGATCGGATGCGGCTGCGCACCCGGCTTCTGCGGGTCAAGTCTATGTGTCCCGCCGGGCGCGGAGTGACGCCGGCGCTCGAAAACTGTCTCGACGTCAAGAGATTCCGGCCTGCGCACGGACTCGTGCGCGGGCCGGTTCAGAGCCAGTTTCTGCGCTTGAACACGAAGTACAGCCCGAGCCCGAGCGCGAGCATCAGGCCGAGGGCGAACGGGTAGCCGAACGCCCAGTGCAGCTCCGGCATGATGTCGAAGTTCATGCCGTAGATGCCGGCGATCAGGGTCGGGGTGAACAGGATCGCCGCCCATGCGGAGATCTTCTTCGTGTCCTCGCCCTGCTGGTGGCTGAGCTCCGAGAGCTGCTCCATGCGCGCGTTCTGTCGTTCCGTCACGAGCGTCGCGTTCACCGTGAGGATGTCCCGCAGCATGGAACGGAACGTGTCGACGCGTTCGTTGACGCCCGTGAGGTGGTCGGCGACGTCGCGCAGGTTGCGCTGCAGCTCCTCGTTGACGTGGTATTTCTCGGCACCGAGCTGGAGGTTGTCGACGACGGTCGCGAGCGGATGCGTCGCCCGCTGGAAGTCGATGACCTCGCTCGACAGCTCATAGATGCGCCGTGACACGTTGGCGTCGAGGCTGTCGAACACCTGGCTCTCGATCTCGTCGATGTCGTTCGCGAGACCCGCGACCACGGGGGCGTACTCGTCGACCACCGTGTCGATGATCGCGAACAGCACGGCCTGCGGCCCCATCGCGAGCAGCTCGGGGTCGGCCTCCATGCGCCGCCGCACGTGCGAGAGATCGGGCGACTCGCTGTGCCGCACCGTGATGACGAAGTTCGGGCCGACGAAGACGTGCAGCTCGCCGAACGCGACCTCTTCCGGCACGTCGAGGTAGTCGGCGGCGCGCAGCACGACGAACAGCGTGTCGTCGTAGCGCTCGAGCTTCGGCCGCTGGTGTGCCGCGATCGCGTCCTCGACGGCCAGCTCGTGGAGGTCGAACTCCTCGGCGAGCGAGTGGATCTCCGTCTGCGAGGGGCGGTACAGCCCGATCCACGCCATGCCGCCCGGAGTGTCGTGCAGCGCGCGGAACGTCTCGGCGAGCGACGCGGGGGAGGCGACCCGGATGCCGTCCTGGTAGATGGCCGAGTCGACGATGGTGCGGCGAGACGGGCGGGCGGGGGTGGGCGCCGTGTTCGGCGCCGACGGACTCGACCCGGCGTTTCGACGGTTCACGAACGGCATCGGCGGCAGAACTCGAATCCTGCGCTGGGCCATGGCGGCACCTCCCTGCGTTTCTCATCGCGTCGGTCGTCGCCTGCCGCGAGTCGTTGCGCGACGCGCCGCACGCGAGCGCCACGTCGCTCTGGCTGGGCCCGGCGTGGGTGACGGCGGGTGCCCAACCCCAGAGGGTACCCCAGCCGGCTATGCGGAGATGCGGGTGGACCGACCGGAGGAGCGCGTCGGACGATCCTGCGCGATCGCGGTCTCGTAGTAGGCGAACAGCTCGCCGCAGATCGCCTCCCACGAGCGGCCGAGCACCGCGCGTCGTCCCGCCTCGCCCATCCGCAGTCGCAGGGCCCCGTCGCCGACGAGTGCGCGCACCTGGTTGCGCAGCTCGTAGTCGTCGCGGAACAGGTAGCCGTCGACGCCGTACTCGACCAGGTCGAGCGGGCCGCCTGCGGCCGGCGCGATGACGGGCAGGCCGGATGCGTGCGCCTCCTGCACCGTCTGGCCGAAGGTCTCCTCCTCGCCGGTGTGCACGAAGACGTCGAGGGCGGCGTACGCGGCCGCGAGCTCTTCGCCGGACAGCCGGCCGAGATAGGTCACGGGCAGCGGCCGCAGCGCCTTCTGCACGGAGGGCAGCGCGGGCCCGTCGCCGACGATAGCGAGGCGGATGCCGGGAATCCCGCGCAGGGTCCGCAGCCGCTCCACCTGCTTCTCGGGAGCGACGCGCCCGATGTACCCGACGATGACCTCGCCGTTGGGCGAGAGGAAATCACGGTAGCGGCGCGACAGCGTCGAGATCCGGTTGCGCGGGTGGTAGCGCTCGAGGTCGACGCCGCGGCCCCAGCGCCCGAGGCGCTCGATGCCCGCCGCCTCGAGATCGGCGAGCGACGACGTGGAGGGAGCGAGCGTGATCGTGGCGCCGTCGTGCACCCACTTGAGCAGGCGCCACACCCCGGCGGCGGCGAGGGCGAACCTGTTGCGGCGTGCGTAGCCCGCGACATCCGTCTGGTAGATCGCTACGGATGCGACGCCGAGGCGGTTCGCCGCCGCGATCGCCTGCGCACCCAGCAGGAACGGACTCGCGGCGTGCAGCACGTCGGGGCGGAAGTCGGCGAGAAGACGCGAGACCTGGGGGCTCGGCAGCCCGACCGGGAACTGGCGGTACGCCATGGCGGGCACGGTGTGCACGGGGAATCCGGCGTATTCGGTCGGCACCTTGGACACCGCCGGACTGATCACCATCGCTTCGTGGCCCTGAGCGGCCAACTGCTCGAGGACACGGCACACACTCGTAGTGACGCCGTTGACCGTGGGAAGGAAGCTTTCGCTGACCACCGCGACCCGCATGATTTGAAGGTAGGAAGCGATCGTGGCGTCATGGTGAACCGCCTATGAACCGGAAAAGCACAGTGTTGTAATTGCCGCGCCCGTCTGCGCCGATCGGCCGCTGCGCGCCTGGCCGCACCAGCTGCCGAGTCACTGCCGTCGGCCCGGGGCCGCGAGGCATGTCCCCGGCCATCTGTAGTGTTGCCGCATGACCTCAGCGAGGGAACCACTGGAGCGGTTCCATGCGGTGATTCCCGCCGGCGGCGTCGGCTCGCGGCTGTGGCCGCTCTCCCGGGCGGACGCGCCGAAGTTCCTGCACGACCTGAGCGGCAGCGGCAGGAGCCTGCTGCGCGACACCTGGGACCGGCTCGTGCCGATCGCCGGCGCCGATCGCATCATGGTCGTCACGGGTCGCGCCCACCGGGCCGCCGTCGAGGACCAGCTCAGCGAGCTCGCCGATGAGCAGATCGTGCTCGAGGCCGAGCCGCGCGACTCGACCGTCGCGGTCTGCCTCGCAGCGGCGATCCTCGAGCTGCGCGAACCCGACGTGATCGTCGGGTCCTTCGCGGCCGACCACATCATCGGGCGGCTGCCGCTCTTCGAGCAGGCGGTCAGCGAAGCCGTGCAGACGGCGGATGCCGGGTACATCGTCGCGGTCGGAATCAAGCCGACCGGCCCCTCGACCGGGTTCGGCTACATCAAGCAGGGTGCGGCCCTCGAGGTCGAGGGAGCGCCGAGCGCCCGCATGGTCGAGTCGTTCGTCGAGAAGCCCGACCTCGCGACGGCGCGCGGCTACCTGCGCGACGGCGGCTATCTCTGGAACGCGAGCATGTTCATCTCGCGGGCGGATGTCCTGCTCGGCCAGCTCGGCGAGACGAAGCCACAGCTGCTCAAGCAGTTGCGCGAGCTCGCGGCCGCGTGGGAGGACCAGAGCACTCGCGGCCCGGCCGTCGACCGCCTGTGGCCGAAGCTCGAGAAGGTCGCGATCGACTACTCGGTCGCCGAGCCCGCGGCGGCGGCGGGGCGCATGGCTGTCGTGCCGGGTCTGTTCGACTGGGACGACGTCGGCGACTTCGCGTCGCTCGCGAAGGTGAACTCGGGCGGCCGCAAGACAGACCTCGCGATCCTCGGCGAGCATGCGCGCGTGCTGGCGGACGCGTCGAGCGGCATCGTCGTGAGCCAGACGAGCCGGGTGATCAGCCTCATCGGCGTCAAGGACATCGTCGTCGTCGACACCCCCGATGCGCTGCTCGTCACGACGACCGAGAACGCGCAGCGGGTGAAGTCGGTCGTCGACGCGTTGAAGCTGACCGGCGGCGGGAACGTACTCTGACGCCCTGACCGAGCGCCCGGCGTGACGCCGTATTACATTGACGTTGCGCTTCCGTTTCCGAAGCCCTCCGTAGTGCAGTTGTGCCTTGGCCCTCAAGTAGTTTTGGATACTTCACGGCGCGTTAACCCCGGCGCCGTCCTGAATCAGAGGAATACCAACAGTGTCAATCGCATCACGCAAGCTTGTGCTGGTCGGTGCCGGCCTGGCGGCGGCCACAGCTCTCGCGCTGACCGGCTGCGCGCAGGCGCCCTCCACCAGCAGCGGCTCGAAGACCACGTCCAGCTACCTGCCCTGCATCGTCGGCGACACCGGCGGCTTCGCGGACCACTCCTTCAACCAGCTGGCGCTCCAGGGCGTCACCGCGGCCGCCGCGAAGGAGGGCACGTCGTACAAGAAGGTTCAGTCGAAGACGTCCGACGACTATGCGTCCGGTATCGCGAGCCTCATCAGCGAGAAGTGCAACCTGGTCGTCGCGCCGGGCTTCAACTTCGTCGCGTCGGTGAAGGCTGCGGCAGCCGCGAACCCGAAGGTCGATTTCGTCCAGATCGATGACAACACGATCAGCGCGCCGAACGTCAAGGACGTCGTGTACGAGACCGACCAGGCGGCCTTCCTCGGCGGTTATGCCGCTGCTGCGTACAGCAAGACCGGCGTCGTCGCGACGTGGGGCGGCGCCGAGTACCCCTCGGTGACCATCTACATGGACGGCTTCTACGACGGCGTTCAGTACTACAACCAGCAGAACCACAAGAACGTGAAGGTGCTGGGCTGGAACGAGGCGACCCAGAAGGGCACGTTCGTCGGTAACTTCACCGACCAGACGACGGCCAAGACCGACACGCAGAACTTCCTGAACCAGGGTGCCGACGTGATCGTGCCGGTCGCGGGCTCGCTCTACGAGGGCGCTGCGGCGGCCATCAAGGGCTCGAACTCGTCGGCCGTCCTCGAGGGCGTCGACTCCGACATCTACCAGACCGACCCCGCCAACCAGAGCCTGTTCCTCGTTTCGATCCTCAAGCGCGTGGACACCTCGACGGAGACCGCGGTCGAGAACGCCGCGAGCGGCAAGTCGTTCGACAACTCGACCTACATCGGTACCTTGCAGAACAATGGCGTAGGCATCTCGTCGTTCCACGACTACGCGTCGAAGATCCCCGCGGACCTTCCCGCGAAGCTCAAGACGATCCAGGCCGGCATCGAGAGCGGCTCGATCAAGGTCGCTTCGCCGTCGTCGTTCCAGAAGTAAGTCGTTCCAGAAGTAATCAGCAGGCAGCAAGTCCTCGCACCAGGGCAGGCAAAGAGGGCGCTCGTCGCCCTCTTTGCCTGCCGCCCACAAAGAAAGGCGCGCCCGGCCGCATGAAGCTCGAGCTCAGGGGCATCACCAAGGTCTTCGGGTCTCTCGTCGCCAACGATCACATCGACCTCGTGGTCGAGCCGGGCGAGATCCACTGCCTCCTCGGTGAGAACGGTGCGGGCAAGTCGACGCTGATGAACACCCTGTACGGCCTGCTGAAGGCCGACGACGGTGAGATTCTGCTCGACGACGTGCCGCAGCACTTCGCCGGTCCGGGTGACGCGATGCGCGCGGGGATCGGAATGGTGCACCAGCACTTCATGCTGGTGCCCGTGTTCACCGTGGCCGAGAACGTCATGCTCGGGCACGAGCCGAACCGGGGCGGATTCCTCAGCCTCAATGTCGCGCGTGCGCGCGTGCGCGAGATCTCCGATCGCTTCGGGTTCGAGGTCGACCCCGACGCCGTCGTCGAGGACCTGCCGGTCGGCGTGCAGCAGCGCGTCGAGATCATCAAGGCGCTCAGCCGCGACGCGAAGGTCCTCGTGTTCGACGAGCCGACGGCGGTCCTCACCCCGCAGGAGACCGACGAGCTCATGGGCATCATGAAGCAGCTGCGCGATGAGGGCACCGCGATCGTCTTCATCACGCACAAGCTGCGCGAGGTGCGCGAGGTGGCGGACCGCATCACGGTCATCCGTCTCGGCAAGGTCGTCGGCGAGGCCGAGCCGACGGCGACGAACGCCGAGCTGGCCGGTCTCATGGTCGGTCGCGCCGTGAACCTCACCGTCGAGAAGGAGCCCGCGACTCCCGGGGCCGATGCGCTCGTGGTGAAGGACCTGACCGTGGTCGACCCGCTGGGTCACGTCACGGTCGACGACATCAGCTTCACGGTCCGGGCGGGGGAGGTCCTCGCGGTCGCCGGTGTGCAGGGCAACGGGCAGACCGAGCTGACCGAGGCCCTCCTCGGTCTGCAGCCGCACGTGGCCGGTGCGATCGAACTGAACGGCCGCAGCCTCATCGGGCTCACGACGGGCGAGGTGCTCGACTCGGGCGTCGGCTTCATTCCGGAGGACCGGCAGGTCGACGCTCTCGTCGCCGAGTTCTCCGTCGCCGAGAACCTCATGCTCGACCGCTCCGACGGGGCGCCGTTCGTCAAGGGGGGCACGGTTCAGGCATCCGTTCTCACCGAATTCGCGCGCGTCGCGATGCGCGACTTCGACGTCCGCGCCGAGAGCGCCGACACGCATGTCGGCCGTCTGTCGGGCGGAAACCAGCAGAAGGTCGTGCTGGCCCGCGAACTCAGCCGCGACCTCAAGCTCTTCGTCGCCGCGCAGCCCACGCGCGGTCTCGACGTCGGGTCGATCGAGTTCGTGCACAAGCGCATCATCGCCGCGCGCGACGAGGGCGTCCCGGTCGTGGTCGTGTCGACGGAGCTCGACGAGGTGACCGCGCTCGCCGACCGGATCGCCGTCATGTACCGCGGGCGCATCGTCGGCATCGTTCCGGGCGACGTGTCCCGCGACGTGCTCGGCCTGATGATGGCAGGCGAGCTGCCGCCCGGCGTCGACGCAGCACACGCCACCACCGAAGGAGCACAGCAGTGACCGAGGTCGACTCGACCCTCGAGCCCAGCCAGATTCCCGAGGAGGAGCGCACGCCCGAGCAGCAGCCGGGCGACTCCGATCGCTGGCGTGACGCGCTCACCCGCATCTTCGGCGGCAACATCATGCTGTCGGTCCTCGCGATCGTGATCGCGCTCGTCGTCGGCGGCATCCTGATCGCGGCGACCGACCCGGCGACCGATGCGGCGTCGGCGTACTTCTTCGCGCGGCCGACGACGGCGTTGGCGGATGCCTGGAACGCGGTCTCCGGCGCATACGCGGCTCTCTTCCGCGGCGGTGTCTACGACTACACGCAGACGAGCTTCGTCGCCGGCGTCAAGCCGATCTTCAACAGCCTCAACTTCGCGGCGCCCCTCATCGCAGCGGGACTCGGCATCGCGATCGGCTTCCGCACCGGCGTGTTCAACATCGGCGGCCAGGGCCAGATCCTGATCGCGGCGGCGTTCGCCGGCTGGGTCGGCTTCTCGCTGCACCTGCCGTACGGCATTCACCTGATCGTCGCGGTCGCCGCAGCCCTGGTCGGCGGCGGCATCTGGGCCGGCATCGTCGGGGTGCTCAAGACGCGTACCGGCGCGCACGAGGTGATCGTCACGATCATGCTCAACTACGTCGCGTACTACCTCATCGACTACCTGCTGCACACGCCGGTGCTGCGTGCCCCGGGCTCCCAGAACCCGCAGAGCCCGGCGACCCTGCCGACCGCCGTCTATCCCAACCTGTTCGGGTCGTCGTTGCCGCTGAATCTCGGCTTCGTGTTCACGGTCGCCGCGACGGTCTTCACCTGGTGGCTGCTCAACCGCTCGAGCCTCGGCTTCAAGTTCCGGGCTGTCGGCGAGAACATGCGCGCCGCGAAGGTCGCCGGCATCAACACGGACCGGGTGTTCATCGTCGCGATGGTCCTGTCCGGTGTGTTCGTCGGTCTCGCCGGCGCCTATCAGGTGCTCGCCCAGACGACCACGGGCTTCGGCAACGACATCGACGCGGGCATCGGGTTCAACGCGATCACGGTGACGCTGCTCGGGCGCTCTCGCCCGTGGGGCGTGTTCTGGTCGGGCATCCTGTTCGGAGTGTTCCAGGCCGGCGGCTACATCATGCAGGCGTCGCAGAACGTCGACATCGACATCGTCACGGTCGTGCAGTCCGTGATCGTGCTCTTCATCGCAGCCCCGCCGCTGGTGCGCGCGATCTTCCGTCTGCCGCAGCCGGGCGCACGTCGCGCCGTGAAGGGGGCGAACGCCTGATGACCGCGATCTCCACACCGCCCACCGAGGTCAGCGCCGGGTCGGTGCGTGCCGCAGCGGAGCTGACGCGCAGCCGGAAGACGCCGATCATCCTGACGATCTTCGCCGTGCTCGGCGTCGTGCTGTTCGTGCTGCTCGGTCGCGGCGGCACCACGACGCTCGACTTCACCGGCCAGGGCGTGCACACCCTCACGATCCCGCACGCACAGCTGCCCGCGCGTGGCACGGGTTACGTCATCGCGGCGATCGCCGTGCTGATGGCCGCGGGCGCGTGGGTGCTCGGGCGCGGCACTCGTCGGGTGCCGACCTGGTACGGCGGCGTCTTCGCGATCGTGCTGCTGGTCGGATTCCTCGTCTGGGCCGCCGCCGGCCATACGCTGCCCGTCATCGGCCTGCTCACGGGGTCCCTGGCGCTGAGCGCGCCGATCATCTTCGGCGCCTTGGGCGGTGTCGTGTCCGAGCGCGTCGGCGTCGTCAACATCGCGATCGAGGCGCAACTGCTCGCCGGTGCGTTCGTCTCCGCGATCATCGCGACGATCACCCACAACCTCTATGCGGGCGTCGTCGGCGCGATGGCCGCGAGCGTGCTCGTGTCCTTCGTGCTGGGCTCGTTCGCGGTGCGCTACGCGGTCGACCAGGTCATCGTCGGCATCGTCCTCAATGTGCTGGTGCTCGGGCTCACGACGTTCCTGTACCAGACGGTGCTCGTCAACAACGCGACGGCGGTGAACAGCCCGGGCACGTTCCACCAGCTCCCCATCCCGGGGCTCGCGGAGATCCCGGTGCTCGGGCCGATCCTGTTCGACCAGACGATCATCATCTACCTCATGTACATCGCGGTCATCGCGGTGTTCATCGGAATGTTCAAGACCCGCTGGGGCCTGCGCCTACGCGCGGTCGGCGAGCACCCCCAGGCTGCGGACACGGTCGGCATCAACGTGCCCCGCACCCGATTCTGGAACGTCGCGCTCGCCGGCGCGATCGTCGGCGTCGGCGGCGCCTACTTCACGCTCGGGTCCGTCGGCCCGTTCAGCCAGGACGTGACCTCGGGCCTCGGCTACATCGCCCTCGCCGCGGTGATCTTCGGCAAGTGGGACCCCGTCCGCGCAACCTTCGCCGCCCTGCTGTTCGGTTTCGCGAACAACCTGCAGAACGTGCTCGGCATCATCGGCTCGCCGGTGCCGAGCGACTTCATGCTGATGCTGCCGTACGTGGTCACCATCTTCGCCGTCGCGGGCCTCGTCGGCCGCGTGCGCGGCCCGGCCGCCTCGGGAAAGCCGTACCTCGGCGGACACTGACCCGCGCCACTGTCATGAGGGAACATTTTTGGCGGGCGTCTTCTGCACATCGTCAAAAATGTTCCCTCACGACAGTCTGCAGACGGCACCTCCGTCAGGTACGCGGCGGCAGGGTCGCGACGAACTCGCGAACGGCGTGAACGGATGCCTCGACCATGGCGCTGAAGATAGCCTCGCCCTTCGCGGCGGTCGCGGCGGTCGGGTCGCCGAAGACCGCTGTCGGCGAGAAGCGGTCGATCGACACGGGCTTCGTGCCGAAGTCGGCGGGGAAGTCGGGGTAGAACGCCTCGGCAAGATCCATGCGCACTGTGGCGGGCGCGAGGTGCAGCAGTAACGAGGTCTCGATCTCCTCCCCGTGCGCCAGCCCGGGTGCGGCCGGCCGTGAGGTCCGCACGGCGGCCGCTGCGCCCTCGAGCCCCGGGTAGTCGAGCACGAGCGCGGGCACCACCGAGCCGGTGAGCTGATCGGATGCCGCGGCCAATGGCCCCCGGTTGCCGAAGTCGCCGTTGACGATCACGAACGCGCGGGCTCCGGCCGCAGCTGCCGCACGCCCGAGGTCGAGGGCGATCGCCGCCACGGTGCCGACGCCGAGCGCCGCGCCGCCCGGATAGCCCGCTGTGCTCCACGACGCCCCGTAGGGCACGGTCGGCAGCAGAACGGCGCCCAGACGGTTGGCGAGCTCGCGCGCGACCGCGTCGGCCACGATGGCGTCGGTCGCGAGCGGCAGGTGCGCGCCATGGGCCTCGTGCGCCCCGAACGCGACGACGACGAGACCGTCGCCTGCCGCGAGCCATGACGCGACCTC
Source organism: Gryllotalpicola reticulitermitis (assembly GCF_042651345.1). Lineage (NCBI taxonomy): Bacteria > Bacillati > Actinomycetota > Actinomycetes > Micrococcales > Microbacteriaceae > Gryllotalpicola > Gryllotalpicola reticulitermitis. The sequence goes on from NZ_JBHSCN010000005.1 coordinate 348,316, forward strand.
CGTGAACGGGGCCGTCGCCGCGTCGAGGCGGGTCACGGGTTGTAGTCCTGGATGCGGGTGCCGTGCGAGGTGTCGCGCAGCGCAGGCATCCGCTCGTTCAGCTCGGAGATCGCGGCAGACAGGTCAAGGTGAACCAGTCGCCGGTCGCGCACGACGACATCGCCGTCGACGATCACGTGCTCGACGTCGCTCGGTCGCACAGCGTAGACGAGCGCCGCGGCGAGTGAGTGCATGGGCTGAAGGTGCGGACCGGCGAGGTCGACGACGGCGACGTCGGCGAGGTACCCGGGCACCAGCGCGCCGAGCTCAGCGCCGCGCCCGATCACGGCCGCGCTCTGGCGGGTGGCGAGGTCGAGGGCGTGCTCCATCGTGAGCCAGGTTGCGTCCGACAGCTTGTCCTTCTCGGTCTCCGCGAGCAGCCGCATGCTCTCGAACACGTCGAGCGTGTTGTGCCCCGCCGCCCCATCGGTGCCGATGCCCACCGCGACGCCCGCGTCGTGCAGCAGCCGCACGGGCGTCGTGCCCGACTGGGCGTGCTTCAGGTAGACCTTCGTGCATGAGCCGACCCCGACGCGGTCGCGATAGGGCGCCAGCCAGCGCACGTCGTCTTCGACGATGCCGGCGCCGTGCGCGATGAGCACCCCCGACTCGAGCAGCCCCGTGTCGTGCAGCACCTGGATCGGCGTGACGCCGCGCTTCGCGAGGCTCGAGGCGGTCTGACGTGGGTTCTCCGCCGCGTGGATGTGCGTGAGCACGCCCAGCCGCGACGCCTCACGGGCCGTGCGCCGCAGATCGTCATCGTTCACGGTGTATGCGCCATGCGGGCCGAGCGCGACCTGCACGCGGCCGCCCGCCCCGCCGTGCCACTCCTCGGCGAATGCGACGCCCCGGTCGATCCCGGCAGCGCCCTCCGATGAGAAGTACGTCGCGGCGAGAAGGGCCCTCGCCCCGCTCGCCTCCACCGCCCCCGCGATCTCGGGCATGCCGAAATAGTGGTCGGCGAAGCTCGTGACGCCGCCGAGCAGCATCTCGCCGATCGCGAGCTCGGCGCCGAGGCGCACATCGCGGTCGGTCATGTTGACCTCCATCGGCCAGACATGCTTGTTGAACCAGTCGGCGGTCGGCACGTCCTCGGCGGCGCCGCGGAACATGACCATCGGCGAATGCGTGTGCGTGTTGATGAGACCGGGCATCGCGAGCCGCCCGCGGCCGTCGATCACCTCGGCGGCCGCCGCGCGCTCGATCGCGGTGACGTCGGCGACCGGCCTCACCCACGCGATGCGGTTCCCGGCGATGCCTACCGAGTGATGCTCGAGGAAGTGCGCCGCGCCGCGGCCGCCCGCGTCAGGGGGCAGCTCGGGGTACCCCGGGAGTGCGGCCTCGGTGCGGCTCAGCACCGTCGCGTCGTCGATGATGAGGGAGGCGGATGCCTGGGGCGCGGCGCCCTGCGCGGATTCGGCCATGCTCAACTCTGACACGGAGCCGGCTGCCGAGCCGCCGGCGCGGGTCTGCCACGATGACCTAGTGCGGTACGAACTCGATGGCGTGGAACTGTGGGACGGAACGGCGGCGCGCGGTGCGAGCCGGATCGTGTGGGAAGACGGCCGGGGCGAAGGCATCCGCTCGCTCGAGCCCGCCGACGCGCCCGACCCGCGCTTCGACGGTCTGAGCGTCATTCCGGGCCTGATCGACACGCACGTGCACCTGATCGGCTACGCCGGAGCCCCCGGTGGCGCCGAGTTCTTCACGTGGCCGCTCACGACGCGCCCTGAGGAGCAGGTGCTGCACGGGCTCGCGAACGCCCGCGCGGCGCTCGCCGCGGGGGTCACGACGCTGCGCGACCTGAGCGCCGACGACGTGCAGTTCTCGCTCGGCCGCGCGCTCGCCGGCGGCATCGTCGACGGCCCGAGGCTCCTCGCGCACGGAATGGTCGGCATGACGGGCGGTCACGCCGACCTGTTCACGCCGGCGGCATTCCCGATCCGCAAACCGACCGCGGACGGCCCGGACGCCTGCCGTCGTCTGGTGCGCGAATACGCCCGCGCCGGCGCCGACGGCATCAAGGTCGCGACCAGCGGAGGTGTGCTCTCGCAGGGCGATCGAGCCGCGTGGCGGAACCACACCGACGCCGAGCTCGACGCGATCGTCGACGAGGCGCACGCCCTCGGGCTTCCGGTCGCGGCGCACGCGCACTCGGAGGACGGCATTCGGCGGGCGCTCGACGCCGGCGTCGATTCGATCGAGCACGCGACTCTGATCACGGCGGAACTCGCGGAGCGCGCTGCGGCGGCCGGCGTGACCGTCGCGCCGACCCTGCTCATCAACGACCGCATCGCCTCGGGCGACCCGCGCTACGGCAGCGCCGAGTCGGCCGAGAAGGCGCGCGCACTGGTCGTGCGCCGGGATGCGCTGCTGACGGATGCCGCGGCTCGAGGCCTCGACTTCGTGCTCGGCACCGACGCCAACGGTCACCACGTGCGCTTCGGCGACGAGCCCGACGAGCTGCGCGCGATGGCGCGCGTCCTCGGCTGGAGCGCCGAGCGGACGCTTCAGGCGGCGACGTCCCGCGCGGCCGCGGCCGTCAAGCGCGGCGACACGCTCGGGAAGCTCGAGGCCGGGGCATCCGCCGATCTCGTCGTCGTGCGCGGGCGGCCGTGGCTCGACCTCGACGCCCTGCGACCGGAGAACGTCGTGGCGGTCGTCGTACGAGGCCGTGTGCTGGTCGGTGCGCTGCCAGGCGGTAGCGTTATCCGGTGACAGCTGAGGCCCCCGAGATCAGCGGCGATGGCATCGACTGGGACGCGCTGCGCGCCGTCGCGACCGGCGCCCTCACGCACAGTTATTCGCCCTACTCGCGCTTCCCCGTCGGGGCCGCGGCCATCGTCGACGACGGCCGCGTGGTGCGCGGGGCGAACATCGAGAACGCGTCGTATGGCGTGACGCTGTGCGCCGAGTGCGCGCTCGTCGCCGACCTCGTGATGGGGGGCGGCGGCAAGCTCGTCGCCTTCAGCTGCGTCGACGGCAACGGCGCGGTCCTCATGCCCTGCGGTCGCTGCCGGCAGCTGCTGTTCGAGCACTCGGCGCCGGGCATGCTGCTCGAGACCGTCTCGGGCATCAGGACCATCGACGAGGTACTGCCCGACGCATTCGGGCCCCGCACGCTGGATGATTTTGCGCACCAGTCCTAGCCGGGCGCGGCGTCGCGGCGCGATTCTCGGTCGCGGTCACCGACTCGCTGATGGCTACATAGCAAGGAGAAGTGATGGTTGAGCAGTTCGACGCGGTCCAGCTGATCGCCGCGAAGCGCGACGGCGGCGCGCTCACCACGCCGCAGATCCGATGGCTCGTCGACGCGTACACGCGCGGCTATGTCGCCGACTCGCAGATGTCCGCCCTCGCGATGGCGATTCTGCTGAACGGCATGTCGCGCGAGGAGATCCGCGACCTGACCGTTGCGATGGTCGACTCGGGTGAACGGCTCGACTTCTCGGGACTCGGCAAGCCGACCGCCGACAAGCACTCGACGGGCGGCGTCGGCGACAAGATCACGCTGCCGCTCATGCCGCTGGTCGCGTGCTTCGACGTCGCGGTGCCGCAGCTCTCCGGCCGCGGCCTCGGCCACACGGGCGGCACGCTCGACAAGCTCGAGTCCATTCCGGGCTGGGGCGCGTCGCTCAGCAACGAGGAGATCTTCGCGCAGCTCTCCGGCCCCGTCGGCGGCGTGATCTGCGCCGCGGGCGCCGGTCTCGCGCCGGCCGACAAGAAGCTGTACGCGCTGCGCGACACGACGGGCACCGTCGAGGCGATTCCGCTGATCGCATCGTCGATCATGAGCAAGAAGATCGCGGAGGGCACTGGCGCGCTCGTGCTCGACGTGAAGTTCGGGTCCGGCGCCTTCATGCGCGACTACGACCGCGCCCGCGAACTCGCGCAGACGATGGTGGCGCTCGGGACCGACGCCGGCGTCGCGTGCTCGGCGTTGCTGACCGACATGAACGTCCCCCTCGGCCGCACCATCGGCAACGCGAACGAGGTGCGCGAGTCGCTCGAGGTGCTCGCCGGCGGCGGCCCGGCCGACGTGGTCGAGCTCACCATCGCCCTCGCGCGCGAGATGCTGGCGCTCGCCGGCAAGCCCGATGTCGACGTGGAGGGCGCGCTCGTCGACGGGCGGGCGATGGATCGTTGGCGCGCCTTCGTCAGCGCGCAGGGCGGCGACCCCGATGCGGCGCTGCCGCTGCCGCATGAGACGCACACCGTGGTCGCCCCGGCCTCGGGCGTGCTGCTGTCGCAGGACGCTCTCGCCTTCGGTATCGCCGCCTGGCGGCTCGGGGCGGGCCGCGCGCGGCAGGAGGACCCGGTGGTGCACGCAGCCGGCATCGAGCTGCACGCGAAGCCCGGCGACGAGGTGACGGCCGGCCAGCCGTTGTTCACCCTGGCCGCGGACGACGCGGCCCGGTTCGATCGTGCGCTCGAGGCGCTGGAGGGCGCGTGGGCGGTCGGCGAGGCATCCGCTTTCACGCCGCGCGGCCCGCTCGTCGCCGAACGCATCGCGCGCTGAGCTACCCGGCCACGGCGTGACCCGCTAGCGTGGCCAGCGTGAGCGCCCCTGATCGCGAATACCTGCTCGACGGCGTCAGCATCAACGGCCTGCCGAAAGTGAGCCTGCACGATCACCTCGACGGCGGCCTGCGCCCGCAGACGATCGTCGAGCTGGCCGACGAGATCGGGCTGCAGCTGCCGCGATCGGATGCGTCCGAGCTCGGTCGCTGGTTCGCCGAGCAGTCCAACGCCGGCAGCCTCGTCCAGTATCTGAAGACCTTCGACGTGACGGTCGGCGTCATGCAGACGCGCGACGGGCTCGCCCGCGTCGCTCGCGAGTTCGTCGAGGACCTGCATGCCGACGGCGTCGTCTACGGGGAGGTCCGGTGGGCTCCCGAGCAGCACCTGCAGCGCGGGCTGAGCCTCGATGAGGCGGTCGATGCGGTGCAGTCGGGCATCGACCAGGCGGTGCGCGCCGTCGAGGCGACCGGCGGCTACATCCGGGTGGGCCAGCTCGTCTCGAGCCTGCGGCACAATCCGGGGCGCACGCGCGAGATCGCGGAACTCGCGGTGCGCCATCGCGATTCGGGCGTCGTCGGCTTCGACGTCGCGGGGCCCGAAGCGGGGTTTCCCGCCTCAACGATGCGCACGGCCTTCGACTACCTCGCGGGGGAGTGGTTCCCCGTCACGGTGCACGCCGGCGAGGCCGCCGGCCTCGACTCCATCGCCTCGGCGCTGCTCGACGGCCGCGCGCTTCGCCTCGGTCACGGCGTCCGCATCGCCGAGGACCTGCTGGTCGAGCGCCAGGACGATGAGAACACCTACGTCTCGCTCGGCCTGCTCGCCCAGTGGGTGAAGGACCGCGAGATCGCGCTCGAGACGAGCCCGAGCTCCAACCTGCAGACGGGCGCGATCGCGCAGTGGGGCGAGTCGCTCGTCGAGCATCCGTTCGATCTGCTCTACCAGCTGGGGTTCCGGGTCACGGTCAACGTCGACAACCGCTTGATGAGCGACACGTCGCTCAGCCGTGAGCTGTCGCTGCTCACGGAGGCCTTCGCGTACCGGCTCGACGACCTCGAGACGTTCCAGCTCAATGCCGCCGCGGCGGCGTTCCTGCCGATCGAAGAACGCGAGGAGCTCGTCGACCGCATTGCCCTCGGTTTCGACGCTGTGTAGAAGAGCGGCGGGCTTCCCCTAAAATCGATATATGCCGTTGCTGCCCGAACTGTCCGACGAGGCCGTCGCGTTCGATGCCGTCGCCGCGGACTGGCGGGCCGCCGTGCGGCTCGCGGGCGCGGGTCTGGTGCGCGCAGGCGCGGCGACGGAGCTGTACACCGAGCGCATGATCGCCGTCGTCGACGACTTCGGCCCCTACATCGTCGTCGCGCCGGGGCTCGCGCTCGCGCATGCGCGCCCCGGGAAGGACGTGCGCGCCGACGGGCTGTCGCTCGTGACCCTGGCCGAGCCGGTGTCGTTCGGTCACCCGCACAACGACCCCGTCGAGATCGTCATCGGCCTCACCAGCGCGACCAATGACGCGCACGTCACGAACGTCGCGGCGCTCGCCAACCTGTTCAACGACCCTGCGGTCTTCCCGGCGCTGCGCGCCGCGACGACGCCGGACGAGGCGCGCGCGGTCTTCCGCGACTGAGCGCGCCCGGCCGCTCAGGTCACAGCAGGGCGTGCACGGATGCGTCGAGCGCGGCGAGCCTGGCCGAGGCATCCGCCGCCGAGTCCCCGCGCACGTCGAGGTACATCTTCAGCTTCGGCTCCGTGCCGCTGGGGCGGATCATCACGCGTGAGCCGCCCGCGGTGCGGATGCGCAGGATGTTGTCCGGCGGCAGCTCGCCGTCGCCGTGGGCCAGGTCGTCGAATGCCGTCACAGGGTCGGTTCCGAGCGACGTGGGCGGGTCGGAGCGCAGCCGATCCATGATGCGGCCGCGTTCGGCGAGGTCGGTGACGCGAAGCGAGATCTGGCCGCTGGCGTAGTGACCGATCTCGCCAGCGATGAGTTCGAGCTGGTCGGCGACCGTGCGCCCGGCCGCCTTCCACCGCAGGGCGAGACCGAGGAACCGGGTGGCGGCCGAGATGCCGTCCTTGTCGCGCACGGTCTCGGGGTTGACGAGATAGCCGAGCGCCTCCTCGTAGCCGAACAGCAGGTCCGGCGTGCGGGAGATCCACTTGAAGCCGGTCAGCGTGTCGACGTAGCCGAGGCCGAAGTGATCGGCGATCGCACGCAGTGCGGGCGAGGAGACGATCGACGCTGACAGAACCTTCGGTGTGCGGTGGGCGCCGCGGGTCCCGGCTTCCTCCTCGGCGGCCGCCCAGCCGAGCAGGGTGCCGAGCTCATTGCCGCTCAGCCGGCGCCAGCCGCCGTCGACCTCGGGCGCGGGGATCGCGACCGCGAACCGGTCGGCGTCGGGATCGTTCGCGAGGATCAGCTCGGCCCGGTGCTCCCGCGCGGTCTGCATCGCGAGGTCGAGCGCGCCGGGCTCCTCGGGGTTCGGGAACGACACGGTCGGGAACGCCGCGTCGGGCTCCTGCTGCGCAGCCACGCTGAGCGGCAGAGGCAAGCCCGCGGCCTCGAAGACCCGCGAGGCCGTGTCCCACCCCACGCCGTGCATCGCCGTGTAGACGACGTCGAGCCCCACGTCGCCGGGCAGCTCGTCACTGACCGCGGCGGTGGCCACGATGTACGCATAGACCAGCGCCTCATCGGCGAGCTCGAAGGCATCCGATCTCGGCAGCTCGGTGATCGGCCCCGCTCCGGCGACCCGCGCGATGTACGCGGCGATCTCGGAATCCGCTGGCGGCACGATCTGCGAGCCCTGGTCCTCGTCGCCGAGATACACCTTGTAGCCGTTGTCGCGCGCCGGATTGTGGGAGGCGGTGACCATGACACCCGCCGAGACACCCAGCTGCCGCACCGCGAAGGCGAGCACCGGCGTCGGCAGGAGGCGCGGCAGCAGAATCGTGCGCACGCCGGCGCCCGCGAACAGCTCGGCCGAGTCGCGGGCGAAGATCTGCGAGTTCGTGCGGCCGTCGTAGCCGATGACGACGGATGCCTGCGCGCCCCGCTTCTCGAGCAGATACGCGGCGAGGCCCGCCGCGGCCTGCGCGACGAGCACCCGGTTCATGCGGTTGGGTCCGGCGGCGAGCTCACCGCGCAGGCCGGCGGTGCCGAAGGCCAGCCGGGTGTCGAAGCGAGCATGCAGCTCGGCGATCGCTGCGTCGTCGCCCGACCTGGCCGCCTCGATCAGCCCCTCGAGCTCGGTGCGCGTGGCCTCATCGGGATCCTGCTCGAGCCACGCGCGGGCGTTTGCGAGCACGGCGTCCGTCGCCTCGAGCCCCGTGCCGCGCGACTGCGCGTCGCCCGGCCCCTCGTCCGGCTGCGTCGCCGACGCTGCGTCGCCCGTGTTCACAGCTGCCCCACGATCTTCGCCAGCAGCGCCGAGATGACGGGCTCGGCCGCCTGACCGGCCTCGAGCACCTCGGCGTGCGAGAGCGGAGTTGGCGAGATGCCCGCGGCGAGATTGGTGATGAGCGACAGTCCGAGAACCTCCATGCCGGCCTGGCGCGCCGCGATGGCCTCGAGCGCGGTGGACATGCCGACGATGTGGCCCCCGATCGTGCGGGCGAACTGCACCTCGGCCGGCGTCTCGTAGTGCGGTCCGCGGAACTGCACGTAGACGCCCTCCTCGAGCCCGGGGTCGACGGTCTGCGCGAGCGCGCGCAGCCGCGCCGAATAGAGGTCGGTCAGGTCGATGAAGGTGGCGCCCTCGAGCGGGCTCGCGGCCGTCAGGTTGATGTGGTCGCTGATCAGCACCGGAGTGCCGGGCGCCCAGTGCGCCTTGATGCCGCCCGCACCATTGGTGAGGACCATGACGGATGCGCCGGCCGCCGCCGCCGTGCGCACCGAATGCACCACGTGCCGCACGCCGTGACCCTCGTAGAAGTGCGTGCGCGCCCCGATCACGAGGGCGTGCTTGCCGCTCGGCAGGGCGATGGAGCGCAGGGTGCCGACGTGCCCCGCGAGCGCGGGCGCGCGGAATCCGATGATCTCCGTCGCCGGAATCGTCGCGACGGTCTCGCCGATCAGGTCGGCGGCGCGACCCCAGCCGCTGCCGAGGGTGAGCGCGATGTCGTGCTTCGCGATGCCCGTCTTGTCCGCGATCTGCTCTGCAGCCTCGCGAGCGATGCGGAACGGGTCGGTCTCGGGTGCGTCCAGGATCGAGGCGTCGGCCATAGCTTGCCACTCTACTGTGCTGCGCCCGGCGCGGCCCGGCGCCCGCTCGGCGCCGGGCCGCGCCGGCTCGGGGAGAGAACGCACGATCGGGGAGAGATCTGAACGGATGCGGCATCCCCGGTCGTGCATTCTCTCCCCGAGCGGATCGCGGCACCCGCACAGGTGGGCCGGGCGGCCGCGTTACGGCAGACTATGGGCCATGGCCTTCGAATTCGAGCGCAAGCAGAGGATCGCGATCATCGGCGGAGGCCCCGGGGGCTACGAGGCGGCTCTCGCAGGCGCCCAGCTCGGGGCCGACGTCACGGTCGTCGAGCGCATCGGCATCGGCGGCTCGGCGGTGATCACCGACGTCGTGCCGTCGAAGACCCTGATCGCGACGGCCGAGGCGGCGCGGAGCATCCCCGATGCGGTCGGTCTCGGCGTGCAGTTCTTCACGCGCACGGAGGAGGGGCGGCCGACGCGGCCCGAGGTCGCCGTGAACCTCGCCGCGGTGAACAAGCGCATCCTCGGCCTCGCCCGCCAGCAGGGTGAGGACATGCGGACTGAGCTCGTGCGTGCCGGCGTCCGCGTGATCGACGGCGTCGGGCGGCTCGACGGCGAGAAGGCCGTCGTCGTCTCGACCGCGTCCGGCCACGGCGGTACCGACTTCGACCGCGTCGAGGCCGACACGATCGTGCTCGCGACCGGTGCGAGCCCGCGCGAGCTGCCGAGCGCCATGCCCGACGGCGAGCGGATCCTCACCTGGACCCAGCTCTACACACTGCAGACGCTGCCCGAGCACCTGATCGTGGTCGGCTCGGGCGTCACCGGCGCCGAGTTCGCCTCCGCATACATGAACCTCGGCGCCAAGGTGACGCTGGTCTCAAGCCGCGAGCAGGTTCTGCCCGGCGAGGACTCTGACGCGGCGACGATCCTCGAGCAGGTGTTCACGCGGGGCGGCATGGACGTGCTCTCCAAGTCCCGCGCAGACAAGGTCGAGCGCACGGGCGACGGTGTCGTCGTCACGCTCACCGACGGCCGCACGGTCGAGGGCTCGCACTGCCTCATGGCGGTCGGGTCGGTTCCGAACACCGCGGGCATCGGGCTCGAAGAGGCCGGCGTGCAGCTGACGGAGACGGGGCACGTTCGGGTGAATCGCGTGGCGCGGACATCCGTGCCCAACATCTACGCCGCGGGGGACTGCTCAGACGTACTGCCGCTCGCGTCGATCGCGTTCATGCAGGGCCGCACCGCCGTCTTCCACGCGATGGGCGACGCGGTCAACCCGATCGAACTGCGCAACGTGACGTCGAACATCTTCACGCAGCCCGAGATCGCGACGGTGGGCTGGACCCAGAAGCAGATCGAGGACGGCATCGCGCAGGGGCAGATCTACAAGCTGCCGCTGCCCACGAACGCTCGCGCCAAGATGCTGAACATCAAGGAGGGCTTCGTGAAGCTCTTCGCCCGCACGGGTTCCGGCACGGTGATCGGCGGCGTGATCGTGGCGCCGCGGGCCAGCGAGCTCATCTTCCCGCTAGCGATCGCCGTCGAGCACCGCCTGACCGTCGACGAGGTCGCGCGCGCGTACGCGGTCTTCCCGTCGCTGTCCGGCGCCGTGACGGATGCGGCGCGCGCAATGCACATCGTCGGCGGCTGATCGCTTCGTAGGGAACAAAGTCCCAGGGTGTAAACACCAGATGGTTGATAGCCTCGGTGCGTTCGTAGCGGTTACGAGCGCAATTGCGAGGAGACACCCATGCGGAAGTGGAACAAATCGACGAGCGGCACGAAGAAGCTGCGGAACGGGGTGGCATTCGCCGTCACGACTGCCTTCGGGGCCGCGGCTCTCGTATTTGCGGTGCCCGCGAACGCGGCACCCGCCCGTGTGACGGAGGCTGCGCCCACGGTGACTCTTGCCGGCGGTGCCAGCGCCCAGCGCCTGGACGTGATCAACAAGAAGATCACTAAGGACTACACAAACAAGAGCAAGCAGCTCTCGTCATGTTCGGTCGGCACGAGCGGGGCGAAGTGTTCGGCCACGGCCAATCGCGCCTTCACCAACACGTGGCAGACCTCGATGGGTATTACCGTGAAGGCGCTCTCCACGAGCCTCGGCTTCTCACATGCTGCTACGACGGCGTATTCGACGACGTGCCACTCACCGACCATGAAGAAGGGCCAGACGTGGCGTATGTATCCCAGGGGCACACATGCCTCCTACAAGATCCGAAAGACGACCGCGACGCAGTTCCGAACGACGACTCAGACCAGCGGTACGCTGACGAGCTTTAAGGCGTCTCACAACGCGATTTACTGCGAACTCAAGTGACGCGCGCAGCGGGCGTTCTCTGCGCGCTTCTCGCGGTGAGCACCCTCGTTGGGTGCACGCCTGGGGCGGACGCGCCCAAGGCTGTCGCGCCCGCGCCCTCCGCGGCGGAGTTGCGCTCGCTCCTCGGCACGAACGGGGGCCGCGTCGACGAAATCTCGCACGGGCGTGCCGTTGTCATGATCAACGTCACGCCACTTGTTATGCGCACGGCGCCGACTCCGGGCCCTGACGACCTCGGCCTGACAACGATCGTGGCGGCCTGCGTCCTCGCAAAGGAGTCAGGCGGTCCGCGCGGATTCGCGGTCGGGGTGATGCCGACCGACGAGATCACCCCGGCGGTGCGAGCCCGGGCCGAGGCCGGTGAATATCAGACTCTGCTCGACCCGAACTGCGAACCGCCGGAGTAACGCGTGGATGACCTGGAGCCTCTGACGGCTACACCGCGAAGTCGGGGAGGAGCATCGCGGAGCGGCGGGCGCGGCGCGCCGTCGTCACGGCGATGGAGATGAGCAGGGAGACCGCACCCCAGCACACCATGACGACGATGCCCTGGCCGACACCGGCGCCCCCGCCCGCGATGAGCGAACGGATCGCGTTGGCGGCGTAGGTCATCGGCAGGAGCCCATGGATGAACTGGAAGAACGCGGGCGTCGTCTGGATCGGGTACGTCGCCCCGGCGGCGGCCACCTGCAGCACGAGCAGGATCAGCCCGAGGAAGCGCCCGCGGCTGCCGAAGAGCACCATCAGCGCGTGGTTGACCGCGGTGAAGGCGACCCCCGCGAGACCGAGGAACAGCGCGAGACCGACCGGGTGCGCGGGGTGCACACCGATGCCGAGCGTCACGATCAGGTACAGCAGGGCGATCTGAACGAGCGAGATCCACGCGCCGCGCAGGTAGCCGAGCAGCGCGGCGAGCCAGCCGGGCCGGTTCCGCTCGACCGCGCTGAGCGGGATCGCGCGCAGCAGCATGTAGATCGACAGGCCGCCCACCCACGCACCGAGCGCGAGGAAGTACGGCGAGAGGCCGTAGCCGTAGCTCGGCACCGAGTTGAGCTTCGACTGCGCGAGCGCGATGGGCTGCGAGGCGACGTCGCTCAGATGCTTCTGGTCCGCGGCGGAGTAGCTGGGCACGGATTTCGCGCCGCTGGCAAGCTTGCCCGCGAGGGTTCCCGAACCGGAGGCGAGGGTGCCGGCCCCCGAGTCCAAAGACTTGGCACCTGAGGCGAGCTGCGCGGTGCCGGTCGCGAGATCGGATGCCCCGCTCGAAGCATCCGTCAGCTTGCTCGCCAGCTGCTGCGACCCGCCGGCCGTCTGCTGCGCACCGGCATTGAGCTGTGCCGCGCCGCTCTCGCCGTTCTTCAGGCCGCTCGCAAGAGTCGACGCGCCGCTCGAGACCTTCTGGGCGCCCGAGTTGAGCTGGGCCGCACCGCTCTCACCGCTTGCGAGTCCGCTCGAGAGCGTGTTCGCGCCGGTCGCCGCTTTCTGCGCGCCGGAGCTGAGCGCTGAGGCTCCGCTCGCGACCTGCTGAGCGCCGGTCGCGAGCGCCTGGGTGTCATCGGCGAGCGTCTGCGCGCCGCCCGTAGCCTGGTTCAGCACGTTCACGAGCGTCGGGGCGGCCGAGCTGAGCTGCTTCGCGGCGGCGGCGATCGCCGCGCTGTTCGCGTAGCCGCTGCCGTTCTGCGGGCCGACGACCTGATTGATCTGCCCGCAGAGCTGGGTCAGGGCCGGGTCGTTCGAGCTCGCGAGGCTCGAGCACGACTCGGCGAGCTGGTTCACGTCGTTGACGTACTGGGTCGCGTTCGTGGAGAGCTGGTTCAGTCCGGCTTCGATCGCCGCCGGCGAGACTCCGGCTGCGTTCAGCTGCTTCACCGCCGAGTTCAGTGCGCTCGCGCTGTCGGCGAGCTTCTGGTTGCCGGCGGCGACCTGGTTGGCTCCGGTCGCGAGCGTCGACGCGCCGCCCGCGAGCTTCTGGTTGGCCGCGGCGAGCTGGGCTGCCCCGCTCGCCGCCTGGCTGATCCTGCTCTGATTCTCGGACGTGCCCGCGGCGACCTGCGATGCCCCGGTGGCGAGCTGCTGGGCGCCGGTCGCGGCCTGGGCGGTCTGGTCCGCGAGCTGGGAGGTGCCGGCCGCCACCTGCGCGGTGCCGCTCGCGAGCTGGTTCGCCCCCGACTGGGCCGTGCCGAGACCCGAGGCGAGCTGCGCCGCACCCGAGGCGCTCTGGTCGGCGCCGGTGGCGAGCTGCGCGGTGCCGGACTTCAGGGTTCCCGCTCCCGAGGCGAGCTGCTTCGCGCCGTTCGCCGCGGTGGTGAGCTCCGACGAGATCTGGTCGAGGCCGGAGTAGATCTGCGAGAGGTACTGCTGCGAGACCGACTTCGATGCGGTCTGCGAGATGGTGAGCCCGATGGTCTTCGCCGCGACGCCCACAATGTAGTTGCGGCCGTCGTCGGTCGTGATCGTGACGCGCGAGTCGGCGGCGTCGCCGGCGTTCCCGCCGAGTGACGCGGCGCTGGAGGACATGCCCTTCGGCAGGGTGATGGTGGCGAGGTAGGTGCCGTTCTTCAGGCCGGCGCGGGCGGCTGAGGCATCCGTCTCGGTCCAGTCGAAGTTGTCGTTCTCGTGGTTGGCGACGAGGTCGTGCGCGACCGTCTTGCCGACGTCGACGGTCGTGCCGTTCTGCGTCACCGGCTGGTCGAGGTCGACGACGGCCGCCGGGATCTTGTCGAGCCGGTGCGTCGGGTCCTGATTCGCCCAGATGAGCGCGCCGCCGTAGATGAGCGGAATGCAGGCGATCGCCGCGATCGCGATGCGCACGGCTCGCTTGCGCGTGCCGCCCGCCTGCGTGTTGATCGGATGCTTCGTCACGGTGTTCCTCGTTCCCCTCGCGCTCGCCGGCTCAGCGCTCGCCCTCATGCGGACTATTGTTTTACAAACGTAAGCTAGCGACGTCGACTAGTTTACACATGTCAAACAGAATGTGGGGCTGCGAAGATGTATGGGATGGATGGCGCGTCGAGTGACCCTCGGGCCGCCCGCTCGAAGCGGGCGCTGCTCGCGGCGGCGACCGAGCTCCTCGACGCCCATGATCTCGATGAGCTGTCGATCACTCAGGTGGTCGCCGCCGCCGGAGTGACGCGCCCGACCTTCTATCAGCACTTCACGGACCTCGGCGAGCTCGCGAGCGCCGCGGCCGTCGAGCGCCTCGACGCCGAGTTCACGCGCCATGAGCCCCCCTCCGCCGACGTCGCGGACTGGTCCGGGCGCGTCGAGCCGCTCGTGCGCGAGCTGCTCGAGCACCTTGCGGCGCACCGCGGGTTCTACCGGCGAGTGCTGCGTGGTTCGCGTTCAGGTGCGGCGATCGACGCCGCCGTCGAGCTCGTGGTGCGGCGGATCCTCGAGCGCTCGCCCCTGCTGGACACCGTCGCGAACCGGGACACGGAGGAGATCCGCGACGCGGTCGTCATCGTCTCGGGCGGCATCGTGTGGCTGCTCGGCAACTGGCTCGGCACGCCGCTCACCGGCCGCGACTCGGTGCCGGCGATGGCGCACCGCATCAGCGTGCAGGTGCTGCGCCTCGCCCGCGCCTGAGCGCGCGCGGCGCCCGTGGACCTGCGCTAGACGATGCTCAGAAGACGCGTGCCGCTCGATACCGTCGCGCCGACGGCGGCGTTGATGCCCTCGACGCGGCCGTCCTTGTGGGCGATGAGGGGCTGCTCCATCTTCATGGCCTCGAGCACGACGACGAGGTCGCCCTTGACGACGTCGGCTCCTTCCTCGACGGCGATCTTCACGACCGTCGCCTGCATGGGCGCGGTGATCGCGTTGCCGGAGATCGTCGGCGCGCCGCCGCGGCGAGAGGTTCCGGCGCGCTTCGGCGCGGGACCCGCGGTGCGGGCGCCGGGGGCGAGCAGAAGCTTCGTCGGCAGCGTCACCTCGACGCGCTTGCCGTCGACCTCGAGGACGACGCTCTGGCGCTCGTCGGGGGTCTGGGGCGCGGAATCCGCCTCTCCGCTCCACGGGGCGAGGCCGCCGGCCCATTCGGTTTCGATCCAGCGCGTGTAGATGCTGAAGGGCGCCTCGCCCGCGGGGGCGAATGCGGGGTCGCGCACGATCGCGCGGTGGAAGGGAAGGACGGTCGGCAGACCCGCCACCTCGAACTCGTTGAGGGCACGGCGGGCGCGCTCGAGGGCCTGCTCGCGCGTCGCGCCGGTGACGATGAGCTTCGCGAGCAGCGAGTCGAACGCGCCCGAGATCTCGTCGCCTGCGCGCACGCCGGTGTCGACGCGCACGCCGGGCCCCGAGGGGGCCGCGAACGTGCGCACAGGCCCCGGGGCGGGCATGAAGTTGCGCCCCGGGTCCTCGCCGTTGATGCGGAACTCGATCGAGTGCCCGCGCGGCTCGGGGTCGGCGTAGTCGAGGACGCCGCCCTCCGCGATGCGGAACTGCTCGCGCACGAGGTCGAGCCCGGTGACCTCTTCCGAGACCGGGTGCTCGACCTGCAGACGGGTGTTGACCTCGAGGAAGCTGACGGTGCCGTCGCTGCCGATCATGAATTCGCAGGTGCCTGCGCCGAGGTAGCCGACCTCTTTCAGGATGGCCTTCGATGCGCGGTACAGCTCGTCGCGCTGCGCGTCGGTGATGAACGGCGCGGGCGCTTCCTCGATGAGCTTCTGGTGGCGGCGCTGCACCGAGCAGTCTCGGGTCGAGACGACGACGACGTTGCCGTGCGCATCGGCGAGGCACTGCGTCTCCACGTGGCGCGGCTTGTCGAGGAACTTCTCGACGAAGCATTCGCCGCGACCGAACGACGCGACCGCCTCGCGGGTGGCCGACTCGAAGAGCTCGGGGATCTCCTCGCGACTGCGGGCGACTTTGATGCCGCGGCCGCCGCCGCCGAAGGCCGCCTTGATGGCGATCGGCAGTCCGTGCTCGTCGGCGAAGGCGATGATCTCGTCGGCGGTCGCGACCGGGTTCAGGGTGCCGGGCGCCATCGGGGCGCCGGCGAGCTCGGCGACGTGCCGCGCGCTGACCTTGTCGCCGAGGCGCTCGATCGCCTCGGGTCTCGGCCCGATCCAGACGAGTCCGGCGTCGATGACCGCGCGGGCGAAGTCGGCGTTCTCGGCGAGGAATCCGTACCCGGGGTGCACGGCGTCCGCTCCTGCGCGACGCGCGATCGACAGCAGCTTGTCGATCGAGAGATACGTCTCGGCGCTCGTGCTGCCGCCGAGCGCGTACGCCTCGTCGGCGAGGCGGGCGTGCAGCGCGTCCCTGTCCTGATCGGCGTAGACCGCGACCGACCCCAGCCGGGCGTCCTTGGCGGCTCGGATGACTCGGACGGCGATCTCGCCGCGATTGGCTACCAGGACTTTGGAGATTCGGGGCACCCGTCCAGCCTACGAAGGCCAGTCAAGTCGGATTTGGATGACGCCAACAAAACTGGCGCCAAAGCTTTGTCGGTACCCCGCAAGGGGGACACTCAGGAGCCGAGTGCGCCCGAACGATTCCAGAGACTGGTCCACTCGACGTCGAGCGAACGCACGAGCCGGCGCAGCACCGGCAGCGACATGCCGACGACCGTCGACGGGTCGCCGTCGATGCGCTCGACGAACGGGCCGCCGAGGCTGTCGATCGTGAAGGCGCCCGCAACGTGGAGAGGCTCTCCGGTCGCGACGTAGGCATCGATCTCGGCATCCGTCATGTCCGCCGTGAAGGTGACGGATGCGCGGGCCACGGCCCCGACGGCGGCCCGCTGCGCTCCCGCCCGATGGTCGACGACCCAGTGCCCCGAGTGCAGCACGCCCGTGCGCCCGCGCTGGGCGTGCCAGCGCTCGCGGGCGGTCGCAGGCTCGTGCGGCTTGCCGTACGCGACGCCGTCGAGCTCGAAAGCGCTGTCGCAGCCGACGACGATGCCGTCGATCGGCTCGCCGCCCGGCTCGAGGCCGAGGATCGCCTCGGCTTTCGCCCGCGCGAGCAGCTGCACCATCTCGGCCGCGGGAAGGGGAGGACCGCCGGCCTCGGCCGCCGCGACGGCCGCGGGCTCGTCGACCTGCGACGGGACGACCACCGGCTCGATGCCGGCGTTGCGCAACAACCAGAGGCGGGCGGGCGACGTCGACGCGAGGTACAGGCGCATGGATCCACCCTAGGTGTCGACGGGGGCCGACCCTGGTGTCCCCCCTCGGTCCCCCTCTGTCCCCCTAAGAGCCGACTACTGCAGATCGGCGGGGCCGGGGACTATAAGTACGTACAGTGAGTCTGTTTCTTCAGATCCTGTCCGATTCATTCGCCGAAAAGGGTAAGCGTGCGGATGCCATTGGGGGGAGCCGGAGCGGTATTCGGGTTACCACTCCGGCTCACGGCTCCCGGCGGGCGAGTTCTTCGCCCCCGGGAGCCGAATTGGTTTAAGCCCCGCGAATCTCCAGCCACAGCGTCACGTCGTCCTCGTCGTCGCCGCCCGCCGCTCGCAGGCCGACGACCGTGACCGCGACCTCCTCGGCGCGGGGGACCGAGCGCACGATGAGGGTGTCGGCATCCGCCGCGCTGATCGCCTCGGCCAGACGCCCGAGAACCGCGCCGCGCGCGTCGTCGCCGAGTTCGTCGAGACCGCCCTCGTCGAGCAGGCTGACGGACGCCCCGCGCCGCCGCGCCTGGGTGACGGCGGCTCGCACCGCGTCGTCGAGCAGCCCGCGCCCGCGGATCTCATCGCGCATCGTCGCCTCGAGCAGCAGACATTCGGTGCGCTGCTCCGCACTCAGCCGGCCACCGGACTTCACGATCTCGGTGAGCAGCGGCTCGGCCATCGTGTAGGTGTGTGAGAGCCTGCGCTGCCGCTCGACGACGTGCGCGTCGTACGCCGCACGCCATTCGGACGCCACACGTTCCACCTGCGCGAATCGCTCCGCATCGTCGGCGGTCGAACGCACCGCGAACATCACCACGTTCGCCGCGAGCACCCACACCGCCGAGCCGACGACCCCGAGCGGGCCCAGCGACCCGAGACCGCCCCAGCACACGGATTGCAGGAGAAGGAAAGCGACGCCCGCCCACGCGAACGCGTCGCGGCCGCGCACCATGACGATCGTGAGAAGCGTGCCGACCGCGGCGATGTACCACGTGGCGTACCCGTTGGAGGCGTGGGGGTCGAGCTGGCTCGAGACGGCGAGCGGGATCGCGATCGCGACGGCCAGGTCGAATGCAGCGATCCAGACGGGGAGCCTGCGCACTCGCGGCCGCAGCAGGCTGACCGTGATCGCGACGGCGAATGCCACGAGCGAGCAGATGGTCGGCACCGGGGACGTGGGCACGTCGAGGGTCGAGAGGCCGAGCACGATGTGATAGGTCGAGAACAGGATCGCGAGGCAGATGATCGCGGTGCGCGACAGTGAGATCATGCGAGCACCCCGCCCTCGGCGGGAGCGGATGCCTCGCCCGCGCCGTCGAGGTGGGCAGGCCACCGCAGCGTGATGCTCGTGCCGGCCCCGGGTGCCGACTCGATGACCGCGGTGCCGCCGACGATCTCCATGCGCCCCACGATCGAGTTCGCGAGCCCGAGGCGCCGGGGGCCGACGCGGGCGATGTCGAAGCCGACGCCGTCGTCCACGATCGTGATCTGCACGCCGCCCGCGCCGTCGTCGCCGAGGCCGCGCATGGTGACGGTACGGCTCACCTCGTGACCGCCCGCGTGCTGCGAGCTGTTGAGCATCGCCTGCACCGTCGCGGCCTGCAACGCCTCGGCCGCGACCACCGGAATCGCGGCGGCCAGCAGCCCGTGCGTCGCGAAGCGGGCCTGGTGCAGGGTCTGCGCGGTCGCGGCACGGATGCCGGACAGCAGGGTCCAGGCATCCGTCACCTCTGCCGAATGGGGTGCCGGCAGCGGCTTCGACGACGAAAGGTGACCGAGCGCGTCCTGAGCCATGCGCGCCGCGAGCTGCTCGGCATCCGGCGTACGCGCCCCGGCCGCGGCGAGCAGGGTCGCCAGCACGCTGTCGTGCACGAGCGCGTCGACCTCGACCCGCTCCGCTTCGCCGAGGTGCTCGCGCACACCGTGCTCGTAGCCGTCGAGTGCAGCGCGCTGGGCCACGTCAACCCGGGCCGCGGCCCCGCGAAGCATCGTCGCGATGGTGAGGATGACGCTGCCCACGATCGCGGAGTACACGGCGTCGAGCACGGCGTTGTCCGTCGGGGCGGAGGTGCCGAGCTCCCACATGACGACGCCGAACAGGGCCGGCGCGATGATCGCGTAGGCGGCGGCGACCCACGTGGGCATGCCGACTGCCGCGTACGCGGAGGCGACAGTGCAGAGCATCCACAACCACGGCGTGCCGTCGACACGCGTGCCCGACGCCGTCAGCGGCCAGAGCACGACGACGAACAGATAGAGCACGGCGAAGCCGCTGGTCGCGGTTCGCACCCCGCGCCGCAACGCGGCCGTGACGACCGCCGCGAGCAGCCCTGCACAGACGAGCCCCGCCTGGATGCCCGCGAACGGCTGCATGAGCTGCACCTGCTGTGCGAGGAGCTGCGGAATCACAAGCACGCCGAACACGACGCCGAATCCCACGATCGCGCGCGAGACCATCGTCTCGATCCGCGCGCCCGTGAACGGATGCCGCGGCGGCGGGGGCAGAGCCGAGAACGGCTCGTCAGAGCTGGACATTGCTCGCGTCGCCGGCGAGTCCGGGCAGAATGCCGTCTTCGACGGCCCTGCGGAGCAGGTCGACCTTGGTCGGTGCCGGGCGGCCCACCTCGACGTACTTGACCCGGATGCGGTCGAGGTACTCGCGCGCCGTCGAGTGCGCGATGCCGAGCTGACTGGCGACCGCCTTCAGCGGCAGGCCCGAGGCGTAGAGATGCAGGACGTCCCGCTCGCGCTGCCCGAGCTTCGCCCGGGCGAAGTCGCTGTCGGCGTCGATGGCGCTCGCCCATTCGAGGTTGTTGAGCACGCCGCCCTCGGCGACGGTACGGATGGAGTCGATGACGCGACCCGTCGGCGCAGACTTCGGGACGACGCCCGCCGCGCCCGCCGCGAGCGCCTCGCGCACGGCCTGCACGCGGTCGGCGATCGAGTGCACGAGCACGGCGGAACCCGCCTCGCGCACCCGCCGCACGTTGTCGGTGACGCTGGACCCGTCGCCGAGTGAAAGATCGAGCACGACCATGTCGGCGGGATGCGTCGTGAGCATCGGCAGCAGAGCGTCGACGGTGGCGGCCTCACCGGTCACCACGAAACCGGCGTCGACACAGGACGCGCGCAGCCCGATGCGCACCGACTCGTGGTCGTCGACGATGGCGACAGTCACCATGGCCACAGCCTAGCGCCGGCCCCGTGGGGGACCAGCCGCCAGAACGGGCCACACGACGGGCTAGTCGCGTGACAGGCGGGCCACGAGCTCGACGTGGTGCGTGTTCGGGAACAGGTCGAAGGCCTCGAGCGAACGGATGGCGTAGCCGGCCGCTGCGAAGGCCTTCGCGTCGCGCGCGAAGGCGACCGGGTCGCAGGCCACGTAGACCACCTGGGCCGGCTCGGTGCTCACGAGCTCGGCGACGACCTCCGTTCCCGCGCCGGCCCGCGGCGGGTCGAGCACGATCGTCGCGGCGCGCTGGCGGCCCCGTTCGGTCGCCGTCGCGTTCTCGGCGCGCCCGCGGACCCACTGCTCGACGCGACCCGTCACGGCGCGAGCCCCCACCCACTCGGCGAGGTTGCGCGCCGCGAAATCGGTCGCGGACTCGTACGACTCCACGCTCGTGATGCGGGTCGCCTGCCCGAAGCGATCGCCGACGGCCGCCGCGAGCAGGCCGACCCCGCCGTAGAGGTCGAGGTTCGCGGCACGCGGGTCGAAGGCATCCGCATCGATCGCGCGCTGCACCGCACCCGTGAGCGTCGCCGCCGCAAGACGGTGCACCTGCCAGAATCCGAGCGCCTCGAGCGCGAACTCGCGGTCGCCGACGCGCTCCGTGATCGCGGCGAGCGGGGGCCGGCTGCCGTCTCGCGCCGTGACGATCTGAAGAGGGCCCTCAGCGGGTGCGATGAGGTCGACGGATGCCGCGTCGCCCAGCCTCTCGGTGAGCGGTGCGATCGCCGCCAGCTCGGGAACGGCGAGTGGCAGCGAGGAGACCGGGATCACGGTGTGCGAGCGTGCTGCGTAGGGGCCCACGGTGCCGTCGGGGGCGACGTGAAGTGTCACTCGGGTGCGCCAGCCGGTACCGGCCGCGTCATCGCCGCCGGGCAGCGCCTGCACAGTGAAGTCGGGTGCGTCGTCGATGCGGCCGATGCGCGCGAGCGCGTCGGCCGCGACCTGTCGCTTCAGCTCGCGCTGGTGGGCGAGCTCGATGTGGCCGAACTCCGCGCCGCCCGCACGGCCCTCGGGGTCGCGCGTGACGGAGGCCTCCGACCACACGTGCTCCCGACGATGCGGGCTCGCCTCCAGCACCTCGAGCGTGTCGGCGCGCCAGAAGCTCGACTTCGCCTCGGTGACGCGGGCGCGCACCCGCTCGCCGGGGATCGCGTCCGCCACGAACACGACGCGCCCCTCGTGCCGGGCGACCATGATGCCGCCGTGCGCGACGCCCGTGGTCTCGAGCTCGACCTCGGTGCCGACGGCGGGGTCGTGGGCGACAGCGCGAGGCGGGTTACGGCGGCGAACGGGGCGCGAAGGCATCCGTCAATCGTCCCACGCGGGCCCTGGACGGCGCTCGGGTCGGGCAGGGCCCGGGTCAGAGACCCTCGGCCGTGAATCCGCACCAGCCGCCGACGAGCGGCTGCCGCAGCGATCGCGCCGATCGGGCCCACGCTGACGGCGCCTGCTGCTCGACAGTGGGGCCGGCCGCGAACGACTGCTCGCGCAGCGCAGCGGTGAGCACGACGGTCGCGGCGGCGACCTCCTCGGGCGTCAGACCCTCGGTCACGAAACGGATGCTCGCAGCCGCCTCGCGCTCATCGAATGCCGGAGCCGTCACAGCGGAATGTTCCCGTGCTTCTTCGGCGGCATCGACGACCGTTTCGTGCGAAGCGACCGCAGCGCCCGGATGATCGACACCCGCGTCGCGGCCGGCTCGATCACCGTGTCGAGAGCGCCGCGCTCGGCGGCGAGATACGGCGACGCGACCTCATAGGCGTAGTCGCTCGCGAGCTTCTGGCGCAGCGCCTGCACGTCTTCGCCGCGCTCGCGCGCGTCGGAGATCTGCGCGCGGTACAGGATATTGACCGCACCCTGCCCGCCCATGACCGCGATCTCGGCGGTGGGCCAGGCCAGGTTGATGTCGGCGCCGAGCTGCTTCGACCCCATCACGATGTATGCGCCGCCATAGGCCTTGCGCGTGATGATCGTGACGAGCGGAACGGTGGCCTCGGCGTAGGCGTACAGCAGCTTCGCGCCGCGGCGGATGACGCCGGTCCATTCCTGGTCGGTGCCGGGCAGGTAGCCGGGAACGTCGACCAGCGTCACGATCGGGATGGAGAACGAGTCGCAGAAACGCACGAAGCGCGCGGCCTTCTCGCCGGCGTCGATGTTGAGCGTGCCGGCCATGGCGTTCGGCTGGTTCGCGATGATCCCGACCGAGCGGCCCTCGACGCGGCCGAAGCCGATGACGATGTTCGGCGCGAACAGCGGCTGGATCTCGAGGAACTCGCCGTCGTCGACGATGTGCTCGATGACCTGGATGACGTCGTACGGCTGGTTCGGCGAGTCGGGCACGAGCTCGTTCAGCTCACGGTCGAGGTCGGTGATCTCGAGTTCGGGCTCGACGTCGTAGATCGGCGCATCGGTGAGGTTGTTGTCGGGCAGGTAGCCGAGCAGGGTGCGCGCGTAGTCGAGCGCGTCGCTCTCGTCGCGCGCGAGGTAGTGGCTCACGCCCGAGAGCTTGTTGTGAGTGAGCGCACCACCGAGTTCTTCGAAGCCCACGTCCTCGCCGGTGACCGTCTTGATCACGTCGGGACCCGTGACGAACATGTGGCTCGTCTTGTCGACCATGATCACGAAGTCGGTGAGCGCGGGGGAGTAGACCGCGCCGCCCGCCGCCGGTCCGACGACGATCGAGATCTGGGGGATCACGCCGCTCGCCGCGGTGTTGCGGCGGAAGATCTCGGCGTACTTGCCGAGGGCGACGACGCCCTCCTGAATGCGGGCGCCCCCCGAGTCGAGGATGCCGATCATCGGCACGCCCGTCTTGAGCGCGTGGTCCATGACCTTGATGATCTTCTCGCCGGCGACCTCGCCGAGCGAGCCGCCGAAGGTCGTGAAGTCCTGGCTGAAGATCGCGACCTGACGGCCGTTGACGGCGCCGACACCGGTGATCACCGCGTCGCCATAGGGCCTGCGGTTCTCGAGGCCGAAACCGGTCGAGCGGTGGCGCACGAACTCGTCGAACTCGACGAAGGTGCCCGGGTCGAGCAGGTTCAGGATCCGCTCGCGCGCGGTCAGCTTGCCCTTGCCGTGCTGCTTGGCCGCGCTCGCCTCCTCCTTCACCGTGACGGCCTCGTTGTAGCGGTTCGTCAGGTCGGCGATGCGCCCCGCCGTCGTGGCGAGATCGGGGCCGGAGGTCTCGGGGTTCGTGGCTTCGTCGGTCACGGTTTCACCCTACCTTTGCCCCTCGGGCAGAACCCCTTGAGGGATTCCTACAAGAATGGGACCGTGACGCTTCCTGATCTGCCGCGCGCCCGCCGGGTCGCCTCGCGGCTCGTCGTCGCCGCACGCGTCGCTTCGACGAACACCGAGCTCCTCGAGCAGGCATCCGCCGACCCGGCCGCGTGGCCGCATCTCGCCGTGCTGGTCGCTGATGAGCAGACGGCCGGAAAGGGGCGTCTCGGCCGGCAGTGGCAGGCGCCGCCCGGCACGAGCCTCGCGATGTCGGTGCTGCTGCGCCCCGACCAGCTGCCCGGGAACCTGCCGATCGGCGCACTCGGCTGGCTGCCGCTCTTGGCCGGCGCCGCGATGAGGCGCGCGGTCGCCGCGCAGGGCGTGAACGGCGCGGAGCTCAAGTGGCCGAACGACGTGCTCATCGAGGGGCGCAAGGTCAGCGGGATCCTCGCCGAGCTGCTGCCGGACGCGTCGGGCGTCGTCGTCGGCTCCGGCGTCAACCTGACGATCCCGGAAGACGAGTTGCCCACCCCGACCGCGACCTCGCTGCTGCTCGCCGGAGTCGAGAGCCCCGACGTCGATGCGCTCGTCGCCGACTATCTCACGGCGTTGAACACGTTCGTCTACGAGCTGGCTAACGCGGGCGGCGATGCGGATGCCTCAGGCATCCGCTCTCTCATCGCTCGCGAGTGCGCGACGATCGGTCGCGATGTGCGTCTCGAGCTGCCTGACGGCACCGTTCGCACCACCCGCGCGACGGGCCTCGACGACGCTGGACGTCTCATGGTGATAACGGATGCCGGACCCACCGCAGTCTCCGCTGGCGACGTCACCCACCTGCGGTATTAATTGCTCATGGCCCGCCCCGTCGACCCCCGCTCCTCGGCGGCCCAGACGGGTTCCGTCGCGGCGCCCGAGCGGGTCGTCGCGCGTCTGCGGCCGCACGCGCGCGAGCTGTTCTGGCCGTCCGTCGCGCTCGTCGTCGCGGCGTTCGGGTACGGGTACCTGGCGGAGCGCTTCGACCAGCCGCTGGCGCGCGGGGCGATCCTGTTCGGGGTGCTGCTGTGGACGCTGGTGTTCTTCCTGCTGCCGTATTTCGCGTGGCTGTCGCGGCGGTTCATCATCACGACGAGACGCATCGTGATCCGGCGCGGGTTCTTCGTGCGCCGGCGCCAGGAGCTGCTGCACAGCCGCGGCTACGAGGTGGAGCTGGCGCGCGGTCCGCTGCAGACGATGTTCAGCTCCGGCAACCTGCGGATCACGGTCTCGGGTGAGACGGTGCTCATCATGCGAGACGTGCCGAAGGCGCGCACAGTGCAGGTCGCGCTGCATGACCTGATGGAGAACGCGGCGAGCCTGCAGTCGACTCAGCGCCAGGTGATGCAGTCGCCGACGATCACGCACCAGACGACGGTGTGGACAGGTCGCTGAGCCGCGTCGCGCAGATCTTCTCCCCGGTAGCGTTGATCGCATGCACAGCGCTGATCACATGCCCGCGGTTGATCACATGGCCACCACTGTCGGAGTGATCGGCGGGGGGCAGCTCGCGCGAATGATGATCCCGCCCGCCGTCGAGCTCGGCGTGACGATCAAGGTGCTCGAAGAGACGCCCGGCATGTCGGCAGAGCTCGCCGCGACGGGCGTCGGCGACTACCGGGACCTCGAGACCGTTGTCGCGTTCGCGAAGACCGTCGACGTGATCACCTTCGACCATGAGCACGTGCCCCAGCACGTGCTGCGCGCGCTCGTCGACGCGGGCGTGCCCGTGCACCCCGGCCCCGACGCGCTGCTCTACGCGCAGGACAAGCTGCTCATGCGCCAGAAGATCACCGAGCTGGGCCTGCCGTCACCGGACTGGGCGGCGATCGAGAACGCTGACGAGCTCGGGGCCTTCCTCGACGCGCACGGGGGCCGCGCCGTCGTCAAGACTGCTCGCGGCGGCTATGACGGCAAGGGCGTGCGCATCGTAGATGACAGGAACGGGGCGGATGACTGGTTCACCGCGCTCGCCGAAGACGGCCGCGGCGGCGCGTTGATCGTCGAGGAGCTCGTCGACTTCGTGCGCGAGCTCGCGCAGCAGGTCGCGCGTCGTCCGTCCGGACAGATCGTCGCGTACCCGGTCGTCGAGACCGTGCAGAAGGGCGGCATCTGCGCCGAGGTGATCGCGCCCGCGCCGAACGCCGGCAGCGCCATCGCCCAAGCCGCGCGGGACATCGCTGTGCGGGTCGCTGAGGGCGTTGGCGTGACAGGCATGCTCGCGGTCGAGCTGTTCGAGACGCGCGACGGGCGCGTGCTCGTCAACGAACTCGCGATGCGCCCGCACAACAGCGGCCACTGGACCATCGATGGCGCCGTCACCAGCCAGTTCGAGCAGCACCTGCGTGCAGTGCTGGATCTGCCGCTCGGCGAGACGCGCCCGCGCGAGGCGTGGACGGTCATGATCAACATCCTTGGCGGCCCGGCCGGCGCGAGCCTGCAGTCACGCTATGCCGAGGCGTTCGCCGCGCACCCGGCGGCGAAGCTCCACGGCTACGGCAAGGAATCGCGCCCCGGCCGCAAGGTCGGCCACGTCACCGTCGCGGGCTCCGAACTCGACTCGGTCCTCGCCGACGCGCGCGCGGCGGCGGCGCTGTTCGACTGACCTGGGCGCGCCGGCGCTCTTCGCCGGACCCGGGCTTGGCGGTGGCCTCCCTGTTCCACTGACCCGGGCGCTGCACGAGCGGGTAGCTACCGAAACACTGTCATGAGGGAACACTTTTGGCTCCGTGTCGAAAGTGTTCCCTCATGACAGTCTTCGCAGGGCATCCCCGACCTCCGGCGGAAGGCCGGCGCGAACGAGGCGAGCGCGCACGCGCGCTGAGACTCTGGTGAGCACGGCGGCCAGCTGAGGGGCGGTGAGACCGGCGAGCTTGTCCGGAACCGCGGCTGCGCTCCTGCCGGAACGCAGGAAAGGGCTGGGCGCGTCGCCGGCGCGCGACGTGACAGTCGTCGACGTGTTGAGGACAGAGCGCGACGCGATCGCCCGGGCGTGAGCTGTTGCGGCACGCGCCAACAGGGCTTCGAACACCGCGATCGATTCGGATGACGTGAGACACGTGCCCAGCGCTTGGGCGAGCGCTTCCTCGAGTGGGAGTTCGAGTCGGCTGATCGGCGATCCGCGACGGAAGGCGTGGCGCGCATCCTCAAGGGTCACAACGGGGTAGCGGCGCCGCGCCCAATGGGCGCGGACGCCCTGAGGCTCGGCCCATCGGCGAGCCGAGGCGCGGCCGTCACCGGGCCGGAACCGGAGATGCACGCCGGCAACGCCCGCGGCCGCCGCAGGCTCATCGAAGGTGCCATCGGCGCGTCGCTGAACAGCGGCACTGACGGGCAGGCCGTGGCGCGCGAGCACTGTCACGCAATCGAGCAGCGCACCGACTCGGGCGGCAGTGAGAGCATCGTCATCAAGGTGAGCGCAGACGTACACATCTGAGCGCGGGTGGCGGATGACTGCGCTGGGGCTCGAGATACGAAAGGGCGCGGCCGACGTGTCAGCGCCCAGCACGTGCCGCGTCAGCTCTCGGTAGCTCGCGAGGTGACCGAACGGAGAGAGCAGGGTGTGCCGCAGTGTGTGCATGGCCGCCACTGTGCCGCAATGGAGCAATGCGCGTCGTGGCTGTCCACACCGCAGCCTGTCCACACGGCGGCTGTCCACACCGCAGGCTGTCCGCACCCCGGCTGTGAGCGCGGCCATAGCATGGGGGCATGCCGATCAGCACTGCGCCCACCGTCGCCATCATCATGGGGTCGGACAGCGACTGGCCGACGATGAAGGCGGCAGCCGAGAGCCTCGACCGCTTCGGCATCGCGTATGAGGTCGAGGTGGTCTCCGCGCATCGCACGCCCGACAAGATGGTCGCGTTCGGGAAAGAGGCCGCCGGGCGAGGCATCCGTGTCATCATCGCCGGCGCCGGTGGCGCCGCGCATCTGCCCGGCATGGTCGCCGCGGTCACGACGCTTCCGGTCATCGGCGTTCCGGTGCAGCTCGCCCGGCTGGACGGTCTCGACTCGCTGCTGTCGATCGTGCAGATGCCTGCGGGCATCCCGGTGGCGACGATGGCGATCAACGGGGCCGCGAACGCCGGTCTGTTCGCGGCGCGCATTCTTGCCTCGGGCGATGCCGAGCTCACCGGGAAGGTCGCGGGGTACGCGCGCGAACTCGAGGAGCTCGTGGAGCAGAAGAACCAGGCGCTGATCGCCGAACTGTGACGGCTCGGCGCGGGAACACGTGCCGGAGCCTGCGCCCGCGCAACCGGCCTACAGCTCGGCGTGCAGCTGCCAGACCTGGGCGCCCGACGCCGCCCAGCTGAACGCCTTCGCGCGGTCGCGGCCGAGCACCGTGAGCGCCGCGGTGTCCGCCGTGCCGTCGAGGACGCTGCCGACGGCGGCCGCGAGACGCTCGGCGTACGTGGTGCCGGGATCCGCGCGGGCGACCGAGATGCCGGCCCCGCCCGCCACTTCGAGGTGCGCCGGCGCGTCGGAGTGCACGAGCGGCGTGCCGAAGGTGAGCGCCTCGAGCGCGCCGAGCCCGAATCCTTCGGCGAGGCTCGGGGCCACGTACGCGGCCGCGCGCGAGAGCAGCAGCGCGAGATCGGAATCGGACACGGTGCCGAGCGGGCGCACCCGGCCCTCGGGAAGACCCGCGAACATCGCCGCCTCGGTGATGCGTCGCCCGCGCCACGCGTCGTCGCCGACGATCAGCAACGGAGTGGACTGGAAGTCGGGCAGTGCCGCGGCGCGGATCAGCGCATCGATGCCGGTGCGCGGATCCATCGAACCCGACGCCAGCACGAAACGCTCGGGCAGACCCAGCCAACTCGAGCGGACGTCCGGCTCGTCGGGCAGCGTGAGGGCCGCGCTGATGCCGCCCGGAATGACCCGAACGCGCTCGCCGAGCGGGATACGATCGGCGAGGTCGGCGGCGACCGCATGCGTCGGAACGACGATCGCATCGGCGAACCTCGCGGCGCGGCGCGCCATGCGCTTCGTCCAGTCGGCTTCCGCACGACCGATTGAGGCCGGGTGGGTCCACGCGATGGTGTCGTGGACGGTGACGACCACCTGGGCCGATTTCGCCGCTGAGTTGCGGCCCTGGCGTGCGAGCGGGGCGAGCAGGCTCGGAGCGTGGATGAGTCCGTGCGGCGCCCCCACGCGAGAGCCCGTCGCCCACGCCGTAGCCAGCGCGCGGCGGGCAAGCGGAGCGGTCGTGCTGCGCGTCGCTCCCGGGAACTGTGCCGTGGCATCCGCCAGCTCGTTCCCGCGCCGCGCCGCGAACAGCAGCTCGACGTCGCAGCCCGGGGGTGCGGCGGCGATCAGTGCGCGGGTCAGCTCGCCGGCATAACGGGCCAGACCACTGAGACGGATGCCGGCGGAGGGGCGCGCGACGGCGTCTTCGGCGATCGCGCGCAGAGTCGTCATGGTGTCGACCGTAGCAACCCCACCTGTGCTCAGGACTGAGTGGCGGGTTTCTGCGCGGCGGCGAAGAACGACGAGCCGAATGGCAGGTCGGTGCGCGCAATCAGGGCGGCGTCGAGTCTGCTCGCGCCGAGGAGCAGCCGGTTCTGCCAGGGGCTCGGCTGCGGCAGTACGGGAACCGCATTCTCGTCGGTGTACGACTTGTGGGTGATCGCGTCGGTCAACTTCCGGCCGAGGCGTTCGGCGGCGAAGAAGGGGAACACGCCGGCGAAGGCGTACGTCGTCCTGACCACGTTGAAGCCGCTTCGGACCAGCGCGTCGATCGCTCGCCCCTTCACATACCGGCGCACGTGGCCGCTCGCCACGTCGTGCGACGACCACGCCCACTGATACGTGGGCACCGCCATGAGGAGGTAACCGCCCGGCTTGAGCAGACGGTAGATCTCGTCCAACGCGCGGTGCTCGTCTACGACGTGCTCGATCACGTCGAACGCGCTGACCACGTCGAAGGTCTGGTCGGCGAACGGGATGTCGGTCACACTGCCGACGACGTCTCCGGCCTCGAGGTCGAGACCACGCGGATCGAGGTCCATCGACGTCTTGTTGGCGAGTGCGCCCATCCACGCACTCGACGGCGCGTCGGCGGACCCCACGTCGAGCACCCGACCCCCGATGGGCACGTAGCGACGGAAGACGCGCTCGAGGAGCTCGCTACGCACCGTGTACCACCAGTACTGCTTGTTATCGAGCGAGGCGGAGCCGATGACGTCCGCGGGGATGGCGCCGCGCTCAGCGACGGGAACTCCCGCATGGCTCTGAGCGACGGACGCGGACGCGTCGTCGTGATGGGCGGCAGGCACAGGCAAAAGCTAGCCGCCGAGGGCCGGTCGACGCAACGCGGCTGCCGATGGCACGCGCGGCGGGCGTGCAGGCTTCACTAAGAGCTCGTCGCCGGCACGAGCGGGTCAGCCAGCAACTCGTCGCCGCGGGGGAGCGCAGGCAGCCTGCCCGGCAGATGGCTCATCGGATGGCGGAGAAACGCCAGCGGGTCCGCCGAGGACCCGGCATCCTGCGCGCCAGCCGGTCGCTGCACCAGGCCGAGCACGGCGCCGGCCTTTCGAACCGGTGCACCCGCCCAATAGTTGAGGAGCGGGCCGGGCGAGTGATGATCCCACCCCAGGGCCTCGCGAAGCGCCGCGGGCTCGAGCAGGTGCGACTGGCCGAGCTCGGCTAAGGCGATGCGCTGACGGATGCCTGCCGCAACCGCTTCGTGGAACTCGGGCCAGAGCGCTCGAGTGCGCTGCGCGACCTCCGAGCCGAGGTCTCCGAGGGACACCTCAGGCCCATAGATCGCCGTGTCGGTGCCTTCCGCCGCTGCGTAGACGACGGCCGTGGAAAGCAGGTTGGACACGACGCGCCGGCTGGATCGGACGAGCTTCAGGACGCGGCCGAGGAACAACGGATCTCGGCGCGATCCGGCGCTGACAACGGTGTGCCCGAACTGCGTCCAGACCCGTCGCTTCTCGGGCTGGTCGAGGTCTTCGGGGTGCAGGCAGATGACGCTCGGCCCTTCCCGTCCGGCGAGCTCGCGGGCGAATGCCTGATCGTCGCCCCCGATCTTGACCAGTCTGGTGTCGTGAACCGGGAACACGACGGCCCGGTCACTCCGCTCGACTCGGGACCCTGCGGTGAGCGCGCTCAAGTAGAGAAACGGTGCACCGATCGCCGTGGTGGGGAACGGGTCGCGTGCTGCGTCCCACCCCCGCGCGGCATGGCTCCACACGAGGCGACGGGCGGTGCGGGGCAGGCGGGCGAAGTCCGCGAAGTGCACGAGGGACGGCGAGTAGACCGTCCACCCGTGCTGCACCAGCCCGTCGATGTGACGGATCGACGGCAACCCGGCGTGCAGGGCTAATGCCGCGCTGTGTCCGTAGTAGTGGTTCTGGATGTCCATGGGTGTGCGACGGCGCGTCTCAGCCGTGGCCGCAGCCGCGGCCGCTAGACGCCGATCGCGTGGCTCACGGCCTCGATCACGCGCTCGACGTCGCCGTCCGTCAGGCCGGGGAACATGGGCAGCGAGATCTCGCGGCGGTAGTAGTCCTCCGCAACGGGGCACTGACCGCGCTGGTAGCCGAGATCTTCGAACACCGGGTGCCAGTACGCGGGGATGTAGTTCACCTGAACCCCGATGCCCTGCTCGCGCAGCGACTCGAAGATCTCGCGACGCCGGTCGGCAGGCACGCGCAGCGGGTAGAGATGGAAGGCCGGCGAAGCACCCGCGGGCACGAACGGGGTGTCGACCCCGTCGATACCCGCGAAGGCGGTGTCGTAGCTCGCCTTGACCTCAGCGCGGCGTGCCACGAACGCATCGAGGCGCGTCAGCTGTGAGGTGCCGAGCGCTGCGAGCACGTCGGGCAACCGATAGTTCAGCCCGAAGCTGTGCACCTCCTGGTGCCACGGACCCTCGTCGGGATAGCGCTGCAGCGCCTTGTCACGCACGAGGCCGTGATTCTTGAAAGCCCGCGCACGGGTCGCCAGCTCGTCCGACGCGGTCACGACGGCGCCGCCTTCCGCCGTGGTGAGATTCTTCGTCGGGAAGAACGAATACGTCGTGATGTCGGCGAGCGACCCCACCGGCACGCCGTCGAGTGTCGAGCCGATCGAGTGCGCGGCGTCCTCGAGGAAGAGGATGCCTTTTCGGGCGCCCAGGTCCCGAAAGGCGGCCGCGTCGACGGGCACGCCCGCATAGTCGACGGCGGCGACGACCCGCGTGCGGTCGGTCACCGCGGCCTCGGCGGCGGCCGGGTCGAGGTTGCCGGTGCGCGCGTCGACGTCAGCGAACACGATCTTCGCGCCGTGCAGCGCGGCCCCCGCCGCGGTGGCGACGAAGGTGAGCGGCGTCGTGACGACCTCGTCGCCGGACGTGATGCCCGCGGCGGCGTAGGCGACGTGGAGCGCGGCGGTGCCCGAGGTGACCGAGACGGCGTGCGCCACGCCGGCACGCGCGGCTACCGCGGCCTCGAACCGGTCGACCTCAGGGCCCGTCGTCAGCCAGTCGCTGCGCAGAACGGCGGTGGCGGCGGCGACGTCGTCGTCATCGATGGACTGACGGCCGTACGGGAGCATCGCCATCTCAGAGGCCGCCGTTGACGATGTCGGCGATCTGCTGCTGCGTGTACCACTGGTCGTTCATGTTGGAACGGTACGAGAATCCGTCTTCGACCGGCACGCTTCCTTCGGGCGCCCGATAGCCCCACGTCGCGAGGTCGGGCTGAATGATGAAGTACTTGCCGTCGCGGATGACGACGGCGCGGCGCCCCTCCTCGGGACTGATCATCTCTTCGTGGAGCTTCTCGCCCGGGCGAAGGCCGACGTCGGTGAGCTCCGCGCCGGGCACGACCGCGTGCGCGAGGTCGGTGACCTTCATCGACGGGATGCGCGGAACGAGGAGCTCGCCGCCCTGCATGAGGTCGAAGGTGTCGATGACCATCTGCACGGCTTGCGGCAGCGTGATGAAGAATCGGGTGCAGCGCAGGTCGGTGATGGGAAGCGGCTTGCCCTCTTCGCCGAGCTTGCGGAAGAACGGAATGACCGAGCCGCGGGAGCCCATGACATTGCCGTACCGAACGACGGCGAAGCGCGTCGGGTAGGCGGCCGCGTAGTGGTTCCCGGTGATGAAGAGTTTGTCGGCGGTCAGCTTCGTCGCACCGTACAGGTTGATCGGGCTCGAGGCCTTGTCGGTCGAGAGTGCGACGACCTTCTTCACGCCGGCGTCGATCGACGCCTCGATGACGTTCTGGCTGCCGAGCACGTTCGTCTTGACGAACTCGAACGGGTTGTACTCCGCGGTGTCGACCTGCTTCAGCGCTGCGGCGTGGACGACGTAGTCGACACCGTGCAGTGCGCGGGCGAGACGACGCTCGTCGCGGATGTCGCCGATGAACCAGCGCAGGCGCGGGTCGTTGTTGAAGAGATTGCGCACCTCGTACTGCTTGAGCTCGTCGCGCGAATAGACCACGATGCGGCGGGGATTGTGGTTGTCGAGCACCTCGCGAAGAAATGCCTTGCCGAAGGAGCCGGTTCCACCAGTCACCAGGATCGAAGCACCGTTGAAGAGCGACATTCAGCTCATTTCCGTAGTCGTCTGACATGCAGTCGCCGCCGGGAAGCCTCGGCGGCGGTAGGTGTCATTATTTCATAGTGACTGAAGCACACGTTGTAGCCGTGATCCAGGCGAGAATGGGGTCCTCTCGGCTCCCCGGAAAGGTGCTCCGGTCACTCGGTGGCAGACCGGTCCTCGGGTGGATGGTGCGGGCGGCCCGCGCCGCCGAGGGAATCGATGACGTCGTCATCGCGACGTCGACCGCACCGGGCGACGATGCGATTGCCGAGCTCGGCGCAGAGCTCGGCGTCCACGTGGTCCGCGGCAGCGAGGACGATGTGCTCTCTCGCTTCGTGCAGGCCCGCGCCGAGACGGGCGCCGACGCGATCGTGCGGCTCACGGCCGACTGCCCGCTCGTCGATCCCACTCTGATCTCCAAGATCGTGGCGCTCTGGCGCTCGGACTCGAACCTGGACTGGGTGTCGTCGACGCTCGTGCGCACGCTTCCGCGCGGCCTCGACGTCGAAATCGCCTCGGCGTCTGCGCTCGCCGTGGCGGATGCCGAGGCGCGCGACCACCACAGAACCCACGTGACCTCGTACCTCTACGCGAGCGAGCGCCAGTTCCGCACGATGGGCATCGTGGTGTCCCCTCCGGCCAACGACCTGCGTGTCACCCTCGACACGGCTGAGGATGCCGCCGCTATCGAGAGCATCGTCGCCGAGCTCGGAGACGCCGCACCCGCGTGGGCCGACGTCGTCGCGTTCCTTCGGGCGCGCCCGGACGTCACCGCGCTGAACGCGGGCGTCCAGCAGAAACAACTGGCCGAGGGATGAAGACGGTCGTCGTTCGGTGCGACGGCACTCCTGAGGGCGGCCTGGGACATCTGGTCCGCGGCATCTCGGTCGCGGATGCTGCTCGGCAGGCTGGGTGGTCGGCGCTGATCGCCGGCGACGTGACGTCGCCGTTCGGCCGCCGACTCGTCGCCGACGCATCCGTGGAGGTCGTGCCCGTGCCGCGCGGGCGCGGCGAGCTCGTGACCCGCTACGGCGCCGACGTCGTTCACGTCGACGACTACGACGAAGACGGCGATGCCCTGCAGGAGGTCCGCCGCAGCGGAGCCGTGCTCTCGTCGATGGAGGACGGCCCGTTCGGGCGACGAACGGCCGACGTGGCGATCGATTCGACGATCGACGCGGAATCGACGCACAGACCGGCCGATGGGAGCAGCATTCTGCTCCGGGGAATCGAATTCGCGCCGATGCGTGAGGGGATCCGACGCGCTCGGCAGCAGCGCGACGAGGCGCCTGTCGCGCCGACCGAAGGCGGCATCGAGGTCGTCGTCGTCCTGGGCGGTTCGGACGCCACGGGGTCGGCGGCCGTCGTGGCCGCAGTGTGCGCGCGGACCGCGGGGGTGAGGAGCGTCACCGTCGTCGCTCCGACGTCCGGCTGGGACGGCGTGCGGGCCGCCGCCGGGCCCTCGGTGCACCTGGTGGAACCATCCGCGGATTTCCCGGCCCTCGCTGCGGCGGCCCAACTGGTCGTCAGCGCGGCGAGCACGACGGCGTGGGAACTCGCCTGCATCGGTGTCCCCGCCGTCGTCATCCCGGTCGTCGACAACCAGTTCATCGGGTACGAGGCGATGCTTCGCCGCGGCCTCGCCCGCGGGATCGGCACCATTCGCGAAGTCCGGGACGATCCAGAGCGGGCCACGCAGAAGCTCGGGGCCCACGTCGCCGAGCTGATCGGCGGCAGCAGCTGGGCGGCTGCGGGGCGTGACGTCGTGGACGGCCTGGGCGCGCAGCGGATCGTGCGTTCGTGGGAGCTGCTTCGCGGGCGGCACTGGGCCGGGTAGTCGGCCGGGCCCGGTCAGTGGATGCGGTCGAAAAGCGCCGCCAGCTCCGGATCGTCGGTCCGCGCGAAGTCCCGAACCTTGTCGAACAGGATGGTGCTGGCGCTGAACTGGTCATAGTTCAGCGTGCTGGTCCGGGTGTACGGATTCCGGACGCCCACGGCATCGCTGCCCATGTAGTGCAGGAAGCAGATCGCGCGATCGCGCATGGTGTCGCCTGCGTTGACGAGCGTCGGGTCGGTCAGCATCCGGTGATATTCGTCGCGTGAGGCCGGTCGCGTGAAACCGATCGGGTAGTCGTAATGCCCCCATACGTCGCACACCAAGACGGGCACGCCCCACGCCGCCAGTTCTACCGCACTCGTGCCGTTCCACAGAATGCCGAGGTCGATCTGCTCCTCGAGGTCAGCGATGCTGAACATATTGTGCGGAAGGTAGACGACGTTCGTGCCCAGCTGCGTTGTGATGAGGTCGCGCAGTGTGGGCACGACATCTGATGTCATCGTGAGGCTCTTCAGCGATTCGTGCGGGTGCGGCTTGATGAGCAGCAGCACGTCGTCGCGAGAGTTCACGTAGCGAACGGTGTCGGTGATCCAGTCGCTCATGTCGGCGTGGCACACACCCTCGGTGTACTTGACGCCGAGGTCGTAGATCACCTTTCCGATGACCAGCAGCACCTTCTTGCCTGAGGCCCTGGCCTCGCGAATCCGGCTCAGCACCGCTTCCCGCTCGGCGGAATCGGCGGCGGTCTGCGACCGCTTCGCGGTGAGCCACTGCGTCGCCTGCTGTCGCAGCTCGGGCAGCCGGGCGGCGTTGTCGTCCACGTAGCGCTCGAAGCCCTCCTTCGTACCCAGGAAGGAGTTCCGCGAGAGCGGGTTACGTGTCAGGTTCAGCGCCGTGAGCGTCTCGGTACGGGCATCGCCGATGTTCTTGAAATAGTTGTCGTAACCGGCGGATACGGCCACGAATTCGACATCGTCACGGTATCCCTCGGCCTCGCAGAAAATGCGGTAAGCACCATTCTGGGGGTAGTGCGAGGCGTTGGCGACAAAGCGCACCTTCTTGCCCTCCCGCCGGGCCCACGCGGCGACCTCTTCGCAGTACTTCAGTACATGGTCCATATAGGTGATGTAGTGGAGGACCTTCTGCCGGCAGCAGGCGTCGGTGTCGAAGTTGAGGAAGTAGGTGAATTGATAGCGGGTGACGTGCTCGAACACCGGCTGGTAGATGTTGTACGGGCCCGCGGTGATCTTCTTGTGCGCCAGGTCGATCTTCCAATCGAAGAACCGGTGCGAGGTGCGCTCGTATCTGAGGTCGCGCGGCGCGTCGAACAGGCCGATCAGCTCATTGAGGCCTTGATCAGCAGTGGCCTCGTAGTCGGCGGCTCGAGGATTCACGGCCGCGGCGACGATGCCGCGCTTGCGGGCCTCCATGAGCACGGGCAGCGCCAGCGTGCCGTCCACCAGAGACCAGCTCTCGGGGAAGAGGTATACCGAGTCGCCGAGCGGCGGCTGGGGGATCATCGTCAAGGCGTCGGAGAAGTCGGCCCAGAAGTCGAGGTATCGCTGGGGAATGCGAAGTGCGTAGATGATGCGGAGGTTTTCGAGGCGCTCCGCCGTGGTCTCGGCACTCTCGTACGCGCTCCTCGCCTCCGCGATGAGGGCGGCCGCGTCCTGGCTCACCTTCCGGCGTGGCACGAGGCGGTCGGTGGAGGCGATGCTGAGGTTGTGCCAGCGCTGCCGAAAGCTCTCGCCCGGCACGTAGCGCGAAGAGGCCGGTCGGCCCGGCCGGTCGCCGCCCAGGCGTTGCAGGAGACGGGGCAGGCCCTCGTCGGCCTGGCCCTCGGGGCCGAGCGACGCGGCCCAGGCCCGGACTTCATTGTCATAGAGCCCGGTGTCGGCCATCGTCTGCATGAAAGCCCAGGCACCCGCCTGGGTCTGACCGTGGCAGTTCTTGATCTCGCCGCGACACCACGAAGGCAGGGCCGGCAGGTCCCCTTCGAGCTCCAGCTTGCGCAGGATGCCGGTGAGATTGGTCAGATACTCGCGCTTGCGCTGCTGCCGCCAGGCGATCGCAGCGTCGTTGCCGCCGGCGGATCGGCCGCGGCGGCGCAAGCGAGCGATCTGCGTGTCGAGGGTCTTGAGCCACTGCTTGGCCCGGCGCATGAGCGGCCTGACGTCGGTGTCGAGGCCCAGCTTGGCGGAGGGTGCGGCGAGCATTCGGTTGCACAGGGCGGCGCGGTGACAGTCGTCGAACACCTTGTCGTAGTGCCGAATCAGCTGTGCTGCCTTGCTGTGCCGGTAGATGCGCACATTGAGGAAGAGGACTTCGATCGCATAGGTCGCCAGCACGTTCTGATCGAACGCCTTCGGGTCGAGGGTGAGAGCGTGCTCGGTGAACACCGCGATCGAGGGCGCGTCCTCGCCCGAATCGTTGTGGAACGATGTGGCTACGTCCAGCGCCTTGAGGTAGTTCGTGACCAAGCTCAGCAGAGCATTGTTCGCCGAGCCGGCACGAGGCTCGACCCGCTCGAGAAGCGCCACCACCTCTGAGTCCGTGGCCATGGCGGCCGCGAAGTCTTCCCGCAGCAGGCTGTCGGCCGAGGCGTCCAACAGCCGGCTGACCCGCTCGAGCGGGGAAACGGGGCTTGGGATCGGGCCTTCGGTCGGCACGGGACTCCTTCTTGGTGACATGGCGTGATTCGGGTGGACAGCGACTCCGCGACGTTCGCCGCGACGGCCAGTTGCGGAGGTCAGAGCGGAAGCCGTCGACGGCCTACGTCGAGCACGCTCCGTAGCTTCCACATCGGCCACCCGAGGAGCGCTCGCGGATTCTGAGCCGCGGTGCGGATCTTGCCGACTCGTGCTCGGGCTGCCTGCTGGGTCGAGCGCTTCAGCGTCGAGGCGGCGTCGGCGAGGCGGAACCGCGGGCTTCCATGGTCGGGGATGAAGCTGAGGATCGCCGCGCGGATTTCGGCAGGGTCGGTGAGGTCGTCGCCGAAGAGGCGTAGGCGCCGGCGCGCGAACTGCGTGGTGTGCACCGCTGACGAGGAGAAGCTGACCGCCAGTTCGATTTCTGCCGATTCGGCCATCAGATTCAATGCCTCGGCCGGCATGCTGCGATCCATCACCGGGACGCCCAGAGAACGGTAATCGACCGTGTCGGCGGGATGCGGCTTGATGACGCAGGCTGAGCCGCCGTACTTCGAGACAATGCCTCGGTACAGCTCCAACTGCTCGAAGGGTGAGCAGTGGCCGATGTGCGCCAGCGGCTGCGTGTACACGAGCACGGTCGACCGGGTGAACCCGATCGAGCCACCCGCATACGCACGCGCGAAGAATTCGCGCAGATTTTCGCGCTGTTCACGCATCGCCGCGAGCGGGTCGAACGTCTGGACGAGGGCGCCCAGGTCGTCGGGTACGTGCTCGGGTTGCGCGCCGACGATGATCTCGGTGATCTTGGGAGACCCGTAGATCGTCGGCGGGAACACCTGACCGAGTCGTGCCAGCACCCGGTCCCACTTGCCATACGTGTGGTGGATCCGAAGCTCACGGCTCATCGACGCGTATGCATCCTCGACGCGCGTGAGCGTTGCGAAGCTGCGCTCGATCACGTACCACGACGGGAGCGTGTCGTTGAAGGCGAAGCACTGGTCGTCAGTACCGATCGCATCGATGACGGACGCGAACTGGCTGCGCATGACGTGCGGGAGCCACGTTTCCACAGTGGCAGGGTCGGCCTCGAGACGATCGTCGATCTCCGAGACGACATTGCCCATCGTGTAAGTGATGACGCGGTGCACCCATGGCGTCGCGCTGAGAGCGGTGAGGAACTCTGGCGAGAATTCCTGGTACGCGGTGTAGATGAAGATCTGCGCCGGCCGCTTTCTGTGGGCGGCGAGCAGCAACGCGAAGAGAACGTGGTAGTGCGTGTGGCAGAAGTAATCGTCTGTCGGGCTGCGCGTCAGCG
Source organism: Gryllotalpicola reticulitermitis (assembly GCF_042651345.1). Taxonomy (NCBI): domain Bacteria; kingdom Bacillati; phylum Actinomycetota; class Actinomycetes; order Micrococcales; family Microbacteriaceae; genus Gryllotalpicola; species Gryllotalpicola reticulitermitis. The sequence goes on from NZ_JBHSCN010000005.1 coordinate 387,361, forward strand.
CGAGATCGCCGACCGCCAGCTGGCCCTCCCCGCTGCTTCCGAGCGCACCAGGGTAAAGGCGCCACATCGCATTCCAGTCGCCCCTCTCAAGTGCTCGAGCCAGTCCATGGAGGCTTCCTCGTCGTACCGCGGCCAAGTACGGGGCACGATCGCGGAGGAATTTGCCCACTTCCCCAAGGAGGACCAGTCGGTACTCGTGGTCGCCGACCGGCCACGCCTCGAAGAATCGGGTGAGGTCGAGAGCGAGCACCTCTCGCATGAAACGGGGCCGCAGCTGGTGCGGCATGACTTCCCAGCACGCTTCAAGCGAGCGCATCTTGTCGTGAAGTCGGGAAACCGACATTACCGATGACGACGTCCAACGACTCGTGTATTGCGTCCAGCGGTATGTCGGAATATTCGTGAAGTGGGCCGGACTCGCTAAATAGAGTTCTGTTGCGAACAGTCGATCCTCGTAGTGTCCGGCCGTGAACCGAATACCGGACTCGACCAGAAACTCACGCCGGATAAGGCGCCCGTGGATCATCTGATCCGTGAAGGGATAGTCGGTGTTGCTGTGGTAGACCCGGTAGGTGCTGCCAGGTAGGTACTCGAGGCTGATGTTGAGCACCTGGCCGCGCTCGTCGACGAGGCAACGGGTTCCCACCACCACGTTCGCCGCGAATGTCTGCGCGTGTGCGATGAGCAGTGCGATGGCGCCGGCCTCGACGTGATCGTCGTCGTCGACGAAGAAGACGAACTCGCCTGTGGCCTCGGCGATTCCGGCGTTTCGCGCCGCCCCCTGTCCCGCGTTGGGCTGCCGGCGAACGGACATGCGCGGGTCGGGCTCGGCCTGGGGGAGCCAGCCGGCGACGGGGACATCGGAGCCGTCGTCGACGACGATGAGCTCGATGGCGGCGTGGGTCGACGCGAGCACCGATTGCACGGCCGACAGGATGCGCTCCTGATGCCCGTTGTAGCTGGGCATGATGACCGATACCGTCAGCTCCCGCATTCGGGCGTCCGACGCGTACCGGGTCGCGAGGAATTCGCGATATTCGCCGGCATTGGCGAAGGCATGGCTCGAGAGAGCGCGTGCTGAACGGATGCTCCGACCGCGGCGGCCCACGGAAAGGTTTCGTGGTCCCATCGTCACCCGACTTGCAGCGACGCCGCAGTCTCGTCGACGACCTCGGCGACCTTCCGCAGCGATTCCCTGATGTCGTCCTCACTGATCAGGTAGTCGGGGAGGAAGCGCAGCACGGATCCACCGCTCGTGCCCTGGATGATGACGCCGCGTTCGAGAAGGCGGCCGACGAGCGTCGAGTAGATGGGGCGGTAGTCGGCGATGCCGGGAATGGAAAGGTCGATCCCGAGCATGAGGCCCGTGCCACGCGGGTTGACCAGATGGGGGCTGCTCGCGGCGGCTTCCTGCAGGGCCTCCAGGAAGATCGTGCCCATCTTCTTCACGTTGGCCAGCACGTCGTGCCGTTCGATGTAGTCGATCGCGGTGTTGACCACTGCGGCCCCGAAGGGGTCGTTCTGGTGAGAGCTGTAGTGGGCGGGCAGGCGACCTGCCTGTGCGATCACCGTGTCGCGGAACATCGCGACAGCCACCGGGTAGCCGAGGCCGATGGCCTTGGCGAGTGCGACCATGTCGGGCACGATGCCGAACTTCTGGTAAGCGAACCAGTCGCCAGTACGGCCGAAGCCGGTCTGGCACTCGTCGAGCACGAGCAGAATCCCGTACTCGTCGCAGAGAGCCCGAGCGGCGACGAGCCAGGAGGCCGGCGGGAAGACCATGCCGCCGACCGAGACGATCGGCTCGATGAGCATTGCGGCGATGTCGCCGGACGTCTGCATGAGCAGTTCGAGGCTCGCCAGCGACGCATCGAGCTGCTCGCTCGTCCAATCCCTGTCGGGCGCGGGGATCGGATAGACCGGCGACACCCGCGGGACCGCGTAGCCGCCCCCCATCGTGACGCTCTGGGCGCCGAGCGTGAGCCCGTGGTAGCCGTTCTCGAAGCAGATCACGCCCGGCTTGCCCTTGATGAACTTCGCGTCCCGCAGGCAGAACTCGATCACCTCGGCGCCGGTGCTCAGGATGATGCTCGATGCCCTCATCTCGCCGCTGATGCGGTGCAGCCGCTCTGCCGCGGCGAGCACCTCGTCGCTGATCAGGGCTGTGCTCGTGTTGACGAGCGACGCGGTCTTGCGCGCGATCTCGTCTTGAACCTCGGCGTTCCCGTTGCCGAGCACGGTGCAGAACTGGCCGGACGTCAGGTCGACGAGCCGGCGCCCGTCCTGCCCGAAGACGGCGCTGCCCTCACCGCGCGTGAGCACTACGTCATCGAATCCGATGACGGGAATCAGGTGGTTCGCATCCATGGTCATGCCCCTTCGAACGTGAAAGCTGTCAAAACGGCATCCGCCTGCCGCCCCAGGTCGGCGCGGTCGGTGCCGCGGACGATGAAGAACCCGCGCTGCATGAGCTCGGGACCGTTGGTCACCGGAATCATCTCGCGCCCCACGATCCGCTCCTCGAATTCGACGAGGTCGACCGTCTGCGCGAGCGCCGTCATGTCGGGCGCGGCGGCGACGGTGCCGTGGTCGAAATCGAAGAAGCGCATCAGGAGGGCGTCGCTCGCACTCGGGGCGAAGTGCGCGGCATCCGCCCCGTCGCGCGCTGCGAGCAGGAACTCGCGGATCGGGTCGACCCCGGAGGCCAGCGGGGTGAACAGGTCGTGCAGGTGGTGGCCGGATGGGCGTGCCGAGAGCTCGACGATGAACGCGCGCCCGTCGCGTTCGATGAGATCGGCATGAAGCAGGCCGCTGGTGATCTTGAGAGCGTCGACGGCGATGGCGAGCGCGGCGGCGGCGGCCGCCTGCATGGGGTGCTCCGCGGGCATTGAGTAGTACCCGATCGCCTGCCGGTACGGCAGCGGCGTGTTCAGCTTCTCGCGAAGCAGAATGACCCGAAGCGCACCGTCGACCACGGCGGCATCGACGCCATACTCGGTTCCTTCCGCGAACTCTTCGATGATGAGGTCATCGCGCGAAGGCAGGACCGTGAGCAGCGCGTTCTCGAGTTCGTCGGAGGTCATGCACACCGTGACGCCGCGGCTGCCCGAGCCGAACCGTGGTTTCAAGACGACGGGGAACTGCGCGGGCAACGGATGGTCCACGCTGCCGGCCGGGATGAGGATGGCGGTGGTCGAGCGCAGCGAATGCAGTTCCATGACGCGGTGGAACTCGTACTTGTCGGTGCAGAGTCGAGCGCTCGTCTCGCTCACCCCGGGAAGCCCGAAGCGATCATTGACGACGCCTGTCGTCGTGAGGTAGCGGCCGATCGGCACCGGGATCACGATGTCTGGCGCATCACCCAGAGCGGCGAAGACGGCGACCGGGTCGGTGATGTCGACGACGAGGCCCGAGTCGGCGGCGCGCAGACCAGCGGCTTCCGGATTCCCGTCGAGGGCGACGACGTCGTACCCGAGCTGTTGAGCCACCTTGATTCCGTGCAGCGACTCCGAGCTCGCGCCGATGACCGCGGCCCTCACGGCCGCACCAGGACCTTGATCGCCTCGCGAGCGTCCATGAGCTCGTAGGCGGTGGCGACATCGTCGATCGACACCGTGTGAGTGAACACCTTGCCCGGCTCGATCGTGCCGTCGAGCACGCGGGGGAGCAGCACGTCGAGGTAGTGACGGGCCGATGCCATGCCGCCCTTGACGCCGATGTTGCGCGTGAACAGGTCACGGACGTGAAGCTCAGGGCCGCCGGCCGGCACCCCGACGAACCCGACGTTGCCGCCGCCGCGCACGACTGCGAGCGCCTGGTCCATGGATTCCTTCGTGCCGACGCACTCGAGCGCCGCGTCTGCGAGCTCGCCGTCGAGCAGGGCACGGACCGCGGCCGTCGCTTCGGCGCCGCGCTCTGCGATGACGTCGGTCGCACCGAACTCACGAGCGAGCGCCGCGCGATCCTCGTGGCGGCTCATGACGATGATGCGGCTTGCTCCGCGCAGGCGCGCAGCAAGCACGGCGGACAGGCCGACCGCGCCATCGCCCACGACGGCGACGACATCTCCGGGCCCGACCTGAGCGCTGGTGGCGGCGTGGTAGCCCGTCGGCATCACATCTGACAGTGCAAGCAAGTGAGGTATCAGGCCGCGTGCCTCAGCTTCAGACTCGGAGATTCCGAGGGTGCGCAGGGATGCCTGAGCGAGCGGGATGCGGACCTGCTCTCCCTGCGCGCCATCGACCTGCAGCCCGGCTCGGTCCAGCCCGCCGACCATGGTCATGGAGTCGCACACGGAGGGGTAACCGGCTCGGCACGCCTGGCACTCGCCGCAGTTGAGCGAGAACGGGACAACGACGAGGTCGCCGACGCCGACTGAGGTGACGTCGGCGCCGAGATCTTCGACCACACCGACCAGTTCGTGCCCGATCGGGCGCGGTGACCGCACGGGGCTCACGCCTCGGTAGTTCCACAGGTCGGAGCCGCACACACAAGCCGCGACGACGCGGAGGACCGCGTCGCCGGGGGTGAGCAGGTGAGGCGCGGGGCGGTCCTCGACGCGAACGTCACCTGCCCCGTGGATCACTGCTGAGCGCACGCCGTTACACCACGTTCCAGGTCAGCGGCGTCCCCCGCGTGACGTCCTGGGTGAATCTGCGACCGAGAACCACGTCCAGCATCTTGGGCTCGAGGCCACCGGCCGGCCGGATGGAACGCACGTTCTGCGCGGTGACGACGTCTCCGGCCTTCGCATCTTCGACTATGTAGAGCGACCGGCGCAGACGCAGGCTCTCCGCCTCGTGCTCCGTCGGGCCCAGGCGGGGCACGCCGAGTGCCTGCCAGGCCGCGTACGACTCGTCGACCAGCGACTTCAGCTCGTGCGGCTCGAGGGAGAAGTCGGAGTCGACCCCGCCGTCTGAGCGCTTGAGGGTCACGTGCTTCTCGATGATGGCAGCGCCGAATGCGACCGATGCCACCGAGACGCCGATGCCCATGGTGTGGTCGGACAGTCCGGCGACGACGTTCCAGGTGTTCTCGATGATCGGCAGCTTGCGCAGGTTCGTCTCGGCCGGCGGGGCCGGGTATGAGGAGGTGGTGCCGAGCACGGCGATCTGCTCGTTCCCCTCGGCGCGTAGCGTTTCAACGGCGAGGTCGATGTCGGACACCGTGGCGGCCCCGGAGCTAAGGATCACCGGCTTGCCGGTACGAGCGATGGTGCGAAGCAGGGGAATGTCGCCGATCTCGATCGAGGCGACCTTGTAGACCTCAGCACCGAGGCCCTCGAGAAGCTCCACCGCCGAGTCGTCGAAGGGGCTGGAGAACGGGATGAGGCCGTAGCTGCGAGCGCGCTCGAAGATCGCCTCGTGCCATTCCCAGGGCGTGCTCGCCTCCTGGTAGAGCGAGTAGAGGTTGCGATCGCCCCAGAGCTCGTGGCCGCTCGTGATGCGGAACTCAGGCCCGTCGTGATCGATCGTGATCGTGTCGGCGGTGTAGGTCTGGAGTTTGACCGCCGGAGCGCCGGACTCGGCGATCGCGTCGACGATCGCGAGAGCCCTTCCGAGGTCTCCGTTGTGATTGCCGCTCATCTCGGCGACGACGAAGGGCCTGTTTCCTGGCCCGACACGATGCGGCCCGACGTGGAATTCGGGCTGAGGCTGCGACGTCATTCCTCAAATGTTACCGGGTCGAGTCTTGGCGCCATGCACGGCGCAGCGCGCCCCAGGCTGCAGCACAGCCTGCCGCCATTAGAGTGACCGCGTGAATCTACGGCGATCGGCTGCGCTGGCCGACGGGGGCGCCGAGCCGGCGCGCCAGGTGGCGGTGGCATCCGCCAGTAATCGGAGCGTCTCCACGTTCATCCGGGGCTGCGCGCGTTGGTTGCCGCTCGCCCTCTCGGTGCTCGCGATCGCGCTGATCACCGCACACTTCGATACGCCGTGGTCGGCCATCGGCCTGTACGCCGTCTACGTGCTCCTCACGGCAGTCATTCCCGGAACACTGCTGTGGCGCATGCTGCGGATCAGACCGCACTCCGCGCTCGAAGAGATCGCTGCGGGAAGCGCGCTCGGGCTCGCGGTGCAGGTGCTTCTCACCTTTGCCCTCGGCCGCATCGGTGTGTCGCCTCGCCTGGCCGTACTCTGGTGCCTCATCGTCGTGGTCGCAAGCATCGTCGTGCCCGGCCTGCGTCAGAACTGGAGGTCGCAGGCACCGCGACCGGTATCGCCATGGATGTCATGGATTCTCGCCGGCACCAGCGTCGTCGCGGCATGGTGGGTGGGCAATACCGGTTTCCGGGCAAACGCGATCGCCCCGGTTCCGGGCTTCCCGGGTCAATACTTCGCACCGAACCCGTACGTCGACTTGCCGTTCCATCAAGCTCTCTCGGCGGCTGTTCTGCGAAGCGGCGATGTGTTCCCGTACGTGACGAGCGTGCCGTTGCAGTACACGATGATGGTTTACGAGCACATCGCCGACGTGACCCGCTGGACGGGTGTGGACCTGACGCTCGTGCTGCTGCGGCTGAACACCCTGCCTCTCGTCGCGCTCGCCGTCGTGCTCTGCGGCGCTCTCGCCTATCGGGTCAGCCGGTCGAGCGCGGCCGGCGCGCTGGGCGGTGCGCTCGGGTATCTCGCCGCCTCCGCGTGGCTGTATCGCGGCGTAGATGCCGCGTTCGGGGGCGTGCAGTCCCCGCTGACCTACCTCAGTCCGACGCAGGTCTTCGGCGAGCCGATCTTCCTGGCGCTCCTCCTGCTCATGGTGGTGCTGCTCCGCGAGCGCCGGACGAGCCCGTGGGTGTACGCCGCGGCTGCGGCGCTCGCGTTCGTCGCCGGCGGCGCGAAGGCGACGTTCCTGCCTCTGATCCTGTGCGGGCTGGCCGCGGCGCTCGTGGTCGGGTGGATTGTGCGCGCGAAGAAGACGCGGGCGTTCGTGATCCTGCTCGCCATCTCCGCCGTCACGTTCCTCGCGAGTCTCGAACTTGTCGATGGAACCAACTCGCGCGGCCTCAAGCTCTCCGGGGGAACCGATCTGCTCTCCCGGCTCGCGGTTGCGGGGGCACTGGGCCCGATCGTCGATCGTCCGGTGGTGCGGGCCGCCGCCATCCTCGCCGTCGGAGCCGTTTGGGTCCTCGGGGTGATCGCAGCGCTGGCCGCGCTCGTGCTGAGACGACGGGATGTCACCGTGTGGCTCCTTGCAGGCGTCGGCGTCGCGGGCATCGGTGCCGCGATCTTCGGCTCCCACCCCGACCTCAGCCAGGTGTACTTCCTGCGCAGTGCGTCACCCGCGCTGTTCGTGCTCGCCGCAGTCGGTCTCGCGGAGCTGGTGAAACGCACCCGGGTCCGGCCCGTTGCGTGGGTGGCGCTGGCAGCGTCGCTCGCAGCAGGGCTCGCGACCGCGCTCGTGATCCGTGACCGCGCGACGATGCCTACGACGTTCAACGGTGTCACGCACACGTATGTGAAGCTGCTGTGGCCGTATGCCGCCGTGGTCGCTGTGGGGCTCGTCGCGGGCGCGGTGATCTATGTCGCCGCGCGGTATGGTCGCGGGCGCATCCGGTTCATGATCGGGGCGGCGGCGCTGCCGCTCGCGGCCCTGGTCGCGTTCGGCGTCGTCCAGGGCTCGGCGTTCTCCGGCATGGCGGACTACGGCCTCAAGCCGTCGCCGACGCCGCGTGTCGACGAGACCGCCGCGGGCATAATGACGCCGCCTGACGGCGCTGAGGCCGCACGCTGGCTGCGCGAGCATTCCGCGACCACCGACACAGTCGTGACGAACATGCACTGCCTTCCGCTGACCGCGACGCGTCACGGCTGCGACCCGCGCAACTTCTGGCTGGCCGGGCTCGCCGAACGCAACGTGCTGCTCGAGGGCTGGGCCTATTCGACGCCTTCGGCCAAGGTGGCGCCCGGCTTCACGGGCTCCGACCTCAACCCGTACTGGAACCAGTCGTTCCTCAAGGCGAATGATGCGGCGATTTACGACCCGTCTTCGGCCACGGTCGCGTGGCTGCGCGCCCACTCGGCGCAGTGGGTCTTCGTCGACGGAACCGTCGGAACCGCGTCGCCCAGATTGAAGAGCTATCTCCACCTCGCGTTCCAGCGCGGCGAGTTCTCGGTCTATCGCGTGCCGTGACCCGCGGTGCGGCGGCTCGTCGGCAGCTGCCGTGCGTCAGCGGTGTGCCAGAGTGCGTCCGCGCACGTCGGCAAGCGTCTGCGCGAAGCCGACGGGGAAGGGTGTGAGCGTTCTGCGGTCGATCTCCGGAAAGACGGTGGACTCCATCCGCAGGTCGCGGGCCTGAGCCGCACTGAACGGCGAGGCCGCGAGGATCAGGGGCGGCCGGCGGCGAGCGATCAGTCGCAGCTCGCCGAGCACTTTGGCGATCGATATCGCCTGACCCGACGCGATGATCTTGGTGACGGCGGGCGAGCCCGGTGCGAGCTGGGTCATCGCCTGCACGAGCTCGACGATCGTCGCCGCGGCGTCATCGACGTAGATGTAGTCGCGCAGCGTGTCCATCGGCACATAGACGCCCAGCGGGCGATTCGTGACGAGGGAGAGGCAGAGCTGAGAGATCAGGCCCTGCGGCTTGGCGAGGTTCTGCCCTGGCCCGTAGAGGTTCGCGATCCGTCCGATGGCGACCCGAGTACCGGCATCCGTCAGGCCCGCGATGATTTGCTCGAGGGCGAGCTTCGTGTGCCCGTACGGGGCGAGCGGCTCAGGAGTCGTCGCCTCGGTGAACGGCGGGTGCGCCGAGCCTGCATATGCCGCGCCGGCCGAGGATGCGAAGAAGAAGGTGCCTGTGCGCGCCGCACTCGACTGTGCAACGTGGGCGGCGAAAGCCGAGAAGACAGCGATCTCTTCGTCGAAGACGGCCTGTGGAGTCTGGGTCACGCCCGCGCCCGCCGCCCAGAACACCGCCCACGGTCCCGCCGCAGCGGTGAGGGCGTGAAAGGCGCGCTCGAGGTCGCCCCGCGCGTCGGGCCCGCGCCACCGGATCGCCGGGCGCAGGGTGTGGAAGCCGCGCCGGTTCAGCTCGCGCGAGAGCGCCTTGCCGAGCAGCCCATGACTTCCTACGACCAGCGCCGGCGACGAGCTCACTTCGGGTGTTCCTCGTCTTCCGCCGTGGGGGTCGGCTGTTCTTCCCGGCCGAGGGGGCCGCGTGCCGGGTCGGAGATGATCAGGTACGGAGGTCTGCCCATCGCCTGGTTGACGGCGACGCCGACGTATTCGGCGATGACGCCGAGGAACAGGAGGATCACGCCGCCGATGACGAGCTCGGTGACGATCAGCGACGCCCAGCCCTGTGGCCACGAGCCGCCCATGATGTGCCTGACGATAAGGACGATCGCCGTGATCACACCCGCCGCGGCGATGATCGCTCCGGCGACGCTGACGACGCGCAGGCCGCGCGTTCCGCTGGTGAGGACGAGCCGCCAGAAGTGTGAGAGCAGGCGCCGCAAGTTGTACCCGGACGGCCGGTCGCCCTCATCGCGCAGCTCGATCGGCGCGGTGGCGATGCGCCCGGCGACCCAGCCCAGCGCGACGTCGAGGTACACGCCATGACCGGCATAGGCGGCTACGGAGCGACCGGTCTCGCCGAGCATGAGGCGGAACGAATGGTAGCGTCGCGCGTCCCGGCTGCCGCTCAACAGGTCGACGACCCGTTTCGAGCCGCGCGACGTGACGTTCCGGAAGGCGGAGTGCGGCGCCTCATTCGTCGGCTGGGCGTATACCAGGCTGGCCCGCTGATTGAGGGCGACATCAAGCATGATGCCGAGCTGACCGGGGTCGTACTGGCCGTCTTCGTCGATGGTCGCGACCCATTCCTCACCCGACGAAGCGATGCCTGCGAGGGTCGCCGCATGCTGCCCGAAATTGCGGCTCAGCCAGATCGCACGAACGAACGGGTACAGCCCTTCGAGCTCGCGCATCACGAGATCGGATGCGTCGGGGCCGTTGTCGTGGACCAGGATGACTTCGCCGACCCGCGCCGCCCGGCCGCCCGGCGTTGTGAAGCCCTCGGCGAGGGGCTGGATCTCGGCGACCAGGGCAGCCAGAGTGTCTGCGCCCCGGTACACGGGCACCACCACCGAGATCGAATGCGGCGTCAGGGCATTGGTCACCTCGCGACACTACATTAGGAACGATGTCACGAGCCGAACGCGCCGCCCGAGTGGTCAGTCGCGACGAAGTGTCGCCGGAAACCGAGGTTCCGGCGAACCGTCGCGGGCTGCTTTTTCGTGTCGTCACAGACCAGCGCGTCGCCTTCATGATGGTCGGCGGGGTCAACACCCTTCTCGGCATCGCCTGGTTCGCGCTCTTCCAGACCCTGTTCGGTCAGCACCTCGGCCGCTACGGCTACATGGTCTCGCTGCTGTGCGGGTACGCGGCATCGATCATCTGCGCTTTCTTCCTGCACCGGTACCTCGTGTTCCGCGTGCGCGGGCACTTCTGGCTCGATCTCGGCCGCTTCACACTGGTCAACTGCGCAGGGCTCGGCGTGAACGCGGTGCTGCTGCCCGTCGTCGTGGAGACCACGCACTGGCATCCGATCATCGCCCAGGCGGTCGTCGCGATCGGCGTAGCCGTGATCAGTTATGCCGGCCACAAGTACTTCTCGTTCCGCCGCGACAGGAATCACGGCGTCGACGAAGTCCGGTGACGCTGAGGCGCCGACCCGGGCGCTCTCGCCGTGGTTCAGATGCGACTCTTGCGCAGCGCAGCCACGATGTCGGTGACGAGATGCAGCAGCGCGCTGGGCACCGAGAGCCGCTCTTCCGTGCGGAGCACCTGCCAGACGGCGCGCACGGCCCGTTGGCGCTGGGCCGAGTGCGACCCCGGGGATGCCGCGCGGTACAGGGCGAGCGGTTCCGTGATGCCCACGGCGAGCCCGCCCTCGCGGAGGATCCGGAGCCATAGGGCCCAGTCCTCGGCACCCGGCAGGTCGGGCATCTGCACCGGCCCGGTCTGCCGTGTGTCCACCACCGCCGTGAGGCACCCGACGACATTGGCGCGCAGCAGCTGCGCATGGGTGAGTCGCGTCGGCGCCTCGACGACGCGGCCCTCGGACCGGAACCCTGCCACCGACCCCGCGAAATCGGCGTCCACTCGGTGGTAGCTGCTGTAGAGGAGCGCCGCACCCGTGGCCGCCGCGACGTCGAGTTGCCGTTCCAGTTTCGTCGGCAGCCACAGGTCGTCTGCGTCGCAGAAGGCGAGGTATCTGCCGCGTGCCGCGGCGATGCCGTCGTTGCGGGCAGCGGCCGGCCCGCCCCGCTCCGAGCGGCGGACGAGTCTCACGCGAGAGTCGCTCGACGCGAGCTCGGCGGCGATCGCCGCAGTGCCGTCGCTCGACCGGTCGTCGATCACGATGAGTTCAAGGGAATCCACTGACTGATCAAGTACGCTTTGAGCCGACTCACGCAGGGTCTGTGCGCTGTTGAAGGCCGGCATGATCACCGTCACGACCGGCCGCGCACCCTTTTCAGTCGTCACAGGGAACGATCGTAACGAAGCCGTGAGACGGGAAGATCCGCCCGCGCTCGATGAGAGGCCTGATGTGAACACACGTAGTGAAAGAGGAATTGAGCTTGGCTGATCCGAAACCGGGGCTGGTCGTCTCGCCGCGCCTGAGCTCAGAGGCGGCGGCAGAACTCGCCCAGCAGTCGGGTCTGCGCGAGATGGGCGTACGTCCACCGCTCGGTCACTACATCCAGGGAGTGTGGGGGAGGCGCTCCTTCATCTGGAACCTCTCGTCATCGCGCGCCTACGTCCGCAACCAGGGTTCGTATCTTGGCCAGGCATGGGCGGTGCTGAGGCCCGCCCTCGATGCGTCCGTGATGATCATCATCTTCGGCTTCATCTTTCATGGCAGCGCGCCGGGGATCCACAACAGGGCTGCGTTCATCGTCATCGGCTCGTTCGCGTACACCCTGTTCCAGCAGATCGTCATGGCCGGTATCGGCTCGATCCCGAGCGACCTTCAGCTCATCCGCTCCCACCAATTCCCCCGTGCGGTGGTGCCTCTGGCGGCCGTGATGACCGAGTCGGTCCTCTTCGGTCCCGTCATCATCGCGATGGTGGTGCTCGTCCTATTGACGGGATTCCTGCCGCATATGGGCGGCGTGGTGATTCCGCAGTGGTCCTGGCTGCTCCTGCCGTTCGCCGGCGCCCTGCTCGCCATCTTCTCCGCGGGTGGCGCACTCTTCTTCGCCAGGGTCGGGGCGCGTACGCCGGACATCGCGAACGTCGTGCCGTTCCTCCTTTCCCTCGGGCGCTACGCGTCCGGCGCGACGTTCTCGATCGTGGGCCTGACCGGCTCGCACAGCTGGTTCCGCCCCCTGTTGGAGTACCAGCCGCTGCAGGTCTTCCTCGAACTGTTCCGTTCGTGCTTCGCCAACGAGCCGAACATTCCGATGACCGGAGCCCTGTGGGCACAGGCAGCAGCGTGGGCGGTCGGCATCTTTGCGATCGGATTCCTGTTTTTCTGGGGCGCAGAGGAGACGTACGGACGTGACTGACGAGATCGATTACGAGATCGACGCCGAGGACCTGCCGAAGCGGATGGAGAGGAGAGAGCTCGGGTCTCCCTCCGTCATCGTCGACGACGTGCACATCACCTATCGCGTCTTCGGCGCGCGTCGAGGCGGCACCACCAGCTCGAAGACCTCGCTCATCAACCGCGCAATCAACGCTGGTCGGCCCGACACCGGCCCCATCACCGAGGTGCACGCGGTTCGCGGCGTGTCATTCGTCGCGCGGCACGGCGAGTCGATCGGGATTCTCGGCACCAACGGCTCGGGCAAGTCGACGCTTCTGCGGGCGATCGCAGGCGTCCTGCCGCCGAGCAAGGGCCGGGTCTTCACGAGCGCGGAACCGGCGTTGCTCGGCGTGAACGCGGCCCTGCTGCCCAAGCTCACGGGGGAACGGAACATCACCGTCGGCGGTCTGGCCCTCGGGCTCAGCGCGAAGGAAGTGCGTGAGCGCACGTCCTCCGTCGCCGATTTCGCGGAGCTCGGCGACTTCCTGTACCTGCCGATGAGCTCCTACTCGTCGGGCATGGGCTCACGCCTGCGATTCGCGATCTCGACGATGCAGACGCCGGACATCCTGATGATCGACGAGGCCCTCGCGACCGGTGACTCGTCCTTCCGCAAGAAGAGCACCGAGCGGATCGAGGAGATCCGCGACAGCGCGGGAACCGTGTTCTTCGTCTCGCACTCGCTGGGTTCCGTGCGTGCGATGTGCAGCCGCGTGCTGTGGATCGAGAAGGGCAAGCTGGTTGCCGACGGCGACGTCGACGAGGTCTGTGACGCCTACCACGACTTCGTCGCGGGCCGCAGCAACGCCTCGGCGGGCGCCAGCCTGAGGTAGCGCGGCTCAGCCGCGGTTCGTGACGCGCGAGCGCACGTGAAGCGCTGCGCGCAGCGTGAGGCGCAAGGGCCAGAGGTACCACGCGGAGTACTTCCGCGAGAGGTAGAGGTAGGCGCTGCGGTGGTGTTCGGCGCGCATCGCCTTCGCTCGGCCCCCCGAGGTCGAGTGGGCACCCGTGTGCGTGACGACCGCCTCGGGCACGTAGAGGTTGCGCCACCCGGCTTGCGTGAGGCGACGGCCCAGATCGACGTCTTCGAAGTACATGAAGTAGGACTCGTCGAAGCCGTCGATCGAGTCGAAGGCCGAGCGCCGGACCAGCTGACACGATCCGGAGAGCCAGCCGGTCTCGCGCCAGTGGCCGTCACTCGCCCGCGCCTCGCCTCGGTAGCGGCGAGACCACGGGTTGCCGAGCCACAGATTCGCGAACAAGGCGTGCCCGATGCCGGTGCGCAGGCTGGGGAGTTCCCGCGCTGACGGATACGTGCTGCCGTCGGGCTGAAGGATGCGCGGGCCGACGGCGCCGGCGGTCGGCTGGTCGGCGCCGGCGCGCAGGAGCGTGCCCAAGGCATCCGCCTCGAGTCGCACGTCGGGGTTCGTGACCAGGACCCACTCGACCTCAGGAGGCAGCGAACGGACGCCGAGGTTGATGCCGCCGCCGTACCCGAGGTTGCCTGGTGCCGGCACTACGCGCAGACCCGCGAGCTCCGGGAGCTCGAGCTGGTCGTCGAGTGCGTTGTCGACGACGACGGTGGCAGCGGGCGCGACGCCGCTCTCTGCGAGCGACTCGATGAGGCCCTCGAGCGCTTCCTGCGAGTGGTAGCTGACCGTCACGACGGCGAGCGATGCAGCGAGGCCGGAGCGGGGCGTGCCATGCGCGCTCATCACACTCGTCCTCTCTGGGTGCATCTACGTAGTTTACGTGCGCGTCACCTGAGCGCGGCGCTGGTGCGCGGCGCGGCCGACAACGGATGCCGGTTCGCACGGGGTGCCGCCCGCCGGTGTGGTTTGATGCTCCTGACCTGCGCAGCTCGCGCCGACACCGTGAGAGGAACACCTGGTGGAAGTTGGCACCGTCGCCGTCGTAGTGAGGACGAAGGACCGGCCGGCCCTGCTCGCCCGCGCCCTCGACGACATCGCTGCGCAGACCCTGCTCGCCGAGCATCGCGCGACCGTGCGCGTCGTGATCGTGAACGACGGGGGAGACGCCGGCGGTGTCGCGGGGCTCGTGGCGAAGCATCCGATCGCCGATCTGGTGACCGTTGTCGACAACGCGAGCTCGCGCGGTCGCTGGCCGGCTGCGAACCAGGGCATCGCGGCGGTCGACTCCGACTACATCGTGCTGCACGACGATGACGACACCTGGCAGCCCGGCTTTCTGGCGTCCACGACGTCTTTCCTCGACGAGCCGGCCAACGCCGACTACGCGGGCGTCGTCACCTTCACCGAGCTTGTCCATGAGACGGGCGGCGACGACGGGTATCGCGAGCTCAGCCGCGAGCCGTTCGCCCGCGAGATCGAGCACATCTCGCTGATCGAGCTGTGCCGCCGCAACCAATTCCCGCCGATCGCGTACCTCTACCGCAGGCGAGTGCATGACACCATCGGCGGCTACAACGAGGCGATGACGGTGGTCGCCGACTGGGAGTTCAATCTGCGCACCGTGCGCCGGTTCGACCTCGCGGTCCTGACCGAGCACCTCGCGAACTGGCATCTGCGCAGCGAGACCGCAGAGGGCACCGATGGGAACGTGACCCGCGCGAGCGACTGGCAGTACGACGAGCACAAGGTGCGCCTGTTCAACCGTCTGCTGCGCGAAGAGCTCGACGCCGGCGCGCTCGGCGTGGGCTACCTGGCCAACCTGCTTCAGGTGATCGACCGTGAGGAGCAGCAGCGCGACGCGAACGTGCACCTGCACATGCAGCAGTTGTTCGACCTGCTCCGCGACCGCTCCGAGCAGGGCGAGGCGGCGATCCTGGGGCGCGTCGACGGGGCGGTCGAGCAGCTGCTCGCCAAGCCGAACAGCGTGCAGCAGCTGCGGCGCAGCATTCGTCGGCCGCGCTAGGCGACGGCGCCGCTAAGCGCAGACGCCGAGCTTGGCGACCTGCGCCGTGAGAGCGGAGGTGCCGCCGAAGAGCGTCACAGTGGTGGCGCCCATGCGCAAGATCACCTGCCCCTCGGCGCTCGGCACGCACTGCCGCTGCGTGATGAGCAGCGGGCCCTTGGTGCGACCGGCCAGCACCGCGCCGGCGAGGGCGTCGGGGTAGGTGGCGCCGCTCGCGAGGTAGACGGTCGCCGCCTTCGTGTAGAAGGCGTTCGCGATCTTCGTGCTGGTGTCGTAACGGTCCGTTCCGGCGTAGCGGGTGACCGTAGCGCCGATCGCAGACACGCCCGAGATCGACGCGGCGGACACGGCATTCGTTCCACCCGCGACGTACACGCTCTTGGCGCCCATCGACTTGAGGCGTGAGGTGAGCGCCGAATCGGTCGAGCGGGCTGCGCCGTTCACGAGCAGTACGGGGGCGCTCATGGAGCCCGCCGCGGCGCCGGCCGCCAGAGCATCGGGGTAGTCGACGCCGGTCGCGAGGAACGCCTTCGTGCCGGTCGGGAACGCCGACTGCGCGATCATGAGCGAGGTCTGGTATCGCGTCGCGCCGCCGATGCGGGTGATGGATTTCTGGACCGACTGCAGTTTCGCGTACACGCTGGAACTCACGGCGTTGGTGCCGCCGACCACGACGATGCGCGCGGGCTTGATGCGCTGCAGCTCGGCGAGTGTCGCGCTCGGAATGGCGTTCTGCTGCACGAACAGGACGGGGCCGCCCTGCTTCGCGGCAGCGGGAGCGGCCGAGAGGCCGTCCGCGAACGTCTGACCGGAAGCGATGTATGCGACGGGCACGCCGGGCGTCGGGAAGGCGGCCTTCGAGATCGCGGCTGCGGTCTCCCAGCGCTCGACTCCGGCCAGGCGGGTCGTCGTCGGAGTGGTCGATGCTGCGCCGTACAGCTGGTACTTGCAGCCGAGGCTGGTGTTGCCCGAGCTGTTGATCGGTGACGCGACGGCGGTGACGCAGAAGCCGTACTGGCCGGTCGCCGCCGCCGGCATGGTGAGCGAGAAGCCGTGCAGCGTCTGGCCGGCGGAGTTCTTCGCATAGGGGTAGACGGCGCCGACATCGGGTCGGTTCTGGTTGGCGGTGACCGTCGTCGTGGTCGTCGTGCCGGCCGGATTCGTGATGCTGATCTGCATCATGAGCGAGCGCGTCGGGTCGACCGGGTCGATCGCCCAGCCGCTGACGGAGGCCACGCCGTTCGTCACGGCGCCCTGGTCGAAGGCGCCGAACGGCGGGTTCCCTGCGCCGAACCACGTGTTGTAGAACACCCAGAAGTTGCGGTTGCCGTAGGCGGAGCAGCTGTTGCCGACGCCGTACAGGTTCGACAGGGCTGCGGCATTCGGCGTGTACGGCGTGTAGTTGTAGAGCGCCGCGGTGGCCGCGTTCTGAACCAGCACGCGCAGGCTGCCGCACGACGCGTTCGGGCTGTACTGGATGTTCGACGTGCGGTTCGCCGCGAAGTTGAAGTAGCTCGGATTCGCCCGGTAGTTCTGGAACTGGTGGGCGGCGTTGTACAGCTGGTTGAAGATGCCGTAATAGGCCGTGTTGCACGGCGCGGTGTCCGGGCAGGCGTAACCCATCGCCGTCTGCAGCGCCCCCGCGGTCGGACCCGTGCTCGACACGAGCCCCTGCTCCTTCTCAAGCGTCGCGAGCAGCACCTTCGCGCTCACGCCGCACGCGACCTGCACCTTGTACAGAATCGCCGCGGTCGTCTCATTGCTCGCGCCCTGATAGGCCTTGCAGAGGGAGTCGGCCGCCTTGCTCGTGGTCGTCGTCTTGAGGATCGAGAGGCAGGAGGAGTTGGAGCAGGTCGGCTCCTTGCTGTTCAAGAACGTCTGGATCTGCGCCTGCGTCATCGCGCTGCCGTTGAAGAACGCGGCGTCGGAGATGATCGCGCCGGGCTGGAACTGGCTGCCCGACAGAGTGGCCGCCTGCGCCCTCTCGGCCGGCGCCGTCGCGACCGTCACAACACCGACCACTGCCGCGATCGCGAGCAGCAGCGCAAGAAAACGGGTGTAACAGTGTTGGTCGGACACCTGGGAACCCTAACAGGGCTGTTGTCCGGGCGCGCGGCTATCATTCCCGTGATGTCAGAAACGACCCGCGCAGTCCGTCTATCCCGGCTCGCGCACGAGGACCTGGTGACGGTGTCCGGCACGGGCGCGGCAGGCGGTACTTGGCATGCGATCGGCGAGATCTTCCGCCACCGCGAGATGCTCGACCTGCTGATCCGCCGTGACCTCAAGTCGCGCTACAAGGACAGTGTGCTGGGTTTCGCGTGGACTCTGGTGCGCCCGATCGTGCAGCTCGTCATCTATTTCGTGATCATCGGAAAGGTGCTGGGCGCCGCGCAGTCCGTGCACGACTACGCGGTCTACGTGTTCTCGGGCCTGATCCTGTACAGCTTCTTCAGCGAGATGATCACGGGCACCACGGGTTCCATCGTCGGCAACTCCGGCCTGATCAAGAAGATCTATCTGCCCCGGGAGGTCTTCCCGCTCGCCTCCATCGGCTCCGCGATCTTCAACTTCCTGATGCAGTTCGTGATCCTGATCGCCGCGACGCTGATCTCGCGCGCCTTCCCCATCTCCGCCGGCCTCATCTATCTGATCCCGTCGCTGCTGCTGATCCTGGTCTACGGCACCGCGTTCGGCCTGCTGCTCGCGGCCGTCAACGTCTACCTGCGCGACATCCAGTACCTCGTGGAAGTCGCCATGCTGCTGCTGCTGTGGGCCTCCCCGATCGTGTACTCATACACGATGGTGCACCAGCTCGTCACCAAGTCCTTCGGCGCCGATTCGTGGGTCATGCAGCTGTACACCGACAACCCGATCACGCTCGCCGTGCTCGGTTTCCGCAAGGCGATGTGGACGGCCGGTGCGCACCTTGGCGGCAGCGAGTACCCGGACCACCTCCTGCTGCGCACCGGAATCGCGATCGTGATCGGACTCATTCTCATCGTCGTGTTCCAGCGCGTGTTCGCGCGCCTGCAGGGCAACTTTGCGCAGGAGATCTGAGGTGGAGGAAGACGCACCCGTCGTCGTGAGGGTCGACGACGTCTCGAAGCGATTCATCATCCGCAAGGACAACTCGCTGAAAGAACGCCTCGTGACGCTCGGGCGCACAGGGCGCCGTCACCGCGAAGACTTCTGGGCCCTGAAAGACGTCTCGATCGAGATCCGCGCCGGGCAGACCGTCGCGCTCATCGGGCACAACGGCTCGGGCAAGTCGACGCTGCTCAAGGTGATCGGCGGCATCATCGACCCGTCGAGCGGCAGCGTCGCCCGCCGCGGCCGCATCGCCGCGCTGCTCGAGCTCGGCGCTGGTTTTCACCCCGATCTCACCGGCCGCGAGAACGTCTTCCTCAACGCGTCGATCCTCGGGCTGTCGCGTG
Organism: Gryllotalpicola reticulitermitis; assembly: GCF_042651345.1. Classification (NCBI taxonomy): domain Bacteria; kingdom Bacillati; phylum Actinomycetota; class Actinomycetes; order Micrococcales; family Microbacteriaceae; genus Gryllotalpicola; species Gryllotalpicola reticulitermitis. The sequence goes on from NZ_JBHSCN010000005.1 coordinate 406,228, forward strand.
AAGAGACGGAGGAACGCTTCGACGACATCGTCGCGTTCTCGGGCATCGTCGACTTCATCGACACCCAGGTCAAGTTCTATTCGTCCGGCATGTACGTGCGGCTCGCGTTCGCCGTCGCCGTGCACACCGACCCCGACGTGCTGCTCGTCGATGAGGTGCTCGCGGTCGGCGACGAGGCGTTCCAGCGCAAGTGCCTCGACAAGATCCGGTCCTTCCAGCAGGAGGGCCGCACGATCGTGCTCGTCACACACAGCCTCAGCCAGGTGCAGGAGCTCGCCGACCGCGCCATCCTGCTCAATCACGGCGAGGTCGTGGTCGACGGCGACCCGAACAAGGCCGTCTCGGCCTTCCGCGACATCCTCGAAGTGCGCCGCCAGAACGAGGCCGAGGCGCAGGCGGCGGTGCACGGCGTCGCTACCGACGAGCTGAGCCGCGTCCGCGACGGCCATGTGCACTCGGCCGTCGCCCACGCCGTCGGCCGGGAGCCGGGCGAGGAAGTGCACCCGGGCGACGACCTGCTCATCTCGGTCGTCGTGTCGCACGACACGGGCATCGACGACTGGGTGTGCGCTGTGCAGATCGACAACACCCTTGGCGCCGTCGTCTACGGCACCACGACGAAGCGCGTGGGCATCGCCCTCCCGCACCTCGCCGCGCCCCGCCGCGTCGACTTCCTGCTGAAGAACGTGGCGTTCGGCGGCGGCAAGTACTTCGTGCACGCCTCGCTGATGGACATGGCGGGGCGCCACCTGTTCGACCTGCCGCAGGCGACGAACTTCGACGCGCCGTCGCATCCCGACTACGTCGGCATCGTGCATGCCGAGCCGGTCCTCAGCGACGCGGGCGAGGTCGCGCTGCCGGTCGTCGTGTCGTGACGCTGCGCACGCAGCTCGCGCGGCTGCGGCCGGGGCGCATCGCGGCGGCGGCCGAGTGGCGGCGGGCGATGGCTCGCGGCCGGCGCGGGCAGTTCGCTCTCGAGACACTGTTCGAACGCCCGGGCGCCCCAGTGCGCACTGCCCAGCCCGCGCACACGCCGGCCGAGGCATCCGCCGTGCCGCTCATCATGTGCCTCTGGAACAGGCCCAGCCGCATCGACGATGTGCTGCGCATGCTCGACGGCCAGCAGGGGCCGATCGATCTCGTGCTGTGGAACAACCAGAAGGCCGACGACGCGCACTATCGGTCGCGGATCGCCGCGTTCGCCGCTGCTGCCGCCGCCGCTGCGCCAGGTGGGGCCGAAGCGGATGCGCCGAGCACGGGTGCCCTGCGCTCCATCCGCTTCCACACGAGCGCGGTGAACATGCGCGGCATCTGCCGCTTCTTCGTCGCCCGGCAGCTGTGGGAGGGCGGCTACCGCGGGCCGTTCATCATGCTCGACGACGACCAGGACGTCACCGGTCACTTCCTCGCCGACGCGCTCGCCGCGGCCGCCCCGCACGGCCTCGCGGGCTGGTGGGCCTGGCAGATGCACGGGGGCGGCTACTGGGACAGGCGTGCCGCGAGCGTCGGTGAGCGCGTCGACTACGCGGGCACGGGCGGATGCGTGTGCGACATCGACATCGTCGCCGACCCGGCGTTCTTCACGGAACTGCCGAGGTACTTCGCGCATCTCGAGGACCTGTGGATGTGCAGCTGGGCCAAGCGCCACGGCTGGGCGATCGGCAAGCTCGACACCCCGATCGAGTTCGTGCTCGACGAGACGAACCAGCACCACGGTCAGTACGACCTGAAGGCCGAGTTCTGGGACTATCTCGCACGGCTTGAGGCGGGCGCAGCCGCGTAGCTGCGGCTCAAGTGAATCATCGGGCGGTGCGCTACATTGACTCGCCGTTGCCCGCAGACTGAGGGGGAGTGAGCATGGCCGCCGGAGAGATGATCCAGCGAGTGGCCCGCGGAGGGATTCTGCGAGGTGCTCGGGTGCTGCCCGAGCCGATCAGGGAAGCGGGCCGGCGTGCCGTCGGCCGGCTGCACTATGCACGCCATACTCGCGGCCTCGGAGAGAACCCGCGGTGGCGCCAGTGGACGGCCGCGCACGGTCGGCCTGTGACGATCGTCATCCCCAGTTACAACGACTACGAGCTGTTGCGCACCTGTCTCGAGAGCATCGAGAACACCGCGAGCCACCTCGATTACCGGGTCATCGTGGTCGACGACTTCGCGGACGAGGCCAACGGCCAGAGACTCCAGACCCTCGCGAACGATCGCGTCGAGGTGATCCTGAAGCCCGAGCGCGAGGGCTTCGCGAAGGCGGTCAACCGCGGCATGAGCGCCGTGCCGACCGATCGCGACATCGTGGTCCTCAACAGCGACATCGTGACGCTGCCCGGCTGGCTCGACGCGCTGATGGCGAGCGCGTACGCGATCGACCCGAAGATCGGCATGGTCTCGGGGCGCCTGATCTACCCCAACGGCACGATTCAGTACGGCGGCACGTACTACGCGCGCGTGCTCGCGCCGCAGTGGTTCGGCCACCTCTACGTCGGTCGCAGCCCTCTCGATCCCGTCACCGGCGTCGGCGGCTACAACCGCTCGGTCTCGGGCGCGTGCACGTACGTGACGCGCGAGGCGTTCGACCGAGTCGGCGGTCTGCATGAGGGGTACTGGCTCGGCTTCGAAGACGTCGACTGGGGGCTCACAGCCTGGCAGCGTGGCATCCGCTGCTACTACCAGCCCGACGCGCTCGCGATCCATCACGAATCCGCGTCGCGCGGGTACAGCCAGGGCACTCGCGAGCTCGCGTCGATGCGGCTGTTCTGGCGTCGCTGGGAATCGCAGTTCCTGCGCCGCGAGATCGCGACGCCGTTCGAGGTCGACTTCCTCGTCTCCGAGCGCGCGGATGCCGTCTGGCGGCGCTATGTCGAGACGGTCGTCGCGCGGCTGGGGGAGCGTGGCATCACCGCCATGCTGCACGACGTGCCCGCGGAGCTCGTGAACGAGCGGGTGGTGGCCGAACTCGAGGGCCGCGACAGCATCAAGGTGTGCTGCGACTGGGGAGCGCAGCCGACCGCGTGGCTCGCGAGTCTCGCTCACGGCAAGCCGATCTACCTGCTGCCCGGTGTCGAGACCGCCCGGTACGCGCCGACCGCCCCCGAGCGGGCCCGGATCATCGCCGGGTATCGTCCCGAGTTCGACTACATCGCCTCTGATCGGCTCACGGCGCGCACGGTCACCGCGCAGAGCGCGTGGGAGGTGCAGCATCGCATCGTTCCGGCGCTCGCGCCCGCTCGCGACGGGGCACCGGCCGGCCCCGATGCTCCCGTCGTCGTTCTCGGCGGAACGCCCGCGCAGGCGGCCGCGGTGACGGCGGTCGCGCAGAAACACGCGCGCGAAGTCGTCCACCTTGACGACCCGCGCGGCAGCGTGGCGGCGCTCGACGCGCTCGCGGCCGCGGCGCCCGTCGCGGTCGTGTCGTTCGTGACGGATGCCACGAGCGCGGTCCCGCTGCTCGCGATGTCCCGCGGCGCCGTGTTCGTCGGGCCGGCCGAAGAGCAGACGAGGTACGACGTGCTCGACGGGCTCAACGCCATCACCTTCGACAAGAAGGCCGACCCGGCCGCTCTGCTCGACGGCGTGCTGTCCGACCCGCGGATCGTCAGTGAGCTCGCCGACAACGCCCTGCGCACGGCCGCACAGCTCTACGAGCGCGGCATCGCCGACTTGCTGGCTGCGTTCATCCATGCGGCGCGCACCGCGGTCTGAGCCGGGCCGCACAGGTGCCCGCCGATAGACTCGGGCGCATGCCAGCGGTCGCACCGGGAGTCGTGTCGGTCGTTCTCGTGAACTTCCGCGGCACCGATGACACGCTCGAGGCGATCACCCGCCTGCGCGAGGTCGATTGGCCGGCCGAGCGCCTCGAGATCGTTGTCGTCGAGAACGCGTCGGGCGACGGGAGCCTCGAACGGCTCCGCGCCGAGGCATCCGATATCGTGCTCGTCGAGTCGCGCGAGAACCTCGGTTTCGCCGGCGGCTGCAACCTCGGCGTCGCCCACGCGCGCGGCGAGTACCTTGCGTTCCTCAACAACGACGCCAAACCCGAGGGGGGCTGGGTGCGCGGGGCCGTCGCGCGGTTCGAGCAGCCGGGCGTCGGCGCGGTCGCGTCCCGAGTTCTCGACTGGGACGGCGAGCGGGTCGACTTCATCGGCGCCGCGATGACGTGGTTCGGCATGGGCTACAAGCCGCTCACCGCGCAACGGCTGCCGCGCGCGGAACCGGCCGCGCATGACGTGCTGTTCGGCACGGGCAGCGCCATGTTCGTGCGCCGCAGCGTGTTCGAGTCGCTCGGCGGTTTCGACGAGCGCTTCTTCATGTTCTTCGAGGACGTCGACTTCGGCTGGCGCCTCAACCTGGCCGGGTGGCGCTTCGTCTATGAGCCGGCCTCGACCGCGTACCACAAGCACCACGCATCGATGTCGTCGTACGGTGCGTTCAAGGAGCAGTACCTGCTCGAGCGCAACGCCCTCTACACGCTCTACAAGAACCTCGGCGACGAGCAGCTGGCGCACGCGCTGCCTGCGGCGATGGCACTCGCCGTGCGCCGAGCGACGGCCCGCGCCGGCGTCGACTCCGACCAGTTCGATCTGCGCCGCGGCGCGGACGACGGGGCCGACATCACGGTCCCGAAGGACCTGCTGGTCGGCACTTTCGCGATCGATCAGTTCGTCGAGCAGCTGCCCAGCCTGGTCGAGTCACGCGTCGAGATCCAGCACGCGCGCGTCGTACCGGATCACCTCATCTGGCCGCTGTTCGGCGAGACGGATGCCCCGAGCTTCGGGGCCGAGAACTACCTGAAAGGCTATGACGCGATCATGAGCGCCTTCCCCGTCGGGGGCCCTACGACGACCCGAGTGCTGATCGTCACGGGCGACCCCATCGGCAGCAAGATGGCCGGGCCGGCCATCCGCGCATTCAACATGGGCGAAGCGCTGAGCGCCGTCGCGCAGGTCACGCTCGCCTCGTTCGGCGGAGTGGAAGCCGGTTACGCGGCGCCGTTCCAGCTGGAGTACGTGCGCCTCGGCGACCAGGCGCACATGCGCAGGCTCGAGGAGCAGGCCGACGTCATCATCTTCCAGGGCCTCGCGATGGCGCTCTTCGAGGCGATCGAGAAGACGTCGAAGATCGTCGTCGCGGACGTCTACGACCCGATGCACCTCGAGCAGCTCGAACAGGCGAAGGGGCAGGGCGAAGAGGCGTGGAGCCGCGCGGTCTCGGACGCAACGAACGTGCTCAACCAGCAGCTCGCCCGAGGCGACTTCTTCCTTGCGGCGTCGGAGCGCCAGCGCCACCTCTTCATCGGGCAGCTCGCCGCGCTCGGCCGCATCAACCCGCTCAATTACCGCGGCAACCCCGACCTGTCGAAGCTCATCGCGACGGTGCCGTTCGGCCTCTCGAGCGAGCCGCCGGTGCACGAGAAGCAGGTGCTCAAGGGCGTGCTGCCCGGCATCGGCGAGGACGACAAGGTACTGCTCTGGTCGGGTGGCCTGTACAACTGGTTCGATCCGCACACCCTGATCCGTGCGGTCGCCGAGCTGGCGAAGACGCATCCCGATGTCCGGCTGTTCTTCCAGGGCACGAAGCATCCGCACCCGGGCGTGCCCGAGATGGAGATCGTGGCGACGTCGCGCGCGCTCGCGTCCGAACTGGGTGTCGCTGACAAGAACGTGTTCTTCAACGCGTCGTGGGTCGACTATGCGCAGCGGCAGAACTATCTGCTCGAGGCGGATGCCGGGGTGAGCACCCACTACGAGCACATCGAGACGACGTTCTCGTTCCGCACTCGGATCCTCGACTACCTCTGGGCCGGTCTGCCCATGGTCGTGACGGCGGGGGACCACTTCGCCGAGCTCATCGAGAAGGAGAAGCTCGGCGTCGTCGTCGGCGCGGAGGACGTCGAGGGTCTGGTGGCCGCGCTCGAGAAGGTGCTGTACGACGAGAGGTTCGCGGCCGCGGCGCGCCGCAATGTCGCGCGCGTGGCGAAGCGATTCCGGTGGCAGACCGTGCTGCAGCCGCTGGTCGATTTCGTGGCGGATGCTCGGCACGCGCCTGACCTGGTCGCGGCGGGTGATCTCACCGCCGGTCGTCCGGCGTCGGCACCGGTCGTCCACGTGCGCAAGCGGGGTCTGCGGCACGACCTGGAGCGTGCGGTGTACTACGTGCGCAACGGCGGTGTGCGCACTGTCGCCGACAAGGTGCTCACGCGCTTCGGCCGCAACTGAGCGGCCCTCCTCCAGGTGTTCGGGGACCGGTGACGGGTTCGTCCCCGTACCCGCGCAAGTCGAGTGTCATGTCGGGCGGCCATCACGGATGCTGCGGCCGTCGGGGTGTCTGCTCGAGTCAATCGGGTGGTAGGTCGCTGGCGCGTGCGCGAATGCGTGCAGCGGCGCCGCTGCCGGCGGGCGCCCACTCGTGCTGTTTCCCGACGGCGCCGTAGCGGGTCTGGGGTGTTCCGTCTCGCGTGCGGACGTGCCATGGCCCTGAGTCGATTTGTGCGTGGTGAAACCAGCAGAGGAGGACACCGTTATCGGTGTTCCCTAAAGCTGCCCGTTTGCGTCATCCGGCCTGCCGCGTGGGCCGGCACGCACCACTGCGCTCGGCGCGCCGCCCCACCCACGACGAACAGCAACGCAAGAGAAAGCTGCGGGCACGCCAATCGGGCCGCCGTGTTCAAATTTCCCCTACTTCATCAAGCGTGACCGCTTGAACCCTCGGTGAAGTGCGGAGCACCATCGCGCCTTCCAGCTCTCTGGAGTGGGTGCTCGGCAACTGGTCGGCAACCTGCCCCTCATACGCAGCGAAAACACCCGGGTCGCTGATCACGCGCAGTTGGTTCTCTTCGGGCGCCGACCGCACGTCGGCAAGATGTGTGGCGGCGCTGCACGCAGCCGCGAGCGTACGCGCGGAGGCGGCAGACCGTTCGTTCTCGAGTCCAAGTACCTCACGGCCCTTCTCCACTTACTCGTCCGCCCCTTCGGAGAAACCGTCCGCCACGCCCAAAGCGGCAGCCGCCGACACTCCGACTCGCGCGAGCGGAAAGGCAACTCGGACGCCCTCGAGGTCGACAAGCAGGCGAGGTCCGTCGACCGTCAGCCGAAGTGATCGACGCCCGTCTTTGGAGACGAGGTCGTCGGTACCGTCCGAGCAGAAGGCTGAGCGCTGACTAATTTCGCTGGCGACCGCACAGGCAGACAACGTCGGCGCTGTCCGCCCGTGCCACCAACCGGTCAACTCGATTGGGCCGGCCCACCCCTGTTCGCGCACTAAATTTCGCGTCTGCAACCAGGCGAGGATGTATGCCGCACACTCTTCGACGTCGTCGCCCTTTACCCAGTCGCCATACCCCTGCTCCACGATTACATACGCGCCATAGATTTTCCGCCCCGAGCGCGCGACAGTTAGCGGCTCCGCTTCCGCGTCGGCAACTAACAACGCTGTGAAGCGCCCCGGGTTCGGTGGGGGCTCTTGAACCTGTGAAGGATGAGAGTCATGGCAGCACCGAGGAAGTACAGCGTTGAGTTGAAGGAGCGGGCGACGNCGCTAGCCACTGAAGCCATGACAGCTGACTTGCGACCGATCGTGCCCGGGCACGTGTCCTGGCGCTGAATTTGCCAGTCAGATCCGTGTTGTCGATCGGATTGGTGGGGTAGATGTAGGGGTTGGCGTTGCCGCCGTATACCGGATCAGTGGTGAGGAACCGGCCAGTTTCGGGGTTATAGAGGCGAGCGCCCATGAGGAGTAGGCCGCCAAGGCTGTCCGCGGAGCGCTGGGCGGCTCCTTCCCACCCGTAGCCGGCGCTCGCTGCCGCGATCGCATCGGTCGCGGTGCCGAAGGGGCCGTAACTGGCGTAGCTGTTGGTGATGATGCCGGTGTCAGTCGTGGCGTCCGCGGCGGTGGCGACCTCGCTGCCGTCCAGGTTCGAGAGGTCTAGAGTCACGGTTCCGGATTGGCTGACGGTCCCATCCAGCTGCCCGTCCGGGCCGGTGATGTCTCTCGTCCAACTGCTGCCGGTGGTCGACCACGCGGGGCTGTCGCTGCTGTCGCCGTAGTCGTTGACGGTTTGCGTCGAGGTTGACCCGGTGGTCGCCGTCGCCGTCGCTACGCGGTCCTGCAGCGGGTCCAGCGTGTACTTCATCGACCAGGAGCCCTGTGCTTCGGTCGCGGCCATGTCGTTGTCGAAATACGTCAGCGATAGCGTGCCTGTCGCGCCTGGGAACGCCGTAGACGACGTCGCGTCCGTGGAAGGCACTGTCAGCGTGCGGCCGAGCGCGTCATACGTGTACCCGGTGTTCGTGATCCGGTCCGCGCTGTCGAACGTGCTCGACATGCTGCTCGCGGTCTGCGCGGTACCGCACCCGCCCGACGTCGGGGTTGAGGTGGTCAGCCCGGTGCGATTGCTGTCGGCATCAAAGCTGTACTGCGTCGTCGTGCACACCGGCGAAGATCCGCTGCTGTCCCCGGTCGTGGATTGTTCTTGCTTCAGCCGTCCATCCGCGTCGTAGCTGTAGGTGTCGGCCCCGCCCGGACTCGTCTCCGCGACCGTCTGGCCGCCCTCGCCCTTGGTCGCGGTGAACGTCATCCACGTCGAGGAGCCGAGTGTGTACGCCAGAGAGGTCGCCTGGTCGTTCTCGTCAAAGCTGGTGGCCGCCACGAGGCCGTTCGGGTAGGTCTCGCTGGTGAGGTTCCCGTTCCCGTCGTAGGAGGCGGTGAATGCGGAAGGTTGCCCGGACACGTTGATGTTCTCGCCCGTGACGACGTCCCGGTACTCCGCCGCGCCGCTGGAAGTGGTATCAGTGCCATAGGTGTACGTCGTGGTGCCGACTGGGCTGGTCACCGTCGTCGGGTTCCCGTCCACGTCATAGGCGGTCGTCGTCGTTTGCCCGTTCGCGTCGGTATAGCCGGTCTGCTCACCGAGCTTGTTATAGGCCTGGGTGATGGTCTGCGCGGTGCTGCCGCTCCCGGTCGTCGCGGCCGATGGCGCGCCGGTCGCGCTGTCGTACGCGTATGCGACGGCCGGCAGCGCGGCGCCGTCCTCCGGGGTCACCGACGTCTGCGACTTCGTGATCCGTCCCGCCGCGTCGTAGGTATCGGTCACGGTCCGGGTGATGGAGCCGGATACCTGCTTCTGGGTGAGCACGTTGCCGAGTTGGTCGTAGGTGTAGGTCGTCACCGGCAGCGACTGCCCCGTAGACGGCTGACTGGAAGGGGTGGTCTGGCATGCCTCACCGGCCTCGGCGGCGTTCACGCATGCCCCTGAGCCGGTGGCCGTGTAGTACGTCGTCAGCTGGGTCTGGGGTCCGGTACGTGCGGTGTCCGCTGGCAGGCTCGAGGCGATCTCCTCGCCTTGCGCGTTGTATTGGTCGGTCGTCACCAGATCTGCGGAGCTCGGAGCCGCACCCATCTGGACCGTCGTAGTGGTCGACTGGTTCAGCTCGTACCCTGACACGGTCATCGACCCGATGGCCGCGTACCCGTAGGTGGTGGTCGTGGTGTCCGGGTAGGCGAACGTGGTCGTGGGGCTCGACGGCTCGTATGCGGTGGCCGTCACGATCTGCGGCAGGTCGTAGGTGTACGAGTCGCCGGTCGTGGCATCCGTGCCGGACCCGGTCACATAGGTCGTCTGGGTCTCGTCCTGCCCCTCGATCTGCGTGCCGTCCGGCAACGTCATCGGGTGCAACGGGCCGAGCGTCTGAAGCTCCTCCGACGGGTCCTGCGCGTTATACAGATTCTGCGACGCCAGCACCGCAGCCCGCGCGCTCCCTGCGGCGTATCCGCTGGTGAGGGACGTATCCGTGGTGGATTGGGTGCCGAGAGCGATAGCCCGGTTACCGGCAGTGAGGGACCAGACCTCGTTGCCGCTGGAGTCGTACTGATCGGTGTCGACGAGCCACTGCGAGTCCCCATAGTTGGCGTCGTTGACCTGCTGGCCATTGATGTCCAGGTAGTCGAGGTCCGCCCACCGCCAGTCGGTGGCGGACACGCTCGATGACGTCTGCCCCGCCGGTACATGCGACGGCGGGAAGACTGCTGCAGCGGTCACCGGCACGTCCTGCGTCTCATCCCACGTCGGCGCCCCAGTCGACGTGTTCGTCGTCAGATCCGGCAGACTTGATCCCGACAGGGGCACCCCGTAAACCGCCGTCGTCGTGTCGGTGCCCCCCGCTGGGTCCGCGCGTGAGGCCGTGACGGCCTGGCCTGCCGCGTTGTAGCCGATCGTCCACGCGCTCTGCCCCGGCGGAGTCACCGTCAAAAGCCGGTTCGTGCCCGACAGGTACGTGTAGCTCATCGTCAGGCCCGTGCGGGGGTCCGTCGCGGACGCGAGTTGCCCGGCCGCGTTGTACGTGTATGTCTCCACCGGCACCTGGGATGCGCCGCTGGTCTGCGGGGCGGCAAGGGCCACCGAGGTGAGCACCTTCTCCGTGCCCGACCCGGCAGGCTCGGTGGAGTAAGTGAGTTCCAGGCTGCGGCACCCCACCGTCGTCGCCGCCGAAGCGGCGGCGCAGGTAATCCCGGCCGGCGCGGGCGCGGTGATCTGCGAGACCAGGACGCCGGAATAGTCGTAGGTCGTGTCGGCAGACGAGGATGCCGCCTGCACCGTTTGGACTGACCACGAGCCGGTCGTGCTGCTGTAGTCCCACACAGTCAGTGACCCGTCTGGGTCCTGCATCTGCACGCTGGTCGACGTGAGCAGTGTCACTATGTCGCCGCTGCTGGCCGCGCTGCCGACCGGAGCGAGCTTGGTTGGGTAGGTGATCGAGGATGTGCTGCCGACGACCTCGTACGCCGAGTCATCGCCGGAGGAATCCGTGAAATCGAGCGTCCCTGCAGCCGGCGTGCCCGTCACCGTTAAACTCGCATCGCCTACGGACGGTCCCTGCAGCGAGGCCGTCCAGCCGGGACCAAAGACTCCTGTCGCATCGCCGGTGGCCGCCGCGGGATGCAGCGTGGTGGCGGTACGTCCCAAACTCAGATCCCCTGTGCCGCCACTGACGCTCACGTCAGATGCGGGCACGGTGAGGTCGCCATCGCCGAGATCAACCGATCCCGGCCCGAACGCCGAGGACGCATCCCCGCCCGGCGAGTACGTCAGGTTTTGCGGCAGCGAGCACACTGTGCCGGGCGCGGTGGCCGAGGAGCCGAAGCACGCCTCCACCTGCACGGTCCCTGCCGTGTAGTCGAGCATCTCGCCGACGTTCCACTCATACGGCGCGAACGCGTACGCCGGTCCCGAGTTGATCGCCGCCACCGGCCACGAGGACGGCACCGGATCCGCAGAGTTGCCCGCCGAGACATCCGCCACCGGCACCGGCGCCCACGAACTGCCGGACGACCCGACCTCGTACTCATACGTCACATACTGACCGCCGCCGGATGCCTCGGTGCCTTGCAGCGTGACGGTGCCGTTGGTGGTGGTCTGGGCTGCGGGGATCGCGCCGCCGGCGTCCGTGTACCAGCCTTGGAGGTCGACGGTGTAGTCGGCGGCGGCGTTCGAGTTGTTGTAGATGTCGATCGCGCCATCCGTGCCGAGCTTCGTGACCTGCATGTTCGAGCGCACATCATTGTCGTAGCTCAGGTCATCCCCGGCCGGCATCGTCTGCCCGTCCGGCCACGCGATCGCCGCACCCGCCGCGGTCGAGTCCTGCACCGTTAAGGAGTACGCCAGGGCCGAGACGCCGGAGCCGAGCGGCGGGATGCCGGCCGCGCCGTCCACTTGCACCTTCACGCTGGAGTGCGCGCCCACGTGCGCGGGTGTCGTCGTGCGGGTGTCCAGCAGGCGCCCGGAAGCAGGCGTGAACGACCCGGCCGAGGTTCCCGGGATCGTGTACCCCTCCACCCACGCGCGCAGCAGCACCGACTGCGAACTGCTGGCCGAGACGGCGATGTCCATCTGCCCGGACGCACTCAGCTGCACGTCCGCCGCGTACGCAGTGACCTCACCCGAGCTCACCGGCTCGAAATACTCGACCCCCGGAGGCAGCGTGGTGGCATCGGCCGCATACGCCTTCAGCCCCACATTCGCGGACGTGGAGTTCCCGACCGTGAAGTCGATGAACACGTCCGTCGCATCCGCGGGGATCCCGTTCGTTCCGCCCACGTTCAGCGTGTAGGTCTTCCCGCCCACCAGATTGCCGGCCGGGATTCCCGATCCGGCGACCGGCGTCTCGGTGTCCGCGACCTTCACCTGGTTCATCGGCACGTACCCGCCCGGCGCCGTCGTCCCGTCACCGGCGGTGAAATACCCCTCCACGGACACCGTCAGATCCGTCTGCACCGTGGCCCGGAACTGGATCTTCCCATCCGACCCCACCGGGATGATCGCCGAGTTCGTCGCATCCGGAATCCCGCCCCCGTCATACGTCATCACCACCGTCAGCGACCCGTTCGAGGCCGCCGCGTCCAACCAGCCCGTGGACGTCGAGTTGTACGCGACGATCGACACCTCGACAGCCTCAACCCCCGACGACGGCAAACCCGCCGCACCCTCCACAGGCACCGTGCGGGCCGTGCTCGCCGGCATCGGCGTCGAATACCCGCCCGTGCCGTTCGTCGTGTTCAACAGACTGCCCGACGCGGGCACGAACAACCCCGCCGTACCGGTCACATGCGCCGTCGTGGCATGCGCCCTTTCCGGCGCGAAGACGCTCAAGAACCCCGGACCCGACGGCGCCACAGCCACCAGCAACCCGGCAACAAGAGCCACAACCAGTGGCACAGCCGCCCACCGAGCTCGCCGTCCCAGCGTGCGCAAGACGGAACCGAGCCGCCGCCGTGTCTTCGAGCGCACAACGCCCCCGCCCTGGAACTAGCCGAGCCCCGCTCAGTGCCACGTGCAACCACGCGCCGAGGCGAAGCTATCTTTTATCGAATTCTCAAAAACACTCCCCCAAACTGGGGTAGACGATCGTCTATCATCTTTCCTGGCGCGGACTATTCGGAAGCTATGCAACTGGGGCTGCTTCCGAACCGGTTCCTGCGGCCGTCTGGACATGGACGCATCCGCCAGCGCGACCCTGGATGCCTACGCCGACTCTGGCACCTGGGGTCATCGTTGCCGACTCGCAACTCACGATGAGGCGTGGTCGGACACGGAGTCAGCGCAACCTGCCTGCGCCGTCGGCGACGGGGGCGTCTTTACTGTGGAGCACCCAATGTACCCGCGGGGGTGCGACTGGCGGCAAAACACCGTACATTTGACCTATGAGCAAAAGCGAGCGGCTGGACCTTCGATTGACCGCCGAGCAGAAGGCGACCATCGAGCAGGCTGCCTCGCTTGAAGGCACCACGGCATCTGGTTTCACGGTGACCGCGGTCATGGAGCGGGCGTCGGAGGCGATCTATCGCTCTAAGACGCTGAGCTTGTCGCCCGAAGCATGGGACGAGTTCCTCACGGCTCTTGATACCCCCACGCCGGTGCCCGCACCGATCCTTGAGCTGCTGAGCGAGCCTTCGGTTCTCGAGCGTTGAATTTCGAGGGTCCGCGCCCCCTGCAACCCGGCGACGACGTCGCTGGGTTCAGTAGCGGCAAGCGCGCGCTCGACGAGTGGCTCAGCGAGCGAGCGGCAAAGTCGGAGCACGGCAAGACGGCACGCACGTACGTGGTCGTCGACACGCAGCCGGGCGCGGTGGCCGGCTACTACTGCCTATCGGCCCATTCGGTCGCCCAAGCTGAGATAGGAGGGGGCAGGCTCGGCAGGAACGCCCCAAATCCCGTGCCTGTGATCCTGCTCGGTCGCCTGGCGATCGACCAGCGATACCAAGGCGAGGGCCTCGGCGCAGCGCTCCTTAAAGACGCGCTGCAGCGCACCATCAGCGCCGCCCAGGTGGTCGGAGCCAGGGCGCTCATCGTGCACACGATCGACGATGATGTGGCCGGGTTTTACCTGAGATACGGCTTCCGAGCGATGCCCGCGAATCCGCGCACCCTCTACTTGCCGCTCGACGCTCTGGTCAATCAGGCGGGTTGACGGGTGTCGCGACGGCGACGAGATCGTCGCAATTAATCGCAACACCCGCTATCCCAACCTTCGTGTTCGTAGGGCGCACAACATCCCCGCTGCGCCCGACCGATGAATATCTTCATCTCTCGCAGCCCAACTCGATGGCCATGGCGCAAGCTTCGAAGCGACTGAGCCGATCTGCTCGGACAATGTGTGCGGATATGTGCCGAGAGCGAAACGCTACGACCTGGATGCCGTGGCGGAGCGCCTTAGATGAGGCAAGAGCCGGATCCATTGTTCTGAAATCCGTTGTGAAGTCGCATTTGTAGCAGGCAAAACAAAACCCCCGATGCCGGTAGAATCAAGACAATCGAGGGTTTTGTACCAACGCGGTACCGGTGGGATTTGAACCCACGGATGGCTTGCACCATCACATGTTTTCGAGACATGCTCCTTCGGCCGCTCGGACACGGTACCGGGGTCGAGTTTACGTGACGGATGCCTGAGAGCGCCAATCGGCCGTAGCCTCAGCCCGGGCCAACCTGTACGGCCCGGAAATGTCACGTTTAGGTAACGCTCAGGTCGGCACGTTTGGCTCGATCGAATGCAGCTTGCAACTGAGGAGCGAACTTCCGAGGCGGTGCCCCAGGCATCCGCTCAGCCCGCACCCCGGCCGGCCGGCCGCAGCCACCGCCCGCGTCTGTCGCCGCGAGCCCGCGCCGGACTCGACGCGGCACGTGCGTGCAGTGCGATCTACGTCATGCTGCACCACACGTCGACGACGCTGCCGATGCCGGCGCCCCTCACGTGGGTGCTGTCGTTCGGCGAAGAGGCCGTCATGGTGTTCTTCCTGCTCAGCGGATTCGTCATCTTCGCCAACGAGTCCGATCGCGTGGGCGACCTGCGCTCCTTCTATCTGCGCCGGCTGCGGCGGATCTACCCGCTCGTGCTCATCGCGATGGGCGTCTCGACGGCGGTGTGGGCCGTGGGCGTCGTGAGCAGGCCGCCGAATTGGCGCAGCGCGCTCGCGACCGTCTTGAGCCTCGACGACCTCACCGCGAAGCCGGGGATCGTCAGCGGAGCCTATCTGGGCAACGCTCCGCTGTGGTCGCTGTCGTACGAGGTGTTCTTCTACGCGATCTTCCCGCTCGTCATGGTGCTGTGGCGCCGCACGCCGCAGCTCACGCGGCATCTGGTCGGCGCAGTCGCGGTGGCGGCGTACCTCAGCTACATCGCGGCGCCGAATCACTTCTCCCTCGTGACCGCCTACTTCGCGCTGTGGTGGGCGGGAGCTGCGGCGGCGAAGGCGCACCTCGACGGCGGAATCCGGCTGGGTCGCATTCGGGTCGAAGCGGTGTGGCTCGGGGCCCTGACGCTCGCCGCGGTCGGCAGCTGGGTCGTCGAGGGCTGGCAGGGGCCGACCAACTATCCGTTCCTGATGGTGCGCCACTTCGGCGTCGCGCTCGGGCTGCTGCTCGTGCTGGCGACCCCTGTGCGCACGCGGCTCGCCACACTTGCCCTGCGCGGGGCGCCGGTCTGGGCCTGGGTCGCGTCGATCTCGTACGGCATCTATGCGCTGCACTACCCCATCGTCATCCAGACGTCGCGGGTGTTCGGGTGGGAGGCGTTCGCGCCGATGGTGGCGCTCACGGTTGCGTGCGCGTGGGTCGTCGAACGGCGCCTGATGCCGCTGATCCCCCGGCCGAAAGCGCGGGCTCGGGCGAACGCGCAGCCCCAGCTCGCACTGAGTGCTCGCGCATAGCCCACACCGTCGCGAGCGCGGCTCACCGCGAATGTCGGTGGCGCCTCATAGCCTTTCCGCATGCCCAAGACCGCGACTTCTTTTTCCTGCACCGAGTGCGGCTGGGCGACGTCGAAGTGGGTCGGCCGCTGTGCGGAGTGCGGCGAGTGGAACACCGTCGTCGAGGCCGCAGCTCCCACGGGCGCGCTACGAGCACTCAATCCGGTCGCGATCGGCGACGCGCGGCGCGCGCGACCGATCAGCGAGGTCGAGGCGGATGCGGCGAGCCACTGGCCGAGCGGCATCGCCGAGTTCGATCGGGTGTTGGGCGGGGGCATCGTGCCCGGGGCCGCGATCCTGCTGTCGGGCGAGCCCGGCGTCGGGAAGTCGACCCTGCTGCTCGAAGTCGCCTCGAAGGCCGCGGCGGCGTACGAGCGGGTGCTCTACGTCTCGGCGGAAGAGAGCGCGAGCCAGGTGCGGTTGCGCGCCGAGCGCACCGGTGCGCTGAACGACAACCTCTATCTCGCCGCCGAGACCGACCTCGGCGCCATCGTCGGCCAGCTCGACGCCGTGAAGCCGGGGCTCGTTATCGTCGACTCAGTGCAGACCGTGTCGAGCGCGCAGGTCGGCGGGCTCGCCGGCGGCCCGGCGCAGGTGCGTGAGGTCGCGGTCACGCTGATCCGGGTCGCGAAAGAGCGCAACGTTCCGGTGCTGCTCGTCGGCCACGTCACGAAAGACGGCAACGTCGCGGGGCCGCGGCTGCTTGAGCACCTCGTCGACGTGGTCTGCCAGTTCGAGGGCGACCGGCAGACGCCGTTGAGGTTCGTCCGCGCGCTCAAGAACCGCTTCGGCCCGACCGATGAGGTGGGCTGCTTCGAGATGACGGTCGACGGCATCGCTGAAGTACCCGACCCGAGCGGGCTGTTCCTGTCTCGCTCCGTGCTTCCCGTCTCCGGCACCTGCGTCACCATCGCGATGGAGGGCAGGCGCCCTCTGCCCGTCGAGGTGCAGGCGCTCGTCGTTCCGAATGAGGGCTCCAACCCGCGGCGCATCACGAGCGGCGTCGACTCCGCGCGCGTGGCGATGCTCATCGCCGTGCTCGATCGCCGCTACAAACTCGAAGAGCTGCGCAAGAGCGACGTCTACGTTTCGACGGTGGGCGGCGTCCGGGTCACCGAGCCGGCCGCCGACCTCGCGATCGCGCTCGCCATCGCGAGCGCAGTGACGGGCGGCACCGTGGCCAACGAGACCGCCGCGTTCGGCGAGATCAGTCTGGCGGGCGACATCCGACCCGCTCCTGCCGCACGACAACGCGCGAGCGAGGCGAGACGGCTCGGCTTCACGACACTGATCGATGCGGATGCCTTGCACGTGAGTTTCGCCGTGCCCCGCGCTCTGCACTTCGACGAGAAGGGCGGCGGGCCGACGGGCGTGCCGCCGTTCTGAGGCGATCACAGCGAAGAGCGCGTCACTCGTGCCCGATACGATGCGTAGAAATTTGCGCGGGGAGGCAAGCAGATGGCACAACGACTTGAGGTGAGCGCTCACACCGAGACCGGTCGCGTGCGGGCGATCAATGAAGACTCGTTCCTCGCCGCCGACCCGATGTTCTTCGTCGCCGACGGTATGGGCGGCCACTCCTTCGGCGACCGCGCGAGCCAGGCGGCCATCGCGGCCCTCGCCGCGCGCGTGCCTGCGGGAAGCGATCCGAGCCCTGACGACGTGCGCGAGGCCGTGGCATCCGCCAACTACGCAGTGCGCGATCTCTCGGAACCCGAAGACAGGGGCGCCGCTCGCGCCGGCACCACGCTCACCGGCGTCGCTCGGGTCGCCACCGACACCGGCCCTCATTGGATGGTCGTGAACATCGGCGATTCCCGCGTCTACAGCTGGGACGGTCGGGCCCTCGAGCAGGTGACCGTCGACCATTCCGCCGTGCAAGAGCTGCTCGACACCGGCGCGATCACTCCCGAGCAGGCGATGTACCACCCTGAGCGCAACGTCATCACTCGTGCGCTCGGGGCTGACGACATCGTCGAACCCGACGTGTGGGTGCTGCCCGCCACCGGCACGCGCACCTTCATGATCTGCTCAGACGGCCTCACGAAGGAGCTCAGCGATCAGCTCATCGCCAGCATTCTCGCGGGTGACGTCATCTTCGGCGACGAGCCGGAAGGATCGATCGCGCCGCAACTCGTCGAAGCGGCCGACGTGGCCGGCGGTCATGACAACATCACGGTCATCGTGCTGTCGGTGCACGCCGACCGCACCACCACGAACGGCGACGCCAACGACGCAGACGACGCCGAGGGCGACACCGACGACACCATCGAGCGCCCGTCTCAGCCCGCGCTCCGCTGACCGGTCGCCAGCACAGGTACGCGGCGGCTCAGTTCAGAAGGAACTGCTTCGTCGTCTTCGACGCGATGCCGTCGACGGCGACCGACAGGTGATACGCGGCGCCCCCGGCCGGCGCCTGCGGTCGCGTCGAGCTCTTGCACGTCGACTTCGACGAACGAGTGCGATCCCACGCGATCGGCACCGAAGTGAGCGTCTTCCGCGGCTCGAGCTTGATGACCGTGTGCACCGGGTCGGTCTGACAGTCGGTGGAGGTCCAGTACTGGTCCCGGCCGCTTGAGATCGTGAACACCATCGCGGCCGTGCCCGCGTCGATCGTGCACATCTGCGACCCGTCGTTCGTGAGCGAGAGCGACAGCAGCGGGCGCTGGGTCGCGCCGTAGCTCGAGGCATCCGTGATCGCCTCGACATCGATACTCGCCGGAGCGCACGGCTTGCCGGCCGCAACCACCGTCGCGCTCGGAGTCGGCGTAGCCGCCGCAGTCGGCCGAGCCGACGCACTGGGGGTGGCCGAGGCGGCGGGGCTGGCCGCGGCGCCTGTGCGCTGCGCGGCCGGCGACGATGACGCGGGTACGGATGCCGGTGCCGCAGCCGGCTTCCCCGAGCCGCGCCACGGCCGCACGATCGTGAGCACGACCAGCACGACGATGGCGACCAGTATCAGCAGCACCATGAGGCGACGGCGCCGGTACACGGCGGGCGAACGGCGGCCGACGGGGTGCTGAGGCGTCGACATGCATGCAGATTAAGGGGCGCCTCCGACCGTGGATTCGAGGCGCGCCGCGTGGTCGGCGCGGTCCCGGCTTGTCACGGGCGCGCGGCGCGGGCTAGGGTGTCGGCATGCACGCGCGTCTTGGCCAGAACTGGTGGCCCGCCTCCTAGGCGGGTCGACGCGCACACGTACAACGACCGCCTCACGGGCGGTCGTTTCGCGTATGCGGGGCGCTCCCCCGCCGGGCGGCAGACAGCTGAGGACCGCCATGAACTCCCTGCTCGACCGCATCGTCGCCTCCGCCGGCGCGCTTCCCTTCGCCTTGCTGCGCCGCCACGACGGCGCCGGCATCGAGGTGCTGAGCGGTGACGTCGTCGACGTCGACGTGCTCGCCGACATCCCGCTCGACGGCCGCCCCGTGCTCGCCGCCGTCCCGTTCCGGCAGGTGCGCGAGCGCGGGTTCGCCGTCCATGACGACGGCGCACCACTGCGCTGCCTGATCGTGAGCGAACGCGGGACCGTGCCCCTCACCGAGGCGCTCGTCGCATTCCCCAGCGAGCCGGCTCATGTCGAGCCGCAGGGCTTCGACACACCGGACGACGAGTACGCAGGCATCGTCCGCCGTGTCATCGACGACGAGATCGGCCGGGGCGAAGGCGCGAACTTCGTGATCGCGCGGTCCTTCCTCGGCCAGACGGATGCCCCGACCGTACCCGCCCTGCTGTCCTGGTTCCGTGCCCTGCTCACCGACGAGTCCGGCGCCTACTGGACGTTCGCCGTGCACCTTCCCACGCCGAACACCCCTCCGCTCTCCATGGTTGGCGCGACCCCCGAGCGGCACCTCTCGGTGCACGGCGGCGTGGCGCTCATGAATCCGATCAGCGGCACCTACCGCCACCCCGCGACGGGCCCGACGCGGGACGGCGTGCTCGACTTCCTCGCCGACGTCAAGGAGAGCGAGGAGCTCTTCATGGTCGTCGATGAGGAGATGAAGATGATGAGCGCCGTCTGCCCCGACGGCGGCCGCATCCTCGGCCCGTACCTCAAGCAGATGTCACGGCTCAGCCACACCGAGTTCCTGCTCGAGGGCCGCACCTCGCTCGACGTGCGCGAGGCGCTGCGCCTCACCATGTTCGCGCCGACCGTCACCGGATCGCCCATGCAGAACGCGTGCACCGTGATCGCCCGGCACGAGCCGCGGCCCCGCGGCTACTACGCAGGCGTGCTGGCTCTCTTCGAGCCGGACTCCGTGGGATACGAGCTGGATGCCCCGATCCTGATCCGCACCGCGTACCTGGAGGCCGGCGGACGGCTCTCGGTGCCTGCGGGCGCGACGCTGGTGCGGCACTCCACGCCCGAGGGCGAGGTCGCCGAGACGCGTGCGA
Organism: Gryllotalpicola reticulitermitis; assembly: GCF_042651345.1. Taxonomy (NCBI): domain Bacteria; kingdom Bacillati; phylum Actinomycetota; class Actinomycetes; order Micrococcales; family Microbacteriaceae; genus Gryllotalpicola; species Gryllotalpicola reticulitermitis. Next base: position 426,352 of record NZ_JBHSCN010000005.1, read on the forward strand.
AGGCGTCCGGCGTGCTGGCCGCGCTCGGACTGCTGCCGCGCCAGGCATCCGCCAGCCGCATCGACCTCAACGCGCAGACCGGCGTCGGCGAGTCGCTGGCAGCGCGCAACGAGCGGCTCGCGTCGTTCTGGCGTCTGGCGCAGAACAGCGGGGACCCAGTGGGTCGCCGCGCGCCAGACGCCGGTCGGGTCATGCCCGACCGGGCGCAGGCCGCAGACGATACGGATGCCTCGAGCTCGCAGCTCACGGGCAGAAGCGCCCTCGTCATCGACAACGAGGACCAGTTCACGACCATGCTCGCCCATCAGCTGCGACACCTGGGGCTCGAGGTGCGCCGCGCGCACTGGGCCGAGGTCGAGTCGGTCGCCGACGACGAGCTCGTGGTGTTCGGCCCCGGCCCCGGCGACCCGCGGGACCTCTCGCAGCGCCGCATCGCCCGACTGCGCGCCCTCATGCTCGAGCGTCTGCGCGCCAAGCGCCCCGCGCTCGCGGTGTGCCTCAGCCACCAGGTGCTCGCACAGCTCGCGGGTTACGAGATCGTCAGCCTGCCCGCGCCACGGCAGGGCGTCCGGCTCGATGTCGACGTCTTCGGCGAACGCGCAGCCATCGGCTTCTACAACACGTTCGGTGCGACGGCACGGCTCCGTGGCGCACGGTCCCCGCGAACCGAGTTCGAGCTCGAGGCATCCGTTGACGACGACGGCATCGTCACGGCCCTGCGCGGGCCCGGCGTCGCGTCGATTCAGGGCCACCTCGAGTCGGTGCTCTCCTCAGACGGCCTCGCGACGCTGCGCCGCCTGACGGAGTTCGCCCTGCACGAGGCTCAGCTCACAACTGCTTGATCATGCGCGTGTTGCCCAAGGTGTTCGGCTTGACGCGGGCCAGGTCGAGGAACTCGGCGACGCCCTCGTCGCTCGAACGCAGCAGCTCCTCGTAGACGACGGGGTCGACCGTCTCGGTGCCCATGTCGACGAAACCGTGCCGACCGAAAAAACCCGTCTCGAACGTGAGGCAGAACAGGCGCGAGAGGCCGAGCTGACGGGCATCCGTCTCGAGCCGCTCGAGGAGCGAGTGGCCGACGCCGCGCCCGCGCCACTCGCGCGCCGTCGCGAGCGTGCGCACCTCGCCCAGGTCTTCCCACATGACGTGAAGCGCGCCGCAGCCGATCAGCTCACCCGCGCCGGTCTCGGCGACGCGAAACTCCTGCACCGCTTCGAACAGCGTCACGGGCTGCTTGCCGAGCAGGATCCGCTCCTCGACGAGCGGTTCCATCAGTTCGCGGATGCCGCGCACATCGCTCGTGCGGGCGCGGCGGACCTGGAATGAACCCATTCGTCAATCCTAGGGACGCAGCGTGCGCGGCTCGGATCCGCCGCCTGCGCGTCGCGCGAGGCATCCGTGCGGCGCGCCGCACGCACACCCCCTGACGCCAGGCTCAGGGACTGGTTCTTGTCGAAGCGCTCGAGCGGGGCCGGAACTACTCCCAATCCGCAGGGAGCTTCAACGTTCGCGCGTCAGCGTGATCGCCCCAACGACGATCGACCGAACGACGCCGGCGGCAGCGGCGAGCACCCAGATCGCGCTGCCGGCGAAGATCCAGAGAAAGACCTCGGTCGCACTTATGTAAAAACGCGCGAGCGTGGTGGCCGCGACGATCCCCGCCGTGGCAAACACGGACGCGGTGAGCAGCGCTTCACACGTGAGGATGGTGGCAAGCGCCGCTCTTCGGGTTCCGGAGAGCCGGTACGCAGCCATCTCTCCGGACCTGGTCCACGTGAGCAGTGTCACGCAGAGGCCACCAGCGAGCCCGAGCGCGGGCGCGACGTACTGACCGGGCCGAGCTCGCCACTGCGCCACTGGATCCAAAGTGGGGGTGAGCCGGCGGATCGGCATGATGTCACCGCCGGTGACGACGAGTTCCGCCGCGAGGCTGCTGGCAAGCACGTGGGGTGAAGCGAACTGGTCAAGGACCACCGTGCAGGCAGAGGCTGCCGTTGTGCCGGCCGGAAGCGGGAAGATAACGCCAGTGTTGGTCGGGATGCCTTCTGGCTGCGCCAACCCCGCAACGAGAAGCCGTGTACCTGCACCTTCGATCGTGATTCGACGCGGCTCGTTGGAGCTGCCCAGAGCCACACCGAGGACGCCGTCAGCTGACCGAAGGCGGGGGAACAGGCTCGGGCTCGCTGAATAGGTACTGACGCGGGCGCCGAGCTCGGGGACATCGCGAATGCCGTCATCGATGAGGAGCCCGGCGCGCTGCACCCCGCCGTCTTGAGCCAGCGCCTCGCATGAGCTCCTCGTGATCAGGACTGTGGTATTCGGCGACGCTGATTCGAAGGAGACTACATTGCTGCCCATTGCCTGCAACTGCTGCAGCTGGCGATTGAACGCGTGCGCATCAAGCGCCGAGAATGCCGCCGTTGCAGAGCCGAACACTGTGGCGAGCAGGACCGAGCTAAACATGCGAGAACGCACATTCAAGACGTTGCGCGTCGCCTCCCGGAGCAGCAAAGGTAGCGCCCACCGTGCAGCTGTCGTCACAGGTCGCCCCGAAGTCGGACAACCGCGGACGCGGCTTCCACGATAACCGGGTCGTGCGTAGCAACGATGACGGTAGCGCGACCTGCGATCGTCGACAAAAGGCGCGCGATGCTGCGAGTGCTCGACTCATCCAAGCTTGCGCTGGGTTCATCGGCCACGATGAGCGGGCGATCCGATGCGAGCGAGCGGGCAATAGCGACGCGCTGTTTCTCACCACCCGACATGGTCCGGCAACGCTCGTTCATCAGGTGTGCCAGGCCGACATCCCGGAGGGCAGTGAGGGCGCGCTCTGAGGCCGCCGAGAACGGTGACCCGTCGCTGAGCGCGCCAACCAGGACATTGTCAAGCGCGGTCCGCGCTGCGAGAACGTTCGCGTCCTGCGCAATCCACGTCACTTGCTCAACGGACGGCCGCTTCCGCTGCCCGTCGGGATCGGCAAACCAGACGTGGCCGGCCTGAGGGCGCGTATACCCCGCGATCGCAGCCAAAAGGGTCGACTTACCACTGCCGGACGGCCCTACAAGCGCGGTCACGCGATTGCTCTCGAACCGCGCGTCAAACTGGTCAAGGACTTGACGGTTCCGGTACGAGAATCCCACACCTTCAACGATTACCTGCATCTTGCGAGCTCCGCAGCTTTGAGAACCGTCGGGTCACGAACGACGTGTTTGCCGATGAGCGACGCATCGACAAGTGCCTGTCCGACGCCCGCCGAATCAACCGAGACGGCCGACAACTGGACAGCCGACACCCTTCGATCCGACCGCTCGCGCCATTCGAAGACGCAGGAATGACCAGAGATAGCGGTGTAGACGGCAGTGGACGGGACAGAGCCGCGCTCCGTCGAGTGCCTCGCCTCGAGAAGAGCGCCTGTGAAGCGGCGGGTCAAGGTGCCGGAATCGCTTGAATCGACCGCAGTAATGATGCCGTTGCCCACACCCTCCTTCAGCGCGTCAACGAGGGGCCTGGCGTCGACGACTGCGGGCGTCACGGACGACAGACCGATCCGCTTCCGTCCGATGACGACGATTACCTCGCCGTTGACGCTGTGAAGCGCCCCGGGTTCGGTGGGGGCTCTTGAACCTGTGAAGGATGAGAGTCATGGCAGCACCGAGGAAGTACAGCGTTGAGTTGAAGGAGCGGGCGACGCGTCTGGCGGTCGAGGCGCGGCGGGACCCGGCGAGCAAGGTTGGGGCGATCAAGCGGATCGCTGACCAGTTGGGCATCAACCCGGAGGCGCTGCGGGGGTGGGTGCGGCAGGCGGAGGTCGATGCGGGTGAGGCGCCCGGGGTGACCACGGCCGATGCGCAGCGGATCGCGCAGTTGGAGCGGGAGAACCGGGAGCTGCGGCGGGCGAACGAGATCCTGAAGACGGCGTCGGCGTTTTTCGCCGCGGCGGAGCTCGACCGCAAGATCAAGTAGCCCAGGTGCCCGCCCGGGTGGCTGTCGAGTACATCGACGGCCACCGCGGCCGGTTCGGGGTCGAGCCGATCTGCACGGTCCTGCGGGAGGCAGGCGTGCGGATCGCCCCGAGCACCTACTACGCCGCCAAGACGCGCCCGCCATCGGCGCGGGCTGTGCAGGACGGGCAGCTGAGCGAGGAGATCGCGGCGGCGCATCGCGCGAACCTCGGCGTGTACGGCGCCCGGAAGATCCATGCGGCGCTGAACCGGGCCGGCACCCAGGTGGCGCGCTGCACGGTGGAGCGGCTGATGCGCGCCGCCGGCCTGCAGGGCGTGCGGCGTGACAAGACGCGGCGCACGACGATCGCTGCCGGCGCCGAGACGCCCCGGCCCGAGGACCTCGTGAAGCGCGAGTTCGGGGCGATGGCACCGAACCGGCTGTGGGTCGCGGACTTCACGTACATCCGCACGCATGCCGGCTGGGTGTACGCCGCGTTCGTCCTCGACGTGCACTCGAGGCGCGTGGTCGGCTGGCAGACCTCGACGAGCATGCGCACCGACCTCGCCCTCGACGCGCTCGATATGGGCCTGTGGGAGCGGCGCAAGGTCGGGCAGGACACCACCGGTCTGGTCCACCACAGCGATGCCGGAGTGCAGTACCGGGCCATTCGCTACACCGAGCGTCTCGCGGAGGCCGAGGCCGTCGCTTCGATCGGAACGGTCGGGGATAGCTATGACAACGCGATGGCCGAGGCGCTGAACTCGCTGTTCAAAGCCGAATGCATCCGCAACCCGATGATGCGTCCCAAGGGCGGCTGGGCCTCGATCAGAGACGTGGAGATCGCGACCGCCGAGTGGGTCGACTGGTACAACCACCGACGACTGCACGGCGAGATCGGGCTCGTCCCACCCGCCGAGTATGAAACCGCGTACTGGGCCGAGTATCCGGTAGCCAGCTACGCTCGGGACGAGGTCACGGCAACAGCCGCAACCAACTAACCGAGCCTCCACGAAACCCGGGGCGCTTCACTGAGCATGACCCGAACGCGAGCGGGAGACTCAGGCGCCGCCCCTCAACGGTCGCGCTCTCCCAAGTAGACAGCCCCGGGGCAGCTGACAGTTTCGCAAGCAAGGTAGAGAGGGTTGAATTCATCGGAAGAACTTTCCGCGGTAGATGTCGTGATGCTCGCCCGATGGGTCCTTGTAGCGAAACATCACCCGTGCTCGCCCGTCGGGCAGCCTATGGACGGAGCAACCCAAGGCCCGTCGTCCCGAATTCCTTGGCGAGCTGTTGACCCAGCCTGGCCGCGCAGCACCGACGCCGAGCCCGACGCCGTCGCGGCCGAACTCAACGACCGGCCCCGGAAACGCTTGGAGTTCCAAACCCCGAACGACGTCCTCCGGGACGCCCGGTTGCGCTGACCGCCAGCGTGTGCCGGCCGGGGGCTGCGGCATTTCGGCGCTGAGCCACCCGTAGGCCGTCGGTGCGCCGCGAGGGTTACGCGAGGCGCCCATCAGTTCTGCCTTTCGCGGGCCTCAGACGCGCGCTCGCGAGGCGACGTGGTTCCGTCCTCATCGGGATAGAGGTACTGGGTGATGGTGACATCGGCACCGGCCGTGGCGAGCCAGCGAACCGTATCCTGTGAGAAGTAAAAGTTGGAAGTGTGTTCATCAAGGGGATCATCCTCTACGGACTGGACGATTTGGAGGACAACTTCAGCGCCAGGATCAGGGATCGCACCGAGCCGGGCCGCGAAGTCAAGACCAAGGACACTCAGAGCGTCATTTATTCCGTCCAGGCCCATGTGGACTCCCGTCGGAGCGTGCAGGGTTAGCTGCCATATAGTTGCGCGCCGGACGCGTCCCGCGCCGACCTCGCCGCCCTTACGTGAGCCCCGACTCGGCTCTCGGCCAAGGTGGCGCACCAGTTCCTCCATGGCCAATGCCGACGTCTGAACTATAAGGGTCACGTCAATCATGCACTCTCCCGCCGTTAGAACACCCGGCGGAAGTACTGCGTACCGTCGCCCCAGTGCGTGCCTTTGCGCACGACCCATATCCGGCCGTCGTCGTCGTACCCCATGTCGTACCTACTCACCGCTCTCAGGGCGCCGAGGTGTTCTTCCGTAAAGTCTTCGGCTCCTTCAAACCCATGCTCTCGCGCCTCCTCATTAGCTCGAGAGTTACCTTTGACTATTTTGCCGCGAAACTCTCGTTCGCCATATCGTCCATTGCCGTCGCCACCGAAGTCGCCTTCGCCGCGGTCCTCGGCGCCCCATTCTTCGCCTGGACCGCAGTCGCAGATCCATTTGCCGGTGAGGTCGAGGCCGGTGATGGGGTCGGCGGGGTAGATGTAGGGGTTGGCGTTGCCGTAGACGGGGTCGGTACTCATGAGCCGGCCGGTAGCGGGGTCGTAGAGCCACACACCCATTTGGATGAGGCCGCCTCACCGCAACCAGTATAGTGGTTCCGGATCGGCTCATAGCTAATCCAGGTTAGTTATTTCCCGACAGTTCTAGATTATCCTTCTCAGGATAAAGGTACTGGGTGATCATTATCCGAGCCCTCGCCGTCGCCAGCCACTGGATCGACTCCTCCGAAAAGATGAAGTTTGACGTGTTCACGTCATCGGGATCATCCTCGACGGCCTGTACGATCTCGAGACCCACGCCGCGGTCCGGATCCGGGATACTTCCGAGGCGGCGAGCAAAATCTACCCCGAGTTCATGTAACTGGCGATTTATACCACTCAGCCCGAAGCGTTCACCCGGCTCACCGTGCAGGTCAAGCTCCCAATAGCTCCAGCGCCACCGCCGCGGCGGCCCTGCCGGAGTGAAGTCGCCTCTCCGAGTGAAGCGGCTTGGTTCCCGCCCTAAGTGCGAGGTAAGCCCCTCAATGGACAACGTCGACGTGCTCACGTGCAGCTTTACTTCAATCACTATTTCAAACTCTAACGTTCACCGCGGTACATACCCGTAGCGTGGCCGTACCGTGTGTATTTCCGGACGACCCAGAGTTGGTCGTATCGGTCATGGCCGATGTCATAATAGGCACCTTCGCGGCCAACCCAGTCTCTCTTCAATGCTTCCGCGCCGCTATAGCCGTGAGAGTGCGCTACCTCGTTTGCGTGTTTGCTCTTCTCGATGATCTTGCCATCAAGATATTCGCCGAAGTCGCCTTCGCCGCGGTCGGGCTCGTCGCACGCGTGTCGAGCAATCGACCGGATGCCGGCGTGAATGAGCCGCCGGAGCTCCCGGGAGTCCAATCTCCCTTACTCCATCGAGGGAGAGGTGATGCTGCCCTCTCTTTGGGAGCGCCTCGATCTCCTTACGCAAGCGCCGGCGGCGACTCGGACATGCGCCGAAGTCGAGTTTCCGCTGGCTCATTGGGGTGGCCCTCAGCGAGATAGTGCGCTATCGCCTCAGTCAGCGCCGACGGATCGAGAGAACTCACATAGATCTCGCCGCCGCCATGGTGCCAGCACCGCCGAGTAACTGGACGAGCATCCTCAGCGTCCTACTACTGAAGTACAGCGACAGGCTCGTCATCAGCTGAACAGATCACCAAGCCGATGACCACTTACACAGAAAAACAGATATACCCCCGGGAAGACCTCATGCAGCTACACGGGGCGTAAAGGACTGTAACGACCTGCGCCACTTAATACCGCAGACGACGGCTGATATGCGCCGAATAGACAGCCGTGCCCTCGCTAGCTCGGCTTGTTTAGGTAGTTACGCCTTCCGCGTGGACGCCGGGAGGGAGCACTGCGCGCGTGGGCGATCGGGGGACCGCTTCTCCTCAGCGGGCTTCCTTCCGGAGCCTGAGCCCCACGCTCCTGGCAACGTCCTCCTCCTCGTCCGAGAGAGTCAGCCACGCGTAGTGATCACACGGGACAGTGCCGAGCAGCACAGAATCGTCGGCCCGGAGCGCATGCAAATCACGCGGAAGGTCAGGTGCGACCCAATCGAATAGCGATCTAGAGAACTGAAGCAGGAGCCGGGTAGTGATCTGGTCGGCGCGGTACAAAACGCGCGTCCGCTCTCCGTATATGGTCCCTCCCGGCCATTTGCTTACTGAATCCCTGCCGACCGACTGCCCCTCGAGCACCGCAAGCACCTCTCGCGCGGCATCACCCGTGGGCCATGGGTTTGGCTCCTCAATAAGGGCGAAACGGTTTCCGAATTGACAGACTAAATCGAGGATTGCCTCGTAGCCAGTATTCGCGTCTCTCCTGCTGATGACGTATCTCGATCGCGGGGTCATTCTGGTCGCATAACTTCGATGTGCCGAATAGGGCCGATGCTTATGTGTAGGTGGGTGGCTGACCAGCTGCCCGGCCTACTTTCTTCGTGCGTCTCTGGACCATGACCTCGGAGCCCGGCGCGTTGGGCTCGGCTCCACAACTCTTCGCCGTAGTCGTATCGAATAGGGTGGCCAGTCCGGGCGGCGGTTCTGGCTTCCTTAGCCTCGCGCACCACCTGGGCCTGCTCTTCAGTATGCCGGAGTGGGCGCCAATAGTCCCCTCCGCCGCCACCGAAGTCGCCTTCGCCGCGGTCCTCGGCGCCCCATTCTTCGCCTGGACCGCAGTCGCAGATCCATTTGCCGGTGAGGTCGAGGCCGGTGATGGGGTCGGCGGGGTAGATGTAGGGGTTGGCGTTGCCGCCGTAGACGGGGTCGACGGAGAGGAAGCGGCCGGTGGCGGGGTCGTAGAGCCGGACGCCCATTTGGATGAGTCCGCCGAGGTTGTCGGCGGAGCGTTGTTTCCCGCCGAGCCACCCGTAGGTTGCGGGTGCCGATGCGGGGTTGCGGGGTGCGCCGTATTCGGTGGATTCGCTGTAGCTGCCGGCGGTGATTCCTGTGTCGCTGGCCGAGTCGGCTGCGGTGGCGACCTCGTCGCCTTGCAGGTTGACCAGGTCGAGCGTCACGATCCCGGCCTGGGTGATGGTGGCGTCGAGGTCGCCGTCCGGGCCCGTGGCGTACCGGGTCCAGGAGCCGCTGGTGGTGGAGGAGCTCGGGCTGTCCGTGTCGTCGCCGTAGTCGTTGGTGGTGACCGTGCTGCCGTTGGTAGTGCTGACGACGCGGTCCAGCAGCGGGTCCAGGCCGAAGCTGACGCTCTGGCCGTCTTGGCTTTCGCTGGCGGTCATGTCGTTGGCGTAATATCCGAGCGTCAGTGCCCCGGTCGCGGTGGCGAATGAGCCGATGCCTGATGCGTCTGCTGCCGGGACCGTGGTGGTGCGGCCCAGCGTGTCGTAGGCGTATCCGGGGTTGGTGATCCGGTCGGCTTGATCGAACGTGGAGCTGGTGCCCGTGTCGGTGGACTGGGTGGTGCACGTCCCGTCGCTGGCGGCCGCGTAATTATCGAGCTTCACGCGGTTGGAGTCGGCGTCGAACGTGTATGCCCGGGTGGTGCACGTCGCCGAGCTGTTGCCGGTTGCCGCGATCGTGTCCTGAACGGTGGTCAGGCGCCCGTCCGGGTCGTAGCCGAAGACCTGCGAGCTGACCGGGCTGGACTGCGTGACCACCCGACCGCCGAGCCCGTGGGTCTGCGTGAACGTCATCCAGGTGCTGGAACCCATCGCGTAGGCCAGCCGCGTGGCCTCCCCGGCGTTGTCCTGCGTCGTCGTGGCGGTGAGGCCGTTGGGGTAGGTCTCGGTGGTGAGGCTGCCGTCCGGGTCGTAGGAGGCTTGGAACGTCGAGGGTTGGCCAGACACGTTGATGTTCTCGCTCGTGACGAGCCCGCGATGCTCGCTCGAGGAGTCGTACGTGTACGTCGTTGTTCCGGCGGGACTAGTGACGGTAACCGGGTTTCCGTCCAGGTCGTAAGCGGTGGTCGTCGTCTTTCCGTTCGCGTCGGTGTAGCTGGTTTCCCGCCCGAGCGCGTCGTAGCCTGCGGTGACTGTCTGCCCGGTCGGCGCGGCACCGCTCGACGTTGCCGTCGGCAGGCCGGTGGCCGGGTCGTAGCCGTCAGTGATGGTCGGCACCGCGGTGCCGCCGGCGCCGGCCGGGGTGACGGTGATGGCCTCGCTCGTGAGCCGCTCGATCGCGTCGTACGTGTCGATTGTGGTGCGTACCGTGCTGCCGGCGGTCTCGGTTGTGGTCAGCGGGTTGCCGTCACTGTCGTACCTGTACGTCGTCACCGGCAGCGGGTTACCCGTTGACGGTTGCGCGGCCGGTCCGACCGAGCAGGTCAGGCCCGCCCATGCCGGGTTCACGCAGGCGCCGGAACCGCCGGCGGTGTAGTAGCTCGTGTTCTGCGTCTCGGCGGCGGTACCTGAGGTGTCTGCGGGCAGGCGGTGCTGGATGGTGCGGCCCTGCGCGTCATACACCGTGGTGGTGGTCAGGTCGGAGCTGCCACCTGCAGCCGTTATCTGCACGGTGCTGGTCGTCGGCTCGCGCAGCGTCCACCCGTCGATACCGGCTGCGGTCATGGATCCGACGGCGGCGTACCCGTTGGTGGTGACCTGCTCATCCGGCCACGCGGAATCGGTGCCGGCGGCGTCTTCGTACACCGTGTTCGTGACCGTGGTGGGCAGGCCCGGCTGCTCGCCGGCCGGGGCAGCCTGGTCGTAGTCGGTGTGCGTGTGGTCCTGGCCGTCGACAACCGTGCCGCTGCTGAGCGTGGTCGGGTGGGTGGGCCCGTACGTATCGGTCACCTCGGACGGCTCCTGCGGGTTGTAGGCGGTCGTCGAGGCCAGCAGGTTCGCCCGCGTTGCGCTGCTGGTTTGTGCGGCCACGAGCGGGTCGGTGGCGGATGTCGGTGAGAGGGCTTGGGCGCGGTTTCCGGCCGCCAGGTCCCACACGTCGTTACCGTTCGCATCAAATTGCGTGGTCGTGACCTGCCAACCGCCGTTGTCGTACTCGGCCGTGTTGACCTCGCGCCCCGTCGCATCCAGGTAGTGGACCGTGGCGTACGGCCAGTCCGCGCTCGTGATAGCGGAGGCAGTCGTGGAGGCGGGGGTGTGCGTGGCGGGGAAGACCGCCGTTCCCGTCGCGGGCAGGTCCGAGGTCTCCCCCCACCCGGCCGCGGCCGCGGCGCTCAAGTCGAGCTGGCTGCCGCTTCCTGCCGACGGGGCGGAGGCTCCGGTGTACGGCACCCCGTAGACGACGGTGGTCGCCGCGGTCTGCCCGGAGTCCTGCCGGGAGACGGATTGCACGCGGCCCTGGCCGTCGTAACTGAACACCCACGGGGTTTGGCCTGGCGGCGTCAGGCTCGCCAGGCGGCCGTTCGCGCCGTAGGTGTACGCGGTCTTCAGCGGGGCCGCCAGCCGCGGGTCGTACGCGTCAGCGAGCAGGCCCGTCGAGGTGTAGTCGTACGCCGCGACGTCCACGGCGTGGGCCGTGCCCGCGGCCTGCGGGGCCGAAAGGGTGACCTTCTGTAGCCGCTCGATCGGGGACGACGTGGTGCCGAGGTTCTCGTACGCGAGCTTCAGGCTCCGGCACCCCAGCGTCGTGTCGGCGGTCGAGTCCGTGCAGGACAGCGCCGTCGTGTCGTACGGGGCGATGATCCGCGTCACCAGTCCATACGTTGCGTCGCTCGAATTCGAGTCCACGACGTAGGAGGCCGTCGTACTGCTGCCCGTCTCGGCCACGGACGTCGCCTGCCAGGTCGAGGCCGGCTTCGTCCACGTCGTGACCGTCCCGTCCGGATCGGTCATCGTGATGGTCGACGGTCCCGTCTTCGTCACCGTCACCCCGTCGGCCGCGTTCGCATCCACGCCGACGAACGTGGTCGGGTAGACCCCAACCGGAGTGGTGCTCTCGTACATGCTCGTCGAGCCGTCGGTGTCCGTGAACACGATGTACCCAGAGCTGGCGTCGTCCGCCGGCGTCAGCGTCGCATCCCCAGCGTCCGGACCCGACAGGTCGGTCGTCCAGCCCGGCCCGAAGACCCCGACGGCGCCTGTCGAAGACGCTGGCGTGAGGGTCGTAAGGGTGCGGCCGATCGACAGGTGATCCAAGCTCGACGACACCGCCGCGTCAGAGGCAGAAACCTCGAAATCACCGGTCAGCAGCGACAGAGAGCCCGGACCGAGTGGCGTCGTCGCATACGCGTCACCGAAGTCACCGGGCGAATAGGTGATGTTCTGCGGAGCCGCGCACGCCAAAGTGGTCGCCGTTGACGTCGTGCCGTAGCACGCCTCCACTTGCACCAGCTGTGCCGCAGTCGACCCGAGCGTCGCCGCCACATCCCACACATACGGGGTGAACGTGGTGCCGCTCTCCTGCTGAGGCCAAGACGACGGAGACGTGCTCGTGCCCTGCGCCACGGTGTCGTCCGCCGGTATCTGCGTGAAGCCACCCGCAGTTCCGACACGGTAGGAATAGGTCACCCACGAGCCGCCACCAATGTCGGAACCCTGCAGAGTGACGTCCTTCAGTGTCTGCGTCTGCCCGCTCGAAATGGCCCCGCCGGCGTCCGTGTACCAGCCTTGGAGGTAGACGGTGAAGTCGGCGGCGGCGTCTGAGTTGTTGTAGATGTCGATCGCGCCGTCGGTGCCGAGCTGCGTGACCTGCAGGTTCGAGCGCACGGTGTTGTCGTAGCTCAGGTCATCCACGGCCGGCATTGCTGCGCCGTCCGGCCACGCGATCGCCTCGCCCGAGGTCGTGGATGCCTGCGCGGTCAACGAGTAGGAGATGGCGCTGATACCCGAGCCGACGGGTGGGACACCAGCCACGCCGTCCACCTGCACCTTCACGTGGGCTTTCGCAGCCACGTGGGCCGGCGTCGTCGTACGAGTATCCAGCAACCGGCCGCTGGCGGGCGTGAACGAGCCGCCCGTCGCCCCGGGCACCCAGTACCCCTCCACATACGCGCGCAGACTGATCGAGTACGAGCTGCCCGCGTAGACGTAGATGTCGAACTTGCCAGCCGCGCTCAGCGGCACTTCCGCCGAATACACGGTCGCTTCGCTGCTGGTCGGCTCGAAGTATGCCAGCCCCGACGGCACGGTAGTCGCATCCGCCGCGTAGAACTTGAGCCCGACGTTCGACGTGGACGCATTGGTGACCATGAAGTCCACGAACACCTCTTGCGCGTCCGCGGGGATCGTGTTCGTCCCACCGTCTGACGCATTCACGGTGTACGTGCTGCCGCCCACCAAGTTGCCAGCCGGAATGCCCGACCCGGCCACCGGGGAAACCGTATCGGCGACCTTCACCTGATTCATCGGCACATACCCGCCCGGCGCGGTCGTTCCGTTGCCAGCGGTGTAATACCCCTCGACATCAACGATCAAGTCCGTCTGGGTCGTGGCGCGGAACTGAATCTTGCCATCCGAGCCGACCGGGATGATCGCGGAGTTCGTCGCGTCGTTCAGGCCCCCGCCGTCGTAGGTCATGACGACCGAGAGCGACCCGTCCGAGGCCGCGGCATCCAGATAGCCGGTCGACGTCGCGTTGTGCGCGACCAACGACACCTCGACCGCTGAGATGCCCGAGGACGGCAACCCCGCCGCACCCTCGACCGTCACCGTGCGGACCGTGCTCGCCGGCATCGGCGTCGAATACCCACCCGTACCGTTCGTCGTGTTCAACAGACTGCCCGTCGCGGGCAGGAACAGGCCCGCCGTACCGGTCACGTGCGCCGTCGTGGCATGCGCCCTTTCCGGCGCGAAGACGCTCAAGAACCCCGGCCCCGACGGCGCCACAGCCACCAACAAACCGGCAACAAGCATCAACACCAACGGCGCGGCCAGCCAACGCCCGCGGCGCCCCAAACCACCCAGCACAGACCCGAACCGCCAGGATGACCTCAAGCGCACGAGAACCCCCACCCCGGGACACCCCGGCTCCACCAATGCCGGGTGCAGCCACGCGACAAGCAGAAGCTATCTTTTATCGAATTCTCAGAAACACTCCCCGAACAGGGGTAAACGAGCGTATTCGTGCCAGCAATCAAGAGCCGAGTAAGCAGTCAGAAATCGCTAGACCTGCTTCCGGTGGCCGTAGCCCACAAAAAAGGACTGTCGTAGGACTTGTGCCGTTCCCGACATTGGCTTGGCCGTTCCGATTACGCGGAGAACGGACCGAGCTATGTTGAGACGTTCGATCAATGGCTCAACGTGGTTCGGAGTCCTGGGGAAGGTGCTGACCTAATGCGGCGGCCAGCGGCTTCAGGTCGCGATCGAGCGTTGAGGTCACAATGCTGGTATCCACGCCAAAATACCCGTGGACGACGATATTGCGCATCTCCACAATCGCCGCCCAGGGGATCTCCGGATGCTAATCCGTGATCGACGGCGGCAGATGGTTCGCCGCCTCGCCAATGACGCCGATGTAACGGATGGCCGCGCCGAACGCCATCTCCACAACCTCGGGATCCTCGTCATCGAACCTGCCGCGATAACGCGTGCAGCGCTCGATCGCGTCAAGGATGTCCGTGATGAGGTCGCCGGCAGAACGGCTCATAAGGGAACGGCGTCCTTCAACGCGGTTGCGGAGACGCGCGCCCTCAACAACTGCGGCGCCAGGACATCGACGTCCTGGTCAAGCACCCGGCGGAGGCCTGCGCGAAGACCGCCGACGCGGATCAAGTCGCTGTGCCTGGCGTCCGGGAGCAGATCGACGAGCAGATCAATGTCACTGTCCGGCCCCGCCTCACCGCGGGCAACTGACCCGAATATGCGAGGATTGACCGCGCGGTACTCGTCGAGGACCAGCTGCAATTGGTCGCGGTTCGCACGCAGCAACTCGCGCAAGTCCAGCGACTCGGGCGTGGCATCCGTGGCGGTCACCTTCCAAGGCTAGCGGCGACGCTCGCACATGTGCTTAATCACGCAAGACTCGAGCACCGCAAGCCGCGCACCGCTCTGCGTAACGGATGGACTTCCTCAACCTGCGACAGACGCCGAATCCGGCCAAGGACGGGTTCCGACTTGCGTTGCTTATTCAAGTGGAGCCGGCGGCTGCGCCGCCGCACAGTCGATGCCCGACTTATCGATCAGCTCCAACCATGGCCCCATGAGGTCGCGTCCCTCCACGAGTCTGGTTAGACTCACCCGAAGGTCTCGAATCGGGGCGCGAAGATCTCGCGACAGCTTTTCGACGGGGCTGTCGAGTCGATAAGCCCTTGAACGCTGCCTAGCCCGGCCTCCGCGTTGGTAACAAGCTCCCTGATTTGATCAAAGAACGTGCAAAATTCGTGAGCGCTCTCGGGTTCTTCGGGCGTTCGCTCAATGATCGCTCGGACTCCGAGGTCAACATCAGGAGCTGACGAGTGAAATCGTCGCCGAGCGACTTGATACGGGCCACAGGTTCGGCAAGATTCTTGGCGAATCTACGTACGAGGTTCAGCCCCTTCGCGAAGGTCTGATTCGCTGGTTTCTGAATCTCTTCGCCCGACTCCTCAGCGAGTGCGCCGATTTCAACAATGACGCTACCTATCTCTTGCGTCGTGGCAGAAACGTCGGGCAGAGTAACTTCAAATCGTGCGAGTAACTCAATGACGCCTTCATCTTCATCATCGGCACGCTGAATCGCCAGGTCAACGATCTCGGCATGCTCCGCAACGCGATTCGCCTCGACGAGACGAGCCGCCATCTCTGCCACGCCGAGTCGGTACTCTCGACTACCAACGTCGGCAAACCGGTTGTCCCTCCAATCGACCCAATGAAAGCGTTTTACGAGCGAAACTGCCTCGTCCGCGGGTTCCTCCTCATCGACTCCCGGAAAGTCCAGGTACAGGATCGGCATGAGCAGCTCGCCGTGCCCGAGTTATCCGCACCACACTCGCATACACATCCGGGCCGCGAGCGCCCGGCACCCGCTACCGTGTGAGGTGCGCCTCCTGGCGCGGCTCCTCGGCGGCGGCGACGTCGGCGGCGAACGGCACAGCCGGGGTCCGCACGACCGCGATCGCGAGTGCGGCGGCGAAGGCGAGGCTGCCGATGGCCCAGACGGCCATCGGGCTCGGAATGAGGGCCCCCCACCACCAGGCGATGAAGTGATTGAGATCGAACGTCTGCGCTGTCTCGATGTGCACGTAGCGCGCCATATTGGCGTACAGCGCCGCGCAGTTCGAGACGGCGATGCACACGATGAGCACGTTGCGCTGCAGCGGCGTCAGTGAGAGCGTCTTGCCCGCGACCGGCAACGTCGCGACGCCCGCGAGCACGATGAGGAGCGGCAGCAGATAGCGCGGCTGCACGCTGTTGCCGACGAGCCGGCCTGCGATCTGCAGCTCGTAGAGCGGGATCACGATGAGGAGCACGGCCAATGCGACGATGGCGGTCGTCTTGCGCCAGTCGAGATGACGCAGCCCGAGGAACACGATCGCGCCGAATGCGAAGGTGCCGACGGCGGCGACGAGCGCAGGCATCGGGGTGTCGAGCCAGCCGAGCGGTCCACTGCCGAGGGCGCCGGTCCACAGGTACGGGAGCTGGATCGCGTTCCGGAAGAGCAGTCCGATGCCGCCGTTGTCACCCGGGGTCGCCGCGGCCGTCACGACGCTGGCGAGAGCGACGTGATCTGACCCGATGCTCGCCCCGCCCGTTCCGCTGCCGAGGCCGAGCGCCAGTCGTGTCGCGCCGATCACCGCGCGGCTCTGCTGCGCCGACAGCAGACCGACCACCCCGAGTACGAGAACCACGATGGGCAGCCACAGCGTGCGCGGCCGCCAGAACCGGCCTCGGCGCGTCAGGCCGATGACGACGGCGACGCCCACGCCGATCACGCAGTAGATCGCGGCGTCACCGCGCGACCCTGCAGCCATGATCGTGGCGATCAGGGTGACGATGGCGAGACCGACCCGGCGTCTGCCCGTGCTCTCGAAGAATCCGAGCGCGGCCAGCCACGCCGTGCCGCAGCCGGCGATGGCCCAGCTGCTCGGGTTCACCGCGGCGATGAGGAAGGCGGTGAGCGGCACGATCGTGACGACCCAGGACATCACCATCGTGAAGCGACGCGGTGGCGGTAGCAGGGCATAGAGGGCGGCGCCGAGGCCGAGGAAGAGCAGAACATTGACGAGCCGCATGAGGAGCACGGACCGCACGATGTGGTCGGTGTCGGCGAAGACGCTCATCGCGGCATAGAAGAGCGGCGGGTAGATGCCGGTGACGTTGAGCCGGCTCGTGGGCGTCATGGTGCGGTCCCACAGCCACTGGCAGGCGCCGGTCTGAGTCAGCTGGCCCGAGTAGCACGCGATGTGCGACAGCACGAACGGCGTATCGCGCTCATTGGGGGTGGGGCCCGCCTCGCAGAGACCCGGCCGCTCGCCGAGCCCGCACCACACGCTGTTGAGGTGGAAATCCTCGTCGGGCGACGAGCCGATGGGCGACGAAGCAGCCCACGCGATCAGCGCGACGAAGAGGAACACCGGCACGAGCAGCAGCGCGCCGTTGCGTCGCCACCATTCCTTACGCGAAGGGGCGGCGACGGCATTGCTCATGTGCTGTGGAACCTCTGGCTGTCTTCGTGAAGGGCGTGCGGCGTGGGCTCAATCGTATCGGGGCGCGGATAGAATCCTTCTCCGAAGGAGAGTCTTATCAGCGCCCCAGCAGAAGAACGAACCTGGCTCGTCGTGCCCTTGTTCAATGAAGCCACGGTCATCGCCTCGGTCGTCGAAGACGCCCTGACTGTCTTCCCGCACATCGTGTGCGTCGACGACGGCTCGAGTGACGACTCTGCTTCCCGGGCATCGGCTGCCGGTGCTGTGGTGGTGCAGCATCCGATCAATCTCGGTCAGGGCGCAGCGCTGCAGACGGGCATCGACTACGCGGTCGCACAGCCGAGCTGCGACTTCGTGGTCACCTTCGACGCGGACGGGCAACATCTGGTGACGGATGCCCAGGCCATGGTCGCGCGCCTCGCAGCCGAGCCTCTCGACGTCGTGCTCGGCTCGCGCTTCCTCGACGGCCGCACCGACGTGACCGGACTCAAGCGGCTCGTGCTGCGCCTCGCCGTGTTCTTCGAGCGCGCGAGCGCCGGCATCCGCCTCACTGACGCCCATAATGGGCTGCGTGCGTTCACCCGCGACGCGGCCGCGGCGATCGAGATCAACCAGAACCGCATGGCGCACGCATCCGAGATCGTCGGTGAGATCGGGAAGAAGAAGCTGCGCTACGCGGAGCAGCCGGTTCACGTCGTCTACACCGACTACTCGCGGGCGAAGGGCCAGTCGATCTGGAACTCGATCAACATCCTGAGCGACCTGTTCCTGAACTGAGGAAACCGTGGAGAGTCAGCCTGTCATCAAAGTGATCCTGATCATCGTCTTCGTGGCGTTCGGGGTGTTCCTCATGCTGCCGGGCCGCGGGGCGCGCCACCTCGCCATCCGCCGCTTGCTGATGGTGCTCGTGCTGGCGCTCACTGTGCTGGCGGTCATCTTCCCCAACGCCCTGAACCAGGTGGCGCACGCCGTCGGCGTCGGGCGCGGGGCGGACCTGCTGCTCTACGGCCTGATCGTGGTGTTCGTCGGGAACGCCCTGGTTCAGCAGCGGCGCAGCCGCCACACGGAACGACAGATCACCCTGATCGCGCGCCGGCTCGCGCTCGCTGAGGCGAGGCTCGCCGCCGGCCCGACCGCCGAGATCGCCGGCCCCGCCGCCGAGTCCCGTACCGCAGGCAATGCCGCCGCAGCCGCCGCCACGACTGGTGCCACGATCGGCGCCGACGCGGCGGCCCCGGCGGTGCGCACAGCTTCGACCGGGGCGGGCACGGCAGACTAGGACCATGCGTGTCCTGGTCACCGGCGGAGCCGGCTATATCGGCTCGCACGTCGTGACGTCGCTGCACGCCGCCGGCCATGATGTGGTCGTGGTCGACGACCTGCTGAGGTGCCGCGTCGATGAGGTCGACGGCGCTCCGGTCGAGCGCATCGACCTCGCCTCCGACCTCGCGCCCGACGCGCTGGCGCACGCGCTCGCCGCGCACGGCACCGAGGCCGTCATGCACTTCGCGGCCCGCAAGCAGGTCGGCGAATCCGTGAGACGGCCGGCGTGGTACTACCAGCAGAACGTGGGCGGCCTCGCCAATCTGCTGCTGGGCATGGAACGCGCATCCGTCACTCAGCTCGTGTTCTCCTCATCGGCCGCCGTGTACGGCTCCGCGGAGGGTTCCGCCATCGACGAGTCCGTCGAGCCGCGCCCCATCAATCCGTACGGCGCGACGAAGCTCGTCGGCGAGCAGCTCATCACGGCCGCCGCCACCGGCTTCGGCCTCACGGCCGTCAGCCTGCGCTACTTCAACGTCGCGGGTGCGGCGACCCCCGAGCTCGGCGATCCGGCGGCACTCAACCTCATTCCGATGGTCTTCGAGCGACTCGACCGCGGTGAGGCGCCCCGCATCTTCGGTGACGACTACGAGACCGACGACGGCACGTGCGTTCGGGACTTCATCCACGTTGCCGACCTCGCGCAGGCGCACACCTCGGCGCTCTCACTGCTCGACGGCTCCGCGCCGGGCAATGTCGTGCTGAACGTCGGCAGCGGAGAGGGCACGAGCGTGCGGGAGATCGTGCGCCGCATCCTCGAGGTCACGGGTTCCGAGCTCGAGCCGGTCATCGAGGCGCGACGACTCGGGGACCCCGCGTACATCGTCGCGTCGCCGGCGCGCATCGCCGAGGCCCTGGGCTGGCATGCGACCCACACGGTCGACGACATGATCACCTCCGCGTGGGCGGCGCATCTCGCCCGCGTCAAACTGTGAGCCCTGCCGCGGCCCCGAGGATCTCGGTGGCGCTGTGCACGCGCAACGGCGCGAGCTATCTGACCGAGCAGCTGCACAGCGTATTCACGCAGACCGTGCCCGTCGCGGAGCTGATCGTCTCGGACGACGACTCGAGCGACGGCACCGTCGCGCTCGCCGGGCGCCTCGCGGCCGACGCCGGCGTCCGCATGACCCTGCTCGAGAACCGGCCACCGCTCGGGGTGACCAAGAACTTCGAGCAGGCCGTGCGGCACGCGACCGGCGACCTCGTGGCGCTCGCTGACCAGGACGACATCTGGCATCCCGACAAGCTCGAGCGCGCCACTGCGGTCTTCGATGATCCTTCCGCGCTGCTCGTGCATTCGGATGCCCGACTCGTCGGCCCCGACGGCGAACCGCTCGGCTCGACGATGTTCGAGCAGCTCGAGGTGCCTGACGAGGAGCTGCGGCTCGAGGAATCCGGTCGTGGATTCGACGCCGTGCTGCGCCGCAATCTGGCGACGGGCGCGACGGTGCTGTTCCGCCGCTCGCTGCTCGAGCGCGCGCTGCCCTTCCCCGAGACGTGGGTGCACGACGAGTGGCTGGCCGCCATCGCGGCGAGCTACGGCGGCCTGCGCGTGCTGCGCGAGCCCACCGTCGACTACCGCCTGCACGGGGCGAATCAGATCGGCGTCGAGGCACCGACGCTGCGGCGCAAGGTCAACCGGGTCGTCGGCGAGCCGCGCGGCGACCGGAATCGCGTGCTGGCCTTGAAGTTCGCGGAACTGGCCGCCCGACTCGCGGCGCTCGACGACGTGCCCGACGCGCTCAAGGCGGCGGCCAACGACAAGGCGCAGTTCGAGCGGGTGCGCGCACGGATGCCTCGGGCCAGGGCACTGCGCACGGCATCCGTCACCCGTCTCATGATCGCGGGCGGCTACGGCCGGTTCGCGAGCCGCGGGAGGTTCGACATCCTCCGCGACCTCCTGCAGCGCGCCTAGCGACCTTCCGTGGCGGGCCTAGTCGAGCTGTCAGCGACAGGCGTACAGCCGGTTGATCGTGTCGTTGAGTGCGTTCTCGCCCCCGACGATGACCACCTTGGTCGCCCCGAGTCGCGCGATCGCGTCGATGACCGCAGTCGGCACGCAGTCCCCGATAACGAACAGCGGTCCGCCGGCACGGGCTGCTGCCGCTGAGCCGGCGAGCCCGTCGGGGAAGGCGGTGTCGCTCGCGAGATACACGGTCGCGGCGTGGGTGAAGGCGTTCGAGCCGATCGCCTGGGAGGTCGTGTCGCGGTTGGCCCCGGCGAGCCGGGTCACCCGCGTCGAGGCCGCCAGAGCGCCCTGCACCGACGATGACACGGCGCTCGTGCCGCCGACGATCGTGACGTGCGTGGCACCGAGTTCGCGAAGCGTGGTGGTGAGCGCTGTCACCGCTGGGGACGAACCGGGCGTGGTGAGGAGCACCGGCTCGTGAGCGTGCCCGGCCGCAGCGCCGGCTGAGAGGGCGTCGGGGAATGTCGCGCCGCTTGCGACATATGCGCCGTTCGCGCCATGAGGGAACGCGTATGCCGCAACGGCGCGCGAGGTGGCATAGCGGTCCGCTCCGGCGAGGCGTGTCACCGGTGCGATGCGCCCTGCGGCAGTCGCCACCGCGGGCGAGACGGCGCTGGTGCCCCCGACGATGACGATTCTGCTGGGATGCAGCCGCTTGAGCTCGGTTGCGACGACTGCGGGGAGCGAGGACGGGTTGGTGAGCAGCAGGGGCCCGCCCGCCACGGCCGCCGCCGGCGCCGCCGATAGGGCGTCGGCGAAGCCGGTGCCTGACGCGAGGTACGCCGTTCGCGCTCCGCTCGCCGAGTCGGGGAAGCTCTGCTTCGAGAGCTCGACGGCCGTCGCGAACCGATCGGAACCGGCGGCCCGTGCGGTGCTGACCCCGGGCATGGAGACAACGCCCGCGGCGAGCTGCTCCGCGGCGCTGACGTAGCCCGGCCTCGCTGCCCATTCCACGCCGTCGAGGTAGTGGCCGACCGTTGACGAGGAGAGCGTCAGTCGTGAGCCTGTCGAGATCACCTCACCGTCGAGCTGCCACTGGGTGCCGGTCGACGTCGGAGCCGGAGTGAACGGGAGGGCCGGTGAGATCACAGTGGCTCCTCGCTGCGGAGCGCTCTGCGGCGGCACGGTGACGGCGCCGAACGTCAGCAGGTGGACGGAAGAACATGCGATCGTCTGCAACGGGGCGGTCCCCAGCTGCGCGTTCACGGACACGCACAGCCGATACGTCCCGGCCACATTGCTCGAGTCGTCACCGGGGATCACGCCGCTGAAATTCTGCGCCGGCTGCTGAGGCGCGAAGGCGCGGGTCGAGGTGCCCGTGAAGTCGCTGGTCTCGGTGATGGCTGGGCCGCCGGCGTCCGGGGAGATCGTCAGCGTGGCGCGGCCTGTGTACGTCCCGGTGGGGTGCCCGTAATTGGAGGCCGTCCAGCCGGAGTAGGAGACCCCGGGACCTGCAGGGTTGGGGCCGAAACTGAGGAGCGCACCGCTGACCATCTGCTTCGGCACGGTCACCGTTCGGCAGCCGAGCGGCTTCTCGAAGTATTTGTCGTGACCGGCGCCCGTGTAGATGCCTTCCTGGGACGCAGCGGCGATGCAGTAGGTGTATGTCCCGGGGGAGGGGAACCCGAGATCCCAGTCGAACCCGTGGTCCGCCCCGGCACTCGGATGTGCTTTGGCGACGTCAGGGCGCGCGGCGTTCACGTGGAAGTCTTCATTGAAATGATCGAGTGTGACGCCGCCGACCGTCTGGCTTAGGTCGATGTAGTTGTCGGTCGCGGTCGGGTCATCGGTGTCGATCACCCATCCCGTGAGTACGACACCCTCGCCCGCAATGAAGCGCGCGCTGTCGAACGACCCGATGAGGTTGATGGGTCCGGTGCCTTCCGCGTGCGCCGCGACGCCCGGCACGATCACCGCCGCGATCGCGATCAGGACCGTTGTCGCGATGGTCATCCACCGTTGCATCCGCACGTGCCCCCTGTTGTCCGCAGCATGCAGCCGCCCAGCCCATGGTGGCAGCGTGCAACCCGGCTGTGCGGCCCCAAACCGGGGGCGATGCTGCGTCAGCGCGCGCGCAGTGGCCGCGTCGCACGCGGCAGGGCGCTGCGCCAGCTCATGTTCTGCGCCGCATTGACGGTGCAGATGACGAGCAGCACCCACCCGTAGTCCACGAGGATCGACGACTCGGCCGCCGAGGTCGCGAGCAGGGTGATGAGCACGAGCGGCGTCCAGATGTGGATCACGTGCGGCAGGTTCGACGCGACGAGCCACGACCGGCCGAGGGCGAGCACGGTGAGCACTCCGAAGATCAGCACCCCCGCGATGCCGAGCTGCAGCAGCACGTCGAGGTAGGCGTTGAGGCCATTCGGGTGCGGCACGGTCGAGAGCGCATTGATGATGTTGTACGGCAGTTCCTGGCCGTGCCACAGGCCGGTCCAACCCCAACCGGTCAGCGGCCGCTCCTTGCTGAGCACCCACATGTGGATCCACAGCTCGTGCCGGACGAGCAGGGTGCTGCGCGCGTCGAGCAGCGCGATGATGCTGTCGCGCAGGATCCAGGCGGCGATACCCGCCGCGACCGTGACACCCGCGAGCACGATCTGCACGCTGAACCGCGCGCGCTCGTGCCTGATGCTGCGCAGCAGCCAGAGGAACAGCGCACTGGCGGCCACCAGCACGAGCACGACGACCGCTACGGGCGACTTCGACAGCGCCGCGCTCGCCGCGGCAATGACGAGCGAGTAGGCGGCGGTGCCGCGTCGAACCGAGCGGGTGCGCCACTCGACGAAGAAGGTCACGAGCGCGATGACCGAGACGAGCGCGAGCGCGTTGCGCGTGCCGAAGATGCCCTCGATCGGGCCGCCGTGCGCAATCGTCCCGCTCACTCCGAGGTAGTGCACCGGCTGAGTGGACAGGAGGCCGCTGAACACCTCGAGCGCCATCGAGAAGCTGAGCAGGAACCGCAGGACATCGCCGACGGTGCGCACGAGCTGGCCCGTGTCACGCACGAGCGCGAGGTAGATCGCGAGGAACGCCCACGACCACTGATACAGGGCGGAGGCGAGCGTGGTGCCGGGGTTGGCGCTCCACAGTCCGCTCACGGCGCACCAGCCGACGAACACGATCAGCGAGATCGGCAGCAGGCCGTGCCATTCGACGCGATCGCGCCGGCCGACGAACGACACGGATGCGAGGACCACCAGCGCGCCGAGCGCGCCGACGAGTCCCGGCCAGCCGATCACCTGGATGATCGCGAAGGCGCCGAAGGCGGTCCCCATGATGGCGAGCGCGAGAGCGTCCGCGAACTGCTCGGAGCCGGCGAAGCGGCGCAGAGGCTCGTCGAAGGCGCGCCAGGGCCCGCCATCGGTCATGGTCGCTGCGCTTTGGTCGTCACTGACCACAGCACGAGCATCGCGAAGCCGCTCTCGATGAGCATGCGGCTCTCGGCGAGCGACTGGACGAGCTGTGCCGTGAACACGAGCAGGGGGAGCAGGGCGACGGCGGTGAACGGATGCTTCGTCGACGCATCCGTCAGCGGCCGGTCGACCGCCAGGAACCACGCGCGCCCGAGCGTGGTGAGCACAAGGCAGGCGAACACGACGACACCGACGATGCCGAGCTGCAGCCACATGTCGAGCCAGGCGTTGTGGGCCTGCAGGTACTCGACGCCGCTGCGGATCGCGAGGCCCGAGAACGGCTTCGCCCACGGCACCCAGTAGCCGAGCCAGCCCCAGCCGAACACGGGGTGCTCCTGCGCGAGGGGGATCACCTGCTGCCAGATGTCCGTGCGCCCGGTGAGCGTGGGCGTCTTGCCGAACAGCGCCGTGAATTCGTTCCACGCGACGAGGACGCCGCCCACGACCGCAACGAGCAGCAGCGCCCCGGTGAGGTACAGCTTGCCGCGGCCGCGCTGGCCGATGCGCCTCGCCCACATCGCGAAGGCGAACATCACGGCGGTCGCGACGGTGGCGACCCAGACCGTCGAGGAGCGCGCGAGCACGAGCTCGATTCCGGAGAGCACGATCCAGAAGGTTCCCCAGAAGGGCCGCGAGACGCCGTCGGCGCGCTGCAGGGCGAACACGATGAGCCCGACGAGCACGACCATCGCCAGCAGGTCGCCGTTGCCGACGATGCCCTGGATCTGGCCGCCGTGGAAGAGCAGGTCCCGGCTCCAGTAGAACGGCGCAGGCAGGTGCTTCTGGTGGTAGTCGATGCCCGCGACGCGCACGACGGGGAGGATCGGATGCCTGACGACGAGCGACACGAACAGCTCGAAGAGGATCGAGAGGCCGATCACCCAGCGCAATGCGGCGCCCAGCACTTTGAGCAGCTGCGTGGGCGTGAGGATCAGCCCGGGCGCCAGCGCGCCGATGGCCGCCGACAGCATCGCGAGCACGCCGAGCAGCACATCGACGTGGCCGCCCGGGCCGCTGACCCCCGTGTAGCGCGCCCAGGCGATCGACGCGATCGCGAGCGCCATGAGCAGCAGCAGCATCTTCGGCCACTTGCGGAACCGCAGCGACGGCCGCGCGACGACGAGCCAGATCGCGTTGCCGATCGCGAGCACGCCCGCGAGCACGAGGTACGCCGGCCAGCCGATCAGGTCGCGCCAGAAGTCGCCCGCGAAGAGGGTGAAGAAGCTGAGGGTGGCGAGGATTCCGGCAACGGGGTGAACAACGCGCACCGGTTTCGTCATGCGTTCAGGCTAGCGATGCTCCCTAGATGAACGCGGCTTGACCTGTGATCGCCCGTCCGACGATCAGCGTGTTCATCTCGCGCGTGCCCTCGTACGAATAGATGGCCTCCGCGTCGGCGAAGAACCGGGCGGCGTCGTACTCGAGCACGATTCCGTTGCCGCCGAGCACCTCGCGGCACCAGCCCACGGTCTCGCGCATCTTGCTCGTGGCGAAGGCCTTCGCGAGGGCGGAGTGCTCGTCGCGCTGGGCCCCTCGGTCGAGCATTCGGGACACCTGCACGACGAGTGCGAGCGACGCCGTGATGTTTCCCAGCGACTTGACCAGCAGGTCCTGGACGAGCTGATGCGAGGCGATCGGCTTGCCGAACTGGGCGCGCTGCGTCGAGTAGGCGAGCGCCGCCTCGTACGCTCCGACCGCGATGCCGACGGCCTCCCACGCGACCTCGGCGCGGGTGTGCCGGAGCACGCGCCCGGTGTCGCGGAAGGAGTTCGCGTTCTCGAGCTTGTTCTCGTCGGGCACGATCACGTCGGTGAGCGTGATGTCGGCGTTCTGCACGATGCGCAGTGAGATCTTGTTCTCGATCTTGGTCGCGACGAAGCCGGGGGCGTCGTTCGGCACGATGAACCCCTTGACCTGGCCGTCCGCCTCGTCCTTCGCCCAGATGATGGTGATGTCGCCCCAGGTCGCGTTGCCGATCCAGCGCTTCGCGCCGTTGAGCACCCAGTGGTCGCCCTCGTGCCGCGCGGTGGTGCGCAGACCCTGGGCCGCGTCGGAACCGGACAGCGGCTCGGTGAGGCCGAAGGATCCGATCACCTCGCCCGATGCGAGCTTCGGCAGCCACTGCGCGCGCTGCGCGGCCGACCCGCACAGCGACACCGACCCTGCGACGAGGCCGTTCTGCACGCCGATGTAAGTGGCGACGGATGCGTCGACCCGGCCCAGCTCGAGCGCCGTGAAGCCCCGGAACACGGCGGAGTTCGGGAACGGTCGGGTCTCTTCCCACCCGAACGCCGCGACCCCCGTGCGGTGCAGGCCCGCGACGATCTCGCGGGGGAACGTCGCCTTCTCCCAGTGCTCGGTGACGACCGGCTTCACCTCCGCCTCGAGGAACGCCCTGAGGTTTGCGAGGGCGGTCTTCTCGTCGTCGCTCAGCTCGTCTGCGAAGCCGTAGAAGTCGGCGGCGAGCGGCTCGAACACGGTGGCGGTCTCGATGGTCATGGTCATGCTCCGTTGCGAGTGGGGGACGCGGGCAACGCTACGGTCGTGTCGGCGCCTCTTGGTAGCGTGGTGTCGCTTTGCTGACGAGTTGACGCGGGGAGATCGACGGATGTTTGTGCGGATCGACAACACGCCCCGCGACTACGCGTGGGGCGACCCCACCGCGATCGCGCGCCTACTCGGGCGCGTGCCGTCCGGGGCGCCGGAGGCCGAGCTGTGGCTCGGTGCGCATCCCGGCTCACCGGCCCGCATCGAGGGCGCATCGCCCGCCCCCGACCTCGCCGCGTGGATCGCCGCCGATCCCGTCACGGCGCTCGGCCCCGATCTCGTCGCCGCCGACCACTCGGCCGGCCGGGCCCCACACCTGCCGTTCCTTCTCAAGGTGCTCGCAGCGGCGGCTCCGCTGTCGTTGCAGGCGCACCCGTCGCCCGAGCAGGCGGCCGAGGGCTTCGCCCGCGAGGACGCGGCGGGCATTCCGCGCGATGCTCCGCATCGCAACTACAAGGACCCGTTCCACAAGCCCGAACTGATCTACGCCCTCTCCGACACGTTCCACGCCCTCTGCGGCTTCCGCGATCGGGCGAGCGTCGCGAGCGATCTCGTGCGCTTGGTCGCCGTGGCGGCCGACGCGGGAAGCCCGGCACCCGCCGTCGCGGCGTTCGCGGCACGCCTCACCGCCGCCGACGACGACGGCGCAGCACTGCGTGATGGCGTCACGTGGCTGCTGAGCGGGGGCGCCGAAGTGAACGCCCTCGTCGCCGAGACGATGCGCGCCGCTCGGCTCGTGCTCGCCGAGGCGGGTGCCGACGACTTCGAAGAGGTCGACGCCCTCGATCCGGCGCTCCTGCCGTTCGAGAGCGTCGTCACCTTGCACGACGCGTACCCAGGCGACGCAGGCGTCCCTCTCTCGCTGCTGCTCAATCGCGTGCGGCTCACGCGCGGGCAGGCGCTCTATCTTCCTGCCGGGAACATCCACATGTATCTGCGGGGGCTCGGCGTCGAGCTCATGGCGGCGAGCGACAACGTGCTGCGAGGCGGGTTCACGCCGAAGCACGTCGACGTCGACGAGCTCGGGCGCGTGCTCGACTTCACGCCGCTGCCCGCGCCGCTGCTCGAGCCGGCGATCGAGGGCGGCGTCGAGGTGTTCCGTCCGGGAGTGCCCGACTTCGAGCTCGTGCACATCGCGTCGGGCGCGGCCGCAGCTGCGTCGGGTGCGGAGGCGGGTACGGATGCCGGTGCGGGGGCCGACGCGTACCGCATCCGTCTCACGGCTCCGGCGATCGCTCTTGCCACCTCCGGCTCCCTCGAGCTCGCCGGGTCTCACGGCGCGGTCAGCGTTGCCCGCGGGCAGGCCGTGTACATCACCCCGGACGAGGGCGAGCTCGAGGTGCGCGGGCGGGGTGAGTTGTTCGTTGCCACGAGCCCGGGCAAATCCTGAAAATACTTCACCTTTTTAAGACACGCCGACACGCCCGGGCGCACAAATCCGGCGCCATGCCAGTACGATTCGCGACTTGACGCGAAGCGAATTACACCGCTGTAATTGGTGAAGCGTCCTGAGACGCGAGACCGGCAAAGGCGGTCATCGACACGCCGTCGGTGACCTGGTGGGGAAGGGGAGTTCGATATGACCGATGGCTATCGCTCCGCAGTGCCGGACGACTGGTTCGTTGATCCTGTCCGTCTGGGTGTGCCTGGGGTTCGTCAGGCAGACGTCGAAGAAGACGAGAACGCCCTCGCGTGGCAGACCGACGCGCTCTGCGCGCAGACCGACCCCGAGGCGTTCTTCCCTGAGAAGGGCGGCTCGACCCGTGACGCGAAGAAGATCTGCGGAACGTGCGAGGTGCGCGCACAGTGCCTCGAATACGCGCTGCAGAACGACGAGCGCTTCGGCATCTGGGGCGGCCTGTCCGAGCGCGAGCGCCGGAAGCTGCGCAAGCGGGCTGTGTAGTCTGTCGCGGCGGTCCTCGGCCGCCGCGACGCGCTGACGGTGCGGAAGCGGCATCGGTCGCCAAGTTGGGCACGCACTCAGGGTTCGTCCGGGTTTCGTGACGCGCCTGCCGCGCTCCGAAGGGCCCGCATGGCGTCTACCTAGGCTGTCCGCGATGCTTCAGACAGTCACCGCCATCATCGTCGCCCGCAGCGGGTCGACGCGTGTGCAGCGCACACTGGAGTCGCTTCGAGCCCAGACTCGCCGGCCCGATTCCGTCGTCGTGATCGAGGTCGGCTCCGACGGTGCGGCCGATTCCACGATCGCCGCGTTCGAGCCGACGCAGCACCTCGCCACGAGGGAGCGGCTGTCGTTCCCGGTGGCGGTCGCCGCCGCTGTGCGCGCGCTCGACGCGCCGCCCGACGCCGACCAGTGGCTGTGGCTGCTCGCGCAGGACACGGCGCCAGAGCCCCGCGCGCTCGAGCAGCTGATCGCGGTCGGCGAGGTCTCGCCCTCGGTGGCCGTCGCGGGTCCCAAGATCGTCGAGTGGGACGACCGCACACGGCTGCGCGGATTCGGCGTGTCGATGACGACCGCCGGGTCGGCGGTGTCCCTCGTCGATGACGAGCTCGACCAGGGGCAGCACGACCGCATCTCCGATGTTCTCGGGGTGCACGAGCCGGGCATGCTCGTGCGGCACAGCGTCTTCGACGAGCTCGGCGGCCTCGACGCGGGACTGCCCGTCGTCGACGGCGGACTCGACTTCTGCGTGCGTGCGCGCCTTGCGGGCCACCGCGTGGTCGTCGCACCGGGCGCGCGCGTGGCGATCGGCGGCGACGGCGTCGTCGGTCCGCGGCTCTCGCAGCGCACCGGGGCCGTGCGCGTCGGCCATCGGGTGCGCCGCGCGGCCCAGTTGCACCGCAGGCTCGCGTACGCGCCTGCCGCTCTGCTCTGGCTGTACTGGCTTTCCCTCGTGCCGTTCGCGATCGTGCGCTCGGTCGCCTTCCTCATCGGCAAGCGCCCCGGCGCCATCGGGGGCGAGCTCGCCGCGGCCTTCCAGACCGCGTTCGGCGGCGGTCACCTCGGGACCGCGCGCCGCAAGGTGCGCCGCGCGAAGCGGGTCGGCTGGGCCGTGATCGGGCCGCTGCGCATGCCCGCGCGCGAGATGCGGCGCAGACGGATGCTTGCGCGCGAGGCCGCGATCATCCTCGCGCACGGCGAGAAGCGCGAGATCGACTTCTTCGGCACCGGCGGCGGGTGGGTCGTGCTCGCCATGGTCGCGGCGTCGGTTCTGCTCAACGTGCGCCTGCTCGGCGCATCCGTCATCGGCGGTGGCGGCCTGCTGCCGCAGGCCGACTCGGTGTCCCAGCTGTGGAGCGGCTTCGGCTGGGGCTGGCGCGACGTCGGGCTCGGCTTCGTCGGCCCGAGCGACCCGTTCCAGGCCGTGCTCGCCGTGCTCGGCAGCGTCACGTTCTGGAATCCGTCGTTCGCGCTCGTGCTGGTCTGGCTCATCGCGATCCCGGTCGCGGCCCTCGGCGCGTGGCTGCTCGCCGCGCAGCTGACCCGGCGCCCCGGCGCCCGCGCCGTGTTCGCGGTCGTCTGGGCGATGGGGCCGCCGCTGCTCGCGGCCCTCGCCGCCGGTCGCCCGGCGGCCGTCCTCGCCCACGTCCTGCTGCCGTGGCTCGTGCTCGCGGGCGTTCTCGCCCGGCGGTCGTGGGCGGCCTCCGGCGTGACAGCCCTGCTCGCCGCCGCTCTCGTCGCGTGCTCTCCCTCGCTGATCCCGGCGCTCGCCATCGCGTGGGTCGTCTGGACGGCCGTCAGCGGCCGCGCCGTGTTCCGTGCGCTGTTCGTGCCGCTTCCTGCTGTGGCCCTCTTCCTGCCGCTTGCGCTCACGCAGCTCGGCAACGGGCATCCCGAGCGCATCTTCGCCGATCCGGGCCTGCCGGTGACGAGTCAGGCGGCCACGTCCTGGCAGTTGCTCGTCGGCTTCCCGGGGGGAGCCACGTCGGGATGGGAGAGCTTCAGCGGCTTCCTCGGGTGGCCGGCCGGCCTGCTCCCCATCCTGCTCGTGATCTTCTTCGCGCCGGTCGCTCTGCTCGCTCTGCTCGCGCTCTTCGTGCGCCCAGGGGTTTCCGCGGCCGGTGCGCTGCTCGGGGCGTTCCTCGGCCTCGGCACCGCCCTCGTCGCCTCGCACACCGCGCTCGCCGTCTCAGGGTCGCACTCGGTGCTGCTCTGGTCGGGTTCGGGCCTCAGCCTGTACTGGCTCGGCGCGACCGTCGCCGCACTCCACGGTCTCACCGGGCTGCGCCGCTTCAGCGTCGGGCCGGCGTGGCTCGCCGGGGTCGGGGCGATCGCCGCCGTCGTCCCGCTCGTACTGACCGGCGCTCTCGGCACCTCGGCCGTCACCGCCTCGGCGGCTGGCCGCCTGCCCGCGTACGTGACCGCCGAGGCCGGCGCGCAGCCGCGCACGGCGACCCTCATCGTCACCGCGGACAACGCGAACACGATCACCGCCGGCGTCGTGCACGGAAGCGGCGATACGCTCACGGCGCAGAGCACGGTGGCGTCGACGGCGCCGGGCGGCAAGGCATCCGATGCTCGCCTCGACCGCCTCGCGGTCAATCTGGTCTCGCGCAGCGGCTACCGGGCGTCGGCCGATCTCGCGCACTATGGCATCTCATTCGTCTTCCTCGAGACCGGGCCGTCGGCCGGGGTCGAGGAAGCGGCGTTCACCCGCCGTGCGGCCGCCGCCCTCGACGGGAACGCGCTGTTCACGCAGGTCGGAGCGACCACGAGCGGAACGCTGTGGAGCACGACCAAGTCGGTGCCGGCGGTGCTGGTGCCGACGAATGCGGGCGGCTGGCGGCAGCAGGCCGTTGTGCTGATGCTCATCGTCGTCTTCGGCGTGTTCGCGCTGCTCGCGATCCCGATCGGGCGCTCGCAGACCGGCGCGCCGCGCAGAAGGATGCCTGCCGCCGCACCGGCGGGCGGTGCCGCGCTCGCGACGGGAGACGACCCGGGCGGGGAGTCTCTCGATGAGTCCGCGCCGTCCGCGGACGATGCGCCCGGCCTCGAGCCCGACGGAGTCACGCAGATCGAGCCGGAGCCGGCGTTCGCCGGCGGCGGCTACGAGTACGAAGAGGAGGCGTGAACATGGCGTCGAGAACCGCAGCCACCCGGATCGGGGGGCGAGTCCTGGCGGGCATCGTGGGGCTCGCCGCCTCTGCGTGCGTCGTCGGCGCCGTGCTGACCGTGTCGCCCGCCGGCGCGCACACCACAGCCGCATCACGCACCGTGACGCCCGTCCCGGCCACCGCGATCGCCGCGTGTCCGGGGCCGTTGCTCTCGCTCGCCTCCGGCGCGCAAGGCAGCGCGCTGTCGGCGACCGGCACGCCGAGCGTCTCCTCCGGGGGCGGAACCCAGAGCCCGGGTTCGTCGACGCTGAGCGCCGCGGACATCACGGGCGGCGGTACCGCACCCCGGGCGTTCCAGCAGCCGGCGCCGAAATCCGGCGGGTCCCCGCTGCTGGCGGCGGCCCAGTCGTCGTCGGCGCGCACCGCGGAACTGTCCGGTTTCGCTGCCACGAACTGCGTTCAGCCCGACTACGACAGCTGGCTCGTCGGCGGAGCGACGTCACTCGGCTCGACGACGCTCGTCGTGCTGTCGAATCCCGGCGACGTCGCCGCCACGGTCGACCTCGACGTCTACGACGAGCAGGGGCTGGTGCAGGCCAGCGGCGGCCAGGGCGTGCCGGTTCAGCCGCATTCGCAGCACGTCGTCCCGCTGGCCGGTCTTGCGCCGAACGCGAGCGCGACGGCGATCCATGTGACGAGCACCGGTGGCACGGTGACCGCGCACCTGCAGGAATCGCACCTCACGGGCATCACCCCGCAGGGCGTCGAGTGGGTGGCGCCCACCGCGCCGCCGGCATCGCACCTGGTGATCCCGGGGGCGGTGCTCGACACGACGGCGCTGTCGGGTGGCGGCGCATCGGACTCGGGCGACGGCGGCGTGGCCGTTCTGCGGGTGCTGCCGGTCGGCAAGACGGATGCGAAGCTCAGCATCGGTGTCAAGCCGGAGTCGGGGAAGAAGGCGGGATCCGCTCTCAGCGTCACCGTCGATCACGGTGTCGTCTCGGAGGTTCCCCTCGACCGGCTGGCGTCCGGAACGTACACGATCACGGTCGACAGCACGGCCCCGATCGTCGGCGGCGTCACCACCTCGACGGTGAGCAAGCAGGGCACCGACTTCACCTGGTACGACGCGGCGCAGCCGCTGACAGGAGCCACGGCGATCCCGCTGGCGGCGGGCGCGGGCAAGGTCGTGCACCTCGTCAACACGTCGGGGTCGGCCGTCACGGTGCGTTTCGGGGGTCCGACCACGTGGACCGCGAAGATCCCGGCGGGCGGCACGGTCGCGAAGGCGCTGTCGGTCAACGGCGTGCTGTCGACGACGAATGCGCAGGGCGTGTACGCGTCGGTGAGCTACGCGAGCTCGGGAATGCTCGCCTCGTACGTCGGCTACCCGACGGGCGCTGCCGCCTCCTCGCTGACGGTGTACGGCCGCTAGCCCGCTCGCCTCAGTAGTGCCGGTAGCGCTCGGGCGCCAGCTCCCACGGGTCTTTGCCGAGGTACTCGGCGACGGCGCGGAAGACGCAGCTCTCGATGAACATGCGGCGGTGGTACTCGTCGTTGCGGTGCAGCTTCGCGAGTCGCTCGATCGGCACGCGGAAGAGCGTGATCCGATCGCGCGCGGCATCGACCGACCAGCGTTCCACGTCGTCCGGGCCGAGCGCGTTCGCGGGCGCCGCGGCGATCTCGAATCGCACGGGCGCGAGTTCGTCCGGCCACAGCCCCTTGAGGTAGTCGGCGCACGAGGCGACCGTCGTCTCGAAGAAGTCGATGCGACCTTGCAGCAACGGCAGGTGGGGCCCCGTGATCGGCCCCCGTACACCGCGTCGACCGTGCCGATTGCGCGCCGGGGCCGGGGACGCCGGCTGCGTCTCACGACGCCGGGAACGAGGCATGCACGAATCCTACGTCCGCGCGGTGGGGCGCCGAGCGGATGCCCGGCGCCGACGTAATGTAGGCCGCATGCTCGACCGTCTCTGCTCGAAGGCCGCCTGCCAGCGCGAGGCGGTCGCCACGCTCACATTCGACTACGCCGACTCGATGGCCGTTGTCGGTCCCCTCGCCCCGAGCCGGTCATCGCACGGCTTCGACCTGTGCGCCGATCACGCCGATCGCCTCTCGGTGCCGCAAGGCTGGCAAGTGGTCCGTCACCAGGTCATGGGCAACGTCTAGCCCGTCGCACCATTAGCCCGTCGGGGCGTCGGGGCGTCGGCCCACGCTGGCCGCACGCGGGAGTACTCGCCAGAATGGCGCTATGACTCAGGTGACCACCGCAGTGCCGTTCAAAGTACGTGATCTGACGTTGGCCGCCGCGGGGCGCCACCAGCTGAGGCTCGCCGAGCACGAGATGCCGGGGCTCATGGCGCTGCGCGCCGAGTACGCGGCGACGCAGCCGCTGGCCGGAGCGCGCATCGCGGGCAGCCTTCATATGACGGTGCAGACGGCGGTGCTGATCGAGACCCTGGTCGCGCTGGGCGCGCGGGTGCGGTGGGCGAGCTGCAACATCTTCTCCACGCAGGACGAGGCGGCGGCCGCCGTGGTCGTCGGGCCGAACGGCACGCCCGACGATCCGCAGGGAGTTCCGGTGTTCGCCTGGAAGGGCGAGACCCTCGACGAGTACTGGTGGTGCGCGGACCGCGTCCTCGACTGGTCCGCGGAAGCCGGGGCGGCCGGGGCGGACTGGATCGGCCCCAACCTGATCCTCGATGACGGCGGCGACGCCACTCTGCTCGTGCACCTCGGGCACGAATACGAGGGGGCCGGGGCCGTGCCCGAGGCGCCGGCTGGTGCGAGCGCGGAGCATCGGGCCCTTCTCGCGACCCTGAGCCGTTCGCTCGAAGCATCCGCTGATCGATTCACCCGCATCGCCGCCGAACTGATCGGCGTGACGGAGGAGACGACGACGGGCGTGCACCGCCTGCACGAGCGCGCCGATCGCGGCACGCTGCTGTTCCCGGCCATCAACGTGAACGACGCTGTCACCAAGTCGAAGTTCGACAACAAGTACGGCATCAGGCACTCGGCGATCGACGGTCTCAACCGCGCGACGGACGTGCTGATCGGCGGCAAGGTCGCCTTCGTCGCCGGCTACGGCGACGTCGGCAAGGGCGCAGCCGAGGCGCTGCGCGGCCAAGGTGCGCGGGTGATCGTGAGCGAGGTCGACCCCATCAACGCCCTGCAGGCGGCGATGGACGGATTCCAGGTCGCCCGCCTCGAGCAGGTGATCGGCGAGATCGACATCTTCATCTCCTGCACCGGCAACACCCGGGTGCTCGGCGTCGAGCACATGCTCGGGCTCAAGCACCTCGCCATCGTCTCGAACGTCGGGCACTTCGACGACGAGATCGACATGGCCGGCCTCGAGGCGCTGCCGGGCGTCACGAAGGTCGAGATCAAGCCGCAGGTGCACGAGTACCGGCTGCCGAACGGCCGCAGCGTGCTCGTGCTGTCGGAGGGGCGCCTGATGAACCTGGGCAACGCGACGGGGCATCCGTCGTTCGTCATGTCCAACTCGTTCACGAATCAGGTGCTCGCGCAGATCGAGTTGTTCACGCGAGCGGATGCTTACCCCATCGGCGTGCACACGCTGCCGAAGATCCTCGACGAGAAGGTCGCGCGCCTGCATCTGCCCGCGCTCGGGGTCGAGCTGACCGAGCTGACTGCGGAACAGGCCGCGTACATCGGTGTGCCGGTCGAGGGCCCCTACAAGCGGGACACCTACCGCTACTAGCCCCCCACCCCACTCCCTCTCCCCGCCCCACCCTCTCTCTCTCTCCCCCGCCGGTCCACCGATCAGTGACTGTGCCTGTTTGGCGCTCCTGCGCCCGTTGCAGCGGGCACAGTTGCGCCGACGGGGCACACTTGCGGCGCTCCGGTGCGCGTGCGCGCGCGGGGGAGGGGCGGGAACTGTCAGCGCTCGGGGAAGGCGTTCGGGCGACGCGCGAGGGTCGGCGTCAGCGCCGCGAGGCGCCGTGCCTCGGCCTCGAGGGCGCGCGACTCCCGTTCCCTCCGCACCGCGCTCACGCCGCAGAGGAACGTCAGCGCGTCGACGGCGGGAACCGGATGCACGTAGGGGAGCGTCTCGTTCGTGAACTGTGTCAGCAGTCCGAAGCGCGCCTGCGGTGAGAGACGCGCCTGGTGCTCGAGGAACGAGCTGAGCCGCCGCGCCAGCGAGTCCGGAAGCGCCGCGACGTCGGC
The DNA here is from genome assembly GCF_042651345.1 of Gryllotalpicola reticulitermitis. Classification (NCBI taxonomy): domain Bacteria; kingdom Bacillati; phylum Actinomycetota; class Actinomycetes; order Micrococcales; family Microbacteriaceae; genus Gryllotalpicola; species Gryllotalpicola reticulitermitis. The sequence continues at coordinate 462,148 of NZ_JBHSCN010000005.1, forward strand.
GATCTCGGCCCACCCGGTGAGAACGGGAGGCAGGGGAACACCCGTTGCCGAAAGTGCGGGCACGCGCTCGTGCTGGGCGAAGGTGCCGGCGAGCAGATCGCCGATGCGCTTCGACCGCCCGTTCAGCAGCGCGACGATCACGGCGAGACCGCCGAGAGTCGCATAGATCTCGACCACACCCGCGAGCGCACGGATGAACGCATGACGGATGCCTGCTGCGCCGCCGTCGTCGCGCACGACCCGTGCGCCGATCGCGAGCCGCCCGAGCGAGCGCCCGTGCATGCCGAGCTCGATCGCCATCGGGAACCCGAGGACGGAGATCGCGAGCACCACGACAGTGAGTGCCGTCTGGATCGCCGCGTCGAGGTGCGCGGCCAGCACGCTGACCGTGAGGAACAGGACGGCGAGCACCGCGACGGACGCAGCCAGGTCGATCACGCCCGAGAGAGCACGCAGCAGGAAGCCGGCGGGGCGCACTGCGAGAGCGACCGCCTCACCGGTGACGAGCTCATCGGGCGGGCTCAGTTCCGGGGCGGTGGAGAACACCGTCGTCACCTGCGAGGCCATGGCTATCATCAAAGCACGATGGACCTCGACGCCTACACGACTGCTCACAGGGCCGAGTGGGGCCGTCTCGAAGAGCTCGCCCGGGCGCGGTCTCTCACCGGGCCCGAAGCCGACGAACTCATCGAGCTGTTCCAGACCGGGTCCGCGCACCTGTCGACGATCGCCTCCACGGTGGGGCAGAGCGTCCCCGGCGACCGCTTGTCGGTTGCGCTCTCGCGGGCGCGGCTGCGGTTCACCGGGGCATCCGACAACCCGCTGCGCGCCCTGCCGCGGTTCCTGTGGCTGCAGCTGCCCGCTGCGCTCTATCGACTGCGCTGGCTCACGCTCGCAGTCGGCGTCGCGTCGATCCTGATCGCAGTGCTTCTCGCGAGCTGGGTGAACGGCGACCACGCCGTGCTCGCCGCCCTCGGGCAGCAGGCAGATCTGCGTGCGCTCGTCGACAGCCAGTTCGTCGACTATTACCGGCAGAACCCCGCGGCCAGCTTCACGGGCCAGGTGTGGACGAACAATGCCTGGGTCGCGGCGCAGTGCATCGCGTTCGGCATCACCGGCGTGTACCCCGTGGTCGTCGTCATCCAGAACGCCGTCAATCTCGGCATAGACGCTGCCGCGATGTTCGCCTTCGGCAAGGGCGACGTGTTCTTCTCCTACGTTCTGCCGCACGGCATGCTCGAGCTGACGTCGATCTTCGTCGCGGCCGCCGCCGGCCTGCGCATCTTCTGGGCGTGGGTCGTGCCGGGCCCGCGTACCCGCACCAGGTCGCTCGCGGAAGAGGGCCGCTCGCTGTTCATCATCGCGATCGGACTCGTACTGTCACTGTTCGTGTCGGGTGTGATCGAGGGGTTCGTCACCCCGTCGCACCTTCCGGTGTGGGTCAAGATCTCCATCGGAGCCGTCGCGCTCGCCGCATTCCTCAGCTACATGCTCGTCGTCGGCGGCCGTGCGGTGCGGGCCGGCGAGACCGGTGATCTCGACGAGGCCGACCGCGGGGCGACGCAGCTGGTCGCGGGCTGAGCGTCCTTGCACGACTCGTTCTGGTGCAGATGACACCAGAACGGGGCTAGCCCGATCATCGGCTTGCTGCTTGATTTAGGTGCATGCCCCTCCTTAACGCTCGCTCGAGCGCGCTCTTCGCCGGTGCGCTGGCCCTCGCGGTCACGGCGACAAGCGTGGGGCTGAGCGCCGGCGCTGCACCCGCAGCGGCGGCGGGCACGACCGCGACGCCGGTGAGCACGACGATCCTGGCGGCCCCGGACTACGCCTCCACGACGTTCCACGACGCGTGGGACTACTCGAACACTGCCGACCTTCTCATCGACAACAGCGGGCCGACCATCGACGTCGCGAACGCGAAGTGGTCCGGCGGCGTGCTGAGCTACACGGCTGAGCCCCGGTCGTATGTCTCGCCGCTGTGGGGCGGTTACCCCGGCTCGCTCTATCTGGACCGCGACGGCGGCCTCGCGGCGAATCACATCACTGCGTCGAACTACAACTACATCAGCATCCACGCCTACTCGTCGGCCACGGTGTCCTCGGCGATCCAGTGGTTCACGTCCCCCAGCCTGAACAGCTCGACCGAGGGCGGACAGCCGTTCAACCTGCTGCCGGGGTGGCACGAATACCTCGTCCCCCTCGGCGTGAACGTGTTCCCGAAGCTCACCAAGAACTGGGCCGGCACGATCGAAGGCATCCGCTTCGCCACGAGTCCCGCGAGCGACGTGACGATCAAGCTCGACAACATGCGGCTGTACAAGGCGGGTGCCGACCCGACCGCGATGGCGAGCTGGGACATCACCGGCGACCCCGTTGTGCCGTACTGGTCGTCGAACGGCGCGACGAGCTGCGCCGCGGAGTCGCAGACCTGCGGTGCGGTGGTCGAGCCCGGCACGACCGACATCGGCGCGACGACCGGCCGGCTGACCGTGGACGCATCCGCGTACCCGCCCGGCACCACCCTCTTCCTCGCGGCGCCCGGCGGCGGCGCGGCCGTGCCCGGCAGCGCGGTGCACATCGCCGCGCGTCCGCAGCCGATCGTCGACTCGCCGTCCGCCGCGGGCTGCGGCGACTTCGCCACCAGCACGTTCGGGCACGAGTGGCTGGGATCCAAATCGACGGTCACGGTGAAGAACGCGTCGGGCGAGAAGCTTTCGGGCGGCAAGCTCACGGCGACGAACACGAGCAACGACCCGGAGGTGCTCTTCGCGACGGGCGGCGGGATCAACGCATCCGTGTGGCGCTATCTCTCCGTCACCGAGACCTACACGGGCGACTTCAACCTGCTCAACGAACCGGGCGGCGGCACCATGGCCCGCGCGATGTGGGCGAGCGGTGGCCGCCCGGTGTCCCAGACGCAGGACCTGCTCACCTACCACGACCGGCCGACGCTGAACATCGATCTCGGAATGCCCGCGTCGGTGCTCACCGAGACCAGCGCGTCGGTGCGCTACGCCTTCTCGGGCACGGTGACGACGATGCGGTGGGACCCGAACGAGGACCCGGGCAAGCGGAACTGGACGCTGTCGAACGTCACGCTGGGCCGCGAATGTGCGACCACCGCCGCGGGCTACGCCGTGACCTGGCACGACCCGGGCTGGACGAGCGGCACGAAGGCGACCGTGGAAGCGGTCAGCGGCAGCACCGTGCGCACGCTCGGCACGGTCACCGAGAGCTCGGGCGAGAACAGCTTCAGCGTGCGCGAGGGCACCGTGCCGCTCGGCAACTACACCATCCGCGTCGTCTCCACCTCGCCGCTGTACGCGGCCACCGGCACAGGCAACTCGGCCACCCCGCTGCGCATCACTCCGTCCGAAAGTCGCGTCGCCGGCACCGACCGTTACGCCACCGCGGTTCAGGTGTCCAAGTCGGAGTTCCCGAAGGGCACCAAGACCGTGCTGATCGCGAGCGGTGCGAACTACCCCGACGCGCTCGCCGCCGCGCCGGCCGCGGCCGTGCAGAAGGGCGCGCTGCTGCTGACCGCGCCGACCGCGCTGCCGTCGTCGATCGCGGCGGAGCTCAGGCGCCTCAAGCCGGCGCACGTGTATCTGATCGGCGGTCCGAATGCGGTGAGCGCCGGCGTCGCGCGCCAGGTCACGGCCGCGACGGGGGTCTCACCCGTGCGCGTGTCAGGCGCCGACCGCTATGCCACGAGCGCCGCGGTAGCCGCGCGCTTCTTCACGGCCGCGCGCGGGCGGGCGTTCGTGGCCACCGGTGCGGGCTTCCCTGACGCACTCTCTGCCGCGTCCGCCGCCACGCGGATCGATGCCCCGGTGCTGCTCGTGCCGGGCACGAGCGCGAACCCGACGTCCGCGGTGGCGAAGCAGCTCGCGCGCCTGAAACCGACCCGCATCTATGCGGTCGGCGGCACGACGGTGGTGAGCTCCGCGATGGTCACGAGACTGGGCAGGACTGCGCCGACCTCGCGACTGGCCGGCGCGGACAGGTACGGCACCTCGCAGGCCGTCGGCAAGACATTCGACACGGGCACCTCGAACGCAGCGCTGCTCGCCAACGGGTCGCGCTTCCCCGACGCGCTCGTCGGAGCCTCACTCGCCGGGGCGCGCGCCGAGCCCCTCTACCTCAGTCAGCCCAGCTGCCTGCCGAGTCCCATCACCAGTGAGGTCACGCGCCTCGACGTGAAGCAGCTGACCCTTGTCGGCGGCACGGCGGTGCTGTCGAGCGCGCTGCCCGAGAGCACCTGCTGAGGCGCCGGTCGCCGTGGGCCGCGCCCGCGGAGCCCGGCCTCATCGCCTCGCGGCCTCGCGCTAGCTGTACTGACCCGGATCGTTGTTGACGTAGGAGAGGCCTCCGGGGTCGAGTTGGAGCTGTCTAGTTCGCCAGCTCGAACCCACGGAGGTCTCTCGTNCTGCAGTCTCGTCCCGTCTGTGGCCGATTGGAGCGAGAGGTTCGCAATGGACTCAGCTCCTCTTATGAACGGCCACGCTCCACCCACCACCTGCCCGCGAACGACGGCCACTGACGACACAGCCCCGAAACCGTCGGGCACGTAAATGACGCTGCTCGGCGCAAACACGCCATCAGCCACCGCCCCCGACTTCGCCTGAAACTTCCGCACTGCGTCGTCCATCTCCGCCCCGAACCGCTGCCCGACCACTCCTTCGTCTAGATATCCCGCGGAGGCCAACACCTTCCCGAGCGCAAGGACGTCGAGCCCGCTGTCGCCAAGCCGCAGACCGCGATATAGCGGCGTCTGCCCGACGAGCGCCAGCACCGGTTGTTCGTTGAGGCCCAGCAGCTGCTGTCCCATGGAGACCGTGTCGCCTACATGCACGTCTACCGAGGTAATGGTGCCGGATGCTTGACCGAAGACCTCAGGCGGCAGCCCGGTCCGGACAGTGATAGCGATGGCCTGCCGTGCGGCGGAATCACGGCTGCCGACGACAACATGCGAAGGCACAGGCCCGGCGGTTGACCGATGTTGCTCAGCTTTCGCGCCGTATAACGAGCCGCCGAGCAGGCCCAGAGGAAGGCACCACAATACGATCAACGCCACGGCGCCCGTCACACCGGGCGCGTGACGGGAGTGTGTGCTGTCATGTTGGCGTCCCAGCATGTCAACCGCCCGGGGGGCACTGCGATACGTCAATGTTGTGCTTCTGCATCAGATTCACGTTGTCGGAGTACTTCTCCGCGGGCGTCACGCCCCGTGCCTCCAGGCACGCCGCGATGATCTTCGCGGACTCTGACGAGTCCTGATGCGCCATCTGCCAGGCCCCATCGAGCTGCGCCCAATGGAACTGGTAACACTTCTTGTCGACGCCTGATCGAACTGCGGCATCTGGAATGCCGAAATCCATGAGCTGGTACTCGTCGACATGCGGGGTGGCCAACCGATACCCAGCTTTGGCCAAGCAGGCTTGGTACGCGTCGAAACCAGTCTTGTACTCGTCCCAGGTCACGATCCCGTCGCGCAGTGCGCTCCGCTGTTGCTGCGAGATCGCCGCCGCGGAGGGCGAGTGGGACGGCCCGACCACCGTCCCGCTGCAGCTGCAAAGCAGCGCAGCAACAATCGGCGCCATGGCGATGGACAGCGCCCGAATCACGTGATGATGTCGCTGGGGTGAGCTGCAACAGCTGGCTTAGTGACGGTGTGCTGCCCCTGGAAGACGTCATATCCGACGCCGCCCTGAACCACCATGCCGCTGGCCTGCCTCCACGGACTCCAGATCGCGGAACCACCGGTGACCGTGTACTTGACCCGCACCTTGACGTCCCCGCAGAGACTCTTCTGGCCCGCAGTCGAGCTGTTGCCCCGTCGCGTGCTCGTGCCGACGAACGAGTCGTAGTACGTGCACTTACCGTTCTTCGTCCCCAGTGCGTGCGCCGGCGCAGCGAAGAACACGCCTCCGGCAACGATTGTGAGCGCAACGCTCAACGTCGCGAGTGCTTTTTTAGCGAACATTTGACTCCCCGTCCGCCGGCAGGACCGATCCCGCGACGGATCATCGTTGGAAAGGATCGCGGCAAGCGCCGCTCCTTGGGGAAGAAGCTAGCCCACTTCGGTCCCGACATGGTCGCGACAAATCCGCCTGGCCGCCGACCGGCCGACGGCAACGATCGGACTGCCGCAGCGTGTGCGGCTCGGATCCGCCGCCTGCGCGTCGCGTCCGCACAGCGAACGCGGATCCGCGCAGCGCCGCGCGAGCCGCCCATCGCGTCCACCGCGCGACCGCACGTGGGGAGCACGACGAGGGGCCCCTCCCAAACGGAAGAGGCCCCTCGTCGCGTGTGGACGCTAGTCCGACGTGATCGCCAGGTCGGGCGTCGCGCTGCCTGCGGCGTGCGAGCCGGAAGCGATGCTGCCGACCTTCTCGCCACGGGCTGCGATGCCGAAGGTGAACTCGCCGCCCTCGAAACCGACCGACACGTGGTCGCCCGCGTTGAGCTCGCCCGCGAGGATCTTCTCGGAGAGCCGATCCTCGACCTCACGCTGCACGGCGCGGCGCAGCGGCCGGGCGCCGAGCGACGGGTCGAAGCCGATCTCGATGAGGCGGTCCTTCGCGGCGTCGTTGATCTCGACCGTGAGGTCGCGATCGAGCATGCGAGCGCCGAGTCGCTTGATGAACAGATCGACGATCTGACGAAGCTCGTCCTTGTTCAGCTGCGGGAACACGATGATGTCGTCGACGCGGTTCAGGAACTCGGGCTTGAAGTTCTTCTTCAGCTCTTCCATCACCTTGCCGCGCATGCGGTCGTACCCGCTCGACGCGCCCTGCTCGCCCTCGGCCTGGAAGCCGACGGGTCCACCAGAGATCGCTGCGGTGCCGAGGTTGGTCGTCATGATGATGACCGTATTCTTGAAGTCGACGACGCGACCCTGACCATCGGTCAGGCGGCCCTCTTCAAGAATCTGCAGCAGCGAGTTGAAGATGTCGGGGTGCGCCTTCTCGATCTCGTCGAAGAGCACGACCGAGAACGGCTTGCGGCGCACCTTCTCGGTGAGCTGGCCGCCCTCTTCGAAGCCGACGAACCCCGGAGGGGCACCGAACAGCCGCGAAACCGTGTGCTTCTCGCCGTACTCCGACATGTCGAGCGAGATCATCGCCGACTCGTCGTCGAACAGGAACTCGGCGAGCGCCTTGGCGAGCTCGGTCTTACCGACACCCGTGGGGCCGGCGAAGATGAACGAGCCGGACGGACGGTGGGGGTCCTTCAGGCCGGCACGCGTGCGGCGGATCGTCTTGGCGAGGGCCGAGATGGCCTCTTCCTGACCGATGACGCGCTCGTGCAGCGCCTTCTCCATGAAGACGAGCCGGCTGGACTCCTCTTCCGTGAGCTTGAACACCGGGATTCCTGTGGCCTGGGCCAGCACCTCGGCGATCAGACCCTCGTCGACCTCGGCGGTGGTCTTCACGTCGCCGGACTTCCACTGCTTCTCAAGGCGCAGCCGCTCGCCGAGCAGGTTCTTCTCCTCGTCGCGCAGAGCCGCGGCCTTCTCGAAGTCCTGCTCTTCGATCGCCGCTTCCTTCTTCTCGCGCACGCCGGCGATCTTCTCGTCGAACTCGCGCAGCTCGGGCGGCGCCGAGAGGATCGAGAGGCGCAGACGCGCACCGGCCTCGTCGATCAGGTCGATCGCCTTGTCGGGCAGGAAGCGGTCGCTGATGTAGCGGTCGCTGAGGTTCGCCGCGGCGACGATCGCACCATCGGTGATGGACACCTTGTGGTGCGCCTCGTAGCGGTCGCGCAGCCCCTTGAGGATGTTGATCGCGTGGGGCAGCGACGGCTCAGCGACCTGGATCGGCTGGAAGCGGCGCTCGAGCGCCGCGTCCTTCTCGAAGTGCTTGCGGTACTCGTCGAGGGTCGTCGCACCGATCGTCTGCAGCTCGCCGCGCGCGAGCAGCGGCTTGAGGATGCTGGCGGCGTCGATCGCGCCCTCGGCTGCGCCCGCACCGACGAGGGTGTGGATCTCGTCGATGAAGGTGATGATGTCGCCGCGGGTGCGGATCTCCTTCGTCACCTTCTTCAGGCGCTCTTCGAAGTCTCCGCGGTAGCGGCTGCCGGCGATGAGCGACCCGAGGTCGAGCGTGTAGAGCTGCTTGTCCTTCAGCGTCTCGGGCACGTCGCCGCGCACGATCGCCTGGGCGAGCCCCTCGACGACAGCCGTCTTGCCGACGCCCGGCTCACCGATCAGCACGGGGTTGTTCTTGGAGCGGCGCGACAGGATCTGCATCACGCGCTCGATCTCTTTCTCGCGCCCGATCACCGGGTCGAGCTTGCCCTCGCGGGCGGCCTGCGTCAGGTTCCGGCCGAACTGGTCGAGGATCTGGCTTCCGGCCTGGGGCTGCTGCTGCTCGTTCGCCCCGACCTGCACCTGCTCCTTGCCCTGGTAGCCGGACAGCAGCTGGATGACCTGCTGGCGCACGCGGTTGAGGTCGGCGCCGAGCTTGACGAGGACCTGCGCCGCGACACCCTCACCCTCACGGATGAGGCCGAGCAGGATGTGCTCAGTGCCGATGTAGTTGTGGCCGAGCTGCAGCGCTTCGCGCAACGACAGCTCAAGCACCTTCTTCGCACGCGGGGTGAAGGGAATGTGGCCGGTCGGCTGCTGCTGCCCCTGGCCGATGATGTCCTGCACCTGCTCGCGCACGGCGTCCAGAGAAATGCCGAGGGACTCGAGGGCCTTCGCAGCAACGCCCTCACCCTCGTGGATCAGGCCGAGCAGAATGTGCTCGGTCCCGATGTAGTTGTGGTTGAGCATCTTGGCCTCTTCTTGAGCCAAGACGACGACCCGGCGGGCCCGGTCCGTGAACCTCTCGAACATTAGTCACCTCTCCACGACTGGGCTGGCAGCCGTGATACATCGAGGGTAACCAGCGGTTCTCGCGGAAGATGCCCCTGTTCGCCCCAGGCGTGATCCGAGAATCGGCCGCCATGAGCGGCGCGCGAGCGGACTACTTCTTCTTCGAGGGCGGCGCGAGGTAGAAGTGCGTCTCCTGCGCGGTGAACTGAATGGTCACCTTGGGGTCGAGATTGCGCGGGCGTTGGAAGACGGTGGTGAACGGCGAATAGCCCTCGGGGCAGCCGCTCGGCGTGGGCGCGAGCTTCATCGTGATCTCGTCGGGCGCGGTCACCTTGTACCCGGTGGCATATGGCGGGCACTTCGCCGACCCGTAGAGGGTGACGGCGAACTCGCTGCCGTCGGACTTCAGCCAGACCGCCCATGGCGCCCCGCCCGCGCTCGACGCGGGCGCTTCCACGCCCTTCGGCTCGCCCGAGTAGGTGGACATCGGGGTGGACGAGACGGATGACTGCGCCGAGCACCCTGCGAGCAGCATCGCCACGGCCGCGACGGCCACGGCAGACGGGAGCAGGCGGGTGTGCAGGGCGCGCATGCGAAGCATCCTAAAGGCGCGAGCCGAGCATGCCGCCCAGCGACGCAGCACCCTCGCAATGGCCTCCGATAGCCTTTTGCCCATGCGCAGAGTTCTCGTCACCGGTGGCGCCGGCTTCATCGGCTCGAACTTCGTCCACTACCTGATCGAGAACACCGACGACCACGTCACCGTGCTCGACAAGCTCACCTACGCCGGCAATCTCAAGAGCCTCGAGGGGCTGCCCGAGGACCGCTTCAGCTTCGTCAAGGCCGACATCGCCGACGCCGCCGCCGTCGATCCGCTGGTCGAGGCATCCGATCTCGTCGTGCACTACGCGGCCGAGAGCCACAACGACAACTCCCTGCACGACCCGCGCCCGTTCATCGACACGAACCTCATCGGCACCTTCACTCTGCTCGAGGCTGTGCGCAAGCACGACGTGCGCTATCACCACATCTCCACCGACGAGGTCTATGGCGACCTCGAGCTCGACGACCCGCACCGCTTCACCGAGCAGACCCCCTACAACCCGTCGAGCCCGTACTCGAGCACCAAGGCCGGCAGCGACCTGCTCGTGCGCGCCTGGGTGCGCAGCTTCGGCGTCAAGGCGACGATCTCGAACTGCTCCAACAACTACGGGCCGTACCAGCACGTCGAGAAGTTCATCCCCCGGCAGATCACCAACGTGCTGACCGGCCAGCGCCCCAAGCTCTACGGCGCCGGTCTCAACGTGCGCGACTGGATCCACGCCAACGACCACTCGAGCGCCGTTCTCACGATCGTCGAGAAGGGCCGCATCGGCGAGACCTACCTGATCGGCGCCGACGGTGAGAAGGACAACAAGTCCGTCGTCGAGCTCATCCTGAAGCTCGCCGGCCAGCCCACCGACGCCTACGACCACGTCGTCGACCGCCCCGGCCACGACCTCCGCTACGCGATCGACTCGACCAAGCTGCGCACCGAGCTCGGCTGGGCGCCCAAGTACCAGGACTTCGAAGCCGGCCTCGCCGACACCATCGACTGGTACCGGAACAACGCCGCGTGGTGGGCGGGCGACAAGGCCACCACCGAGGCCAAGTACGTGGCCCAGGGCCAGTAGCGGCTCCTCGGAAGCGTCACGACGCCCCGCTAGACTCCCGACTGATGAGCGACTCCCAGCGCCCCGCCCTGCGTGAAAGCCCGATTCCCGGTCTGTTCGTCATCGAGCTCGACCTGCGCGGCGATCACCGGGGCTGGTTCAAGGAGAACTGGCAGCGCGAGAAGATGCTGCCGATCGGGCTGCCCGACTTCGGGCCGGTGCAGAACAACGTCTCGTTCAACGACGAGGTGGGCACGACCCGCGGCATCCATGCCGAGCCGTGGGACAAGCTCGTATCGGTCGTGCACGGCAAGGTCTTCGGGGCGTGGGTCGACCTGCGCGAGGGTCCCTCGTTCGGCAGCGTCTTCACGGTCGAGATCGACCCGTCGGTCGCCGTCTTCGTGCCGCGCGGCGTCGGCAACTCGTACCAGACGCTCGAGCCTGACACGGTCTACTCGTACCTCGTCAACGACCACTGGTCGCCCGACGCCGGCGCCAAGTACACCTTCCTCAACCTAGGCGATGAGACCGCCGCGATCGCATGGCCGATCCCACTCGAGCAGGCGGTGCTGAGCGAGAAGGACAGGACTCACCCGCGTCTCGCCGAGGTCGCGCCGATGGCGCCCCGGAAGACGCTGGTGCTCGGCGCCAACGGCCAGCTCGGCCGCGCCCTGCGCGAAGTGTGGCCCGAGGCCGAGTTCGCCGACCGTGCCGAGCTCGACATCACGTCGCCCGATTTCCCGGGCGCCCGCGCGTGGCGCGACTACGGCGTGATCGTGAACGCGGCCGCCTATACGAAGGTGGATCTCGCAGAGACGGATGCCGGGCGCCGCGAGGCCTGGGCGGCGAACGTCTCGGCGCTCGCCACGCTCGCGCGCGTCGCCACGACGGCGGGCATCACGTTGGTTCAGGTCTCGACCGACTACGTCTTCGACGGCACGGCAGACGGCCACCCCGAGGACGAGGCGCCGAGCCCCCTCGGCGTGTACGGGCAGACGAAGGCCGCGGGCGACGCGATCGTCGAGACGGTGCCGCGGCACTACATCGTGCGCACCAGCTGGGTCATCGGCGACGGGAACAACTTCGTCCGCACCATGGCATCCCTCGCCGAACGCGGCGTCGCGCCGAGCGTCGTCGACGATCAGGTCGGTCGGCTCAGCTTCACCGGCGACATCGCTCGAGGCATCCGTCATCTCGTCGAGGGGGGCGCGCCGTTCGGTGTGTACAACCTGACCGGCTCCGGCGAGCCCACGAGCTGGGCCGCGATCGCCAAGCGGGTCTTCGAATTGACCGGCCACGACGCGAACGCCGTCACCGGCGTGAGCACAGCCGAGTACTTCGCGGGCAAGCAGGCGTCGCCGCGGCCCCTGAACAGCGTGCTGCCGCTCGACAAGATCGAGGCGACGGGCTTCGCGCCGCGCGACCACTTCGCCGCGCTCGAGGCGTATCTCACGGCCAACCCCCTCGCGACGAGCTGACGAACTAGGGAGTCATCAGGTGCGTATCACTGTCATTGGCTGCGGCTATCTGGGTGCGGTGCATGCGGCGTGCATGGCGGAGCTCGGGCACGAGGTGCTCGGCATCGACGTGGACGCGGCGAAGATCGAGCTGCTCTCAGCCGGGCGCGCCCCCTTCTACGAGCCGGGCCTGCCCGAGCTGCTGACGTCGGCGAGCGCGACCGGGCGGCTCAGCTTCACCACCGACATCAGCCGCGCCGCCGGCTACGACGCGCACTTCATCGCCGTCGGCACGCCGCAGAAGAAGGGCGAGCACGCCGCCGACCTGACGTACGTCGACGCCGCGGTCACGTCGCTGGCCCCGCACCTCGCGCCCGGTTCGGTCGTCATCGGGAAATCCACGGTCCCGGTCGGCACCGCCCGGCGCCTCGCCGGCATCATCGCCGGCGTGCAGCCCGAGGCCGCGCTGGCCTGGAACCCGGAGTTCCTGCGCGAGGGCTTCGCCGTGCAGGACACGCTGCGTCCCGACCGGCTCGTCTACGGCCTGCCCGACGGCGATGCGGCCGACCACGCGAAGACGACGCTCGACGAGATCTACACGGTCGCGCTCGGCAACGACACCCCGCTCGTGGTCACCGGGTACGAGACCGCGGAGCTCGTGAAGGTCTCCGCCAACGCGTTCCTCGCCACGAAGATCTCTTTCATCAACGCGATCGCCGAGATCGCCGACGTCACAGGCGCCGATGTGACCAAGATCGCCGACGCGATCGGCTACGACGCCCGCATCGGCCGGAAGTTCCTCAACGCAGGCCTCGGCTTCGGCGGCGGATGCCTGCCCAAGGACATCCGCGCGTTCCAGGCTCGCGCGGGCGAGCTCGGCGCCGACCAGGCGCTCACCTTCCTGCGCGAGGTCGACCAGATCAACATGCGCCGCCGGGTCCGCGCGGTCGACTTGACCCGCGAACTGCTCGACGGATCCCTGCTCGGCAAGAAGGTCGCCGTGCTCGGCCTCGCGTTCAAGCCCGAGTCCGACGACGTGCGCGACTCGCCCTCCCTCGACGTCGCCTCCCAGCTGCGCGCCCAGGGCGCTCGCGTCGTCGCCTTCGACCCGCAGGCGGTCGAGAACGCGCGACGGCTGCACCCCGAGCTGGACTTCGCCGAATCCGCCGCCGACGCCGCCCGCGACGCCGACGCCGTCGTGATCCTCACCGAATGGCGCGAGTTCCGCGACCTCGACCCCGCCGAGTTCGGTCAGATCGTCGCCGACAAGCGCATCCTCGACGGCCGCAACTGCCTCGACCCCGACACCTGGCGCGCCGCCGGCTGGCGCTACCGCGCCCTCGGCCGCCCCTAACCCCAAGCGAAGGAACACCGAAGACCTATGCGCGGAATCATCCTCGCCGGCGGCTCAGGCTCGCGCCTCTGGCCGATCACCAAGGGCATCTCGAAGCAGCTGATGCCGATCTACGACAAGCCGATGGTCTATTACCCCCTCTCGACGCTGATGATGGCGGGCATTGACGAGATCCTGATCATCACCACCCCCGAGTACAACGATCAGTTCCGCGCCCTGCTCGGCGACGGCTCTCAGCTCGGCATCCGCATCGACTACGCCGTGCAGCCCTCGCCCGACGGGCTCGCGCAGGCCTTCATCATCGGCGAGGAGTTCATCGGCGACGAGTCCGTCGCGCTCGTGCTCGGCGACAACATCTTCCACGGTGCAGGCCTCGGCTCATCACTGCGCCAGCACGCCCACGTCGACGGCGGCCTGATCTTCGCTTACGAGGTCAGCGACCCCCGCCGCTACGGCGTCGTCGAGTTCGACGAGGACTTCAAGGCGCTCTCCATCGAAGAGAAGCCCGCAGAGCCGAAGTCCAACTACGTCGTCCCCGGCCTGTACTTCTACGACAACTCGGTCGTCGAGATCGCGAAGACCATCGAGCCGAGCGCGCGCGGCGAGCTCGAGATCTCGACGGTCAACGAGCGGTATCTCGAGGCCGGGAAGCTGCAGGTGCAGGTGCTGCGCCGCGGCACCGCGTGGCTCGACACGGGCACCTTCGAGTCGATGATGCAGGCCTCCGAGTACGTGAAGGTCATCGAGGACCGCCAGGGCTTCAAGGTCGGATGCATCGAGGAGATCGCCTGGCGAGCCGGCTGGATCACGATCGACCAGCTCGAGGAACTCGCTCACCCGCTGCTCAAGAGCGGGTACGGCCAGTACATGCAGCGCCTGGTAGACACCGCCCGCCGCTAGCGCTACGGGTGCGCTAGCGGCGGCCGGAGTTCCCTGGCAGCGAGTGCCGCCTAGCCGATCGTGAAGGTGCTCACCACCGCACGGTGGTTGCTCGCCCACGAGTTGCCGGCCGGCGTGGTCGCCGACGGCCACCCGAGGGACAGCGTGTCCGAGTCCACCAGCGACAGGTCGCGAGACGGCGTGTAGTCGACGTAGTCGACCCGGTCGCTCGGGGTGGCGAACAGCAGCGTGTCACCGGGGTCGGTGCTCGCGTTGCGGTTGGCCGCGCGGTACGAGTCGGTCAGACCGGCTCGGGTGAACACGCTCGACTCCGAGGACGAGACGAGGTCGCCGAGCAGGATCGCCGGCGCCTTGGCCGACGCATCCTTCGAGATCTCGCGGCTCACCGCGGCAGCCTGCGCATCGCGAACCGTCGCCGTCGTCTCATCGAGATGAGCGCTCCAGAGCTGCACGCTCTGGCCGGCGATGTCGACGGTCGCACCGAGGGCCGGCGCCGCGCTGGTCGGCACGACCTCGGTGGCCTTCGTGAACGGGTAGGCCGAGACGATGCCGAGGTCGCCGGAGAAGCGCACGTTCCAGCCGAGCGCCGAGGCCACCTGAGTCGCCATCGCCGCACCACCGCTCTGGAATCCGATCTCGTCGATGCCGCGCGCCGCGATCACCGCGAGGTTCTTGCCCACCGCATCGGTCACGTTCGCGCCATCGTTCCACGCGTTCCACGTGGCGGCCTTGACCTGCGGAGCGGCGCCCCGCCCGAGAACGGGCACCTCGACGAGCAGCGTCGAGCTGGTCGTGCCGTTCGTCGCGGTCACGGTGATCGTCGCGCCGGTGCCCGGCGCACTGGCGGGCACGGTGCCCGTCACGACGCCGAACGCGTTCACGTTGAGCCACGTGGAACCGCTCACCTTGGTGAACATCGTCGGCTTGGCACCATTCCAGAGACCGAGCAGCTGCTGGTCGACCTGACCTCGCTCAGCCACCGCAGGCAGCTTGAAGGTGTCGGTCACGAAGCCCGGGTCGAGGCTCGGCCAGCTGCCGACGGCAGCCTGCTGAACGACCCACACGGCGTAGAGGGTGACGGTGCCGTTCTCGGTGGCCGTCAGGTTCTCGACGCTGGCGCCCGGAGCGTACGCGACGGCACCCGTCGCGCTCGTCGCCCAGCCGGAGAGCATGTAGCCGTCGCGGACGAATCCGACCGTCGGCAGGGTCGCCGGGGTGTCGTAGCTGAGCGTGATGTCGGACATCGAGCCGACGGTCGCGCCGTTGCCGTTGAACTTCACGGTGTAGCTGTTCGCGGCGAACTGGGCCTGGACCGCGACGTTCGCAGCCGGCATCGTGAAGGTGCCATTGCTCGCGACCTTGACGCTGCCGTCGCTCGGGCTCGTGACGTTCCACCCGGTGAGGTGGTAGCCGGTGTCGGGCGTCGCCGTCAGCTTGACGGTGCTGCCGGCGACCGCCCCGTGCGCAGGGGCACTCGCCGTGCCATGCCCGGCCGAGGTGACGTCGACGAGGTGGGCGCCGACCGGAATCCACACCGCGTACAGGGTGACGACCGCGCCATCCGTGGCAGAGAGCTCAGACACCTGGGCTCCGTCCTGGTAGACCGGGTTGCCGTCGGCGCTCGTCGCCCAGCCCGCGAACTGTTCGCCGGACTCGGTGAAGGCATTCGGCGTCAACGCGGCCGTCTGGTCGTAGCTGAACGCCTCGTCGGCCATCGTGCCGCTCGCGCCGTTGCCGTCGAAGTGCACGGTGTAGCCGTCTGCGGCGAAGGTCGCCGTGAGAGCGACCGGCTGCGCCGGCATCGTGAACGTGCCGTCGCTTGCGACGGTGACGCTGCCGTCGCTCGGGCTCGTGACCGTCCAGCCGGCGAAGTGGTAGCCGTCGGCCGGCGTCTCGCTCAGCGTGACGGTCGCACCCGCGGCCGCCTGCGCCGGCGTCGCTGACGCCGTGCCCTGCCCGCTCGTCGTGACGTCGACGCCGTTGACCGACATGCCGTAGAGGTCGCCGACCTGCGTCGCGCTGAGCGGCGTGCTCCAGATGCGCGAGTGGGCGAGGCTGACCGGGGCCGTGGCCTCGATGCCGCCGCTGCCGTTGACATCGGCACCGAGCGTCCATTTCTGTGAGACGGATGCCGGGAGCGTCAGGCTCCCCGAGGCCGGCGTCGAGGCGACGAGGGCGCCGTTGAGGTACAGGCTCAGGGTCGAGCCGTCCCACGTGGCGACGGCGTCGTACCAGGTGCCGGGCTGGACGGCATCCGCTGCCGCGTACGCGTACTTGTAGCCGCCGACATCGATGCTCGCGTTGAGCTTGTCGTTGTAGACCTCGATGTTCACCCCGCCGCTCTGCTCACCCGAGCAGATCGAGGGATACGCACTCGTCGACAGCGTCGAGAGCGCGGCGCCGTTCCAGCGGAACTCGCAGTCAAGCGTGAGCCCGCTCGCGAGCTTGCTGTACTGGCTCGAGAAGTCGTACTGGTACGCGTCGGTCGAGCCGTTGAACGTCGCGACGTCCTGCCCGAGGCCGGGGTCGTTCGCGATCGTCGGCGTGCCGTAGGTGGTCGCGGTGAGACCCTGCGCGTGATCCACCGGCGCGCCGGAGGCGAAATCGGTGTTCAGCACGTCGGGAGCCGGCAGCACGGTGACGGTGATCGCCGAGCCGACCGCGGTGTAGCCGTCGTTGTAGCAGAGGTAGACCGCGTAGTTGCCCGCCTTCCAGCCCGTGGTCGGGAAGGTGAGGGTACCGCTCGCGGGCGCCGCGGTGCCCGCAGCCGGCTCGCTCGTGCCGCCCGTGGAGGTGTACTGCCAGTACGTCGAGGGCGACGGGCAGGAGGCCCCGGGGGTCTGGTTGTAATAGAAGCCGATCCAGTTCGTCGCGCTGACCTCATTGGACGGCGCGGAGAAGTCGATCTTGATCGGCGTGCCCGCTTCGATGACCGGAGTCGCCGTGCTGGCGCCCGTCGCGGAGGCCGTGGCTTCGGCGACCGGGGCCGCCTGGGCCGCCGCACCCGCTGCGGGAACCGCAACGAGGAACGCGAAGGCCGTCGTCGCCGCAGCGAGCGTCGCCGCGGCGACGCGTGCGCGAATGTTCTTCAGCATGCTCGGTCAGTCCTTCGTCGTGGTGGCGATGCGGCCGGCGTAGCGCTGCTTCCAGCCGGTGCCGGTGTCGGCGGTGATGACGACGTCGTAGTAGCCGTCTTCGGTGGGCCACTCGACGGAGGTGCGCTGGCCGCCGCGCAGCTCGTACACCTTCGTGCCGCCCGTGAAGTCGTTCGCGGCGAGCGTGTAGCGCAGCGACTCGGCGCCGTCGTTGTGGAGGGTGATCGCGACCCGCGCGTGCGCGCCCTTGTCGAGGTCGACGTCGACGCGAGGGATGCCGAGATCCTTCTCGTCGGCCGGAACGAGCTGGCCCGCGAACGAGCGGACGAAGCCGTCGTTGCTGTAGATCGAGAAGGCGTACTTCCCGTCGGTCTGCGTGGCATCCCACTCATACGACTTGGAGGCGCTGCCCGCCGTGACCGTGAACGGGGTGTTACTGAACGCCTGGTGGGCGTCGGGGAACACCTGGAAGCTGAGCGCCTTGCCGCGCGGGCCCTCGACCGACATCGTGGCAGTGACCTTGCCGGTGATGCGGTTCTCCGTGACCGTCGCGTGCCCGTGGAACGGGAGCGCGCGGTGCTTCATGTGGTCCGCGGCGATCGTCACGGGCACCTCGGCGACCGGGTCCGGGAACGTCGCCGGGCCGAACTGCGGGTTCGTGAAGTCGAGCGCGCTCGTCAGGTCTCCGACGATCGAGCGTCGCCATGCGCTGATGTTCGGGGACGTGAAGGGCTTGCCGAGGTGCGCGGCGTACGTCTCGAGGAACTTGACGATCGAGGTGTGGTCGAAGACCTCGGAGTTGACCCAGCCTCCGCGGGTCCACGGCGAGACCATCACGAGCGGAACCCGCGGCCCCAGGCCGATCGGCTCACCGCCGGTCGTGACGATGTTGGAGACGTTGATCTTCTCCGCCTGGTTCGTGTACTCGCCCGGCGTACCCGGCTCGGCGTACGGCGGGAGCACGTGGTCGAACTTGCCGTCGTTCTCGTCGTAGTTGATGAGGAAGAGCGTGCTGTTCCAGATCTCGGGGTTGCTCTGCAGCGCCTCGAGGATGCGGGCAACGTAGCGCTCGCCGTGCTGCGAGTCGGCGGCGGGGTGCTCGCACCAGCCGTACGGCGCGGTGATCCACGAGACGGTGGGCAGCGGGTACTCGGCGTCGGGCGCGCACGCGGCGATGAAGTCCTGCAGGACGTACTCGAGGTTCTGCGCGGAGTCGGTGTTGGGCACGACCGACGCGGGCGGCGAGGGCAGGTAGTACTGCGCGTTGCCGCGCCAGATCAGACCGGTTCCCGGCGCGAGCTTCGGGTCGTCGGCGGCGAGACCGGCGGGGTTGAAGCCCTTGAAGTAGGTGAGCTCATTGTCGCCGTAGTCGCCGAGCCAGTCGCTGCGGTAGGCGCCCTTGCCGCCGTTTCCGGAGCCGTGGTTGTCCGAGAACATCCGCCAGTCGATGCCGACCTGCTGCAGCTGCTCGGCGACGGTGATCCAGTCGCGGTCGTAGTTGGCCTCGTCGGTGTTGTTGACCTCACCGTTCGACATACCGCTCCAGTGGTACTTCCGGTTGCAGTCGGTCGGTCCGAGGATCGAGCAGAAGTACTGGTCGCCGATGCCGAACTGCGAGGCGACCGACCAGTAGAAGGACATGTAGCCCGGCGAGTGGTAGTTCATCGCCTCGACGCCCTTCTCCTTCACCCATGAGTCCCAGCGACGGCCGTCGATGGTGGTGAAGGAGTGGTCGGTGCCCCACGCGGAGTCGTCGACCTGCGGCGTGTGCACGGCACCGGCTGCGTCGCGCTGCTGGAACACCGTCGTGCCGTCCTGGAAGGTGAGCGCCTGCTTGTCGTTCAGGCCGCGCACGCCGGGCATGGTGCTGAAGTAGTGGTCGAACGAACGGTTCTCCTGCATCAGGATCACGACGTGCTTCAGGTCCGACATCGAGCGGGTGAGGTGCTTCGGCTCGGGGTGGGGCGCCGGGTGCGCCGGGTGCGCGGGTTTGCCGGGCGTCGCCGCCGCCGCTGCGTTCGCGCCGGCTGCGACACCGGCGCCCACTGCTGCGGCACCCGCGGCGGCACCGGTCGCCATGAGGAAGGTGCGGCGACCGACTCCCTTGGAGCCACTGGCCTCGGTGGGGGTTGCTTCTGAACCGGACTCGTCGGGCTCATTAGTCATTGGGATCTCCCGTCACATCAAAGGCGGCCATGCGGCACTCGCGCCGTTCACGAGCGGGCCGGTCAGCCACCTCGGCGATGCCAACGACTTTCGATGACGGCCGGGTGAACACCGATCGATCAACGAGTGGCGGCCCCCGCGACGCGCCGCAATTCACACCGGCGACTGTGCACAGTGATGGGCGCGGCGCCCGATCACGCCTCCGGCGACGTCACCGGCGCAGCTGGCGCCGACGCCTCGGCGGCGTCCGGCTCGGTCGGCGCAGTCGGCTCGGCCAGCTCAGCCGGCTCAGTCAGCTCAGCCACCGCCGGCGGGGTGCCACCATCTGACGGGTCGACGTCGATGACCGCGGTCTCGCCCAGCGCGATGCGCAGCTGCTCGACGGTTACAACGCCACGCCGCAGCACCCGGTACTTGCCGCTCTCAACCGCGACGGTCGCGTCCAGGATCGTCGACTTCTGCGCAACGCCGGCATCAGAGACGGATGCCCCGGCCACAGCGGTATCGCCGGAGCCAGCGGCGGCACCCGCGTCGCCGTCAACACCGGCGTCCGGATCCGCACCCGCCTCGTCCGCGACTTCCGCCCCGCCACCCGCACCGCCGTCGAGGACGACGGCGACGGCGTCCCCGAAGATCGCGGCGGCCTCGGCGCCCGTCGTGGCCGGCGGCAGACCCGCGACGCTTGCGGTCGAGACCGCGAGGGGACCGACCTCACGCAGCAGCTCGAGAGCGACGTCGTTGCGAGGCATCCGTATTGCGACGGTGCCCTCGGTGTCGCCGAGGTCCCATTCGAGCGTGCTCTGCGCCTGCAGGACGATGGTGAGACCGCCCGGCCAGAACCGCGGCGTCAGCTGATGCACGGCACCCGGCACCCGCATCGCGAGCCGGTTGATCGTCACCGCATCCGGCACCAGAACGGCGGGCGGCGTCTTCCGGCCGCCGCGCCCCTTGGCGTCCTGCAGCCGCTGCACGGCGGCAGGGTTGAACGCGTCGACCGCGACGCCGTACACCGTGTCCGTCGGGATCACGACCACGTCCCCGCGCTCGAGCGCCTCGCGTGCGAGCCGCATGCCCTCGTCGCGCTGCTCGGGGTCGTCGCAGTCGTACACGGTCACCATCAGTCCCTCACCTGTCTCTCCACCGGGCCGGGCCCGCGGCTTTTCCCGAACACTGCCCCACCACGAGCGTCACAGCAGCTGCTGGCCGACGGTCGCGTTCGCCGCCGACGAGTCGACCTCGAACTGGATCGTGCCCGGCAGATATCGATCCTCGCCGTGCTCGATCGCCTTGCCGTCGTGGCCGTAGGTCTCGCGACGCACGCGCAGCAGCGGGCTCGACCGGCGGATCGCCAAGAGCCGCGCGTCGTCGCTCGAGGCGGGGACCGCGTCGATGTGGTGCTGACCGAAGACCATCATGATGCCGGCCTGCTCCATGGCGGCCACGACCGACGGCACATCAGCGGGCAGAGACTCCACGACCGCGGCCACCCATGGCGCGTACGTCGTGCGCTCGAGCATCACGGGCCGGTCGTCGAGCGTGCGCACCCGCGTCACGCGCAGCACCGCGGCCCCGCGTGCGAGGTGCAGCGTGCGCGCCTCGTCGAGCGTCGCGAACCCCCGCTCCTGAGACACGCGCCGGCCGCCCGGCGTGAGTCCGCGGTTCTGCGCCCACTGTGCGAACGACCGCAGCACGGAGAACGGCTGGGTGTGCAGTGACGACTGCACCAGCCATCCGACCCCATGGCGCGAGACGACGACCCCGCGCTGCTGCAGCCGCTCGAGCGCCTTGCGGACCGTGTCACGCGAGACACCGAAGCGCGCCGCCAGGCGATGCTCGGCCGGCAGCACCGACCCCAGCGCGAACGCACCGGTGGCGATCTCGCGCTGCAACTCGGTCGCGATGGCGTAATAGCGAGGGTGGGCGGGCGATGCGCCTGCGTCCGCGAGATCTGCTTCTTCCAGCAATCCGCTGCCGGGCAATTGGTTCACAGGCATCCGTCGAGCTGAATCAGGTGGTTCGGAAATCGCCGTCGCGAAGCCGCACGGGCGCCTTCCGATTATTCGACACGACCTGCACTCGTCTGTGCACGCTCACCTGATGTTTGCCCGCCGGGCAGTCGCCGTACACCTGCGGCCCCCGGCTCGCGAGCACGGTCAGCCGACCCGCAGACCGGTGAAGTGGGCGGCGAAGGCCAGCACGTCAGCCGCCTCGGCCGCGACCATCGCGAGCGGCTTGCCCGCTCCGTGACCGGCCTGCGTCTCGATCCGGGCGACGATCGGCGCGCGATCGACGGATGCCTGCTGAGCCGCCTGCAGCGTCGCCGTGAACTTGTGGCTGTGCGCCGGAACCACCCGGTCGTCGTGGTCGCCGGTCAGAATCAGCGTCGGTGGGTACGCCACCGGCCGAACGTTGTGCAACGGCGAGTAGGCGAGCTCGACCTCGAAGTCGTGCGGATCGTCGGGGTCGCCGTAGTCGCTCGTCCAGGCCGCACCCGCGGTGAATCTGTGGAAGCGCAGCAGGTCGAGCACTCCGACACCCGGGATCGCGGCCGCCGCGAGGCCGGGGCGTTGCGTGAGCGCCGCGCCGATGAGCAGGCCGCCGTTGCTGCGGCCGTGGATCGCCAGCTGCTCGTGCGTCGTCACGCCGGTCGCGACCAGGTGGTCGGCGACGGCGATGAAGTCGTCGAAGACGTTCTGCTTGTGATCGCGCTTTCCGGCTTCCGCCCATGCCCGACCGAACTCGCCACCGCCGCGCAGGTTGGCGAGCGCGAGCACGCCCCCGGCGGCGAGCCACCCCGCGAACAGCGCCCGGTAGCCCGCCTCGACCGGAATGTCGAAGCCGCCGTAACCCCACAGCAGAACCGGCGCGGGAGCATCCGTCGCCGCGCCCTCGCGGGCCCCCTCGGGCGTGATCAGGAAGTACGGCACCCGCGTGCCGTCCGCGCTCGTCGCTCGTGCGCGCTCGACCCGCACGGTCGGGAACTCGAGCGGCTCACCCGCGGCGGCGGCCGGCACGAGCGCATCGAGGGGCTCGAGCACCCCCGTGCCCACGACGCCCCGGAACGCGCGCGTCGGCGCGGTCGGGGTCGAGAGACCGACGAACCACTCGGCGGAGTCCTGCTCGCTCCACCAGCCCACGATCGTGCCGCCGGGCAGCTCGACGCGCCCGAGCAAGGTGCCGTCGAGCGCGTAGCGGGTCAGCTCGGGCTGCACGTCGACGAGCCGAGACACGACCAGTTCGTCGCCGGCCGCCGCGGCGAACTGCAGAGAATCGGATGCCTCGGGCACCAGCTCGTCGAGCACGAGCTCGCCCGTGCGCTCGAACGCGCTGAGGTCGAAGGCCACGAGGCGCCCGTTGTCGGCGTCGAGGTCGGTCTGCACGACGACCCGGTCGCCGTCGTTGCGCACGTAGGCGTAGTACGCGTCGGGAGCATCGAACACGCGCAGCGGCTCGCCGACGACGCTGGCGCCCGAGGCATCCGTCTCGATCCGCGCGAACCAGAGCCGGTTCTCGCGGTCGGTTCCGCTGCCGAGCGGCATGACGACGAGGCCCTGGTCAGCCGTGACGGAGGCCCCGACGAAGGCCTGTTTGTACTCGCCGCTGATGTCGACCAGGGTCGGGTCGGAACTCTCAGGCGTCCCGAGGCGATGCAGCTTGAGCAGGCCCGTCTTGACGTGCCCTGCCTGGGAACCGACGGCGCGGCCCTCGTGCGGCACGGCCTCGTAGAGGAACGACCGCCCGTCGGGCAGCCACTCGGCGTGCCCGAACTTGGTCTGAATGGGCGGCTCGACCGGGGCGGGCTCGCCGCCGTCGGCGATGACGGATGCGTGCGACCCGAGCTCCACGGTCGTGAGGTCGACCCAGTCGCTCCCGCCTTCGCTCACGTTGTAGCTGAGATAGCGGCCGTCGTGGCTCACCGTGAACCCGCGGAGGCTCGTCGTGCCGTCGGCCGACCACCGGTTCGGGTCGAGCACGACCCGGCCGCCCGCCAGCAGCTCGGCGAGGGTGTCGGCGACGACGACCTGGTTCTGGTTCAGCGAACCGTCGTTGCGGCTGACGAAATACCGGCCTCCGTGTCGCGACGGCGTTCCCGCGCTCGGGCGGGTGACGATGCGCGTCATCAGCTCGCGGAACCACGCCCGCTCGGAGATGCCGTCGAACACGGCCTCGGTGTGCGCGTTCTGGCGTGCGACCCAGTCCCGCGTCTCGGCGGAGTCGGGGTCTTCCAGCCAGCGATACGGGTCCGCGATCTCGTGCCCGTGGAGGCGCTCGACGACGTCACCGCGCCGGGTCTCGGGTGAAGCATCCGTCATGGTGTCACGCTACCGGGCGCCGAGAACGGAGCAGTTGTCGCGCCGTCGGCGAGATCGGCGCATCTACTCCGGTTTCGACAGCGCCCGACTACTGCAGCGCGCTCGTCAGGCGCGCCAGATTGTCCGCGATCGTCGAGCGCAGCGGCTGCTTCGCCCACTCCTCGCGGGTCAGCTGGTGGCTGCGCTCGCGGTAGCTCTGCTCGATCTCGCGCAGTTCCGCGACGAAAACGTGGCCGCGCACCATGAGCGACATCTCGCAGTTGAGCTGGAACGAGCGGATGTCCATGTTGCTCGACCCGACCACGGCGACCTCGTCGTCGATCGTGAAGTGCTTCGCGTGCAGGATGATCGGCGCGCGGTACAGCCAGATGATCACGCCGGCCTCCAACAGCTGCTCGTAGTACGAGCGCTGAGCGTGATACACGAGCCACTGGTCGCCGATCTCGGAGACGAACAGTTCGACGCGCACGCCGCGCTCGATCGCCGTCATGATCGCGTTGAGCATCGACTCGTCCGGCACGAAGTAGGGGCTCGTGATGATGATCTGCTTCTGCGCGTAGTACAGCAGCGCGAGGAACAGGCGCAGGTTGTTCTCGTGCGGGAAACCGGGCCCGCTCGGCACCACCTGGCAGTCGATCTGCTCTCGCGGGGGCGCCTGGAACACCGGCGCGACCGGCTGACTCTCACGCGCGAGCAGCTCATCGGTCTCGGCGTACCAATCGGTGATGAAGATCGCGTTGAGGCCGGCGACGGTCGGACCCTCGAGGCGTGCGACGAGTTCCTTCCACTGCAGCCCCCGCCGCCGGTTCTTTGCTTTGTCGTAGCCCGGGTCGATGACGTTCTGCGACCCCATGAAGCCGATCTCGCCGTCGACGACCAGCAGCTTACGGTGGTTGCGCAGGTCGGGCCGCTGGTACTGGCCGTGGAACGGGCGGATGGGCAGCATGAAGTGCCACTGCGCGCCCATCGCGGTCAGCCGTCTCTTCGTCGCGCGGTAGCCGCGCGTGCGCAGCGTCGCGATGTGGTCGAACAGCACCCGGACCACCACGCCGCGGCCGACCGCGCGCTCGAGAGCGTCGAAGAACGGCACCGTCAGGTCGTCGAGGGTGAGGATGTAGAACTCGACATGCACGAAGCGCTCGGCGCCGTCGATCGCCGCGATCATCTCCGTGAAGCTCTGGGTGTATTCCGTGATCAGCGTCGCCGAGTTGCCGCCCACGAGCGGCATCGAGCCCAGGTTGCGGTTGAGCCGCACCACCTGCTCGAACCACGGCGGCCAGGGGTGGTCGCGGCGCACGCGGTCGACGCCCTCGGTCTGGTCGACGATGAACTGATTGATCTGCACCTGCTTCTCGCGGCGCCGCTTGGGCAGCTTGTACGAGCCGATGAGCAGGAAGACGAGCACCCCGACATACGGGATGAAGTTGATCGCGAGCAGCCACGCGGTGGCGCTCTGCGGGCGTCGGTTGCGCGGCACAACGATGATCGCGATGACACGGATGACGAAGTCGACCAGGAGAGCAAGAATGATGATCGCGGACGTGAAGAACCCTGCGTTCATCAAGCTCCCGCCGATCAGCTAATTCTTCGAGGGCAGACCTCTCTTGGCGCGCTCCTCAGCCTCAATCTTGGCGTATGCCTTGCGTTCGTTGCGATCGGCGCGCACGATCGCGGCCATCGCCCACCAGAAGATGAGCCCGACCAGCACTGTCGGCGCCAGCGCCCAGACGACCCCTTGCCACGCGTTCATGTCGCACTCACTTTATCGACGCGATGGTGGGGGCTAGCTGTGGGGCTACCGTACGTTGCGCTACAGCTGCCAGCCTGGGCTACAGCCGTTGCTGGCGCGGCGTGCCGCAGATGTAGCGCGACGGTCAGGGGCGCAACCGGAATCCGCCCTCGCTCGAGAGGACCTCGCCGACCATCCACCGCCCGTCGGGCCCGACCAGCCACGCGATCAGCCGCGCCGCGTCGTCGGGCTCGCCGAAGCGCCCGAACGGCATCGCAGCCCGCAGCCCGTCGAGTGCCTCTGGCCTGTCGGTCGTGCCGGGGTCGAGATACCCGGTGTTCGTCACCCCGGGGTTCACGGTGTTGAGCGAGATGCCGTGCTCGACCAGTTCTGCCGCGGCGGTCGCCGTCGACCCCGCGATCGCCGCCTTGCTCGCGACGTAGGCGAACTCGTCGCGCATCGGCCCGTGCAACTGCCCGCTCGTGAACCAGATGACGCGGCCACGGCCGGCCTCCGAGCCGTCCCAGTCGAAGCGCTCGGCGAATCGCTGCGTCAGCAGGAAGGTCGCGCGCGCGTTGATGCTCCAGTGCGCGTCGAGGCCGGCGAGAGTGACGTCGGCGATCGAGCCGTCGAGGCCGGAGCGCGCGTGATTGCACACCAGGATGTCGAGCCGGCCGGTGAGCGAGACGGCCTGGTCGATGAGCGGGGCGGCGGCTGAGGCATCCGACAGATCCGCCGAGAAGTCAGCGGTCTGCGCCCCTTCGGTCAGCTGCGATCGGATGCCTGCGCGCACGGCCTCGACATCGGCACCGCCCCACGGCTGCTCCGCGTCGTGCGGGGCGAAGTGGTGCACGACGACGCTCGCACCGAGCCGGGCGAGGGTCCTCGCGACGGCGTAGCCGATGCCCCTCGGCCTCGAGACCCCCGTGACGAGCGCCGTCCGTCCAGCAAGCGGATAATTCATGGGTCCATGCTGGCAGTGTTGCTACGCGCCGAGCGAGAGGAGCCCGACCACGCCGTCCATCCCCGAGTTCCTGCTCACCTTCTCGTTCGACCCGGTCGTCACGATCGCCCTCGCGATCGGCGCGGTGCTGTACGCGTGGGGTCTGGTGGCGATGGCACGCCGGGGCGAGCGCTGGCCGGCGTGGCGCGCGTGGGCGTTCTATGTGCTGGGTCTCGGGTCGTACGCGTGGATCCAATACGGATTCCTCGGGACCTGGTCGCACGACCTCCGCTGGGCGTTCACGACGCGTATCGCCCTGCTGCTGTTCATGGTGCCGCCCCTCGTCGCGCTCGGCGGCCCGATCACCCTGATGCGGCGGACCCTGCCGCC
Source organism: Gryllotalpicola reticulitermitis (assembly GCF_042651345.1). Taxonomy (NCBI): domain Bacteria; kingdom Bacillati; phylum Actinomycetota; class Actinomycetes; order Micrococcales; family Microbacteriaceae; genus Gryllotalpicola; species Gryllotalpicola reticulitermitis. The sequence goes on from NZ_JBHSCN010000005.1 coordinate 488,971, forward strand.
GCGGGGTCACGCGGTGCTCGAGGCGATCCTGCGGTCGCAGCCGGTGCGCCTCATGGGCAACGCGATCTTCGCTCCGCTCGTGCCGCTCGGCGGCTTCCTGCTCTTCCTCACCCCGCTTGCCGCACCGCTGCGGCTCGACTCGGGGTGGGCGATCGCGATCACGCTGTTCGTGCCGTTCGGCGGCCTGCTGATGACGCTGCCGATCGCCGAGGACACCGACAGCCGGTCGAGCAACTTCATCATCTACGAGTTCCTGCTGGCGATCGTCGAGGTGATGCTCGACTCGATCCCCGGCATCTTCCTCCGGCTGCACTACACCGTGCTCGATATGGCGCCCAAGATCACCCAGACGGCCTGGGGTGCACCGTTACCGGCCTGGTTCCCGAACCCGCTGCACGACCAGCACCTCTCCGGCGATTTCCTGTGGTTCCTCGCCGAGATCGCCGACCTGCCCGTGATCATCGCGCTGTTCGTGCGGTGGGGTCACGTCGACCGGAAGGACGCGAAGAAGATCGACGACCTCTCCGATGAGGAGTACGAGGCCGCGGTCAAGGCCCACCTCAGCGGCCACCCGACCCACAACTGAGCCCAGGTGCGCCGAGATGCGCCGCGCGGACTCAGGTGCGTGCTACGGGCATCCGTTCAGCGCATTCGCGTCCGTCCGGCGCACCTGAAGTAGCGCCAGCGCTGGCGCTACTTCACCAGCGGGAAGAGGATCGTCTCGCGGATGCCGAGACCGGTGAGCGCCATGAGCAGGCGGTCGACGCCCATGCCCATTCCGCCGGACGGCGGCATGCCGAACTCAAGGGCACGCAGGAAGTCCTCGTCGAGGCGCATCGCCTCGTCGTCGCCGGCGGCGGCGAGCTTCGCCTGCTCGATGAAGCGCTCGCGCTGGATGACCGGGTCGACGAGCTCGGAATAACCGGTCGCGAGCTCGAAGCCGCGCACGTACAGGTCCCACTTCTCGACGACGCCCTCGATCGACCGATGCTGCCGCGTGAGGGGCGACGTGTCGACGGGGAAGTCCATCACGAACGTGGGGCGGGTGAGCCCGCCCTTCACGAAGTGTTCCCAGAGCTCTTCCACGTACTTGCCGTGAATCGGATGCGTGATCTCGAGCCCCTCGCGCTGGGCGAGCGCCGCGAGCTCTTCGATGGGCGTCGCGGGCGAGAACGACGTGCCGGCCGCCTCATTGAGCGAGTCGTACATCGAGATGCGCGCCCAGTCGCCGCCGAGGTCGAACTCGGTGCCGTCGGCCCAGGTGACCACGTGCGAGCCGTTGGTCGCCAGCGCCGCGTCCTGGATGAGCTGCTGCGTGAGGTCGGCGATCGTGTTGTAGTCGCCGTACGCCTGGTAGGCCTCGATCATTTCGAACTCGGGCGAGTGGGTGGAGTCGGCGCCCTCGTTGCGGAAGTTGCGCGCGATCTCGTAGACGCGGTCGATACCGCCGACGACGGCGCGCTTCAGGAACAGCTCGGGAGCGATCGACAGATAGAGATCGGTGTCGAAAGCGTTGGAGTGGGTCACGAAGGGGCGCGCGGAGGCTCCGCCGTGCATGGTCTGCAGCTTCGGGGTGCTGACCTCGAGGAATCCGTTCTTGGTGAAGGTCTCGCGCACCGACGCGGTCGCCTTCGCCCGCGTCACCACCGTGCGCCGCGCCTGCTCGCGCTGGATCAGGTCGAGGTAGCGCGAGCGCACGCGCGTCTCTTCCGAGAGCTCCTTGTACATGTTCGGCAACGGCAGGATCGCCTTCGCCGCGATCTGCCAGTCGTCGACCATGATCGACAGCTCGCCTCGCCGTGACGAGATCACCTCGCCGTGCACGAACACGTGGTCGCCGAGGTCGACGAGCTCCTTCCAGCGCTGCAGGGACTCTTCGCCGACCGACGCGAGCGACACCATCGCCTGAACGCGGGAGCCGTCGCCCGCCTGCAGCACCGCGAAGCAGAGCTTGCCGGTGTTGCGCTGGTTGACGACGCGGCCGGCGATGCCGACCTGCTCGCCGCTCGTCGCGTCGGCGGTGAGCTCGCCCCACTTCGCGCGCACCGCGGGGATCGTCGTCGTGACGGGAAGCGTGACGGGGTACGCGCCACCACCGAGATCGGATGCCTCGGACACGAGCCGCTCGCGCTTCGCGAGCCGCACGGCCTTCTGCTCGTTGATCTCGTCGAGCGTGGGCTCGGGGGCGTCGTCGGTCGTCACGTCGGCCATGGAATTCCTGTCAGAAATGGAGCGGTGCGTTGTCGATCAGGCGCGTCGCGCCCACGCGGGCGGCGACCAGCATGAGCGCGTCGCCCGTCGCGTCGTCGCCGAGCGGCAGGAACGTCGCGGGGTCGACGATGTCGAGATAATCCAGCCTAACGTCCGGCCGCTGGTCGAACGCGGCGAGCGCGGCACGGCGAGCAGCGGCGATGCCTGAGGCGGATGCCTCGCCCGCGACCCGCAGCGCGGACGAGAGCCCGAGCGCCAGTTCGCGCTCGGTGGTCGACAGGTAGCGGTTGCGACTCGAGAGCGCGAGGCCGTCGCTCTCGCGCACGATGGGCACCGCCTCGATGGCGAGCGGCAGGTCGAGGTCGGCGACCATCTGCTTCACAAGGAACACCTGCTGCGCGTCCTTCTGGCCGAACAGGGCGATGTCGGGCTGCACGACGTTGAACAGCTTGCTGACGACGGTGAGCATTCCGTCGAAGTGGCCGGGGCGCGAGGTGCCCTCGAACAGCCCGGCGACCGCTCCGGCGTGGACGGTCGTCTGCGACGCGCCGCTCGGGTACATCTCGGCGACCGACGGAGCGAATACGGCGTCGGCTCGGCCGCCCAGTGCCGCGAGATCGGCGTCGAAGGTGCGCGGGTAGCGGTCGAAGTCCTCGTTCGGCCCGAACTGCAGCGGGTTCACGAAGATCGAGACGATCACGACGTCGGCGAGCTCTCGGCCGCGGGTGACGAGGCTGAGGTGGCCCTCGTGCAGTGCGCCCATGGTCGGCACGAGCGCTACGCGCCGGGACGCGGCGCGCGCCTCGCGCACGTAGCGGCGCGTCGCCGCGATCGTGTCGAGGACGGCCGGCTGCGCTGTCGGCGTGTTGTGCGTCATCACTCTCCGTCGCGGTCGAGGTCGGTGTCGTAGTCGTCGCCGGTGCCAGTGCCGGCGCCGCCCAGCTCGGACAGGTCGAGCGGCGCCGCGACGCCGGCACGGCGCAGCGCCTCATCGACCGTCGAGCGCACGAGCGAACTCAGGTACGACCCCGGCTGCTCGAATCCGATCTCCGCGAGCAGCCCCGTCGCCTGCTCGACGATCTGTCTGCTGAAGCTCGCCGCTGTCGCGATCGCTTCGCCGTACGCCGCGCGGTCGGCCTCGGCGACCAGCACCGGCTCGCCGCCCATCTCGACGACGAGCGCCTGCCCGATCGGCTGCACCGGCGCGGGCGCAGTCACGGCGAAGTACGTCTCGGCCATGCGTGCGAGGTCGAGCCGGGTGCCGGTGAAGCTCATCGCCGGGTGGATGGCGAGGGGAATGGCGCCCGCGGCGAGCGCCGGCCGCAGAACACCGACGCCGAACCCCGGCGCGGTGTGCACGACCAGCTGACCCGGCTGCCAGGCGCCGACGGCTGCGAGACCCTCGACGAGCCCAGGCAGCTCCGCGTCGGGCACGGCGACGAGCACCAGTTCGCTGCGCTCGAGCAGCTCGGGCGTCTCGAGGATCGGCACGCCGGGCAGCATGTCCTGCGCCCGTTCGCGGCTCGTCGTGCTGACCGCGTTCACGCCGACGATGGCGTGCCCTGCGCCGGCGAGCGCGGCGCCCAGCACCGGCCCGACGCGACCCGCGCCGACGATGCCGACGCCGAGCCTGCCCGAGCGGGACGGACCACCAGAGCGTTGCTGCACTGACGCACCCCTCTTCCCGTCACTGCCTGACGTCACGACCCGCCAAGATTACGGCACTGCGCGCGAGCTGGTCGAAGAGCTCGACACCCGCAGCGGTGCCGATCACCGCGAGCTCCGGCCGGATGCGCACGTCGACGACATGCACATGTACGGCCGCGAGCCCGAGCATCCGATGCAGCGGCCCCTGGCGGACCGCGACGGACTGCACGCGCGCGAGCGGCACGAAGGCGAGACTGCGCGAGATGACGCCGCGTCGAAGCGCGACCGCGTCGCCCGCGTAGGCATAGCCGATGCGCCGCCACGACAGCGGGTGCAGCCACATCGCCGAGCGCGGGGCGCGCGAGAACAGCGGTGCGGATGCCCGCGGCGACCGCGCCGTCGCAGCCACCAGCCCGAGAAGCGCATCGCTCGGCACGGCCGGAAGCAGCAGGGGCAGCACGCGGGCGACGTCATCGAGGGAGCCGACGGGCAGCACGACCGACGCACCCTCGGCCTCGCCGCGCTGCCGCGAGCGGCCGGCGCGAGAGATGCGGACGCGCCACCAGCCGAACGGACGCCACAGGATCGGCTGCACGACCTCGACGGCGTGGATACGGCCGGTCGGGATCGTCTCGCTGCTCGTCGTGAGCAGGCCGTAGCCGACGCGCACGCCGTCCGTGCTGCCGGAGATGGTGTAGCGCGCGAGCCGGCTGAACCGGCGCGAGTAGCCGGTGAACATGCCGAAGACGGAGGGGATGACCGCGACGAGGAGGAAGTAGTTGCCGCGCGCGACCTCGACGATCAACCAGACGACGATCGCGATGAGCACGAAGGTGAACGGGCTGAGGATCAGCGACGCGATCAGGCGCCCGGGGTGCACCTTCACGATGGATGCCGGGGCGAACCCCGGGTGCAGGTCGGCGGGCGCGACGAACTCGTTCGCCCGGGTGCGCAGGAACGCATCGACGGTGCCCTCGGCGATCACCGTCCCTGCCGCGTCGGGGGCCCCGTGGTCGAGCGCGGCTCCGCCGGTGGCCGCCGGGTGCGGAGCCGCCCGGCCGTCGGCTTTCAGCGCTGACGAGCCCGCCAGCCCGAGGATCTCCCGCCGCAGCTCTTCGGCGGGCGCCGATCCGAGGTACTGCAGGTACAGGTTCGCGTCATGCCCCGCGACGACGATCTCGAGCCGCGCCGCACCGAAAAGGCGCGCGAACAGTGTGCGATGCACGTTCACGCCCTGGATCCGGTCGAGCCGCGCCTGGCGGTTCTGCCGGTTGAGCACGCCGGACCGCAGCTCGACGGCATCCGCCGTCACCCGGAACTCGGTCATGCGCCACGTCACCCGGTACCAGACGATGATCAGGGCGATGAAGGCGAGGACGCCGAGTGCGGCCCACAGCGTCCACCCGTGCCGCACGACCGCATCGACCGGGTCGCCGGCATCCGAGCGCACGGGCACGCGCGCAATCCAGTCGACGAGGCGCTCGCGCAGGTTGGCGAAGAGGATCGCGACGATCGCGACCAGGGCCGCGCCGCCGCGCAGCAGAGGTGTGGCGGGATGCATACGATGCCACTCGCCGTCGGCGAGCACGTTCACGGAGCGCTCCGGAGTGTCGGCGGCGCCGAGCTCACGGACGCAGCTGCCGCGGCGGTGGGGGTGCCCCTCACAGGCCGGCCCGTCGGGTCTCTGCGAGCGCGATCAGCTGGTCGCGCAACTCATCAGCGGTCGCGGCCGGCAGACCCGGAATGGCGATGTTGCTCGACGCGCTCGCGGTCACGAAGCGCAAGTCAGACAGGCCGAGCGCGCGGCTGACGGGGCCGCGGCTCACGTCGATCAGCTGCATGCGACCGTAGGGCACGGCCACGAACCGCAGGAACGCGATGCCCCGGCGCACCAGCAGGTCGTCTTCACGCATCCGATACCCGATCGCACGGGCGCGGCGCGGCGCGAGCGTCAGCTGCAGCCCGAACCCGATCACCCACGCGGCGACCAGCAGCCAGCCCCACCAGGCCCAGTCGCCCGCCCACCAGACGAGCGCGGCGATCACCGCCAGGACGACTGCCGCGATCGCGGAGCCGACGAGCACGATCCAGACGTACTTCGTCGACACCCGATGCCAGTCCCCGCCGATGTCGAGCCGCTCCGCCACGGCATCATCGTACGGGCCTGGGCTACTTGTCGATGTAGACGACCGTGCCGGCCGGGATCTTGTCGAGGGTCTCGATCTGCTGCGCACCCATGCGGATGCACCCGTTGGAGATCGGTCCCGAGTGGTCGTCGTAGTAGTGCATGGCCGTCACCGCGACGTTCTGGCCGTCGAAACCCTGCAGCGTGGGCGACTGCGTGGCGAGATAGACGATCGGATGCCCCTCCGTGTACGCCAGGGACGGATTCACCGCGACGAGCATCACGAACGTGCGGCCGATGGGCGTGGGCGTCGCGGGCGTGCCCCAGGCGAAGTCGGTCGCCGCGACCGTCGTCTTGTTCCCGGTCACGATGTCGATCGTGTGCTTCGAGAGGCTGACGACCACGTGCGTCGGGTTCGTCGCGAGCGCCACGTCGCTGCGCCGCAGCCAGCCGTAGGTCTGGTGCGAATCACCGGTCGGCGGCACACCCTGCCGGCCCGTGAGCAACACCTTCACCCAGTCCGTGTACTCGGCGATCACGGGCACCGTGCCCCCGCCGTACTGCGGGTTCTGATCGAGTTTCGCGACGGGGGCCGCCGCCGGGCTCGCGAACACAGGGATCGCGGCCGCCACGGGTCGGGCGGTCAGGTCGGTCATCGTGCCGCCCGGGTCGGCGTCGACCGGAATGTGCGGATTCACCGAGAAGACGTCGATGTCCGGCATGCCCGAGACGTTGTACGAGGCCGTGTTCGCGGCCGGCCCGCTGCGGGTCGGCGTGGGCGTCGGCGTCGGGGTCGGCGTGGGCGTCGCGGTGAGGGTCACCGTCGGCGCGGCAGCGGGCTCGGCGGGAGCGGGCCGCAGCATGGCCGTCACGGCGACGACGACCCCCGCGGCCACCACGACGGCACCCCCTGCCGCGAGCCATCCTCGCGTCCCCCTCGCGCTGATCACCGTTCCATGGTCGGTCGGGGTCTACGGGAACGCAATCCCCTTCCCCGGACGGCAAACTTCGTTGCGCGCGGCGTTCACCTTGACGCATTGCACCAACGGTTGTCTCAGATCGATGTAGATCATGTCCAATCGTGGGCTCTCTGCCCTGCCATAGTGTGGAGCGCATGACGATCGCTTCCGCTTCGCTCAACCGCCCCGTGCTGGCCGACGCCCTCGTGCGCCGCGACGCCGTCACCAACACGCTGCTCGTACTCGGCGGTGCTGCCTTCACGGCGCTGCTCGCCCAGGTGCAGATCCCGCTGTGGCCCGTGCCGATCACGGGTCAGACCCTCGCTATCGTGCTCGTCGGCGCGACGCTCGGCACCTGGCGCGGTGCTGCGTCGATGCTGGTCTACCTGGTCGCCGGCCTCGTCGGCGCGCCGATCTTCGCCGGCGGCACGCACGGGCTCGGCGCCGGCGTACTGCCGAGTTTCGGCTTCGTGATCGGATTCGTTCCGGCCGCCGCCCTCGTCGGCTGGCTCTCCGAGCGCCGCTGGGACCGCCGCCCGCTGCTGTCGATCGTCGGCTTCGGGCTGGCCTCCGCCGTGCCGTTCGTGATCGGCGTGCCGTGGCTCGGTGCCGTGCTCGCGTCGATGGGCGCCCCGCACGACGTCGGGACCGTGCTGAGCCTCGGGTTCACGCCGTTCATCGTCGGCGGCCTCGTGAAGTGGGCGATCGCAGCGACGATGCTGCCGCTCGCATGGAAGGCGCTGGCGTTCTTCACCAAGAAGAACTAGTTCGCCGACGAGCTCAGCGGCCGTCGCCCCGAGTGGGCGGCGGCCGCTTTCGTCTGCTCCCCGACGCTAGGCGTGCGAGCGGCTCGTGCCCGGCTCGGTTCCGCCGCGGCGGTCGTCGTCGCTCGGCGGCGGCAGCGTGCAGAACCACTCGGCGATCAGGCCGCCGATGAGCAGGATCGCGCCGCCGATGCCCGAGATCACGGTGACCCAGACGCTGCTCGGCCCCGCGATCACGCTGCGGGTGATGAGGAACAGCAGCAGGCCGATCATGAAGCCCGTCAGCAGGGCGCCCGTCACCGAGCACGCCTTCGCGAGCACGGCGGTGCGCGCAGCGCGGAACGGATCGAGGTGGGTCGTCGCCGTGCCTCTCACGGCGCGCCGGATCGGCCATGCCAGCGCGATGACGACGAATCCGATGACGGCCAGCGTGACCCCGAGAATCACCGGCGGCACAAGCAGCGCCCTGCCCGACGCGGCGAGCCCGGCGTTCGTCAGCAGGCCGACGACGATGCCGATGAGCCCGACGATGACGACGGTCGTGGAACGGGTGCGCTTCACAGCTGGACCTCCTCGGCCGGAACGGTGTCGTTGCCGATCTTCGTGAGCTGCGCCGCGACCGGGCCGACGCCCGGAAGGAAGGCATCGGCGTCGACGGCGAGCCAGGGCGCGAGCACGAAGGCGCGCTCGGCCGCGCGCGGATGCGGCAGCGTGAGTGACGGGTCGGCGGACTCGAGCCCGTCGAAGTCGACGATGTCGATGTCGAGCGTGCGGTCACCCCAGCGCTCCTCACGAGTGCGCCCGTGCTCGGTCTCGATGTCGTGCACGGCGTCGAGCAGACCGTGCGGCGACAGGAACGTGTCGACGAGCACCACGGCGTTGAGGTAGCGCGGCGCGGTCGGGTCGGCGCCCGACAGCTTCACCGCGATCGACTCGACGACGGGCGACACCGCCGTCACCTCGATGCCGGGCGTCGCACGCAGAGCGGCGACAGCGGCTCGCAGCAGTTCACCGCGGGCGCCGAGGTTGCTGCCGAGCGCGAGCACCGCGGGGCGCGCCCTCGGGGCACGATCGAGGCTGCCGCGGCCCGGAATGCGGATCATCGGCGCTCCTCAGAGGCGAATTCGGCGTGCGCCGCCCATTCCCGGTCGCGCTCGATTGTCACGGCCACGTCGGTGAAGGGCACGCCGATCGGCGCGTCGGGCTTGTGCACCGTCGCCCGCACCCGCTCGACCGCGGCGAAGGAGAGGGCGACCCGCGCGACGCGCTCCGCGACCGTCTCGATGAGGTCGACGGGATCGCTCGACACTGCGGCGTGCACGGCCTCGGCCAGCTCGCCGTAGTGCACGGTCGCGAGCAGGGCATCGCCGCTGGCCGCCGGGCCGAGGTCGAGCCAGACCGTCACGTCGATCAGAAAGGTCTGCCCGTTCTCGCGCTCGAAGTCGAAGACGCCGTGGTTCGCACGCACGGCGAGCCCGGTGAGGGTGATCGAGTCGGTCATCGGGATCCACTTTCCCATTGCGCGACGACATCGAGCGCGAGCCTCGTCGAGAACACGTCATGCACGCGCACGCCCCACACGCCGGCGCGCGCCGCGATCGCGCTGATCACCGCCGTCGGCAGGTCGCGGGCATCGACGGGCGCGCCCTCGGGCAGCAGCGCACCGAGGAAGCGCTTCCGGCTCGCCCCGATCAGAACCGGGTGGCCGAGCTCTTCGAGCAGCCCGATGCGACCGAGAATCCGCCAGTTGTGCTCGTGGTGCTTCGCGAAGCCGAGCCCCGGGTCGATCACGAGAGCCGAACCGTGGATGCCCGCGTCGAGGGCTCGGTCGATCTGGGTCGCGAGTTCGTCACGCACCTCGGTCGCGGCATCCGTATACCGCGCAAGCTCGTTCATGTTCGCGCTGTGCCCGCGCCAGTGGCTGAGCATGTAACCGCACTCGAGTTCCGCTGCTGCGGCGAACATGTCCGGGTCGGCGTGGCCGCCCGAGACGTCGTTGATCCAGCTCGCGCCGGCGGCGACCACGGCGCGCGCCGTCGCGGCGTTCATCGTGTCGATCGAGGTACGGATGCCTCGAGCGGTCAGCTCCGAGACCACCGGAAGCACCCGGCCCAGCTCCTCGTCGACCGGCACGCGGGGGGCGCCCGGCCGGGTCGACTCACCTCCGACGTCGATGAGGTCGGCGCCCTGTGCGGTGAGCTCGACGGCGTGCGCGACGGCGGCGTCGATCGAATCCCACTTCCCGCCGTCGCTGAACGAGTCGGGCGTGACGTTGAGCACGCCCATGATCACCGTCACTGAATGGGCCCTCCGCCGATCAGTGCGATCACTTCGGCCCGTCGTGCAGGTTCTGCGAGCACACCGCGGGTCGCCACCGTCACCGTGGACGAATGCACCTGGCGTGCACCGCGCGTCGTCACGCACTGGTGCTGCGCGTCGAGCACCACGAGCGCGCCCTGAGCATCAAGACCCTGCATCAGCGCATCCGCGATCTGCTCGGTCAGCCGCTCCTGGATCTGCGGGCGCGAGGCGAGGATGTCGACCATGCGCGGCAGCCGGCCGAGCCCCACGACGCGATCGCTGGGCAGGTACGCGAGGTGCGCGCGCCCGACGAACGGCAGCAAGTGATGCTCGCACACCGAGCGGAAGTCGAGATCGCGCACGAGAACCAGCTCGGGGTCGGCGCCGTCGAGCGGGATCGTCGCGCGCAACGGCTCGAGCGGATCGGCGCCGAGCCCCGCGAAGAACTCGGCGTACGCCTCCGCCACCTTCGACGGGGTGTCACGCAAGCCCTCACGCGACGGCTCCTCGCCGATAGCGGCGAGGAGCTCGGCCACGGCGGCCTCAATGCGCGCGCGGTCGATGCCCGTCACGCAGCGGCCTTACGCGGTCGCGGGTCGCGGATTGGTTCCGGGGCTGCGACGCGGACGGGAGCTGCTGTCGATGCCGCCGTCGGTCAGGCCGGCCTCGATCGGCGCCTTGGCCTTCGGCACTTCGATCGGGGGCAGGCTCGGCAGCGGGCGGTCGGGGCTCGAGACCCACTGCGGGCGCTCGGGCAGCTTCACGACATCGGCGAAGATCTCGGCGATCTGGTTGTGGTCGAGCGTCTCGTGCTCGAGCAGCTCGCCGGCGAGGCGGTCGAGGATCTCGCGGTTGCGGTTGATCACCTCGTAGGCCTCGTCGTGCGCCTTCTCGATGAGAGCGCGCACCTCGGCGTCGACCTTCTCGGCGATGCTCTCGGAGTAGTCGCGCTGGTGACCCATGTCGCGACCGAGGAACATCTCGCCCGAGGACTGCCCCAGCTTGACCGAGCCGATGTCAGCGCTCATGCCGTAGTCGGTGACCATCTGTCGGGCGATGCCGGTGGCCTTCTCGATGTCGTTCGCGGCACCGGAGGTCGGGTCGTGGAAGACGATCTCTTCGGCGACGCGGCCGCCCATGGCGTACGCGAGCTGGTCGAGCAGCTCTTCGCGGGTCACCGAGTACTTGTCTTCCAGCGGCATGACCATCGTGTAGCCGAGAGCGCGGCCGCGGGGCAGGATCGTGATCTTCGTCACGGGGTCGGTGTGGCGCATCGACGCGGCAGCGAGGGCGTGGCCGCCCTCGTGGTACGCGGTGATGAGCTTCTCCTTGTCCTTCATGACGCGGGTGCGGCGCTGCGGGCCGGCGACGACGCGGTCGATGGCCTCGTCGAGGGCACGGTTGTCGATCAGCTGCGCGTTCGAGCGCGCGGTGAGCAGCGCGGCCTCGTTCAGCACGTTCGCGAGGTCGGCACCGGTGAAGCCCGGGGTCTTGCGCGCGACGACCTCGAGGTCGACGGACTTGGCAAGCGGCTTGCCACGGCCGTGCACCTCGAGGATGCGCTTGCGGCCGAGCAGGTCGGGCGCGTCGACGCCGATCTGGCGGTCGAAGCGGCCGGGGCGCAGCAGCGCAGGGTCAAGGATGTCAGGGCGGTTGGTCGCCGCGATCAGGATGACGTTCGTCTTGACGTCGAAGCCGTCCATCTCGACGAGCAGCTGGTTCAGGGTCTGCTCACGCTCGTCGTGCCCACCACCGAGGCCCGCGCCACGGTGACGGCCGACCGCGTCGATCTCATCGACGAAGATGATCGACGGCGCGTTCTGCTTCGCCTGGTCGAACAGGTCGCGGACGCGGCTCGCGCCGACACCCACGAACATCTCGACGAAGTCGGAACCCGAGATGGAGTAGAAGGGAACGCCCGCCTCGCCCGCGACCGCGCGAGCAAGCAGCGTCTTACCCGTTCCAGGAGGGCCGTACAGCAGCACGCCCTTCGGGATGCGGGCGCCGACGGCCTGGAACTTGGCCGGCTCCTTCAGGAAGTCTTTGATCTCCTGCAGCTCTTCGATGGCCTCGTCGGCACCGGCGACGTCGTCGAAGGTGACCTTCGGGCTCTCCTTCGAGACGAGCTTCGCGCGCGACTTGCCGAACTGCATCACCTTGTTGCCGCCGCCCTGCATGCCCGCGAGCATGAACCAGAACAGCGCGCCGATGATCAGCACGGGGATGAGGAAGCTGAGGATGCTGCTCCAGATACTGGGCTGCGGCACCTTGTCGTCGTAGCCCTTGGGCAGGTTCGCGTTGTCGATCGCATTGACGACAGCGGCACCGCGGGGCGCGACGTAATAGAACTGGACGTGGTCGCCGTTGTTGCCGTCGGGCTGCGACAGAACGAGGTCGACGCGCTGCTGGCCATCGATGATCTGCGCCGACTGGACCTTGCCCTGTGAGAGCAACTCAAGGCCCTGCTGCGTGGTGATCTCCTTGAACCCCGACATGGAGAACACACTCATGCCGATCAAGACGATGATGCCCGCAAGGACGATATAGGGGATCGGCCCACGGAAGAGCTTCTTGAGAATCATGGTGATAGCAGAGTACGCCCTGCGATCTGAGCGGCGCCTGCCTGTTCGCCTACGGCGTGCTATGCGTGGCCCAGGGGTCGAATCTAGGAGTACACGTGCGGTGCGAGCACCGCGATCGAGCGCAGGTTCCGGTACCGCTCGGCGTAGTCGAGGCCGTACCCGACGACGAATTCGTTCGGAATGTCGAAGCCCACGTACCTCGGGTCTACGTCGACCTTCATCGCGTCCGGCTTGCGCAGCAGCGCACACACCTCGATGGATGCGGGATTCCGCGACGCGAGGTTCTGCTTCAGCCAGTGCAGCGTGAGGCCCGAGTCGATGATGTCCTCGACGATCAGCACGTTGCGCCCCTCGAGACTGATGTCGAGATCCTTCACGATGCGCACGACCCCGCTCGAGTGGGTGCTCGCGCCGTATGACGAGACCGCCATGAAGTCGACCTCGACGGGTCGCTTCAGCTCGCGCGCGAGGTCGGCCATCACCATGACCGCGCCCTTCAGCACGGCGATGAGCAGCAGGTCGCGGCCTTCGTAGTCGGCCTCGATCCGGCGGGCGATCTCGGCGAGCTTCGCGGCGATCTCCTCCTCGCTCAGCAGGACCTTCTCGAGTTCGGAGGCGACGTCTTCCGGAAGCATAGAGAGAGCCTATTGGGTCCGTGTTGCGGGCCAGTTTCGCGCCGGGTCGAGCCCGCCAGGGCACCCTGCGACAGCGCTCAGGCGCCGCGCAGCACGAGAAGGGCGCCTTCCCGCGCGGCCGTGAAACCAGGCAGGTCGAGCGGCTTCTGCCCGCGCCAGTCGGTGACGAGCCGCAGCACCGCCTGCACATGCACGCGCTCGAGCGCGACCCCGAACTCGGCGAGCGCGACGTAACGCACCAGCCGGCCCCGCAAGGCCGGGGGGTTCGCCTCGAGCGCCGACACGGAGACGGCGATTCCCGCCTCGACGTGCTCGACGATGTCCTCGATCGTCTCCTCGATCATCTGCTGGAACGCCGCGTTGTCCTCGCGCAGCTGCTCGGCGGTTCGTGCGAGCGCCTCGGCGACGCCGGGACCCAGTTCGGCCTCGAGCACCGGCAGAGCGCGCTCGCGCACGCGCACGCGCGCATAAGAGAGGTCGGCGTTCTGCGGATCGTGCCACGGCTCGAGCCGCGCGTCATCGCAGAAGGCGCGCGTCGTCGCGCGCCGGATGCCGAGCAGCGGCCGCCGGTACAGGCCGGCCTCGGCCGCCATGCCCTGCAGGCTCGCGGCGCCGGAGCCGCGCGCGAGCCCGAGCAGCACCGTCTCGGCCTGGTCGTCAAGCGTGTGCGCGAGCAGAACGGCGGCGGCGCCGAGATCGGATGCCTGCGCCGCCAGCGCCGCGTACCGCGCCGTCCTCGCCGCTCCCTCTGGCCCCTCGGGGCTCGCCGGGTCGACGTGCACCCGCACCACCCGTACCGGGTCGAGCCCCACCTCGCGGGCCCGAAGCGCGGCGCGCTCGGCGACCTCGGCCGAGGCATCCTGCAGCCCGTGATCGACGATCACCGCGCCGGCCCGCAGCCCGGCCCGGGGCGCCTCGAACGCGGTCGCCGCGGCCAGCGCGAGCGAGTCGGCCCCGCCGCTCAGGGCGACGAGGACGAGGCATCCGTCAGCCAGGTCCGAACAGGCCCCGCGCACCGCCCGCCGCACGTCCGCGATGGCGGGCGTAAGGCGCGGCCGCCGCTCTTCCGGCTCGAAAGGCATCGACTAACGTTAGCCGCATGACGACCAACGCCTACGACGCTGTGATCGAGATCCCGCGCGGCAGCCGGAACAAGTACGAAGTCGACCACGAGACGGGTCGCGTGTTCCTCGACCGCGTCCTGTTCACGAACTTCTCGTACCCGACCGACTACGGATTCTTCGAGAACACTCTCGGCGAAGACGGCGACCCGCTCGACGTGCTCGTGCTGCTCGACTACCCGCTGTTCCCGGGCGTCGGCGTCAAGGTGCGGCCCGTCGGCGTGCTGCACATGAGCGACGAGGCCGGCGGCGACGACAAGGTCATCGCGGTGCAGTACAAGGACCCGCGGTGGCTGCACCTTCAGGACGTCGACGACATTCCCGAGTACACGAAGAAGGAGATCCAGCACTTCTTCGAGCACTACAAGGACCTGGAGCCCAGCAAGTGGGTCAAGGTCGACGCGTGGGGCTCGGCCGCCGACGCCGAGAAGCTCATCGAAGAGGCAATCGAACGGCTCAAGACCGCAGGGCACTGAGCCCCGTCGTCACCGACCCATCGAGGGCCGGGCGACGACGTTGATCGGCGAACCCCACACCGCTTCGACCTTGACGTTCTCGCCCGGCTGAGGGGCGGCGATCATCTGCCCGCCGCCGATGTAGATGCCCACGTGGTACAGGCCGTACGGCGCCGTGCCCCAGAAGATCAGGTCGCCCGGCTGCGCCTGCGAGCGCGGCACCAGCTGACCGAGGGCCTGCGCCTGCTCGTACTGGTAGACCACGCCGTGGCCGCCGATGTTCACGCCCGCGTAGGCATACGCCATCATCGTGAGGCCTGAGCAGTCGAATGAGTTCGGGCCGGCGCCGTCCATCACATACGGCTTGCCGATCTGCGCGTAGGCGTACTGCAGCATTGCCGAGACGATCGCCTGGTTCGGCGCACCGTTGCTCGTGACCGGCGGACGCGGTGCGCTCGGCGGGGCGGGTGCGGCTGGAGCGGCGGGGGCCGCCGGCGCGACAGGAGCTGCCGGCGCGGCCGGCGCCTGGCCGCCGCCTGGCTGCTGTTGTGCGCGGTCGGCGGCCTGCTGTGCGGCAGCGCGCTGTGCCGCAGCTTGTGCCGCCTCGCGCTGTTGTTCGGCCTTCTTGGCCGCCGCCTCTTCCCGCTGCTTCTCGGCCGCGGCCGCAGCAGCGGCAGCGGCGGCCTTCGCGGCCGCGATGGCCTGCTGACCCGCGACGTACTGCTGCGCCACGTTCAGGGACACGTTCTTGAGCGAGGCGAGCTGGGCCGTGAGCTGGGACTGCTTCTGCTGCTGTGTCGTGACCGCGGACTGAGAGGCGGTGGCCGCGGTGCTGGCCGCGGTCTCGGCCTGCTTCGCGGCATCCGCTGCCTTCTGCCGCGCGTCAGCCGCGGCCTTCGCCTGCGCGGCTGCCGACTTCGCCGTGTTGCGGTCGCTGATCGCCTGGTTGTAGATCACCTTGGACTGCTCGGTGAGCTGGCTCATGGTGCCGAGCTGGTAAAGCAGCTTGTCGGCCGCGCCGGCGTCGCCGCCCTCGAGCAGCAGGTTCATCGACCCGTTCGTGCCGGCCGTGCGCATCAGGTGCGAGGCAAGCAGCCCCGCGCGGATCGACGACGTCTCGGCGGTCTTCTGCGCAGCATCCGCCTGCTTCTGCAACTGATTGGCGTTCTGAGTCGCCGCCTGCAGCGCGCCCTGCGCCTGCAGGTAGGTCTCGTTCGCCATCTCGGCCTGGATGCCGGCCGCAGTCGCCGCGCTCTGCAGCTGCCCGACCAGCCCGTTGATCTTGGTGACCATCTGCTGCTGCGCCTGCACATTGGCCTTCGCGTGCTGCACGTCGGACCAGCTCGGGTACTTCGGCGTGGCCGCCTCAGCCGACACTGGGTGGATCAGGGACGCGATGCTCGCCGTCACGACCCCCACCGTCGCCGCGCTGATCACGATCGACGGTGCTCTGCGGAAACTCGAACCGGACTCGCTCATAGTGCTGCTCCGTGTTGTGCCATCCAGGAGATGGGGTTGATCTGCACGCCGTTCTGCCGGACCTCGAAGTGCAGGTGCGCACCAGTCGAGTGACCGGTCGAGCCGACATGCCCGATGACCTGGCCGGCGCTCACGCGCTGGCCGATTCCGACGACGATGCCGCCGTCGATGTTGTGACCATACGCCGTCGACATGCCGTCGCCGTTGTCGATCAGGATGAAGTTGCCATACCCGCCGTACCAGCCCGCGTAGGCGACCGTGCCGGAGTGCGCGGCGCGTACCGGGGTGTTGAAGCCCGCCGCGACGTCGACGCCCTCGTGCCACGTCGAGCAGCCGGCGCACGGTGCGGGGCGCGGCCCGTAACCCGCGGTGATCTGACCGCGCACGGGAAGCGCCCAGCCGGATGCGGCGACACGAGAGGCCTGAGCGGCGGCCACTGCCGCTGCTGCCGCCGCGGCGCGCTCGGCCTCGAGCTTCTTCTTCCGCGCCTCGGCCGCCCGTACCTGTACGCCCTTCTGGTAGCCGGCGACGGTCTTCGCGGTCTTGTTCTTGAGGGCCGCGAGCATCGAGCCGAGCTCGTCGCGGTGCGACTCCTCGGTCGCGGCGGTTCGCTGCGCTGATTCCGATGCCTTGACAGCGGCCGCGAGCGCGGCCTGCGCCTGCTGCTGCAGCCGAGCGCGCTCATCGAGCGCCGATTTGGCCTGAGCGGATGCCGCCGCCGCAGTGTTCTTCGCCTGCTGCGCCTGCGACCACAGCCGCGACGTCGACTCGGTGAGCTTCGTCATGCTGCCGAGCTGATCGAGCAGTGCGCTCGGACCCGTCGTGCTGCCGCCCTGGCTCGAGAGCACGAGAGCGAGTGACATGTTGTGGCCGCCGGAGCGATACAGCTGAGCCGCGAGCCGGCCCGCGCGCGCGTCGGCCGTCTGTGCCTTGGCGCTCGCCTGCTGGGCCTGGGCATCGAGGGTCTCGTACTTCTGATCGGCAAGGAAGAACGCCTCTTGCGTAGTCTGCAGTCTGTCACCGGCGGCCGTCGCGGCCCGCCGTGCCGACTGCGACTGCGCCTGCAGGCTCTTCGTCAGCGCCGTGACACGCTTCACCTCGGCCTGCGTCGCCGCCTGGCTCGCCTTCGCCTTCTGCACCTCGGCCCAGGTCGGGTACGCGTCGGCGAACGCGGCCGAGGACGGCACGACAGCGGGCAGCGCGACGCTTACCGCGAGGAAGAAGGCGACGGATGCCGCGGCGAGGGTCAGCCGCACGGTCGTTGCGCCTCCTTCAGGCTGGCGGGCGAGCACGTCGCCTCGAACCTAACCGGCTCGTGGGCCCCCGATGTTGTGAACACGCCCGAGACTCGTGAACCAGCGCGCCGGATTTGTCCTCGTGTACGGGCTCACGTATGCTTGGTCCTCGGTAGTCATGCGGTGGCAGCCGCAGACGGCCCCATCGTTTAGTGGCCTAGGACGCCGCCCTTTCACGGCGGTAGCACGGGTTCGAATCCCGTTGGGGTCACCATGATTGCCAAAACAAATGAATATGGCCCTGTAGCGCAGTTGGTTAGCGTGCCGCCCTGTCACGGCGGAGGTCGCGGGTTCAAGTCCCGTCAGGGTCGCGGAATAGTGAAGCCCTATCGAGAGGTAGGGCTTTTCTTCCGAGAGGCGCCGTTACTGCGCGCCTTGGCTCTGTAGCTCAGTTGGTAGAGCGCACGACTGAAAATCGTGAGGTCACGGGATCGACGCCCGTCGGAGCCACCACTATTTCCCCTGGTCAGAAGCAGTATCTGGGCCGGTGCTCGCACCGATACTGACCTCACGACTGTCGCGGGCCATTTCTTAGGCCGGCTCCGACCTGGATCTCACCCATGTTTTCGGGGGGCGAGCCCCTGCCGCGCGATCGTGAGGTCGGTAATGCCCTGGCCGGCGACGGCGACGGCGACGGCGACGGCGACGGCGACAACGGAGACATGCCTATGCAGGAAGCCAACCTCGACCGCATCCAGTTGTAGTGCCGCGGGACCTGGCCGGAGCATCTGTGGGATCAGACGAAGGTCGAGGCCGATGTGTCCGACCGCCACGTCGACATCGTGGAGGTCCGACCGCCGTGGAACGGCGTCGGTGAGCATCTTCTTCGGGTAGTCAGCGACTGCCTGCCTCGGTGAGGACATATCGCTGCTTCGAGCTCGTCGGCTTAGTTACTCAGCTTGGTGACTTAGTGACTCGTCTTGGTGACTGAGTGACTGGCATCCGCCACGGACGGTTCCCGGTCGCGGGCCGATCGACGGCCGGCGCAGCGGAGCTCGGGAGGAGTTGTCGAGGGCCTCCGTCAACAAGCCATCAACAAAGGCATGCGCCAGAAACCCTTGAGAACACGGGGCTTCGAGCCGCTCAGCCGGCTCGTTGCGGTTCCGCGGTCAACGAGCCATCAACAATCAGCGGGCAGGCTCCGAGAGGCCAGCGGCCCAGAACGGGATGTAGCGGCGGCTGCGCGGACCGGCGTTCTTGTCATAGGCGACGACGAGACCGCGGTCAAGCGCTTCCTTGATCAGTCGGGATGCGACCGACTTGTTCTTCTCCTCGATGCCGAACCTCTGGCGGATCGAACTGTTCGTCGTATCTTTGCGGGAGACCTGGTTGAGACAGGCATGGAGGTACACGGCGTGCGCTCGCTCGTCGGGTGTCATGCTTCCGAGCGGCCTCGGCGACAACAGCGTCACGCGGGTGGTGTCCGAGGTGGTCAGCACTTCTGGAGCCGGCAACTGGTGGAACTCGACTTCGAAGGCGACCTTGTCCCAGCCGCTTCCGCGCTCCTCACAGATGCGCATGCGCCGCATGAGCGCCGCCAGCCCTTCGTTCCGAGACTTCGGCGGAGTGTCGATAAACCTTGCCGGGTCAACGATCGGCGAGCCGGGATTGGAGATCTCGACGCGATCATCGAAGACTTCCACGATCGGCCCTGAGCCTGTGATCGCGAAGTCCTGATGAATGAGCGCGTTCGCGATGAGCTCGCGGATCGCCAACGGCGGGTACAGCGGCCTCGTCGTCCGAAGCGCCACGCCGATCGCCTCATTCGCCGGGAAGAAGGCACTGACGTAATCGATGAGCCCCTCGAATCCAGAGGCATAGCCGCGTCCGCCGCCCTGCTCTTTCGTCGTATTCAGCCGGTCGACCCCGTCGTAGCGAATGACGCGAAGCGCTTTCCGCGAGAGCGACGGGAAGTCCATCAACCGTTTCGCGAGCAGGATCGCGCCAAGGTTCGTGACCTTCCACCCGGTGCCCGCCATTCGGTCGATCAGGCTGTCACTCGCCAACGCGCCGAGAATCCCGACCCGGTTTTCCGGGAGTGGCAGACCGAGCAGCTCAAAATACTTCGGGTAATCGAGCAAGTCGAGCACCTGCTCGTCCGTCAGCCGCTCCTTCGCAGTGCCACCCTCCCAGCCGCGCTCGTCAAAGGCGCGCCACAACCGCCGAGCATGATCCGGATACCGATCGAGCTCCTGAGTGTTCTCGCTCACCCGGACGAAGGCCTTTGGCCCAAACCGTACGGGTTCGAAGGAAGCGGGCACGATCGTGAGTACAACGAGCCGCAGCCCACCGACCTGGACGGTCTCGAACTCGAAGTGGATTTGCGGGTGGATCGAGTGCGCCAGCCACGCCTCAAGCGCCTCGTTGCCTTTCTTCGCGGTCTCCGGCTCGAACGTGGTGCCGACGATCTTGTGTGTACCATCCTCGACGCCCCAGATCAGGTAGCCGAAGTCTCGCCCGTTAATCTTCGCCGAGTTCGACAGCGCGGAGATGCGCTCAGCGATCATCGTCGGATCAGTGTTGTTGACCTTGAACTCGACCCACTCGGCCTCTGCTGGCAATGCAGTGAGCTGCGGGATGAGGTGAAGGAGCTGGTCGCGCGAATGGATCATGTCGCGCCTCCTATTGCCTCCGTGTCGAGAACCCAGCGTAGTGATCGGGCTACGAAACGGTGGTCGGCCCGCCGGGCACATCAACAGACGTCGCCGACTTCGCCGCAGCGCCCTCCCAACTCGCGGAGTCCGCGCCGACCCAACCGGCCATGGGCCATATCCGGGCCATTTCCGACCGCTGAACTAACTGCGAGCAACTGCGAATGTCCAGGGAAATGCCTCGTCAGAAGCGAGCCGACCCCATACATGCAGCGCCATTTTGCCCTGCAAGTCACTGAAAATCGTGAGGTCACGGGATCGACGCCCGTCGGAGCCACCACCCTACTTCCCACTCTGACGCGGAAGTTGCCGCAGCTTCACCCCCTCGGGGCGGCCCCGGGTTCATCGCCAGCTGGGTCCGAAGCCAGCCTCGGCCAACAGCACCGTCTAGGACGGCGCCCTCGCCGGCAGGCAGGCGTGGTGTAGGCGCTGATCAGTAGTCGGCGGGGATCGGCCCGAGGGGCCTGCTGAAACGCGGACGCCCTGGAGTCTGCTCGTCCTCCATCACGCGGACATCCGTGACGATGATTGCCTCACTGCGTCCGTACCGCCGCCGCGCGATGCCGTCGCGCTCGTCGACCACCATCGTCGTGCGATAGGCGGGGTCAGCCTCATGCTGGAACGTCACCAAGATCGAGTGACCACCGACGCGCTGCACCAGCATGGGAAAGAAACTCCCGCCGCGTTCACTGGGACCCCATTGCGGGAAGAGCTCCGGCATCGCCATGCAAACCGGCTGGGCGGACGCCGTGCTGCTGCGGAACTCCGTCTCAATCTCACCGTCGACATTGCGGAGGACACGGTCGCTGTACGACGCTCGGTCGCCGCCCCCTTGGCGATCCAGCACCCAGGCGCTCGCGAGCTCATCAAGCACCATCTGGAACTGTCGAACGCGACCCATCGGATCCTGCTCCACACCGCGCGCAACGATTCGGCGCGGCGACACGGTCCTGTGACAGGACGAGGGCTCTGATTCCGTCGAGATCGAGCGATTTGACGCGATCACGGAGATGGACGCACAAGTGGGGCGTGGCGACATCGCCGGTGATCTCAGCTACGGGCTACGGGGCCGCGATCCCTGCATCCGAGACGACTCCGCCCGGATGTCGTCCGCTTCCATCCCGTGCCCTCTCAGGCGTGGTTGTCGCCCGCACCGTCGCGTGCGCACAGCGATCGGCTATCGCCGTCGTTTGCGAGCTCTCAGCGTTGTCGAAGTGCGAGGCGGCAGATGCGATCGCACAGCTCGGCGTAGTCGATGCCGAACGCCGCTGCCGACTTCGGAAGGAGACTGGTTGCGGTCATGCCTGGCAGGCTGTTTGTCTCGATGATCCAGAGGCGTCCGTCGTCGTCGAGCCGGAAGTCTGAGCGGCTGTACCCGTCCAGCCGGAGAAGCTCATGAGCAGCTACCGCTGCGCTACGTGCGGCTTCAGCCACCGCGGCGGGCACCTCAGCTGGGAACTGCTCACGCACCGCGCCGGCTTGATACTTGTCCTCATAGGAGAACGCCTCGTCAGGCGGGATCACGATCTCGCCCACGGCGAGCGGCTGCCCGTCCAATATCCCCACGGTCAGCTCGCGACCACGGACGAATCGCTCGACCATGACGGGTCCGAACGAGCGAGCCTTGGCGATCGCCGGAAACAGGCTCTCCCGGTCTCGTGCGATAGACAGACCAACCGTCGATCCTTGCGCAGTCGGCTTCACCACCACGGGGTAGCCGAGCCGGTCACCAACCGCACGCGCGAAGGATGCGTCGTCACTCGGGAATGGGGCGATCACCCAATCGGGAGTGAGCACGCCGCCGGCCCGCAGCAGGGTCTTACTGATGTCCTTGTCCATCGCGAGGCTGCTGCCGAGCGACCCGGACCCCGTAAAGGGAATCCCGGCGAGGTCAAGGAGAGCCTGAAGCCTACCGTCCTCCCCCGAACCGCCATGCAAGGCGATGAAGACGAGATCGGTCGACCCGACAGCTGTGGGCAGCCGCAACGAACTGCCACCTTGCCGCATCGCTTGGAGGTGGGCCCCGGATGGCGGCTCGATCCCGACGCCGCCGCGTAGCACTCGTTGCTCTTCAGCCGTATCCAGAGCGCCATGCGCGGTGTCAACCGCAAGCACCTCGTAGCCGCGGGAGCGCAGGGCGGGGATGATTTCAGCGGCACTCGCGATCGAAACGTCCCGCTCTTCGCTCTCGCCGCCGAACAAGACCGAAATCCGCACGAGACGACCCTATGCGCCCGCAGGACAGCAACGGCCACCTCGCCCGCTGAAGGCTCCGTGGGTTCGTGCGGTGGTCGCAACACGATCGGGGCGGTGCATCGATGCAAGCTCCACGACCGCGCCGGCATCTCGAACGATCAGCTCGTGGTCGATCACCGGTCGTAAACATCGCGACGATGACGGAGCGCGATCACCGTGACGATGAGGACGTCGTCGTGGACGGTGTAGATGATGCGGTAGTCCCCAACCCTGACTCTGAGGGCTGGGCGCCCCTTGAGCGCTCTTGCTCCGGGCGGCCGCGGGTCCTCGCCCAAGAGCGAGATCGCTCCGCGAATCCGGCCGCGGTCACGGTGGTCGATCCGCTTCAGCGCCCGAACCGCGGCGGGACGCAGTTCGATCTGATAGCTCACGCCCAGCCCAGGTCGGCCTTCACCTGGGCCCACGGAATGTTGGGACCTTCCTCAGCCATCGCCTCATCAAACGCGGAGATGTCCTCGGAGTCCTCGAGGGCGTCAAGCATCCGCTCGTACTGCTCGGGGCTGATGAGGACGGCCGCACGCCGCCCCCGACGTTCGATGAACACGGCCTCACTCTGCGAGCGATCGATGACGTCGGACAGGTGGCTGCGCGCGTCTGCGACGCTGACGTGGGACATCGGTCAATTGTACATCCCACATTATTGGATGTACATCTTGCAATACGTCTGCTCAGCGCAACACCACTCCAAGCTCGGCGTCAGTGAGCGCACGGTTTGAGTACACCAGGCGGATCGCACTCGGGTCCGGGTTATCCGCATCGCGGCCGCGGTACGCGAGATCGAAGCCGAGTTTCACGGCGACGCGCGCGGAGGCGATGTTGTGCTCAAGCAGGTAGGCCACGATCGGGAGGTCGGGCAGTACCAGCGCAGCGTGGCGCACGGCTTCCTGAGCTATTTCGGTCGCGTAGCCCTGCCCGTGTTCGTCAGCGGCGAGCCGGTAGCCGAGATTCCAGATCGTGCCGCCGGCCATCAGAGTGCAGCCCCCGTATCCGATCACGCGTGACGAACCGAGCGGGCGCACGACCCACGCGCCGAGCCCGACCTGAATCCAACTCTCGAGCCACCGGGACATGACGGCACGCGTCTGGGCGATGTCAGCGTGCCGGCCGCTGGGAAAGTGACGCCAGACTCGCGGATCGCTGCCGATGACGAACAATTCCTCGGCATCCGCGTCTTCAGGACGCGACAGAGTCAGCCGGGCAGTTTCGACAGGCAACACGCCGTCGACGCTACGCGAAACCCACGCAAAGCCCCACGACCCCACCGCTGTCGGCTCTGACATACGAGCTCACGAGGAAAGAGGTACACCAATTTCTCAGCACGAGTGGATTGACGCCGGGGCTGGCGACGCCCTTTGACCGATCGGGTTGTAGCTTCGGCTTCCGCGTGCTAGTTCGGCGAGCAGTGAGTCTGTTAGAACGTGGATATGTCCGTCGAGCGACTTGCGCCAGGAACCCTGTACGTGGTGCTGGTAGTCGGACGCCCTGCGTCGGGTAAGTCGACCGTCAGTGCCGAGGTCGCCCGGCGTTGGAGCTTGCCTCTGGTGTCAAAGGATGGGCTGAAGGAAGTCCTGTTCGATTCCCTTGGCGTCGGTGACCGCGCCTGGTCAGTGAAGCTCGGGCAGGCCTCGTTCGCGCTTCTGGACCACGTCATCGATCTCCAGTTGCGCACCGGCCTGCCGTTCGTTGTCGATGCTGCCTACAGCGCGGAGTTCGAGAACGCGAAGTTCCAGGACTGGCAGAGGAGATACGGATTCGTGGCAGTGCAGGTTCATTGCACCGCCCCGGCCGCTGAGCTTCTGAGGCGATACCGTCGTCGTGCGAGCGATGGCACGAGACATCCCGGTCACCGCGATGCTGACGCGAGCGAGGAGTTCCGCTCCTCTTTGAAAGACACGCGGGCCGAAACGCTCAACCTCATCGGACCGGTCCTCGAATTCCCGTCAGAGCAGCCCGAGAGTCAGGCGAAGCTCATCGAAGAACTCGACGGGCTGCTGCCCGCACCTGACTAAGTCGAACGGCCTTCGGAGCAACCGGTCGCGGAAACCTTGCATCTTCGGCCGCCAGAAGCGATACATCTATCTGCGGTGCGGCGCTCAGTGAAGCTCGATCAAGCGGTTCCCGGCGGTGACCATCTTGACGGCAGAACCCAAGCGCGGCATGAACCAGGAGAGCAGCGCACGCTAGGAGGCGATCAGGACCGCGTGATCAGCCCGCGCGGCCGCGTACTCCAAGCACGCCTTGATGTCGTCTGCGGTCAGATACGGGTAGTCCTCGAGGATCTCCGCTTCGGGCACCGCGGACGCCAGGAGCGAGAGCACGTCGCTCACACGCACGCGCGTGCCGCGCACGCCTGGACGACCATGCGCGACGTCGGGGTCGACCACGATGCGCTCAAGCAGAGACATGCCGGCAGGATAACTGGCGCGACCAACGCCCCGCGGAAATCCGCTCACGCCGTACCTGCCAGACAGCCTTGTGCCCACACCGTGCGCACAATCGCACGACATTCAAGGTCAACCGGTGTGATCAATGAACTTCACGTCGGCTGCGGCCGAGTTAGCGGGCTTCACCCGTGCGCGACTCATTGCACAGATTTCCCGGCACGTCAGCCCCGTTGCGTGAACCACCGCGCGCGCGGAATCTGGATTCACGACCGAAGGAGTCTTGATGAGCGAGTCACACGAAGCCGACACCGACAAGATGCCTGCCGACGAAGAACTGCAGGAGCCGAGCACCGAGAAGGAGCCCGGCGACGAGCCGAAGGATGGTGACGACACGCCTGACGAGGTCGATCACGAGGCCGTCGGTGTCGGCGTGGTCGAACACGAGCCGGTTGAGAGCGGTTCGTCCGACGGGAACTCGGGCGAATGAGGCCTGGCGCCCGCGATCCGCGCGGGCATCGCGGCGTGACCAGTCACGTCGACCCTCGACGCTAAGGCGCGAGCCGCCGCTTGAGCTCGTGAATCTCCTCGCGGCTGCCGCCGTTGTCGAGATACCAGCCGGCGGTGCCGCCGGGATAGGCGTCCCAGTGCGCAATTACTCGCGCGATCAGTTCCGGCGGGGCAGCCACGCTGCGAACGGTGACGAGGTCCGCTTCGCGGGCGAGGTGAGAGAGACGTGAGTAGTGCCGACGCAACCTGCGGGCGAGGTCGGGCGAGATCTCGTTGGTCTTCAGATATTCGGCCTCGACGTATTCCGAGGGGATCTCGAGGAGACGTAGCACCATGGCGATCGCAACTCCGGTGCGGTCCTTGCCCGCAAGACAGTGGATCAGCGTGGGTCCCGACGAGTTCGCGACGACGCCGACGACGCGTGCAAGCGCCTGCGCGCCGGTCGAGTGCAGTAGTGAGGCGTAGAACTCACCGAGTTCTTCGCCAGAACTGGGACCTCCGGGGCCCGGTTCGCTCGGGTCGATGAGTGAGATCGCGTGGACGGTCGCGCTGTTCGCGAACGGGTGGCTCTCCGACTTCTCAAGCAGATGCCGGAGGTCGATGACCGTCGCAGGAGGCCAGGCCGCTCCGGCCGGGAGCCAGGCCGGCGGAAGATCATCCGAGAGAGGTGCGTCGCTGCGCAGCAGAACCGCCGGGCGCAGCATGCCCTGAGGCAGGCCCGCGGCGACGTCACGAAGGTTGACGAGAGAGTTCACGGCTGTTATCCCTTCATCCCGCTCAGCGCCATCGTGTTCTTGAGATGGCGTTCGATCAGCAGGAACACGATGATCGCCGGAAGCGCGACGAGTGTCGCGGCGGACATGAGCAGGGGCCAGTCGGTGCCGTTCTCGCTCTTGAACAGCGAGAGGCCGACGGTCACTGTGCGCATGGACGGGGAGCGCGTGACGATCAGCGGGTACAGGTAGCTGTTCCACGAGGAGATGAAGGTCATGAACGCGGCGACCGCCAGCGCAGGTCTCGACAGCGGGACAACCACGTTCCACATGATGCGGACCGGTCCGCACCCGTCGAGCACCGCCGCCTCCTCGAGCTCGGCAGGGATGCCTTCGAAGAACTGCTTGAGAAGGAAGATGACGAAGGCGTTCGCGAGGAATGGCACGATCAGCGCCTGGTAGCTGTCAACCCAGCCCCAGCCGCTCAGCATGACGAAGAGCGGAACGAGCAGCACTTCACCGGGAATCATGAGGCTGCCGAGAACGACGAGGAAGAGCGCATTTCGCCCAGGAAACTTCATACGCGCGAAGGCGTAGGCCGCGGGAATGCCGACCACCAGGTCTCCTGCAATCGTGGCCACCGCGACGATGAGACTGTTCAGGTACCAGCGGGCGAAGGGCCCTGCTTTCTCAACCTGCAGTACATTCCCCCATTCCCAGTGCGAGGGAATGATCCGTGGCGGCCAGGCCGCCACCGCCGAAGTCGGCTCGAGGGCGGTGAGGACCATCCAGATCAGCGGAAACAGCATGACGAGCGCAACGAGCAGCTTCAGCACGGTCGACGCTCCGCGAAGCATCCGCTCACGGGAACGAGCTCGCGATGTGGCGGCCGCGCGCGTCACCGGGCGCACACCGAGCGCCAGTTCGCGGGTGGCGGTCATTGGTAGAACACCTTCGAGCCGAGCCAGCGCTGCTGCACAAAGGTCACGAGCCCCAGCACAAGCATGAGCATGACGGCCATCGCGCAGGCGTAGCCGGTGTGGAAATAGCTGAAGCCCTGCTGATACAGCTCGTAGACGATCACGTCAGTGCTCTCCAAGGGGCCGCCCTGCGTCATCAAGTCGACCTGCGCGAACACCTGGAACGCGTCGATGACGCCGAGAACGAGACAGAAAAACAGTTGCGGGCCGAGGAGAGGCAGGGTGAGACGCAGGGCGCGCGTCGCCGGCCCGGCGCCGTCGAGTCGTGCGGCTTCGTAATAGGCCTGGTCGATGTTCTTCATGCCGGCGAGCAGGATCAGCATGAAGTAGCCGAACTGCCGCCAGACCGAGGGGATGGCGATGCCGATCATCGCGGTCGACGGATGCGTGAGCAGGCTCTGGCCGCCGAGCCCGACGAGACTCAGGGCGTAGTTCAGCAGGCCGAAGTTCGGGTCGAAGATCCACACCCACACGATCGAGACCACCGGGATGCTGATGACGAACGGCACCGCGAACGCCACACGGAGGATGGTCGACGCAATGCTCGCTCGCTCGACCGCGAGCGCGGCGAGGAAGGCGAGCACGAGAGTCGCGGGCAGAGTGAGCGCGACATACAGCAGCGTGTTTGTCGTTGCATGCAACACTTCAGGGTCGACCAGCAGTTGCGCATAGTTGCGCAGCCCGATGAAGTCACTCGTTGTGGAGATGCCGTTCCAGTTCGTCAGGCTCGTGAGCGCAGCGCGCACGATCGGATAGAAGACGAACACCCCGAGCAGGATGAGGGCCGGCGCGAGGAAGACGAAGGGAAGGAAGCGGCGGGAGCGGGCGTTCATGCCGCTCGCTCGCCGAATCGCTGAACAAGCATCTCGACGGCCTCGCGCTGTCGTGGCGCAGGACCGAACTCGAACACCGCGAAGCCGGTGAAGTCCACCTCCTCGAGCGCGGTGAAGACCGAATCCCAGTCGATCAGTCCGTCGCCGATCGGGAGATGCTCGTCGATCGGGCCGCCGTGGTTGTCCTGCAGGTGCAGATGCTTGACGCGCGGGCCCAGCCGGCGCACGGCCGCCGCTACGTCGAGCCCGGCTTGATTCGCGTGGCCGGTGTCGAGACAGACGCCCTTGAGCTCGCTGCGCCAGGCATCGTGCAGGGCGATCACCCCATCGAGGGTCCAGGTGTCCTCAAAGTGCACGTTGGTCTTGATCAGGTTCTCGGCAACGATCCGGATGCCTCGCGCTGAGCCGTAGTCGGAGAGGTCCTCGTACACGTTGCGCTCGAGTTCCTTCATCCGGGGCCAGTGCTGCGGCGGGAAATAGCCGTGAATTCCGGGATGCACGTTCACGACCTCGGCACCGATCCGATCGGCGACCTCAACCGCTCGCATCATGTCTGCCCGCGCCGCCTCGTAGGCGCCCGGGTTGAGCGAAGCGATGTTGAGGTCTCGGAACGGGGCGTGCACTGAGAAGCGCACGCCGTCGGAGCGCAGTTCAGCGATCTCGTCGAAGAGCTGGTCGGGCAGCTCGTCGAGGGCGAAGTCGACGGAAAGCTCGAAGGCACGGATGAATGACGCTGACTCGCGCATCTGCGCGACGTTGGTGATCGAGGCGGCGGCGGAGGGAGTGATGTGCACGAGGGGTCCTCTGGGTCGGCAGTTCGGCAGTGAGATGGAGGTGTTCCGGGCGCCGCCATGACGGCGGCACCCGGAACGGGGAGGGGATGCAGGTCGACAATCAGCCGGCGGATTTGGCGAGAATCGAGTTCGCTTGGCTCACGGCACTGTCCAGATTCGACTTGGCCGATCCCTTGCCGCTCATCGTCGCTTCGAACGCGTTCGCCCAGTCCGTCGAGATCTGCGGGTAGGACGGCAGGTTCGGGCGCGACCGGGCGTCGGCGATCTGTGCCGCGGCAACGGCACGACTGGGGTTGCCTGCCTCCCAGTCCTTCACGGTCTGGGTGTCCCACGCCGCCTGGATCCCGGGCATGTAGCCCGACGCGGCGGTCCACTGGGCCGAGACGTCAGGACTCGCCCACCACTTCTCGAACTCAGCGGCCGCCTGCTGCTGCCGCTTGGGGGCCCCCTTGAACACGCCGATGTTGTAGCCGCCGAGACTGAAGACCTTCTTGCCCATGGTGGGGAACTGGGAGACCCCCACCGTGAACTTGGCCGCGGTCGCAATGCCGGAATACGCCGTCGACGACTGCTCGAACATCGCCACCTTCCCTGCGGCGAACAGACTCGTGAGCTGGTCGAGTGAGGAGTCGGTCTGCACCATCTGCGCACCGCCGGTCTTCAGCAGCTGGCTGTAGTTATCGAACATCGCGAGGGACGCCTTCGAGTTGAAGGTCGCCTTGGTGTTCTTCGCGTTGAAGATCTCGCCACCGGACTGCCATTCGCGAACCTCGAGGATCCAGGGAGCCTGCGCGGGGAATCCGTATCCGATCACGGACCCACCTGTCGCCTTGGTGATGGCGCCCGCGTCGGTTTCGAGTTCACTCCAGGTCGTCGGCAACTGCGAGGTGCTGATGCCTGCCTTCTGAATGAGCGAAGGGTTGTAGTAGAGAACGTTGGAGTTGTAGCCCATCGGCACGGTGTAAAGCGTGCCGTCGTAGGAGTTCGCCGTTTCGATACTCGGGGTCATCGAGGCGCCGAGCGTCTTGGCCTCCGAGGCACCGACTGCATCGGAGAGCGGCGTGAGCGCCCCGAGTGCCGCCAGCTGAGCCATCGAGGTCAGCTCGAGCTGAGCGAGGGCGGGCGGTTTCTTGGCGGCGACCGCCGTCTGCAGCGCCTGCAGTTCGGAGTCGTACGGCTCGTAGACGAGCTTCACCTTGATGCCGGGGTGGGACTTCTCGAAGCTCCCGACGAGCGTCTGGAGCGAAGTTTCGAGCGGTCCCGTGTAGGTGTTCCAGAATTCGATTGTGACGGGGTGAGCAGCGTCGAAGCTCGGTGTCGCGGACGACTCCGAGTTCGTGGCTGCGGTGGCGCTGCATCCGGCGAGCGCCGTGATGAGGGCGAGCGGCAGCGCCGCCCTGAAGATTTTCTTCACGGTGTGCTTTCTGTTCGGTTGTCGCGAGGAGGGGCAGTGGAGGGGAGGCGAGCGGTTCGGCCGCTAACTGTCGGCGCGGCGCTGCTGGGGTCCGAGCGCTTCGTACATGCGCACGATGCTGACGGTGGTGTCGATCGACTGAGACTTGGTCCGCCCGGGAGCCATCTCGATGACGGTGCGCAGCGTGGCGTCGATGTCGTCGGATTCGATCTCGTAGACCGCCAGGTATTGCGGTCCGTCGAAGGGCGGGACTGAGTCGACCAGCCTGAACCGCTGGCCGGTGAGGAAACCGGGCATTCTGAGCACTTCCGGTACGTGAGTGTTCTCGTACCAGTCGTTGAACTCGGGCTCTGCGTCGGGGGAAGGTTGGGTGGAGACGATCTGGAGGAACCGAGGAGGCATGCCTAGATCGTAGATTCATCTAGATGAATCTACGACGGGCCCGTGCCTTAACGTTCCATGAACCGCGCAGGGCTCGTCGCGGACACCGAACCTCAGTGTTCCGCGTGACGGCCGCGATAGTGCACGACGTAGGACGCCCGCTCGGCGCGGATGCGCCTACGCACGTAATAGACGGGCACGTCATCAGGGTCGACGCTGACCCCATCGCGAACGATCAGAGGCGCCCCGAGGTATCCGCCGAGATGCGCGACCTCGATGTCGCCTGCCGCCGCAGCCGAGAAGGCGCGCCACGAGTAGAACAGGGTAACGCCGAAGCGCCGCCGCAGCTCCCCCGACATCGTCGCACCGCCGATCCAACCCTGCGCAAGGTCGGGAAAGCGCGCGCCGTCGACCCAGTAGCTGCTCACGGCGAAGGTGTCGCCCCCCGAGCCGACAAGGGTATCGAGACGGACAAGCCGCTCCGGCGGCATACCGAGATGACCTGCGGCGAGCGCGCTCGGATCGGCCGACCAGCCGAGCACGTGCTCGACCACGTCGTTCACGACGCTCTTGATCGAGGCATGCACGCTGCCCTCGTCGATCGACTGCCCTTGCGGATCGACCTGGATCTCCAGAACGGCCGGCGGATCGGCGACATAGCTACCGCTGCCCTGGCGCACCTCGATCACGCCGAGCTGCCGCAGATGCGCGAGAGCCTCTCGCAAGGTCAACCGGCCAACGCCGTACTCGGCCATCAATGCGACCTCGGTGGGCAGCCGCTGACCCGGCATCCACTCGCCTGCGTTGATCCGATCCTGCAGCCGGGAGGCGATCGTCCGAAACACGGAGTTACGGCCATATCCTCGTTGCGGCACGCCCCGAATCATAGGCCGCCTGCATGGCGCGCCGGTATCGGCAGGCCTCTCGATGGCGACTACCGCATCGTCTACGAGATTCACGACGGCGTGCTCGTGATTCTCGTGTTGGCCGTCGGTCACCGACAGGAGGTCTATCGAAATCTCTAGTGCATAACTGCCGGTGGGCGAGCGGCTCACTGGATGAGTGAGGATTCATTCATGACGGATGAATGGCAGGGGCGCACGCTCGAGCTCGACGGAGCGGTGATCTCATACTCGGAGCTGCCCGGGGACGGGCCGGTGATCGTATACGCCCACGGCCTGTCGTCGAGCAGGTCGGCCGACGATCGACGCGGAATCATCGATTTCACCCCGATCACGGAGTCGGGCCGACGATTCATCCGCTACGACGCTCGCGGGCACGGCCGCTCGACGGGGCGTGCCGTGCCGGACGACTATCTGTGGGACCGCCTGGCCGACGACCTGCTCGCCTTGGCGGACGCGGTCTCGCCCGACGAGCCGATCGTCGTGTTCGGGACCTCGATGGGGACCGGCACAGCCCTGCACGCGGTCGCGAAACGGCCGGACCGGATCAGCGCGCTTGTTCTCTCAGCGGTCCCGACAGCGTGGGAGCTGCGCGCCGCGCAGGCGGGTCTCTACGAGCAATTCGCGACGGCGGTCGAGACCAACGGCGCGGAGTACCTCGAGTCGATGCTCGAGAACGCCCCGGCCGTCCCGATCTTCGCCGACCTGGAAGTGGAGCAGTTCGGTCCGGACATCCCCGAGGCGCTGCAGCCGTCCGTGTTCCGGGGCGCCGCCCGCACCGATTTCCCGAGCCGCGACATCGTCGCTCGAACCACGACGCCGACGCTCGTGCTCAGCTGGGACACGGATCCCTCGCATCCGGTGAGCGTGGGGGCAGAGGTCCACTCGCTCATCGCGGCGTCCGAGTTCCGGGTTGCGGAAACGTCGGCCGAGGTGCGCACGTGGGGCGCCGCAGCAGCAGACTTCGTCGCGGCACTGGCTGAGCGGTAACGCGCGCCGTCAGAACTCGGGAACCTCGACCTTGCCCTCGGCGACGTCGATCATCTCGGTGGACAGCGGCTTCTCCCGCATGACCAGAGCAAGGATGAGTGACACGGCCATGAGCGGCACGGTCAGCTTGAACAGGTCTCCATACGCGCTCGCGAGTTGCGCCTGCGTCCGGGCGCCGGCAGTGGCGGCCGCCAGCACGGCGGAGAAGATCGCGGTGCCGAAGGCCCCGCCCATGGTCTTGAAGAAGTTCAGTGCGCCGGTCGCCGCGCCGAGGTGCTCGTGCGGGGCGGCGTTCTGGCCGCCGAGCAGCGCGACCTGGACGAACAGGCCGGCGCCGGCGCCGACGAACACGAGCGGGATCATGACGACCCACACACTGGTTCCGGCCCCGACATATCCGAGGAACCACATCGCGATGCCGGTGATGATCGCGGCGATCACCGGGTAGAACTTGTACCTGCCGCTCTTGGCGATGGCCGGCCCCGCGATCGAGGTGGCGACGATGAGGCCGAGGAACATCGGAATGAGCGAAAGCCCCGCGAGGAATGCGCTGTAGCCGCGGACGGTCTGAAGGTAGAGCGGCACGTAGACCATGGCGACGAACAGAATCCAACCGGCAACGAGTCAACGCGGCTGATCTGATCAACCGCCTCATCGCGCTTGCGTCACAGCGCGCAGATGAGCCGAACGACGCATAGTGGCCGAACCACGGCCAGAGACCTATCGCGACACACTCGCGGCCAGCCGCGGCCGTCACTATGATCCGCGGTATCTCGCACGTGCGAAAGGCCGGCCATGACCATACTGCGTACCGCCGATCCGTCCGAAGCGAGCGGCGACATCGCCGCGATCTACGCCGAAGACCTTGAATCCCTCGGGTATATACCTGAGCACACCCGCGTCATGGCCCTGAACCCCGAGGCATACCGCGCCTGGGAGTCACTGAGCCGCGCCATCGCGCCCGGAATGGGTAAGCGCAGGTACGAGCTCGTGACGCTTGCGGCCGCTCGTGGCACCCACTCCGCGCATTGCAGGCTCGCGCACGGCGCGCGGGCGCTCGGGCTATCGCTCTTCGACGACCAGCAGCTCGAGCGCGTGGCCCGCGATTACCGCGAAGCCGACCTCACGGACGCCGAGGTCGCGATGATGAGCTTCGCCGAGCGCGTGAGCGGCGATTCGTACGCGATGACGGATGCCGATGCCGAGGCGCTTCGCCACCATGGCTTCACCGATCGCGAGATCGTCGACATCGCGCTCGCCGCGGCAGCGCGCAATTACTTCAGCCGAGCGATCCAGGCGCTCGGCGTCGCGGTGGATGTGCCGCCCGCGCTTACGCCCGAGCTCGCGGACGCTCTGACGTCCGGCCTGTAGCCGCGCGGGTCAGCGGGGCAGGCTCGCCTCCAGCGCCGCGATGACCGATGGGTCGTCGGGCTCGGTCTTCGGGCGGAAGCGCGCGACCGTGCCGTCAGGCGCAACGAGGAACTTCTCGAAGTTCCACTTGATGTTGCCGGCCTTGCCTTCGGCGTCGGGTGTGGTCACAAGCTCTTTGTAGAGCGGATGCCGGTGGCGCCCGTTCACTCGAATCCGATCCATGATCGGGAACGTCACGCCCCACGTGGTCGAGCAGTACTCCGCGATCTTCTCGTTGTTGCCGTATTCCTGCAGGAACTGGTTGCTCGGGAATCCGATCACAGTGAACCCGCGCTCGCCATAGCTGCGCTGCAGCTGCTCGAGCTTCTCGTACTGCGGCGCCAAGCCGCACCGGCTCGCCACGTTCACGATCAGCTTCGACAGGCCCGTCCACTCCGCGAGCGTGGTGTCGCGCCCATCGAGTGTCGTGAGCGGAATGGTCTCGAGATTGGTCACAGTGAGCTCCTTACGGCATCCATCTCATGACAACACGAGTCTGCGCCGTTTGGGGTTCACTGCGTCAGGTGAATTCGCCGCGGAAGATCCATTGCACGCCGAAGCGGTCGTAGAGCTGGCCGTACAACCCGAACGGCATCTCGTGCAGCTCCTGCAGGTGGCGCGTACTTGCGCCGCTCTTGAGTCGCTCGAACGCCTCCGAAAGGTCTGCGTCTGCGGGACCCGTCACGAACACCGCCGACATGTTTCCGCGGGCGGGCGTGAGGTCCGCCGCCATCCAGTCCGATGCGGAGACCCGGAACGCACCCCGCTGCAGCTGCGCGTTGATGATGCGATCGTGCAGTGCGGGTGGGAACGCGGCTTTCATCGGGGTGTCTGCGAGTGCGGTGATCGTCAGCTCGCCGCCGAAGCAGTCACGGTAGAACGACATCGCGGCCGCGCAGTCGCCATCGAAGAGCAGATAGGGCGCCGTCTCCATGTCGTCAAGAATCGCCCCGCCGGGTAGGCGACCGGCGCGGACACTCCGGCGGGCGCGAGCCTAGCGAGCGTTGCCTGCGCGCAGCCACGCGATGTAATCGGCAACGGCGGCGGCGGTGTCGTATTCGGGCTCGTAGCCGGTGTCGGCGCGCAAGCGGCCGATGTCGAGCGGATTCCCGGCGCGGGAGACGCCTTCCGCCAGTTCCAGGTCGATGCCCGGCTCGATGGCGTGAATCGCGTCGATGACGTCGGCGTTGGTCGTAACGCGGCCGGAGGCCACGTTGTAGGTGCGGTGAACCAGGTGCTCGGCCGTCTGGAGCAGCGCGATCGCGCGGCCGGTGTCCTTGACGTAGCAGAGGTCGAGCCCGTCGCCGAGGTGCGGCGTGGCAAGCAGCCCGGACAGGTCGACCGGGCGACGCCCGGCGGCCGCGTGGATCAGGGCAGGCGCGGCGAAGAACGGGTCTTCATGGCCGACCGGCCCCCAGGTGCCCGAGATCCGGAGATTCACGATCTCGATGCCCGTCGCCTCGGCGAGTTGTTCGCCGAGGAGCTCGCCGATCTTCTTCACCCGCGGAATCGCGTGCGGCGCGCTGAGCAGGACAGGCAGCTCCTCGGTCAGGGGGCCGTCGTGCACGAGACCGCCATAGACGCCGATGGTGCTCGCGACGCCGATGCGGCGTACGCCCCACTCCTGCCCGACGCGAACGATGTTGAGGAATCCGCGCAGCACGCTCTCGGTCAGTTCAAGCCCGCCACCGACCGCAGCCGCCCCGGCACCGGCACCGGCCCCGGCCCCGCGAGGTGCCGGGTAGCCGGCGAGGTGCACGATGCCGGTGATCTCATGCCGCGCACCGAGCGCCCGCAGGGCGGCGAGGTCGGCCACGTCGATGCGCTCGGCGACCACCGGCAGATCGGCGAGGTGCGCGGGCGGCTCGGCCGCCCCGCGCTGAATGATCACGCAGTCCTCGCCCAGTCGAGCGAGCGCGCGCACGGTGTGGGAGCCGATGAACCCGGACCCGCCGGTGACAAGAATCATGTCGCATCTTTCGTCAGTTTGTCGCCTCTTCAGGACGACGGATCATCAGTGTTACTGACGATCAGCGTACGGATACCATCGACTCATGTCAAAGGAAGAATCTGGCGGCCAGACGCCTCCCGTCCGCCGACATGATGACGTGCTCGGCTACCTGCTCAAGCACGCGTACCTCGCCTCGGAGGAGCAGACCGACGCGGCCCTCGCCGAGCTGCAGGTCACCAGCCGCGAGCTCGGCGCGCTCCGCGTCATCGCGAGCGGTGAAGCGAGCTCGCAGCAGGAGGTGGCCGCCGTGCTCGGCGTCGATCGCACCTCGATGGTGGCGCTGCTCGACAGGCTCGAAGACACCGGAATCGTCGCGCGACACCCGGCACCGCAGGACCGTCGCCGGAACCTGATCGAGCTCACGCCGGCCGGTCGTGAGCTGTTCGACCGTGCCGAGCAGGTCGCGGTCGCCTCAGAACGCGAGTTCGTCGCCGCGCTCGGCGCACGCCGCGCGAGCGAGCTTCGGCAGGCGCTGCGAGACGTGCTCAGTACGGCATCCGTCTAGCTACCGGCGAGCAACCTTCGGCGGGCGGTCGCTCAGTCGGTGCCGACAGGCGCGACACGCTCGAATCGGAACAGACCGTCCGGGTCGAGGCGCCGTGCAAGATCCCCGAGTGCGAGCGACGGCAACGGCAACGCCGACGGCGCCAGTGACGCCGAAGGCGCGTACGGCGCGACGTCAGGGTCGGCCTCACGGAACGAGATCGCGTCGACGCCCGCGTCGAGGTCGGCCGCAGCGGCGAGCGCAGCACCGACGGCGGCCGCCGTCGCGGCGCGGCGCTCGGGGTCGCCGCTGCCCACCACGTGCAGCAGGAAGGGGCCGGGGGCCGTCGTGAGCACACCCGGGCGAGCCGGGGCCGAAGAGGCCACATGGCGCAGTTCGGCCATCAGCGCGCCGTCGGGGCTGCCGACTCGCGCCGCCCCCAGCAGCTCCACAGCCCGGTCGGCGGCGCCAGCAGTGAGCCACCGGCCACCGCCGACGGCCGCGACCGGCCCAGGAGGGTCGAGATGGATCTGCGCGAGGCGCGCCGCGTCCGCGGGGCCGGTGCTGTCGACCACGGGCTCGCCGGCTGCGCATACCGCGGCGCGCAGCGCGCCGGCGCCGGCACGATCCCCATCGGACACGAATGACAGGTGCACGACGGGGGCGCCGAGCAGCTCCGGCGGGAAGGGGCCTTCAGGTGGCAGCTGCAGGTGGGCGATCGTGCTCGTGATCGCTTCGGACAGCGCAGGCAGCACCGCCGCCCAGGCCGCGATGACGGCCTCGGCGCGGTCGATCGGCCACAGGAGGTGCCCGGCGATGAGCTCGCCGGGCCGGATGAGCTCGAACTCGAGCTCCGTCGCAATACCGACGGGCGCACCGCCGCGGAATGCGTGGATCGCCGCGCGATCCAGCTCGTCAGGCGCGTCATCGGACGCCCGACGGATGCGCCCGGTGCCATCGACATATCGCACGGTGCGCAGCTTTCCGGCTGCCAGCCCATAGGGACGCGTGAACCAGCCCACGCCGCCGCCGAAGGTGTAGCCCGCGACGCCGACACTCGGCGACGTTCCCGCCAGGCCGAGCAGGCCGTGTGCCTCCGCCGCGCCCTGCACCTCACCCCGCACCGCGCCGGCGCCGACGCGGGCGACGGCGTCGGCGGCGTCGATGCGCACGGCGGCGAGTCCGGACATGTCGATCAGCAGTTCAGCGGCTCCGAGCGGACGAGCGGCGCCATGGCCGCTCGCTTGCACGACAACGGATGTCTCGAGCCGGCGCGCCACCGTGACGGCCTGGGCCACGTCGGCCTCCGAGCGCGGCAGCACGACAGCGGCGGGCGACTGCCGCACCGCCCGATTGTCGGGCGCCGTCGCCTCGTCGTACCGAGCCGCGCCCGGAAGCACCACCGGAACGGAACCCATCAAGGCGGCGAGCGCCGTCGCATCCGTCGGCATGTTCATCGTGTTCCCCCTCGCGGCGCGAGCATCGTGTTGCGGTCTCGCACCGCACGATAAGCGCTCGACCCTGCCGCGCCAACGGCTGGACAGCGAACATCAGGCCTTGACGCCGCACTTGTTTTTTGCAAGTGTTCGGCTCATCAACGTAACGGATTCCCCGAACGGGAGAGTGCTATGACTGCGATGTTCGTCAACCTGCCAGTGACCGACCTCGAGCGCGCCAAGGCGTTCTATACGGCCATCGGAGGCACCGTCAATCCACTGTTCACCGATCACAACGCCGCATGCGTCGTCATCGAGGATGACTACAACTACTTCATGCTGGTCACTCGCGAGTTCTTCCAGACCTTCAGCGAACTGCCGATCGGCGACCCGACGGTCGCCGTCTCAGCCGCAACCGCCCTGTTCGTGGACAGCCGCGAGGCCGTCGACGCGGCAGTGGCCGCGGGCCTCGCCGCGGGCGGTACAGAGCCGCAGCCGGCCTCCGACTACGGCTTCATGTACCAGCGCCAGCTGACCGACCCCGACGGCAACGTTCTCGAGTTCGGGTACATGGACCCCGTCGCGGCCGCTCAGGGTCCCGAGGCGGCGCTGAGCCAGCAGGGCGCCGAGCAGACCGACCAGCAGGCCTGAGGGCGGATGGCAGCGCGCGACTACGGCCAGTACTGCGGCGTCACTCGCGCCGTCGAGCTCGTCGGCGAGCGCTGGGCGCTTCTCATCATCCGCGACCTGCTCGTCGGGCCGCGCCGCTACGGCGAGCTCGCCGCGGGATTGCCGCGGATTCCGAGCAACATCCTGGCGGCACGGCTCAAAGAGCTGCAGGCGGCCGGCATCCTGCGGCGGGTGCCGCACTCCCGAGTCGTGATCTACGAACTGACGCCGTACGGCCACGAGCTCGAGCCGATCGTGCTCGCCCTCGGCAGCTGGGGCTTCAAGGCGATGGGCGATCCGCGCCCCGAGCAGATCGTGACCGCGGATTCCATGACCGTCACCCTGCGCACGGCATTTCGCCCGCAGGTGGCCGCTGAACTTCCCTCGACGGCGTACGCGACGCGCTTCGGCGCCGCCGAGCTGCTCGTGCGGGTGGACGGCGGCGCACTGGAGGTCGCACGCGGCGGCGGCCCGGCCGACCTCGCCTTCGCCGCCGGCCCGGACATCCGTCGCCTGATCTCCGGCGAGCTCGCGCCCGACCGTGCGATCGCGACCGGGGCCGTCGAAGTGCTGCACGGACGCACGCAGTTGCTCGACCGCTTCGCCCGCACCTTCCACCTCGCCGCCTGAGGGACGCGGCGCGGACGGTAACACCGGGTAACACTCCGACGAGGC
Organism: Gryllotalpicola reticulitermitis; assembly: GCF_042651345.1. Classification (NCBI taxonomy): domain Bacteria; kingdom Bacillati; phylum Actinomycetota; class Actinomycetes; order Micrococcales; family Microbacteriaceae; genus Gryllotalpicola; species Gryllotalpicola reticulitermitis. The sequence goes on from NZ_JBHSCN010000005.1 coordinate 528,035, forward strand.
TGCGGGCGTGCAGCGTGCAAGATGGGGAAGTGAGTCTGCCCGCGCCCGCGTCCCCCACGGCTGTCAACGAGCTCGCCGAATGGCGACGCTCTCGCGACGAAGCGCTCGTCGCACCCCAGGGCAATCTCGCCCTCGTTGAGACGCGGTGGTACGACCCTGACACCGAGATCCCGGCATCCGATCTCACGGACGCCGCCGGCGGCAGCGTCACCGTCACGACGCTCGAGCGCACCGACCTCGACACAGGCTTGCCGCAGCGCGGCCTTCGTCGCTGGGACGCGGACTCCCCCGCGATCAGCGCATTCGACGGCGTGGCCGCCTACGGCTACGACCCCGAGTGGGTCATCGACGGGCAGTACGTACCGGGGCACGACGACCGCACCGTGTCGTTCGAGCACCTGCGCGACAACGGCCGCACACGCGAGCTCGCAGTGCCCGGCGAGATTCTCACGACCATCGGCGGCACCGAGTACCGACTGAACGCGTTCGACGACGGCGGGGTGCTTCTGCTCGTCTTCGGCGACCCGACCAACGGCGCGGAGACGTATGCCTCCGGCCGGTTCCTCTTCGTCGACCGCAGCGCCGACGAGTTCGGCACCGGTGGCGCCGTGACGCTCGACTTCAACCGCGCGTTCGTGCCGCCGTGCGGCTTCAGCGACCAGTACAACTGCCCGCTGCCGCCCGCGTCGAACCGCATCGCCGTGCCCGTCCGCGCCGGCGAGCAGCTCCCGCGCTTCGCGGCCGGGTTCGAGCACTAGCCCCATCCGCGTCGCGCCGCGAGTCCGGCGCGGCGAGTGCCGGGACGCGCAGCAGCACCCCCACAGCACCAGTACCAGCAGCAGCACCAGCACCAGCACCAGCACCACAAGCATCCGCACGCATCCGCACCCTCCTGCGATCCACGAAGGACACCCCACCATGCGAACCACGCGCCTCCTCGCGACCGTCGCCGCAGCAACCGCTGCGCTGCTGCTGGCCGGCTGCTCATCGGGCTCCGGCGGCTCGAGCAGCTCCGGCGGCGCGGCCGGCGCCGGCTACGACAAGAACGCGACGATCCAGGTCGGGTCGATCTACGAGCCGCAGAACCTCGACAACACCGCGGGCGGCGGCCAGGGCGTCACCGAGGCGCTCTACGGCAACGTCTACGAGAGCCTCTTCAAGCTCGGCGACGACGGCAAGGTGACCCCGCTGCTCGCGACGTCGTACTCGACCTCGTCCGACGGGCTGACCTACACGTTCAAGCTGCGTACGGGGGTCAAGTTCCACTCGGGCGCGACCATGACCTCGGCCGACGTGAAGTACAGCATCGAGAAGGTGCTCGCCCCGGCCTCGCAGTCGGCGCGCAAGAGCGACCTGCAGGTGATCAAGTCGATCGCCACCCCCGACGCGAACTCGGTCGAGGTCACGCTGTCGCAGCGTTCGATCTCGTTCGTCTACAACCTCAGCTACGTGTGGATCATCGACCACACTGCGACCAACCTGAAGACCAGCGAAGACGGAACCGGACCGTACAAGCTGGATGCCTGGAAGCAGGGCAGCACCCTCTCGCTCACGCGCTTCGCCGGCTACTGGGGCACCCCGGCGACCAATAAAGAGGTCGTCTTCAACTACTACAAGGACGCGACTGCCGAGAACAACGCGCTGCAGTCCGGTCAGCTCGACGTCGTCACGAGCGAGCAGAGCCCCGACGCGCTGACGCAGTTCGACAACAACCCGTCGTTCAAGGTCAACAACGGCAACTCGACGACCAAGCTGCTGCTCGCCTTCAACGACAAGGTGAAGCCGTTCAACAACACTGCGGTGCGCGTCGCGATCACCGAGGCGATCGATCGGCCCGCGCTGCTCAAGTCGATCTGGGGCACGTACGGCAAGGTCACGGGGTCGATGGTTCCGCCGACCGACCCGTGGTACGAAAACCTCAGCTCGGTGTACCCCTACGACCCGAGCAAGGCGAAGACGGCGCTCACGCAGGCCGGCTACCCGAACGGCTTCAGCTTCACGCTCGACACTCCGAACTACGACCCGCACCCCGCGGCGGCCCAGTTCATCAAGGCTCAGCTGGCGAAGATCGGCGTCACCGTCAAGATCAACATCATCACGCCCGACGAGTGGTACACGAAGGTGTATCAGAACCACGACTTCACGGCGACGATGCAGGAGCACGTCAACGACCGCGACGTCGTCTGGTACGGCAACCCGGACTTCTACTGGGGCTACAACAACCCCCAGGTCACGAAGCTGATCAACGCGGCCGAGCAGTCGACGACCACGGCCGAACAGACCGCGAAGCTCAAGCAGGCGAACGAGCAGATCGTGAAGGATGCGGCGAGCGACTGGCTGTACCTGTACCCGCAGATCGTTGTGGCGACGACGAAGATCTCCGGCTACCCGCTGAACGGCCTGAACTCCCAGTTCTACGTCTACGACATCAAGAAGCAGAGCTGACGGACGCCTGACCTGATGCTTCGAACGGAATGACCGCCTACGTACTGCGCCGCCTCGGCCTGCTGCTGCTCTCTCTCGCCGTCGCGGCCGTCGTGGTGTTCGTGCTGCTGCGACTGCTGCCGGGCGACCCCGCGAACGCGCTCGTCGCCGTGGGAGCGACGCCGCAGCAGATCGCGGCGGCGCGGCACGCGGTCGGTTCCGACCGGCCCCTGCCGGAGCAGTTCGCACTCTGGGTCGCGCAGCTCTCGCACCTCGACCTCGGCACGTCCTTCGTCAGCGGGCTGCCGGTCGGGCCGCAGCTCGTACAGCGCATGGTCGTCACGCTCCCGTTGACGCTCCTCGGCTTCGTGCTCGCGGTGCTGATCGCCGCGCCGGTCGGATTCTTCGCCGCACGGTACGCGCGCAGCTGGCCCGGAATCGCCCTGTCGGCCGTCTCGCAGCTCGGTGTGGCGATTCCCGTGTTCTGGGTCGGGATCCTGCTCGTCTGGGGCTTCGCGCTGCACTGGCACGTGCTGCCCGCCGGCGGTTTCCCGCAGGAGGACTGGTCGACGCCCGGCCAGGCGCTGCGCTCGCTGACGCTGCCCGTGGTGACGATCGCCATCGTCATGTCCGCCTCGGTCGCGAGATATGTGCGGGCCGGGTGTCTCGAGGTGATCGACAGCGACTACGTGCGCACCTTCCGCGCGCTCGGCGCCAGCTTCGGCTCGGCCATGCTTCGGCACGGGCTGAAGAGCGTCGCCGTTCCGGTCATCTCGGTGCTCGGCATCGAGCTCGCGACGACGTTCCTCGGCGCCGTCGTCATCGAGAACGTGTTCGCCCTGCCCGGTCTCGGCAGCCTGCTCGTGACCGGCATCTCGCAGCACGATTACCCCACGATCCAGGGCGTGATCCTGCTCACCACCCTGATCGTCCTCGTGGTCGGCTTCTTCGCGGATCTCACGCAGAAGCTGCTCGACCCGAGGCTGCGAGGGGCGCGGCGATGAGCGCGGACGAGCCGATCGACGTGGCGGTGCTCGTCGAGGCACCGGCCCGGCGCCGTCGCGGGCGGGTGTCCGCGCCGCTGGTGGCGGGAAGCATCCTGCTCGGCATCATCGTCGCCGCGTGCCTGCTGTCGTTCGTCTACCTCCCCTACCCGCCCGACCAGATCGGCGGCGGCCGCCTCACCCCGCCGTCCGGCGCGCATTGGCTCGGCACCGACACCCTCGGGCGCGACCTGCTGTCGCAGTTGATGGTGGGCGCGCGGATCGCACTGGCCGCGGGCGGCGGCTCCGTGCTGCTGGGCGGATGCCTGGGCCTCGTGCTCGGCTTGGCCGCCGCTCTCGCCCAGCGCTGGATCGACGATGCGATCGCCGCGATCCTCGACATCCTGATCGCGTTCCCGACGCTGCTGCTCGCCATGCTGGTCGTCGCCGCGCGCGGGGAGACGCTCGGCTCGGCGGTGCTCGCCATCGGCCTCGCGATGAGCGCCATCGTGGCGCGCCTGACACGCATCCTTGCGAAGCAGGTGCTGTCGGCGCAGTTCGTCACCGCGGCGCGCACGTCCGGAACCGGCTGGCTCGGGATTCTCGGCGGTCATGTGCTGCCCAACATCTGGCCGACTCTCGCCGTGAACCTGGCCCTGCAGTTCGGGCTGGCCGTGCTCGCCGAGGCGAGCCTGTCGTACCTCGGCCTCGGTGCGCCGCCGCCCAACGCCTCGTGGGGACGTCTGCTTGAGCAGGCGCAGGGCACGGTCTACACCGCCCCGGTCGGTGCGATCGCTCCCGGGCTTGCGCTCATCATGCTCGTGCTCGGCGCGAACCTGCTGGCCGACGGGCTGCGCGATGTGCTCGATCCGACTCGGAGGACCCGATGACCGCGCCCCTTCTCGACGTCTCGCAGCTGACCGTGCGAACCGCCGACGGCACGCCCGTGGTCGACGACATCTCGTTCCACATCGAGGCGGGCGGCCGTCTGGCGCTGATCGGCGAGTCCGGTAGCGGGAAGTCGCTCACGAGCCTCGCCGTGATGGGGCTGCTGCCCGGGGGCCTCGCCGCCAGCGGAAGCATCCGTATCGATGGGGTCGAGGTGATCGGCGCACCCGAGAGCGCGCTCAACCGCCTGCGCGGCCGCAAGGTCGGCATCGTCTTCCAGGAGCCGCTCACCGCGCTCGACCCGCTCGCCAAGCTGGGCGCGCAGCTCGCGGAGCCGATCCGCCGCGCGGCTCGAGCCGAGGGCACGCGGCTGAGCCGTGCGAAGGTGCGCACCGCCGTCGTCGACGCGCTGGCCGAGGTCGCGATTCGCGAGCCCGAGCGGATTGCGCGGGCGTACCCGCATGAGGTGTCCGGCGGTCAGCGGCAGCGCGTGGCCATTGCGATGGCGCTCGCGCGAGGGCCGGAACTGCTGATCGCCGACGAGCCGACGACGGCCCTCGACGTCACGGTTCAGACCGAGGTGCTCGAGCTGCTCGACCGTGTCGCGACCGAGCGCGGGACGGCGCTGCTGTTCGTGAGTCACGACCTCGCCGTCGTCGCCCAGCTCGTCGAGCAGGCACTCGTGCTGCGGGCCGGCCGCGAGGTCGAGCGGGGCGCGCTGCGCTCGCTGATCGACTCCGCGGAGGATTCATATACTCGTCGGCTGGTCGCCGCCGCGCGCGAACTCGACGAGGCACTGCGCAGCGGGGGGCGCTCATGAGCGAGCTGCTGCGCGCCGACGGGGTGGGCTTCGCGTACCGGAAGGGCGCGGACGCCCTGCGGGAGGTCGATCTCACCGTCACCGCGGGACGCCATCTCGGCATCGTTGGCGAGTCCGGTGCGGGCAAGAGCACGCTGCTGCGGTTGCTGCTCGGCCTCGATGCCCCGACTGCCGGGCGGCTGTTCGCGGATGGCACGCCGCTCGACGTCCGTGACCGCGCACGGCTGCGAGCCCACCGGCGCTTCGTGCAGCCGGTCTTTCAGGATCCGTACTCCTCGCTCGACCCCCGCCGCCGGATCGGCGCGATCGTGTCGGAGCCGCTGCGCTCGCTCGGGATCGCCCATGGCGAGACCGCGGCGACGCGCGCCGCCCACGCGCTCAAGGCCGTGGGACTGCCCGCCGACGTGGTTGTGCGCTTTCCCCATCAGTTCTCCGGGGGCCAGCGACAGCGCATCGCGATCGCGCGCGCGATCGTCGGCGGCCCGCAGGTGCTGCTCGCGGACGAGCCGGTGAGCGCGCTGGACATGTCGACACGGGTGCAGGTCATCGATCTGCTCGACGAGCTCGGGCAGAGCGGCGGCCTCGAGGGGCGGCCGTTGACCGTCGTGCTGGTGTCGCACGACCTGTCGGTCGTCGCGCGGCTGTGCCACGACATCGTCGTGCTCGAGCGCGGCACCGTCGTCGAGCGGGGCACCACTCGCGAGGTGCTCACCGCGCCGCGCGAGCCGTACACGCAGCGGCTGCTCGCGAGTGTGCCGCGACTCAGCCCGCAGAGCTGATCGCCCGCGCGGCGGGACATCAGCGCGGGCTGAGGCGCAGGTGTGCGCCCGCTTCGCAGTGGGTACCTGACGCACGGATGTCGGGAGGAGCACACCATGAGCGACACCTATGGGCGTAACGGAGCGGTCGGAAGCGACGAGGCGATCGACGATGACGGCCTCGGTCGCCACGCGGCGGTCGCGCCCGTCGACGCGACGACCGCAACGCCAGTAGCCGCCACGCGGGCCAACGTCGTGGGGCGCGAGGCGGCGGAGTTCGGCGGATTCAAATGGGGCTCAGCATTCTTCGGCTGGCTGACCGCCGCCGGGATGGCGGTGCTGCTCACGGCGATCCTCAGCGCGATCGGCGCGGGCGTGAGCCTCGGCACCAGTAACGGCAACGCGAACAACGCGGCGAAGACCGTCACGAGCAACGCCACTACGGTCACGGTCGTCGGGGCGATCGCCCTCGCGGTGATCCTGTTCGTGTCGTACTACTGCGGCGGCTACGTCGCCGGTCGGATGGCGCGCTTCAGCGGCCTCAGGCAGGGTTTCGCCGTGTGGCTGTGGGCGATCGTCATGGCGATCATCGGCGCCATCATCGCGGCGATCGCGGGGTCGAACTACGACATCCTCGGCAAGATCAACGGCTTCCCGCGCATTCCGGTCAACGAGGGCAATCTCACGGTCACCGGGATCATCACGGCGATCGTCGTCGCGCTGCTCAGCCTGATCGGCGCACTGCTCGGCGGCCTCGCGGGCATGCATTACCACCGCAAGGTCGATCGCGTCGGGTTCGACGTCTGACCGCGCACCGCGTGGGGGCCGACGTCTGATGGCGCACCGCGTCGCGTCGGGTTGCGCGATGCGGCGGGACCCTCGGAGATCACTGTCATGAGGGAACATTTTCGCGGCGCTGTAGGACGCCGTCTCTGCGCTGACAAAAATGTTCCGTGATGACAGTCTGCGCGCCACATACCGGTCGGGGGTGCGCTGACGCCATGCGAGGCCGCGACCCTGCGCAGCGGGCGCCGCGCGAGGCGGAGCGCGACTCGCACGGATGACGGCGCATAGCGGCCGTGGTTCGATGACGGTATGCGCTTGCACGTCGACGCCCACGGCGGCACCGAGACCGGCACCGAGACCGACACCGAGACCGAGACCGACGCCGATGGTGCCCGCGTCGCGAGACCCCTAGGGTCTGTGGCGTGATCGGCGACGGGCTGGCCATCCGGCACGTCGGGGAGCACCCGATGGATCCCATGCCGCGCGACAAGTGGCCCGCGACGCTGCCCGCCGTGCGCCAGCTGCTCGACGACGGGCTGGAGCTCGGCCCCGCGACGGTCTTTGTCGGCGAGAACGGCGTCGGGAAGTCGACGCTCGTCGAGGCCATCGCAGGCGCGTTCGGTCTCTCGCCGGAGGGCGGCTCGACCGGTGCGAACCTGCACACGCGGCCCTCCGAATCCGAGCTGTGGGAGCACCTGTCGATCGCCCGGGCGCCCGGCGGCGCGCGACGGGGATTCTTCCTGCGCGCCGAGACCATGCACGGGTTCTTCACGTATCTCGAGCAGAACCCGTCGTCGCGCGGGGGTGAGCCGGTCTTCCACGAGCTGTCGCACGGCGAGTCGTTCCTCGAGCTGATCGTTCAGCGCTTCCGTGGCCGCGGTCTGTGGGTGCTCGACGAGCCCGAGTCCGCGCTCTCCTTCAGCGGCTCGCTGGCCCTGCTCGGTGCGCTGCAGCAGCTCCTCGCCGACGGCGGCTCGCAAGTGATCCTCTCGACGCACTCCCCGGTCCTCGCCCACCTGTCCGGGGCTCGCATTCTCGAAGTCGGCGAGTGGGGCATCCGCGACTGCGCATGGGAAGACCTCGACCTCGTCCGGAACTGGAGGCTCTTCCTCGACGGTCCCGAGCGGTTCCTCCGGCACCTGGCGTAGCGCACCCGCATGGTTGACTGAGCGAGTGATGCGGCGCACGGTCCTGGTCGTCGCGATCCTGGCATCCTTCGTCGCGTTCCTCGACAGCAGTGTCGTCAACGTCGCGCTGCCCGCGATCGCGCGAGACCTCGGCGGCGGCCTCGCCCTGCAGCAGTGGGTCGTCGACGCGTACCTCGTGACACTCGGCGCCCTCATTCTGATCGCCGGGTCGCTCAGCGACCTCTTCAGTCGCACCCGGGTGCTGTTCGTCGGGCTGATCGCGTTCGGCGCGGCATCCGTTCTCTGCGCACTCGCCCCGAGCGGTGGCGTGCTCATCGCCGCGCGTGCGGTGCAAGGAGTCGCCGGCGCTCTGCTCGTGCCGAGCTCGCTCGCGCTGATCATCTCGGCATTCGACGGCGAGGACCAGTCGCGCGCGATCGGCCGCTGGACCGCCTGGACCAGCGCGGCGATGCTCATCGGCCCGTTCCTCGGCGGCGTGTTCGTCGACACGCTCTCGTGGCGGTGGGTGTTCGGCATCAATGCGCTGCCGATCGCTGTGACGTGCGTGCTGCTGGCGCGCCTGCCCGCGGCGCCCGCGAAGGCCGGTGGCCGCGTCGACGTGCCCGGAGCGGTGCTCGGGGCCCTCGCGCTCGGCGGCATCGTCTTCGCACTCATCGAGCAGGGGCAGCGCGGGTGGACGGATCCCGTCGTGCTCGGCTCGGCCGCGATCGGGGTCGTCGCCGGCATCGCGTTCCTCATCGTCGAGCGGCGCGTCCGCCAGCCGATGCTGCCCCTCTCGATCTTCCGGGTGCACGACTTCGCCGTCGGGAACGTCGCGACCTTCGTGATCTACGCCGCGTTCTCGCTCGGGCCGCTCATGGTCGGGCTGTATCTGCAGCAGGTCGCGGGCGTGGCCGCGTGGCTGGCCGGTCTCGCGCTGGTGCCCACGACGGTGGTCTCACTGCTGCTCGCCGGGCGCTTCGGGCGGTGGGCCGGCAAAGTCGGCGCGCGCTGGTTCATGACGGTCGGCCCCGTGATCGTCGCGATCGGATTCCTGTCGATGCTGCTGATCAGGCATCCGTTCGACTACTGGACGCAGCTCATGCCCGGCACGATCATCGCGGGCCTCGGCATCGCGACGACGGTCGCGCCACTCACTTCGGCGATCCTCGGCTCGACCCCACCGTCGCAGGCGGGCATCTCGTCGGCGATCAACAACGCCGTCGCCCGGGTCGCGGGGCTGGTCGCCGTGGCGTGCGCCGGTCTCATCGTCGGCGAGCACCTCGACCTCGGCGGCCTGCAGCGGGTGCTCCTCGTCGTCGCGGTACTGCTCGTGCTCGGCGCGGCGGTGTCGGGCATCGGCATTCGCGACGAGTTTCTGCGTCGCGACAACGGTGCACGTCGATAGGCTCCGAGTTCGCTTCGTCGGGAACCTTATCGACCGATGAGAGCGGGACTCGCCGACCCCCACGACTCCAGTACGGCCTTCACGTCGTCGCTCCGCTCGTTCACGAGCGCGCTGCGGTAGGCATCTTCGAGCACGGCGGCGAGCGTGACCGTCGCGCCGGTTTCCGCCGACCTCACGGCTCCCTCCACCATGGCGAGGCTGAAGATGTTCGAATGCACGTCGCCGGACGGGGTTCGACCGGTGCGCAGGGCATCGACGAACTCATCGAAGGCGCCCGCGATCTCAGATCGAACGGATGCCTGTCCGATCGGCGCAGGCACTTCAGCACGCGTCGGTGCGTCGAGGTACTCGACCTCCGGGCGCCCCTCGCCGTCCCAGGTCGAACTGCCGCCCGCGCCGCTCACTCGCCAGTGGCCATTCCACGACGTCTCAAGGCCCGGACTGCACCAGCTGCCGGTGAACGTGTATCGCGTGCCACCATCGAAGGTGAACGTCGCAGTGGCGGCGGCATCGCCGCGGTACCAGCTCCAGCTCGGGTTGAAGGTATGACAGTCGACGGTCACCGGGTCGGCGTCGAGCAGGTAGCGCGAGACGTCAAAGGCGTGAATGGCCATGTCGACGAGCAGCGGATGGTCCATCTCGTCGCGAAACCCGCCAAAGTGCGGCGCCTTGAAGAATTCGGTCGTGACGATGCCGATGTCGCCGAGCGCGGACGTGACCGCCTTGAACTCGGCGAGCGCCGGGTAATAGCGTCGCGACTGGCTCGTCATCAGAAGCTGGCCCGAAAGCTCCTCGGCTGCGACGAGCGAGAGCGCCTCAGCGACGGTGGGAGCGATGGGTTTCTCGCACAGCACGGGGAGCCCCGCGCGCAGCGCCTCGCTGTTGACCGCGTGGTGCGCGGGCGGGACGGTGACGTCGATCACAGCCTGAGCGCCGACGTCCGCGGCCACCGCGGTAAGCGAATCACCGACGGCAATGGACAGCCCGCGCTCAGTCGCGGCGGCACGTGCCAGATCGAGGTCGAGATCGACGAGCCCTACGACCTCCGCCGCCGGCGTTCCGACGAGCATGTCGAGCCAGTGGCGCCCCATGCTCCCCGCACCGACGAGCACGACGCGAAGGGGCCTGTCCGCCGGCACAGTGGCGAAGGTGCTCATTCGGCGTCTCCCCGGTTGTGCATGGCTCCCTGGTATCCGCCACCGTTGAAGAAATCGCCGGACTCGTAACGCAACAGCGTCGGCAGCGCACGCGCGGGCCTATCGGATGCGACCCACGCGACACCGTTGGCGATCACCCGCCGCACGTCCTTGTGGTGGTACACGGGGAAGTCCTGATCACCGGGGCTGAAATAGAAGATCTTTCCGTTGCCGCGGCGGAAGGTGATGCCGCTGCGAAACACCTCGCCGCCGGTGAAGGAGCTGATGAAGATGATCTCGTCCGGCTTCGGAATGTCGAACTGCTCGCCGTACATCTCCTGCTGGGGGATCTCGATCGGGTGCGGCACCCCCTGAGCGATCGGGTGCGTCGGGTCGACGGTCCACACGAGCTCCCGATCGTTCTCGCTCCGCCAGCGGAGCGTGCAGGTCGTGCCCATCAGTTTCTGGAAGATCTTCGACCAGTGACCCGAATGGAGCACCACGAGCCCCATGCCCTCGAGCACGTGCCGATGCACCCGCTCAACAACCTCGTCGGACACCTCACCATGGGCTGCGTGGCCCCACCACGTCAAAACATCCGTCTCGGCGAGGCGTTCTTCGGTGAGGCCGTGCTCCGGATCGTCGAGGAGCGCGGTAGAGACCGAGGCGCGCTCGCCGAGGTGCTCCTCGATGGCCGACCTGATGGCGTTGTGCATGCCGTCGGGGTAGATCTCGGCGACGTGCGGCTCGGCCTGTTCATGCCGGTTCTCTCCCCAGACGACGACGCGGAGTCGGCGGTCGGTGTCGTTCACGTGATTCTCCTTAGTGATGCTGTTCTGCTGGCTCGCGGCGTGGGCGTCGCGGGTCACTTGATCGCGCCGCCGAGGGCCCCGGCGGCGATATATTTCTGCGCGATGATGAGCAGCACGCCGGCCGGGACCGAGGCCATCACGGCCGTCGCCATGACGGGACCCCACTGCGACACGTTCGCGCCGATGTAGTTGTAGATCCCGAGCGTGATGGGGCGCACGGCCGGCGTGGTGGTGAGAGTCAGCGCGAACAGGAAGTCGCCCCACGCGCCGAGGAAGGTGAACAGCGCGGCCGTGATGATGGCGTTCTTGCTGATCGGGACCACGATCGAGATGAACGCCCTGAAGTTGTTCGCGCCGTCGACCAGCGCCGCCTCGACGAGTGTCTGCGGCACCGACACCATGAACGCTCGCATCAGGATGATCGCGAACGGAATCTGTACCGCGCTGTCGGCGAGGATCAGGCCCAGGTGCGAGTTGAGCAGACCCCACTTGTTGAAGAGCGTGTAGAGCGCGTTCGCGATGACGATCGTCGGGATCATCTGCGTGATGAGCAGCACGAAGACGAAGGCCGTGACGCCCCTCATCCGGAACCGCGCGAGGCCGTACGCGGCCGGCGTGGCCACGACGATCGTGAGGACGACGGCGCTCAGCGAGATGATCAGACTGGTGATGAGGTTGGCGCCCTGCTGCTGAATCGCCGCGGTGTAGCCGGCGAGCGTCGGATGCAGCGGGAACCAGCTGGTGTTCGCCGCGCCCGAGTTCGCCTGCAGGCTGCTGTTGATCATCCAGTAGATCGGGAACACCATGATCCCGAGAAAGATGATGCCCAGCACCGTCATGGGCCATTTCCGTGCGGGCGCGCGCCGCGGCACGCCGGCGAGTCGGATCGCTCGCGTCTCACTCATTCGTCGACCGCCTTCCGGTTGATGTAGAGATAGACGATCGCGAACAGCAGGGACACGACGATCAGCACATTGCTGATAGCGGCGCCCCGTCCGAACGCGAACTGCACGAACGAGTTCTGATACGCCCACGTGGCGAGAGTCTGGGTCGAGTTCGCCGGGCCACCACCGGTGAGACCGAGGATGATGTCGACCACCTTCAACGTGTAGACGACGCCGAGCACGATCACGACGCTGACAACAGAACGGATGCTCGGCCACGTGATGTGCCAGAACGCACGCCAGCCGACGGCGCCATCGAGCGAAGCCGCCTCATACAGTTCTTCGGGGACTCCCTGAAGGCCGCTGTAGAGGATCGTCGTGTTGAAGGGGATGCCGAGCCAGATGTTGACGCCGATGACGGCGAGGAGTGCGAGGTTGGGGCTGACGAGCCATGGGATCGCATGTACGCCGAATATGCCGAGAAACTGGTTCAGGGCCCCGCTGCCCTGGTCGAGGATCCACTTCCACACCGCGGCTGAGGCGATGAGCGGAATCAGCCATGGCAGAAGCAGCAGCGAGCGCAGGAATCCGCTCAACGGGAAGTGCCGTTTGAAGAACAGGGCGAGCCCGAGACCGAGGCTGAACTGCAGCACGATGGACCCGACCGTGAACAGGGCGGTGTTGATCACCGTGGTCCAGAACAGCGGGTTGCTGAACACTGCCGAGTAGTTGGCGCCGCCCACCCAAGGGGCCACGCCGGTGTAGAACGTGGTGGTCGTGTAGTTCTGCAGGGACATCACGACGTTCTGGACGATCGGGTACCCGAAGAAGACCAGCACGAACAGAACAGCGGGGGCCACGAACAGCCATCGGGTGAAATAGCGGCCGACGTGGCGTCGGCGCCGCGTCGCACGGGCCGTGCCGGGACCGAGCCGGGCACTGACTGAGGTCATCTCACGCTCCTTTGCGCGTCGAGGACCCGGCGGGCGCGTCGTCGTGCCCGCCGGGTGCCGGTCTATTTGTTCTGCTGCTGTGCCTGGTGCAGGGCGGCCTCCGGACTGGCCTTGCCGGTGAGCGCGAGCTGCACGGCGGTGTAGATCGCCGTCGCGGCTGTGGGCCACTTCGGCCCGAGTTCACCGGTACGTGCGCGAGCCGTCTTCACGGTCTGTACGAAGGACTGCACCTGCGGGTGGGACTTCGCCCAGGTGGCGGCGGATGCCTCGTCGGACGGAACGTTGCCCGAGATCTGTGCGATCTTGAGCTGCATCGCCGGAGAATTGAGACAGGAGACGAACTTCCCCGCGAGCCCCATCTTGGTCTTGTCGCCGGTGTTCGGAACGTTGAAGGTCTCGCCGCCGAGGGGCGACACGAGCTTCTGCGATGCGTCGCGAGTCGGGATCGGCACGCTGGCGAAGCTCAGGCCCTTCGTCGCGTTGAGTACGGGCAGCTGCCACGGTCCGTTGATCATCATCGCCGCCTTGCCGGCCACGAACTGGTTGTTCACGTCTTGCTGAGACCAGTTCACGGAGCTCTTGGACATCGAGCCGTCCTGCTGCAGCGCAACGTCGAACTGCAGCGCCTGCGCGGCTGCGGGGGTGTCGATGTTCTTCTCGTCTCCCCCGTTGGTCCACAAGAACGGCAGGAACTGCCACGTGCCCTCATACGTGTTGATGTTGCTCATTGCGAAGCCGTAGACGCCCTTGCCTGGGTCCGTGAGTTTCTTCGCGGCGGCCTCGAGCTCGGCCCAGGTCTTCGGCGGCGTGATGCCGGCCGCCTTGAGCATGTCGACGTTGTAGTAAAGGGCGATCGAGTTGATCACGGGAGCGAGGCCGTACACCTCGCCCTTGTACGTGCCGGCTTCGACGACGCCAGGCACGTCACCCTTCGGCGCAGTGACGCCATAGTTCTTCAGCGGCGTGAGCGCGCCGGTTGCGGCGATCTGCTGCACGTCGGGGTTGTCGAGCATCAGCACGTCGGGAAGAGTCTTCGACGACGCTTGCTGAAGGACCTTCTGGATGAGGGAGGCACCGGCGATGTGGACCGGGGTCACCTTGCCCGCACCGACCTGGGTCCCACACTGCTGGTAGATCGAGTTGTACCCGCTCATGCTCGGGTTCGAGGTGTAGTAGTCCTCGACGGTCAGCGTCTGCTTCCCGCCGGTGCTGGCGCCGCCTGACCCTGAGGTGCAGGCGACCAGGGAGAGCGAGATCGCCGTTCCTGTTGCGAGCATCGCGATGATGCGTGACTTCTTCACGAAGAGCTCCTTTGCTCCGAAGATGTGCAATGCGGTCAAGCGCTTGACTTTGACCTCCCACGATTGTGAGGGTGCGTGGGTGCGGGAGTCAAGCGCTTTACCGAATGGTGACCCGACGCGTGCGATACTTGCCAAAAATCCGCCGGGATCGAAGGAGCGCGTGTGGTCACGATGCAACAGGTCGCGGACCGGGCGAGCGTCTCGATCTCCACGGTTTCGTTCGTCGTGAACAACACGAAGCCCGTGACACCCGAGACACGCGACCGTGTGCTGAGGGCGATCTCCGAATTGGGATACCGCCGTAACACCGCGGCGCGCGCGCTCGCGAGTCGGAAGTCACGCATCCTGGCGTTGATCTATCCGCTCCTCGACCACCGGAACCACCACGCCTTCGTGGAGGCTGCTGCGACCGCGGCCGAGGAACACGGTTACAACCTCGTGCTGTGGCCGCTGCACAGCGACAACGTCACGACCGAGATCACGTCCCTGATCCAAGCGGGCTTCGCCGACGGTGTTCTGCTCATGGAGGTGCAGTTCGACGATGAGCGCGTGACGCGTCTGCACGAGGCGGAGGCGCCGTTCGCGCTGATCGGCCGCACGCGGGATCTCGACGGCATCGACTATGTCGACATCGACTTCGAGCGCACGACCGAGACGGCCGTCGCCGATCTCGCCGAACTCGGCCATCGCGATTTCAGCCTCGTGCTGGAAGACCTCAGCGACACACCGCTTGCGGGCTACGCCCCGCCTTTTCGCGCCGAGGAGACGTTCCGCCGGGTGATCAGCGAGCGCGGACTGAAGGGAGCGGTGTTCCGCGTTCCCCACCGGGCTCGTGCGATCTCATCGGTGGCCGACGAGATCCTGCGCGACGCGCCCAACACGACGGCCATCATCGCGATGCATGACGAGGCCGCACTCTCTCTCGTCAACGCGTTGCCCCATCGCGGCATCGCGATTCCTCAGGACATCTCCGTCGTGGCGCTCGCAACCGCCACCACCCTGGCCGATGTCACCGATCCCCCGCTCAGCACCTATGTCGCCCCGGGGCACGAGCTGGGCCGGAAAGCCGCCGAGATCCTCATCGCCCGCCTGGAGGGCCGCGGCGCTCCCGCCGGGCAGGCGCTGATCACGTGCCTGCCACACAAGGGCGGTACCGTCGCGCCGGCGCGCGCGCCGGCAACGAGCCCGACCGCACCGTAGCGACGCGAATCCCGCATCGTGGCGCTCAGCTGTCAGCGTCCCACCCGGACGGCGGGGCGATGACCTGCTCGCAGGCAAGCAGCAGCACGCCGACGCTCCAAGCGTGGGACAGCGTCAGGATCATGCCCTTCGGCTGGAAGCACGCTGTCTGGTAGTAGCGCTCGGTTGCCATGCCGCGGTACGCATTGAAGTCGCCATCCTCGCGCGCGATGAACTGCCGGAAGCACGCGAGGGATTCTTCGGCGCGCTCGCGGTAGTACGGGTCGCCGGTCCACTCGCTGAGCTGGCGCAGTTCGGCGGTGCATACGAGCCCGTAGGCGTGCAGGTGCTGGTTGGACGGCGACGCCTGGTCGGCACCGCGCGACGCAAAGCCGTAGATCCCCAGCGTCGTGTGCGCGTCGAACGAGACGTTGTAGCTGTACCGGAAGGTGAACGTCCAGTCGGCAGCGTGCGCGGCGAGGCGCAGCCAGCGCTGATCGCGCGTGCGGCGGTAGAGCGAGGCATACGACATAACGGCGACGTAGCCGTCCTCCGAGGTGGGTGCGAGGTCGACGTCTTCAGGAGCGCCATGCAGGTACTCGCGCTCGACGAAAGTCGCGTAGTACTCACCCGCCCGCAGCGCCGCGGGCAGATAGCGAGGATCGCGATCGGATGCCTCGGCCAATGCCGCGACCCAGGCCAGCCCCGCCGACCCGGCCCAGCTGAGCACTGCGCCCGTCGTCGCCTCGTGCAAGGTGCCGAGGTTCCCATCGACGCGCTGCCGGGCGACGACCGCATCGAGATTCGAGCGCAGCGCGCGCTCCCAGGTAGGGTGCTCGGGCTCCAGCCGCAGCGCGCGGGCCAGGAAGAGTGTCGCCTCCGCGAGAGTGCGCGAGTGCAGAGCGTTCGGAACGCTCGACCAGCTCTGGTTCCAGCCGTGGTCGCGATACCAGACGCCCCAGAACGTGCCGCTCGGCGAGAGGGCGGCGGCGATGGTGTCGATGACGGCGCGGCCGGCATCCGTCGCCGCCTCATTGCCGACGCGTGTGCCATGAGCGAGCAGCGCGTACGCCCACGGCACACCGCTCACCCAGCCGACGTGCATCGCCTGCCGGTCCACGGAGAGCCCGTCGCGCCCCGTGATCTCGCGGTCGAAGCCGACCGTCTCGAGCAGCACGCCGGGGTCGGGGTCGAAGTGCCAGCGGACGAGGCCCTCCGCCGCAAGGTTCGCCGCGGTCGCAATGTCGACCCACGGTGCGAGCGGCGAGCGCGGCGCAGATTCGGCATGCAACTCTCGCAGCACGCCGGCATATGCATGGCGGTCCGCGTCGAGTTCGAAGACCGAGAAGCGGATGCGTCGCACCTCGCCGGGCTGCCACCGGCGCACCGCCGCGTCGGGGACCCGTGGCACGGAGTCACCGTAGTACGTGATCGGATGCTCCCGGAACGGGAAGCTCAGCCGCAGCTGGGCGTCACCCGTCGTGGCATCATGCGCGAAGCCGACGCCCGTCAGGCCGAGCTCGGTGGACTCGGCCAGGGCGGCGAGCCCGAAGCCGCCGCGGCCGGGCGCCGCCCACAGCAGGACCGCGGGCGTGGCGCACCGGTCGGCGCGGAAATCCCACGACGAGCTGGTCATCGGGTCGGCACCGCCGTCGCCGGCGACGGCCCCCGCCTCGAAGCGCGGGAACGGCCGGTCGTTACCGACTGGGCGATTCTCGCCGTAGAACAGCCCCGGGATCAGCCAGTACGGGTCCGCTGCCTCTGGCACGTTAAGCGCTACGGTGATCCGGGCGTCGGCCGCCGCCGCACCACGATACGCGACGTCGAGCGCGGCGTCCCAGCAACCGTCCGCGCGGTCGGCGAGCCTGAGCGAGAATTCGAAGTCGTCGGCGGACGCCTGTTCCGTGCCGATCGTCATGGTGCCGGCGCCAGCCGGCAGGCTGACCTCGATGCCTGCGATATCTCCTGCTTCGCGCCGGTTCATTCGGTCGGTGGGGCGCTTGGCGGCAGCTCATGCGAGGCGGGCTTCACTAGCGGGCGCTCGAGCAGGTCGACCTCGATGATCTCAGCCTGCCCATCGACCGGCACGAGGAAGGTGCGCAGCTGGCTCGGGCCGAAATCGGCCTCGATCTCACGCCCCGCAAGCGGAACCGCAATGCGCGCGTGACCGGCGACACCAGCCGTCTCGACGGCGCGCACGATGATCGCCTCGCCGCCGCCCGGCAACGGATCCTCGCTGCCCTTGACGGCCGTGACCATGATCGTGTCACCGCCGTCGTCGACGAAGGACAGCGTGTGCGGCAGTTCGCCCGGGTGGAACGACTCGAGCATCGCACGAGGCGGCGCAGCCAACTGCGCCGCGCGGCGAGTGGGCTGCGCCGTGCGCCATTCGCCACTGTGCGGCACGAGCTCATACGAGAACCGCTGTACACCCTGATCGTGGTACTCGTACAAGCCGTTGTCGTCGAGCTGCTTGGGGTCGTGCCATGCATAGACCGGCGAGCGGACGGCGGTGACGCCGATGCTCGGCTCGTCGCCCGGCGACACGTCGTAGCCGTGCTTGCCCGCGACGATCACAGTGAGACCGGCGGCCGCGCCGCCCACGGTTCCCGTGAGGTCGACCCACGACTGCGCGGGCTCCTCGGCGCCGTCGACGGGGCGTTCGAGGTGACCGAACGGGATCTCATACGTCGCAGCCGGGTCGACGAGTTTGGTCGGAAAGCGCAGCTTCAAGAGGTGGAGCGGCTCGCGCCAGTCGAGGCGAACGTCGACGCGGACGGCGCGCGAGTCGTGGTCGAGCACGAGCTCCTCCACAAGCTGCGAGCGGCCCCACGACCGCTCGATGCGGACGCGGGTGCGCAACGGCCCCCGTTCGCGGACGAGCATCCGCTCGACGGTCATCGACTCGCCCGGCCAGGCGTACGAGATGACCCGATGGCCCCAGGTATCGGTCGGGTCCGCGCTGATCTGGGTGTGCTGGGTGCCGTCGATCCCGGCCATCACGTCGACGCCGGTCACCTTGTCGAAGTACGACGAGATCCAGCCCGTGGCCGGGTCGAGCGTGACGCGCACGAGATCGTTCTCGAGTACGCCGCCGTTCTCCAGCAGGAGGCCGGTCTCGGGAACCGGCGCATCCTCGGAGCCGGCGTGCGGAGCATCCGACACCGCCGCTCCCGGCGTAAGCCGGTAGAGCCGGTAGCCGAGCGCCGGAAGGTCCGCGCGGAAGGCGATCGCGCCGCGGCCCGCGTCGTCGAGCGTGGGTGTCGCCTGCACGATCTGGCCGGGCGTCGGCACGCCGTCGCCGTCGATGACGTGCAGTCCGGCGGAGAAGCCGCTGTAGTTGATTGTCACGTCGGTACTGACCGGCCAGGGGTGCGGGTTGAAGACGATGACCGGCTGCGTGCGTCCATCGAACGGGATGTCGACGCGGCGAGCGACCACGTTGTGGGCGCGCACGATCTGGCGTTTGGCGATCGAGATCGCCTCACCGAGCTGATCGCGGGCGTCGTCGTATCCGCTCTCGATGGCCGAGCCCGGCAGCACGTCGTGGAACTGATTGAAGAGCACCTGCTTCCACGCGCGCTCGAGATCGGCGCGCGGGTAGTCCTCGCCGAATGCCGCGCTGACGACCGCCGACCACCGCTCGGCCGACAGCACCGCCGACTGAGCGCGCCGCTGCCACAGCTTGATGCCTGAGTGCGACGAGTAACAGCCGGGAGCGTGATGCTGCAGGTCGTCGCGGCGCACCGCCAGCCCGTCGAGGAACTCGCCCCCGCGGGCGAGGATCTCGTCGAAGTATTCACGCGGGGTCGACATGGTCATCCTCCCGAAGGACCCCATCCGGTCGTAGCGGTGGATCGATTCGATATTTGCCTTCGTCGGGCCGCCGCCGTGGTTACCGACACCGTAGAAGACCATCATTGAGCCGAGCGAACGGTCGAGCTGCGCCAGCGATTTCTCGGCCTGGCCGGAGATGTCACCAGGCGGGCTGCAGTACTCGAACGGAATCCGATACCCGAGCACGCGCGAGCCGTCAGGCGCCTCCCACCAGAACAGCGTCTCGTTCAGGTCGCTCTCGTGCGGTCCCGGGCGCAGGAAACAATACGAGTCCATGCCCTGACCCTTGAGGATCTGCGGCAGCATCGCGTTGTGGCCGAACGGGTCGACGTTCATGCCGACCGTCGCCGGCTTCCCGAAGCGTGAGATCAGGAAGCGCTGACCGTAGAGGCCCTGGCGTACGAACGACTCGCCCATCGGCATGTTGCAGTCGGGTTCGACCCACCAGCCGCCCGCATTGACCCAGCGCCCCTCGGCAACCCGCTTCGTGATGCGCTCGAACAATTCGGGGTCGGATTCCTCGACCCAACTCAGCAGCACGACCTGGTCGCACGTGAACACGAAATCGGGGTATTCCTCCATGCGATCGAGGGCGGAACGGAACGTCGCGCGCGCCTCCTGATAGCCCTCCTGCCACGGCCACAGCCAGACGGGGTCGAGGTGGGTCGTGCCGATCATGTGCAGGGTGCGATCGGGGGTCGCGACCGGCCGCCTCACCGGTCAGCCCAGTCGTCGATGAGCTCGCTGATCACATGCAGCAGCAGGGTGTGCACCTCTTGCACGCGCGGCGTCACGGCCGACGGCACGAGCAGTACCTGGTCGGCCAGTGCGAGCGCTGGGCCGCCGTCGCCGCCCGCGAACAGCACGGTCGTCGCGCCGTTCGCCTTCGCCGCCTCGAGACCGCGGATGATGTTGGCCGAGCGCCCACTCGTCGTGAACGCAGCGACGACATCGCCCTTTCGCGCGAGGGCTTCGACCTGTCGCGAGAACACGGAATCGAAGTCGTAGTCGTTCGCGATGCAGGTCGTCACGGTCGCGTCAGTGGTGAGAGTGACGGCCGGCAGCGGGCGCCGGTCGCGCCGGTAATGGCCGATCAGCTCACCGCTCAGGTGCTGCGCATCGGCTGCGCTGCCGCCGTTTCCCATCGTGTAGAGAATGCCACCGGCGGCGAAGCGATCACAGAGCAGCTCGCCGACAGCGCGCGCGGTCATGATGAGCGACTCACTCGCCGCAGCCACAGCGAGGTGGTCGTGCCACTGCTCGACCATCCCGTCGGCCATCTTCTGGGCCTCAGACATGAGCCACCTCGTTCATCGCGTCGAATGCCAGTGCGGCAGCACCGACCACGCAGACCGTGTCGCCGAGTTCGGCGATCACGACATCCGTCTTCGCCGCGGCGGGGCGCATGGCGTCGCACAGTGCGGCGGTCCTGACCGGGTCGAGCAGCGCCGCACCCGAGCGCGTCACTCCGCCGCCGAGCACCACGATGTCGGGCTCGAAGACGTTGATCAGGTCGGTGACGGCGATCGCGAGCACCTCCGTCGTCTCGGCCCACAGTTCGCCGGCGAGCGCGTCGCCCGCTTCCGAGCCGCGCACGACATCGGCGGCGGTCGGATTCTCGATGTCGCGGAGCGCCGACTCGCGATCGCTCGCCGCGAGGGCATCCATGGCACGCGCCGCGATGGAGGTGCCGGACGCATACGCCTCGAGACAGCCCTTTCGGCCGCAGAGGCAGTTCCGGCCGCCGGGGCGCACCATGATGTGGCCGAATTCGCCGCCATTGCCCGCCGCCCCGCGGTGCAGCCGGCCGTCGACGACGGCGCCGCCGCCGATGCCTGTCGAGACGGTGAGGTAGAGCTCGGTCGCTGTCCCGCGGCCAGCCCCGAAGCGGTACTCCGCGAGAGCACCAGCCGTCGCGTCGTTCTCGAGCACCGCGACCGCTCCGAATTCCTCGCTCGCGAGTCGCACAATCGGGACGTCGATCCAGCCGGGCAGGTGCAGCGGGTTGACGAGCACCCCGGCGGCCGCGTCGAGCGGCCCCCCGCAAGAGATGCCGACGGCGCCGATCGCCCCGACGCCGTCATGCATGGCGTCGGCGATCGCCGCATGTCCCATCTCGAACAGCCTTGGGATGATGACGCCGGGGCCTTCATCGCGACGCGTCGGTTCGACCCGATATCCGTGCAGCACGCCATCCGGCGTCACCACTGCGACGGCGAGTTTGGTTCCACCGATATCGAGAGCAAGTGCGGGCTTCGCGCCGGCTGCCATGCGGTCCCCTCCAGTCATGCGTCGATGCGTGTCCAGGCCGCTGTGCCAGCCTCATGTGACATCGTTCCCACAAAAAATCCTATGCTGCTCATCACAAGCGCGTCAACTAGCCCATGCACCCGTGGACAGGGCGCACTGGGATCGTTTTCATTCCGTTACGACATCCACGAGCGCCTCGGCCTGCTGGCCGAACAGCCGGTCGTCGAAAGAGACGTCGGCCGCCAGTCGCTGCCGACGAGCTGGGCGAGCACCGGCGACGACGTCGAAGGTACAGGTGATCCACGACTCGCCACCGCCGCCCGGCGCGCTCAGCAGGCGCTCGGCCGGGTCAGCCGCCCAGCCGTCAGGCACGACGAGCGAGACGCAGGCGACGGATGCCTCGGCCAACGGGCTGCGCACCCGCACGGTGAAGCGGGCACGCTGCCCGGCTCGCAGCTGCGTGAAGAACGGCTCGAGCGTCGCCATGCCGCCATCCGGGGATGCACCGTCGAGCGGCAGCAGAGCACTGTGCAGCTCCGCGAGCTCCCGCCCCTCGTCCTCGAGCATCGTCAGGTAGGCGTCGTCCACCCAGCGGCCACGCCAGTGGCCGCTGATCATCAGGCCAGGCGCGACCCGCCGGTAGAGCGCGGCGCTGTCGATGTAGTCGTCGCGCCGGAAGCGGTTTCGGTACTGGTAGTTGAGGATCTCGCGCTCAACGCCCGGCACCCCGAGTCCCGTCTGCTGGTCGCCGGTCGCGAGCACGCGCACGCCATCGACTTCGAACTCGAACGCTGCGGCGAACCGCGTGTGCCCTGGGAGGTCGTGCGTGGTGATGCGGATGCCTCGCCATTCGACCGTGCCCCCGAGCTCTAGTCGGCGGTCGGCGGGAATCGGATCGAACCACTGGCACGGCAGGTCGGTCCGCAGGGGAGCCGCCATGATGTCAGCGACGTGCTCGGGCAGCCAGATCTCGGTGCCCTCCACTTCACGCAGCAGGTTGAAGCCGGCGACATGATCGTCGTGGTAGTGGGTTCCGAGAGCGACCTCGATGCGGGTCACTCCGTAGCGCCTGCGCAGCGCGGGCAGCGATGCGAGCCACGGGCGGCGCGACGCACGGTCGGTGCCGGCAGGCCATCCCGTCGACATGTCGTAGCCATAGTCGATCAGGAGTGCTTCGCCGGTGCCCGACAGCAGGACGTACGAGCACGAGTTCGCCGTCCAGTTGAGCAGCAGGTGCTCGGTGATCGACACGAACGGGTCGTCGAGCATCTCGGAGAGATCCCACGGCGACGGGCGGCGGGAGTCGACATAGGCCTGCATACGCCGCCCCAGTAGGGCCAGTGCGTTGGAGGCATCCGTCATCGGCTCGCCGTGCGACGGAAGGAGGAGCTGCGGCTCCTCGGCCGCGAGCAGGAGGCAGCTCAGCACCGACATCGCAGGACCTTCGTTCTCGGTGTACGACCATTGCGTCGCGGCGAGACTCCACACCTTGCCCGGTGCGTAGATTAAGTCGCCCGAGAACGCGATTCGCCGACCGCCGCGGTCGAGGAGGTAGGTGACCGACCCCATGGTGTGCCCGGGCGTAGGAATCGTCGTGACTGCAACCCCACCGAAGTCGTGCTCGCGGTACTCGGGCACCGTGCCCGCGATCGGAACACGGTCGAGGATCGAGAAGCGATCCTGGCGCAGGTTGTAGTCGTTCGCGAGGGCGCGCATCGCCCACATCTCGTCGACGGCGGCGAACAGATCCTGCTCGACCGGCGGAACATGGATGGGGATGCCTGCAGCGACGGCGCGCGGCAGGCCCTGCCCCTGGTCGCGGTGGTGGTGCGTCATGAGCACGTGCGTGATCCGCGCGATGCCGAGCTCTGCGAGGGCGTCGAGCGCGAGGCCCGAGCCGAAATCGATCGCGATCGCCGTGCGCTCGCCGGAGCCGCTGTTCTCCACGAGGTAGACGTTGCAGGTGTCGCGGACGAGGTGCACCCCCGGCGTTACTTCCTCAGAGAGCGCGGGCACGGTAGTCACGCCATGATCGTGCCACTGTGTCGAGGTCGGCAGCGGTGATCACCTCGCCGGAATTGTCGATGGACTCGACGTAGTACAGGGCGGGGATGCCGAGCTCGGGCTGCACCGCTACGTATTCGGCCCATTGCGCATGGTCGGGCATCGGCCACTGGTCGGTATCCACGGGGTGCGCGGGGAGCGCCGCCGCCGCGATCGCGTGCCGTACTCGAGCCTGCAGGGCCACCGGCACGACGTCGCCCTGTTCGTCGCGTTCTTGCATGTCGTTGAGACGCAACACGTCCTCGACCCCGGCGAAGGCGGGGTGCATCGCGTGCGCCACCACCATTGGGTCGGGCTTCGCCGCCTTGGCGGCGTCGTGCAGCGTCTGCAGTAGCGTGTGGAGCGCCGCGATGCCCCAGCCGCCGTTCTGCGTCGCCTTCGAGCCGGTCAACAGCGCGCCCGAGGGCCCGCGCTGAGTGAAGTCGACCTTGAAGCCGTCGGCGTCGAGACCGTTCGGTCCGAGCATCCGTTGCACCTGCTCGTGCAGGAGCGCACGATAATCGGGGTTGCCGGGGTCGACACAGACGGGCAGTCCGTCGGGGGTGCGCACGCACAGCTCGGGCGGCAAGCCGCTCGGGTCCCACGCCTTGAACCACAGCAGCACGCGGCGGCCGCGTTCGTGCTGGGTGGCGATCCACCCGCGCAGGTCCGGCCACTGCGATTCGTCGACGCTGTTCAGCCCATAGCTCCTCTGCCACCGGTCATCGATGACGACCGTGCCGGGGGCCGCGCCGTGCTGGTCGAGCAGTTCGAGCCACGCGTCGTAGCGCGGGCGGCTCGAGAGGGCCGAAGTGCCGAGGTCGGGCGGCCGCACAGGGTTCGTCCACGGGTCCCAGCCGCGCGCCGACGCCGCCTCCGCGGCGTCGGGCCAGTCGGCGACGGCGGCGGCGCACTGAGCGCCCCACCCACAGAAGATCGGCTCACGCCACCATCTCGGCGACGGCGCGAGAGCGCAGGGCACCCAGCCGCGCTCGACGAGGTCGTCACGCAGACTTTCGACCGATCCGATTGCCGTGGCGACCGGCCGCAGCACGAGCTCGGGCGATGTCCACACCCCGTCGACCGCCGTGTGGCCCTCGTAGCCCAGGCGGAACAGATAGCCGCCGTCGAGCGGCTCATACGCGAAGGTCGTGAACCCGCACTGCTCGACGGGCGCGGCGAGGTGCACAGAGAGCCACGCCTCGACTTCCCCGGCGGATGCCTCGGCAAGTAGTACTTGCGGCGCGGTCTCGCGTGCGCGGCCGAAGGCGAAGCACAAGGGCGGCGGGGCGAAGACGGCGTTCAGCCTTCCCGGATCCGCGTCGCCGACGACGCCGAGCTGGGCCGGTGCCGACGATGGCCTGAGGAACGCGACCGGACGCGTGGGGGTCGGCGAGAACAGCGTCGGGAACGAGATCGACGAGCGGAAGACCCCAGCCGCGCCTGACACCGTGACGCCCCGACCTCCGAGCAGCGTGACGTCGGCGACGAGGCCCGAGCCCTCCACTTCGACCCGTGCCCGCACATCGGCGGGGCGGCACTCGAGCACGATGCGCTCGTTGCGCCACGCGCTCGATGGCTGGCTGATCACGATCTCGACGAGGTCGTCGCCGGTCCGTGAGGCGATCTCCGCGGCGCCGTAGCGTTCGTCGCGCATCTCGGCGCGGTCGACGGATGCGGTGAGCGCCAGTCGCGTCCACACCATGCCGTCGGCGCCGGCAAGATACGCCTCGGCCGAGCCCGCAGGGATGGTCAAGCGATACCGATCGCCGGCGATCACCGTGCTCGTGGCATCCGTCTGAATCGAGAGTCGCTCGCCGCTCATCGGGCACGACCGGGTCGA
Source organism: Gryllotalpicola reticulitermitis (assembly GCF_042651345.1). Taxonomy (NCBI): domain Bacteria; kingdom Bacillati; phylum Actinomycetota; class Actinomycetes; order Micrococcales; family Microbacteriaceae; genus Gryllotalpicola; species Gryllotalpicola reticulitermitis. The sequence goes on from NZ_JBHSCN010000005.1 coordinate 553,467, forward strand.
AGTGGCTGAGTCATCATGTGAGAACGTATCCACATCGCGAACCGGGGTCAATGAGGCGGCCGAAAGCGTGCCGGCTCCGGCGTGCTCGGTCCCACCATGCGCGAGTCGGCCCGGCGAGCTCAGCTCCGTGCGAAGACCGGGGCCAGGGTCGAACCTCGCGGCAGCATCTCAGCGGGCAGGATCACCGTCTCCGGCGCGGCTTCCGGGTCATGGATTCGTGCCAGCATCCGGTCCATCGCTGATGCCCCCAACGCCACAGTGTCCTGCGCGACGGCGGTGACGCCGGGCGTCACCATGCTCATCCAGGGTGCGTCATCGAAGGAGACCAGAGAGACGTCCTCCGGCACTCGGAGCCCCAGGTCCTTGATGCCGCGCCACACGCCTTCGGCGATGACGTTGTTAGCGGCGAAGACCGCCGTCGGGCGGTCACGGCGGGACAGCGCCTCGACGGTCGCCTTGCGCGAGCCGCCCGCGTCCCAGCCGGACGGAATGATCAGCGCCTGGTCGACCTCGATACCGGACTGCTCGAGCGATTCCTGGTAGCCGCGGAAGCGGTCCGCGCCTGTCGTCCAGTCGGTCTCGTCGATGAACAGTGCGATCCGACGATGGCCGAGGGAGATGAGATGGTCGGCCATACGGCGCGAGGCGCCGACGTTGTCGATCACGACAGCGTCGGAGGCTCCTCCCGAAAACGTGCGGTCCGCCTCTACGAACGGGGTGCGTTGGCGGTCAAGGTATTCGATCGCGCTGTTCGAGAGCGGGGTCAGGATGACGCCGGCAACGCGCATGCCGACGAACACAGCGAGCGCATCATGCTCCTCGTCGACCGAGCCTCGGTCATCGACGAGGACCATGGTGTAGCCGTGCTCGCGGGCGCGGCGCCCAACGCCGGCCGCGAGGTCGGCGTAGAACGCGTTCCGGAGGTCGGAGACAAGAACTCCGATCGATCGGCTCGACTGCCTGCGAAGGCTGCTCGCCATGGCATGCGGCACATAGCCGAGGTCGTCGGCCACCGCGCGCACCCTTTCCTGGACGGCACCCGCAACGTATCCCTCGCCGCTCAGCGCCCGCGCTGCGGTGGACTGAGAGACGCCCGCCGCGTGGGCCACGTCCTTGATCGTGGCACGACGCAGCTGTGGTCGTGGCCGCCCCGTCTCGCCTGTTCCGCCTTCGGCGACCGTCACTTCGGTTGTTCCTCCCCGCGTCGCGCGCGACGCTGCGTTCCGCACCTAGTATCCGACCACGGGCCGGACCCCCGACGACGGAAAACGCAAGCGATTGCGAAAGCCGAGGCATCTGACCTAGTGTTTTGCGCACGGTGTGGTAACGATGTCACATCTCGTTTTTCAGCAGTCAGTGTCGTCGCTGAAGGGAAGCCGATGGGACTAGTCGACCAAGCGCCGCCGCCAAGCACGGTGGGCGGCATCTTCGGGCGCTTCCGCCGTGGCCGCACGAGGATGACCAAGGCACAGCGGCGCGAGGCGCTCGCAGGTTACCTGTTCATCTCACCGTGGATCGTGGGATTCCTCGTCTTCACGCTCGGCGCGATGATCTACAGCCTCGTGATCTCGTTCACGAACTACGACCTCTCGACCAACACCGCCTCCCCTGTCGGCATCGCAAACTACGAGCAGCTGTTCTCCGACCCCAAGGTCATGAGCTCGCTCGGCAACACGCTCTACTACGCCGTGATGGCCGTGCCGCTGACCATCTGCTTCGCACTGTTCCTGGCGATGCTGCTCAATCGGCTGCAACGCAGCGCGGGGGTATTCCGAGTCATCTTCTACTTGCCGGTGATGACGCCGTCGGTCGCGGCAGCCTCGGTGTTCCTCCTGCTGCTCAACGGCAACGAGGGCGCCATCGACAAGTTCCTCGGCTTCTTCGGGATTCCCGGGCCACAGTGGCTGATCGATCCCAACTGGGTGAAGCCCTCAATTGTCCTAATGGCGATGTGGGCCGTCAGTGGAACGATGCTGATCCTGCTCGCTGCACTCAAAAACGTTCCGACGGACCTGTACGAGGCCGCCGAGATCGACGGCGCGGGCCCTTTCCGACGCTTCTTCCGCGTCACGCTGCCGATGATCTCGAATGCACTGTTCTTCTGCGTCATCACTGCGACGATCGCAGCGCTGCAGATCTTCGACCAGGTCTATCTGCTCTTCTACAACTCGCCGACGAGCTCGGTTCCGGCGCCGAACGCGGCCCTTTTCATCGCCGTCTACCTGTTCCAGCAGGCGTTCCAGCAGTTCAACCTCGGCTTCGCCGCCGCGATGGGGTGGCTGCTGTTCGTCATCATCATGATCATCACGATCGTCCAGGTGAAGTACGGAAACCGCTTCGTCTACTACGAGGGAGACGCCAACTGATGGCCATCACATCCGTGCCCCAGCAGCTCGCGGAATCCCGCACCGACCTGCGCCCGGTCAGTGCACTCACACCTCGGCGTAAGCGCCGCGGGCCCGGCTGGTTCATCGGCAAGATCGTGCTGTGGGCGACGCTCATCGCCTGCTCGATCGCGTTCCTCTACCCCTTGGTCTGGCTGCTCGCCGCCTCCTTCAAAACCCGTGGCACCGTCTTCGACAACCGGCTGATTCCCGAGACCTTCAACTGGTCGAACTACGCGACCGTCTGGAATCACCTGCCACTTCTCAGCTGGCTCGGCAACAGCGTCTACATCGCGTTGCTCGCCGCGGGGTTCGTGACCATCTCGAGCTCACTCGTCGCGTTCGGCTTCGCGTACTTCCGCTTCCCATTCCGCAACGCCCTGTTCGGCCTGGTGCTCGCCACCATGATGCTGCCTGGTGCGGTCACGATGATTCCGACCTACCTCATCTGGAAGGACCTGCACCTGCTCGGCACGACCGTGCCATTGTGGGGCGCAAATCTCTTCGGGTCCGCGTTCTATATATTCCTGCAGCGCCAGTTCTTCCTCGGGCTTCCACGCGAGCTCTTCGAGGCGGCGCGCATCGACGGCTGCTCCTACTTCGGCCTCTTCCGGCGCATAGCCGTGCCGTTATCGATCCCGTCATTCGTGATCGTGTTCATCTTCGAGTTCCAGGCGAGCTGGAACAACCTGCAGAACCCGCTCATCTACCTGAACTTCGGCACTCCGAAGGAGTACACCGTGCCGCTCGGCATCTCCTACGCGATGAGCCTGTACAACCCGCAGACGGGAGGCCAGGGCGACTACCAGTACGTCATGACAGCGGCACTCATCGTCACGCTGCCGATGCTCATCATCTTCGCGTTCGGCCAGCGGTACTTCATTCAGGGAATCGCGACGCAGGGTCGGAAGGGCTAGCGGCCGAGCTGGGCGCACCGCAGCACACGGCCCGGGAGTCAGAGCGTGTGCCGGAATACGCTCGGGTCATCGAGACGCGGCTGATGCGCGGCGCGCTCAGGGCCGGCGGCGTGCTCATCGCCTGCACGCGTACCGGCAAGGCGGTGGCCGGGCACGCCGTGGGACGCCTCGTGCACGCCGCCCGCACGCATCAGCTTCCCGCACACCGGGCACGTCTCGGCGTCCTCTACGCGCGCGGTGCGCTCGTACTGGAACGTGTCGATGTCAGCCGAGGCCGACAGGTATACGGCCTCAAGGGGCTTCTCGGCCGATGACACCGGCACGCGGATCTCGCGCAGCCGGTCGGCGTCGGCAGGCACGAGGACGATGACGTCGCTCGCCGCGAAGGTCGGGCGCCCCCCGGTGATCGAGAGAGCACGGTGTCGACTGATGTCTAGTGCCGCCGGGTCGCGCAGCGCGCGCTGGTCGTCGGCATAGGGCTCGGGCATGCCGTGCGCGAGGGCGCCACGGCGCAGGCGTCGGTATCCGCGAGCGCCGCGATCCTTCCAGTCCATGATGATCGCGTCCGGCGCGACTTCCGTGAACAACAGCACCGCGGTCTCCGCTGAGCCGTCCGACTCGCTGAGCACGGCGACTCCCGTGGCGCGCATCACGCCGGAGCCGAGAACGAGCGGGATTCGATCAGACACACCCCTATTAATCGAACAGGGGATTTGGCGTGCCAAGCGCTTGACAGCGCGCTCCCGATGCGCACAGCATGCAGTTCTGGGGTAGGCAGAAGTGAAAACGATGTCACATCGGGCCGACGCACGTGATTCGGCCGTTATCAGGTTGAGATACGCGTTTTCGGGGAACCATTGTGCGGGCAGGCCGGCACCGTTACTGTTCGGTGTGGGAAGGTTCCCACATTGGCTCGCTCATAGGTGGCAACACCGCCACATGCCCCTCAACGGCGAGGAAGACGTCACCATCAGGAAAGGTACGAAGGCAATGCGGATGAGAAAGGTTGTCGCGGCCGCAGCTGTATCGGCTGCGCTCGCACTGACCGTCGCAGGGTGCTCGTCGGGGTCCACCTCGACCAGCGGCACAGGCAGCAACGGCGTCAAGGTTCCGGACTTCTCGGCCAAGCCCGCGAAGACCCTTTTGGTCGAGGGCGTGAACCCGACTGACGAAGTGGCCACTTCGCGCGTCGACTACGCGGACGCGAAGCTCAAGTCCGCAGGGGTCACGGTCACCCTCAACAAGACCACGTTCGACCCGCAGAAGTTCACGGCGCAGATCGCGAGCGGCAAGGTGCCCGACCTGATCTACATGGATCGCGCCGACGTCGCCACGTACGCGTCGAAGGGCCTGGTAGTGCCGCTGGACCAGTGCTTCAAGCAGAACAAGGTCACGGCAACGAGCGCTTACTACCCGGCGATCCTCGACGCGGTGAAGTACCAGGGCGACACCTACGCGATCCCGGAGTTCTGGCAGACCAACGCGATCATGCTCAACCAGCGCGTGCTGCAGAAGGCCGGCGTCACGGCCGCCGACTTCAACATGAAGGACCCGAATGAGGTGCTCGTCGCCGCGAAGAAGGTCTACCAGTCCAGCGGCGGCAAGCCCACCGTGATGGGCTTCGACCCGGCGGTCTCGGGCGGAAACGCGAACGTGTGGCTGTTCGCCTTCGGCGGCGGCCTTGTCGACTCAAGCGGTAAGCCGACCCTGAACTCCGCCGCGAACATCAAAGCATTCACCTGGCTCAAGCAGCTCTATGACGAGCAGGGCGGCTACGCCAAGGCGGCCAGCTTCGTGAATACCTTCGACTACTTCGGCAACAACAACCAGTACGTCAAGGACCAGGTCGGCGCCGAGCTCGTGCAGCAGTGGTACCCCGCAGTGCTGACGGCTGTCGCCTCGAAGATCGACATCTCGGGCGTCCCGCTCACGAATACGCAGGGACAGCCGATCGGCGTCGCCGACGGCAACGGCTACGCGATCCCCACCGCGTCGAAGAACCCGCAGGCCGCGTGCCAGTGGGCGCTCGACATGACGTCGACGACGGCCTGGAACAAGGCGACCACGGCGCGCCTCGCGACGGACGCCAAGCAGAACCCCGACATCTTCACCGGCCTGTTCACCGGCTCCCCCTCGGCCGACAAGGCGATCAACGCGAAGCAGAGCTACGCGGGCAACACCGGGTTCCAGCAGGTCGAGCAGGCCTTCAACCAGACGCTCACCAACGGCGTCTCGTGGGGCTCGTCGCCAGTCGGCCAACAAGTCGCAACCGAACTGTCGAACGCTGTCGAGCCGGCCATGACGGGCAGCAAGACCGTCACGCAGGCGCTGGACGCGGCACAGACCGCGGCGATGACCGACTACAACCAGGCGCAGAAGAAATAGCACCCGCGCGAGGCGAAGGCGGTCCGCAGCGGCGGGCCGCCTTCGTCGTGTCGCCCTGTGGCACACCTCACACGATTCGTCACTCCGGCATCGGCATTCGCGACGAGTTTCTGCGTCGGTCCGACGCGCGCCGCTGAGGGTTCGCCGCCTCAACTGTGCCCGGGCGGCGCAACTGTGCCTGATATAGCGGGCGCACTTGCGACGTTCGGGCACACTTCCCCGGCCGGACGCAACGGCGCGCGAGAGGCGACTAGCGCCCGCGGCGCTGGCGCCCCGCCGAGCTCAGCAGCGCGAACGAGCGCGGCGCGAGGATGAGCTTGCGCCCCACGCCGCCCGACCGCTCGAGCTGCGGGTCGCTTGCGAGCTCCAGCTGCCACGCGCGGTGCGTCGGCGCCGGCACAGAGAAGGTGACGCCGTTCTCGGCGGCGTTCAGCATCAGGGCGAACGCGGTCTCGCCGCCGTGCCCGAACACGAAGGTGATCGCGCGGTTCTCGGCGAACGCCCAGTCGCCGGCGTTGAATCGGCGGGCGTCCGCGCGGCGGATGTCGATCGTACGGATGCTCCCCTGCCCCGGTGCGTGGCGATACCAGTCGGGCCTGAGCGCGGGCGACTCGCGCCGCAGGCGGATGAGCGTACGGGTGAAGTCGTGCAGCTCCTCGTCGACGTGGTCCCAGTCGAACCACGACAGCTCGTTGTCCTGGCAGTAGGCGTTGTTGTTGCCCTGCTGCGTGCGGCCGATCTCGTCGCCGCCGAGGATCATGGGCACCCCCGCGGAGAGCAGCACCGTGGCGAGCAGGTTCTTCCGTTGCCGGGTCCGCAGCGCGTTGATCTCGGGGTCGTCGGTCGGGCCCTCGGCGCCGTAGTTGGCCGAGCGGTTGTCGGACTCGCCGTCGGCGCCGCCCTCACCGTTGGCCTCGTTGTGCTTCTCGTCGTAGCTCGTGAGGTCGGCGAGCGTGAAGCCGTCGTGCGCGGTGATGAAGTTGACGCTCGAGACGGGCGCGCGGTTCGAGGACTCGTAGACGTCGGGGCTGCCGAGCACCCGCTGGGCGACGGTGCCGATCGTGCCGGGCGTGCCGCGCCAGAAGTCGCGCACGTCGTCGCGGAAGCGGCCGTTCCACTCGGACCAGTCGGCGGGGAATCCGCCCACCTGATAGCCCGCGGTGTCCCAGGGCTCGGCGATCATCTTGACCCGCTGCAGCACCGGGTCCTGGTGGATGAGTGCGAGGAACGCGCTGTGGATGTCGGCGCTGCCGTCCTGCCGGGTGAGGGTCGTGGCGAGGTCGAAGCGGAAGCCGTCGACGTGCATCTCGGTCACCCAGTAGCGCAGGGAGTCCATGATCAGCGCGAGGGGTGCCGGGTGGCCGACGTTCAGGCTGTTGCCGGTGCCCGTCGTGTCGAAGTAATGGCCGCCGTCGCCCTGCACGAGACGGTAGTACGACGGGTTGTCGATGCCCTTGAGGCTGAGGGTCGGCCCGAGGTCGTTGCCCTCTGCCGTGTGGTTGTAGACCACGTCGAGGATCACCTCGATGCCGGCGGCGTGGAGCGCCCGGACCATCGACTTGAACTCGTCGACCTGGCCGCCCGGCTCGTGCGCGGCCGCGTAGTCGGCGTGCGGCGCGAGGAACGCGAGGCTGCTGTAGCCCCAGTAGTTGCGCAGGCCCTTCTCGAGCAGGTGGTTGTCGTGCACGAACTGATGCACGGGCATCAGCTCGACCGCTGTCACGCCGAGGTCGGTGAGGTGCCTGATTGCGGCGGGGTCCGCGAGCCCGGCGTAGGTTCCGCGCAGATGCTCGGGCACGCCCGGCATCCGCTTCGTGAATCCCTTGACGTGCAGCTCGTACACGATCGTCTCGGCGAGCGGCGTGGCCGGCGGCGCATCGTCACCCCAGCCGAAGCCGTGCCGGTCGGTGACGATGCCGAGGGCCACATGGCCGGCTCCGTCGGTGTCGTCCCGTTCGAGCGGTTCGTCGAGACGGTGCCCGAACACCGCCTGCCCGAAGTCGTAGTCGCCGACCGTCGCCGTCGCATACGGGTCGAGCAGCACCTTGGCCGGATTGAAGCGCAGACCGGATGCCGGATCCCACGGCCCATCGATGCGGAGGCCGTACCGGCTCCCGACCCGCAGGCCCGTCACGAGGTCGTGGAAGACGTGGCCCGTGCGGTCGCGCAGCTCGGTCCTCGTCTCACGGCCCTCGTCGTCGAAGACGCAGACCCACACCCGCGTCGCGTTCTCGGTGTAGATGGCGACGTTCGCGGCGCGGTCGGTCAGCGTGACGCCGAGCGGGTAGGGCAGAGATCGCGGTGCAGGGCTCATCGGGTTTCCTGGTCTCAGTCGAGGCGGACGATCTGAACGGCATGGTCGAATGCGGCGACGGGCTCCCCCGTGCAAGGCAGCGCCGCCGCGTCGGGCCGCAATTGCGCCATGATGCGCAGTCGGCCGCGGGTGAAGGCGAACGTGCCGGCGGCCTCGTCGGCGGCGACGTCGACCGCCGGCTCGTCTCGATCGAGTTCTCCGCGCAGGGCGATGAGTGCTCTGAAGAACTCGAGCAGTCGCCGATGTGACGCACGCTCGGGCTCGGTCCAGTCGAGGTGCGACCGGGCGAACGTCTCGGGGTCCTGCGGGTTCGGCACGCTCGCCGGGTCCCAGCCGTGCCGCGCGAACTCGGCGAGGCGCCCCTCGGCGGTGGCCCGGCCGAGCTCCTCTTCGGGGTGGGAGGTGAAGAACTGCCACGGGGTGCGGGCGCCCCACTCCTCGCCCATGAACAGCATGGGGGTGAAGGGGCCGAGCAGCACGAGTGCCGCACCCGCGGCGACGAGCCCGTCGGGAACGAGCTGCGCAAGCCGGTCGCCGGCGGCGCGATTGCCGATCTGGTCGTGATCCTGCGCGAACGCCACGAGACGACGGAACGGAATGCCCGAGTCGAGCGGGCGCCCGTGGCGCCGCCCGCGGAAGCTCGACCATGCCCCGTCGTGGAACCACCCCTGCTCGAAGACCTTCGCCAAAGCATCCGTGGTCGCGAAGTCGGCGTAGTAGCCGGACGACTCGCCCGTCAGGTTCGCGTGGACCGCGTGGTGCACGTCGTCGTCCCACTGCGCGTCGAGGCCGTAGCCGTGCTCGGCACGCGGGCGGATCAGCTTCGGGTCGTTCAGATCGCTTTCGGCGATCAGTGTGAGCGGCCGGCCGAGCTCCTCCGACCACCGCTCGGCATGTTCGGCGAGCTCCTCGAGGATGTGCACGGCACGGCTGTCGTGCAGCGCGTGCACCGCATCCAGCCGCAACCCGTCGACGTGCAGCTCGACCAGCCAGTATCGAGCGTTGTCGATGATGTAGCGCCGCACGTCGTCGGAGTCGGGCCCGTCGAGATTGACCGCGGCGCCCCACGGACCACTCGCGTCGCTCAGATACGGCGCGAACCGCGGCAGGTAGTTTCCGCTCGGGCCGAAGTGGTTGTAGACGACGTCCTGCACGACCGCGAGGCCGCGCTCGTGACACGCGTCGACGAAGCGCTGGTACGCCGCGGGGCCGCCGTACGGCTCGTGCACCGCGAACCACAGCACTCCGTCGTAGCCCCAGCCGTGCTCGCCGTTGAACGCGTTGACGGGCAGCAGCTCAACGGCCCCGACGCCGAGCTCGACGAGGTGGTCGAGCCGTTCGATCGCCGCGTCGAGGGTGCCCTCGGGCGTGAACGTGCCGAGGTGCAGCTCGTAGATCACGCCGCCGAGCACCTCGCGGCCGCGCCACCCGGCGTCGCGCCAGCTGTGCTCGGTCGGGTCGAACGGTGCCGAGAGTCCGTGCACGCCGTCCGGCTGGCGCAACGAGCGGGGATCGGGAAACGGCCCGTCGCCGTCGACGAGGTAGCCGTAACGCTCGATGCCGGGCAGTTCGGTCGCGCCCGGAAGGCGCCACCAGCCGTCGGCGTCGCGGTGCAGCTCGTGCCTCACGGGCCCGGGCTCCGTGAGCAATATGACGCTGCCGGCCGCCGGCGCCCACACCGCGTACGCGTTGCTTGCTCCTGCCGTGCTTGTCGGCACGGCGCGGAGAGCACCGTGGGCGCGCGCGTCGCTCATTCCGCAACCATAAGGGCAACGGGGTAGCTCGCGAAGAGCTCGCGCAGCAGCGTCCGGCCGGCGAAGCGACGCCCGGTGAGCTCGTCGACGGCACCGGCGCCGAGCTCGACCGCGGTCTCCTCGTCCCAGCCGCCCGTAGCCTCGAGGCCGAGCGGAAGCCGCGTCGCGAACGCCGCGACGCGGCCGCGGTCGAACGCGACGAGGTGCGCGGCCTGCGGGCCGAGCGCCTCGATCGACTCGTAGCCGCGCAGCAGCTCGGGGCGGTCGCGTCGGAGCCGCAGTGTGCGCGAGACCACGAGCAGCTTCGCGGCGCCCGTCTCGTCGACCGGCGGCCGCCAGCCGCCGTCGATGCGAGCGAGCAGATCGGATGCCTCGCCGAAGTCGACCGGACGCCGATTGTCGGGGTCGACGAGCGAATGGTCGAGACGCTCCGTGCCCTGGTAGACGTCGGGCATTCCGGGCGCCAGCAGCTGCAGCAGCTTCATGCCGAGCCCGTTGCTGCGCCCGGCCGGCGCGATGCGCGCGGTGAACGCCTCGACAATGTCGTGCAGCTCGGTGCAGTCGACCGCCGACCTCGCGAGCGTCGTCAGTGCACGCTCGAACTCCTCGTCGGGCTCGGTCCAGCTCGTCATCCGCCCGGATTCCCGCGCGGCCTTCAGCGCGTACTCGACCAGACGCTCCGCCGACGCCGGCCACGCCCCGACGATCGCCTGCCAGACGAGCTCGTCGAGGGCCGCGTCGGAGGTGGCCACCAGAGCGCGCAGCTGCGCGAACGTCGTCGCCCATTCACCCGGAATCTCGGCGAGCGCGGCGATGCGTGCCCTGGTGTCCTCGCTGCGCTTCGTGTCGTGCGTGGTCAGCGTCGTCATCGAGCGGGGCAGCTCCCGCAGCCGAACCTCCTGACGGGCGTGGAAGTCGGCGAGTGGGACGGCGAAGCGCCCAGGGTCGCCGCCGACCTCGTTGAGGCTCGTGAGTCGCGGGTAGCGATAGAACGCCGTGTCCTCAACGCCCTTCGCCATGACCATGCCGCTCGTCTGCTGGAAGCGCAGGGCGGCGGGGTGGGCCGGGTCGGCGAGCACGCGGACGACGCGCGCGATCGCCTCGGTGAGGTCAGGCCGGGCGGCGGATGCCTGAGCCGCCGCCTCGTCGAGATACTGGCGCCCGAAGGGCAGGTAGGTGCGGTACACGAGCAGGGCCACCGCGAGTTCGACGAGCGCGTCCTCCGTGTCGTCTCCGGCCGTCGCGCCGGCCTCCCTCGCGATGCGCGCGATCTCCGGGTGGAGCGCACCCTCGGCCATCGCGCGCTTCTGACTCGCGGCCAGTTCCGCCCAGTCGAGGCGCGCGCCCTCCGCCTCGTCCATCACGCGGGTGAGCTCGGCTTCGCCGGCCGGGTCGACGAACACGCGATCGATGTCGCCGAGCGCGTCGTAGCCGGTGGTGCCTTCGACGGGCCACTGGGCAGGCATCCGCTCGTCGCCCTCGATGATCTTCTCGACCCAGATCGGCGCACCGCCCGTGGCGGCGCTGAGCCGCGCGAAGTACGCGCCCGGGTCGCGCAGGCCGTCGGGGTGGTCGACGCGCAACCCGTCGATGAGGCCTTCGGCGTGCCAGCGCAGGATCTCGCGGTGCGACGCATCGAAGACCCGGGGGTCCTCGACGCGCAGGCCGGCGAGCTCGTTGACCGTGAAGAACCGGCGGTAGTTGAGCTTGTGCGTGCCCTCGGGCCATGGGACGAGCCGGTAGTGCTGGCGACCGAGGATCTCTCGCGGGGTTCCGTCGCCCGTGCCCGCGGCGATCGGGAAGCGGTGCTCGTAGTACACGAGCTCGTCACCGTCGACGCGCAGCTGCTCGAGCTCGTCGGGCGCCGTTCCGAGCACCGGCAGGTACACGCGCCCGTCGCCGGCATCCCAGTCGATGTCGAAGAAGTCCACGAACTCGGACGCGCGACCGCGGGCGAGCACGTCCCACCACCACGCGTTCGCACGGGCGTCGGCGACCCCCATGTGGTTCGGCACGATGTCGACGAGCACGCCCATGCCCGCCTCGTGTGCCTGATCGGCGAGCGCCCGCAGGGCGGCCGGGCCGCCGCGGGAGGCATCCGTTCGCGTCGCATCGACGACGTCGTAGCCGTGCGTCGACCCTGCCGCCGCTTCGAGCAGCGGCGAGAGGTAGATCCAGTCGACACCGAGTGCGTGCAGGTAGGGAACCGTGCGCGCCGCCTCGGTGAGCGTGAAGTCAGCGGATATCTGAAGTCGGTAGCTGCTGGCCGGCGCCATGTCGCTTAGAGGAACAGCCGCGGGCCGCCGCCGTGAGGCAGACCCGTGGGGCCGGCCGGCTTCATGCCGCTCGTGAACAGGGTGAGCACCGCAACGTCGGGGTCGGCGTGCTGCCCGACCTCGGTCGCCCACGAGTAGACCGGGCCGCACAGTGCGACCCAGACGCCGCCCGCGAGCTCGAGGAACCCGACGACCTCGTCGCCGACCGTGACCTCGACGAGGCCCGCCTCCACCGAGCGCGTGCGCAGCAGCGCGGTTTCCGGCGGTGCCGCCGAACAGGTCGTTGCCGGTGCCATCTCCGCGAGCGTCATGTGCCCCCACCCTCCGTAGATCACTACATCCGTACATGGTGAGACTATGCGGTGAAAAGTACACCAACAAGTTTTACCTGGTGGGCTATACACCGCCTTTCGCATGTGTTATCGATCGTGACGCGGCGCTCGGCGGCTTCTTAGGCCGCGCATGGTGCGATGAGCGCGTGCATGTGTTTCGCGGGCAGCCACGCTGGGCGCTCATCTCGCTCGCGAGCCTGCTCTGCGCCGCGGCGCTGCTGTACACCTGGGGAATCGGCTACAGCGGCGTGTCCCCGTACTACGCCGCCTCGGCGGTCAGCATGTCGCGACGCCCGCTCGCGCTGCTCACGGGCGCGCTCAACCCGGCCGCGACCATCACGCTCGACAAGCTGTCCGGGGCATTCGTGCCGCAGGCTCTCGCGGTGCGCATCTTCGGCGTGCACGCCTGGGCGATGAGCCTGCCTCAGGCCATCGAAGGCGTCATCACCGTGCTGGCCGCATGGGCCATCGCGGTGCGCTGGCGCGGGACCCTCGCCGGGGTTCTCACGGCGGGCGGCGTCGCATTCACGCCGATGCTCGCCGCGATGTTCGGCCGCCCGATGGAGGACGGCATGCTCACCATGACGTGCGCTCTCGCCGTGCTCGCCGCGCAGCGTGCGGCCCTCTCGGGCCACGGCCGCTGGCTGCTGCTCGCCGCCTGCTGGGTCGGGGTCGGATTTCAGGCCAAGATGCTGCAGGCGTGGTTCATCGTGCCCGCGGTGCTCCTGATCTATCTTCTCGGCACGCGTGGTCGGGTGGCCCGCAGGGTGGTCTGGGCGGCGATCGGCGCCGTCGCCATGCTTCTCGCATCGATCTCGTGGATCACGGTCATCGAGCTGGTTCCCGCGGCCGTGCGCCCCTTCGCCGACGGGACGACCGACGGCAATTTCTTCACCATGGTGTTCGGCTACAACGGCATCGACCGCATCGTGCCCGGGCTGTGGCCGGGCAGTGTCCCTCAGCTCGACTCGGCGGCCGGCGGCGGCCAGGGGGCGCCGTCCGCGCCGGTGCACGATGTCTGGCTCAATCCGCAGCACAGCCCGGTCAAGATGCTGCTGCCAGGACTCGCCACCCAGATCGGGTGGCTGTACCCCGTCGCCTTCGCCGGAGCGCTGATCGAGACGGCCCTTCTGCTTCCCGGCATCCGTCGACGCCTGCCCGCAGGCGCCTCCCTCGCCGGCCGGCGAGCCGACCTCGCCATGCTCGTCGGTCTCGTCGCGTGGTTCGGCGTGACCGCGCTGCTGCTCGCCGCCGCCTGGGTGCCGCACGCCACCTACTACGGGCCGATCGCCGTGCCCCTCGTGCTGCTGGCCGTGGCCGGCGGCATGCGTCTGTTCGACTGGTGGCGCGACCGGGTCCCGCGCTGGCGGTGGGCCGCTCCGGGCGTGATGCTCGCGAGCACGGCCTGGCAGACGGTGGTCTCGGCCACCGGCCCGGCGCCGGCACGGTGGTCGGCGCTCGTCGTCGTGGCGGTCGGCGTGATCGCGACGCTCGTGCTGGTGACGGCGCAACGCAGCAGCAGCGGCCGCCGGGCCGCCGCGATCACGATGATCGTCGCCATCGCCGTGGCCCCCGTCGCGTGGTCGACTCTCGTGATCTTCCCGGGCCTCGGCGGCAGCGCATCGGATGCCTGGGCAGGTCCGCGGCCCGGTGCGCACACGTCCGCTGCGCAGCCGCGCGCCGCCACCGCAGCCACCGCGCCCGCCACCGCCACCGCCACCGCCACGAGCGACCAGCATTCGGGCATCCGTCTGCGGGCTCCGTTCGCCGTGCAGCACGATCTCGCGCTCACGCCGCAGCAGCGCGAGCTGGTCGACTACGTCGTCGCGCGCGCGGGCGACCGGCACCCGCTGTTCGCGACGGACACCCTCGCCGTCGCCGTCAGCGTGATTCTTGAGACCCATGACGACGCGATTCCGATGGGCGGATTCTCCCAGCAGGCGCCGACGCCGACGTTGGCGCAGCTCAGGGCGTACCTGCGCGCGGGGACCATCAGATATGTCCTGCTGGCCGACCCGGATGTGCCGAGGCCGGCCAACCCGACTCTCGACGCCGCGCGCGCATGGGTCCGCGGGCACTGCACGCCGGCGCTGGCCGGCGAGTTCCGATCCGGGACGAGCCAGGGCCAGACCCTCTACGACTGCCGCGCCAAAGCCTGACCCCCATCAGGGTGATACCCGATCGGGGACATTCACGAATCGACTTTCCCACATAACGTGAGGATTATTCGTTTTAGGAAAGTCGGTGACCCGAATGCCCGCACTCCTCCGCACTGCAGCGGTGGCGGCCGCGGCGACCGTCCTCGCGGTGGCCACACCCCTCGCGGCTCAGGCAGCGTCGCCTGCGCCGTATGCGCCCAGTAAACAGGCCAGTTGGAGCGCAGCCGTCTGCGCCGGCGGAACGCTTCATCATCAGCTGCCCACAGGCACGTTCGGCGCATCGCGCGCGCTGCTCGAGACGGTCACCGGGACCGGTGACGACGCAGCCCTGCCCGGCGTCTTCCTCGCCGCGCAGACCAGCTATTCGCTGACCAGCACCGCCCGAGGCGCAGCGACCGTCGACCTCACCTTTCCGACGAGCGCCGTCGGCAGCTATGACGTCTCGCTCGCGCAGCTCGGCGGCGGAGCGACCTCGTACGGCGCCGTCACCGTGAACACCCCCGGCAGCACGGAGTGCCCGGTTGTCGCCGCTGCGGACTCTCCCCCTGACTCCCCGGTCAAGCTTTCCGCCGACGCGCCGGCAGATCCGCCCCCGGCAGCCGCGACGACGCAGCTCGCTGCGACCGGCTCCACGGTGAACGCCGGCGTGGTGTGGGGCGCGGGCGGCGCGATCATCCTCGGCGCCGCCGCCACGCTCGTCTTCGGTCGCCGTCGGCAGCCGCGCCGCCGCTGACCGGCACGCGCCCGCGGGCGGCGCACCGCAACGACCGGCGCGCCGGCACGCCCGGGTCGCTGCGGCCGAGTTCACGCGACAGCCGACATCACGCGACAGCCGAGTTCACGCGACAGCGCGGTACGGGGTGGAGTCAGAGCGCGCCGTTCCGATCACCCGGTGACCCTGGGCGAACGACGTCTCGACGCCATGCCCGGTGAGCGTGGCCTGCAGGTCGGTCGCCGAGCGCAGCTCGCCGAACGCCGGGAAGGAGATCGTGAGGAAGCGGGGCGCGGTGCCGAGCTCACCCTCGTGAATGCGCTCGGCGGCGTGCAGCAGCAGCATGCCCGGCACGTGGTCGACGGGATGGTCGAAGAAGAACGGATCGGATTCGTCGATCCCGAGGCGCGCGGTCATAGTGCCGGGCCCGCGGTCGGTGACCTGGATCAGCTCGGCCCCCGCACCGAGCGCCGCATCGGTGAACTCGACCGCGTTGCGCCGGATCGCCCGGTAGTCGCGATCGGCGAGCACCTGCGCGTTGACGTGCCCTGACGCGAGGCCGGGCAGGCGGTAGTCGACCTCGAGCACGTGCGGCACGCCCTTGCGGTAGCGGATGCCCGTGAAGTCGGCCTCGAGCTTGCCGTCGAGCGCACCGAAGCGCGGGAAGCGCAGCTCGTCGGTCTCGACCCGGACCGTCATGTCGGAGACGACGAAGCGCACCGACTGCCCCATGCCGAGGCCGGCGACGCAGATCGCCAGGCCGGCCTGGCGGAATGCCTCGGCGAGCAGGGTGACCGGGACGCGGTCCGGCACGGGGTGGCACAGCCAGTGGCTGCGCGGAATCTCGACATCGGCGCGCCACGCCTGTTCGCCCGCGCGCTCGATCGCCCAGACGAGCGACTCCGATCGGGTGGAGCGGTGAGCGGCACTTCTGTCAATCAGGGGCATGTGGGGCACCTACAGCTTGGTCGGGTCGCGGCAACGCGGTGCGCGGGCGCAGAAACATCAACTGCACACCGCGTTCGCCGATTCGGGCGGCGATCGCGGCATTCCCACAGTAACCGGCACTCAGCCGGACGGAGAGGGTCCGCTTCGGTTCCCGGCTACCCCAATCAGGGTTGCATAGCCAAAGTCGCGAGCGGGGTGGTCCCGACGCGCACGGGCAGCTGCACGGTGAACGTCGAGCCGTGCCCCGGCTCGCTGGTGACGGTCACTTCGCCGCCGTGCCCGTCGACGATCGTCTTGACGATGGTGAGCCCGATGCCGACGCCCTGGATCGCCGCCTCCCGGGCTTCCCGAGCCCGGAAGAAGCGGTCGAACAGGCGCGACTGGTCGGTCTTCTTGATGCCGCGCCCGGTGTCGGCGACGCTGATCGTGATCGACTCATCGTCACGCGCGAGCGTGACCGTGATGGTGCCGCCGTCGGGCGTGTATTTGACCGCGTTCGAGATGAGGTTGTCGACGACCTGCTTGACCCGCGGGCCGTCGACGTGGGCGAGGACGGTTCCTTCCGGCAGATCGAGCACCAGGCGCTGATGCGCTGCGGCGACGGTCGGGCGCAGCGTCGAGACCGACTGGGTCACGACGGCGCCGACGTCGGTCGGCTCGATGCGCAGCGTGAGCTCGCGCGTGCTGGTGCTCAGCAGGTCGCGGATCAGCGCGAGCATCTGCTCGGCGCTGTGCTGAATGGTCCGGAACTCCTTGCCGAAGCCGAGCGCCTCGACGTCGTGGGCGTCGTCGATGAGGTCGAGGTACCCCACGATCGACGTGAGCGGAGTGCGCAGCTCGTGGGACACCGTCGCGAGGTATTCCTCGCGGATCTCGATGGCGTTCGCGAGATCGGTCACGTCGTAGGTCACGACGGCGGCGCCGAGCCTCTCGCCGTCGGGCCGGGTGATGACGTGCGCTTCGGTGACGACGGCGCGCTGCTCGCCCGCCTGGGGGTCGCCGATCCAGTAGATGAGGCCGCGCGAGTCGCCCTCGAGCGTCTCGGAGACGATGTTCTTGTCCTGCTTCACGCGAGTGCGGCGATCGGATGCGTAGACGTGGGTGCTACGACCTGTCGCCGGGTCGAAGCCGGTGAGCCCGAGCATCTTCTCGACCATGCGGTTGTGCAGCTGCGGGTGGTTCTCGTTGTCGTAGAAGAGCACGCCGACGTTGATCGCGTCGGCGATCGAACGGATCACGACCCCGAGGTCGTCGCGCTCGTCGACGAGCCGCTGCAGTTCCGCCGACGCCTCATAGAGCTGGTTGTTGGTCTGCTGCTGGCGGTAGCGTGCGCGCACTTCGGAGACCGCCCGGCCCACCTGCAGCGCGACCCGGGACAGCATCGACTTCTCGAGCGCAGAGCGTTGCGCCGGGGCATCCGTGTCGACGATCATCAGCTCGCCGAGCACCTCGCTGTCGAGGCGGATCGGCACGGCGACAAGGCGCTGCGCGCGCGAGCCGAATGCCTGAGTGAGCAGCTCGGGCGCCTCGGCGCGGGTCAGGTCGAGCACATCGCCGCCATCGATCGCGATCGGCGAGCCGGCGCTCTGGCGCAGCTTTTCGAAGGCGCGGCCCACGATGCGCCCCAGTTTGGGCGCGGGCCTGGGAGGCTCGCCAGCCCGCGAGATCCATGCGGCGGCGGCGTACGCACCGTCGCTGAAGTGGGCCTCCGCGGGAATCACGACCGCGGCGGAGGCGCACGCGAATACCTGGTGCAGCCCCGCGAGCACGGCTCGGGCCAGTGCGGGGATGTCGCGCTCGGCGTGCAGGTTCCAGGTCAGCTCCATCGTGCGCCTGCGCAGCTCCTCGACCTCGGCGAGCCGCTCCATCCGACGCTCGCAGCGACGGTGCAGCAGGCCGAGACGGTCGGTGAGCTGGGCCGGCACGTCTGTGGTCAGCACGAAGTCGTAGTCGACGATGTCCACGAGGGCGCTTTCGTCGATCTCGGACAGCGTGTCCGCGACGATGAGAACGGGCTCGTCGATGGAGCCGTCGACCTCACTCACGACGCCGGCGACCTCGTCTCCGATGCCGGCTGCGGCGACGGCGGAACGCGCCGCTGCGGCGGCCTCGGGCGTCGGCGCGACGATCTGCACCCTGGGAATGGCGAGGCCTCCGTTCATCTTGCGCAAGTCTTGAGGTTTCTTGAGCGTTTCCGGCGCGGAACCTGCTGGCCGCCCCGGCAGACTTATCTCATCGCCAGAAAAAAGACGATAGCCCCTCAACCTTGTTGGGGGCGCCCTCAACCCGAATGATGGGCGCCCCCTCCCCCCAAGGGTCCGAGATGCCCTCAACCCGAAATCAGGCGCCCTCGGTACAGTGCACGGTCGGAAGCTGACCATAACGGCACTGGACTTTCAGCCTACTGGCACCGCAGGCGCTTCTCTACCCGAGAGAAGCGGTATTCAGCGGTTCGCGTACCCCAATTTCTGGGGGTAAGGGGCCCGTAATGTTGTGTAACCGCCGTCAGCGGGCCGCAGCGAGCCGGTAGCCGACGCCGCGCACTGTCTCGATGAGGTAGGGGTCGGCTGCGCTGTCTGCGAGTTTCTTGCGCAGGTTTCCGATGTGCACTTCGACGCCCCTGCGGTCGGCATCACCGATGAAAGGGTTCACGACGTAGTCACTGCTGCGCAGCAGTCGCGCCAGCTCGTCTTTGCTCCGCACGCGGCGCCCCGATTCGAGCAGGGCGTGCAGCAGTTCGAACTCGCTTCGGGTGAGACTCAGCTCAGCGCCGTCGCGTTTGACGACGTACGCATCGGGGTCGAGCACGACGCCGTTGTGCTGCAGCACGCCGCCTGATGCAGACGGCGGCGGCTCCTCCGCCGGTGCGGCGACGACGACGGGGCCCGTGCCCCCGGTCGGCCCATCGCCCGTGGGGGCGGCCTCGACCACACGCGGCCGGCGCAGCATCGCCTCTGCCCGGGCTCGCAGCTCGCGCGGACGGAACGGCTTCAGCACATAGTCGTCGGCACCCGCGCCGAGGCCCTGCAGCGCATCGATCTCTTCATCTCGCGCCGTGAGCATGATGATGTAGGCACTGCTGATGGCCCTGATGCGCTTCGCCGTCTCGAAGCCGTCGATTCCGGGCATGTTGACGTCGATCGTCACGAGGACGGGCGAATGCTCTGCGACCGCCGCGATGCCGTCAACGCCATTACCGACCGCGATGACCTGCAGTCCGATCTGCTGCAGCACCGTGCCGATGAGCTCCCGAATGCCGTCATCATCCTCGACGACGACGGCGCTGTCCCCTGCACCCGCTCTCATGATCCGAAGCGTAGCAATCCCGCAACCTGCCCCCAGTCACACGCGGCCTCCGCACGATGGTTCGCGCGGATGGTCGCAAACGGGCCGGTGCACGCGCGCGCATGCGTCTCTCGGCCCGCGGCCCCTAGGCTTGAAGCCACCATGACACAGCCGAGGGCCAGCGCTCGCCGCGACGAGATCACCCGCGCCGCTGCGGCTGAGTTCGACGAGGTCGGCTACGCCGCCGCGTCGCTGTCGAGCATCGCCGCTCGTCTCGGCAAGACCAAGGGCGCGATGAGCTACCACTTCTCGTCGAAGGCGTCGCTGGCGCGAGAGGTCGTCGAAGCGCAGTACCGGCAGTGGGAAGACGTGCTCAGCGGCATCCGCACCGACGGCTACAGCGGTCTCGACGCGATGATCCTGCTCGCGTTCGCGGTGGCACAGCGCTTCCGAGACGACGTGCTGGTGCGCGCGGGCATCCGCTTGCAGCACGACGCCGGCCTGCACGGCGTCGACCTTCCTACGCCGTTCGTCAGCTGGATGAGCGTGACGCGTGATCTGCTGGCCGAGGCGAACGCGAATGGCGAGCTGCAGCCGGTGCTCGATCTCGAGGGGGCGGCCGAGGTGCTCGTCGAGGCGTTCACCGGCGTGCAGCAGGTCGCTCACCGGCTCACCCGTGCTCAGGACATTCATGGGCGGGTGCAGCGTTACTGGACTCTGATGCTCCCGGGTCTCGGCGTCACCGACCCCGTTGAACGCGTTGCGCGACTTGCGCAGCAGTCCGAGGCATACTGATCACCACCCCGCTACCCCAGCGCTGGGGGTTTGGCGACCACGAGACGTGCGTCTAGATTAGCTGAGCACGCTCGAGTAAGGGAGTCGAACCGGTGAACAGTTTGGGTGAATCGACCCTCCAGCCCTGCGCTCAGAAGTGAGTGAGCGCGCACGCCGGACGGCGGTCGTCATCGAAGACGACGAGGGAATCCGGTCACTGATCTGCGACGTGCTCAAGCACGCCGGCCTTCGTGTCGTTCCGACCACCAACGGGATCGACGGCATCACCGCGGTGCGAGAGCACGACCCCGCCGTCGTCACGGTCGACCTGCGGATGCCTGGAATCGACGGCATCGAGACGACCAAGCGGATCCGCGCGACGAGCTCAGCGCTCATCGTCGTGCTGAGCGCGCGCGTCACCGACGCCGACGAGTTCGAGAGCCTGGCCGCCGGTGCCGACGCCTACATCTCGAAGCCGTTCCGGCCGCGCGAACTGCGTGCCCGCGTCGACGAGCACCTGCACGAGAGCCGCAGCGCCTGAGCTCGCGGCCAGAGTCGAGGTCGGGGTCGCCCGACCTCAGTCCGCGAGGGGGCGGGTGAGCTCCTCGAGCGAGCTGAATCGCCCGTCTGCCGCCAGTTGCGCGAAGAGGTACGCCTCCTGCGCGGCGATCACGCCGTCGCGCTGGGTCACTCGGATGATGTGCCGCTCGGCGTAGCTCGCCCCCTGCACGAGTTCCGCGACGACCTCGATCTCGGCGCCGTCGGTGACCGAGCGCAGGTAGGTCATCTGCTGCGCGAAGCCGGCGCGGTCGACCCACTCACCGTTGGTGCTCTGACGGTAGTCGTCGGTGAAGTGCCGCGAGAGCACCTCGTCGACAGACGCGTCGGCGTCGTTCAGCAGTTCGTGGAGCGCCTGGGAAATCGATGACATGCTGACCTCTCGGTGTGCGGAACTGCGGGTCGTTAAAACGTTACCGTGGTGTGCATTGTTGACCGAACATCCGCGCCGTCACTGGGCTCAGCCACGCGGAGCCAAGGGCTGGTCGATCGGCCACACGGGCCAGCCGCGCTCCTGCGCGACGGCGAGCATCGCCGGGTCGGAGCCGACGACGACCGGGTCGGTGACGCCTTCGAGCAGCGCCAGGTCACTCGGGTGATCGCCATAGCCCCATGTCTGCACAGGCGGCGCAGAGGAGTCAGCCAGGGGTGCAGAGCCGGGCGTCAGCTCGGCCAGATATGACTCGACCGCGCGCCGCTTGTCCTCGCCGATCATCGCGGCGGCGATGACGCCGGTGTAGGTGCCGTCGGGCGCGACCTCGAGCTCGGTGCAGAAGACGTGGTCGGCTCCGACGGCGGCGGCGATCGGCCGCAGCGGCGCCGCGAACGAGCCCGAGACCAGCACGACCCGGTCACCGTCGGCCTGGTGCTTGCGCAGACGACCGAGCACGTTCGGGCGATAGAAGCCCGACGTGCCCTCGTTGGCCGCGTACCAGCGCTCGCCGATCTCGAGCACCTGCTCGACCGGCTGGCCGGCCCAGATCGCGAAGTAGATGCGGTTGAACTCCTCACGATCGAGTTCGACGACCTGTTTCGCGAGCTGCTGCAGCCGCTCCATCGAGATCATCGACGGCACCTCTTTGAGGTATGCCATGAGGAAGGACTCAAGGGTGCGCACCGAGACCAGTGTCTCGTCAACGTCGAAGAACGCAACTCCGCTCACGCCGGCTGACGCCTCTCACTCGTCGGCCGCCTCGGGTAGGCGGCCGGCCCGATCTGAAGCTAGCACGCGCATGTTACGTGTCTGCGCGGCGGCGCAGAGCACGCATTCGAAGACAAAATCGTCCTCCGCGCACAGCTCTCTCTCAGCCGCCCAGCCCGGGACCTGCCTATCATAGATGCATGTTGTACACGAGTGACTTCGCCACCGCGGGCATGCTCGCGGTGGCGCTGACGCTCAGCGCCGCGTCGAGCGTCGCACACCGCATCGCCGAAGAGGAAAGCGCGCGCGGCCAAGTGCCCCGACGACCCGCCGCACCCCTGACGCCGAATGACATCGAGGCCCTCGGGCGCCTCAGCTCCGCACTCGAGACGCACACCGTGCACGAGCCCGCCGAGCCCGACCAGGTGATCGCCCGGCACGCGCGGGCAGCGGCCGCCGCGGCGACCGGACGCGCTCGCGAGATGCTGGTCTCGCTCGCGGAATCCGCGCAGCGCAGTGCGCTCGCCTTCCTCGTCGACTACAGCCTCCTGGCCGGCCGGTGGGAGGCGCAGAGCGGCCTGCGAATGGCGACGCCGCTCGTCGCTCAGCGCTGAGCCGGCACCGAGGCCGAACGGCTAGCGCGCGAGCTTCTTCGCGCTGATCTGGCCCGTGTCGAAGCCGAGTAGGTGCAGGCCGCCGTGGAAGCGGGCGTGCTCGACCTTGATGCAGCGGTCCATCACGACCGTGAGGCCTTTCGACTCGCCGTAGTACGCGGCCTCCTCGTTCCAGATGCCGAGCTGCACCCAGACCGTCTTCGCACCGATCGCGACCACGTCGTCGATGACGGCGGGGATGTCGGATGCCTTGCGGAACACGTCGACGATGTCGGGCACCTCAGGGAGCGAGGCGAGGTCGGGGTAGGCCTTCTGGCCCAGGATCGTCTCGGCGTTCGGGTTCACGAAGTACACGCGGAAGTCGCTCGACTGCAGCAGGTAGGTGCCGACGAAGTACGAGGAGCGAGTCGGATTCGGCGACGCACCGACGATCGCGACGGACTTCGCCTCGCGAAGGATCCGCTGCCGCGCCCGCGCGTCGGGCCCGAACCAGGTGCGCTGCGACTTCAGCAGCTTGGCGAGGGGCGAGCTCGCCGGCAGCGCGCAGGACAGCCCGTTGGTGAGCCGGGTCTCGACGAGAGTGTCAGTCATGATCATGCCTCCACGGCCAGCGTAAGCGCCTGGTCAAGGTCGTAGATGATGTCGTCGGCATCTTCGATGCCGACTGAGAGACGAACGATGCCGGGCAGCACGCCCGCATCGATCAGCTGCTGCTCCGAGAGCTGCGCGTGCGTCGTCGACGCAGGGTGGATGATCAGCGTCTTCGCATCGCCGATGTTGGCGAGATGGCTCGCGAGGTCCACGGATTCGATGAGCTTCTGCCCGACCGCGCGGCCGCCCTTCACCTCGAAGCTGAAGACCGAGCCCGGGCCCTTCGGCAGATACTTCTGCGCGCGCTCGAAATGCTGGTGGTCGGGAAGACCGGCCCAGGCCACACGCTCGATGCGCGGGTCCTGGGCAAGCCACTCGGCCACCGTTCGCGCGTTGTCCACGTGCGCCTGCATGCGGAACGGCAGGGTCTCGACACCCTGCGCGAGCAGGAACGCGGAGTGGGGGGCGAGCGCCGGCCCGATGTCGCGGAGCTGTTCAGCGCGCAGGCGGGTCAGGAATCCGTACTCGCCGAAGTTGCCCGACCACTCGAGCCCGCCGTAGCTCGGCACCGGCTGCCCGAACAGCGGGAACTTGTCGGTGTTCCAGTCGAACAGGCCCGACTCGACCACTACGCCGCCGAGCGTCGTGCCATGGCCGCCCAGGAACTTCGTCGCCGAGTGCGTGACGATGTCGGCGCCCCACTCGATCGGCCGGTTGAGATACGGCGTCGAGATGGTCGAGTCGACGATAAAGGGGATGCCGTGCGCGTGCGCGACCGCCGCGAGCGCCTCGAGGTCGGCGATCTCGCCGGAGGGGTTCGCGATCGTCTCGACGAAGAGCGCCTTCGTCTTGTCGGTGATCACGGCGTCGTAGTCGGCGGCCTCCGACGACTGCACGAAGGTCGTCTCGACCCCGAAGCGACGCAGGGCCACGTCGAGCTGGGTGATGGAGCCGCCGTAGAGGTTCGCCGAGGCGACGATGTGGTCGCCGGCGCCCGCGAGCGACGCGAACACGATGTACTGCGCAGACAGACCGGATGCCGTGGCGACGGCCCCGAGGCCGCCCTCGAGGCTCGCGACCCGCTCTTCGAAGCTCGCGACCGTCGGGTTCGCGAGCCGCGAATAGATGTTGCCGTACTTCTGCAGCGCGAAGCGGGCCGCCGCGTCGGCCGTGTCGTCGAAGACGAAGGAGCTCGACTGGTAGATCGGCAGGGCGCGGGCGCCTGTCACGGGGTCGGGGATGTTCCCGGCGTGAATCGCCCGGGTGCGGAATCCGTATTCGCGGTCTGCCATGGTCCCCACGCTATCCGGCCGCACGCAGCCGGGCGGCGGGCGGTGTCACGCATCGCAACACCGCCCGCCGATCAGAGGTTCTTGCCGCCCCGGTAACGTGCCGCCGGGTGCCTCTCGGGCAGCCGGCTCGCGCCGAAGTAGCGCTCGCGCAGCGTCTCGCCCGGCGTGTACTCCTCGCGGATCCGGCCGCGACGCCGCAGCTCGGGCACGACCAGCTCGACGAAGTCGCGCACCGTGTCATACGAGTGGTACTGGCGCAGGTTGATGCCGTCGATCCCGTCCTCGTCGAGCCACTTCTCGATCTCGTCGGCGACCACCTTCGGCGTGCCCGCGACATAGAACCGGTCGTGCCGCTGGTGGCGCAGCTCCTCGAGCGCCTGGCCGATCGTCGCGCCCTCCGCGAAGCGCTTCGCGACCGGATGCTCCGCCGGCAGCCCCGCGTCGGCGATGGCGTCGGAGACGAGCGAGTCGTGCGGGTACGCGGTGATGTCGAAGGGGAAGCCGCTGTGGGCGAGTACGCCGTCGAGGCTCGAGTACTCCTGGAAGAGGCGCTCCTTGTCGGCGACCTCCGACTCGGTCCGGCCGACGATGACGCCGGCCTGCACCACGAACTTCACATCACCCCGCTCGCGGCCTTGGGACTCCGCCGCGTCACGCATCCGATTCGCGTTGCTCTGGAAATCCTCGACCGTGCGGCCGCCCGTGAAGACGACCTCCGAGTGCTTGCCCGCGAACGCGATGCCCGCGGGCGACCCCGTCGCCTGGAAGAGCAGCGGCACGCGCTGCGGGGTGGGTGCCACCAGGTGCGGGCCCGCCACCGTGAAGTGCTTGCCGACGTGATTGATCGCGTGCACCTTGGCCGGATCGCTGTAGATCCCGGCGACCGGGTCGTTCACGACGGCATCGTCGTCCCACGAGCCCTCCCAGAGCTTGTAGAGCACATCGAGGTACTCGTCGGCGATCTGGTAGCGCTCGTCGTGCGGGATCTGGTCTTCGAGGCCGAAGTTGCGCGCCGCATTGCTGAGGTAAGACGTGACGATGTTCCAGCCCACCCGGCCGCCGGTCAGGGCGTCGAGCGTCGACATGCGCCGCGCGAACGCGAACGGCGGCTCGTAGGTCGTCGAGAACGTCACCCCGAAGCCGAGATGCTGCGTGACCGTCGCCATCGCCGGGATGACGAGCAGCGGGTCGAGGTTCGGGATCTGCAGGCCCTCGCGGATCGCCGTCTCGGGTCCGCCGCGGAAGGTGTCGTACGCGCCGACGACGTCGGCGAGGAAGATGCCGTCGAGGCCGCCCTGCTCGGCGAGCTGTGCGAGCTCAGTCCAGTACGACAGCTCCGCGAACCGGTGCCTGTTGTTGTCGGGAAGGCGCCACAGGCCGTGCGTGATGTGGCTGACGCAGGCCATCTCGAAGACGTTGACGATCAGGCGCTTCGGCTCGGGCATCCGTATGTTCTCTCTTCTCGCAGCTGAGTGGGGTGATTTCAGCGTCCCTGCCCGCGGTCCCAGCCCCAAGCCGTGCGTCGTCGTGTTACGCGGTGCGCGTGGCGCGGCCGATTTCCTGCCGCGCACGATTAAGCGGAAACACGCACGCCGGAATAGGTTTGAGGGGTGAGTGCACACTACGACGTCGTTGTTCTCGGAGCCGGCCCCGGCGGTTACGTCGCCGCCATTCGCGCGGCTCAGCTGGGTCTCAAGACCGCCATCATCGAAGAGAAGTACTGGGGCGGAGTCTGCCTCAACGTGGGCTGCATCCCCTCGAAGGCGCTGCTGCGCAACGCCGAGCTCGCCCACATCTTCCACAACGACGCCAAGACCTTCGGCATCTCCGGCGAGGTCACGTTCGACTACGGTGCCGCGTTCGACCGCAGCCGCACGGTCGCCGACGGCCGCGTCAAGGGCGTGCACTTCCTGATGAAGAAGAACAGCATCACCGAGTACGACGGCCGCGGCCGCTTCCTCGACGCCGGCACGATCGAGATCGCCAAGTCCGACGGCGGCACCGAGATCGTCTCGTTCAACAACGCGATCATCGCGACCGGCTCGACCGTGCGCCTGCTGCCCGGCGTGCAGCTCTCCGACAACGTCGTGACCTACGAGTCCCAGATCCTGAACCGCGAGCTGCCGAAGTCGATCGTCATCGTCGGCGCGGGCGCCATCGGCATGGAGTTCGGCTACGTGCTGAAGAACTACGGCGTCGACGTCACGATCATCGAGTTCCTGCCGCGTGCGCTCCCCAACGAGGACCCCGACGTCTCGAAGGAGATCCAGAAGCAGTACCGCAAGCTCGGCGTCGACATCAAGGTCGACACCAAGGTCGAGACGGTCGTCGACAACGGCGACAGCGTGACGGTGACCTACAGCGGGAACAAGGACGGGGTGCAGGGCTCCATCACCGCGGACCGGGTGCTCATGTCGATCGGCTTCGCCCCCAACGTGAGCGGCTTCGGCCTCGAGTCGACCGGCGTGCAGCTCACCGAGCGCGGCGCCATCGCGATCGACGACAACATGCGCACGAACGTCCCGAACATCTACGCGATCGGCGACGTGACGGCGAAGCTGCAGCTCGCCCACGTGGCCGAGGCGCAGGGCGTCGTCGCGGCCGAGACCATCGGGGGTGCCGAGACCATGACGCTCGGCGACTACCGCATGATGCCGCGCGCGACGTTCTGCCAGCCGCAGGTCGCCTCGTTCGGCCTCACGGAGGAGCAGGCCAAGGCCGAGGGCCGCGACGTCGTCGTCGCCCAGTTCCCGTTCACCGCGAACGGCAAGGCGCACGGCCTCGCCGACCCGACCGGCTTCG
Organism: Gryllotalpicola reticulitermitis; assembly: GCF_042651345.1. NCBI lineage: Bacteria > Bacillati > Actinomycetota > Actinomycetes > Micrococcales > Microbacteriaceae > Gryllotalpicola > Gryllotalpicola reticulitermitis. Next base: position 580,705 of record NZ_JBHSCN010000005.1, read on the forward strand.
TCAAGGTCATCGCCGACAAGGAGCACCTCGAGCTGCTGGGTGCGCACCTGATCGGGCCGGATGTCTCCGAGCTGCTGCCCGAGCTGACGCTCGCTCAGAAGTGGGACCTCGGTGCGTTCGAGCTCGCCCGCAACGTGCACACGCACCCCACGCTGTCGGAGGCGCTGCAGGAGGCGTTCCACGGCCTCACGGGGCACATGATCAACTTCTGACCCCGGCGCGTCGCCGAGAGGGCGCACGTTCTCGATGAGAGCGTGCGCCCTCGCACGTCAACGCCGCACGGCCCGACTGGCGCGCACCTCGGCGGCGAGGTCGGCGTAGCGACGGGCGACCACCGACCATGCGTACCGTTCGCCGGTCGCGCGCGCCGCACGCCGCCACGGCGCCAGTTCGGCCGCGGTGACGGCGGTGAGCGCGCGGACGACGTCGTCGACGGTGCGGTCGACGAGGAATCCGTTCACGCCGTCGTCGATCAGTTCCGGCGCGAAGCCGACGCGCGTCGCGACCACGGGCAACCCGCTCGCCAGCGCCTCGAGCACGACGAGGGCGTTGGCCTCGTAGGCGCTCGGGAGGCAGAAGACGTCGGCGGCGCGGAAGTACGGAACGGGGTCCCGGACCTGCCCGATGAAGCTGACCCGGTCGGCGACGCCGAGGCTCTGCGCGTCGCGCTCAGCAGCGCGGACCATCTCCGGGCTGCCGCCGACGACCACGACGACGCAGCCGGGCACGCGGGGCAGCGCCGCGATGAGGAGCGGCAGCCCCTTCCTGTCGTACTCGTGGCCGACGAAGAGCACGACCCGATCGTCAGGGGATCGCTGCCAGTCGGCGCGCTGGGCCGCGCGGAGCTCGGCCGTCTCCTCCGTGGGCGGCGCGAACCTGCGCGTGTCGACGCCGTTCGAGATGACCGTGACCGGCGGCGCGAGGCGTGGGTAGGCGGCGCGCAGCGTCCGCTCCTCGCCGGGCGTCAGGGCCACGATCGCGCGGTGCGTGCGCGAGCGGTAGCGCCACGCGTCGCGTGCGAGCACGAAGACGTGAAGCGGATTCCTCGCCACGCGCGCCGCGAATCGCCCACGCGCCTGAAGCGCCGCCTTCAGCACCCCGTGGTTGACGTAGACGTCACCGCCGAGCGCGTCGTTGTGGGTCACGACGACCGCATCGCCGGCGCTGCGGCGACGCAGCAGCGCGCCGCCGACCAGGCTGAACCAGACGACCTCCGCGATCAGCGCGAGCCGCTTCGGCAGGTCACCGGTAGGGCGCGGAATCCAGCCGCCGTGGGCTTCGTCCAGCGTGAATCGCTCGGTGCGGATGCCGGCGGCGACGAACTCCGCTTCCAGGGCGGCGGCGACACCTGCGACGCCGGCTCCGGGTTCGATGCGCGGTGCGGCCTGCACGATGACCCCGTCGAAGGGTGCTGCCGCGACGACTCCCGCGGCGGCGCTGCCACCGGGCCGGCCGGCGCGCACCCGTTCGACGATCGCCGCCATCTCCTGCGCGCGGTCCTCCCAATCGGGCACGCGGGCCCCGCGTGACGCACCGCCGTCGTCCCCGGTCGATGTCTGCGTGAGGAGCGCGACGGCGGTCGCCGCGAACTCGTGGGCAGCGACGATGCGCACGCGCGGATCCCCGGAGTCGGCGAAACCAGCGACGGCCGTCGAGAGCACTGGACGAGCGGCCGCGCGGTATTCGTACGCCTTGATCGGGTCGAGGCTCTGGGTGAAGTCGTCGACGACGTGCGGCACGACAAGCAGCTCGGCGTTGCAGAGGTACGCGGGAATCGCGTCATGCGGTCGGCTGCCGAGCAGCGCCGCACCCGCATCGCGCAGGCGCGCGACCGCGGCGTCGGGCAGCGGGGCGGGGCCGACGATCGTCAGTGTCGCCCCGGCTGCGCGCAGCGCCGCCGCCGTGGCGACGGTCGCCTCGAGGTCGATGCGGTCGAGGTGAACGGTGCCGGCGTAGAGAGCCACGGGTCCGGGCGGCAGGTCGGCGGGCCGCGCCGGGTGCGCCGCGTACGCGCTCAGGTCGACGGCGTTGCCGAGGAGACGGACCGGGGATGCCTGGGCGGGACGCTGCGCCGCCTTGCGCTGCTGCAGCGCGGGCGAACACGCCACGACCTCGCGCGCACGGTCGAACAGCGTGCGCTCCGCAGCGATGAGCCGCTCGTGCTCGCGCTCGGGGCGCTCGGCCTCGACCCAGTCGTCGGTCATGTCGTAGAGCGCGGGCCAGCCTGAGCGCAGCATCAGCGCCGCGGCCGAGGGGTCGTTCACCCACAGCGCCGGCGACCGGAAGCCGATCCGGCGCGCGGCCCTCATCACGGCGCCGGCCAGGCGTTCGTCGGCGCGCGCATCCACGGACCGCGGCAGCCACTTCGTCGCCTGGAAGGTCCACAGCCGTCCCTCTGCGCCGACCACGTCGTCCAGCCGGCTGAGACCGGCCCCGAGGCGCGGCCGTTGCCGGCGGCTGACCGTGTGCAGCGGATCGGCGGACGGCTCGACGAACATCACCCGCAGGGTGGGGTCGAGGCGCAGCATCCGGGAGATGAGGTGCTGGTTGCGGCGCCAGACGTGATCCCACTTCTCGAGCGAGATCACGACGAGATCGCTCACCGCAGCACCGATTCGTAGACCTGGACCATCTTGTCGGCCATGACGTCGTCCGTGAAGCGTGACTCGACGGCGGCGCGCAGTGCCGCGCCGTAGTCCGCACGCCGGCGGTCGTCGTGAGCCAGCTCGGCCAGTGCGGCGCCGCCGGCCTCAGGGTCGCTCGCGCTGAAGAGCACGGCGCCGTCTGCGCTGCCCACCGTCTCGGCGTGTGCGCCTTCGCGCGCGGCCACGACGGGAGTTCCGGCCGCCATCGCTTCGACGACCGACAGTCCGAAGCCCTCGATCGGGCACGGTGCGAGGAAGAGTCCCGCGCGGGAGAGCAGCTCCGGCACATCGGAGCGGTAGCCGAGGAAGTCGGTGGCCTCGCCCACGCCCAGGGACGCGGCGAGCGCCGCGAGTTCGCCCTGAAGCGATCCCGCGCCGGCGACGGCGAGGCGCCACCCCTCGCGCGCGAGACCCGACGCTGCCCACGCGCGCACGGCGATGTCGCCGCGCTTCTCGGGCTCGAGCCGCTGCGCGAGCAGGATCGTGCGCTCACGCCGCTCAGCCGGGACGACGGACTCGGGGAGCCTCGTGCCGAGGGGGACGACGGTCGAGCGGCCGTCGACGACCCCGGCGACGTAGGAGCTGATGCTGATCTGTGCCGCGAGGTTGGCGCGGATGAGTGCGCTGATTCCGCGGGCCGTCGGCGACGAGCCGCGGCGCGATGCGAAGTGGCGGGTCGCGACCAGCGGCGCACGCAGCATCGGCCGCGTGACGACGCCGGCGAGTTCGGCCGCCGTCATATGCAGATGCACGAGGTCGACCTGCTCGAGCCGGCTGAGTGCGCGCACGACATCCCAGGTCGTCGTCGCGGCGCGATGACGGATGCCCGTGCCGCCCAGCTCGGCGTACATGCGAGCGGGGTCTCCCCCAATGACGGTGACTCTGTGGCCGCGAGCGGCGAGCCGCTCGCTGAGGGTCGCGACGTGTCGCTCCACCCCGCTGAAGCCGTCGGATCTGACGGCTTGAACGATATGCAGTCGATGACGGTACACGGTCGGGCTCCTCGAGTGCGGGGACGGCCGCACGAAGCCAGGCTAATCAGTTTGCTGAGTTTTTCTCATCCCTTGTAGTGGGGGTCATCACGCCGGCGCTCAGCCGCGGCCGACGGACTCGCGATAGCTCGCCCAGGAGGACCCCGCGGTGTCGCGAGCGCTCACGATCGTGACCGGTGCGGGCCACTCGATCGCGAGATCGGGATCGTTCCACGCGACGGTGATGTCCTCGTCGGGCTCGTAGAAGGCGTCCATGCGGTAGCAGACATCCGTCACCGAGGTGATCGCCTGGTACCCGTGCAGGAAGCCTCGCGGAATGTACAGCTGGCGGTGCAGCTGGTCGTCGAGGACGAAGCTGCGTACGGCACCGAAGGTCGGCGAGTCCGCGCGCGCGTCCACCACGACGTCGAGCACGGCCCCGTGAGCGCAGCGGACCAGCTTCGCCTCGCCGCCACCGCCGCGACCGTGCATGCCGCGCACGACGCCCTGGTACGAGCGCGACTGGTTGTCCTGCACGAACGCGGTGCCGTCGATTCCGGCCTCGCGCAGCACGCTGACGTCCTGGGTGCGGGTGAAGTAGCCGCGCTCGTCACGGTGCGGGGTCGGCTCGAAAACGATGAGCCCAGGAACGTCGGTCTCGGTGAATTTCATGTGAGGGCTCCTCATGCAGTCTCAGTGCCGGGTCAGGCGCGGTCAGCCTAACCAGGTGTCGCGCGGTCCGGATCGACCCCTCTCGGGGGGCTTTTCGACCATACTTGAGCATGGTTCACTTATGGTCGAATCTGCGGCACCCGACCTGCACTACGCCGCACTCCGAACCGGAAGCGGGCGAATCGTGACCTTCAAACAACTGATCGGCATCCTGTGGAGCCGACGCTGGCTCATCATCATCATGGTGGTGGCGGCGTTCGCCGTCGCGGCGGCATACCTCAAGCTCACCGTGCCGAGTTACTCGTCGACAGAGATCGTGCGGGAGAGCTCGACGGTGACCACGGCGGCACAGAGCGGCCAGATCGGCAGCGTCGAGGTCGACTTCGACCCGAGCACGATCACCACCGAGAAGGTCCTCGGACCGGCGGCGACCTCCCTCGGCCTGCCGGCGGGCGCCCTGCTCGGCTCCGTCAAGTACGCGGTCACCAACGGCACCCAGACCAACACCATCGACATCTCCGGCACGGCTGCTTCGCCCGCCGCGGCGCAGGAGCGCACGGCTCGCGTCGTGAGCCAGTACAACAGCTACCTGCAGAAGCAGATCCAGAGTGCGGAAAGCGCGCTGGAGAGCAGCCAGGCCGCGGCGTCAGCGACCGCCGTCAAGTACCAGAAGCAGGTGTCGGGGGATGCCGGCAACTCGGTGGCGCAGACGAACCTGACCAGCGCGCTCACCAACCTCGGCGGCATCACGCAACAGCTCCAGGCAGTGCAGAACGCCGGAACGCCGCTCACCATCATGACGGCCGCGCAGCCCGGCGGTCAGGTCGGGCCGAGCAAGCTCACGATCCTGATGCTCGCGCTCGTCTGCGGTCTCATCGCGGGCGCCGGCATCGCGCTCATCCGCGACCAGTTCGACAACCGCCTGCGCGGCGACCACGAGCTGGAGGGTCTCACCGGCCTGCGCTCGCTCGGCGAGCTCGGCTACGACCGACAGGTCGCCCGGGCGAAGGATCTGCTTCCCGCCGCGGGCGTGCGGGGCACCGCACTGCTCGAGAGCGTCCGCGCGGTGCGCACCTCCGCGCAGATGCTGCTGCCGCGCGAGCATGCGGTCGTCGTCGTCACCAGCGCGCAGCCGAGCGACGGGAAGACCTTCGTCTCGGCGAACCTCGCCCTGTCGCTGGCGCGCGCGGGCAAGAACGTCATCCTCGTGGAAGGCGACCTGCGCCGTGCCACCCTGGGCCGCTTCTTCGAAGACGCAGCCACCGGGACCGGGCTGTCGGGCCTGCTCGAGAAGGCGCTGGACGAGGGCGCGGTGAACGAGCACGACATCACGAGCGTTCTCCAGGCCACGCCGTACCCCGAACTGCGTGTGCTGCCCGCGGGCGCACCGCCCGCCGCGGCCGGCGACCTTCTTGCCGCCCCCGAACTCGGCGACATCATCGGACACCTGCGCGCCATGGCCGACGTCGTCGTGATCGACTCGCCGCCCGCGCTCACCGTTGTCGACGCCACGCTGCTCGCCAAGCACGCCGACGGCGCACTGCTCGTCGCCGCCATCGGGCGCGTCGACCGCGACCGCGTGGCCGCCGCAGCCGACGTCCTGGGCCAGAACGGCGTCACGGTGCTCGGCACCGTCGCGAACCGGTCACGGCGCAACGTCCCCCGGCCCTACGCCGCGTACTACGCCAAATCCGTCAGCCACAGTCACAGCCACAGCGCGGCGTGACGGGGATCGATGATGTCGTTCGCACTCCTCTTCCTGTGCACCGGCAACCGATGCAGATCGCCGTTCGCCGCGGCGCTCATGGAGCAGCGGCTGGGCGACCACGACGTCATCGTCCGCTCGGCCGGTCTGCTGCCCGGCGGCGAAGCCACTCCGGCTGAAGGCATCCGTGTCGGCTCCGAATACCGCATCGACCTCACCCCGCACGTCAGCCGGCACTTCACCCGAGAGCTCGCCGACGACGCCGACCTCGTTCTCACGATGACGAACAGCGAGGCGCGTGAGGTCGTCACGTCGCACCCCGACTCCTGGCCGCGCGTCTTCACGGTCAAGTCCTTCGTGCGCTGGCTCGGCGGCCAAGACGTGCCGGCCGCGGGGGTGAGCCGCTCCTGGCTCGAACAGGCCGGCGCGCCCCGGACGCCGCACGAGCTGCTCGGCGCGCACGCCGATGACGAGGTCGAGGACCCGTTCGGGCGATCTGCGCGCACGTGGCGCCGAGTCGCGACCGAACTCTCGGATGCGGTCGACCGGGTGGTCGCCGCCATGCCGGTCCGCAGCGGACTCCCCGTCCGCTGACGGGCGGTCGGCGGCGTTGCGCCTACGCGGTCGCTTCGCGCTCCGCGCGCACCGGTCCGCGCGCGAAGATCCGCGCCCGCCGGGCAGCGGCACGACCCGCGTCGCCACGCAGCGCGATCGCACGGGCGCCGGCGCCGAGGACGTTGGCGAGCCGGTAGCTCTGCCACCCGGCTGCGCCGTAGTGCTTGCGCAGGTATCGCTCGGCGCTGCCGTAGAAGTGCGCCTCGCGTACGCGCGGATCGCCGCCCGTTCCGGCGCCCTCGTGGCTCGCACGCACTTCCGCGACCTCGATGCGCCAGCCTGAGCGGCGCGCCCGGAACTGCCAGTCCGTCTCCTCGGCGTAGAGGAAGAATCGCTCGTCCAAGCCGCCGAGCGCGTGCAGAGCCTCTGACCGCAGCAGCAGGATCGAGCCGATCGCGAAGTCGCGGCTTCGGCGCACAGCGCCCAGTCCGACCGCCTCGACCCAGGCGCCGAAGGGCGTCGGGAACGGCCACCAGACCCGCACGGGCACGGCGCTGCCCGGCTCCTCCTGCGTTGCGCCCACGGCGGCGATGTCGGGCGCCGACGCGAGTCGCGCCTCGAGGGTGCGGACACCGGCGTCGTCGATACGGGCATCCGGATTCAGCAGCAGCACGTCACGCCCGCGCAGGCCGCGCGCAGCCAGGTCGGAGAGCCCGAGATTCACGCCGCCCGCGAACCCGAGGTTCGCGCCGGCATCGACGTATCTGGCGTCGTACTCGACCGCGAGGGCCTTCGTCGCGGGCAACGACGAGTTGTCGACGATCGTCACCGACAACTCTGCGCCGAGCGCGTCGAGGCATTCGGCGAGGGGTGCGGCGTCGCCGTAAGCGACGATCAACACCTCGGGGCGTTCGCGAGCTGCGGACATGGGACGGACCTCCTCATAGAAGCGGCGCTGTTCGCGCGCGACGCTCTTCCAGGTGAACAGTGGCGCGCGCTCGAGTGCCGCGGCCCGCAGCTGCGCCCAGCGGCGCGGCTCGAGCGCCTCGTCGAGCGCGGTGGTCCACGCCGAGACGTCGCCCGGCTCGACCAGCACTCCGGCCCCGCCGACAACGTCGGGGATCGCGCCGGAGCGGCTGCCGACCACGGGCACGCCGCAGGCCATCGCCTCGACCGCGACACGGCAGAACTGCTCGCGCCAGCCCGGCCACGGCAGCGAGGGCACGGCCAGCACATCGAAGTCGCGATAGTGGCCGACGAGAGCATCGCCTGCGGCGAATCCCACGAACTCCACGCGGGCGCCGAGGGCCAGCTCATCTCGCAGCGCCTCGAGCTCGGCACGCTGGGGCCCGTCGCCCACGACCCGCAGCCGCAGCTCCGGCCGCGCCGCAATCGCGCGCAGCAGCACGTCGACGCCCTTATGCCGCTCGAGCCGGCCGACGTAGCCGACGGTCGGCCGCCCTGTTGGGGCGCGGCGCTCGGCCGGCGTGAAGCGCGACGTGTCGACACCGAGCGGAAGGTAGCGCGCGTCGCCGGCGAGGCCCTTCTCGCGCAGGATGTCTGCCGCCTCGGTGTTGCAGACGTAGGCGCCCGCGGCGCCCGACAGCGCGCCCCGCTCGAACCAGCGGAACGGAACCGGGTAGCGCTTCTTCAGATTCTGCGCCGAATAGAGAAGGTACGGCGCCCGTGAGCCGCGAAGGCGTCGCAGCAGAAGGATCTCGGCCGTGGCGAGCGCATTGGGCTCCTCGTGGATGTCGATCAGGTCGACGCCCGCGCTCAGCGCGCGCCAGATCGGCCGGGGGTCGTACAGGAAGACGCTCGGGTGCCGCCCGATCGTGCGTGCGCCCACGACGAAGTCGTCACCCTCCAGCTCGAGCTCGAGCTCGCGACCGCCTTCGTTCCACCGGCGCGAAGACACGAGCCCGACGTCGACCCCGAGGGCCCGCAGCTCGCGCTCGCGCTGGCGCCATGCCGAGACGACCGCGTGGTGGGCGACGCGCAGCACCCGCAGCTCGGTCATCGCCACGCCTCGCGGCGGGGTGCGCGAAGCATGCGCCGCACCGCCGTGCCGGAGGGGACTCTGAGGGCCGTGTCTGCGGCATCCACTCGCAGCCGCTCGCGCACGTACACGCCGACGCATGCGCCCGCGACGATCCACAGGAACGACGACTGGCCGGACACCCAGTAGAGGTCGAACTGCGCCTGCACGAAGCGCGTCGCGATCACCGCCATGCCGACGGTGCCGTACTCGACAGGAATGCGCTGCAGCGCCCGTGCGCCGGCGGCGAACATGATGAGGAAGGCGATGAGTCCGACGACGCCGACGCAGCTCAGCACCTCCAGTTCGGCGTTCGGCGGCTGGAACGCCGCACCGAATCGCGCGGTGTACCACCACCGCAGGCCGACTCCGAAGATCGGGGAGGTCTTCCAGATCTCGATCGTCTGGGCGTACCAGGTGAGGCGCTGGCTCGCCGAGTTGAACTGGTCAGCCGAGTTCAACTGCGTCGTCACCTGCTGATACACGAGATAGAGCACGGGAATCGCCACGAGGAACACGAGCCTCGCGCGACCGCCCCGGCGCGCGACCGGCCGCAGAGCCACGACGATCACACCGGCGACCGCGCCGATCATGCCCTGTCGCGACTGCGAGGCGAGGACGCCGAGCGCGCAGCACACGACCATCAGGTTCGAGAACCACGGACGCCAGTGCAGCCATGCGGGCCGCGCGAACGCGATGACGAGCGCTGCAGCAAGCGAGCCGCCGATGGCGTTCTTGTTGAGCGCGTTCAGCGAGACCGGGGTGAAGGCGCCGCTCGACGCGAAGCCGCGCAACGCTGCGATGCCCGCGATCACGCCGATCACCGCACACGCGAGGGTGTAGAGCCCGAACGCCGAGCCCGCCTTGCCCTCGCGGCCGATGACGAAGCCCACGACCATGCTGCCGAGGACGAGGACCACCTCGTGCGCCCATTCGACGTAGTTCGCCGAGTACCGGTTGAGCACGAGATCAGGGATCACGGCCACGAGGTAGCCCACCCCGGCCCAGAGCAGCGGCTGCAGCGCCATGGCGCCGCGGCGGCGCAGCAGGAACAGTGCGACGACCGTCGCCCCGGCGAGCGCGACATCGGAGAACGACAGCACGCCGCCCGCGCGCACGCTCAGGAGGGACAGCGGCATCGCGACCACCGGAAGCAGCGCGAGATCAATGGCGGCGATGCCCACACACAGGATGCCGATGGCCACCGCGATGGACCAGGTGCCGATGCGGGCGCTGAGCAGGCCCAGCGTCGCGGCCACGACGACGGCCGCCACGATGCCGGCGACGGCGGGAAAGCGCTCGGTCACGGCCATGCGTCCGTCACGGAGTGAGTCAGATAGGGCCATGAGCGCTCCGGACGTGGTGAGTGAGGGTCGGGTGCGGAGCGCGCCGTCGGGTCGGCGCGAGTGTTCCGCGGCGTCAGGATATCCAGTCATCTGAGTATTTCTCAGCCCCGCATAGTGGGGGACTCCCGGGGCTGGCCGGGCGCACCGCTGCCGACGTAGTCTCATGAGGAATCCTCGCGTAACTCCAAGGAGAACCGATGTCCGACCTCCCTCTGCCCATTTCCAGCTGGCGCGACCGCTGGAGCGGCTCCCCCGACGGCGTGGTCGTGCTCGACCTCGGACTGCAGCCCGCCGGCGACAACTTCCCGCGCCCGGAAGATCCCGAACCCGACGCGCGGTTCCCGCTTCGCATGGTGATCAGCACCACGAGCGGCCTGATCCAGCTCGAGGACGACCCGACCACGCCCGAGGAGGTCCGCGGCATCGAACCGCGCGCGGTCCTCGAGCAGGCCGAGGACGCCGTCACCCGCGCAGCCGCTGCCGGCTACCTGATCGCCGGCACCCGCGTCATCGATTTCCCGAGCCCCCACGGCGGGTCATGGAACGACCTCGTCACCGCCCACGGCCTCACGGTCGTCGAAGACGGCGAGGCCGAGCTCGTCGTCGACAACTTCGGCGTCATGCACGACGCCGACCAGCGCGCGGGTTTCGCGGAGCGCGTGCGCCACGTCGCCCCCGATGGCATCCTCCTCATGCACTTCCACGACATCGCCGCCGTCGTCAGGCACGGCATGTGGAATGCGCTCAAGAACGGGCACTTCGGTCTCTACTCGGCGCCGGCGCTCGTCAGCATCCTCGATGAGCTCGGCTTCGTCGCGCTCGAGGCGTGGCGATTCTCGCTCTACAACAACGGCAGCGTCGTCATGGCCTTCGCCCGCAAGGGCGGCCGGTGGGGCTCCGAGCAGGGCGCGTCGGTGACGGCGCTCGTCGAAGAGGAACTCACCGAGGGGATCACCGACCCCGCGTACGTCGCAACCCTCGGACAGGCGGTCGAGCGCACCGTGCGTGACATCCAGGGCTACCTCACGCAGGCGAAGGCCCAAGGCCTCCGCATCGCCGGCTACGCCGCCGCCTCACGCACCGCCGCGCTGCTCTGCGCCGCCGACATCACGACCGACAAGATGGTCGCGATCGCCGACGGCTCGCCCGCCAAGCACGGACTCACGATGCCGGTGAACCGCATCCCGATCGTCTCGCCCGACGAGCTCGTGGCACTTCGGCCCGACCGCGTGCTGCTGTTCGTGCCGGACCTCCTCGCCGAGATGCGCGAACGCCTGCCCGAGATCGAGGCGAACGGCGGCCGCTGGGTCCTCATCGAGCCGGAACCCGTCGAGGTCGAGCCGCTGGCGCAGCCCGAGGCTTCCCTCGCCTAGCGAGGGCGCGAGCCGTCCCTCGCCTGGCGAGGGCGCTCAGAGCTCGACGCCGAGCACCGTGCGCGCGAAATCCCGCCACCCGGGTGACGCGAGGTCACGTTCGCTCAGCTCGCCGTGCGGCTCGCGCCAGGGCACGGCGAGCTCGGCGTCGAGCGGATTCACCGCGACCTCGCCGGGTCCGTAGAAGACGTCGGTGCGATAGCAGAAGTCCGCCTCGTCGCTGAGCACCTGGTAGCCGTGCAGGCAGCCGCCCGGCGCATACACCTGGCGGTGGTCGACGTCGTCCAGCACGAAGGTCTCGACGCGGCCGAAAGCAGGAGAGTCCGGGCGTGCGTCGACGATCACGTCGAGCACGGTGCCGCGTGCGCAGCGCGCCAGTTTCGCCTCGCCGCCGTCCGTGACCCGGCCGTGCAGCCCGCGAATGCCGCCGAGGCGTGAACGCGACTGGTTCTCCTGCTTGAACGACGCGGGGTCGATGCCGGCGTCCGCGAGCACGGCGACGTCGAGCGTGCGCGTGAAGAACCCGCGATGGTCGCGGAAGGGGGTGGGCTCGAAGATGACGAGGCCCGGGATGCCGGAACGCGTGACCTTCATCGCCGGCTCGCCTCGAGCTGCTGCCCGACGAGGTACTGCTCGACCTGCCGACGCGTCACGGTGAGCGGCTCGACGCCATGGTCGATGGCCTGCTCCCACTCGGCTACGGCCGCGATCGCCTCCTGCACGCGCCATCGCGGGCGCCAGCCGAGTTCGGCCCGCGCCCTGGCGGAATCGACCATGAGCAGGCCCGCCTCGTGGGGCCCCGCCTCGGCATCGAGGGTCCAATCGGATGCCTCGCCCCAGTGGGCGCCGAGCTCCGCGGCGAACTCCGCGACCGTCAGGCCGTCCTCTGCCGCCGGTCCGAAATTCCAGGCGGTGTCGTGCAGCTCGGGTCGGTCGAGGAGCGCCTCCGCGAGAGCGAGGTAGCCGCTGAGCGGCTCGAGGGCGTGCTGCCAGGGGCGCCGGGCGCCGGGACGGCGGATGACGGGCGCGCGGCCGGCGCGGAATGCGCCGACCAGTTCGGGGACGAGCGCGTCCGGGGTCGCGTCGCCGCCGCCGATGACGTTGCCGGCCCTCGCCGTCGCGATCGCGAAATCGGCGCGCGGGTAGGACACGGCGAAGGAGTGCGCGGCGAGTTCGGCCGCCGCCTTGCTCGCGCTGTAGGGGTCGTCGCCGCCGAGCGGGTCGATCTCGCGGTAGCCCCAGTGCCACTCGTCGTTGCGGTACACCTTGTCGGTGGTGACGGCCACGACCGCGCGCACGCTGTCGACGGCACGTGCCGCCTCGAGCACGGAGAGAGTGCCGTCGACGTTGACGGAGAACGTCTCGCGCGGGGTCAGATAGGACTCGCGCACGAGCGACTGCGCGGCGAGATGCAGAACGATCTCGGGCTGCGCGCGGGCGATGGCCGCCGTGAGGCGCTCGACGTCGCGGATGTCGCCGCGAGCATCCGTCTCGATGATTCGCGACAGCCCCGCGCGGTTGAAGAGGAAGCCGTCGGGTGTGTCGAGGGCGTAGCCGTGCACGGTCGCCCCGAGCCGCTCGAGCAGGACGCACAGCCATGCGCCCTTGAAGCCGGTGTGACCGGTGATGAAGATCGAGCGCCCGGCCCACTGCGCAGAGTTCATGTGTTTACGGTAGCCACAAAAGTGACGAGTGCTCATCCCCCGCAGTGGGGGGCGGCGGCGGCGGGTAAAAGTGAGCTATCTTCGGCAAGTCGATACGGCAGCCCGACCATTGCCGTTCAGACCCATTGTCTTGCCGACAAGGAGACGAAGTGACTACTCAGTATGAATCCCCGGCCGTGACCGCCTTCACGCGATCGGCGGCCGCGCAGGCGCGGCTCCACGAGCTGGTTCCGGGCGGCGCGCACACCAACGCGCGCGGCTCCGACCAGTACCCCGAGTTCCAGACCCCGATCATCGAACGCGGCGAGGGCGCCCGAGTCCTCGACGTCGACGGCAACTGGTTCGTCGAGTACGGCGCCGGGCTCAAGTCGGTCACCCTCGGCTACGGCTACCAGCCCGTCGTCGACTCGGTGATGGAGGCGGTGCGCGGCGGCGTCAACTTCTCGCGCCCGTCGATCTGGGAGCTGCGCGCCGCCGAACAGTTCCTCGAAATGGTGCCGACCGCCGACATGGTGAAGTTCGCGAAGAACGGCTCCGACGTGACGACCGCCGCGATCAAGCTCGCTCGCGCCGCAACCGGGCGCGACCTCGTCGCGATCTGCCGCACCCAGCCCTTCTTCTCGGTCGACGACTGGTTCATGGGCGCGGGGCAGATGCCCGCCGGCGTCCCGAGCGCCGTCCGGGAGCTGACGGTCAGTTTCGCCTACAACGACCTCGACTCGCTCGAGGCGGTGCTCGCGGAGCACCCGGGGCGCATCGCCGCCGTGATCCTCGAGGCCGCGACGGGCACCGTCGAGCCCGCCCCCGGCTTCCTCGAGGGCGTGCGCGCACTCGCGGACAGCGACGGCTTCGTGCTCGTCTTCGACGAGATGATCTCCGGCATGCGGTGGTCGTCCGCGGGTGCCCAGTCCGTATACGGCGTCACCCCCGACCTGTCCACGTGGGGCAAGGCGCTCGGCAACGGCTACAGCGTCTCGGCCCTCGCCGGACGCAGGGAGCTCATGGAGCTCGGCGGCCTCAACACCGACGCCTCGCGCGTCTTCCTGCTCTCCAACACGCACGGCGGCGAGACCACCGGCCTCGCCGCCTACCTCGCGGTCGCGCAGGCGTACCGGGAGCGCGACATCGTCGGCATCATGGAGGCGCAGGGCGCGAAGCTGCGGGACGGCCTCGTCAGCGTCCTCGCTGAGGCGGGCGTCGGCGCGCACATCCCGATCATGGGCCGCGCCTCGGCTCTCGTGTTCGGAACGAAGGACCACACGGGGGCGCCCTCGCAGGCGTTCCGCACGCTGCTCATTCAGGAACTGCTGAAGCGCGGAGTGCTGGCACAGTCCCTCGTCATCTCCGCGGCGCACAGCGACGACGACATCGACGTCACCATCGAGGCGTTCCGCGGTGCCGCGCGCGTCTACGCCGACGCCCTCGCCGCCGGCACCACCGACGGGCTGCTGATCGGCCGCCCCGTCGCCCCCGCCATCCGCGAGTTCGCCGCCCCGCGGCGTCTCGGTGCGTGAGCCCGTCAGGGCACGCACTCACACCAACTCAACGCACGCACTCGCATATAAGAGGAGCGAAGATCATGAAGGTCGTTCTGTTCTGCGGTGGACTCGGCATGCGCATCCGCGCCGACAACCAGTCCGCCCCCAAGCCGATGACCACCATCGGCGACCGCCCGATCCTGTGGCACATCATGCGCTACTACGCGCACTTCGGGCACACCGAGTTCATCCTGGCCCTCGGCCACGGCGCCCAGGCCGTCAAGGACTACTTCCTGCACTACCAGGAGACCGCCTCGAACGACTTCGTCCTCTCGGGCGGCGGCAAGGACGTCGAGCTGCTCAGCACCGACATCTCCGACTGGAAGATCACCTTCGTCGACACGGGCCTCAACACGCCGATCGGCGAGCGCCTGCGCCGCGTGCGCCCGTACCTCGACGGCGACGAGATGTTCCTCGCGAATTACGGCGACGGCGTCTCGAACGCGCCGATCAACGAGTTCATCGAGACGCTTCCCGCCGACCACGTCGGCAGCCTGCTCGCCGTGCCCCCGCAGGACTCGTTCCACGTCATCAATTTCGACGACTTCGGCGGCATGAGCGGAATCGGCGCCGTCGCGAACATGGACATGTGGATCAACGGCGGATTCTTCGTGCTCCGCCAGGGGATCTTCGACTACCTCGATGAGAACGAGGACCTCGTCACGGATGCCTGCGTGCGCGCAGCGGCCGACGGCCGCTTCACGGCGAACCGCTACTACGGCTTCTGGGCCTGCATGGACACCCTCAAGGAGCGCGTCTATCTCGACGAGCTGCACGCAAAGGGCAACGCTCCGTGGGAGGTCTGGCACGCAGCGCCGCCCATCGAGGCGGTGCTGCAGCATTGAGCGCGCTCCGCGTCGGCGCCTGGGGAGTCTTCGGCCGTGGCAACTTCGGCAACGAAGCCATGCTGCAGGCCTTCCTCGGCCGTCTCGACCCGGAGCGGTACGCCCCCGTCATCATCTGTGAGCGGCCGGATGCCGCGGCCGCCCTGCACGGCGTGCCGGCCCGCGTGCTCGGCACGCCCGTCACGACGACGGCGAGGGGCCGGCTGCGCCGCCTCGGCGCGGTCGTCGGCAATCGCCTCGGACTGCTGCGCAACGCGTTCCGCGTCGTCGGCGAACTCGACGCTGTGGTCCTGGTGGGCAGCGGCGGTCTCGAACGGTATGGGGCCGGATCGTTCGGCACGCCGTTCGACATGTGGTCGCTCGCGCTGGCGGGGCGGATGCTGCGGCGCCCCGTCCTGCTGCTCGATGTCGGCATCGAAGTGCTGCCGCGGCGCCTGGCACGGGCCTTCGCGCGCGGCGTCGCTCGCGGCAGCCGCTACCGCGCCTACCGGGACGAGAGCTCGCGCGCGAGCGCCGCAGCGATGGGTATGCACGGCGCCGCGAAGGATGCGGTCGTGACCGACCTCGCACTCGGCCTGCCGATGCCGCGCGCTGCGGCTCGGAACGCCGACCTGGTCGTCGTCGGCGTCATGAACTACAGCGGCCGGGACGACAGGGGCGGTGCCGCCGAACGCTACCGCGCGACGCTCGCCGAGCTGGTGCGGGCCCTGCGGTCGCTCGGCATGCGGGTTCGGCTCGTGGGCGGCGACGAAGTCGACCTGCACACAGCTGCGGAGCTCGCGGAGCAGCTGCGCGACTCCGGCGTCGCCGTGGTCGACGCCCGCAGCCCCGAGGCTCTCGTCAGCACCATGCACGACGCATCCGCTGTCATCGCCAGCCGCTACCACACGCTCATCATGGCTCTGCTCGCCGGTACGCCGACCCTGTCCATCGGCTACGGCGAGAAGCACCGCGCGATGCTGCAGCAGCTCGGGCTGCCGCCGCTCCACTTCGACATCGAAGAGTTCGAGCCCGATCGCGTCGCTGCGGAGGCAGTGAGCCTGGCCGCCCGGCAGGGTGAGCTGACGCCGCTGATCGAGGACGCTGTCGAGAGCGCGAGGAGCCGTCTCGATCGGCAGTGGTCGGACGTCGAGCGCGTCATGCGGCGACGAGCGGCGGCACGGGCATGAGTCCCTTCGTGCTGCCCCATGGCCCCATCAGCGTGCTCGCGATCGGCGCCCATCCCGACGACATCGAGATCGGCTGCGGCGGCACACTGCTCACGCTCGGCGCGCGCGACGGCACGAGCATCCACACCCTGATCCTCAGCGGCACCCCTGAGCGGCGCATCGAGGCGCAGGAGGCGGCACGCGCGTTCGGCACGGCCGAGCCGCCGGTGATCCACGACTTCCCCGACACGCGGCTTCCGGCGCACTGGGACACGGTCAAGGACGCGCTGCACGCGTTCCAGAAGGAGCACCCGGCGCCCGACGTCATCTTCGTGCCGCGGCCGGACGACGCCCACCAGGACCACCGGCTGCTCGGCACGGTCGTGCCCACCGTGTGGCGCGGGCCGACGGTGCTGCACTACGAGATCCCGAAGTGGGACGGCGACGTCGGCCGGCCCAATGTGTACCTCCCGCTCGACCCCGAGATCGCCGCGCGCAAGGTCGCGCTGCTCAACCAGAGCTTTCCCTCCCAGCACGCGCACCACTGGTGGGACGACGAGTTCTTCCTCGGACTCATGCGACTGCGCGGAGTCGAAGCGATCACGAAGTACGCGGAGGCATTCACCACCGCCAAGCTCACCATCGAGTTCGGAGCATCATGACCACACGTCTGACCTTCGGCATTCCCGTCTACAACGGCGAGCGCTACCTCCCGGAGGCGCTGCGCTCGGTTCAGGACCAGGAGCTCGCCGACATTCGCATCGTCATCTCGGACAACGGCTCGATCGACGGGACGCAGGCGATCTGCCGCGCCGCCGCCGCGGACGACCCGCGTATCGAGTACCACCGCTACGACGAGAACCGCGGCGGCATCTGGAACTACCGGCACGTGATGGAGCTGTCGCAGACCGAGCTGTTCAGCTGGATGGCCGCCGACGACGTGAAGCTGCCCGGCTTCGCGGGCGCGTGCATCGCCGCGTTGGACGCCGCCGGCCCGGAAGCCGCATTCGCGTGCCCGCGGACACGGCTGATCAACGCCGACGGCATCATCTACGAAGACCTCAACGACCTGCACATGGGGCTCGACGCCCCGACGCCCCACGAGCGGGTGCGGAACATGTTGCGCGCGCAGGCTTCGCACCCGATGTACGGCGTGATCCGAGCGGATTCCCTTGCCCGCACGCGCGGCGTTCTGTCAGTGCTCGGTGACGACATGGTGCTGCTCGTCGAGCTCCTGTGCGCCGGAAAGATGGTGCTCGCGCCGGGCCAGCTGCTGCTGCAGCGTCGGCACGATGAGCAGGTCTCGGTGCAGGGGTCAGGGTCGTCCACCTGGTTCGCGACCGGCAAGCGCGGCAACCGGTCGTTCGCAGAGACGCGGACCGACATCGAGCTGTACCGCGGGGTCGCCCACGCCGGCATCCCCTACGCGGAGAAGGTGCGGACCTGGAACGCGCTCGGACCGTCGTGGGTCTTTCCCCGATGGCGCGCGGTCGTGCGCGACGTGCTGAACGCCGTGGGCATCGAGCCGAACGGCGGCCGCCTGCGTGCGCAGCAGCAGGCGCAGACGCGCGCCGCCGCGACCGCGAACCAGGGCCAGTGATAACCGCGCCGTGACCGCAAGCACACAATGCGGCAAGTGCGTACCCCTCGGATTGGTGAGTGTTATTCACTTTCAGGCGTTGTTAGCGTGAATCGTCCCGACCGACAAGCAAACGCAAAGGATTTGGCGATGAGCACTCCACGCCGCCGCGCCGTGTTGAACACGCTGGCGAACCTCCCCGTCTTCACCTCGGCACAGCGGGCACGCCTGCTGCGCCGGGCCGGCGTCGCCTCCGGCGCCGGAACCCAGTTCGAGCAGGGCTTCCGCGTCGCGGGCCCAAGCACGCTGCACATCGGCCGCGACTGCTACTTCGGCTTCAACTCCTTCATCGACTGCGAGGCCGAGGTCACCATCGGCAATGGCAGCGGCCTGGCGGAGGGCGCCCGTATCATCTCCAGCGACCACGATATCTTGCCGCCGGACGCCGTGCGGATGACCGGACCCACCAAGCCGAACGCGGTGACGATCGGCAACCAGGTCTGGATCGGCGCGGGCGCGACCGTCCTCTCCGGCCTGCACGTCGCCGATCGCTGCATCATCGGCGCCGGCGCCGTGCTCACCCGCGACACCGCCCCCGGCGGCGTGTACGCCGGCGTGCCCGCGCGCCGCATCAGCGACGTTCCCAACACGTTCGCGAACACCAGCGAGCCCACCCCCTGAACCCAGCCGTGCGGCAACCCGAAACCTGTCGCGATCGCTAACCCGAAGGACCACTCGATGAGCACCCCCCGCCGACGCGCCATCCTCGCGTCCCTGGCGAATCTGCCCGTGTTCACGAACGTGCAGGGCACCAAGCTGGTGCGCCGTGGGCCCGCACGGCGGACTAGAGAGGTCTGATCACCATGACCGCCACCGATCTCCTCACCGGCCGCGGCACCCGACTCGAGGTGCGCGCGCACGACGGTAAGCCGCTTCAGCTGCTCGTGCGCCCGTCAGCCGTCCGCCTGCCTGACAACGCTCCGCGCCGCGAACGGCCGCGGCCCGTCGAGTTGCGCGATGCCGACTACGACAAGAAGTTCGACTTCGACACGATGTTCTACGACGTGTTCCGCTCCGGCGACGACGTCATCGCCATCGGACCGCCGCTGCTCAATCTGCGCGATCCCGCTGCGCAGTGGCGCTACGACGCCGACGGCGCCACGGTGCCGCTCCCCCGCTTCATCACCATGCACGGCAACCAGCGCGCGGTCTTCCGCCGCTTCGCCGGGCGCGAGCTGGGAATCACGGCCCCCGGGTCCGTGCCCGTGGTGGCCGAGGTCGGAGCAGACCTCGCACCGTATTTCAGTGGGACACGCGCCGTCACGACCGTGCAGCTCGACAACAAGCTGGAATGGATCAGCGACTGGGTGCGCTGGCACCATCGGTCGCAGGGCACGGACGCCGTCGTCGTCTACGACAACGGTTCGACGCACTATTCGCTCGACGAGCTGCTCGACGCGATCTCCCTGCCCGGCGTCCGCGTCGCTGCCGTGATCGACTGGCCGTTCCGCTACGGCCCCCAGGGCAGTGACGTCCTGCCGTGGGACTCGGCCTTCGCACAGGCCGGCGCCATCGAGCACGCCCGCAGGCGGGTGCTGCGCCTGGCGGCCGGAATGCTCTCGATCGACATCGACGAGATGGTGCACCCCATCAACGGCCGCGACGTCTATCAGCTGGCCGCAGAGTCCGCGTTCGGCATGGCCCGGTTCCACGGCACCTGGGCCTACGCCAACCCGGCCGCCCCGCCCGCGGCGCCTGTGCACACCGACTGCCGTTGGGTGCACCCCCTCGACGAGCCGACCGAGCGCAAATGGTGTGCCGTTCCGCGGCGCATTCCCGAGCGCGCGCAACTCATCGTCCACAGCGGGCGAGGCGTTCCGGCACCGCCCAGTTGGTCGTCCGGGTTCTGGCACATGCGACCGATCAGCACGAGCTGGAAGGTCGACCGGGCCGGCTTCGACCGCCCCCGCGACACCTACGCGCTCGAGCCGAGCCTCGACGAACAGCTGCGCACCTACCTCGGCAGCGATCTCGGCGCTGCGCCCGGGCGGCGACCAAGCCCGTGGCCGGTCGTGCTCCTCCGCCGCGCCGTCGACCTCGCCGGCTACGCCTGGTTCCACTCCCGCGACTACGTTCACCGCTTTCGCGCCACCCACCGATAACCCGACCCCGGCCCGCCCCGTCCCGAAACGAGGAGCTTCCCCATGTTCGACACCGACTACGCCGTGCGCGTGCAAGGCATCGGTAAGACCTACCGACTCGGCACGACGCAGACTCGCGCGTCGACGCTCGCCGAGACAATGCTGAGCCGTCTGCGCAGCTCGACTCGCCAGCGCGACTACTCGACCTTCGACGCGCTCGACGACATCAGCTTCGAGATCCCGCGCGGTTCCGCGCTGGGCATCGTCGGCCGCAACGGCGCCGGCAAATCAACACTGCTCAAGATCCTGACCCGCGTGACGGCACCGACCCGCGGCCGCATCGACTTCCGCGGCCGCATGGGCAGTCTGCTCGAGGTCGGCACGGGATTCCACCCCGAGCTGACCGGGCGCGAGAACATCTTCCTGAACGGCGCGCTGCTCGGCATGAACCGGGCGGAGATCTTGCGACAGTTCGACGCCATCGTCGACTTCTCAGGTATGGAGCGCTTCCTCGAGACGCCTGTGAAGCGCTACTCGTCGGGCATGTACGTGCGGCTCGCGTTCTCGGTCGCCGCGCACCTCGAGACCGAGATCCTCGCGATCGACGAGGTGCTGGCGGTCGGCGACGCCGAGTTCCAGCGCAAGTCGCTCGAGAAGATGCGGGAGGCGGCGAACCAGGGTCGCACGGTGCTCTACGTCAGCCACATGCTGCAGACCGTCAAGACGCTGTGCGACTCGGCGATCCTGCTGGAGCGCGGGCATCTCGTGCACTCGGGCACGGTCGACTCGACGCTCACCGCCTACAGCGAGAGCTTCGACCGCTACGCCGCCGACCAGCTCGACCCGAGCAGGCGCCAGGGGTCGGGGGGCATCCGCTTCGATCGGGTGTGGATGGACACCGATCACTTCGCGTCAGGGGATGCATTTGATGTGAGCTTCCAGTTGCCGGCCGCGGCCGAGCCGCTGCCGGTGCAGGACTACTGGGTCTCCGGGCACATCGTCGACGACGGCGGCACCGTCATCGCCCAGTGCGACTCGCGCCTCAATGACGTGACGTTCGACAGCGCGGACCCCCACCGCGGGAGGCTCACCATCAAGAACCTCTGGCTCAAGCCCGGAAAGTACAGCGTGGACATGTTCGCGTGCCAGCGCTCCGACATCCTCGACTCGTGGGATGCCGCGATCCGCTTCGAGGTCATCCCCGAATGGCGCTACCGCGCGAACGCGACCGTCGAGGCGGCCTCCTTCGGCGTCGTGCTCGCCGACTTCGAATACGAGATGGAGTAGATCCCCGTGCTGCAGACTTCGATCGAGCCGCCGCGGCGGCTCAACCTGCCTCGCATGGGCGAACTGTGGTTCGCCCGCGACGTCACCATGCGACTCGCACAGCGCGACATCATCGTGCGCTACCGCCAGACGGTCCTCGGCATCGCGTGGGTGATCCTGCAGCCGGTCATGGCCGCAGGTGTGTTCTCGCTCGTCTTCGGCACCGTCGCGAAGCTCTCCAGCGACGGCCTGCCGTACTTCGTGTTCTCGCTCGGCGGCACCATCGTCTGGAACCTCTTCAACAACGTGATGTCCCGGGCCTCGAGCTCACTGCTCAACAACCAGTCGCTGGTCTCGAAGGTGTTCTTCCCACGCATTCTCGTCCCCATCTCCACGGCGGCGAGCACGCTGCTCGACTTCGTCGTCGGGTTCTGCGTGGGTGTGGTGCTGCTGTTCGTCTACCACATCAACCCCGGCTGGCCGGTGCTGCTCGTGCCCCTCTGGGTGCTCTTCATCCTCATGCTCGCGATGGGAATCGGCATGGTCCTCGCGGCGATGACGGTGAAGTATCGCGACGTCGGTTACGTCATGCCGTGGCTGACCCAGATCCTGCTCTACGCGAGCCCCGTCGCATACGCGGTCTCCTCCGTGCCCGCTCGCCTGCGTTGGGCCTTCGAGGCGAACCCCATCACCTGGTTCCTCACGGCCTTCCGGTGGTCGTTCCTCGGCACCGCACCGCCGCAGCTGTGGCAGGTCGGCGGTCTCGCCGTGCTCTCGTGCGCAGTGCTGTTCGTCGGACTCCTCTATTTCCAGAGC
Organism: Gryllotalpicola reticulitermitis; assembly: GCF_042651345.1. Classification (NCBI taxonomy): domain Bacteria; kingdom Bacillati; phylum Actinomycetota; class Actinomycetes; order Micrococcales; family Microbacteriaceae; genus Gryllotalpicola; species Gryllotalpicola reticulitermitis. Next base: position 603,007 of record NZ_JBHSCN010000005.1, read on the forward strand.
CACGAGCGCGAGTTCGCGGACGTCATCTGACCGGCGCGCGCCGGGGACGAAGGAGCTGAGCACCATGCACGAGGCATCCGGCCACACAGCACCGGATCGCGCAGCACCGGATCGCGCAGCGTCCGATCACGACGCAGCCGAGCGCGTGCCCGCAGTCAGCGTGGTGGTGTGCACGCGCAACGGCGCGGCGCGGCTGCGCGAGCACCTCGGCTCCGTCGCGGCCGCGGTCGCGGCATCCGCTCGCCCGGCTGAGCTGATCGTGGTCGACAACGGCTCGCACGATGACACGGCCGCCGCCGCCACCGACGCCGCCACTGCGGTGCGTGTCGTTCTCGCGCCGATCGCCGGCCTCGCCCGGGCGCGCAACGTCGGCATCGCCGCCGCTCGCGGCACGGCCGTGCTGTTCACTGACGATGACGTCGATGTGCCGCTCGACTGGGTGGACCGCATGGCGGCTCCGTTGCTGAGCGGTGGGGCGGATGTCGTCGCCGGCGGCATCCGTGTCGACGACGCGCTGCGGCTGCCGTGGGTGTCGCCGTGGGTGCTCGAGCTGTTCGCCGACCACCCGGCCCCGTCCGCCAGCAACGCGTTTGTGGTGGGGGCGAACTTCGGCGCGCTCCGCTCGGTGTTCCTGGAGCTGCCGTTCAACGAGGACCTCGGCGCCGCACCGTATCAGCGCGAAGAGGACGCCTTCTTCTGGATTCAGGCACGCGAGGCAGGCCTGCGCATCGTCGGAGTGCAGGGCACACCGGTGCGGCACTGCTTCGACGCGGATCGTCTGGAGACTCCGGCGCTGATCGCACTCGCGCACACCATGGGGCGGTGCGAGGCGTATGTGCTGCACCACTGGCTTCATGGGCCGGCCCCACTTCTGCCGCTCAAGCAGGCCGTGTTCAGCGTCGACGTCGCGCTGCGGCGCATGGCACGCGGAGCGCACCCGAGCGACGACGAGCTGCGGCACGTCGCCCGGCTGTCGTTCGTTCGCGAGCTGCGCTCGCTCAAGGGACGCCCGCGCCGCTTCCCGTCGCCGGCCGAGCGCGCCGCGACCCGCTGAGGCGGCGCTCGCCACGCGAGCTCAGGCGCGCGCAGCGCACCTCGGCGAGCCCGGGGCGCCGGGCACGAGGCGGCGGAAGGCGGATCAGGACCGCCGCGTCGCCGACGCAACGACGGCACGCAGCCGGTCGGCCCGGCGCGGCAGCAGTTCGGCTCCCACCGTGAGCAGTCGGCGGTAAGCCCCCCAGTCGCGGGCACGCCGCGCCGACGCGAGGCCGCTGCGCAGCATGAAGCGATAGTCGAGCCGGTACACATCGATCGACGGATGCTGCGGCGTCGGCCGTTCGCTCTGCCGCCACACGTCCCGAATCGCCTCGAGCGTGTGCACGGCGTTCAGCACGGGGCGCGCCGACGTGTTGTTGCCCGGGTGGGTGCGCATGAACACGAGCCGTCGAGGCACGACATGCCACTCGGCGTATCGCGCGACGTTGAGGAACATCGTCCAGTCCTCCGCGCACACGCGGCCCTCGGGAAAGCGGCCGGCGGCGAGCAGCAGTTCGCGCCGCACGGCCGTGCTGCTGAGGTTGCCGCGCAGACCGTGCAGAAGCAGCTCGTAGCTGCGGCCCGTGATGTGCAGGTAGCTCATGTCGGTCACGGGGACCGCGTCGACGGATGCGGTGAGCAGCTCACCGACGGAAGCCCCGACGATATCGATGCCGTCGCCGGGAACGTTCGCGAAGCGCCAGTACTCCGCGTTCACCGCGTGGGCATCGGGGTGCGCCTCGACGTAGCGTTCCAGCTCGGCGAGGAAGTCGGGGTGGTACAGATCGTCGTCGTCGAGGAAGCAGACCCAGTCGCCCGTGGCCAGCTCGATGCCGGCGTTGCGGGCGCGCGCCACCCCGCCCTGAGGCAATTCACGGAAGACCACCGGAACGGCGGCCGTCCGAGCCACCTCCGCGGCGTCCGAGTCCGGGCCGTCCGAGATGACGACGACTTCGTCTGGCCGCCGTCGCTGTCCTGCGATGCTGCGCAGGCACTCGGCCAGCAGTTCCGGGCGGCGGTGCGTCGGAATGACGACGGTGAATCGCGCCCGCACCGGCTGCGCCGTGTGGCCGCCGCCGCTCATCATGCTCGCGTGATCGAGGGTGTCGGCACTCTGGGCGCCGTGCGCGCCTGCGGCACCCTGCCGGTGAGCACGAGGGAGAGGCCGGTCGCGATCCCACCGGTCGTGCTCGCGGCGTTGATGAGGCCGCGACCCACACCGCTGATGACGGATTCCTCGCCTCGGAGGCGCCCCCGACGCAGCGCACGCGCGGCGTACCCGACATCTCCGCCGACCTTGCCGACGGCGACACGGAGGTAGCGATGAAAGCGAGGATCGCGAGGTCCGAGGACCCGGGCGAGCAGCACGATGTGGTTGCGCTGCCCGTAGTAGGTGTAGCGCGCGTCGAAGCGGCGCCCCTTGGCGTAGGTGCCGCCGACGTGACGCACGAGCGCCGCCGGCGTGTAGACGATGCGGTAGCCGGCGAGCCTGAGGCGCAGAGCGATCTCGCTCTCCTCACGCAGGCAGGTACCCGGGTAGTGGTCTTCGATCCCGCCGACCGCGCGCACCGCGGCGACGCGCAGCGACATGTTCGCGCCGAGCAGATGGTCGACGCGCACGTCGGCACCGGGATCGGCGGCGAAGTTACCGGTCAGGGTTCCGTCCGGCAGGAACTGCCCGATCGCGTCGAGTCCGACGCTCTCTTCGCCGGGCTGGCCGTTGTCGGCCCGTCCCCCGACGCCGGCGACGCTCGGGTCGTCATAGCGCCGCAGCAGTTCCTCGAGCCAGTTCGGTCTCGCGAAGGCGTCGTCATCGATGAACACGATGATGTCGACATCACCCGCCGCCTCGAGCCCCATGCGCCGCGAGGTCGCGGTGTGCCCGCGGCCGAGGGGGTTGCGCAGGTAGGTGATGCCGCCGTGTCGTTGCGCGACCTCGGCCGAGCGGTCGTCCGGCGAGGAATCCACGATCACGATCGCGTCGGGTGCGACCGTCTGCTGGTCGAGGTGATCGAGGCAGGTCTGGAGGTGATCCGGCCGGTTGTACGTCGCGATCAGGACCGCGGCGGTGAGCTGTGAGTCGGGCACGGCCTCAACGTATCCGCGAAAGCAAATTCCGAGGAATCCCCACTTTTGGGGAAGCGAGGGCGTTCGCAGCCCCGGCCTCGGTGCCGGCTCCCGCGGCGGAACGCATCAGAGCCGCTCCAGCACGCGCCTGAGCTCGGACCACGCCCAGTCCCAGTCCCGCTCGACCGCCCGCCGCCTCGCCTCGGCCGCAAGGCGCGTGCGCAGCTCCGTGTCGTCGGCGAGGCGGCCGAGCGCACGCGCCAGATCGGCCGCGTCACCGCTGCGGAACAGCAGGCCCGCCGACCCGAGGATTTCCGGAATCCCGCCGATCTCGGCCGCGACGATCGCGAGGCCAGACGCCATTCCCTCTCCGACCGCGAGCGGGCACGGGTCGCGCCAGCGCGACGGCACGACGAGCACATCGGCGGTCTGCAGCAGCCCGGGGAGCGCGAAGCGGGGCTCGAAGGGCACGAAGTCGACGGTCCCCGGAACGCCGGCGGCGAGAGTGCGCAGCCGCTCCTCGTACGGCGACAGCGTCGCGTTCGGGTCGAAGCCGAAGCTGCCGACCATGACGAGCTCGAGGTCGGTGCGGCCTGCGATGGCGGCCGCCTCGAGCAGCAGGTCGGGTCCCTTGTCGGCGATCATCCGGCCGATGAACATGACCCTCACCGCCGCGCGTTCGGGCCGCGGCGGCGCGGGTGCGAACTGCGCGGTGTCGACGCCGTTGACGACCACGTGGAGCCGTTTCTGGAGCTCGGGGGTGAGGTGCTCGCTGAGCTGTTCGGCGAGCGAGTCGCTGACGGCCACGATGCCGGTGACGTCGCGCAGCGTCCGTGCCGCTTCGGCTCGCGTCATCGACCGCAGGATGTCGTTGTGGGCGTACAGGACGACGCGGTGCTGCGTGCCCTGCAGCAGGCGAGGCAGCACGGGCGCATTGTGCGCGAGCACGATCGAGGGGGCTTCATCGCGCAATGCGGCCGCCTGACGCCCGAAGTACCGTTCGGCGGCCCGGCGCCGTGCGCCGACCCTGGCGAGGCCGGCGTCGACGGCCCGCTGGCGCGCGGTCGGCGGCTGCTCGTGCGCGAACTCGATGGGAGTCGCCGACTCGTAACGCGGTTCGTAGGTGCCCGACTCGATCGCGACGAACTGCGCGTAGCGCTCGGGCGCCGCGTCGCGGCCCGCCGCGCCCGCGAGGCCATGCACGACCGTCGGAATCGCGGAGCCGGTGCGCGGCGAATAGTGATCGCCGGGGGTGATGGCGTGGATGACGCGTCTCATCATGCTTCCTTGAGGGTGGCCCGGGCGGCCGTGGGCGTCGCGGGTGCGGTGACGATCTGGCGGTAGAGCTCCTCGTAGCGGTCCGTGACGTGACCCCACGTGAACGCGGTGACGCGTCGCGCACCTGCGTCGGCCAGCCGGCGGGCGCGGTCGGGGTCCGCGACGAGTCCGGCGAGCACGGCGGCAAGCGCGTCGATGTCGAGCGGGTCGACGAGGACGCCGTCTTCACCGTCGCGCACGAATTCCGGCGGCCCGCCGTGGGTGGTCGCGACGAGGGTGGATGCGGCGCGCCAGATCTCGAGCGCGGCGATGCCGAACGGCTCGGTCCTGCTCGGCACGACGCCGATGAGCGCATCGCGGCGGACCGCGCCGACCGTCGGCCGGTCGAGCCAGCCGGGCAGCCGCACGCGATCCGCGATGCCGAGGGCGGCGGCACGCGCGGCGAGCGGGGCGAGCTCCGGCCCTGCGCCGCCGATCACGAGGCTGATGTCCGCCGGAAGCTGCGCGCGGGCGAACGCCTCGAGCAGCAGGTCGAAGCCCTTGAGCCGCTGCACGCGGCCGATCGCCGCGATGTACCGGCCGCCGATGCCCTCGGGCAGCACGCCCAGCTCTTCGTCGAGTTCGATGCCGTTGACGATGACCGTGCCGGAGCCGTCGGCGAGGCCGAAGCGGGCGATGAGGTCATCGAGTGCCGTGCGCGAGCATGCCGTGACGGCGGATGCCTCGGCCAGCCCCCTTCGCAGGCTGTGCGCCGCGAAGCGGGAGCTCACGAAGACGTTCTCGTCGTCGGCGAGCGTCTCGCCATGACCGGTCAGGATCCACGGCACGCCGGCTGCGCGAGCGAGCCGGCGCACGTAGCTGCCGTTGGGACCGAAGCAGTGCACGTGGATCAGGTCCGGGCGGTGCGCGCGCAGCGCCTGCCGCCACAGCGCGGCGGCACGGGGGGCGCGGGCGGCGAAGCCGGCGAGGCCCTTCGGCGAGCGGCCCGGCAACGGCGCGGGCAGATCCCACACCGGGATGCCCTCGACCTCGCGCACGCCGTGGCCGCCCTCGCGCTCGACGGTCCAGACGACGACGTCGTGACCCCGTCGCTGCAGCGCGTGCGCAACGTTGCGCACGTGCTCCTCGACGCCGCCGATATACGGCGCGAAGGAGCTGGTCGCGAGCGCGATACGCATAGGGCCTCCTCGGGTCGCCGGAAGTCTACATAAAGCCGAGACATCCTCGCGTCGCCCGAATGGGCGGTTATTCTCGCCTGTGTGACCCGCAGACGCGTCGTAGTCATCACCCACACCGCCGAGATCGGCGGCGCAGAGGCCGCGCTGCTGAAGCTGCTCGCGGAGCTCGACCGCGAGCGCTTCGAGCCGTATGCGGTGGTCTTCGCGCACGGGCCGCTGGTCTCGCGGCTGCGAGCACTCGGAATCCCGACCCGCGTTCTGCCCCTTGGTCGCGCGGGAGCCGTGACGCGAACCGAGACCTCGTCGTTGCCTGCACTCGCCGGCGCCGCCGCCGGGACCGCCGCCTTCGTTCCCCGCCTCGTTCGGGCGCTCCGCTCGTCGGGTGCCGAGCTCGCGATCGCCAACAGCCTGAAGGCGGCGACCGTGCTCGCCGCCGCCGCTCCGCTCGCCGGCCTGCCGTGGGTGTGGCAACTTCATGATCGCCTCGCGTCCGATTACCTCCCCGCCCGCACCGCGTGGGCGATGCGCGGGCTGGCTCGGGTCGGCCCACGATGCGTCGTCGTCAACTCGGAGGCCGTCCGCACCACGCTCGGGCGGATTCGCCCCGAACGATCCGTCGTCGCGTATCCCGGCCTCGATGACGCCGGCTTCGCTCACCCGAGGGCGGAGACCTTCGAGCGCCCCGAGCGGCCCCTGATCGGCATTCTCGGCCGGATCAGCGCGACGAAGGGCCAGCGCGAGTTCGTGGAGGCAGCACGTCGACTCGCGGCGGACCACCCTGGCGCGCGGTTCCGGATCGTCGGGGCGGCGCTGTTCCAGGACGGCGACTACGAGCATGCGCTGCGTGCGGAGGTCGCCCGCGCGGGCCTCGACGAGTTGATCGAGTTCGCCGGGTGGAGCGACGACCCCGCGGCGGCGATCCGTGCGCTGGATCTCCTCGTGCACGCGTCCCCCGTGCCCGAGCCGTTCGGCCAGGTGGTCGTCGAGGCCATGGCTGCGGGCGTGCCCGTCGTCGCCACGGACGCGGGCGGGGTGCCCGAGATCCTCGACCCCGACGGTTCCGCGGTCGCGGTCGCTGACGGGGTGCGGCGCAGCGAACTCGGGATTCTGGCGCGGCCGGGGGACGCCGGGGCGCTCGCGCGGGCGATCCGCCTCGCACTCGACGATCCGGGCGCCGCGCGCGAGGCCGCTGCGCGCGCAAGGCTGAGCGCGCTCGCCCGCTTCACCGCGGCGGGAACCGCGCGCACCGCCGAGGGCGCATGGGCACGCGCCCTCCCCGAGATTGGGGGCATCGCGCACTAGACGCCCGGGCAATACTGAGAACTACTCACCACAGTTTTCGGGAGGCGCCCGAGTGAAGATCGCGATGATCTCCTACTACCTGCCGAGCGGCAGCAAGATCGGCGTGGGGTATCAGGCGCACGAGATCGCCTCTGCCCTCGCCGCGCGTGGCCATGACGTCCACATGTTCAGCGCGTGCCCGCCGGTCGATGGTGCCGTCTACGAGCATCACCTCGTCGACCCGGGCCCCCGGCTGCGCACCTTCGCGTTCGCCTTCCGGCTCCGCGCGCTGGACTTCTCCGGCTATGACGTCGTGCACGCGCATGGCGACGACTACCTGCTCTGGGGTCGTCGCATGCCGCGGCACGTACGAACCATCCATGGCTCCTGCTTCGAGGAGGCGTTGCGCATCCGAGGCGGATATGAACGGCTGCGGATGCTTCTCCTCGGGTTCAGCGAGGTTCTCGCGAGCCTCGTCGCCGACGCCTCCGTCGCCGTCTCGCCGCAGACGCGGCGGTGGACGCCGTGGGTGCGCCGCGTGATCCCCAATGGTGTCGACGCCGGGCGATTCCGGCCCGAGCCCGGCGAGCGCGCGCAGCGGCCGACGATCCTGTTCGTCGGCACGTGGGGCAACCGCAAGCGCGGCGGCGAGCTCGCGGCCGCTTTCCAGCGCAGCGTGCTTCCGGTGATTCCGGACGCGGAGCTGGAGATGGTCTGCCGCGACGCGCCGGACGAGCCCGGACTGGGCATCCGTATTCTCGGCCGGCTCGATGACCAGCAACTGGCCGCCGCGTACCGCCGAGCATGGGTGTTCTGCCTTCCGTCGGCGTATGAGGGCTTCGGCATCCCGTACGCCGAGGCGCTGTCATCGGGAACACCCGTGATCGCCACGCCGAACGTGGGCGCCCGTTACGTCACCGACGACGGGCGGGCGGGCGTGCTGGCTCCGCTCGACGACCTCGGCGCCGAGCTCGTCGAGCTCCTGCGGGATGCCGATCGCCGCGACGATCTGACGGGCGTCGGCCTCGAGCGTGCACGCAGCTTCGACCTCGACACCGTGGTCGAGCAGTACGAGCGGCTCTACTCGGCGGGGCCCGATCGCGCCTTCGCGGCGACCCGCTGAACGGGCGAGAAGCAGATGTCGGGATTCACACCCAATCCATATACGGCCCCCGCAGAATCTGAGCATCCTTCACTATTAGGTGGATCATGAACGCTTTGAAGTCTGCCCCGCGCATCAACGTCCTGTGCGCGCCGCCCAATGGCGTCAACCCAGGAATGACGACGGTCGACCTCGCCTTCGCCGAGCTCGCCGCGACCGAAGGCTTCGACGACGTCACCTATTGGCGTCTGTGGGACAGCAGCGAGTGGCGCACCGACGCGCCGCGCGCAGCCGGGCCCGTGTCGAGCCCGTACAGCTTCTACGACGAGGAATCGGGGCTGACGTACCGCAACGCCCGAGGGCATCTCGACGAATTCCTCTCCGCCGACGCCATCGTCTTCTGGGGCGACTTCCTGCACATGAAGTCCTACCTCGGCATCACCGCCGACGTTCTGACGCGTCGCACCGGCGTCCTGACCGACCCCGCAGAGGCCCGAGACCTGGTCGAGCGTCACCTGCTGCTCAAGGGGCAGAACGCCTCTGTGCTGAACCGCGTCATCAGCTACGGCACGACACTCGCCTTCAACTCGGCCCACGACTACACGGATGACGCGTACCGCAGCCTCCTCGGCACCTTCCTCGCCGGCGCGCACCGAGTCTGGGCACGGGACAGCTACTCGGCTCTGATCGCCCAGTTGCACCGGCCGGGCAAGGACGAGGTCACGAAGGGGACGGACGGAGCCCTTCTCCTCGGACGTCGCGACCTCCGCGACCGGGAACCGACCCTCGGGGTGTTCATCGGCCGCTCGGACCTCTCGCCGTGGAAGGTCGGCGCCCTCGGGCGAGCGCTCTCCCACAACCTGCGCCTCGACCCGATCTGGCTCGACTGGGGCAGGGAGCCCGGCTTCTGGCCCATGAACGCGCGTCGATCGCTCCAGTTCGCGTGGCCCGGCCTCGAACTCGGCAGTTACGCGCCGAGCCTGCACGCGCGCACCGGAAGCTACTCGGCCACGCTGCGCCGCAAGCACGACGTGGGCACCGGGCCGATGCCGGCGACCACGGAGCTGCTCGACCAGCTCTCCCGACACACGCTCGTCCTCACCGACACGTACCACGTCGCGCTGAACGCGTGGCGGCTCGGCACCCCCGCCATCTGCCTGACCGACGCGCCACGCGCCGCCGGGTGGGACGTCAACACCGGCGGCATCGAGACCGCACGGGACAAACGGGCGGAGCTCTACTCGCAGTTCGACGCCGCGCCTCTGCTCGTCGACAGCCATCAGCTCGCCGGTCCGACGCCCGCGCTCGCCGGCCGGCTGACGGCGTTCCTCCGCGAGGAGCAGCCGCTCGCGGTCATCCACGACCGCGTCGCCGAGCTCGGGCGGCACGGGCGCACCCAGCTCACGGGCGCGCTGCGGGCACTCTCGAAGGTCGAGGCCCGCGGGGCGGAGACCGCGGCCCGATAGCCGTACTGGAGAACGGGACGGGGCTACGCGGCCAGGGTCACCGAGGCGGCAGCGCCCGCGAACAGCAGGGTCACGCCGACCCCGAGCACGTCGTCCGCGCCGGTGCGAGCCGCGACGACGACGAACGCAATGCCGACTGCGGCAGCCAGACCGGCTGCAGCGGCAGCGATGACCCGTAACGGATGCCTCGAGCGCGGCGCCCGGCTCCGCGCCGGCAGCAATAGCTCGGCCACCCCGACGAGCAGCAGGGCGGCAAGAGAGTCGCCTGCGCGATGCGCGTAGGAGACGGGTCCGACGAGCGCCGCGAGAAAGGCCGCCACGAACGCCACCCAGGAAAGCAACCGGCGGCGCCAGGAATCCGTCAGAGCACTCAGTGCCGCCGTGAATCCGACGGCGACGAACGCCGCGTGCACGCTCGGGAGCGTGTTCTGCGCATACCCGAAATCTCCGTACCACGGCCGCCCCAGCGCGAACTGCTTGAGGAGCTCTCCGCCGCCGGCGACCGCCGCGACCGCGATCGTGATCCGCATCGCGTCGACGGAGCGGCGCCGGATGAGCAGCCACGCGACGGTCGCGATCGCGACGACGCCAGCCGCGACGGCGAGCAGGTCGCGCAGCGGGCCGGCCGCACGCCGCCCCACCGGCGACAGCCACCCGAAGGCGCCGAGCGTGGCCGCATCGAGCTGTTGGCCGAGCGGTGTCAGGACCGCAGCCGCGTAGACGATGACGAAGCCGACAGCGAAGACGACGGTGCGGATCGCGGAGCGACTCACACCGCCAGCTGCCCCACCCCGGCGGCTTCGGCGAGCCGGGCCGCGAACCGGGCGGCCGAGAACGAGTTCGCATGCTCGACGATGGTCGCCGCGTCCCACGCGGTGCGCTGCAGCTCATCGACGGCGGCGGCGATGTCGGAGGCGGCCGGTTCCTCGAAGAACACGCCGGTCTCGCCGGCGCGGACCGTGTCGAGGAATCCGCCGTCATGCAGCGCGAGGCACGGGCGGCCGAATGCCGCTGCTTCGAGCGGGGCGAGTCCGTAGTCCTCGTACGCCGCGGCAATCAGCGCGAGCGCGTTGCGGTACAGCCAGCGCAGCTGCGCGTCGCTGACGCTGCCCGCGAAGGTCACGAGCGATGAGCCGCGCGCAATGCCCTCGAGCCGCGCGCGGTCGGGGCCGTGACCGACGATCACGAGGCGCACGTCTCCGCGCGCCAGGACGGCGCGAATGGCCTTGTCGACGTTCTTGTAGGGCAGCAGCCGGGCGACGACGAGCAGGTAGCCGGGCGCCACCCCTGCGACGGCCTCCTCGACCCCGCCGGGCAGGAGCGCGGGCGGCGGCGGCACGACCTCCGCCTCGATGCCATATGCCTCGCGCACTGCCGTGCGGACGGCGGTCGAGTTGACGAGGTAGCGATCGGCGGAGTTCGCAGCGCGGCGATCCCACTCGCGCAGGCGGGTGCCCAGCACGGACACCGCGGCGCGAACGCCGGCGCCTCGAAGCCCGGTGCCGCCTGCGTAGCGGCCCGTCTGGTAGAGCCAGCGTGCGGGGGCGTGGCAGTAGACGATCTTCCGGCCGTCGGTGCGCATGCCGTGCGCCCAGCCGCTCGAGCTTGCGATCACGACGTCCGCGTCGATGCGGATCTGGTCGACATCGGCGGCGAGGAACGGCAGCGCAAGGCGGTGCGACCGCCGCAGGCTCGCGTGGCGGTTGAGCGCGGACGGTCGCACGTCGCGGCCCGCGAATCCCGGGAACGTGCTGGTCGGCTCGTAGAGGGTCGTGTAGATCGGCGCGCCGGGGAACGCGTCGGACATCGCGAGCGCGACGCGCTCAGCGCCCCCGCGTTGCGTCAGATAGTCATGGGCGAGTGCGATTTCCATCGGGCGACCTTTCCCTGCGTCGTGCCGGGAGAGTATCGCGAGTTATTGAAGATTGCTCGTTTTTTAGTGACTGAAACTCATCTTTTGGGGCAATCCCCCTCGCATTGGGGTGACCCCGAGATCCACCCCCTCACACTGGGGTAAGTGAGGATCTCTCATCTGAGGTTATCGTCCAAAGGCGAGCAATTCTCACCCAAGTTTAGCGGGAATCATGACCACTAACGCGCAGCCTTCACTGCTTCCCATCGCGGGGGTTCTCCCCAACCCCCCTCGTGTCGAGATCAGGCGTTCCCCCGAGGCACGCCTGTCCCGGCACTACCTCACCCGCCTCCGCATCACCGATGCGGGGGTCATCGCCCTCGCGATGGGAACCACTCTCTTCATCCGCCTCGTCATCGACGGCGGATGGTCCGGCGCGGCATCGCTGTCCGCCGGACCGGCCTGCGCGGCAGTCGGCGTGGCATGGTACCTCGTGCTCGGACTGATCGGATGCCGCGATCACCGGCTCTTCGGAATCGGCACGGCCGAGTACCGCCACCTGCTCTCGGGCAGCGTCGTGACCTTCGGCTTCGTCGGGATCACGGACATCATCCTCGGCAACGAACTCGGGCGCGAATATCTCGTCGCCTTCCCCATCGGCGTCGCCGGCCTCTTCCTCACGCGCTGGGGCTGGCGCCGCTGGCTCGTCTCGACGCGCACCGAGACCCGCTACCTGCGCCGCGCGATCGTCGTTGGCGCACGCGCCGACGTGAACTACGTGCTGGGCCAGATGCACAGCATGGGCGGCCCCGCCTATAACGTGGTCGGCGCCGCTCTCGACAACCCCGGCGACGCCGAAGAGAGCATCGGCGACAAGCGCGTCCCCGTCCTCTGCGGCTATGACGGAGTCGCCCGCGCTGCGACCATCACCGAGGCGGATGCCGTGATCGTGGCGACGCTTCCCCCGGGCGACCCCGAATTCGTGCGCAACCTCAGCTGGAGCCTCGAGCGCTGCGGGGCCGACCTGGTCCTGGCGTCACGCCTCGTCGACGTCGCCGGACCCCGGATGCGGTTCATGCCGGTGCCGGGCCTGCCCCTCATCAACGTCGCGATCCCCCGCTTCGACGGGGGGAAGCACGCCCTCAAGCGACTGATCGACATCACCCTCGCCGGGCTCGCGCTGATCGTGCTGTCCCCCGTCCTCGGAGCCGCGGCGCTGGCGATCAAGCTCGACGACGGCGGACCGGTGTTCTTCCGCCAGGTGCGCGTCGGCCGCGACGGCAGTCGCTTCCACATCGTCAAGTTCCGCTCGATGGTGCCCGACGCCGAGGCGCGCCTCGCGAGCCTCGCCGCCGCGCAGGACAGCGGGAACGGCGTGCTGTTCAAGCTCAAGGACGACCCCCGCATCACGCGCGTCGGACATTTCCTGCGGGCTCACTCGATCGACGAGCTGCCCCAGCTCTGGAACGTCGTGACGGGCCAGATGAGCCTCGTCGGGCCACGGCCGCCACTACCGAGCGAGGTCGAGAAGTACGAGCAGCACGTCCATCGCCGCCTGTTCATCAAGCCGGGCATCACCGGGATGTGGCAGGTGAACGGCCGCAGCGACCTCGATTGGGCCGAGAGCGTCCGCCTCGATCTCTACTACGTGGAGAACTGGTCGCTGGCCGGCGATCTCGTGATCCTGTGGCGGACAGCCAAGGTAGTGCTGCACGCCGAAGGCGCGTACTGATGGCGGCCCAGCACGCCACCCACTCCGTGCCGCCGAGAGCGCACGACTCGGCCCGAATCGCCTCAGGTGCGACCCTCGGCGACGGCTGCGAGATCCGCGCAGATGCCGTCATCGGCGCGCACGCGCACATCGGCACGGGCACGATCATCGGAGCGCGCAGCTACGTCGGCCGAGCGGTGCTCGTCGGCAAGGGCTGCGTCATCGATCACGATGCGCAGCTGCACGAGCCGGCCCTGATCGAAGACAGCGTGCAGATCGGCCCATCCGTCGTGCTCGCCAACCGCGCCGCACTCGCCCTCGGCGGCGCGCCGTCCCCGCACGGGGGCGGCGTGGACCTCGACATCCTGCACGGCATCGTCGTGCGTTCCGGCGCCGTGATCGGCGCCGGAGCCGTCTGTGCGGCTCCGCTCGTCATCGGCCGCTGGGCCATCATCGAACCGGATGCGTTCGTCACCACAGACGTTCCCGATCACGCGGTGGTGGCCGGAAATCCGGCCCGTCAGATCGGCTGGGTGGGCCGCACCCGCACGCCGCTCATCAATGTCGACGGCGACCTGTGGCAGTGCCCGGCAACCGGTGAGAGTTACCGCCTCACCGACGGCACCATGCGGCTCGAGCCGTGACGAGGCGCGCTACGCGCGCTTCTTGAGCGACTTCTCGTCGATCGGCGCCTCGCCCGAGGCGCGCAACGCCGCATAGTGCGCTATCGCCTCGGCCTGACGGATGCCTTCCGCACCCGACGCGATCGGGGCGCGCACGTGCTCCGGCGCGAACCCGAACGCCGCCACCAGGTCCAGTGTGTGCGGGCGCAGGCGCTCCAGCAGCCGGTAGCTGTACGACGTGACGGCGTGCCCGCGGCGTGCCGAGATCCGGCCATGGATCAGGTACCACGACAGGTGCTTCTCGAAGAGCGAGAACGTGAAGAGCGAGTGGAGCCAGCCGAGGACCTCCTTCGTGCCGGCATCCGTCACGGTGTCGAGCGCGTCGGTGAACGCCTGCCACTGCTGCAGCTCGCCCCACGCCTTCGCGGCGTCAATCAGCTCGTCCTGGTGGTCGTTGAACGCGGCCTCCTGCTCGGCGGCCGTCGCGCGCCGCACCTTGTTCAGCTCGGCGCCGATCCCGGCGACGATCGTGTCGACGCGATCCTGCAACAGAGCGCGCTGCGTCTCGTGGTCCTTGAGCGCGTCGATCGACGAGCCGACGCCGGCGAGGTCACGCAGATTCTGCCCGACGCGGCGGATGCCGCCCTCGTTGTACGCACGCCCTGCGACCTGAGCCGCCGCGAACCGCGCGAGGTCGGTCGTCGTCGCACCCTTGAACTGCTTCGCGTAGTCGGTCAGCAGACGCTTGCCGACAAGCTGCAGCAGCACGTTGTTGTCGCCCTCGAAGGTCACGTAGATGTCGAGGTCGGCGCGCAGGCCGACGAGGCGGTTCTCGGCGAGGAATCCGCTGCCGCCGCATGCCTCGCGCGCCTCCTGAAGCGTGTCGAGCGCGTGCCAGGTGGACAGCGGCTTGAGCGCCGCGGCGAGCGTCTCGAGGTTCTGCCGGTTCTCGTCGGTGTCGGCCCGACCCGAGAACACGTCGTCGAATGCGTTGAGAACGCGGTCGTGAGAGAAGTACTGCGCATAGGTCTGTGCCAGGAGCGGCAGCAGCCGGCGCTGGTGGCGCTGATAGTCGAGCAGCACGTGCTCCTGGCCCGGCGTCGCCGTGGCGAACTGACGGCGCTCGCTCGCGTACGTCAGGGCGATGAACAGGCCAAGAGCACTCGCGATGGTGCTCGCGCCGTCGAGCGACACGCGCCCCTGCACGAGCGTGCCGAGCATGGTGAAGAAACGGCGCCCCGGGCTGCCGATCGGACTCGTGTACGTGCCGTCTGCGGCCACGTCGCCATAGCGGTTGAGCAGGTTCTCGCGGGGAATTCGCACGTGGTCGAAGTGCAGCCGGCCGTTGTCGACCCCATTGAGGCCACCCTTGTGGCCGTCGTCCTCGCCGCCGATGCCGGGCAGGAACTCGCCGGTCTCAGGGTCGCGAATCGGCACGTAGAAGCAGTGCACTCCGTGGTTCACGCCGTTCGTGATGAGCTGGGCGAAGACCGTCGCAGCGGTCGCGTGCTTCGCCGCGTTGCCGAGGTAGTCCTTCCAGGCAGCTCGGAACGGCGTGTCGATCACGAACTCCTCCGCCGCCGGGTCGTAGTTCGCGGTCGTGCCGATCGCTGCGACGTCAGAGCCGTGCCCGGTCTCGGTCATGGCGAATGCGCCGGGGACCTTGAGGCTGATCGCGTCCGGCAGGAATCGGTCGTGGTGCGAGGCCGTGCCGAGATGCAGCACCGCGGCGGCGAACAGACCCCACTGCACGCCCCCCTTGATCTGCAGGCTCGGGTCGGCCGTGACGAGCTCCTCGAAGGCGGCGAGGTTGCTCCCGGCCTCCTCGAAGCCGCCGAGGCGCTTCGGGAAGGCGCGCAATTGGAAGCCCTGCTCGGCCTGCACCCTCATCTGAGCGAGCGTGCGCTCCCGCTGTTCGTCGAGGCTCAGGCCGTCGACCTTGTGGAACTGGGGGTCCTTGGCGACCTCACGAGCCTGGAGCCGCACCTCGGGGTAGCTGCCCCGCAGCATCCGCTCGACGAGCGCGACGTCGAGCTTCGCGGCGTCCTGCGCTGAGGCGGATGCCTGAACCGGGGTGTCGCGCGGGAGAATCCGCTCTTCGGTTCGGGGGGCTGTGTCGACCATTGACGTACCTACTTCCAGCACTTGCAGACGTCGACGCGCACAGCGGCGCGCATCGAGAAGTTGCTTCGACGCTACGTCCGGCGTCGCAGCGCCCGCATGGGATCGGTGGCCGGTCTACAACAATCTCGGGGGCCGTGGCCGCCGATGGTTGTGGGGAACGTTCAAGCCGCGGCGGCGGCGCGCAGTTCATCGAGCACCGCGAGCGCTAGCGCGCCCAGATCCGAATCCTCGTCCCGCGCCACCCACCGGGCGAACGCCTGGTGGAAGGCCACGGTGCCGAGCTCTGCGGTGAGCTGAGCCGTCGCGTCGTGCGCGCCGCGGGACCGCAGCGCGTCGGCGACCGCCTCGGTCAGATGCAGTCGTTTGACGAGCTCGCGCTCCTGCAGCGCGGGGTTGGCGGCGATCACCGTATTGCGCTGTCGTGCGTACGGGTGCCGCCCGACGAAGTAACCGCCGGCGGCGGTCAGCGCCGCGGCGAGTGCTTGCATGGGCGTCGCCTCCGGCGGGGCGGCGGTGATGGCGTCGGTGAAGGTGGCGCGATAGCTTTCCGGGTCGCCGAACAGCACCTCGCGCTTGTCGGCGAACTGTCGATAGAAGGTGCGCTCGGTGAGGCCCGCGCGCGCGGCGATGTCCGCCACCGTCGTCGCCTCGTAGCCGCGCTCGATGAACAGCTCGAGCGCCGCGATGGCGAGACGGTTGCGCGCACCCGGCTCCCAGCGTCCCATGCCGTCGATTCTAGATGATGACAGAATCTGACATGGCGTGTACAGTGATGACAGTTCCTGACATCGGAGGATTTCATGCGCGTATTCGTCACCGGGGCGAGCGGACACATCGGGTCGCTCGTCACCGCCGAACTGGTAGAGAACGGTCACGAGGTGTTCGGCCTCGCGAGGTCGGATGCCTCGGCAGAGCGGGTCGCCGCGCTCGGCGGCACGCCGGTGCGCGCGTCGCTCGCCGACCCCGAGCGCATCGCTGAGGCCGCGGCAGCCGCCGACGGGGTAGTGCACCTGGCGTTCATCCACGACTTCGCGAACTTCGCCGAATCGGTCGCCGCCGAGCGCGCCGTCATCGAGGCCATCGCCGACGCCCTGGACGGCAGCGGGAAGCCGTTCCTGCCGGCATCCGGCACCATGATGCTCGCCTACAGCCCCCACGAGGGCATCGGAACAGAAGACATGCGCGGCGACCCGTCTCTCACCCCGAATCCGCGCACGGGGATCGAGAACTACGTGCTCGATCTCACTGAGCGCGGCATCCGCAGCGCACCTCTGCGCTTCTCTCCGACTGTGCACGGCCCGACCGACCTGCACGGCTTCATTCCCGTGCTGATCGACGTTGCCCGCGCGAACGGGTACGCGGGCTACGTCGGCGATGGGGACAACCGCTGGCCCGCCGTCCACAACCTGGACGCCGCCCACCTCATCGTGCGCGGCCTCGAGAAGGCGCCGGGCGGAATGCCGTTGCACGCCGTCGGCGACGAGGGCATCCCGTTCCGCGAGATCGCCGAGGCGATCGGCCGCGGGGCCGGCGTGCCCACGAAGAGCCTCACGCAGGAAGAGGCATCCGCCTCGATGGGGTTCATCGGCGGATTCGCGGCCGTCGACAACGCCACATCGAGCGCGAAGACCCAGGAGGTGCTCGACTGGAAGCCGACGCACCCGGGCCTGCTCGAAGACCTGGCCGAGGGCTTCTACTTCACCCGCTGAGCCACCGCCGGGCGCGGCCTCGTGACAGAGGCCGCGTCTGCCGAGGCCTGCACCATCCGCGCCTGATAACGCAGAGGCGCCTTGCGCAGTGCCCGGATCTCGCGGTGGAACGCCACCTTGCGGATCGCGTCCATCAGCTGCTCGCTATGCGGCTCGGGGCGCCTCGCTTCGATCCACTTCAGACGAAGCCAGTGCAGTACGAGCCTGGCCGGCTGCAGCTTGATCTCCGCATTCGGCCAGTGATGATGCTGCAGGTACGCGTCGCAGCGGCCGTAGCCCTCGGCGATGCCGCGCAGCCGCGCCGGCTCGAGCCGGGCTGCGTCGAAGTGGTGCTCGACGATGACGTGGCGCACCCCCCTGACGCGATAGCCCGCCTCCATGCTCTGATAGCGGAACAGCACGTCTTCCGCCCCGGGGTACGGCTGCGCGCCGAGAGCATCATCGAACGGCAGGCGTTCGGGAACCTCGCGCCGCGCGCCCATGCTCGCGCCGATCGGCTCCGGCCGGATGTCGCGAGGCTCGGGCGTATGCGCGTAGTAGAGGGTGCGTAGTTTGTCGGTCATCCACGGCCGCTCGAGCTCGGCCGCCATCGCGACGCCGCCGAAGACGACATCGGCACCGTCGCTCAGCAGCGGCTCCGACATCTTCACCGCCCAGCGGCGCGGCACCACGATGTCATCGTCGGTGAACAGCAGCACCGCTCCGCGGGCAGCTCTCACTCCGACGTTGCGCGCGCGGCCGAGACCGGGCTCGGGCGCCAGCACGTATCGGACTCGCGCATCTGCGCGAGCGAAGCGCCCGACCACCTCGGCCGTCGCGTCATCCGAGGCGTTGTCCACGAGCACCAGTTCGCCGGTGAGGCGCTCGTCGCGGAGCGCGTCGAGGGCGGACAGCACCCCGACGATCGAGTCGGTGAGGCTCATCGCGCGATTCCTGGTACAGACGATCACAGAGACGTCGACGTCGGCCGGCTGTGGCGGCACGGAGGGGGTCATAGGAGCGAGGTTAGGACGCGCGGGGCGCTCGCCGACAGCCCCTAATGAGGGTCACTCAGTTCAGCTGGGGCAAGCAAGCGGCACCCCAAAACGGGGAGTAGTGACATTTACTCAGTTCTGTCGGATAGTGTGCACATGCGCTACCGCCCCGAGCTCGACGGCATGCGGGCACTCGCTGTCCTCGCCGTCGTCGCCTCCCACCTGGCGCTCCCCTATGCCGCTGGCGGGTGGATGGGCGTCGACGTCTTCTTCGTCCTGTCCGGCTACCTCATCACCTCGCTGCTGCTGACCGAGCAGGACCGCTTCGGATCCATCTCGCTCGGTCGGTTCTACTCGCGGCGCGTGCTGCGGCTCTACCCTGCTCTGATCGCGGTGATCCTTCTCGGCGTGCCCTTCTTCCACGTGCTCGCCGAGTCGGGCAGCCTCGAACACTACGGCGAGGCCGCCGCAATCTCCGGCCTCTACCTCTCCGATTTCGCCGCCGGGTTCGGCCACCTGGGCACGCTGGGCGACCTCGGGGCGACCTGGAGCCTTGCGGTCGAAGAGCACTTCTACCTGCTCTGGCCCCCCGTGCTCATCCTGCTGCTACGGCATCGGCGCAATGTCCTCGGCTGGACCGCCGTCGCCGGCGGTGTCAGTCTCGCGAGCCTCATCGCGCTGTCTTACCTCGCGTCGCCGGACGGAATCAGCGACACCGCCTACTACCTGCCGTCCTCGCGCTTCTCGACCCTCCTGCTCGGGTGCGTCATGGCCGTCATGCTGCACCGCGGCGCACGCATCCCTCTTCTGGAGCGGGCCTGGGCTGGCGCCGGCCTCAGCCTCGCGATCGTCGCTCTGGTGCTCGCCGCCAACCACTTCGGCCGCTACCCGAACTTCGCGTGGGAGGCCCCCGCGATCGGCATTTTCTCCGCGGCACTCGTCTGGCACGTGACGACGGCGAATCGCTCACCGGTCAGCGCGCTTCTCTCGCTGCGGCCCTTCGTCTGGCTCGGGCGGCGGTCGTACGGCATCTACCTCTACCACGTGCCCGTGCTGCTGATCCTGCAGCTGATGGTGTTCTCGCACCTCCCCGTCGGGCGCATCGTGTTCAGCATCGCGGCGTACGTCGCAGCGATCGGCATCGCGGCGCTCTCGTACCGTTTCATCGAGCTGCCGTTCCTGCGGCTCAAAAAGAGGTTCAGTCCGGGCGGCAGGACAGCCGTCGCTGCGCCCCGCGAGACGGCGGCGGCGTAACCGACGCCGCGACGCTCCCTACGCGACGTCTTCCGCGCCGCGCGCAACGACCTCGAGCAGAGCGTCGCCGTACTGCTCGAGCTTCTTCACCCCGATGCCGGTGATTCCCTCGAGGTCGCCGCGCTGAGCCGGCCGGGCCGCTGCGATCGCGCGCAACGTCGCGTCGCCGAACACGATGTACGCGGGCACCGACTGCTCGCGTGCGGTCGCAGCACGCCAGGCGCGCAGCGCCTCGAAAAGCGCACGCGCCTCTTCGGGCAGTTCAGAGTCGGCGACGCTCACACGCGCGGCCCTCGTCGCCGCGCGACCGGCGGACGCGACGACGTCGTGCCGGAGCTCGACGCGCCGTTCGCCTCGCAGCACGGCGGTCGACGAATCCGTCAGCACGACCGTGCCGTACCCGTCGGCGCTCACGGCGAGCAGTCCGGTCGCGAGCAACTGCCGCACCACGCCGCGCCACTGGGCCTGGTTCAAGTCCTGCCCGATCGACCAGGTGGCGAGCCCGTCGTGGCCGTACTGCTCGACGCGCGGCGTGCGCTTTCCCATCAGGATGTCGATCAGGTGGCCTGCCCCGAACTGCTGGTTCCGTTCGCGCTTGAGCCTGACGACGGTCGACAGCAGCTTCTGCGCGGCGACCGTGCCGTCGAACGTCTCAGGCGGCGCAAGGCACGTGTCGCAGTTTCCGCACGTCAGGTTGTCCTGCGAGGCCGCGTCATGCGAGTGATAGCTCTGACCGAAATACGACAGCAGGTTCACGCGACGGCAGTGCACGGTCTCGCAGAGCGCGAGCATCGCGTCGAGGTGCTGGCCCATGCGCTGCTTGAACGCCCGATCGCCGGGCGACTTGTCGATCAGCTGACGCTGCTGCACGACATCGGCCAGCCCGTACGCCAGCCACGCGACTGACGGCAGCCCGTCGCGGCCTGCGCGCCCCGTCTCCTGGTAGTACCCCTCGACGGATTTCGGCAGGTCGACATGCGCGACGAATCGCACGTCGGGTTTGTCGATGCCCATGCCGAACGCGATGGTCGCGACGATCACGATGCCCTCTTCGCGGAGAAACCGCGACTGCGTCTGCGCGCGAACGGATGCGTCGAGCCCGGCGTGATAGGGCAACGCCGGAACACCCTTCGAGCGCAGGAACTCGGCCGTCTTCTCGACCGTGGCGCGACTCAGGGCGTAGACGATTCCGGCGGCGGGCACCGGGACGCCCGCAGCGTCGACGGAGGCGGCCTGCTGCTCGGTGATGAAGCTGAGCAGCTGCTGGCGCACCTCGTTCTTCGGAACGATGCGGTACTGGATGTTCGGGCGATCGAAGCTCGCCACGAAATGCTTGGCGTTCCCCAGGGCGAGCCGCTCGGTCAGCTCACGGTGCGTGGCTTCGGTCGCGGTCGCGGTCAGGGCGATGCGGGGAACCCCCGGCCAGAGCTCGGCGAGGTTCGACAGCCACAGATAGTCGGGCCGGAAGTCGTGGCCCCACTGACTCACGCAGTGCGCCTCGTCGACGGCGAACAGCGCGATCTTCGCCCGCTGCAGGAGCTCTTGCACTCGCGGCGTCGTCAGACCTTCCGGCGCGAGATAGAGCAGATCGAGCTCGCCCGCGGCAAAGTCGCGCTCGACCTCGTGCCGCTCGCCCGACGACTGCGTCGAATTGAGGAACGCCGCGCGCACGCCGACCGCCTTCAGCGCGTCGACCTGGTCCTGCATCAGCGCGATCAGCGGCGAGATGACCACGCCGGTCCCCTCGCGAATGAGCGACGGGATCTGGTAGGTGAGGCTCTTGCCCCCACCTGTCGGCATCAGCACGACGGCGTCGCCGCCGGCGACGAGCTGATCGATGATCGCGGACTGTTCGCCGCGGAAGTCGCTGTACCCGAAGACGCGGTGCAGGACTTCCAGGGGCGTTTCGACCATGCCGCCCACAGTAACGGGAGCCCCTGACACCGCGGTCGGGCGCGTCATCCTCGCAGGGCGTCGCTCGGCTGCACTCTGATCGCCCGCACCGCCGCCGCGACGCATCCGATCCCACCGATCAGTACGCCACCGATCAGCGCGAGCGGAATCAGCCGAACGTCGAGCACCGGAACCCACCGGTTCGCGATCGTCACGCCGAGAATCCCGGCGATGCTCAGCACGAGCCCGCCGATGCCGCCGATGAGTCCGATGATCGCCGACTCGACGACCACGAGCCCGGCGATGTGCCGCGGCATCGCCCCGAGTGCGCGCCGCAGTCCGATCTCAGGGCGCCGCTCGGCGATCGCCGAGCTCATCGCGTTGCCGAGGCTCACCACCGCCGCCGCCAGCGAGACCGCCGACACGATTCCGAGCGCCAGGCGCACGCTGCCCTCGACCTCGGTGCGAAGCTGCTGCGGATCCGGCGGCGCCTCGACGTCGAGTCGCCCGGGCTCGAAGGGGTCGGCGGCGAGGGGCGCCGCTCGCGCGACGACCTGCGCGGCGCCCGGCCGCACCAGCGCCAACAGCTTCGCGCCGCTCGGCTCACCGAGGTATTCGCCATCGCCGGGGCTCAGCAGCACCTGCCCGCTGAGGGCTGGAACTCGGGGGGATTCGGCGATCACGCCGACGACCGCCACGGCGCGCCCGTCGATCAAGATCGTCGGCGAGCTGTCGACCGTGCCGAGCTGGAGTTGGTCGGCGAGCGACCGGCCTACGAGCGCCTGGCCGGGTTGAATGCGATGACGGATGCCGGGCGCCCAGCGCACCGTGAGTTCGGCAGCTTGCGGTACGCCGGCCGTCGCGGTGAGCATCGGGGCACTGAACGCCGGCCTCGTCGGCGAGACCCGTATAACGTGAGCGCCGTGGTCCACCAGCATTCCGGCCCTCTCGACACCGTCGATTCCGGCGACGCGTGACGCGATTTCGGTATCGGCCGCGGCCGCGGTCAGATCGACGCCGGAGGGCCACGAGACCGTCACGTAGCGGTTGAGGTGCGCATCGAAGTTCTGCGACACCTGAGACTGTGCGGATTGTGAGAAGCCGACGGTCGCGACGGTCAGCCCGATGCCGATCGCGACGGCTGACACGAGGGCGACAGTGCGGCGCATCCGGGATCCGAGGGACGCGAACGCGTCGCTGAACAGATCGCGCAGACGTAGCGTCGCCGGGCGTCCGGGTGCCGCCGCGGAAGGGACTCGCACGTCTTCATCCGGCTGCTCTGCCGCCGGTGCCGCGGTGGCGACCGAGTCAGGATTGCTGACGCGCCCGTCGGCGATCCGGATGCTGCGCGGTGCTCGGGCCGCGACCTCGGGCGAGTGCGTGACGAGGATGATCGTGCTGCCGGCACGATGCAGTGCGTCGAGCGCGTTGAGCACCTGTTCGCCGCTCGCGCTGTCGAGGTTGCCGGTCGGTTCGTCGGCGACGACGATGGGCGACGCTGATGCGAGGGCGCGCGCAACGGCGACGCGCTGTCGCTGGCCGCCCGACAGCACCTTCGCCTGCCGGTCGGCGAAGTCGGCGAGCCCCACGGCGTCGAGCGCCGCCCGGGCCCGCTCCGCACGCTCCGCGGCGGGCAGTCCGCGGTAGAGGAGCCCGAGCTCGACGCTGTCGATGACGGGGCGTCGGTCGAGCAGGTGGAAGCTCTGGAACACGAAGCCGAACCGCTCGCTGCGAAGCCGTGATCGGGTGCGCTCGCTCACCCCGGCGACATCCACGCCGTCGAGCAGATAGGTGCCGGCGGTCGGAGCGTCGAGCAGCGCGACGATGTTGAGCAGCGTCGACTTGCCGCCGCCGGATGGCCCGACGACGGAGACCCACTCGCCCTGCAGCACCTCGAGCGACACCTCATCGAGGGCGCGCAGCGGCGGGGTGCCGGGGAACTCGCGGCCGATGCGCTCGAGGCGGATGTGCGTCATCGTCAGCCGGTGCGCACGGCGTCGCCCTCGCTGAGCGTGCCGCGGCTGTCGGGGTGCACAGCGCTTCGCCCGGCGAGCGAGCCGATTTCGGTGACGGGGACCTCCGTGAGGTCTCCGTTCGGCTCACGCTTGAGCACGAACCGTGCGTCGCCGTGGCTCTGCACGGCAGAGGCCGGCACGATGAGGGCGTCGCTCGCTATCGCGGCGACGGTGAAGGTCGTGAGCACGGATTTTCCGGCCAGGCTCTCGTCGAGCAGACCGGCCTCCGGCGCGAGCGTCACGCTTCCGTTGTCGCCGGGTTGCGCGGGCGGTGTGACGCGTGTCACGCGGGCCGGAATCGGCGTTCCGCCGGGCGGCGTGAGCGACGCGATGGTCTTCGTCGTGATCGACCCGATGACGCTCTCGGCCACATCGGCACGGGCGATCAGGTCGCCGCCCGCGAAGCCGATGTTCGCGTCACCGTCGATCACCTCGCCGACCCGGGGGGCCGATTCCAGTCGCGCCGGCAGCGCTGGCGCCACGACCAGCTCGGCGGCGGTCACCATCGCGGTGGTCTTCGGGTTGGCGGAGGCCTGCGGCACGAAGGTCCCGGGCAGAGCGGAGGCCGCGTCGGCAGCAGAGTTCGACGCTGCGGCCTCGGCGGAAGAGGCGTCTGGTGCGGAGCCTTCGACCACGGGCGACTCCGCCGTCGGAACCGGATACCCGGTGCGCTGGTACAGGGCGCGCACCGCCTGCTCGGTGCCCGGCCCGAACCGGCCGTCGATCGCGACCGAGAAGCCGGCGTCCCTCAGCGCGGCCTGAAGCTGGCGCACGTCGGGGCCGCTGTCGCCGACGCGGAGGTCGCGGTAGAAGCGGAAGGAGCCAGGCAGCGCGATCACGGGCCGACCGTTGATCTCCAGCACGACCTGGGCCGCGGTCACCGTCGCCCCGGTCGTCGTCGGGGTTCCGGTGACGACGGCGAGACCATCAGGTGGGGTGAGGGGCACGCCCGCCGTCGACGCAGGTCGGACGGACGCTTGTGCGTTGACGGTCTGTGCCAGGTCCCCGCGCTTCACTTCGCTCGTCAGCACGGGTGCCGCGGGCGGTGCGGCTGCAGCCGCACGTTGCGCGGGCGATTGGAATCGCGTCGCGACGACCCAGCCGCCCCCGAACACGATTGCGATGACGGCTATCGCGACCACGGTCAGCACAAGCGTGCTACGCCTTCTCACGGGGCGCTCGGGGCGTTCTCGGCGATGATCTTCGCGACCTTCTTCGCGATTGCATCCGCCTTGGCCTTGCGGCGGATGATCTCGTCCGAGTTCTTCGCCAGGATCTCGACCTCCGCGTCCCACGTCGTGTCATACCGGGCCTTCAGCCAGCCCGATGTCACCTGACAGTCGTAGTCGAAGACCGCAGCCTTGAGCTGCGCATCGCTCGGCTTGTCCATCACGGCACCGCCGTCTTTCTCCCGGAAGGTGCCCCACGCCCTCTGCTGCGACTCCGTCGGCATCCGCTCCGGAGTGTCCGCCAAGTCCGACACTCCCAACGGCGCCATGCACTCACGCCACCGACGATCTGCTTTCTTCACGTCGCCCGACTCCCGCGACCGGATGTCGGCATCCATCGCAAGAGCGTTCACATAGTTCGTATCGTCCTGAGACAGCGGCAGTTGCTCCTCTTCGACCTTGCGCTGACACGGGCGAACAACCGCCTCGAACTGCGCGTCGTCGATCGCCGCGACAGCGTCGTCGAATGCCCGCCACTCGCCGCGGTTGGGCCGCATGATCGGGGCCACCTGATAGCCCCACGTCGACGCGATCTCGCGGTTGAAGATGCGCTGCCCCACTGCGTTGAGAGTGGGGCTCCGCAACGACAGGTCGTCGTACGGCACTGGCCACGCGATGCCGTGTTCTTCGACACACGCCTTCGCGGCGAGCTTGTCTGCGTAGCCCTCCGCGAAATCCTCGTAAAGCGACTGGCGGTATTGATTGAGCGGCATCGTCCACTGATCGACGTTCTTCGCCGGAAGCTTGAGCCGGGGTGACGCCTCACCCGCGCAGCTGGTCAGCAGCACCCCGAATACCAGCGCACAGACGGGCGCATAGAACATACGCCGCCACCGCGAGTGCACCTTTTTCACGGCCTGTGGATGCTTTCAAAGGCCGCCGAGTCCACGCGGTTATTGAAGTAGCCGTCCGCGCGACCCGGTACGCCGTTCCCGAAGTCGCTGTCGCCCTGGCCCCTCGCCAGCTTGAACCACAATCCGCGGTACTGCTCATGCTCCCAGAAGTACGCTGCGTCGGTCCTGCCGTTGTTGAAGGCCGAGTTCGCACTGTCGTGGGCGCTGATCTTGGTGTTGGAGTACGTGTACCTCCTGGCGTCATCGACGTATTGCACGAACCACAGGAGATTTCCCGTGCTGTTCGCAGTCTTGTAATTCGCGTTGTCCCACAAGCACGCGCGTCCCGACGTGCAACTGGACGGGGCAGCGGCGTTGGCAGGCGCCGCGGCGAGGACGCCGCCGACAACGATGGCGAGCGCCGTCGCGGCGCCGAGCAGAGAACGAGATGATCGCTTCACAAGAGGCTCCTTTGAGTCGTTTTGGATGACATTGCCTTCGACCATAGTGGTTATATCCATGTTGCTCGACCCCTTTTCGACTCCGCCCCAAGTGCCGCCGCCGGTCTCAGTACACTTGCCTGGTGACTGAGCGGCAGCAGCGGGCTCTTCGCGGCATCGCCGCGGCGGCCCTCGCCGTGTTCGTCGCCGCGTGGTTCCACATCGCGGCCGGTGGCGTGGCGCCGACGCCGCTCGCCATGCTGGCGAGCTTCCTCCTCGCGTCCCCGGCGAGCGTGCTGATCGCCGGCCGGCGTCTGCGGCTCTGGCGCACCGTCGTCATCGTCGCGCTCAACCAGTTCGCGTTCCACGCCCTCTTCGGTCTGGGCCAGCCGAGCAGCGTGCGGTTCAGCGGCGGCGGCGACATGGCCGGCATGCCGGGCATGCGCATCGACGTAACGGGCGGCGCGGCATCCGTCAGCTATGCGGCCTCAGCGATGTGGGCGGGTCACGCCATCGCCGGCCTGCTCACGATCGGCGCGATCTGCTTCGGTGAGCGCGTGCTGCGGCGGATGCTCGAACTCGCCTCCCGCTTCATCATCCGCGCCCTGCGCCTCGCTCAGGTGCGGGCGTTCCCGCCGCTGCGGCTCGCCGCTCCCGCGTTCGCCTCGCCGTTCGGGCTGCAGCGAATCCTGTCACGCGCCATCCGCCGACGCGGGCCACCTAAGGCGATCGGCTACAGCTTCTGAGCCCGGCGGGCGGTGATATGCCTGCCGCGGCATATCACCGACCTTTGAGACAGGACTCATGAACAAACGCATACCCCTGCGCGCCGCCGTGGCACTCGCCACCGGCACCGCACTCGCCCTCGCCGTGCCGCTCGCGGCCAGCGCCCACGTGCGCATCTCGCCTGACACGGCCGTGCCGGGCGGCTATAGCTACATCAGCTTCCGCGTGCCGACCGAGTCGGCCACGGCGAGCACCGTCGGCCTCACGATCCAGCTGCCGACCGACACCCCCTTCACCTCGGTGAGCTACGAGGCGGTGCCCGGCTGGACGGCGAAGGTCACCACCTCGACCCTCGCGAAGCCCGTCACGATCGACGGCACGAAGGTGACCGAGGCGCCGACGGCCGTCACGTTCACCGCGACCGGGAGCGGCATCGCACCGGGCCAGTTCGGTGTGTTCACGCTGTCGCTCGGCATCGTGCCGAAGACCGGCCAGGTGATGCTGCCGGCGACGCAGCGCTACTCGGACGGCTCGGTCGTCAAGTGGAACGAGCCGACGCCGGCCAGCGGCACCGAGCCCCAGAACCCGGCCCCGACCCTCTATATCGAGAACGCACCGCCCGCGGGCGACCCGTCCCTCGCGACGTCCATCTCGGCAGCCCCGGCACCCGCCTCGGCGTCATCGTCGAGCTCGTCGGGGCTCACCGTCGCCGCGCTGAGCGTCGGCGGTGCGGGCCTCGTGATCGGTGTGGCGGGCCTCATCGTCGCCCTGCTCGCGCTGTCGCGGCGAAGGGGCGCCTGATGCCCCGCACGAAGATCCTCGCCGCGCTCGGCGCCGCGCTGGCCGCCGCCGCGCTCGCGGTCCTGCCTGCCACCGCGGCGAGCGCGCACGACTATCTCGTCTCGAGCACCCCGACGGCCGGTACGACGGTGACGACGAGCCTGCCGCAGGTGACACTCATCTTCGACGACATCGTGCTCGACGATGGTGGGCATGGCGCGCTCGTGCAGGTGACGGATGCCTCGAGCAAGCACTACGAGACGGGTTGCGCGACCGTGCAGGGTCGTGACGTCTCGGTGCCCGTGGCCCTGGGCGCCGCGGGCACGTACCGCGTCACCTGGCAGATCGTGTCGGCCGACGGGCACCCGGTGAGCAACTCGATCGAGTTCAACTACAAGGGGCCGGCCGCGGGTCAGGGCGCGACGGGCCCGCTGAAGAAGTGCGGAACGACGATCAGCGCGCCGGCCGCCGAGGGCACGGCGACGGTGAGCAAGGGCACGACCGCCAGTCCGCTCGTGATCGGCATCATCGCGACGGCGGGTGGTCTCGTGCTGCTCGCGATCGTCGCGGTGGTCATCGTCGTGATCCGCTCGGGCCGGAAGGCGGCGCCGACCGAGTAGAACCCGCGCAAGAACAGGAGTGGCGCCCACCGGAGCCCGGAGTCGCGACAGCGGCCCGGGCTCCGGCTGTTCACCGAATCGTCGGAATAATCCGGCGCATAGCCGAGCTATAGTTAGTTAGCAAACCGCAACTACTTTCGCCGCGCACATCGTCTAGTCCAGAGAGCCTTCGTGTCCAACACCCTGTTCAGCAAAGATCACCCGCGTTACAAGTGGGTCGCCTTGAGCAACACCACGCTCGGCATCCTCATGGCGGTCATCAACTCATCGATCGTCATCATCTCTCTGCCCGCGATCTTCAAG
The DNA here is from genome assembly GCF_042651345.1 of Gryllotalpicola reticulitermitis. Classification (NCBI taxonomy): domain Bacteria; kingdom Bacillati; phylum Actinomycetota; class Actinomycetes; order Micrococcales; family Microbacteriaceae; genus Gryllotalpicola; species Gryllotalpicola reticulitermitis. The sequence continues at coordinate 631,500 of NZ_JBHSCN010000005.1, forward strand.
GGCATCAACATCAACCCGCTGCAGCCCGCCAACGTCAGCTACCTGCTGTGGATCCTGATGGGCTACATGCTCGTCACCGCCGTGCTGGTCGTGACCTTCGGCAAGCTCGGCGACATGTTCGGCCGAGTGCGCATCTACAACCTCGGCTTCGTCGTCTTCACGATCGGCTCGCTCGCGCTGGCGTTCAACCCGCTGCAGGGTTCGCACGGCGCGATGTGGCTGATCGTCTGGCGCTTCGTACAGGGCATCGGCGGCGCCATGCTCTTCAGCAACTCGACCGCCATCATCACCGACGCGTTCCCGGCCAACCGCCGCGGCATGGCGCTCGGCATCAACCAGGTCGCCGCCATCGCCGGTTCCTTCATCGGGCTGCTCGTCGGCGGTCTGCTCGCGAACCTCAGCTGGCACGTCGGCTCGCTCGACGTCGAGTGGGTCTTCCTCGTCTCCGTCCCGGTCGGGATCGTCGGCACCATCTGGTCGTACCTCTCCCTGCACGAGGTCGGCACCCGCTCGACCGGCAAGATGGACTGGTGGGGCAACGCCCTCTTCGCCATCGGCCTCGCGTCGCTCCTCACCGGCATCACCTACGGCATCCAGCCCTACGGCTCGTCGAACGAGGGCTGGGGCAACCCCTGGGTCCTCACCGGCCTGATCGGCGGCGCCGCCGTCCTCGTGATCTTCGTCTTCGTCGAACTCCGCCAGCGTTCGCCCATGTTCGAGATGCGCCTGTTCCGGGTGCGCTCGTTCGCGATGGCCATGCTCGCCGGTCTGCTGTCGTCCATCGGCCGCGGCGGCATGCAGTTCATGCTGATCATCTGGCTCCAGGGCATCTGGCTGCCGCTGCACGGTGTCGCGTTCGCGAACACCCCGCTGATGGCCGGCTTCGCGATGCTGCCCATCACGATCGGATTCCTCATCTCCGGCCCCATCTCCGGAACGATCTCCGACCGCGTCGGCCCGCGCCTGTTCGCCACCACCGGTCTGCTCGTGGTCGCAGCGACGTTCGTGCTGCTCATCGTGCTGCCGATCGACTTCGTCTACTGGCAGTTCGCGCTGCTGACGTTCTTCAACGGCATCGGCTCCGGCATGTTCGCGGCCCCGAACCGCGCCGCCATCATGAACTCGGTGCCCGCCAACATGCGTGGCGCCGCCTCGGGCATGGCCGGCACCGTTCAGAACTCCGGCACGAGCCTCTCGATGGGCATCTTCTTCTCCCTGCTCATCGCCGGTCTGTCGGGCTCGCTGCCGAAGGCGCTGTTCTCGGGTCTGACCGCCAACAGCGTTCCGGCTGCGGCCGCCACGAGCATCTCGCACCTCCCGCCGGTGTCGAGCGTGTTCGCCGCGTTCCTCGGCTACAACCCGATGGAGACGATCCTCGGCAAGGGCGGTGCGAACGTGCTGTCGTCGCTCCCCGCTGCCGCGCAGAAGACGCTGACCGGCAACGAGTTCTTCCCGCACCTCATCTCGGGCGCCTTCCACGACGGCCTGGTCGTCGTGTTCATCGCGGCCGCCGCGATGTCGGTGATCGCCGCGATCGCATCGCTCGTCCGCGGTAAGCACTACGTCCACGACATGCACGTCGTGGAGCCCGAGATCGTCGCCCACGAAACTGAAACCCCGGTCGAGCAGGCAGCCTCCTAAGCTAGGCGACCATGACCCGGACGGATCAGACCACTACCACCACCCTGCCGATGCCCGACGACCACGACATCGCAACCCGACTCGCGGTCGCGATCGGGCGGATCAATCGACGCATCCGCCCGACTCGCGACGGCATCAGCCACGGGCTGGTCTCGGCGCTCGGCAGTGTGGTTCGGGTGGGTGAGATCCGTCCGGGCGACCTCGCCCGCATGGAAGCCGTCGCCGCGCCGACCATGACGCGGATCGTCGCCGACCTCGAGGCCCGCGGCCTCGTCACCCGGCGGCCCGACCCGACCGACGGCCGCGCGTTCTTCATCGCGCCCACCGACGCCGGCATCGACGTGATGCGCCGAGCGCGCTTCGAGCGCGCCGAGCGCCTCGCCGCGTTCCTCGGGGGTCTGCCGCAGGAGCAGCAGGACGCGGTCGCCGCCGCGATCGACGGCCTCGAGCAGGTGGCGCAGGCGAAGCCGGCGGTTCCCGCCGCCTGAGGCCGGGGCGGCCGGCCCGGGCGGCTGCGCCTACAGCGTGACCGTGACGGTCTGCCCCGCATCACGCGCGTCGAGCGCCGCGCGAATCGTGTACTCGCCGCCGGGTAGTGTCCAGCCGCCGGTCGAGACGTCCCACACCTCGAACGCACGGCGGGGAATCCGCACGCTCACCGCCGCGATCCGCCCGGCGCGCACCTCCGCGCTGGCATAGGCGACGAGCCACCGCGCGGGCCTGTCCCAGGCGCCGTCCGGGTCGAGGGGACCGGACAGGTAGAACTGCACGACGCCCCGTGCGTCGCGCTCCGACTCGTTGACGAGCGCAATGCTCACGGGCAGTGTGTCGTCCGCGGTCCACTCCTCGGCGGCGATCGGCTCGCCGAGGCGCCACGCGCCGTACCCGAGTCCGAAGCCGAATGCGCGCGCCGGGGTTCGGCCGAGCCGCTGCCAGCCGCGGTACCCGATGTGAACGCCCTCCGTGTAGGCCACGACGCCATCGACGGGGATCGCGTTGGGAACCGGCACGTCGGCCTCGGTCGCGGGCAGCGTCCACGGCAGGCGGCCGCTCGGCTCCGTCACACCCGTGAGAGCGTCGGCGAGACCATGCCCTGCCTCCTGGCCGGGCAGCCACCACCACAGCACGGCGGCGACGTCGTCGAGCCAGGGCAGAATGACGGGCGCGCCCGCATTGACCACGACGACGGTGTTCGGGTTCGCGTCGGCGACGCGGGTGACGAGTTCGTCCTGCCTGCCGGGCAGCGCGAGGCTGCGCCGGTCCCACCCCTCCGACTCGACCTCTTCGTTCGTGCCGATCACGACGATCGCGACGTCGGCCTCGCGCGCCGCGGCCACCGCCTCGTCGAGTTGCGTGTCAGGGTCGTCGCCGGGCTCCGCGACCTCGTGCCGCAGCTCGAACCTGACGAAGCGGCCGTACGCGGCCGCGTCGACGACCTGGCACTCGACCCGGATCTCGACGACGCGTTCTGTGCCCTCCGCGAGCGACGACGCGTCGACCAGGAACGTGCGGCTCGGGCCCTCCGGATGGTTGGCCGAGGAGTCGAGGATCACGTTCTGGTCGGCGAAGGCATCCGATTCGCTCACGAGCTCGCCGTCGAACCACGCGCGATGCCGCCCCGACAGTCCCACCTCGACGCGGTGTTCACCGGGGCCGTCGAGCCGGATCCGCGCAGTGACGAACGCCTCGGTGGCCCCGTCCGCGATGCCGCGGTTCCAGCCCTCCTCCGCGGGGACGACCACCGGGTCGCCCACCGCGGCGCCGTCGGCGTCGGTGAGCGCGAGCTCGTAGCCCGCCTCGCCGGCGGAAGTCGTGACGCGCGCCGGGTCGATGAGGCGCGCGAAGCGTCGCGCTGACGCCCCGCGGTGCATCGTCAGCTCGGCGTCGGGGAACGCCTCGCGCAGGCCCTGCTCGGGCGACACGAGGTACTCGGCCGTGACGAACGCGCTGCCGCCGCCCTGCACGAACGGGTCGACGGCGTTCGGGCCGATGAGCGCGATGCGGGTGATGCCTGCCGTGTCGAGCGGCAGCAGATCGCCGTCATTGCGCAAGACGACGGATGCCCGTGCCACGGCCTCACGCAGCAGCGCGCGCACGCCGTCGGGGTTCGGTTCCGCCGCCGCCTGTGCCCGGGTCACGACAGGTTGCTCGACAGCATCCTCTGACACGTCAGCCGGGTCGATCAGCTCGACCGGCTCGACCGGCTCACCCGCAACGCGGTCGGCAAGGCGTCGCAGGCGCTCCACTTTGTCGTCGATGACGACCTCGGGAACGAAACCGTCGCGAACGGCGTCGACAAGGTGCTGCTCCCACGGACCGCCGGGCCCGGGCATGACGAGATCGAGCCCGCCGAGGGCGGCGGGAGCGGTCGTCTGCGTGGCCAGCCAGTCGGAGACGACGACTCCGTCGAAGCCCCACTCGCCCTTGAGGACCCCGTTCAACAAGAATCCGTGCTCGGTCGCGTGCGCGAGCTCGCCGCCGGCGTCGACCCGGTTGTACGCGGCCATGATCGACCAGACCTGGGCGCGCTTCACGGCCGCCTCGAACGGCGCGAGGTACGCCTCGCGCAGCGCCTGCTCGGGGATCTGAGCGATGTACTCGGTGCGCTCGGTCTCCGACTCGTTGCCGACGAAGTGCTTGACGCACACGGCGACGCCCTCGGCCTGCACGGCGCGCACGAACGCGACCATCGTCTCGGTCGTGAGCACGGGGTCTTCGCTGAAGCTCTCGAAGTGGCGGCCGCCGACGGGGGTGCGCTGCAGGTTCACGACGGGTGCGAGCACGACGTCGATGCCGAGCCGACGCGCCTCGGTGCCGAGCAGGGTTCCGAGGCGCGCCGCAAGACCCGGATCCCACGCGGCGGCGACGGCGGACGGATTCGGCAGCTGGACCGCGACGGGCGCGGGCTCGGCGATGCCGCGGATCCCGATCGGGCCGTCGGAGAGCGCGATCGATGCAACGCCGAGCTCGTCGTCGGAGTGCGTCGTGAACGACGTCGCACCGGTAAGCAGACGAATCTTCTGTTCAAGCGACGCCATACCGGCCACACTATCCGGCCCCCGCGGGCCGACGGGGGTGCTGCTAGTTGCCGGTGAGCTCGGTCAGCAGCCTGTCGCCGGGGTGCACCTGCGACCAGTCCGCGGTGATCTCCGCGCGCTCGAGCAGGCCCTCGATACGGCGCGTGCGGCCGCGCGAGGTGAGCGTCACGACGGTGCCGACCTTGCCGGCGCGGCCCGTGCGGCCGGAGCGGTGCAGATAGGTCTTGTACTCGTCGGGCGCGTCCGCCTGGATCACGAGATCGATGTCGTCGATGTGGATGCCGCGGGCCGCGACATCCGTCGCCACGAGCACGTTCACGCGCCCGTTCGACAGCTTCTCGAGGTTGCGCGTGCGCTTCGCCTGGTTGAGGTCGCCGTGCAGCGCGACGGCGGGCACGCCCGCGTCTTCGAGGCTCTGCGCGACATCCTCGGCGTAGCTGCGCGTGCGCGTGAAGACGAGCGTCTTCCCGTCGCGGTCGGTGAGCTCGCGAATGACGTCGAGCTTCTCGTGCTGGTCGATGACGAGAACGCGGTGGTCGATGGTGCCGGATGCCTGGTCCTCGCCCGCCACTTCGTGCACCGCCGGGTCGACGAGGAACTCGTCGACGAGCGCGGCGACACCCGTGTCCAGGGTCGCCGAGAACAGCAGCTTCTGCCCGCCGGGGGCCGTGAGGCGCAGAATCCGCTGCACGGGCTCGAGGAAGCCGAGGTCGCACATGTGGTCGGCCTCGTCGAGCACGGTGATGCTCACCTCGGAGAGGTCGAGACGCCCCTGCTCGATGAGATCGAGGATCCGGCCCGGCGTTCCGATCACGATGTCGACGCCGCGCTCGAGCGCGACGACCTGGGCGCGCTGCGGCACACCGCCGTAGATCTGCGTGGTGAAGAGGCCGACGGAGCGCGCGATGGGCTGCACGGTCCGGTCGATCTGCAGCGCGAGCTCGCGGGTCGGCGCGAGGATCAGCCCACGCGGGGCACGGCCCTGCTGGCGCTTGCTGCGCTTGCCGGACGCGATCTCGGCCGAGCCCGAGCGCAGCAGCGCCTCGGCGACCGGCGCACCGAACGCGATGGTCTTGCCGGAGCCGGTGCGGCCGCGGCCGAGCACGTCGCGACCCGCGATCACATCGGGAATGGTCGCAGCCTGAATGGCGAACGGATGCGCGGCACCCATGCCGTCGAGCGCACGCACGATGCCGGCGCCGAGCCCGAGGTCCGCGAAGCTCACGCCTTCGACGTCGGTCGCCTGCGTCGCCTGCGCCTGAAGGCGGTCGAGCACGACGTCGTCCTGCGGGGTGAAGGCGGGATGCTTCTTGTCCGCGTCGCCGTAGAAGTCGCTCGTGCGCGCGGGGCGAGCGGGGCGCTCGTCACGGTCGAAACGACGCGGCGCACGCTCATCACGATCGAAACGACGCGGGGCATGCTCGTCGCGCTCAACGCGACGCGGCGCGCGGTCATCCCGGTCGAAAGGACGCGGCGCACGCTCGTCGCGCTCAACGCGACGCGGTGCACGCTCATCCCGGTCGAACCGACGCGGGGCCCGGTCGTCACGATCAAACCGCCGCGGCGCACGCTCATCGCGATCGAAACGACGCGGCGCACGGTCGTCACGGTCAACGCGCCGCGGCGCGCGGTCGTCGCGATCGAAACGACGCGGCGCACGGTCGTCACGATCGAACCGCCGCGGCGCGCGGGAATCGCGATCGAAGCTGCGGGCCGGACGATCGTCGCGGTCACGGCGCTCGGGCCGGTTCGATCGCTCGAAGCGACGCCCGCCGCGCTCGTGGTCGTGGTCGCGCTCACGCTCGAAGCGATCGAGTCGCTCGAAGCGCTGGGGCCGGTCGCCCTCGCGACGGTCCGCCGAGTGACCCCGTGCGGCGCGGGTCTCAGAGGACCAGCGGGACTTCTTCTCAGGTGCGGCGCCCTCTTCCACGGGCCGGTAGCCGCGATGGCCCGGGCTGCGCGAACCGGGCTTCTTGCGCGCATAGGACGCGCTCGGGTCGAAGTTCCTGGGTGCGCGGCTGCCGCCGCGCTTCTCGTTCTTAGGCATGGAGAAGCCGTTGCTTTCTGGGAAATGGGTATGAGTCAGAACCCGCTCATCGACGAGGTCCGGGAGCTCAGATCGCTCCTACCGGCACCTCTGACATACATACTTTGGGTTGCCCACACTGGGCACATCAGAAAGCCGACCTCATCAGGCTAAGGCCAATCGCCTGAGAACGGACCCGGTACCGCCGGATCGGGGTGCAGAGTGTGCCCTCAACGGGCGGTACTTCTGTCACAGGCGATCTGGTTATGCTTCCCGCGTTACACAGCAAAGGGAGACGTCCTCGTGGTCGCGCGCATCTCACCGGCGCGCCGACGACCTCGTCTGACGGGGCGCCTGCTCGCCGTCATCACAGCCCTGGTCCTCGGGTCGGCCGTGCTCACGGCGTGCGCGGCGACGAGCCGGCCGTCGGCCGCCGGAGCGCAGGACGCGCCCGCAGCAGCAGCGAATGCCACTCCGCCCGTCGGCGTGGTGGTCACGGATGATGTGCCGTACGCCGCCACAGCCAGCCCGCGGCAGACGCTCGACGTGTGCGCACCGAACCCGAACGGCACCGTTCACCCCGCAGTGGTCCTCGTGCACGGCGGGGGGTGGATGAAGGGCGACAAGTCGACGGTCGCGAGCGAGTGCGAGTGGCTCGCACAGGCGGGGTTCGTCACGTTCAACGTCGACTACCGGCTGGCGCCGGCCGCACGCTTCCCTACGCAGCCCGACGACGTCGCCGCCGCCGTGCGTTTCATCCGCGAGCCCGCCACCGTGGCGCGCTACGAGATCGACCCGAGCCGCGTCGGCATCTTCGGCGGCTCGGCCGGTGCCAATCTGGCGACGCTCGTCGCTCTCGACCACGACAATCACCTGGACGCTCTCGTCGAACTGTCCGGCCCGATGGACTTGACGGGCCGCGTGAGCCCGCGTCAGAACCCCGCCCTCACGGTCGACGAGACGAGTTATCTCGGCTGCCGCACCCTCGCACGCTGCCCCCAGGCCAGGTCGGCCTCGCCGCTGTCGCACGTCACGGCAGCGGCGCCCCCGACCTTCATCGGCCAGGCGGCGGTCGACTTCGTGCCGCGCCAGCAGGGCGATGCACTCGCGGCCGCACTGAAGCGGGTCGGCGTCCCCGTCACAGTCGAGCAGAACCCCGGCGCGCACCACTCCTTCGCGGTGATGACGCCGACCATGAAGACCGACATCATCGCGTTCCTGCACGCTCACCTCGGCACGTAGCCGACGGCCCGTCCGGCCCACAGCCCACAGCCCACAGCCCATCACCTATCATTGCATTCGCGATATATCGCGTTACACTCGAGTCAAGCTATATCGCGTTGTGAAGCATCAGTTTGGAGCGTGCCATGTCTGACAAATGGCTCATCAACCCCGGTCAAACCAAGACCATCGACGTCGACGGCATCACGGCCCTCAAGGTCAGCCTCATCGGCGGCCAGATCGACGTCATCGGCCACGACGAGCCGACCGCCCGCGTCGAGGTCCGCAATGTGACGGGCAAGGACCTCAAGATCACTGCGGCCGACGGCCGCCTCGAGATCGATCACCCGCAGCTGCGGTGGGACAACTTCATCGACGTGTTCCGCTTCTGGCAGGGCAAGGCCGCGGCCGACGTCTCGGTCCTGGTGCCGCGAGCCGTGGCGCTCAGGCTCGGAACGGTCGGCGGCAACGCGCTCGTCTCGGGCCTCATCAACGACGCCCGCCTCAGCACCGTCAACGGCGACCTCACTGCCGACACTTTGGTCGGCGACGTCGAGCTCAACGCCGTGTCCGGCGAGCTCGCGGTGCAGAACCATCTCGGCGCCGTCAAGGCCAACACGGTGAGCGGCGATGTGACGCTGAGCGGAACGCTGAGCCGCGTCGCGGTCGACGGGGTCAGCGGCAACGTCTTCGTCGACGCGCAGGGCGTGCCCGACACGATCAAGAACAACACGGTCAGCGGCGACCTGACCCTCCGGCTCGACGGCGACGCGCCGGCCCGCTACCGCGTCAACTCGGTCTCGGGCATGCTGCAGGTCGACAACGCCATCTATCGCGGCGCGGGAGCCCATAACTTCGAACAGCAGGACGGCGACCTCGACGGGCACTGGGTCGACGTCGCCGCGAACTCGGTCAGCGGCAACGTGTCAGTGGTGCGCCGCGCAATGCCCGCGCGGGCGACCGCATGACGCCGCCGGTCTTCAGCCATGGCAGCCTGCGTCTCTACCTGCTGAGCCTGCTCGACGAGTCGCCCAAGCACGGCTACGAGTTGATCCAGGCCCTCGAACAGCGCTTCGGCGGCACCTACAGTCCGAGCGCGGGCACCATCTATCCGCGCCTGGCGAAGCTCGAAGAGGAAGGGCTCGTCACGAAGACGAGTCAGGGCCGCAAGACCGTGTACGAGATCACCGAGGCCGGCCGTGCCGAGTTAAGGAGCCGGCACGACGAGTTGCGCGACATCGAGGCGGAGGTGACGGATTCCGTCCGCCGCCTGGCCGACGAGGTGCGGGTGGGCGTCAAGCAGGCCCTCACCTCGCTGCGCGCCGAGCTGGCCAGTGCGGCGCGGGAGTCGCAGGCCAAGGAATCCGTTCGGCCGCCGGGCAACGACCCGCAGACTCAAGCCAGATTCGCGCTCCGGGAAGCAGAGCTCGCCCTGACCGAGTTCCGGCAGCAGTTGCGCAGCGACCTGCGCGTGCACGCGGCACGCGGCCAGCTGACGGACGGCTTCGTGCAGCGCCTCCGCGCCGACCTCGCGCGCCTTCGCGCCGACATTCTCGAGTCCTTCGGCCGCTGAACCCCGACTGTGAGGAATAGATAAAGCTTGTCTACGGTTTGGGTGCGTTGCACGTGAGGAGTAGATTTTCCCCTCGTGACAAATGAGGGTCGAACGTCGACCACTGAGGCGTTCAGCGCCAAACGGTGGTTGATCGGCGAACCGCTGGCCAGCGAGAAGCTCGAGGGTCAGTTGCTCCCGAAGCGACTCGCCCTACCCATTTTCGCGTCCGACGCGGTCTCCTCGGTGGCATACGCCCCGCAGGAGATGATGATGGTCCTGCTGCTCGGCGGCGTCTCGCTGCTGGTGTTCTCGCCGTGGATCACGGCGATCATCGTCCTCGTCCTCGTCACGGTCGTGCTGTCGTACCGGCAGCTGGTGAAGGCCTATCCGTCCGGCGGCGGCGACTTCGAGGTCGCCCACAAGAACCTCGGCGAGAAGGCCGGACTGATCGTCGCCTCGGCCCTGCTCACCGACTACGTCATGACGGTGGCCGTGTCGGTCGCCTCGGGCGTCGACAACATCATCTCGGCGGTCCCGATCCTGTCCCACGTGCGGGTCGAGCTGGCCGTCGCCTGCGTCGTCCTCATCGCGCTCGCGAACCTGCGCGGCGTCCGCGAGGCGAGCAAGGCGTTCGCGATTCCGACGTATGTCTTCATCGGCAGCATCGGCGTGATGATCATCACGGCTCTGGTGCGCACGGTGTTCGGTCACACTCCTGTCGCGGAGTCCGCCGCGTACAGCGTGAAGAGCACCGGGTCGCTCGCCCAGATCGCGGTCGTGCTGCTGCTTCTGCGTGCGTTCGCGAGCGGATGCTCGGCCCTCACCGGCATCGAGGCGATCGCGAATGGCGTGCAGGCGTTCCGCGTTCCGAAGATCCGCAACGCCCGCACGACCCTGTTCCTGCTCGGCGGAACCTCGATCGGCCTGCTGATCGGGCTGGTCTGGACGGCGCTCATCTCCCAGGTGCACTACGCCGAGAATCCGTGCGATCTCGTGGGCTGGGCGCAGTGCGCGACCGCGCCGCAGCGCAGCCTGATCGCGCAGATCGCGGCCGCGACGTTCGGCAACAACTCGGTGCTGTTCTTCATCGTGCAGGCAGCGACCGCGGTCGTCCTGCTGCTCGCGGCGAACACCGCGTTCAACGGATTCCCGCTGCTCACCTACGTGCTCGCGAAGGAGCAGTACGCACCGAAGGCACTCACCACCCGCGGCGACCGCCTCGTCTTCTCGAACGGCATCGTGGGCCTCGGGCTCGCGGCCATCGCACTGCTGATCATCTATCAGGCGAGCGTCACGGCGCTGATCCAGCTGTACATCATCGGCGTGTTCGTCTCGTTCACGCTGGGTCAGAGCGGCATGGTGCGGCACTGGGTGCGGCTGCTGCGCACGGGTCGAGAGAACCGGCCCGGCGGCGCGGCCGGCGGCAAGAAGAGGTCCGCCGGCGACAGCATCGGCTTCCGCACGGCCGACGGCGAGCTGATGAGCCGCGCGTCGATCATCCGCAGCCTCTGCATCAACGCATTCGGCGCCATTCTCACGGCATCCGTCTTCGTCGTCGTCATCATCACGAAGTTCACGCACGGCGCCTGGCTCGTGTTCATCATCATGCCCGTGCTGTGGGTGCTCATGCTCGGCGTGAACCGGTACTACCGCGACGTCGAGAAAGAGGTCGAGGTCGACTCCTCGATCACCTTCGGCTCGACCGGCGACCACGCCATCGTCCTGGTCGGCAAGATGCAGAAGCCGGCGCTCAAGGCCCTCGACTACGCGATCGCGGCGAAGCACGACTCGCTGGAGGCCGTGCACATCGTCGTCGACACCGACTCGACCGAACGGCTCAAGCAACAGTGGAAGGACATGAACATCCATGTCCCACTGACGCTCATCGATTCGCCGTACCGCGACTACGCGACACCGCTGGCCAAATACATCAAGAAGCGGCGGGAGTTCTGCGGCTCCGAGGTCGTCACCGTCTACCTGCCGCAGTACATCGTGGGCCACTGGTGGGAGCAGATCCTGCACAACCACCGCGCCCGCCGCATCAGCCGTGAGCTGATGCTCGTGCACGGCGTCGTGATCGCGCTCGTGCCGTGGCTGCTCGACTCCTCCGAGGTCATCTACGGCCGGCGCTCGCGCCCGCTGCCCGGCCAGGACCGTCGCGGCGAGCCGCCGCGCATGCCGGCCCGGCGCGCTCCGCGCTCGACCCCGGCCGAGCGGGCCGCAGCGGCCGCAGAGGCCATCGCCGCGGCGAACGCCGAGGTGACCGGCCGCATCCCGACCATCGATGGCAGCGAACCCCAGACCCAGCGGGCGGATGCCCCGCGCGAGGCGCTGCACAAGTAGCGCGCGGAACGCCCGGGCGCGCTGCGCTGCTCGGATCCGCTGTGCGCTGCTCGGACCCGGGCAGCACACGGCGGATCCGAGCAGCGCACACCGCGCCGGCTCAGCACGCGGTGGCGGCTCAGCGCACGCGCGCCGGCTCAGCGGTACGCGGCGATGACCGGCACGACCGCCGCGGCCGACCAGGCCTGCGGACGGCACGCGGCCGGATAGGGCGCCGGGGCGGCGACATCGGCGCGGGCGTCGCCGGAGTGCAGCTCAGGCATCCGATAGTCGAATTTCTCTGCCGCCTCGACCAGGCCGGCCGCGAGCAGCCGGGCCTCGTCGCGGAAGCCCTCGCGCAGCAGTCCCGTGATCGCGATCGCGGTGTCGTGCGTCCAGACGGAACCCGTGTGGTAGCCGAGCGGCCAGAAGCCCGCCGAGCCTTCGGCGAGGGTGCGCAGCCCGAACCCGCTGTTGAGCGCGGGCGACACGAGACGCCGCGCGATGGCGGCCGCCTCGTCGGGCGAGAGGATGCCTGAACCGAGCAGGTGCCCCATGTTGCTCGCCACCGCGTCGACCGGGGCGCCGTGCGCGTCGAGCGCGATCGCCGGGTACCTGCCGTCGGCGTCTTCGAGCCAGAAGCGGGCGCGGAACCTCTCGCGCAGCGCATCGGCCCACTCGCGCCAGCCCGCCGCCTCACTCGCGACCGCGTCACCGAGGCGTTCGAGCAGCTCCGCGCCGTGGATCGCCGCCTCGTACGCGTAGCCCTGCACTTCGCTGAGCGCGATCGGGCCGTCGGCGAGGCGTCCGTCTCGCCACTGGATCGAGTCCCCCGAGTCCTTCCACCCCTGGTTGGCGAGCCCCGTGCCGCCGGCGTCGTGATAGGCGAGGAATCCGTCCTCGCGTGCGCCGTCGTCGCGCATCCACGCCAATGCGCGCCGCAGCGCAGGCATGAGCGCACGAACCTCGTCTTCCGGCGCGCCGGCCGACCAGGCGTCGTGCAGCAGGCTGATCCAGAGCGGGGTGGCGTCGACCGTGCCGAAGTACAGCGGCGGAAGCTGCACGCCCTCGCCCGGCAGGCTGAAATCGGTCGGGCGCAGTTCGTGCATGATCTTGCCGGGTGCCTCGGCGGTCGACGCATCCGTCTTCGCGCCCTGCAACCCCGCCAGGGTGCGCAGCGTCGACATCGCGAGCGGCACGTCGAGCGGCAGCAGCATGCGCGCCGCCCAGATGGAGTCCCGGCCGAAGAGCGTGAAGAACCACGGCGCACCGGCCGCGAGGAAGGTGTCGCTCTCACCGGCACGCGTCATGCGCAGCGCGTCCAGATCGGCGAGCGCCTGCGCCTGCCAGCGCGCCAGCCGGGGCTCGTCGAGGGGTGTCGGCAGCGCCGACCAGTCGGCCGGCTGCGCTGCGGCGACCACTGCCGCCGCGTCGTCGGCTGCCGCGGACCATACGAGCTCGACACGGCCGCCGGCCGGGACGTGGACGTTCCACGTGACCGCGACCTCCGAGCCCTGCGTACGGAGCGCGCCGCCCTCGGCCTGCACCCGCAACGAGACCGCGTCCCGCCGCCACGTCGCCGCCGCGCCGTCGACGTGGGCAGCCGGTGCCGCGCGCGGGTCGCGCTGCCCCGCCTTCACGAGCGGGAACGCCGAGAAGTCGACACCGAGCAAGAGCGTGACGGGCAGTTGCAACGGATGCTCGAGCGACGAGCTCACACGAATCCGCTCCTCCAGCCGCCCGGCCACCACGCTGCGCACGCGGTCGACACGCACCCGGGGATCGGCGGTCGGCTCGCCAACGCCGCGCACCACGGCACTGAAGCGCGCCGACGACGCCCCGTCGAGGACGCTGCCGATCGGCTCGGGCCGCGCATCGCCGACGCGCAGCTCAAGGCGATCGAGCACGCGCGTGTCGGAATGGTAGAGGCCGTGGATCGCCGCCTCGCCCATGTCGCCGTCGGCTGCCGACCACGCCTGCGTCGGCGCCCGCAGCAATGCGACGGCGTCATGCAGCAGCGGCTGCAGCCCCGTGCCCGTCGTGGCTGCCGTCTCAGTGACCGTCATTCCTTGACCGACCCCTCACTGGTGTTCATGATCCGTCGCTGGAAGATGAAGAACATGACGGCGACGGGGATCGTCATGATCGCTGCGGCGGCGAGCTTCAGCGGGTACTGATTGCCCTGGCCGAGCTGGCCGCTGGCGAGCGACGCGACACCCTTGGTCAGGGTCGTCAGCGCCGGATTCTGGGCGGAGATGATGAACTGCTCGAGCTCGTTCCATGAGCCCTGGAACGACATGATGATGATCGTCATGAGCGCCGGCCGAGCCATCGGCAGCACGACCGACCAGAACACGCGGAAGGTGCCCGCGCCGTCGACCCGCGCCTGTTCCTCGACGCTCGCCGGGATCGCCTCGAAGAAGCCCTTCATGATGAACACCCCCGCCGCGTCGACGAGCAACGGCAGGATCATGCCGGGGTACGTGTCGTAGAGGTGGATCTCGTTCAGCACGAGGAACTTCGGGATCATCAGCACGACCGCGGGCACGCTCATCACGGCGACGAGGCCGGCGAAGATGATGTTGCGACCGCGGAAGCGCAGGCGCGCGAGCGCGTAGCCGGCCATCGAGTCGAAGAGCACGCGGCCGACGGTGACGAAGACCGTCACGATCGCGGAGTTGAGGAACCACACCGCGAAGTCGGAGTTCACGAACAGCGTGTGCAGCGCCTGAGTCGACCACTGCGTCGGAATGAGCGATACGGGATTCGCCGTCGCATCGCCATTGGTCTTGAACGCGGTCGCGACCTGGATCAGGAACGGGAAGATGTAGATCACCGCGACCGCGATGAGCACGGCGTACAGCACGATCTGGCCGATCGTGCGCCCGGTGAAGCCCGTGCCCCGGCGGCGCCCGGCGGCATCGGTGGCGGCACCGGCGCTGGACTCACTACGCGTGTCGAGCGTTGTTCCGGTCATCATTTCCTCCCCGCGAGGCTGCTCGCCGTGAGCCCGTAGGCCCGCCGCGTGCGCCGCGATGCGTTGCGTTCACGCAGCAGCCAGCGCTGCAGGAGCGTGAACAGGATGATGATCACGAACAGGATGAAGGCGATCGCGGCGCCCTGGCCCCAGTCCTGATTGATGAAGGCGGCCTGGTACGACTGGTACGCGGGTGAGAGCGTGGTGTTCGCCGGGCCGCCCTGGGTCGCCGTGTAGATCTGGTCGAAGATCTGCCAGCAGCCGATGAGGCCGAGGGTCAGCACGGTGAACAGCGTCGGCCGCAGCTGCGGCAGGGTGACCCGCCAGAAGCGCTGCCACCCGTTCGCGCCGTCGACCATCGCGGCCTCGGTCACCTCGGTGCTGAGGTTCTGCAGCGCCGCGATGAAGATCAGCATGAACGTGCCGCTCGTCGTGAAGATCGCCATGATGATGAAGGCGGTCATCGCGACGGACGGGCCCGCCATCCAGTCCCACCAGCTGACGCCGAGGAATCCGTGGTTCGTCAGCGCGCCGGGCCCGTGCGTGATGCCGACCGCAGACAGCGCGTCCTGCACGATGCCGGACGGCTCGTTGAACCAGTTCGGCCCATTGACGCCCAGCCACGACAGCGCCTTGTTGACGGCTCCCGTCGTCGAGAACAGGAACAGCCACAGCACGGTGATCGCGACCGAGCTCGTCACAGACGGGAAGTAGAACGCGGAGCGGAAGAATCCGCGGGCCTTGAGGCCCGGCCGCTCGACGAGCACCGCGAGGAACAGGGCCACCGCCGTCTGGATCGGGACGACGAAGATCACGTACCACGCGTTGTTGCGCAGCGAGATGCCGAACAGCTGCTCGTTCAGTCCACCGCCCGAGACGAGCGAGCTGTAGTTCTTGAGGCCCACGAACTGGACGGACGAGCTGAACGGGCTGCCGTTGCCGTTCCAGTTCGAGAAGCTCACCCAGAGTGCCATCAGCACGGGAATGACGAGGAACAACCCGAGCAGCACGAGCATGGGTGCCGTGAAGAGCCAGCCGGAGGCGGCTTCGCCGCGGCGGGTGCCCCCGCGGCGAAGCCTGCCCATCCGACGAGAGGGAGTGGCCACAGTCATCGTGCGGGGCGCCTTAGTTGGTCAGCGCCGCGAGCTGCTGCTGGGCGGTAGTGAGGATCGTCTTGGGATCCTTCGTCGCGAGCTGCGCGAGCTGGCCGTCGAGGTTGGTGACGACCTGCGCCGAGTTCTTCGCGGTCGGCACGCCCTGTGCATAGGTCGCACCGTCGAGGAACGGCACCAGCGCCGGGTTCTGCTGCTTCCAGTCCGACGCCGCCGACTGCACGCTGGGCAGCACGCCGAACGCCTTCGAGAACGCGAGCTGCTGCTTGGCGGTGGTGAGGTACTCGACGAGCTTCAGCGCGGCCGCCTGGTTCGGGCTCTTCGCGGCGATGCCCCAGCAGTTCGTGAACTGGAGCGTGCCCTTGCCCTTCGGGCCGGCCGGCAGCGGCACGACGGTGTACTGGGTGCTGGGGAAGTCGTTCTTCAGCTCACCGGTGACCCAGTTGCCCTCGACCGTCATCGCGGCCTTGCCCGAGCCGAGCGCCTGCCCGCCATCGCCCTCACCGAGGTCGGCGGCGAACTTGAGCGAGCCGTTCTTGAGCATGCCCTGCACGAAGGTGAGCGCCTGCACGTTGGCGGCGCTGTCAGCGGTCGCTTTGGTGCTGGTCGCGTTCATCAGGTTGCCGCCGGCCTGCACCATGAAGGCGCCCATCCGCTCGTACTGCCCGTTCATGCTGAGGCCCACGACGTTGCCCTTGGTCAGCTTCTGGGCGACCGACTGCAGCTGCGCCCAGGTCGTCGGATAGTCGGATGCCGTGAGGCCGGCGGCCGACCAGAGCTTGTTGTTGATGACGAGCTGCAGCGTGGAGAAGTCCTTCGGCGCGCACTGAAGGTCGCCGTTGTAGGTGAAGGACTTGACGAGGCTCGGGTAGAAGTCGCTCTTGTTCGGCAGCATGCTGCCGTAGTCGAGCAGGTCGCCGGCCGATGCGTAGCCGGCGAGCGAGCTGGTCGAGAGGTAGAACACGTCGGCCGGCTTGCCCGAGGCGAAGCCCTGAGCCAGCTGCTGGTCGAGGTTGTTCGCCGCAATGACGGTCGCCTTCGTGCCGGTGGTCTTCGACCATGCGGCAACGGCCTGCGTGACCGCGGTGGTCTCGGCGGGGCCGCTGGAGCCGATCGTGATCGTGAGGGGGCTGCTGGACGAGGTCAGTTTCGAGGTCGCCCCTGGCGTGCTGCCCGAGCCCGATGAGAAGCCGGAACCGCAGCCCGTGAGGGCGAGTGCGGTGGCGGCGGCGACGGCGGCTACGACCGCCATCCGTGCTGTGCGTCGATGCATGGTGAATCTCCTTTGGCGCGACATCCGTCGTTGGATATCGGATTGGATCGATCAAATTATGCGGCTAAGCTGAACTTGAACGTTCAAATGTGATCTACGCCCACAATACTCGACTTCGATCCTTGGTCAACCGGGACAGGGTCGACCAGGGTGCGGCCAACCGGCCACGGGAAGGAGGCACGTCACCGATGAACCGCCAGCCCACCATCGTCGACGTCGCTCTCGAGGCCGGGGTCTCGCGCCAGACGGTGTCCAATGTGCTCAACACGCCGACGATGGTGCGTGAAGACACACGGCACCGCGTCGAGGCGGCGATCGAACGCCTCGGCTACCGCACACACGCATCCGCACGCCGACTGCGCACGCAGCGCAGCTCCACCATCGGCGTGCGCCTCGAGCCGAGTACCAACGGCGTCTCCGGCGCGCTGCTCGACCGCTTCCTGCACACGCTCACCGAGCAGGCCGAGGGCCAGGGCCTGCGGGTCGTGCTCTACACGGCGCGCGACGCCGAGCACGAGATCGCGCAGTTCTCCCGTCTCATCGACGGAGCCGACATCGACGGCCTGATCCTCACGTCGACCTTCTACGGCGATCCGCGCACCGAGTGGCTCGTCGCGCACAACCAGCGCTTCGTCACCTTCGGCCGCCCGTGGGGCATCAGCGATCTTGAGGACCCGCAGCACTTCTGGGTCGACGTCGACGGCCGCGCCGGAGTGCGGCAGGCGACCGAACATCTGCTTGCGGAGGGCGCGAAGACCGTCGCTTTCCTGGGTTGGCCGCGCGGCTCGGGAACGGGTGACGAACGTCGTCATGGCTGGGAGCAGGCGCTGACGGATGCCGGCATCCCGGAGGACGCGCGTCTCGAGGCCGAGACCGTCGAGTCGATCCCCGCGGCCCGCGCCGCCGCAGTGCGGCTGCTGAACGCGCACCCCGAAATCGACGCGCTCGTGGCTGTGAGCGACACCGCGGCGCTCGGGGCCCTCATCGCGAGCGACGGTGCGTTGCCGGTGGTCGGCTTCGACAACACCGCCGTCGCCGAGTCGATCGGCTTCTCGAGCGTCGACCAGCGCCTCGACGTCGTCGCGGGCGACATCCTCCGCCTCCTGAACGAGGTCGGAACGACGTCCTCAGCGCACCCCGATGCGCACACCCTCGTCACGCCGCGGCTCGTGACCCGCCCGCGAACGGGCGCACTGGAGCTGCTGCGCAGGCCGTAGGCCGCTTCTGCGAGGCGCGGTTCGTGCCCGATCACCCCGCGCCCGACGGGCTCAGAGCGCCGCGATCACCTGCCGCGCGACGGCCCGCCCGGCGCGGTTGGCGCCGATCGTCGAAGCCTGCGGCCCGTAGCCGGCGAGGAAGATACGCGGATCGGCGGCCGCCGCACCGTTCTGCACGGTCACTCCGCCACCGGGGTTGTGCAGGCGCAGCGGCGCGAGGTGCCGCAACTCGGGGCGGAACCCGGTCGCCCAGATGATCACGTCGGCCCGGGTGAACGAGCCGTCGGGCCAGCGCACGCCGTCGCGCTCGATGCGCGTGAACATCGGCCGCGCGACGAGCACGCCGCGCTCGATGCCGCCGGCGATGCGCCGCGTCTTCGCCACGGCCGTGGCATGGACGATGCTCGGCAGCGGGAGGCCGGCCCGCGCCGCCTCGTCCTGTGCGGCGACGGCACGCACGCCACCCTCCGTCGTCAGCTTCTCGTCATCGCTGAAGTCGACGGGGCGCCTCGTCGCCCAGGCGAGAGCACCGGCGACGCCCTCGAGCTCCAGCAGGAATCCGATCGCGCTCGTGCCACCCCCGACGACCACGACCGACTTGTCGCGATAGTCGTCAGCTGAGCGGTAGCCGCTCGTGTGCAGCTGCTCGCCGGCGAAGTCGCGGATGCCGGGAACATAGGGCACGAACGGGGCGCGCCAGGTGCCGCTCGCGTTGACGAGCAGTCGCGTCACGATCTCTTCGCGGTAGTCGGGGTCGTGCTCGTCGGGCACGCGTGCGTTGACGACGAGGTCGGCGCCGCGGTTGAACACGCTCATCACCTCGACGGGGCGGAACACCTGCAGTCCGAAGTGATCTTCGTATCGCCCGTAGTACTCGTCGACCACCTCTTTCGCGGGCCGGTGGTGGTCGGCGGTCGCGAACGAGAGGCCGAGCTGGTCCATGCCCGGCAGGTCGGCGACCCGATGGGCACTGCCGAGGGTGAGTGCCGACCAGCGATGCTGCCAGGCACCGCCCGGGCGCGGACCGCGATCGAGAACGACGAAGTCGACGCCCGGTTCCAGCTCGAAGCGCTTGAGGAAATAGGCGACGGAGAGTCCCGCCTGACCTGCACCGACGATCACGACCTGGGTGTGGATCGGCAGGTGCGGCACGGCGATTCCAAGGCGGCTCGAGAGCTTCGGGGTTCGGGGGCGGCGAAGCGCCTCATGCTAAACTACCCGCTAGATTTCATCTCTGTTTGAGCGCCGGGTGACTTCAGCGAGAGCCCGGCCCGTCGTCGTAAGGGGGTCTCGCATGGGGCGCGGCCGTCAAAAAGCAAAGCACACCAAGATCGCCCGCGAGTTGAAGTCCTACAGCCCGGACGTGAACTATGCGGCACTTGAGCGCGAGTTGAGCAGTCACTCGTCCGAAGAGGACCAGTACGCGGCCTGGGCCGACTACGAGCCCGAGGGCTACGAGTCGGAAGACGAGGACGAAGACGAGGACGAATACGAGGTTCGGCAGCCCAAGGGCGCCTGAGCCACGTTCGCCCGCCCCGCCTCAGCACGAGGCGGGGCTTTTCATACGCTCGTCGCCGCGGCCCGGTGCGTTCGTGCGTGGCTACCGCCGCCTCGCCTCGACGAGGAAGCGCCGGCTGTACGACACGAACGAGCCACGCGCCTCGATGAGCGTGTGCATGCGCTCGAGCTCGGAGCGGTGGCGGCTCACCGTGAACCCGGGGACCGTCCACAGCACCTTGCGCAGGAAGTAGACCACCGCGCCGACGTCGAAGAATTCGACCTTCGTCACCGCTTCGTCGATGCGCTCGAGCGTCAACCCGGCCTCCGCCACGCGCTGCCGCAGCACCGCTTCGTGGCCGGCGTCTTCGTGGGCGTCGTCCTGCGGACCGAGGAAGAACTCGTAGAGCTTGCGGTTGGTGCCCCAGCCGATCAGCTGCCCGAGGAAGGTGCCGCCCGGTGCGAGCACGCGACCGATCTCCTGCCACTGCACGGGCTTGGGGTGACGGGTCAGCACGAGGTCGAAGCTCTCGTCCGCGAACGGCAGGGGCTCCGTCGCGAGCACCTGCGCGACATCGCCGCCGAATGGGGCGAGCCGGTCGCGCGCGATCTCGAGATTCGGCGGCCACTCCTCGCTGGCGGCGACGCGGGCGGGTACGGATGCTGCGCTCGTCAGCGCCTCGGCGAACACCTCGGCGCCGCCGGTCTGCACATCGAGCGCCGCGTGAGCCGCGCCCAGGCGCTCGGCCGCCAGCCGGTGGTAGCCCCACGGTGTGCGCTCCTCGGTGGCGCGACCGGCGAACCAGGAGAAGTCCCATCCCTCAGTGGGCTCGGCGTCGCCCTCGGCGACGAGCCCGTCGAATGATCCGCTCACGACACCTGCCTTGTGGCCATTGCAAGCTGCATTGAAATACCCGGCTGGGTTCTCGCGAAGGGCTACGCCTCGTACGTGCCCACGAGACGCACCGCGCCGCCGTCGACGCCCTTGGCGCCCTGTTCGAAGCCGTCGAGCTCGCGGGCATCCGTCGACACGACGCCGACCGGCCACGTCGGAACGCCGGCCGCCGTCAGCGAGGCGATCGCGCCGTCCACTGCCTGCGGCGCGACGACGGCGAAGAAGCCGACCCCGAGATTCCAGGTGCCCTCGGCGGATTCGAGCGACGTGCCGGCCACGTCGGAGAGGACGCGGAACAGCGGCGCCGGCGCCCACGTCGCGCGGTCGACCTCGACCCAGGAGCCCCGCGGCAGGACACGTGCGAGGTTGGCGGCGATTCCCCCGCCCGTCACGTGCGAGAGCGAGTGAACGGATGCCCCGAGAGCAGGCTCCGCGAGCAGCCGCAGCAGTGGCGCGGTGTAGAGGCGCGTCGGGGTGAGGAGCGCCTCGCCCCAGGTGATGCCGAGGTCGGTGCTCTGATCGGCGAAGCCGATGCCCGCCTGCGCGAGGATGTGGCGCACGAGCGAGTAGCCGTTCGAGTGCAGGCCGGAGGACGCGAGCGCGAGCACCACGTCGCCGTGCCGCACGCGGTCGGCCCCGAGCACCGAATCCGCTTCGACGGCG
The DNA here is from genome assembly GCF_042651345.1 of Gryllotalpicola reticulitermitis. Lineage (NCBI taxonomy): Bacteria > Bacillati > Actinomycetota > Actinomycetes > Micrococcales > Microbacteriaceae > Gryllotalpicola > Gryllotalpicola reticulitermitis. Next base: position 652,937 of record NZ_JBHSCN010000005.1, read on the forward strand.
CCGACGGCCGCGCCGGCCACGTCGTACTCGTCGGCCGCGATCAGCCCGGGGTGCTCGGCCGTCTCGCCGCCGATGAGTGCCGTGCCCGTCTCGGCGCACGCTCGAGCGATGCCCGCGACGATGTCGGCGATGCGGCTCGGCACGACCTTGCCGCACGCGATGTAGTCCGTCATGAACAACGGCCTCGCGCCGACGACCACGATGTCGTCGACGACCATGCCGACCAGGTCCTGACCGATGGTGTCGTGCTTGTCGAGCGCCTGCGCGATCGCCACCTTGGTGCCGACTCCGTCCGTCGACGTGGCGAGCAGCGGGCGCCGGAACTGCTTCAGGGCGGACACGTCGAAGAGCCCCGCGAAGCCGCCGACGCCGCCGAACACCTCGGGCCCGTGCGTTGCCGAGACGGCCGACTTCATCAACTCGACGGCGAGATCGCCTGCCGCCGTGTCGACCCCTGCCTCGCGGTACGTGCTGCTCGAGTGGCTGCTCACCCCTTTAGGGTAGCGAGGCCGTGGCGGTGCCTCTGGTCCAGGCGCTCGGTCGCGAAGGCGAGCAGCACGAACACCGCGACGCCGGCACCGACGAGCGCGACCCCGTTCCAGCCGCCGACGCTGTACACGTAGGGCGCGAGCAACGAGCCGGTCGCGCCGCCGAGGAAGTTCACGAAGTTGAAGGCGCTGTTGATGCGACCGCGGGCGTCTGGCTCGATGCCGTACACGATGCGCTGCCCGGCGACCTGGTTGGCCTGGGTCGACGCGTCGATGAGGACGCCCGCGATCACGAGCGGAACCAGCAGCTGCATGGCGACGGCCCAGTCGGTCACGAGGAACATCGCGGCCATCAGCGCCATGACGACGCCCGTGATCGGATTCGCCAGGCCACGGTCGCCCAGCCGGCCGGCGATCGGTGCGGCGAGCGCACCACCGGCCCCGGCGAGCGCGAACAGTGCGATCTCGAACTGGTTGAAGTGGAAGGTCGCGTGCAGCATCAGCGGCGCGCAGGTCCAGAAGAAGTTGAACGCACCGAACGCGCACGCCTGGTACAGCGCGCGGCGCTGGAGAACGCGGGACTTCGCGAGGTAGCCAAACGTGGACGCGAGGAGCTGGCCGTAGTGGATGCCTGCGTCGGGCCTACGAGTCGGCAGCGCACGCCAGAGCACCACGAAGAGCCCGGCGATGAGGATCGCCGCGATGCCGAACACCCAGCGCCAGCCGAGCAGACCGGTGACGAAGTTCGCGTACGGCCTCGACAGCATGATGCCGGCGAGCAAGCCGCCCATGATGTTGCCGATGACGCGCCCGCGCTCTCCCGCGGGGGCGAGGTGCGTGGCCATCGGAAGGACGATCTGCGCGCCGACCGAGACGACGCCGACGATGAACGACGCGATCAGGAACACTGCGGCGTTCGGTGCGAACGCGACGCCGATCAAGCCGAGGATCGTGACGCCGACCGTCGTCAGCACCACGCGACGGTTCTCCACGAGGTCGGCAAGGGTTGCAATGAGCACCAGGCCGAGCGCGTACCCGAACTGGATCAGCGTGACGACGACTCCCTCGGCGCCCTTCGAGATGCCGAGCTCACTGGTGATCGGGCCGATCGCGGCCTGGGCGTAGTACAGATTCGCGACGAGCAGGCCGCAGCTGATCGCCATGACGATGGTCAGCGAGCGCGTGAGGGTGGGTGAGTGTGCCATCGCCTCAAAACTACGTTGAGACGGATGCCCGCATTCCCCCGCGCTACAGTTGCGGGTCCCCGCGCCAGCCGTAACCGGCGCGCCGGCCGGCAGCTGCAGCGCAGGCGTGCGCACAGCAACCGCAACACGCCGTGTGCGAGACTGAAAAGGCCGAATTCTCGGCTTGCTACCCGTCTTCTTCAGGAGCCCGCTTCAGCTATGTGCGGAATCGTCGGAATCGTCTCGACCGAACCGGCCAACCAGCAGGTCTACGACAGCCTTCTGCTGCTGCAGCACCGGGGTCAGGACTCGACCGGCATCGCCACGGCTGACGGCAGCATGTTCCACATGCATAAGGCGCGCGGTCAGGTGCGCGAGGCGTTCCGCACACGCGACATGCGCTCGCTGCTCGGGAACATGGGCGTCGGGCACGTGCGCTACGCGACGAAGGGCGACGCCGCGAACGAGCAGGAGTCGCAGCCGTTCTACGTCAACGCGCCGTACGGCATCATCCTCGTCCACAACGGCAACCTCACGAACACGCGCGAGCTGACGGGCGACCTGTTCCAGATCGACCGCCGTCACATGAACTCGACGAGCGACACCGAGATGCTCGTGAACGTGCTCGCCACCGAGCTCGAGGGGCAGATCTCGGGCCTCGACCTCAGCCCCGAGCAGGTGTTCGCCGCCGTGGCCCAGGTGCACGAGCGCGTCGAGGGCTCATACGCGACGATCGCGATGATCGCCGGGCACGGGCTGCTGGCGTTCCGCGACCCGTGGGGCATCCGCCCGCTGATCCTGGGCCGTCGCACGGCGATCGGCAGCGACCGCGACGAGTGGGTCGTCGCGAGCGAGTCCCTCGTGCTCGAGGCCGGCGACTACGAAGTCGTCCGCGACATCGCACCGGGCGAGGCGATCTTCATCACCCTCGACGGCGAGCTCTACTCTCAGCAGTGCGCCCGCGAGTCACGCCTCGTGCCGTGCTCGTTCGAATACGTCTACCTCGCCCGGCCCGACTCGGTCATGAACGGCATCTCGGTGTACGAGGCACGTCTGCGGCTCGGCGACCGGCTCGCCGACACCGTCGCGCGCCACACCGCAGCCGGCGATGTCGACGTCGTCATGCCGATCCCCGACTCGTCCCGTCCTGCCGCGATGAACGTGGCGCAGAAACTCGGCATCGAGTACCGCGAGGGCTTCTACAAGAACCGCTACGTCGGCCGCACGTTCATCATGCCCGGGCAGGCCCAGCGCAAGCGCTCGGTGCGGCAGAAGCTCAACGCGATGTCGACCGAGTTCAAGGGCAAGAACGTGCTCATCATCGATGACTCGATCGTGCGCGGCACGACCTCGAAGGAGATCGTCGACATGGCGCGGCACGCGGGCGCCAACAAGGTGACGTTCGCCTCCGCCGCCCCGCCCGTACGTTTCCCGCACGTGTACGGCATCAACATGCCGTCCCGACAGGAGCTCGTCGCGTCGGGCCGCACGATTTCCGAGATCGGCACGCTGATGGGTGCAGACAACCTCATCTACCAGGAGGTCGAAGACATGAAGTCGGCGATCCTCGAGGGCCAGTCGGCGGTCACAGACCTCGAGATGAGCTGCTTCACCGGCGAGTACGTCACCGGTACTGTCACCGACGAGTACCTCGCCTGGGTCGAAGCCACGCAGCTCTCGTAACCGCGCGGAGGAAACTGCCAGCCAGGCGATCTCCGATTCCCGGCACTGTGTCAGTGCAAAAGGTGCCCGACCTTTCGCTGACGAAGCCGGAGGATCCGCGTGTCTATCGACCGCCGCCAATTCCTGACCGCAGGAAGTACCTGCCCCCTGTGGAGGTGACGATTCAAGGGCAGGTCGGCCAAGTCGTCGCGGCCGGCAGAGCGTCCGACATCGCGAGTTCCGCCTCACCGTCAAGCCTGGGCTCCGTATACGACGGCGACGACGTACAGCACATGGGTGCCACAGCCCACGAGGTTCGGACGTACGGTGCAGATGGCTTGAACAGTGCTGTCGGCCTGGGCGACCTCAGAGGTTGGGCTCTCGATGTCGTCCAACTGCGGGCGGATGTCGACGGGCACCTGTTGGGAGGCTGGCTGATCAGCGGTAGCGATCTGGGCGAAGCGGTACGAAAGCTCCAGCTCACCGGCACTCGTGAGCAAAAGCTGGCGAAGTTCCTCGCAGGCCGCTTCGGAGCCGGGTTTAGGACATCCGCGCCGCCCGTGATCACATACGTGCTGACAAGCGCTTGGCCGGCGGCGACGATACCGCGGACGGCTTTCCTCGGCTCAGCACAAAAACCCACCTCCGCACAAGCTGCCTCCTTCGCGAATGCGATTACGGAGAAGCTGGGGCAGTGATATGGAGCGAGCCCGAGGTAGCGGCCGCACCGAGCCCGACTGCGTCGCAAGCCGCCGAATTCGGAAGGGCCATCGCGATGAAGCTAGCCGACATTGCCGGAAGCTGAGTCGCGAAGCGGTGCTAGCCAGTCGCGCGCGGCAATAGTCGTTCCGCGCGTGCAGCTTTGCGCCGCGCTGCTCTACCTTGCCGTGTACCTAGGTGGGGCATGGGCGCTCTTCGCGCTGGGGTATTTTCCGTGGGGACCTTGGAGCACGGCTGCGGAGGGAGTGCACGGCTGCCTCGCCATCACCGGGATCGTCACGCTGACGCTGCTCTCCGCCGGTTACCTCATGCAGGCACGTCTTCCACCAGGTAACCGTCTCGTCCCGCCGATAGCCGCGATCACCGTGTCGTCTGCCGCGTCCGCAATCGCGGTTCCCCTGCTCCTGCTCACGATGTCGATCTCAGCCAACGTGAGCGACTCACCGTGGTGGTTCTTCCGGGCTCAGTCGCTCGAGTCGGGCCTCTGGCTTTTTCCTGCCGGCCTCCTTCAAGCGACCATCAAGGGCACCCTCTATGGCGCGCCGCGGCCTAGAGCGTTCACCCTGTCGCTTCTCGGCAGCTGGGTCCCGTCAGTGCTGCTGATCTGGAGCGCGATGCTCGCCCTGAACTAATCGAGCCCCACCAGGCTGACCTACGCCGTCAGGCGCGCGATCAACTCCGCGTAGCGGGAGGCCGTCTGCGCGACGATGTCGGCGGGCAACTCGGGCGGGGTGCCCTGCTTGTCCCAGTTGGCGGCGAGCCAGTCGCGCACGATCTGCTTGTCGAAGCTGGCCATACGCTCCTCGGGCGTCGTTCCGGCGCTCCACGTCGCGAGGTCCCAGTAGCGCGACGAGTCCGAGGTCAGCACCTCGTCGGCGAGCACGATCTCGCCCGACTCACCGTCGCGTCCGAACTCGAACTTGGTGTCGGCGATGATGAGGCCGTGCGCTTCGGCGGTCGCCGCGGCATCCGTATAGATCGTCAGCGACAGCTCGCGCAAAGCGAGTGCCGCCTCTTCGCCGACGATCTCGATCATGCGGTCGAAGCTGATGTTCTCGTCATGCTCGCCCTGCGGCGCCTTCCAGGCGGGCGTGAAGATCGGCTCGGGCAGGCGATCGCCGTTGTGGAGGCCGGCCGGCAGCGGGATGCCGGTGACCGACTGGCTCTGCTGGTACTCGGCCCAGCCGCTGCCGGTGAGGTAGCCGCGCACGACGCATTCGATCGCGAACATCTCAAGCGGCTTCACGACTGCGGCTCGGCCTGCGACCTCGGCCGGCACCCGCGCCGCACCGCCGGAAACGAGGTGGTTCGGCACGTCGAGGTGCGCGAACCACCAGTTGGACAGCTGGGTGAGCAGCTCGCCCTTGCGCGGGATACCGGGCGAGAGCACGAAGTCGAACGCGCTCACGCGGTCGCTCGCCACGACGAGCAGCTCCGGCGCGTCGCCGCTCGTCATGCCTTCCGGCACGTACAGATCGCGTACCTTTCCCGAGTACAGATGGGTCCAGCCGGGCAGTTCCTGAGCGGTCACGCGTCAATGCTAGTCAGCCGATCCGGGCGGGACTGGCGCGAACAGCCCTGCGCGTAGGTAATATGTCGTGAGAGACAACAAAGGAGTGCTCGTGGCAAAGCAGGAAGTCAATTGGTCGTCGAACTACGCGTATCGCGCCCCCGAGATCGCGCACCCGCGCACGGTCGCCGAGGTGCAGGAGCTGGTCAAGCAGGCGACGGATGCCTCGCCCGTGCGTGCCCTCGGCACCCGGCACACCTTCAATGACGTCGCCGACCCCGGCGAGGCCGGCCGGCTCGTGAACCTCGCGGAACTGCCCGCGCACATCAACATCGACTCCGAGCGGCGCATCGCCACCGTCTCCGCCGGCCTGCGCTACGGCGACGTAGCCATCGAGCTCGACAAGCAGGGCTGGGCGGTGCACAACCTCGCGTCGCTTCCGCACATCTCGGTTGCGGGCGCCGTCGCCACAGCCACGCACGGCTCCGGCTCGCGCAACGGAAACCTGGCGACGACAGTCGCCGGCATGACCTTCGTCGACGGCTCGGGCGAGCTCGTGACGCTGCGCCGCGGCGATGAGGGCTTCGAGGGCGCGGTCGTCTCGTTCGGCTCGCTCGGCATCGTGGTCGACGTCGAGCTCGACATCATCCCGAGCTTCCAGGTCGCTCAGACGGTCTTCCTCGGCGTGCCCTACGAGCGCGCGTCGGAAGCGCTCGACCTCGCCTACAGCGTGAGCGTGTTCACCGACTGGTCTCCGAAATCGGTGAACCAGCTGTGGGTGAAGGCCCGAGTCGAGGCGACCGGCGGCACCGCTGCGGCACCGGCGCTCGAGGCATCCGTTCGCGAACTCGGCGCGACCCCCGCGCTCCACAAGCTGCACCCCATCGCGAGTGTCGATGCGGCGGCGACCACTGCGCAGTTCGGCGAGCCCGGGCCGTGGCACGAGCGACTGCCGCACTTCCGTCTCGACTTCCAGCCGAGCGCCGGCGAGGAGATCCAGTCGGAGTTCCTGCTGCCCCGCCGGCACGCGGCCGCCGCGATCGCTGCCGTGCAGGAGCTGACCGAGCAGATCACCCCGATTCTGCTCGTGGGCGAGCTGCGTGCCGTCGCCGCGGACTCGCTGTGGCTCAGCACCGCGTACTCGACGGGCGACGACGACTGGACCGACGGCGCCATCGCATTCCACTTCACCTGGATTCGCGATCAAGCGGCTGCCGAGGGCGCCGCCGCGCTGCTCGAGACGGCCCTCGCCCCGTTCGGCGCGCGACCGCACTGGGGCAAGGTGTTCACGGAACCCGCGCGCATCCCGGCCCTGTACCCGAAGTTCGACGACTTCCGGGCCCTGGTCGCGAAGTACGACCCCCGCGGGGTCTTCCGCAACGCCTACACGAGGGCTCTCGGCCTCTAGGCCTGCGCCGGCAACTCGACGCGGGCCGCGATGTCGCGACGATACTGCGCGCCTTCGAGGCCGATGAGCCCGACGGCTTCGTACACGCGGCGGCGCGCCTCGGCGAAGTCGGAACCCACGGCGACCACGGACAGCACGCGGCCGCCGGTCGCGAGCAGCGTCGAGGCATCCGTCGCTGACGCCGCTGTCGCCGCGTGCAGCACCGTCACTTCCGAAACCGCCTCGGCGGCCTCGATGCCCGCGATCGGGCGCCCCGTGAGCGCATTCTCGGGATAGCCCTCGCTCGCGATGACGACTGTCACAGCGACGTCGAGCGCGAATTCGGGTCGCGGCAGGGCTGCGAGGGTTCCGGTGGCCGCGGCGTACAGCAATGTAGAGAGCGGCGTCACGAGCCGGGCGAGCACGACCTGCGTCTCGGGGTCGCCGAAGCGCGCGTTGAACTCGATGACGCGGATTCCGCGCGGGGTCATGACGAGCCCGCAGTAGAGCAGCCCGATGAACGGCGTGCCTTCGGATTCGAGCTGCCGTACGGTCGGCAGGGCGATCGTGTCGATGACCTCGTCGACGAAGTCGTCGTGCAGCCAGGGCAGCGGCGAGTATGCGCCCATGCCGCCGGTGTTCGGCCCCTCGTCGCCGTCGAGCAGGCGCTTGAAGTCCTGGGCGGGGGTGAGCGGCAGCACGTCGTGGCCGTCGCTGAACAGGAACAGTGAGACTTCGGGGCCGCCGAGGAACTCCTCGACGAGCACCGGCCCGTGCTCGAGCCAGTAGCGTGCGTGCGCGAGCGCTGCCTCGCGGTCGGGCGTGACGATGACGCCCTTCCCGGCGGCGAGACCGTCGGCCTTGATGACGTACGGTGCGCCGAACTGCGCGATGGTCGACTCGACCTCGGCGAGGGTGCCCGCCCGCACGGCGCGCCCGGTCGGCACGCCCGCCTCGTCCATGATGCGCTTGGCGAAGGTCTTCGAGCCTTCGAGCTGCGCGGCCGCCTTGCCCGGCCCGAACACCGCGATGCCCCGCTCGCGCAGCGGGTCGGCGACGCCCGCGATGAGCGGCGCCTCGGGCCCCACGACGACGAGATCGACGGCGTTCTCGATCGCCCATTCGGTCACGACGCCCGGGTCGTTCGGGTCGAGGTCGACGGTGCGCGCGACTCGCGCGATGCCGGCGTTCCCGGGTGCGACGACGACGTCGTGGTGATCGTCTTCGGACAGCAGGCTGGTGATGATCGCGTGCTCACGAGCGCCCGAGCCGAGGACCAGAATCTTCACCCCGGAATCCTACCGGCGCGCCGGTGGCAGACTTCTCGGGTGGCAAAACGGGGAATCGACGATGCGATCGGATTCGCGGCGGTCACGGCCGTGCTCGACGAGACGGATACCTCGCGAGACACCCTCGCGACCGCCGCGCGCTACCTGCTGCAGCTGCTCGCCGAGAAGGCTCCGGGGCACACCGTCGAAGTGCGCGTGCCGCCGTTCGGCGCGGTGCAGGTCGTGGAGGGGCCGCGGCACACGCGCGGCACTCCGCCGAATGTGATCGAGACGGATGCGTCGACCTGGGTTCAGCTGGCCTCCGGCCGCCTCAGCTGGGCCGACGCGGACCGGGCCGCACTGATCTCCGCGTCGGGCACGCGCGCGACCCTCGCCGATCTCCTCCCCGTGCTACCGCACAGCTTCGGCTTGGGAGAATGACATCCGTGACCGATGAGCGACCCGAGCAGTTCGACGACGAGTACGACGAGTACCCGCAGCCCGAGGTCGAAGAGACGAGCGAGGCCGCACTCGTCGAGGTGCGGCGCACGCCGAGGTACTGGAACTTCATGCTGCTCTTCGCGGTGCTATTCGGCGTCGCGATCACGATCATCACGTACTCGCTGCCCTATGACGCCTCCACGGCGACGTACAGCCGTGGCACGGTTTACGGCTTCGCCCTCGTGATCTCCGTGGCGATCGGGGTCGGCGTCGGCGCGGCCATCGCCCTGCTCGCCGAGCGCGCCTCGCGCGGCAGCATCCGTGTGGTCGAGGCCGAGCACATCACGGGCCGCATCAAAGACGACCAGCCCGACGCCTAGCGTCTGGCGCTGTCCGCACGACGGAGCGCACCGGCACGGGGAGCCGTACCGGTGCGCTCGGCGCTGGAACCGCCCGCTGCTACTCGGCGACCGGCTCGGGTGCAGCCACGTGCGCACCGTGGGTCGCCGGCGCCGCGGTGGGGGCCGCCGCCGCATCGTCGCGCAGGTGACTCGGCTTCAGGAAGAAGATCGCACACACCGCAGCGACGAGAATGACGATCGCCGGCAGCATCAGGGTCTCGCTCATCGCATTCGTGAACGCCTGCTTGAGCGCCTGCGGAAGCACCGTTGTACCCGAGGTGAGCTGCAGCCCGCCCGACAGCTTGGCGCCGGCAGGCAGTGCCGCGGACAGGTCGTGGGTGATGCGGCTCGTCATCAGCGCGGCGAGCGCCGACGAACCGATCACGGCGCCGACCTGGCGGGTCGTGTTGAACACGCCGGATCCGGCGCCCGCCATCCGTGGGGGCAGGTTGCGGTTGGCGGTGGCTGCGATCGGGCCCCACATGAACGCGCTGCCGAGACCCATCACGAACGACGGGATGAGCAGCAGCGGCCAGGCGATCGTCGGCGAGATCATGAACGAGTACAGCCACAACGCCGCACCCACGAGCAGCACGCCCGGCACGACCAGCGCGCGCGGGTGCACGCGGTCGGCGAGGCGCCCTGCGATCGGCGCGAGGACGATCGACAGCACCGCCGTCGGCGTGCTCATCAGCGCCGACTCGGTCGGCGTCATGCCGCGCACCGACTGGAAGAAGTAGATGAGCGGAATGAACATCGCCGTGATCGAGAAGCCGATCGCCGAGATCGCACCGTTGGCGAGTGAGAAGTTGCGGTCGCGGAACACCGCGAGCGGTACGAGCGGCTCCTTCTTGTTGACGGCCTGCCAGATGACGAACAGCACGATGAGTGCGACACCGCCGAGCACGGATGCCCACACCCAGCCGTTCCAGTTGTAGGTGTTCGACTCCTGCAGCCCGAACACCACCAGGAACAGGCCGGCGGCCGACAGGAACACGCCGAGCCAGTCGAAGGTGTGGCTGTGCTTCTCGAGCTGGGGCACCAGGATCAGTGCGAGCACGAACGCGACGACGCCGATCGGCACGTTGACGAAGAAGATCCACTGCCAGCCGAGGCCGTCGACGAGCACGCCGCCGAGGATCGGGCCGACGAGCGTCGCGACGCCCGCGGTCGCACCCCACAGCGCCATGGCCGTGCCGCGCTTCTCGGGCGCGAAGGTGCGCGTGATGACCGCCATCGTCTGCGGCGTCATCATGCCCGCACCGAGGCCCTGCACCGCGCGGGCGATGATCAGGTTCGCGATGCCGCTTCCGGGCAGCAGGTCCGACAGGCCGCACCACAGCGATGCGAGCGTGAAGACCACGAGACCGATGAGGTAGATGTTCTTCGGCCCGAAGCGGTCGCCGAGACGCCCGGTCACGAGCAGCGGCACCGCGTAGGTCAGGAGGTACGCACTGGTCACCCAGATGACGTCGTCGGTGGTGGTCTTGAGTCCCTCCTGAATGGAAGGGTTGGCGACCGACACGATGGTCGTGTCGATCAGGATCATGAAGAAGCCGATGACCAGCGCCCAGAGCGCGGGCCAGGGTCGGATCTCCTTGGTGTGGGTCGGGTGAGTCGTTGTCATCGCTCAGTCGTCTTTCTTCTCTTCAGTCCAATCGAGGGCACCCGAGCGAATCTCGGCGATCACCCTCTCAAGCCAGGAACGCTCGGCGTCGAACTGCGCGTGCAGGTAGTCGACGTCGAGCCAGTACTTGCGCGGCAGCTCCATGCGGTCGAGCTTCCGAACGCCGGCCGCGATCTCGTCACGGCGGACGTCGAGTTGGTGCAGACGCCGTTCGAGCAGCGTCACGACCGTCTCGTGCGGCAGGTGGTGCGCCTGCGAGATGGCCACGGGGAAAATGGGGAACTCGTATTCCGGCGACTCGATCACCGAGGCGATGCGTTCCGCCAGCGCCACGCTGCCTCGCTCCGTGATCTCGTAGGTGGTCCGCTCGGGCCGGTTGCCCTCGCGGTCGATGCCGGTGGCCCGGACGAGCCCCAGCCCGTCGAGCTTGTTGATCGTGTGGTAGAGCGACCCGGGCCGCACCTTCACGATGCGGTCTTCCGAGCGCTGGATGAGCGTCTGGTACATCTCGTACGGATGCATCGGCCGCTCACTCAGCAAAGCGAGCGCTGCCATGGCCAGTGGCGTCATTGCATCGATTATTCCGCACGGAATATTACATGTCAAATAATCCAGCAAGACCAAGCTGTGTCGGCCGGTAGAATTCTTGGTGCGCCTCGCACATCCCGCTCATCGGACGGAGAACCACGTGCCCACGATCGTCGTCGAAGTCATGCCCAAGGCAGAGCTGCTCGACCCCCAGGGCAAGGCGATCGCCGGCGCCCTCGCTCGCACCGGCCGGGGTGACTTCCAGGTGCGCCAGGGCAAGCGCTTCGAGCTCACGGCCCCGGGCGACGAGATCAGCCAGGACCTGCTCGACCACGTGCGCGAGATCGCCGCCGACGTGCTCTCCAACTCGGTCATCGAAGACGTCGTCGCGGTCCGGGTCGTAAGCGACGCTGAGCACCACGCTCACACGGGGGCGTGAGCGTGGCCAAGATCGGCGTCATCACTTTCCCCGGCTCGCTCGACGAGCGCGACGCGCAGCGCGCGATCCGCCTCGCGGGCGCCGAGCCGGTCGCGCTCTGGCACGGCCAGCACGACCTTCAGGGCGTCGACGCCCTCGTGCTGCCGGGCGGGTTCTCCTACGGCGACTACCTGCGCTGCGGCGCCATCGCCGCGCTCTCGCCGATCATGACCGAGGTCGTCGCCGCGGCGAACGCGGGCATGCCGGTCCTCGGCATCTGCAACGGATTCCAGATGCTGGTCGAGGCGCACCTACTGCCCGGCGGCCTGATCGCCAACGACCACGGCACGTTCATCCGACGCGACCAGGCGCTCACAGTGCTCAACACCGACACCGCATGGACCAACGGGTTCCAGGCCGGCGAAGAGATCGTGATCCCGCTGAAGAACGGCGAGGGCGGCTACATCGCCGATGCCGAGACCCTCGCGCGCCTCGAAGGGGAAGGCCGCGTGGTCTTCCGCTACGCCGGCGTGAACCCGAACGGCTCGCTCAACGACATCGCCGGCATCGCGAACGAGCGCGGCAACGTCGTCGGCCTGATGCCGCACCCCGAGCACGCCGTGGAAGCCGGCTTCGGTCCCGACACCCGAAAGCGCATGCGTTCGGGCGTCGATGGGCTGAGATTCTTTGCAAGCGCCCTGCAGACTCTGCAATCGGTCTAGCAGCACAGACTCAGTAGACCTCTTCCTCGATCCGAGGCAGGCTGGAGCGATGACATCGCCGTCGTCCTTCCAGCTGCTCGCCGCACCCGTCACCGCGTTCGACGCCGACGGCGGCCTCGACATCATCGCAACCGGCCGACTGTTCGCCTTCCTGCGTGACGCGGGCGTCGACGGCGTCTTCACCCCCGGCACGACCGGCGAGTTCACCGCGCTGGAAGACGGCGAACGCCTCGCGGTGATCGAGACCGCACTCGAGGAGTTCGGCCCCGACCGCACGATCGCGCACGTCGGCGCGGCGAGCGCCCGGCAGACCGCGCGCCTCGCCCACGCGGCGACCCGGCTCGGCGCGACGCGACTGGCCGCGATCACGCCGTACTACTTCCCGGCGGGCGAGCAGGCGCTGCTCGAGCATTTCCGGCGGGTGACGGATGCTGTGCCCGACGCATCCGTCTATGCCTACGTCTTCCCGCCGAGGGCCGTCACCACGGTCGCGCCCGAGACGCTCGCGCGCCTCGCCGCGCTGCCCGGAATGGCGGGAGTGAAGGTGTCGGGCCTCCCCCTCGCCGAGAATCTCGCCTATCTCGATGTCATTCCGGAAGGGTTCGAGTACTACTCGGGCAACGACGCCGACATCGTGCGGCTCGCCGCGGCCGGGGCGGCCGGCGTCGTCTCGGGCGTGTCCACGATCCTGCCCGAGCTGTTCGTCCAGGTCACGCGCGTCATCAGGGCCGGTGAGGACGCGACCGCGCTCCAGGCCGAAATCGACGACGCGGTCGCGGCGAGCGCGAGCGCCGACATCGGGGTGCTCAAAGCCGGCCTCGCGGAGCGGGGCCTCGCGGCAGGCATCCCTCGCATCTCGATCGACCCGCCGAGCGACGCGCAACTCGCCCGGGCGCACCAAACCCTCAGCCCACATCGAGCCGCGCGAACGTAGGCTCCGACCAGGAGGCTGCCATGAACAAGCTCGCCCGTTGGGTCCCCGCCCTCGCCGCTCCGGTCGTCATCGTCTGCGGGGCGATCGCGATTCCCGCCATCGCCTCCGCGCAGGGTCCGTTGCCGACGAAGACTCCGGCGCAGGTGCTCGAACTGGTGGCGAAGAGCGACACGGCGGCGTACTCGGGAACGGTGCAGCAGTCATCCGATCTCGGACTGCCCGATCTGAGTGCGCTCGAACAGCAGAGCGGCGGCGGCGCGTCGAGCAACTCGCTCGTCGACCTGCTCACCGCGGCGCACACCACGAAGGTCTACACCGACGGCGGCACCAAGCAGCGCCTGCAGGTGCTCGACAACCTCGCCGAGCGCGACGTGGTGCGTGACGGCAACAGCGTGTGGCTCTACGACTCGGCGCAGAAGCAGGCGACTCATCTCGCGCTTTCGAACGCAACCGGGGGCACGGATTCCGGTGCGCACACTCCTGCCCCCGCTGTCACTCCGGCGCAAGCCGCGGCCCAGCTCATCGCCGAGCTGAAGCCGACGACCGACTTCGGCGTCGCGAGCGACGAGCGCATCGCCGGGCGCGCGACGTACCGACTCACGCTCTCGCCCAAGACGAGCGACACGCTCGTGAACCGCGTGACGGTCGCGGTCGACTCCACGACGGGCGTCCCCCTCGACGTCGCGGTCTACGCGAAGGGCCAGGCGAAGCCCGCGGCGACCGCCGAGTTCACCTCGATCGACTACGCGACTCCCGCCGCCTCCGACTTCGCGTTCACACCGCCTGCCGGAACGAAGGTCGAGACGCAGACGATCGGCGGGGCGCAGCACCCCGGTGCGACCCAGGCGATCCCTGACGGTCAGCGCCCCACCGTTCTCGGTTCCGGGTGGAACGCGATCGCCGAGCTGCCCTCCGGCGGCCAGAGCCTCACGCAGCTCGAGAGTGGCGCGACCGCCGGTGACGGCACAAGCGGCACGGGCGGCATGGATGCCTCGTCGCTGCTGGGGCTGCTGCAGCCCGTCAGTGGCGGCCGTGGCCTGCAGACGTCCCTCATCTCTGTGCTGATCACGAACGACGGCCGGGTGCTCGCAGGTGCAGTCCCGCTGTCGTCGCTCGAGAACGCCGCTCAGTGAGCCGAGCCGTACTCGACTCGGCCCAACGGGCTGAGCCGTCGGGCGATGCCAGCCAGGTACCGGCGATCGAGGCATCCGGCCTCACCAAGATATTCGGGAAGCAGCGCGCGGTCGACGAGCTCACGCTGACCGTTCCGCGCGGCGCCGTGTTCGGCTTCCTCGGGCCGAACGGGTCGGGCAAGACCACGACGATCCGCATGCTGCTCGGCCTTGTCGCGCCGACGAGCGGGTCGATCTCGCTTCTCGGCGAGCGCATGCCGGGCGCCCTCGCGTCGGTGTTGCCCCAGGTCGGCGCGCTCGTCGAAGGCCCCGCCGGGTACCCGTTCCTCTCGGGCCGCGACAACCTCATCCGGCTGGACGCGGCCGAGGCGGGAAGCGATGCGGCGACTCGGGCCCTGCGCGTCGCATCCGCTCTCGATCGCGTCGGCCTGACCCACGCCGCCGCGAAGAAGGCGCATGCCTACTCGCTCGGCATGAAGCAGCGACTCGGCCTCGCGAACGCGCTGCTGCGCCGGCGCGAGCTCCTGGTCCTCGACGAGCCGACCAACGGGCTCGACCCGCAGGGCACGCGCGAGGTGCGGGCGCTGATCCGCGAGCTCGCGGCCGACGGCACGACAGTGTTCCTCTCGTCGCATCTGCTGTCTGAGATCGAGCAGCTCTGCACCCACGTCGCGGTGATGAGCGCGGGGCGGCTCGTGACCCAGGGCACCCTTGACGAGCTCCGCGCGGCGAGCGAACGGCGGCTGGTCGTGACGACCCCCGACACGGATGCCGCGCGCCGGGCGCTCATAGCCCGCGGCCTCGCCGTCGATCCCGCCAGCGCCGACGCGCCCGACACCGTCGCAGCGGCGCTGCCCGCGCAGGTTCCCGTCGAGGAGCTCACCGCCGCCCTGGTCGCCGCCGACGTACGGGTGCGCGGAATCGCCGCCTCGGGGGCCACGCTTGAAGAGCGCTTCGTCGCGCTCACGGGGGAGGGCTTCGATGTCGCAGGCTGACGCGCGCACAACGCGCAACCCGGCCGCGCCCCTGATCAACGAGCTCACGACGTTGTTCCGGCGCTGGCGCACGATCGCGCTGCTGTCTGCCCTCGCCGCGGTGCCCGTGCTCATCGGCATCGCCGTGCGCGTGACGCAGGGTCGGGGCGGCGGCAGCGACACCAGCGGCCCCGCGTTCGTCGGATCGATCGCACAGAACGGCCTGTTCGTGTCGTTCACCGCGCTCGTCGTCTCCATTCCGGTCTTCCTGCCGCTGACGGTCAGCGTCGTGGCGGGCGACACGATCGCGGGCGAGGCGAGCCTCGGCACGCTGCGCTATCTGCTCGTCGCACCCATCGGCCGGGTACGGCTGCTCGTCGTCAAATTCATCGGCACGCTCGCGTTCGTGGTCGCGGCAGTGCTGGCGCTCGTCGTGTTCGGCGTGCTGATCGGCGCGATCCTGTTCCACATCGGGCCGGTGCCGCTGCTGTCGGGGAACACAGTCGGCTTCGGCGGCTTCGTGGTGCGCCTGCTGCTGCTCGCCGCCTATTCCACCGTGTCGCTCGTGGGCCTGACGGCCCTCGGGCTGTTCATCTCAACGCTCACCAGCGTGCCGGTCGGCGCGATGGCGGCGACCGTGGTGCTCGCCGCCGTGACCCAGGTGGCGGACGCCCTGCCCCAGCTCTCGTGGCTGCACCCGTGGCTGTTCAGCCACTACTGGCTCGGCCTGGGCGACTTCCTGCGCTCCCCGATGGTGTGGAATTCGTTCGGCCAGAACGCCCTGCTGCAGCTCGGCTATCTCGTCGTCTTCGGCCTGCTCGCCTGGGCGCGCCTCACGACGAAGGACATCCTGAGCTGAGTTGCGCGTGAGCCCACGGCGTCACCGTGGGTGGCGCTACACCTGCCGGGCCGCGCCACAGCTGTGCGAGGCGCGCCGGCCCGCAGGTGTAGCGCGACGCGATCTCTGCGCGGCTACAGGCCCAGCTCGCGCACCCAGTGGCGCAGGAAGAGCGCACCGGCCTGATCGTGGATCGCGTCACCCTCGGTGATCACGCGGTAAGGCTTCTCGAGCACGCCGTCCGAGGGGCGCACGTCGACGTGCGCCGTGTCGAACCCCGCCGAGTGCAGGAAATCCGACATCTTGTAGTCGCCGCGCGAGTCGCCGACCGATCGCCAGCGCCGGGGCAGCTCGCCGGTCGCGGCGAAGTGGTCGAGGGCTCGGCGCGCACCGCGGTCCTTGTCGAGCACGACCGATTCGATGTCCGACGAGATGATCGTCGAGTCGATGCGGAAGGTGACCGCGCCGTTCGCGTCAGGCGCGATGCGGTCACGATGGGCGGCGCCGACGCCGTGAGCGGTCAGCACGTCGAACGCGGCGCTGTCGAAGCGTGACTGCGCAGCGGTGTAGACGGATGCCTCGACCTGCCGCCCCTGCTCGACCGAGATCATCGCCCGCTTGGTCTCGTCGAAGAACATGCTGTCGCTGAATCGGTCGACGACGAGGTCGCGGATGTCGCCGACCAGGGCGGCGGACGGGGCCACGGATGCGTCGATCTCCAGCTCCGCGAGCCCGTCCGGTGTGATGGCGGCCCAGGTGCCGCCCTTCTCGAACACGCCGAACATGCGAGCGCCGGGCTGCCGCAGGGCATCCGCCAGTCCGCGTGCGAGCAGCGGCTCGACCACCTGCGCGTCGATGAAGCGGTCGCTGCGGCCTGTGATGAACGCGATCGGCACGCCCGCGCCGACGAGTGCGACCAGGTCGTCGGCGATGGACGGGATGTTGATGGAGCGGGTGACCGGCGAGGCGATGGGGCCGTCGACGTCGAGGAGAAGTCCGAGATCGGGCACGATTCATTCTCGCAGGGCTCACGGCGCGGCTCTCCACTGGCGCCGCGCGTCACTGCGATCGTGTCGGTGCAGCTCATTACAGTCATCAGTGAAGTTCAGTGATGGGGGTCACTGAACTTGAGTGATGAGAGTCACTGAACGGCAGTGAATCACGTCACTGAAGCTCAGTGATCCGCTTCACTGACGGTCACTGATGATCAGTGAAGTTCCGCCAACCGATCAGTGAGCCGGCTGACGCCGAAGGAGCGAGATGGAAACGAGTCAGGGCCCCCTCGACGAAGTCGTCGAACGGCTCCGACGAGCGCGCACCGATCTCACCCAGGTCGAAGTCAAGTCTGCCGCGGGCGGTGTCCCGCGCAGCCTCTGGCCCACCATCAGCGCTTTCAGCAACCGTGACGGCGGCCTGGTGCTTCTCGGCCTTGATGAGGCGAACGGCTTCACGCCGGCGGCCGACTTCGACGCGGCGAAGGTGCGCGATCAGGTGTCCGAGGCGTTTCGACCGCGCTCGAGCCGAGACATCCCGGGGCCCGTGACGCCGACGCCGAGCGGGGTGATCGACATCGACGAGATCGACGGCGCCCCCGTCGTGGTCATCGACGTCGAAGAGCTGCCGGCCGATCAGCGGCCCTGCTACGTAACGACGCAGGGCATCGAGAACGGCAGCTACCAGCGGGTCGGCGACGGCGACCGCGTGATGGGCCGCTACGGCGTGTTCCTGCTGCGCACAGACGCCGCGCAGCCGACGACCGACATCGAACCGGTCGAGTCCGCAACGACAGACGACCTCGACGAGCAGCTGATCGCCCAGTTCATCACGCGACTGCGACGCGTCCGCCCGCGGGCCGTGGCCGGCCTGTCCTCCGACCTCGACATTCTGACGAGAATGAAGGTCGTCTCAGCCGATCGCGTCACGCCGACCCTCGCCGGGCTGCTCGCCTTCGGCAGGTACCCGCAGCAGTTCCTGCCCCAGGCCATGATCACGTTCAACGCCTACACCGGGCTCACCAAAGACACCATCGCCGGTGACGTACGGATGCTTGACCGCGCGACCCTCGAAGGCCCGGTTCCCGTGATGGTCGCCGATGCGGTCAATGCGGTGATGCGCAACCTTCAGCATCGCCGCGTCAGTCACGGCGCCGGCGCGTTCGACGAGCCCGAGATTCCGGTTGACGCGCTTCGCGAGGTGATCGTGAATGCCGTGACCCATCGCGACTACAGCTCGATGGCGCTGGGCGATCAGGTGCGTCTCGAGCTGTACCCGGACCGCCTCGAAATCCACAACCCCGGCGGCATCTGGGGCGGTCGACGCGTTGCGGAGCTCTTCGACGGCAACTCGCGTTCGCGAAACGCACGGTTGGCCACCCTGCTCACAGACATCCCGCTGCCCGGCACGGCCGACACGGTGTCGGAGAACGCCGGAAGCGGCATTCCCCGAATGACCGGCTCCCTCGGGCGCGCCGGCCTCGCCGCTCCGCGCTTCGACGCGACGTTGACGAGCATGACCGTCGTTCTCGAGCGTCACGGCCTGCTCTCCCCAGACGTCGATGAGTGGCTCGCTGACGTGGGCGCCGACGTGCTCGAACCCGATCAGCAACGTGTTCTGGCACTCGTGCACCGAGATCTCGACGTCGAAGACCAGCTGCTGCGCGCTCTTCTGGGCATCGATTCGCATGATGCGCAGGACGTGCTGCGGTCGCTCGTCGACGAGGGCTGGCTGCGCTACCCCGCCCGGCCGGGCGAGCGCTATCGCCGGGGGCATCGTCTGCAGCACGAGGAGGTGCGCGAAGTCGCACCAGGCGTATTCAGCTCACCGCCTCGCCAGCCGGCGGTGCGCGGCGCCCTCGACGAGCGGATCGTCGCCGCGATTCGCGAAGGCGGCGAGCTCGGCGTCCAGGAGATCGCCGACCGCGCCGGCTCCACGGTCAACGTCGTTCGCCAGCGACTGCGCGTGCTGATCGACCAGCGAGCGGTGATTCCGACGGCGCCGCCGCAGTCGAAGAACCGGGCCTACCGGCTGGGGTAGCGGCGCGCGGCTGGCGACCGCTCGGCCGGGCCACCGGGCATCGGCGCGGCAAAGCGGCGCACTACCCAGCCGGTAGAATTTCAGCCGTGAGCGACGGCACCGAGACCATCCATGTTCCGAGCGCAGGTCTCGACACGACCGCGAACGCGGCGGCCACTCCCGAGAAAGAGCAGCCGTACGAGGTGCTCGGCCTCAAGGCCGACGAGTACGAGCAGATCAAGAGCATCCTCGGCCGCCGCCCGACGAGCGCCGAGCTCGCCATGTACTCGGTGATGTGGTCCGAGCACTGCTCCTACAAGTCGAGCAAGAACTACCTGCGCATCTTCGGCCAGAAGGTCAACGACAACATGCGCAAGAACCTCATGGTCGGCATGGGCCAGAACGCGGGCGTCGTCGACATCGGCGAGGGCTGGGCGGTGACCTTCAAGGTCGAGAGCCACAATCATCCGTCCTATATCGAGCCGTTCCAGGGCGCCGCGACCGGCGTCGGCGGAATCGTGCGCGACATCATCTCGATGGGCGCCCGGCCGGTCGCCGTCATGGACCAGCTGCGTTTCGGCAAGATCGACGACCCCGACACGGCACGGGTCGTGCACGGCGTCGTGTCCGGCATCTCGTTCTACGGCAACTGCCTCGGCCTGCCGAACATCGGCGGCGAGACCTACTTCGACCCGGTGTACCAGGGCAACCCGCTCGTCAATGCACTCGCCGTCGGCGTGCTGCGGCACGAGGACCTGCACCTCGCGAACGCCGAGGGCGTCGGCAACAAGGTCGTGCTGTTCGGGGCGCGCACGGGCGGCGACGGCATCGGCGGGGCCTCGATCCTCGCCTCCGACACCTTCAGCTCGACGGGGCCGACGAAACGGCCCGCCGTGCAGGTCGGCGACCCGTTCGCCGAGAAGGTGCTGATCGAGTGCTGCCTCGAGCTGTTCCAGAAGCACCTCGTCGACGGCATCCAGGACCTCGGCGCAGCGGGCATCTCCTGCGCGACGTCCGAGCTCGCCAGCAACGGCGACGGCGGCATGTTCGTCGAGCTCGACGAGGTACTGCTGCGCGACCCCACGCTCACTGCCGAAGAGATCCTGATGAGCGAGTCGCAGGAGCGCATGATGGCGGTCGTGCACCCCGACAAGCTCGACGCCTTCCGCGAGGTGCTCGCCAAGTGGGACGTCGAGTACAGCGTGCTGGGCGACGTGACCGACACGGGCCGCCTCGTGATCCAGTGGCATGGCGAAGAGATCGTGAACGTCGACCCGCGCACCGTCGCGATCGACAGCCCCGTCTACGACCGCCCGGTGCAGCGCCCGGGCTGGCTCGACGCACTGCAGGCCGACTCGGCAGCCGAGCTGCCCCGCGCCGACGCCGCGACCGACGACGGCAAGGGCCAGCTGCGCGATCAGTTCCTCGCCCTCGCCGGCTCGCCGAACCTCGCCGACAAGAGCTGGGTCACGAACCAGTACGACTATTACGTCGGCGGCAACACCGCGCTCGCGTTCCCCGAAGATGCGGGCATGATCCGCGTCGACGAGGAATCCGGCCTCGGCTTCGCGATCGCAACCGACGCCAATGGCCGCTACTGCCAGCTCGACCCGGCGCAGGGCGCGAAGCTCGCGCTCGCCGAGGCCTACCGCAACGTCGCGGTCTCGGGTGCGGTGCCGATGGCGGTCACCGACTGCCTGAACTTCGGCAGCCCGGAGAACCCCGAGGTGATGTGGCAGTTCTCGCAGGCGGTCGAGGGGCTGAGCGACGGATGCCTCGAGCTCGAGATCCCCGTCACCGGCGGCAACGTGTCCTTCTACAACCAGACCGGTTCGACCCCGATCTTCCCGACACCCGTGGTCGGCGTGCTCGGCGTGATCGATGACGTCGCGCGCCGCGTGCCGTCGGGCTGGCAGGACCCGGGTGAGAACATCTACCTTCTCGGCACCACCGCGACCGAGCTCGACGGCTCCGCATGGGCGAGCACCGTCTTCGGCCACCTCGGCGGCCGGCCGCCGGCCGTCGACCTGGGCCGCGAGCGCGCGCTCGCCGAACTGCTTCACGCGGCCGCCGTCGAGGGGTTCCTGACCTCGGCGCACGACCTCGCCGACGGCGGCCTAGGGCAGGCCCTGGCGGAGTCGGTGCTGCGCTTCGGCGTGGGCGCGCGGGTCTTCCTCGATGAGCTGCTCACACGCGACGGCATCGACGCGACGACGGCGTTGTTCTCCGAGTCGACCGGGCGCGTGATCGTCTCTGTTCCGCGCGAAGACGACGTGCAGTTCCAAGGGCTGTGTGCGGGCCGCGGATTCCCGGTGGCGCGCATCGGCGTGACGGATGCCGTCAGCGGCGAGGTTCCCGCCCTCGAGGTCCAGGGGCTCTTCACGGTCGGGCTCGAGGAACTGGCATCCGCTCACCGCTCGACGTTGCCCGAGCACTTCGGGCCGGTCGTCGGCTACACGGAAGGCGCGTTCTACGTCGCGCCGGAAGAGCGCCCGCGTCGGGCCCCGCGCCACCTCGCGGAGTAAACGGCAGTCCTCGATTGAGGCCGCAGCTCGGGGCGTGGAAGACGCTCCGCGGAACCCGCGTCACGGGTTGGTAACGGGCGCCGGATAGGATGGGGTGGACCGAACGGGCGGTCCGCTCCAGCGTGAGGAGGGCCACGTGCCGGGAATCGTGATCGTCGGAGCCCAGTGGGGTGACGAGGGCAAGGGCAAAGCCACCGATCTGCTCGGCAGCCGTATCGACTACGTCGTCAAGTTCAATGGCGGCAACAACGCAGGTCACACCGTCGTGATCGGCGAAGAGAAGTACGCGCTGCACCTGCTGCCTTCGGGCATTCTGACGGAGGGCGTCGTGCCGGTGATCGGCAACGGTGTCGTCGTCGACCTCGAAGTGCTCTTCGAGGAGCTCGACGCGCTCGACGCGCGCGGTGTCGACATCTCGCGACTGCAGGTGTCGGCCAACGCGCACATCATCGCCTCGTACCACCGCACACTCGACAAGGTGACCGAGCGGTTCCTCGGCAAGCGTCAGATCGGCACGACGGGCCGTGGCATCGGCCCGGCCTACGCCGACAAGATCAACCGCGTCGGCATCCGCGTGCAGGACCTGTTCGACGAGTCGATCCTGCGCCAGAAGGTCGAGGGTGCGCTGTTCCAGAAGAACCAGCTGCTGCTCAAGGTCTACAACCGGCGCGCGATCACGGTCGACGAGGTCGTCGAGGAGCTGCTCTCGTACGCCGAGCGCCTGCGCCCGATGGTCGTAGACAGCGGCCTTGAGCTCGCCCGGGCGATCGACGCGGGCAAGAACGTGCTGTTCGAGGGCGGCCAGGCCACCATGCTCGACGTCGACCACGGCACCTACCCCTTCGTGACGTCGTCCTCGGCGACGGCCGGCGGTGCGGCGACCGGATCGGGCGTGGGACCGTCACGGCTCACGCGCATCATCGGGATCGCAAAGGCCTACATCACGCGCGTCGGCGCGGGTCCGTTCCCGACCGAACTGTTCGACGAGTCGGGCGACTTCCTGGTCGAGCAGGGGCGCGAGTTCGGCACGACCACGGGTCGTCGCCGTCGACCGGGCTGGTACGACGCACCGATCGCGCGCTACGCGTCGCGCATCAACGGCCTCACCGACATCGTGCTGACGAAGCTCGATGTGCTGACGGGGCTCGAGCGAATTCCGGTCTGCGTCTCCTATGACGTCGACGGCACGCATTTCGACGAGGTGCCCCTCTCGCAGTCCGACTTCCACCACGCGAAGCCGATCTACGAGGAGTTCCCCGGCTGGACCGAGGACATCACCGGCGCCCGCAGCTTCGATGAGCTGCCGCAGAACGCGCAGGACTACGTGCTCGCGGTCGAGCGCCTCTCCGGCTGCCGCATCTCCGCGATCGGCGTCGGGCCGGCTCGCGACGCCATCATCGTGCGCCACGACCTCATCGACTGATGTCACCGCGACTCTGGCTCGGCGGCTACACGCCCGACATGGGCGGTACCAGCGAAGGCATCCTCTCGGCCTCGCTCGACGACGACGGAACGATCGGCCAGGTGACCCTCGCCGCGTCGACACCGAGTCCGAGCTTCGTGGCCGAGCATCCCTCGTTGCCGGTCGTCTATGCGATCGGTGAGCAGAACGAGACGTTCCGCGCATTCCGGTTGACGGAACCCGGCGCGCTCGAACCGCTCGGCGATCCATGGGCCGCCGGGGCCGCGGCATGCCACATCGCCGTCGATCCGGACGGCCGGTTCGCGACGGTCGCGTGCTGGGGCTCGGGGCAGGTGCTCACCTACGCGCTGGACGCGGCAACGGGCGAGATCATGGGCAGAACGGATGCTTCGCCGGCATCCGACCCGTACGCGGGCGTTCCCGAGTCGGAACTGGTCGCCCCGCGCCCCGACTACGCGCCACGCATCAGTCGCGCCCACTTCACCGCTCTGCTGCCCGACGGCCGGATTCTGACGACCGACCTCGGCTACGACCTCGCGCGCGTCTGGCGCTATTCGGCCGCCGATCACGCGCTCGAACTCGACCACGAGGTGGCGTTCCCCTACGGCGCCGGGCCGCGCCACGTCGCGGTGGCCGCCGATGGGCGGCTGTTCGTCGTGAGCGAGTACGCGGTCGAGGTGTTCGTGCTCACTCCTGGCGCGGGCGGGAAGTACGCCATCACCGCGTCGTCGCCTGTGCGCCGCGCGCCGCGCGAACCCGATGAGTCGGGGGCG
The DNA here is from genome assembly GCF_042651345.1 of Gryllotalpicola reticulitermitis. Classification (NCBI taxonomy): domain Bacteria; kingdom Bacillati; phylum Actinomycetota; class Actinomycetes; order Micrococcales; family Microbacteriaceae; genus Gryllotalpicola; species Gryllotalpicola reticulitermitis. Next base: position 676,905 of record NZ_JBHSCN010000005.1, read on the forward strand.
CACATCTCGCTCTCGGCCGACGGCCGGCTGCTCTATGTGACCGTGCGCCGCTCGAACGTCGTGGCCGTGCTGTCGGTCGATGCCGACGGTGTCACGCCGCTCACCGAGGTGCCGTCCGGCGCGAACTGGCCGCGACACCACCTCGTGCTCGGCGACCGGCTGTACGTCGCCAATCAGCTGAGCGGAGAGGTCACCGTGTTCGCCCTCGGGACGGATGGGACTCCCGCCGAGATCGTGCAGCGCGTGGCGGCGGGTTCCCCCACGGTCGTTGCACCGGCGCTGCAGGCATCCGTCTGAGCGCAGCCGTGCGGCGAGCCGTTCTGCCCTAGGTTTGACTCATGCGCCCCACTGAACCCGACGGTGCCGATCTCGCCTGGCGCCAGCTGCTGCGGATTCGCGAGAGCATCGACAACATCGACGCCGCGCTCGTCCACCTGCTCGCCGAGCGCTTCAAGTTCACGCAGACCGTCGGCGAGTTGAAGGCGACGTATGGCCTGCCGGCGTCGGATCCCGACCGTGAACGCACGCAGATCGCGCGCCTGCGCGACCTGGCCGTCGAGAGCAATCTCGACCCCGAGTTCGCCGAGAAGTGGTTCAACTTCGTCGTGACCGAGGTGATCCGGCACCACATCAGCGCCGGCGCCGACGGCGAGGAACGCGTCGCCGAATAGGGCGCCTGCGGTCAGTCGGAGCTCTTGAGGATGATGGCTTCCGTCGGGGGCGCGTGGTGGGCGCCGGGGTCGCGCTTCGCCGAGTCTCGCTCCGCCTTCGACGACTTTTCCTTGGACTCGTCCGACTCCGCTTCGGGGCCCTCGTGCTTGTTCGTCATGCGCTTCATCGTAGGCCTGACCAGGTTCACGAGAGCTGGACTCCCTGCACACGTGGTGCCCTTATTGCGCACTTTCCCTGCGTTGGCAAGCCCCCGGAGGGGGACACTCCGGCACAGGTGGATTTGGGGCTGACGCGCGAGACGGTGGTCTATGTTCGCTTCCATGGCAGATTCAACCTCGCGTGCGCGCCGCAAAGATGCGGAGGCGAATCGCGAAGCCATTCTCGAGGCGGCGTCGGTTCTGCTCATGCAGGAACGCAACACCCCGCTCGAGCGCATCGCACAGCAGGCGGGGCTCACCCGTCGCACTGTCTACGGCCACTTCGCCGGCCGCGACGAGCTGATCGACGCCGTCCTCATCCGGGCCGCCGCGCAGCTGACGGCGGAACTCGACCCGATCAACCACCCCGACGCCCGCGTCGAGCTCGCCCTGCACGCGTCGCGGCTCTGGGCCGACAGCGACGACGTGCGACTGCTCACGAGGCTCTCCGGGCACGGGCGACACCGCGATCAGGTGGCACGGATGCTTGAGCCCGTCCGCATCCGGCTCCGCGAGACGATCGAGCGCGGCATCGCGAGTGGCGCCCTTCGCGATGACATCGAACCCGGTTCGCTCGCTCGCCTCATCGAGGCGACGGCCCTGTCCGTCCTGTCGGAGGCGCGACGCACCTTCCTCAGCCCGGAGCGGGGGCACGTGCTGGTCATCACCTGCGTGCTCGGCATCGCGGGCCTCGGACACGACGAGATCCAGAGCCTCATCGACCGCACGCCGATCCTCGCGTACGGGGCGGAACTGACGGCTCCGACCCTCGAGCCGAGCTGGCTGCGCGCCTAACCGCCGGGAACGCAGATCACGAGCAGCAGGCAGTCCGGAGTGCTCGTGGGGTGAGGGCTCGGGGCCGGCGCGCTGCTGGCGGACGGCGCCGGGCTCGGGTGCGCCGCGGCGGTCGCGGTCGCCGTCGGGCTCGGAGTGGACCGCGGCGAGGGCGACGCCGGCGCCGCCGCCACCTGAGTGCCATGGGTCGACGACGATGACGACGCGGCAGCGGTCGACTTCGGTGCTGACGACGGGGTGGTAGCCGCAGTCGACCCGCTCGACGCCGAGGCGACGGACGGCACCGAGACGGACGACGTGGTGGCCGTGGGTCGTTTCACCGCGCTCGGCGACGCAGTGACGGCCGGAACCGGCCTCGGGCTCGACGCCCCGGTTGCGCTCGCGCCGTCGTGAGAGACCACGGGTCCGCTGCTGTCGATGACCGATGCGTTCGCGGACTGAGGGCTGAACGTGAAGTCGACCCCAGCTCCCGAGCTGACGACGACGGCGAAAGCGCCGACACCCACGGCGAGCGCGAACGCACCGCCGATCACGCCGCCCAGCACTGCGGGGTGACGCGAGCGGGCTACATCGACCGCCGGTTTGGAGCTCTTACGGTGTCGTGACATCAGTGCCGTCCACTATTGCAGGGCGAATCTGAAAATGTCCAGTGTCCCCCCAAAAGGGGACCGTGAGGTGTCCTCAGGAACGCGGGCCGAACGCCCGCGCCACCTCATCGACGCGCTCCGGATCCATGTCGAAAAGCCAGCGCCCGTCGTCAGGGCCGGCCACACTCACGAACGTCGCCGCCGGTTCACCGGTTTCGGGCAGGTCGATCACGGCGAACCCGCTGCCGGCGGCGGCGCGCTCATGGCCGCCGGGCGCCACCGCATCGGTCGTGTTCGTCACCCCCGGCGCGACGATGACCGGCAGCCCGCCTGCGCGCGTCGCGACCGAGTGGTGGTAGTGGCCGCTCAGGACGAGGCGCACGTCGCCCGCAGCGAGCGCCTCGAGCACGCCGTCCGCCCGCTGCAGCTCGAGCGCATGCAGCAGCACGCTCCACGCCGGAACGGGCGCATGGTGCATCACGACGACGCTGCCGTGCGCGGCCGGCGACGCGAGCTGCTCGCCGAGCCAGTCGAGCTGGTCGGCGAAGAGCTCGCCGTAGCCGGCCCCGGGCACCGAGGTGTCAAGACGGATGACCCGGAAGCCCCCCACCTCGACCACCCCGTCGCGTGCACCGAGAACGGACTCGAAGCCCTCGCGCAGGTCATGGTTGCCCATCACATACGCGGTCGCAGCACCACGAGCGGCCGCGAACGGCTCGATGCGATCGCGCAGCTTCGCGTAGGCGGTGGCGGAGCCGTCTTCACTCAGGTCGCCGCTCACGACGACGAGCCCGACCCCCTCGATGACCGCGGCACGCTCGAGAACGCGGTCGAGGGCGGCCGTCGTGTCGACGCCGTTGTGGCGCGCGTCGGCGTCGGCGAGCAGGTGCGTGTCGGAGAGGTGGAGGATGCGCAAGCTCATGGGCCGCACGTTAGCGCGTGCCGGTGACATTGCGGGCCGGAGTCACCGGCAGGCGTCGCGGGCGACGGTCACGGCGCTCAGCGCGTGGGCAGCTCCGAGTGCTGAACGACCCACGCGTGCATGGCGATGGCCGCGGCCGCACTGGCGTTGATCGAGCGGGTCGAGCCGAACTGCGCGATCTCGACGACCGCGTCGGCGGCGGCGATCGCGGCGTCCGTCAGGCCCGGACCCTCCTGCCCGAACAGCAGCACGCACTCGCGCGGCAGCGTGAACGTCTCGATCAGCACGGAACCGGGCACGTTGTCGATCGCGATGATGGGCAGCGAGCGATCGGACGCCCAGGCCACCAGGTCTTCGATCGTGTCGTGGTGCAGCACGTGCTGGTAGCGGTCGGTCACCATTGCGCCGCGCTTGTTCCATCGGCGGCGCCCGACGATATGCACGGTGTCGGCAAGGAACGCGTTCGCGCTGCGCACGATCGAGCCGATGTTGAGGTCGTGCTGCCAGTTCTCGATGGCGACGTGAAACGGATGCCGGTGCGCGTCGAGGTCCGCGACGATGGCCTCCATCGTCCAGTAGCGGTACCGGTCGATGACGTTGCGGGTGTCGCCGCTGCGGAGCAGCTCTGCGTCGTATTCCGCCCCCGTAGGCCAGTCGCCGACCCACGGTCCCACGCCGTGCGTCGTGAGCTCTGGCGTGGGGGACGGCTCGGGGGTGGTCACCGACTCAGGGTAAGGGAGAGCTTCGCTACGCTCGTCGTATGCGCGAACGCGGCGAAGTCGTCTCCTGGCTCACCGACATGGACGGCGTGCTCGTCCACGAGAACAAGGCGCTGCCGGGTGCGGCCGACCTGCTCGCGCAGTGGCAGGCCGATGGCACGGAATACCTGATCCTGACCAACAACTCGATCTTCACGCCACGCGACCTCGCCGCACGTCTGCGGCAGTCGGGCATCTCCGTGCCGGAGGAGCGCATCTGGACCTCGGCGCTCGCCACCGCCGACTTCTGCTCGAGCCAGATGCCCGGCGGCAGCGCCTTCGTCATCGGCGAGGCCGGTATCACGACGGCCCTGCATGAGGCCGGGTTCATCATGACCGAGACCGACCCCGACTTCGTGGTCGTCGGCGAGACCCGTAACTACAGCTTCGAGGCGATCACGAAGGCGATCCGCCTCATCATGCGCGGATCGCGCTTCATCGCCACGAACCCCGATGCGACCGGCCCGAGCACCGAGGGCCCGATGCCCGCGACGGGGGCGATCGCCGCGCTCATCACGAAGGCGACGGGCCGCGAGCCGTACATCGTCGGCAAACCGAACCCGATGATGTTCCGCTCGGCGATGAACAAGATCGGCGCCCACTCCGAGACGACGGCGATGATCGGCGACCGCATGGACACCGACATCGTCGCCGGCATCGAGGCGGGCCTCTACACGGTCCTGGTCATGTCGGGCATCACGGCCGACGACTCCGAGATCTCGAAGTACCCGTTCCGACCCGACGAGGTGCTGTCAGGAGTCACCCAGCTGGTGCGCGCGGCCGAGTAGGCAATGCGCCGCGGTCCACCGATCGGTGGATGCCGGATTCCACCACTCAGGCGCTACCGAACCGAGTGCCCGCGGAGCACTCTGGTCGCATGGCATCCGAATCCGTCATCGAAGTCTCCGGGCTGCGCAAGAGCTACGGCGTCGGCCAGAGCGCGGTGCTCGCGGTCGACGGCATCGACTTCAGCATCGGCCACGGCGAGGTCTTCGCCCTGCTCGGGCCGAACGGCGCGGGCAAGTCGTCGACGGTCGAGATCCTCGAGGGCTATCACGATCGCAGCGGCGGCGAGGTATCCGTGCTCGGAGCCGACCCGCAGCACCTGCGCGGCCGCGCCCTGCTCGACTGGAAGGCGCGCATCGGGATCGTGCTGCAGTCGACCAACGACGAGAACGTGCTCACCGTGCGGCAGACGCTCGCTCAGTTCGCCTCCTTCTACCCGCGCCCGCGCGACGTCGACGAAGTGATCGCGGCCGTCGGCCTCACCGAGAAGGCGAACGCGCGGGTGCAGAAGCTCTCGGGCGGCCAGCGGCGCCGCATCGACGTCGCCCTCGGCGTCATCGGGCGCCCTGAGCTGCTGTTCCTCGACGAGCCGACGACCGGTTTCGACCCGGTGGCACGCCGCGAGTTCTGGGGGCTGGTCAAGGGCCTGCAGGCCGAAGGCACGACGATCCTGCTCACGACGCACTACCTCGACGAGGCCGCGCAGCTGGCGAACCGTGTAGGGATCATCGCGGCCGGAAAGCTCGTCGATATCGGGCGCGTCGACGAGATCGGCGGAGCGGAGGCACGGGTGCCGTTCGTGCGCTGGCGTGAGGGCTCGGAGGTCCGAGAGCAGCGCACGCACGAGCCCGGCCGTCTCGTCACCGAGCTCGCCGCGCGCTTCGACGGCGAACCGCCAGGGCTCGAAGTGATCAGACCGAGCCTCGAGGACATCTACCTCGAGCTGATCCGGCACACCACAGACGATCCGCAGCATGATTCGCAGCACAGTGAGGAGCTCGTGGCATGAGTACCGTTTTCTCTGCGCTCGGCACCGCCGAGCGCGCCGAGGCGGCGCGATCATGAGTACCGTTTTCTCTGCGCTCGGCACCGCCGAGCGCGCCGAGGCGGCGCGATCATGAGTATCGTTTTCTCTGCGCTCGGCACCGCCGAGCGCGCCGAGGCGGCGCGATCATGAGTGTCGTCAACCTCGGCGCCGTCCGCACGAAATACGAGTTCATCTCCTACTTCCGCGAATTCGACGCGGTCTTCTTCACCTTCCTGTTCCCGGTCATCATGCTCGGCATCTTCTCGGCCGCATTCGGTGCGATGGGCGGCATCGGGCCGCGCGGCCACGAGGTCAACTTCGCGACGTATTACCTGCCGGCCATGGTCGCTGCGGGTATCTTGCTCTCAGGTGTGCAAAATCTTGCGGTGAGCATCGCGCAGGAGAAGAGCAACGGCACGCTCAAGCGTCTCGGCGGGACGCCGCTGCCGCCTCTCTCGTACTTCATCGGCAAGCTCGCGTCGACCTTCGTCACGGGCGCGATCCAGTTGCTCGTACTGCTCGCGTTCGCCGCCGTCGTCTTCGGGGTCAAGCTGCCGACCGAGCCGGCCAAGTACCTGCAGCTGCTGTGGATCTTCGTGCTCGGCCTGCTCGCCTGCGGCCTGCTCGGAATGGCGCTCTCGGCCGTGCCGCGCAGCGGCCGCAGCGCCACGGCGGTCGTGATCCCGCTGCTGCTCTTCCTGCAGTTCATCTCTGGCGTCTACCTGCCGTTCTCGCAGCTGCCGAGCTGGATGCAGACTGTCGCCAGCTTCTTCCCGCTGAAGTGGATGGCGCAGGGCATGCGCTCCGTCTTCCTGCCCGACCAGTTCAAGTCGCTGGAGGTCGGCGGCCAGTGGCACCTCGGCTACATCGCGCTCGTGCTCGCCGGCTGGCTCGTCGTGGGTCTCGTCGTGACCAGGTTGACCTTCCGCTGGATCCGGAAGGATGCCTGACTAGACGCATGATCGTTCAAGCGCGCTGGTGGGACGGCGTCATGGCCGCGGGGCTCATCGCCTGCGCCGTGCTGCTCGCCGCGTCGTCGCCGTTCAACCGCAGTTTGGTCAGCTGGGGCGCGCTCATCGCGTTCGCCCTCGTCTACGTGCTGCTCGCGCGTCGCCAGTTCGGCTGCCCGGAAGGCCCGATGACCCTCAGGCTGTTCCTTTCGGCCGCGCTTCCGATCCTGATCCTCGGCATCGCGGTGTACAGCTATCCGGCGCTCGCAACGCTGCAGTGCGTCGCGTATCCGCTGGTCTGGACGCTGCCGTGGCGCCTGCGTGCTGCGATCGTCGCGAACGGCGCGATCGGAGCGGCCGTCTTTCTCGGCTACGGGCTCAGCCCGGCGACCGGGGAGGGTCTGGCCGGCTGGCTGACCGCGCTCGGGGTCGCCGTGCTCTCGGTGATCTTCTCGCTGGTGATCGGCATCTGGATCAGCAGAATCGTCGACTACGGCACCGAGCGCGCACGCCTGCTCGACCAGCTGACCGCCGCGCAGGACGAACTCGCCGCCATGCACCGCGAGGCGGGCGAGACCAGCGAACGCGCCAGGCTCGCTCGCGAGCTGCACGACACGGTGACGCAGACGCTCACGGGGCTCGTGATGCTCGCCGAGCGCGCCGGCACGTCGCTGCGCGCGCAGGGGCGAACGGATGCCTCGGCCCAACTCGACCTCATCGAGGCCACCGCGCGCGAGGCGCTCGCGGAAGCCCGCGCTCTCGTCACCACGATGACGCCGGCCACCCCCGGGTCCGGGCTCGCGGACGCGCTCGGCCGACTCGCTGCGCGCTTCGAGCGCGAGACCGGCGTGGTCGTCGAGACGCGCGTCTGCGAGCGGCGGCTGCCGCGCGAACAGGAGGTGGTGCTGCTGCGCTGCGCGCAGGAGGGCCTCGCGAACGTGCGCAAGCACGCACGCGCGAGCCACGTGGCGGTCGAGATCGTCGCGCGCGAGGCCGGCGCCGAGTCCGCGATCTCCCTTCGCGTGATCGACGACGGCGTCGGGCCGGATGCGGCGTCGTCGTTCACCGACGGCGGCTTCGGAATCGCCGGCATGCGCGAGCGCGTGGGGATGCTCGGGGGTCGGCTCACCCTCGCCGCGCGGCCGGGCGGGGGCGCCGAGCTCGCGGTCACCATGCCGCTCGTGCCCGGAATCGCGGGCGGCGTCGCATGACGCCGATCCGGGTCCTCGTCGCCGACGACCACCCCATCGTTCGCAGCGGGGTCGTCGCGACCCTCGCCGCTGCCCCTGACATGGATGTCGTCGGTGAAGCGGTCGACGGTGTCGACGCGCTGGCTCAGGCCGAAGCATCCGCCCCCGACGTCGTTCTCATGGATCTGCGCATGCCCGCGCTCGGCGGAGCGGCCGCGACCGAACGCCTGCTCGCCACCGCGAACCCGCCGCGCGTGCTCGTGCTCACGACATACGACACCGATGACGACATCATCGCGGCGATCGAGGCCGGGGCGAGCGGATACCTGCTGAAGGCCGCGCCTGCGGAGGAGATCCTCGCCGCGGTGCGAGCGGTCGCGGCGGGCAGAACGGCCCTCGCGCCGTCGATCGCCGCAGCACTCGTCGGGCGGCTCCGGTCGGCGAAGACCACGCCGAGACTGTCAGCGCGCGAGCTCGAGGTGCTGAAGCTCGTCGCCGCCGGCCACAGCAACGCCCGAATCGCCGCCGAGCTGTTCATCTCGGAGGCGACGGTGAAGACGCACCTGCTGCACGTGTTCGAGAAGCTCGACGTGACGGCCCGCACCCGTGCCGTGACCCGCGCGCAGGAGCTCGGGGTCCTGTGACCGTTACTGGCCGGGCCCGGGGCCCTGCACCGAGCTCGTGAGCGGCTGGCCGGACGCGCGCGTCACGAAGCAGTAGTAGTTGCGCTGACCGGCGGCCCACTGCGCCGCCGTCACGGGGTAGCTCGCCACGAGCTGCACGTCGCTGTAAGCACCGGCGGCCGTCATGTCGACGACGCCCGGCTTGCTGCACAGCAGGTTGATCTGACTCGCGATCGCCGCCTCGCCGGGGAACGCCGCGGCGGGGTCGGCCGAATACGGCGCCGTGTAGACGAGCTGCGCGGCGTGCTGCGAGTCGCAGTCGACGACCGCGTACTGCTGGGCCCATGCGCCACCGAACGGGTCGATGCACTCGCCGCCGCGCAGCTGGTCCCACTGGTAGGTCTGGCCGGCCGGCAGCGTTCCCGTCGGAGGCAGCGCCGGCGTGTCGCTCACCGCGGGAGTCGCGCTCGGCGTCACGACCGGTGACGGCGTCACGCTGGCGCTCGGCCGCGCCACCGCGGAATGGCTCGTGGCGGCCGCCGGCGTCTGCTGCCGCCCGCTCGCGACTGCCCGGCCGACTGTGAACAGCACCACGGCGATGAGCACGATCGCCAGCACGATCACCACGATCAGCAGCCAGCGATTCACCGGCGGCCGGCGGCGCGGCGCGGCCGGCTCGATATCGGACCCAGCGGATGCCTGGCGCGCCGCCACCACGGGCCCGACCGCCTGCGCGAGCACATCGGCCGCGGGCGCGACAGCCTGAGCGAAGCCTTCGAACGTGCCCTCGGGCGGCGGCCATTCGGGAACGATCGAGTTCTCGACCGTCTCGGGGTGCGCCCCGAGCATGTCGGCGATGTCGGTCCACTCGGAACTCACCTGCGCGTCGCGGTCCGCCGCAGCGCGCGCCCCGTCGGCCTCGGCGCCGGGCCCCGACGCCGCGGCCTGCTGCGTCGGCGCGTTCCCCGCCTGCGGGGCCCCTGCCGGCGAGCCCTGCGTCGGCATCGCCTGTGTAGAGACGGATGCCTGCGCTTCGCGCTCCTCGTCGGGAATCGTGAACTCGTCGACGGACGGCACGGGCGTACCCGTCGCAGCCGGGGGCGCGAAGAGGTCCTGCGCGAACGGATCGAACTCGTGCGCCGTCGTTCCCGGCGGAAGCGGCGGGTGCGGCGGCCCTGCGGGCGGCGGGATGAGCAACGGGGGCTGCGGCAACGCATCCTTCTGCGCATCCGCATCCGCAGCCGGCGCTGCGTCCGCAGTCGGCACGGCGTCCGCCGCTGGTGTCGCGTCCGCCGTCGGCGCTTCGTCTGGCACGTGTGCTGCGTCCGCGGTCAGCGCGGAATCGGGTGCCGGGGCGGCCTCCGCCGGGAAGATCGGCTTAGGTGCGATCAGGGGCGCCGCCGCCGGCACCGCGAGCGTCGGTGCGGGTCGCGGCGGGTCGGGCAGCTCGATCCTCGGGTTGAGCGCGGGGTCGGCGTCGGCCGTGGGCAGCAGGTTCCACCGGAACGGCACCTCGGTCTCGTCACCCGCTGCCGGGTCCGCGGGAGCCGAGTCCGGGGCGGTGGGCGCCGAGAAGGTCCGGTCGAAGGTCAGATCCGGTGCCTGCGGGGCATCGAGTCGGCCGTCATCGGCCTCGGGCGCGGTCGCGGGCTCCGGGTCGCCGTCGGCCTGCCGCCCCTCGGTCGCATCGGGTTCGGCCGGTTCGACCGCGTGCAGCGTGCCGGTCTCCCACGAGAATCGCGCCTTCGGGCGTTCATCGGACGATGCGGGGGCAGTGTCGTTCACCGCGCCGGGCGCCGCGTAGGCAGTCGGCGACTCATCGGCAGTCGGCGACTCACCGGAATTCGGCCCGGCATCATCGTCGAGCGACGGCAACGAGATCGCACCGGTGATCGTCTCAGGCAGTTGCACGCCCCGCGCTTCGAGCGCCGCCTCGGCCTCACGCCGCTCACGTCGTGAGTCGATGCGGCCGCCGCTCAGCTGAGCGAGAAGCCATTCCGTGCTGCCCGGAACGGGCTCCTGCTGCGGATCGTGCTCGTCGGTCACGCCAGCCCCAGGTCCTCGAGGGAGATCGCAGCGTAATAGGGGTAACCCTCGGCCTCGATGGTCTCTTTCGCACCGGTCGCGCGATCGACGACGACGGCGACAGCGGCGATCTCGGCGCCGACCTTCTTGAGCGCTTCGATCGCCTTGAGGGGCGACCCGCCGGTGGTCGACGTGTCCTCGACGACGACGACCCGCTTGCCGGCGAGATCGGGACCCTCGACCTGGCGGCCGCGACCGTGGTCCTTCGGCTCCTTGCGCACGACGAACGCGTCATAGCCGTAGCCCTGCGACGCACCCTGGTGCAGCACGCTGGCGGCGATCGGGTCGGCGCCCATGGTCAGGCCGCCGACGGCCGCGACGCCCGGAATGTCTTTGATGAGCTCGAGCATGACCTGGCCGATCAGAGGTGCGACGCGGTGGTCGAGGCTCACCTTGCGCAGGTCGACGTAGTAGCTGGCCTTCTTGCCGCTCGTCAGCGTGAAGTCGCCGTGGAAGACGGCGTCAGACTTGATGAAGTGGATCAGCTGCTGGCGGGTGTCGGTCACGCGCCCGATTCTAATAGGACGCTAGCTGTGAGACAGGTGCCCGGTAAATCGACGCCAGCGACTCAGCTCGCGTGAGCGAGTACGCCGGCCAGAACAGCCTCGTAGTGACCGAAGCCTTCCGCCACCTCGTCTTCGGTGATGACGAGCGGCGGGACGACATGGATCCGGTTGTTCTGCACGAAGGGCAGCAGTCCGCGCTCGAGCATCGCGGCGCGCAGCCGCGCCATCACGTCGTCGGGCGGCGGGGCGCGGCTCTCCGCGTCGGCGACGAGCTCGATCGCCCAGAAGCAGCCCCGACCGCGCACGTCGCCGACGAGGTCTGGGTACTTCGCCTTCAGCGCCTCCGCAGCCGGCCCGATGGCCTGCTTCCCGACACGCGCCGCATTCTCGACGATCCCCTCGTCGCCCATCGCTTCGATCGCCGCGACGATCGACGCGACGCCGAGCGGGTGGCCGCTGTAGGTGAGCCCGCCGGGAAAGGGCTGGTCGTCGAAGCGGTTCGCGATCGCCGGCGGGATGACGACGCCGCCGATCGGAACGTAACCCGAGTTCACGCCCTTCGCGAACGTGATGAGGTCGGGGATCACGCCGTCCTCCTGGTGCGCGAACCACCTGCCCGTGCGCCCGAAGCCCGCCATCACCTCGTCGGCGATCATGACGATGCCGTAGCGCGTCGCGAGGGCGCGCACGCCCGCAAGGTAGCCCGCCGGCGGCACCAGAATGCCCGCGGTGCCCGGGATGCTCTCGACCAGGATCGCTGCGATGGTTTCGGGGCCTTCGGACTCGATAACGCGCTCGAGGTGGCGCACAGCGCGGGCGGACTCCTCTTCCGGCGTCGACGCCCAGAATTCCGAGCGGTAGAGGTACGGGCCGAAGAAATGCACGTGCCCGCGGGCGTACTGATTCTTCGTGCGCCGCGCGTCGCCGGTCGCGACGATCGCCGCACCCGTGTTCCCGTGATAGCTGCGGTAATGGCTGAGCACGGTGTCACGGCCCGTATAGAGGCGCGCGAGCCTGATCGCGTTCTCGTTGGCGTCGGCGCCCCCGTTGGTGAAGAAGACCTTCTCGAACTCGCCGCCCGTGAGGTTCGCCTTCTCGACGACGAGCTGCGCCGCGCGCCCCCGCGCGAGGATCGCGTGCTTCGGGTCGGCGGTTGCGAGGGCATCCGCCTGCCGCTTGATGGCGTCGATGATCCGCGGATGCCCGTACCCGACGTTCGCGTTGACGAGCTGGCTCGACATGTCGAGATACTGCTTGCCGTCGAAGTCCCACAGACGCACGCCCTTGCCGCCGGCGAGCACGACCGGGTTCCGTCCGGCCTGCGCGGACCAGGAGTGGAAGACGTGCTGTCGATCGAGCTCGAACGCGAGCTGCTGGTCCCCCGGGGCGAGTTCAGGCATAGCCCTATCTTGGTGCCGATCTCTGCCTAATCGGTGAGATGCAGGGCGCCAACAGCGCCCGCTGCGCGCGTTGTGGCGGCGAAGAGGCGGCACCCATATGCACTCCTTAGGCTCAAGGGATGCATATGCAGAACATCGTCGTGCTCGTCGGGGGCGTCGGAGGGGCGCGATTCACCCGTGGTCTCGTCTCCGAGCTGGAGCGCAGGTATCCGGCAGCCGAGGACCGGCCGCGCGTCACGGCGGTCGTCAACACGGGCGACGACTCGTGGATCGCCGGCCTGCGCGTCACTCCCGACCTCGATTCGATGATGTACACGCTGGCTGGCGTCAGCGACGACGAGCGCGGCTGGGGCCTGCGCGACGAGAGCTATCGGGTGTCGGCTGAGCTGGAGAAGTACGGCGTCGGCTGGCCCTGGTTCACGCTCGGAGATCTCGACATCAGCACGCACATCGCCCGCACCTCGATGCTGCGTGATGGAATGTCGCTCACCTCGGTCGTGGAGAAGCTGACGGCGCGCTGGCACGACGGCGCCGGCCTGCCGGTGCGGCTGCTGCCGATGAGCGACGAGCACGTCGAGACGCACGTCGAGATCGATCTCGGCTCCGGGCCGGAGCTCGTGCACTTCGAGGAGTGGTGGGTGAAGCACCGCGCCGGCGTGCCCGCGCGGCGATTCGTGCAGGTCGGCATCACCGGCGCCTCCGCCACCTGGGAGGCGCGGGACGCGCTCGAGCAGGCCGACGTCGTGCTGATCGCTCCGTCGAACCCGGTGGTGTCGATCGGCACCATGCTGGCGGTGCCCGGCCTGCGCGCCGCGCTGGACGCGTCGGCGGCTCCCGTCGTCGGCGTCTCGCCGATCATCGGGGGCGCGGCAGTGCGCGGCTATGCGGATGCCTGCCTCACGGCGATCGGCGTCGAGACGTCCGCCCGCGCCGTCGCGGCGCACTACGGCGCACGCCGAGACGGGGGCCTGCTCGACGGCTGGCTCGTCGGTGAGGAAGACGCGGTGGCCGTGCCGGAGGTCGAGGCTCTCGGCATCCGCGCGCGCGCCGTCCCGCTGTGGATGCGCGACGTGGCTACCTCCGCAGCGCTCGCCGGCGATGCGCTCGACCTCGCGCAGGGCGTGCGCGATTCCGCCGGCTAGCCCAGGCCGCCGCCACCGGCGACGACGATGTTCTGCCCGGTGAGGTACGCGGCGCCGTCAGAGGCGAGGAACGCGACGGTCTCGGCGATCTCCCGAGCGGTCCCGAAGCGCCCGAGCGGGGTGCGCGCCGCGATCGCCGCCTTACGCGCGGCGACCGCCTCGGCCGGCGCGGCGGACTTGCCCCAGATCGGCGTCTCGATCGCACCGGGGCTGACGGCGTTGACGCGAATCGCGCGCGGCGCGAGTTCGAGGGCGAGGGACGACACCATCGCGATCAGAGCACCGCGGCTCGCCGCCGTCGCGCTTCCGCCGGCGATGCCGAAGGGCGGCGTGGCGCCGAGGCCGCCGGTGAAGATCACGGATGCGCCGTCAGTGAGGAGCGGCAACGCCTGCTGCAGGGTGAAGTAGGACCCTTTCGTGTTCGTGTCGTGGATCTCGTCCCACGTGGCCTCGTCGACGGTCCCGAGCGCGGCGGCGCGCGTGATCCCTGCGTTGATGAAGAGCGTGGTCAGGTGCCCGAAGCGCTCGCCGACCTCGGCGATGGCGTCGGCCGTCTCGCTGACCCGGCGCGCATCGGCACGGATCACCAGTACGTCTGCGGGCAGCTCTTCCCGCGCCTGCGCCACGCTCTCCGGGCTGCGCCCGGTGACGGCCACGCGGTAGCCGCGCTCGTGCAGCAGCTCGGCCGTTGCACGACCGATACCGCTCGTGCCGCCAGTGATGAGCGCCGATCCAGAGAATGTAGTCATGAGCTACATTGTGTGACGGTGATACTGTGTTGTCAATGTCTACATCTGAGACGCGAGACGCGAGCCCACGCCCGTACCACCACGGCAACCTGCGCCCCACGCTGCTCGACATCGCCGAACAGGTGCTCCGCGATGACGGCATCGAGAGCGTCACCCTCCGCGAACTGGCACGGAAGGCGGGCGTCAGCCACGCGGCGCCCAGCAGGCACTTCGCCGACCGCAATGCGCTGCTCATCGCACTCGCCGCGGCCGGGTACCAGCGCCTCGGCGAGCTCGTCATCGCCGCCGTCGACCACGCGGGCACGGACTTCAACGCGCAGTTCCGAGCCCTCGCGTCCACCTTCGTGCGCTTCGCGATCGACAACTCCGCGCTGCTCGACGTCATGTTCACGATCGGAAAGAACCGGGAGGCTGAGGAGCTTCGCACGGCGACAGCACCGCTCTACGCGGCATTCGGCGCCCTCGTCGATCGCGGCCTGGCACTCGGCGCGCTGAGGGGCGGCGACGCCGATCGGGTTCGCCCGCTCATCATCGCGACGATGCAGGGGGTTGCGGCCTTCGCCGCCGCCGACCGAATCGCGGCGACGCGGGTCGATGCGATGGTCGAGGACGCCTGCCTGCTGTTCACCATGTGACAGCCCGTGCCCGTCCGACGCGTGACGACTCGAAGCGGTCTGTGTGCGAGGACGCACCCCGGGTTAGGCTGGTGAAATCGGCAGCGGCCTGGATTTGGGCCGTCGGGACGCGGCGATCCAGCTTTGATCGGGTGCGGGACCGGCATCCGTATTCGTTCCCTTATCTATAGGTGACCCATGGCTGTCCCGCTGCTTCTGCGTACCCCCGCCGCGCCGTATGTCCGCCCAGACGGTCTCGACGCCGCCCTCGCCCGTCTTGAGGGCACGGCCGAACCGTGGTTCGCGCTGACACATGACGAAGCCGAGACGCTCCTCGCCGCTCGCGAAGCCGATCTCGACCGGCTGCTGGCCGTAGCCGGCCGCATCCGCGACGCGGGGCTCGCCGACGCCGGCCGCCCGGGCGTCATCACCTACTCACGCAAGGTGTTCATTCCCCTGACGCATCTGTGCCAGGACCGATGCCACTACTGCATCTTCGTGCAGACCCCGGGGAAGCTCGCCAAGGCCGGGATCTCGCCGTTCATGGAACCCGAGGCGGTGCTCGAGGTCGCCCGCCAGGGCGCGGCGCTCGGCTGCAAAGAGGCGCTGCTCACCCTCGGCGATCGCCCCGAGAATCGCTGGCCCATCGCCCGGCAGTGGCTCGACGAGCACGGCTACGCCTCGACCCTCGACTACGTCGCGGCGATGGCGAAGCTGATCCTCGACGAGACCGGACTGCTGCCCCACCTCAACCCGGGCGTCATGTCGTGGGCCGAGCTGCAGCGGCTGCGCCCCTACGGCCCGTCGATGGGCATGATGCTCGAGACCACCTCGGCGCGCATCTGGCAGACGCCGGGCGAGGCGCACTTCGGCTCGCCCGACAAGGACCCGGCCGTGCGCCTGCGCGTCATCGAGGATGCCGGCCGCTCGCGCATCCCGTTCACCACCGGCGTTCTGCTCGGCATCGGCGAGAACGCGTCCGAACGCATCGACGCGATCCTCGCGCTACGCGCGGCCCACGCCCGCCACGGCCACATTCAGGAAGTCATCGTGCAGAACTTCCGCGCGAAGAATGCCACCGCGATGATGGGCGCGATCGACCTCGAGACCCAGGAATACGCGGCGGCCGTCGCCGTCACGCGCGTGCTGCTCGGGCCCGGCATGCGCGTGCAGGCACCCCCGAACCTCACGGATGCCGATGAGCTGGCGCTCCTGATCAGAGCAGGTATCGACGACTGGGGCGGCGTGTCGCCGCTGACACCGGACCACGTGAACCCCGAGCGGCCGTGGCCTCAGATCGAAGAGCTGGCGCGTCTCACTGCGACAGGCGGCTACACGCTGCGGGAGCGGCTCACGGCGCACCCGCACTACCTGCGTGAGGCGCGGGGTGCTCGCCCGTACGCGGGCGCCGACGACGCTGTCGCCAGTGGCGCCGGGCACGCCGCGTACGGCGCCGACTGGTTCGACGACCGGCTGCGCCCGCGCCTGCTCGAGCTCGCCGACGACTACGGCCTCGCCGCGCACGACGCCTATCTCGAGTCGGTGCTGAAGCGCGCTGCGGCCGACCCTGCGGGGCTGACGGATGCCGAGTACACGGCCCTGCTGCACGCGGACGGCGCCGACCTCGAAACCCTCACCGAGCTCGCGGATCGCGTACGGCACGAGCACGTCGGCGACACGGTCACCTACGCCGTGAACCGCAACCTCGACCCGTCGCTCGGGCTTCCGCTCGACCGCATCGAGGCTCTCGCCGACGAGGCGGCCGCGCTCGGCGCGACGGAGATCTGCGCCCAGGGCGTGCCGCTCACTCGCCTCGGCGCCGACGGCTATCTGGACTTCGTCCGCGCGATCAAGCGGGCGCAGCCGGCGCTGCACCTGCATGCCTTCCGCCCCGCCGAGGTGATCGATGGCGCGGCCCGCGCCGGGGTTCCCCTCGCGGAGTGGCTCGAACGTTTGCGTGACGCCGGCGTCGACACCGTGCCGGGTACCGCGGCCCGGATTCTCGACGACCGCGTCCGAGGCGTTCTCACGGGGGGAGCCGACATCCCGGCATCCGTCTGGATCGACACCATCGAGACCGCCCACCGAGTGGGTCTGCGCTCGACCGCGACGATGGTGTACGGCCACATCGAGACCGCCGCCGACCAGGTCGCGCACCTGCGCAAGATCGCCGAACTGCAGGACCGCACCCATGGGTTCACGGAGTTCATCGCCATGCCATGGCTGCCGAGCGAGTCGCCGGTGCGCGTTCCCGGCGCCCGCCCCGGCCCGACTGTGCGCGAGTCGCGCGCGCTGCACGCCGTGGCCAGGCTGATGCTCGCCGGGCGCATCGATCACATCCAGGCGGCCTGGACCAAGCTCGGCCTGCGCGGCGCCCAGCTCGTGCTGGCGGGCGGTGCCGACGATCTCGGCGGCGTGCTGCTTGACGGAACCCTCGACCCGAACGCCGGCCCCGAGCAGGGCAGGCAGCTCACCGTCGCCGACGTGACCCGCCTCGCGGCCGAACTCGGCCGCCCGGTGCGCCAGCGCACGACGACCTACGAGGAAGTGGCGTGACGCTGCCGACCTCGCCCGCGTGCACCGAACGGACCGAGGTGCGCCGAACGGCGGCCCACCGGGCGCACCTGAGTCCATCCGGCGCCGCTGGCGTCGAGCACTCGGTCGCGGTCATCGGAGCGGGCATCGCCGGGCTCGGCATGGGGGCGCGATTGAAGCGCGCCGGGCGTGACGACTTCGTCATTCTCGAGCGCGCGGCCGACCTCGGCGGCACCTGGCGCGACAACGTCTACCCCGGCGTCGCCTGCGACATCCCGAGCCGGCTCTACTCCTACTCGTTCCGCCCCGCCCACCCGTGGTCGCGGGTGTTCGCCCCCGGCGCCGAGATCCTCGCCTACCTGCACGACACTGCGCGCGCGGAGGGACTTGAGCCGCACCTGCGGCTGAACGAGCCGCTCGAGCACGCGAGCTGGGACGAGACGAGCGGATGCTGGCGCCTCACCACCCCCCGCGGCGAACTGGCGGTGCGAGCTCTGGTGATGGCCGCCGGGCGCCTCAGCGAACCGAAGACGCCGCGCATCGACGGCCTCGACACCTTCCCGGGTCGAGCTTTCCACTCGGCCAGGTGGGACGACCGCCCGCTCGACGGTCTTCGCGTCGGCGTCGTGGGAACCGGGGCGAGCGCGGTGCAGCTGCTGCCTGAGGTCGCCGAGCATGCGGCATCCGTCACCGTCTTTCAGCGCAGCGCCGCCTGGGTGCTGCCGC
Organism: Gryllotalpicola reticulitermitis; assembly: GCF_042651345.1. Taxonomy (NCBI): domain Bacteria; kingdom Bacillati; phylum Actinomycetota; class Actinomycetes; order Micrococcales; family Microbacteriaceae; genus Gryllotalpicola; species Gryllotalpicola reticulitermitis. The sequence continues at coordinate 695,169 of NZ_JBHSCN010000005.1, forward strand.
GCGGCGACCACGCTGTCGCGCCCGGCGACGACGAGCCCGACCGCGCCGAGCTCGCGGCCGAGGCCGAGCGCCTCTTCGATGCGCGCATCGCCGGCTCGCCCGCGCTCGATGCGCTGCGCCACCGCGCCGATGAGCATCGCGCAGCTCAGGTCGCCGACCCGGCCCTGCGCACCGCCCTCACGCCCGACTATGAGATCGGCTGCAAACGCGCGGTGTTCAGCGATGACTATTTCGCGACGTTCGCGCGACCGAATGTGGCGCTCGAGCCGAGCGCGCTCACGGCCGTCGCCGGGGGAACCGTGATCGCGGCATCCGGCGCCACCTACGAACTCGACGTACTGATCTTCGCGACCGGATTCGAGACGACACGACCGCCGTTCGCGCGCCTCGTCACCGGGCGCGACGGCCAAACCCTCGCCGAGCACTGGCAGGACGGCATGGTCAGCCATGCCTCGACAGTGGTCAACGGCTTCCCGAACCTGTTCGTGCTCGATGCGCCGAACGCGGCGCTCGGTCACACCTCCGCGTTCGAGATCATCGAGGCGCAACTCGACTACGTGCTCGGCGCGCTCGACCACGTCGATGCGACCGGCGAGGCCCTCGACGTCAGCTCGGAGGCCGAAGCCGCCTACTCGGCCGAGATCGATCGGCTCGCGAGCCGTACGGTGTGGACGCGGGGCGGATGCTCGAGCTGGTACCTCGACGAGGCATCCGGTCGCCTGACCCTGCTCTGGCCCGCCCGCGTCGCCGATTTCCGCGAACGCTACGCCACCTTCGACCCGGCCCCGTTCGCGCGGGTGCCCGCGAGTTCGGGCGCGGCCGTCAGCTGAGAGCGCCGACCGTCGCGCTCAGGCCCGCCGCACCGGGGATCTCGCTCGAGGTGTGGTAGCCGCCGTCGATGCTCACCGCGACGATGAGCAGGATTCCGACGACCAGAGCGATCACGATCCAGACCAGCAGCCAGTTCGTCCCGCGGCCGCTGTGGGTTCCTTGAGCCATAGTCGTCACGTTACTCGCCTCGCTCCTGGCGACGCTGCGTCGATCAGCGACTCGCGACTGGCGAGTGGAGACGTGGCGGGAGAGCGCGGCGATGCCGAGCCGGGAAAGCGGTGCGAGGGAAACGGATCACGCTCCGGTTATGTTAGAGTCGGCCATTAAGCGGAGCGTAGTCCGTTTCGACGTACTCTCTCGACTCGAAGGAGACCAGCACACATGGGCGAGCACAGCGTTGAGATGCCGGAAAGCACGAGCAGGGCTGTTCTGCTCGATTTGTTCGGCGGTCCTGAGGTCCTCAGACTCGCTGACGTGATCGCACCGCGTGCCGGCGCCGGCCAGTTGCGCGTGAGGGTGACGGCAGCCGGGCTGAATCCGATGGACTGGTTCATGACCTCCGACGCGGGCACCGCCGCACGGTTCGGCCTCAGCCTTCCCGCCGGGTTCGGAACGGACTACGCCGGTGTGGTGGACCAGGTCGGTGACGGCGTCGCCGGGTTCGCGGTCGGCGAGCGCGTCTACGGGGCGGCGCTCTCCCGCGCGGTCGCGGACTTCGTCGTCATCGACGCCGCCGGGACCGCCACGTCGGGTGGCGACATCCACCACACGCCCGATGGCCTGGATGACCGCACCGCTGCCACTCTCGCGATCGCGGGCAGCACCGCCGCTGCGGCGCTCGCCGTCATCGGCGCAGGAGCCGGCGACACCGTGCTTCTCGGCGGCGCCGCGGGCGGGGTCGGGGTCTTCGCCCTACAGCTCGCGCGTCGTGCCGGTGCACGGGTGATCGGAACGGGCTCGCCGGCCTCATTCGACTTTCTGCGCAACCTGGGGGCTGAACCCGTCGCCTACGGTGAGGGTCTGGCCGAGCGCGTTCGCGAGGTGGCACCGAGCGGCATCACCGCAGCCGCCGACCTGTATGGAACGGAGGCGGCGCTCACGGCGCGCGAGCTGGGCGTCCCGGATGCGCGGATCACCGCCATCGCCGCTCTGATCGACGGCATCACCGCCGCGAACGGCGCGAACGCCGCACCCGGCGCCCTCGATGAGATCGCCCGCCTCGTGGCGGCGAAGGAGCTGCGCGTGCCGATCGCCGCGAGTTTCCCCGTCGAGCAGATCCGCGACGCCGTGGAAGTGCAGGCCGGACGGCACGTACACGGGAAGGTCGTCATCGACCTCTGACGCCCCTGCTGTCCGCGGGCACCGGACGACACGCCCGGTGCGGGCTGATAGGCATCCGCGCGGAATGGGAACCCCTCCTCACGACTTGACCACTACGAGAACACCTTGAGGAGGGACTCGTTTTGACTGATACCCAACTGACCGCAGCAGCCTCCGGCACCTTCACGCTCGGCGGCGACCTCACCATCAACCGCCTCGGCTTCGGCTCGATGCAGCTGACCGGCAAGGGCGTCTGGGGCGACCCGAAGGATCCCGATGAGGCCGTGCGCGTGCTGAAGCGCGCCGTCGAGCTCGGTGTCAACTTCATCGACACCGCCGACTCGTACGGTCCGGTCGTTGCCGAGCAGCTGATCAAGAAGGCCCTGCACCCCTACAACGACGATGTCGTGATCGCGACCAAGGCGGGCCTCACCCGCCAGGGCCCCGACATCTGGACGCCGGTCGGCCGCCCCGCCTACCTGCGCCAGCAGGCCGAGCTGAGCCTTCGCAACCTCGGCGTCGACCGCATCGACCTCTTCCAGCTGCACCGCATCGACCCCGAGGTTCCCGTCGAGGACCAGGTCGGCGAGCTGAAGAAGCTGCAGGACGAGGGCAAGATCCGCCACATCGGCCTCTCCGAGGTGTCGATCGCCGAGGTTCAGGCCGCGCAGAAGGTCGCCACCATCGTCTCGGTGCAGAACCTGTACAACGTGACGAACCGCCAGTCGGAGGAGCTGCTCGACTGGTCGACCGACAACGGCATCGGCTTCATTCCGTGGTTCCCGCTCGCGACCGGCAAGCTCTCGGAGCCCGGCGGTCCGCTCGCCGCCATCGCGGAGAAGACGGGCGCGACGCCGTCGCAGCTCGCTCTCGCGTGGCTGCTCAAGCGCTCGCCCGTGATGCTGCCGATCCCCGGCACGTCGAGCGTCGCGCACCTCGAGGACAACCTCGCCGGTGCGTCGGTGCAGCTGTCCGACGAGGACTTCGAGGCGATCGCCGCGGCCGCGTAGGTCACCGCCTCCGGCTCAAGTGCGCCGGGCGGACCCGAGTGCGTGGAACGGACATCCGTTCAGCGCGCCCGAGTCCGTCCGGCGCACTTGGCGTCTGGCCCTAATGCGCGAGCGCCGACGCGAGCGCATCGACGCCCGCGAGCACGACAGGCGCACCGAGCAGCGTCGCGTTGCGCTCACGAACCTCGAGCCACGTCGCCCGAGGCATCCGATATCGGTTCACCACGGCGGCCACGCCTTCGCGGGCGCGCCTGTCGACGCCGTCGGGCAGATACCCCGTCTTGACGGACACCGCATTGGATGCGGCGTTGTCCGCGAACGCCCCTGACGTCACCTCGTCGGCGCCGAGTCCCTCGAAGAGCAGGTGCAGCATGAGGGCGCGCATGCGCGTGCCGATTCCGCGCCCCTGATGCTCACGGCCGAGCCATGAGCCGGTCTCGACGCTCTTCAGCACGGTCCAGTCCGCGCCACCGGCGCCCTGGCTGCCCACGACGACGCCGTCGACGAGCACCGCCAACTCGAGCGAGAACGGCCCGCGCGCGGCGATGCGCGACCGGATCGACCACTGGTAGGCGAGCACACTGCGCGCGACCTGCTCGGGAGTGCCCCGGGTCCAGGCCGTGTAGAACGGCATGGCCGCCTCATCGTGGACTCCGCGAGCGGCGAGCTCGGCGAGCTGGACGAGCAGCTCGTCATCGATCCACCGCAGTTCGAGGTCGCCGGCCCGCGCGCTCACTCCAGCCGCCGGCCACAATCTGATCAGCGCTTCGGACACCACGCCCCCATCCTGGCAGGCCGCCGACGCCCACGACGCGTGACAGCTGCGGCCGCATCGCCGCTCGCTTAGTTAGCCCTTTGACAGTTTGATCTCTAACAGTTAGAGTTCTGACTATGGATGCACGAGACGAACTGCGCACGGGGCCGCTGACCCAGCTGCGCTGGATCGGGTGGGCGCAGCGCAAGGCCGCTGAAGACTGGATTCGCGAACGCGAGATCAGCTTCGAACAGGGCTTCACGCTCGGGTACCTGGTCGAGAACCCAGGCTCCATTCAGCGCGATATCGCGCAGATCACCCGCACGAGCGCGGCGAGTGTCTCGAGCCTGCTGCAGGGGCTCGAGAAGCGCGGCCTCATCGAGCGGCGCACCGAAGCGGGCAACGAGCGCAGCAAGCGCGTGTACGCCACCGAGGTCGGCAAAGAACTGATCCACGGATTCGACGCGGCCATGGCCTCGGCCGATGACACGATCCTCGCGCCGCTCAGCTCGACCGAGCGCGCCACCCTCCAGAAACTTCTCACCAAGATCACCGACTCCCTGCCCACCCCGAGCAGGGACTGATCTCCGGCGCCCCGAACCCCGCTCTCATCGAAGGAGCACAGCCATGTCTACAACCGCGCCTTCACAGGCATCCGTCACGTCCGATGCATCCGTCACCCCCGACGCCACCGGCACCAACCGCTGGTACCTCTCCGCCGCGCCGATCGCCCGCGCCCTCGTGCACCTCGCCGTCCCGATGGCCGCTGCGATGGTCGTCAGCGCCGTCTACAACGTCATCAACGCGGGCTTCATCGGCTCGCTGCACAACTCGGCCCTGCTCGCGGCCGTCACCTTCGGCACCCCGCTGCTCGGCCTCGTCATGGCCATCGGCGGCGTGTTCGGCGTCGGCGGCGGCGCCCTCATCTCCCGACTGCTCGGCGCAGCCGAGCACGAACCCGGCAAGGCGGCCGAGATCAAGCGCGTCTCGTCCTTCGCCGTCTGGGGGTCCGCGCTCGTCGGTGCCGTGTTCGGGGGAGCGGGGCTCCTCCTGCTGCACCCGCTCGTCACCCTGCTCGGCGCGAACGGCGCCGCCATCGGCCCGACGACGAGCTTCGTCGCCGTCATGCTCGTCTCGGTGCCTGTGCTCGCGGTCGCGTTCTGTCTCGAACAGCTCGTGCGAGCAGAGGGAGCCGCACGGCAGGCCATGATCGGCCTCATCGCCTCGACCGTCGCGAACCTGGTGTTCGACGTGCTGTTCATCCTGATCCTGCACTGGGGCGTCGCCGGCGCGGCGCTCGCCATCGGCCTCTCGAACGCCGTCGCCGTCGTCTACTTCGCAACGTGGCTCACCCGCCGCAGCGAGCACATCAGCCTCGCGCCGCGCTGGTTCACGCTTGCGCCGGCCGTGCTGAAGCCCGTGTTCGGGGTCGGCGTCGGCGAACTGCTGCAATCCGCCTTTCTCATCGTGACCTCGCTCGTGCTGAACAACCTCGCCGCCGCGTACGGCGACGGGCCGCTCGCCGCAATGGGCGTGGCGGTGCGAATCGCGCAAGTCCCCGAGTTCCTCGTCATGGGGGTCACGATCGGTGTCCTGCCGCTGCTCGCCTACGCCTTCGGCAAAGGGGACCGGGCTCGGCTGAACGCCGCGGTGAAGGCATCCGCCGTCGCGGTCGGCGCCATCTCACTCACCTTCGCGGTCGTCGTATTCCTGTTCCGCGACCAGCTGCTCGGCCTGTTCCTCGCGAACCGCTCGTTGTTCGCGGTCGGCATCACCATCCTCGTGGCGCAGCTGACGGCGATGATCGTGAACGGATTCACCGGTCTCATCACCTCGCTGTTCCAGGCCACGGGGCGTGCGACGCCCGCCATTGTGATGTCCATGGCGCAGGGCGTGCTGTTCATCCCGATCGTGATCTTCGCCAACCTCTGGTTCGGGCTGCCCGGCATCATCTGGGCGCTGACGGTCACCGAGATCATCGTGTTCCTCGTCGGTGCGGTGCTGTGGCTCGCCTCGCGCGGCGCCATCGCGCGGGGCCTCGCCGAAGACAACCCCGAGCAAGCCGGAGCCCCGCTCGAGGCCGTGCAGGACTAAAGTCCCGCCCCGCGGTGGCCCCGAGCGAGGGAAACTCGCGTTAACCGCCCACTGCTGCGAACGAGGCGCAGTGGTGGGGCGGCGAACATAGTGGTTCCCCAGCGTTGAGCGCGGCTGCGGCGAGGGAGTAGGACGATGAAACGGGTTGCGCCTTGCGAGACCGCGAGCGGCGGCTGGCAGGTCGAGCGTCGTGGCGACAGACTGTACCGGGTGCTCAGCGAGCGCGGCGTCGAGGGCTACATCGAACGGGTCGGCCCGGTGTGGGTGACTCTCGAGGGTTCGCGCCTCGACCGCTGTGTCGAGGTCGGTCAATCCCTGACACTTGAACGAGCAACCAGCAAGCTTCTGCGTCAGGCAGAGAAGCAAAGCTGACGCGACCCAGTGTCTGGTGATTCTCGGATTGCGAGCGCATGCGGCAATCCTGCTCGGCGATCTGGCGCTGGCCTGGCTGGTATTCACCCCGAAGCGATGGCGGGGCGTGTTCCGTCGCGCGCGGTGCTAGCGCGAGAGCGCGAGCACGGCGCGAGTGTGCGCGCCCGGGGCGCGCAGCGCGTCGAGATCTTGCGGGGCGTCGACGTCGCGGCGCAGTCCTGACGACGCAGGCACGTCGAGCCGGCTGAAGCCCGCGGCGGCGTGGGCGGCGGCCGAACCGACACCGAAGCGCGGGTCGGCCGTGACTCCGGGAGCGAGCGCGATCATGGTGGTGCCGGTGCCCGAGGCATCCGCTGTATAAGCGAGCGGATGCCTGGCCGCCGCACCCAGCGCTTCCGCCAGCTCGTCCGCCGTCAGCTCAGGCAGGTCTCCCAGCAGCACCGCTACCGACGCATCGGGGTCGGCGGCGCGCGCGGCGAGGATGCCCTGGGCGATCGCCGCGTTCAATCCGTCGCCCGGGTCGGGCACGATCTCGACGCGCGCCCCCGTCTCGGCCTCGACGGCGAAGAGCGCCGTCAGTCCGGGCTCGTTCGAGACGATCAGCACGGATGCCACGTCGGCCGTGCGGCGCACGGCGCTCACGGTGTCCTGCAGGAATGCCACGGCGAGCGCGTGCCGCGACGTGTCGTTGAGGCGCTCGGCGAGGCGCGACTTCGACAGCGGAGCGCCCTTGAACGGGATCGTGACGTACCAGGTCACGATGCGCTCGCCCCGGCGGAAGCCGGATCGGCCGAGCGCCCCGCGACCGCGTCCGCGTAGCCCACGGCGTACGCCTCGTCGGTGCCGAGCCGGAACATGTCCGTGGGGCCCGTGCGCGGCAGGGTGCGGGCGCCGGGGGAATCCACTTCGTCGGCGACGAGTCGCCCCATTCCGCGGACGACCGCTACGGGGCGCCCCGACGCCTTGCCCTTCACGAGGTCGCCGAGGGCGGCGAGCTCGTCGGCGACGACCGGCACCGTGACCGCGAGCGGCCGCCCGAACCCGTCGGTCGAGCCGCGCAGGTCGTCGATGACGAGCACGCCCGCGGCTCCGATCGCGACATCCGTCTGCCCGATCCGCCACGCGCGGCCGAGGGTGTCCGACACGATCACCCCGAGCCGCACCCCGAATCGCGCCCGCAGCTCATCGGCCAGACGCCGCGCCGAGGCGTCGGGATCGACCGGCAGCAGCAGCACCGTGCCCTCCGGGGTGTTGGACGCGTCGACCCCGGCGGCCGCGCCGACCACTCCGAGGCGGTTCTCGACGATGCGGGTCACGCCGCCGTCGTAGGCGCGGGTCGCGACGACGCGCACTGTCTCGGCGGTGATCGCGTCTTCCCGATCGGATGCCTCGATCACCCGCCCCTCGGCCTTGGACATGATCTTGCTGGTCACGATAAGGATGTCGCCGTCGACGACGCCCGACGGGTCGTCGGCGAGCGCGTCGCCGATCAGCGCCGCGAGGTCCGCACCGGGCGCGATCTCGGGGATCCCGTCGAGCGCCCACGCGGTCACCCGCTCCGCCGGGAGCGCCGCTGCAGGTGCAGCCGAAGCCGCAGGCGCAGCTGCTCCCGCCGCCGACGCAAGCGACGTGACCGCCGCGTGATCGATTTCCGACATGCCGTCACCACCTCACTTTCGGAAGAACCTCGCGGCCGAACTCGTCGATCCACTCGCGCTGGTTGCGGCCCACGTTGTGCAGGTAGATGCGGTCGAAGCCGAGGTCGACGTAGCGCTGGATCGCCGCCCGATGAACCTCGGGGTCGGCGGAGATCAGCATGCGGCCGGCGAAATCCTCGGGTCTCACCATCTTGGCGAGCTGCTCGAACTCGTAGGGGCTGCGCAGGTCGGCCTTCGGGAACCGCATGCCGCCGTTCGGCCACTCGGTGATTGCGTTCCGCATCGCCTCGTCATCACTCGCCGCCCACGAGAGGTCGAGCTGCAGCACCTTGGGCGCGCGCTCTGCGCCGCGGCCAGACTCGCGCCGCCCCTCGGCGAAGCGCTCGAGAAGGGTTGCGAGCTTGTCGACCGGCGCGCCGACCGTGATGAGACCGTCGGCGACCTTGCCCGCGCGCTTCGCGGTGACGGGGCCGCCGGCCGCGATCAGAATCTCCGGCGGGGTCGCCGGCATCGACCACAGGCGCGTCGACTCGAGCTTGAAGTAGCGACCGTCATGTTTCACATCTCTGTGACGGATGCCTGATGCGAACAGCTTCTGAATGATCTCGACCGCCTCGAACATGCGGTTGATGCGATCGGGTGCCTCCGGCCAGTACTCGCCGACGATGTGCTCGTTGAGCGCCTCGCCCGAGCCGATCCCGAGCCAGTGCCGCCCGGGGTACATGAGCCCGAGCGTGGCGCTCGCCTGCGCCACCATCGCCGGGTGCCACCGGAACACCGGGGCAGTGACGCCCGGCCCGATGTCCCCGGTCGTGCGCTCGGCGACCGCGGTCAGCACGTTCCAAACGAACGATGAGTTCCCCTGCTGCGGCACCCACGGCTGGAAGTGGTCGTCGGCCATGGTGCCCGAGAATCCGCGGCTCTCGGCGTACGCGGCGAGCGCGACCGCCTCGACGGGGTCGAACTGCTCGAGGGCGGCCGAATAGCCGATGGTCCCGCTGGCGCCCCGGCGCACGAGCGAAGAGGCGGGTGCGGCAGCCGCCCGACGGCCGGCGGGCGCCGGGCGCGGCGCATTCGCCGGCGTCGGCCGGCCCCCGACTGCCCCTGTCACGCGAGCAGTTTCTGGATCTCAGGGTGAAGCGTCTCAGCCGGCTGGTGCTCGGCGAGGGCGGCGGCGAGCTCGGCCTTCGCGGCACCCCGCGCCTCGAACATCCGCCGCACGCTCACTCCGTGCGCGGGTCGGTGAATCACTTCGATCTCGTCGCCTGCGGCGATCGCGCCGTGTCTGATCACGCGGAAGTACGCGCCGACGCGCCCCGCCTCCGTGAATCGCTTGATCCACTGCTCCTCACCCATGCGGCGCTGGAATGTGGCGCACGGCGTGCGCGGCGATGTCACCTCGAGCAGCAGGGCGCCGCCGATCAGCCAGCGCTCGCCGATCTCGGCGTCCGACACCGGCAGGCCGATCGTGCGCAGGTTCTCGCCGAAGAGGCCGGCCGGAATCTCTCGGCCGAGCTCGCCGGCCCACCAGTCGGCGTCCTCCTGGGCGTACGCGTACACCGCCTGGAAGAGGCCGCCATGGTTCTTCCGGTCGGCCTGGACGTCGCCGTAGACGCCGTACGCCTTCACCTCGAGCGAGTCCGCGACGGGCTGCTTGTCGATCGCGGTCACACCGACCGAACCCGAATCGGGCATCAGCTTGTCGACGCGACAGAGCGCAAGCAGGGTGGCCATATCTACATTCTGAACCGCGGATGCCTGAACTACGGAGTCGGGGTCACCGGCGGGTTGGGCACGAGCGTGACGCCGGGGTTGTACAGGCCGCCCGGCCCCTTCGAATACGTCGGCGTCGGCACCACCCGCGCGAACTCCTGCGGAGAGAAATGGAAGTAGATGAGACCGCCGATCACGACGATGGTGAGGCATCCGATCAGCAGCGACAGCCAATAGGCGGCACCTCGCCGCGCTCGACCGCGCTGTCCCCCCGGCATGCGCGCCAGTATGGCAAATAGTCTTGCCCTATGCGTGTCGCGACCTGGAACGTGAACTCGATCCGCACCCGTTACGGTCGCGTCGTCGACTGGCTGCTGCGCGAGGACATCGACGTGCTCGCCATGCAGGAGATCAAGTGCAAGCCCGAGCAGTTCCCCCGCGAAGCGTTCGAAGACGCGGGGTACGAGCTCGCGATCCACGGCCTCAACCAGTGGAACGGCGTCGCGATCGCCTCACGGTTCCCGCTCGACGACGTCGTGACGAGCTTCCCGCGCCAGCCCGGCTTCCTGAAGGGCGCCGAGGGCCCCGGCCAGCCGCTCGAGGCGCGGGCGCTCGGGGCCACCGTGGAAGGCATCCGTATCTGGTCGCTGTACGTGCCGAACGGCCGCGCGCTCGGCGACCCGCATCTCGCGTACAAGCTCTACTGGCTCGCGACGCTCGCCGACGACACGCGGCAGTGGCTCGCCGACGAGCCGCGGCTGCCGCTCGCCCTCATGGGCGACTGGAACGTGGCACCGCTCGACTCGGATGTCGGCGACCCCTCGTTCGTGCAGGGCGTCTCGACGCACATCTCGCCCCCCGAGCGCAGTGCGTTCGAGGCGTTCGAAAGCCTGGGACTGAGCGATGTGGTGCGGCCGCTCGTGCCCGCCGGCTACACCTTCTGGGACTACAAGCAGCTGCGCTTCCCGCGCAACGAGGGCATGCGCATCGATTTCATCCTGGGCTCGCCGTCGTTGGCGGAACTCGTGACGGACGCGTCGATCCACCGCGACGAGCGCAAGGGCGACGCGCCCTCCGATCACGTGCCAGTCGTCGTCGACCTCGCGGTCGAGACCGAGGACGACTACGACCGCCCGATGGTGCTCGGCTGACCCTCGCCGCGGTCGTCGCCCCGGCGCTCAGTACAGGCGCTCAGTACAGGCGCTCAGTACAGGCGCTTGAGCATGTTGAGCTCCCGGCGCGTGCGATCGAGCGGGTAGGGCATGGTCTGCCCGGTCTCGACGAACCCGCGGGACGCGTAGTAGCGCCGGGCGCGCGCGTTGTCCTCGTGAACGTCGAGCTGGATCAGGTTGCCGTACCCGCGCGCCCAGTCCTCGATCGATGCCAGCAGGCGGTCGGTGACGCCCAGCTCCCGCCCGCGGTGGGTCGGCGACACGAACACCGCGACGAGGAAGGGGGCGCCGCCGCCGTGGTCGAGCGCACCGCCCATCATGCCGACGAAGGCATCGGATTCCTCGTCCACCGCGACGATGAAGGTGCGGCCCGCCTCTTGGCCGCGCCCGGCGTAGGCGCGCCACTCGGCCTCGGACATGCGCAGCGCATGAGTGATGGTCTGCCCGAACGCGATGGGAGTGTCGCGCAGCGCCTCAAGGCGCAGGGTGCGCAGCCGCTGCCAGTCGTCGCGCTCGGTGCGCTTCAGGGTGATCCCCATGCTCCCATCTTCGCCGGAACGCCGCGCTACACCTACGCGCTGGAGCGACACCCGTAGGTGGCGCGCCGGCCCGTAGGTGTAGCGCGAGCGCCGCTCAGGTCAGCAGCACCGCGAGCAGGAAGATCACCGGCACGGCGACGACGGTCGTGAGCAGCACGGCGTCGCGGGCGATGATCTCGCCGCGTTCGTAGCGCGCCGCGAAGTTGTACACGTTCTGTGCCGCGGGCAACGCCGACAGCACCGAGGTGACGAACAGCTGGTGCCCCGTGATGCCGAACCCGAAGCGTGCGATCGCCCAGCCGGCGAGAGGCATCAGCACCACCTTGAACGCCGTGGCCACGAGCACCTCGGCGCGCGCACCCGTCGCGCGCAGCGGCGCGGCCCCGTGGAGCGACATGCCGAACGCCATCAGTACCACGGGCACGGCGGCGCCCGACAGCAGCGTGAACGCGCTGTCGACGGGGCCGGGCAGTTTCCACCCGAGCGCCGCGACCACGACGCCCGCGACCGACGCGACGATCATCGGGTTCCGCACCGGGTTCAGCACGATGTCACGGATGCTGGCGCGCCCCCGGCTCGTCACGTCGAGCACCGTGAGCGCGATGGGCGCGAAGACGATCAGCTGCACGAGCAGTACCGGCGCGACGTAGGTTGCGCTTCCGAGCACGTACACGGCGACCGGGATGCCGATGTTGTTGAAGTTCGAGTACGACGCCGACAGCACGCCGATCGTGGTGCGCGCGGCGTCACGGCGGAAGAACAGGCGGGACATCAGCAGGAACGCGCCGCCGCTCACCACCGCAGAGAGATTGGCGGCGAGGCCGACGCCCGAGAACACGATGTGCAGGTTCTCTTTGGCGAGCACCACAAAGAGCAGGGCCGGGTTGGTGACGAAGAAGGCGATGCGGTTGAGCGCGTAGCCGGCCTGCGGGCCGCCGATGCCGATCCGCCCGACGAGGTAGCCGACGGCGATGACGAACGCGATGATCCCGAAGCCCGTCAGCACGCCCAGCATGGCTACAGCGTATTGGTATACCAACCTCGGTGCCGTGACGTGTCCCGCGTTACGGATCGCGTCACCGCGATTGGCCGAGCCGCGCGGCATCTGCCTACCGTGACAGGGCCATGACGACCGCCGAGCCCACCACCCCGATCTCGAACCTCCTGACCGAGACGCGCCGATTCGAGGTCGACCCGGCGTTCGCGGCCGCCGCGAACGTGACGGCCGACGACGCGGCTCGCCTCTATGCCGAGGCGGATGCCTCGCCCGTCGGCTTCTGGGAGGACAAGGCGCGCCGGCTCGACTGGCACACCCCGTGGCACACGGCCCACACGTCGCGCGCGCCCGAGCCCGGCCCTGCCGGCCACGGCGAGCCCGGCGGCACGCCGCCCGAGGCCCGGTGGTTCGAGGGCGGCACGCTCAACGTCGCGGTGAACTGCGTCGACCGTCACGTCGAGGCCGGGCATGGCGACAAGGTCGCGTTCTACTTCGAGGGCGAGCCCGGCGATCGCCGCACCCTCACCTACGCCGAACTGCAGCGCGAGGTGGCGCGCGCCGCCAACGCCCTCACCGCTCTCGGCGTCGGCCAGGGCGACCGTGTCGTCGTCTACCTGCCCGTGATCCCCGAGACGGTCATCATCACGCTCGCGATCGCGCGCATCGGCGCGGTCCACTCCCTCGTCTTCGGCGGCTTCAGCGCCGAGGCCGTGCGGTTCCGGGTCGAGGACACGGGCGCGAAGCTGCTCGTCACGACCGACGGTCAGTACCGGCGCGGGGCCGCGGTACCCGTGAAAGAGGCCGCCGATCAGGCGGTGGAGGGCATCGCATCCGTCGAGCACGTGCTCGTGGTGCGTCGCACCGGAAGCGACATTCCCTGGACGCCCGGCCGCGACGTGTGGTGGCACGAGACGGTGGGCGAGGCATCCGATCAGCACAGCCCCGAGTTCTTCGACGCGGAGACGCCGCTCTTCATCATCTACACGAGCGGTACGACCGGGAAGCCGAAGGGCCTGGTGCACACGAGCGGGGGCTACCTCACGCACGCGAGCTGGTCGCACTGGGCGCTGTTCGACCTGAAGGACGACGACGTCTACTGGTGCACCGCGGATCTCGCCTGGGTGACGGCGCACTCGTACGCGCTCTACGGCCCGCTGTCGAACGGGGCGACCTCGGTGATCTACGAGGGCACCCCTGACACGCCGTCGCGCACGCGCCATCTCGAGATCATCGAACGCTACGGCGTCTCGATCTACTACACGGCACCGACCCTGGTGCGCACGTTCATGAGCTGGTGGCCGGAAGGTCTGCCCGCAGGCTTCGACCTGTCGCGGCTGCGCCTGCTCGGCTCGGTCGGCGAGGCGATCAACCCCGAGGCCTGGGTGTGGTTCCGCGAGAACCACGGTCGCGGAACAGCCCCCATCGTCGACACGTGGTGGCAGTCCGAGACGGGCGCGTCCGTGATGTGCCCGCTGCCGGGTGCGGACACGCTGAAGCCGGGGTCGTCGCTGCGGGCGATCCCGGGGCTGCGCACGCTGGTCGTGGGCGAGGACGGCGAGCGCGTGCCGAACGGCTCCGGCGGCTTCCTCGTCGTGGCCGGCACCTGGCCGGGACTCGCGCGCACCGTGTGGGGCAAGCCGCAGCGCTACTACGACTCGTACTGGGCGAAGTTCTCGCGGCAGGGGTATTTCTTCTCGGGCGACGGCGGCAAGTACGACGCCGATGGCGACATCTGGGTGCTGGGCCGCGTCGACGACGTGATCAACGTCTCGGGGCACCGGCTCTCGACGATCGAGATCGAGAGTGCGCTCGTCTCGCATCCGCACGTGGTCGAGGCCGGCGTCGTGGGCGTCGCCGACGCGCTGACCGGGCAGGCGATCGCAGCGTTCGTCATTCCGACCAGGCGACCGGAGAGCGAGTCGCCTGATGCGTGGGTCGCGGCGGGGGAGGAGCTGGCGGATGCCGTGCGCGCGCACGTCGCGCACGAGATCGGTCCGGTGGCCAAGCCGAAGCACGTCTTCGCGGTGCCGGAGCTGCCGAAGACCCGCTCGGGCAAGATCATGCGGCGCCTGCTCGCGGACATCGTCGACGGGCGCCCCCTCGGTGACGCCACCTCACTCCAGGACGAGCGCTCCCTCCCCGCGATCGCGGCCATCGTCGCCGCGTCCAGAACCGCGTTAAGAACCGCGTCGAAAACGGAGTAGTTGCGTTCTCGGACGCCTCTAGCCCGCGACTACTCCGTACTCGGCGGCGGGGCATGATTGAGCCATGGCCTTCGAGCGGTTGCACGATCCTTCCCTCATCAGCTTCGCGAGTGACAACTACGCCGGGGTGATGCCCGAGGTGCTCGACGCCATGTTCGTCGCGAACGGCGGCCACCAGTCGAGTTACGGCGCGGACGCGTACACGAAGCGCCTCGAGGCCCTCATCAAAGAGCACTTCGGCGCCGCGGCAGAGGCTCACGTCGCGCTCAACGGCACCGGGGCGAACGTGCTCGCGCTGCAGTCCGTGACCGAGCGGTGGTCGGGCGTGATCTGCGCAGCATCCGCTCACATCAACACCGACGAGAACGGCGCCCCCGAGCGGGTCGGCGGACTCAAGCTGCTGCCGATCGAGACGCCGGACGGCAAGCTCACACCCGAGCTCACCGACCGCCAGGCGTGGGGCTGGGGCGACCAGCACCGCGCGCAGCCGAGCGTCGTCAGCATCACGCAGGCCACCGAATTCGGCACGGTCTACACGGCGGCAGAGATCGCAGCGATCGTCGAGCACGCCCACCACCGCGGCATGACCGTGCACCTCGATGGCGCGCGGATCGCGAACGCGGCGGCCAGCCTCGGCCTTCCGCTCGCCGCGTTCACGACCGAGCTCGGCGTCGACGTCGTGAGCTTCGGAGCGAGCAAGAACGGCGGAGCGTTCGGCGAGATCGTCGTGCTCGTCGACCCCGAGGTCACGCTCGGCATCGAGTACCTGCGCAAGGCCGACATGCAGGTCGCGAGCAAGCAGCGTTTCATCTCTGCGCAGCTGGTGGCGATGCTCGAGGACGGCCTGTGGCTGCGCGCGGCCGCGCACGCGAACGAGATGGCGGCGCTGCTGCGCGAGACGCTCGACGAAGCGGTGACGGATGCTGCGGCGCCCGGCCTGTCCTTCACCCAGCCCACGGAGTCGAACGCGATCTTCGCCCTGCTGCCGAAGGTCGCGGCCGACCTCGCGCGCTCGCGCTTCGCGTTCTACGACTGGGATTCGAGGCGCAGCGACGGGCTGGCCGAGGTGCGCTGGATGACCGCGTGGGACACCACGGAGGAAGACGTCGAAGCCTTCGCCGACGCGATCATCGACGCCTTGCAAACCACTGACCGTTAGGCGCACTGCGGAATAGTCGGCTGCGGCATGTTGTCGTAGACACCATGTCTTTGATCGCTGACCACAAGATCGCGCAGACGGGTGCTGAGATCCTCCCCGTCCTCGCGGAGCGCTGGAGCCCCCGCGCCTACACCAACGACCCCATCGACGAGGCCAAGCTCGCCGCCGCCCTCGAGGCCGCGCGCTGGAGCCCCTCGGCCGGCAACTCGCAGCCCGCGCGCTTCATCGTCGCGCGCCGCGGCTCGGCGGCATTCGAGAAGGTGGCCGAGTCGCTGATGGGCTTCAACAAGGCGTGGGCGCCGCAGGCATCCGTGCTGCTCGTCGGCCTGTACACCGAGCTGCTCGACGGCGAGGGCAAGCCGCGCGCGACGCCGCTCTACGATCTCGGTCAGGCCATGTCGCACCTGTCGGTGCAGGCACACCACGACGGTCTGCACGTGCACCAGATGACCGGGTTCGTCGCCGATCAGCTCGCCGCCGCATTCGAGCTGCCCGCCGACGTCACGCCGTTCGTCGTCGCCGCGGTCGGCACGGTCGGCTCGGCGGACGACCTCGACGAGGTGCTCGCCGAGCGCGAGCGCCAGCCGCGCACCCGGCGCGCGATCGACGAGATCGTGCTCGTCAACGAGTAAGCAGCCCACACAGCACAGCCCCGTCGACCTCGGTCGACGGGGCTGTTTTCATGCGCCTCGGCCTACGGCTGCAGCAGAACCTTGATCGCGCGGCGCTCGTCCATCGCGGCGTACGCCTCGGCGACCTCTGACAGCGGCAGGGTGAGGTCGAAGACGCGGCCCGGCGTGAGCGAACCGTTCCAGACCTCGGGCAGCAGCTCGTCGATGTAATTGCGCACAGGCGCCACCCCGCCGCGAACGCCCACATTGCTGCGGAACAGCTGACTGATCGGCAGCTCGGCGCCACCGGCCGGAACGCCGACGAAGCCGACCTGACCGCCGGGGCGCGCCGAGCGCAACGCCTGGTCCATGGACTCCTTCGTGCCGACGCATTCGAGCACCGCATCCGCTCCGATGCCGTCGAACAGCGCGGTCACGGCCGCGATGCCGTCGTCGCCGCGCTCGGCGACGATGTCGGTCGCGCCGAAGTCACGACCGAGGTTCTGCCGGTCGGCGTGGCGCGACATCAGCACGATGCGTGCGGCGCCGAGCCGGCTCGCGGCCAGCACGCCAGAGAGGCCGACGGCGCCGTCGCCGACGACGACCACGTTCGAGCCCTGCGTGACGCCGGCCGAGATGGCGGCGTGGTGGCCGGTGCCGAACACGTCGGCGAGGGTCAGCAGCTGCGGGATCAGTTCCTCGCTCGGCTGCTCGGGCGTCGCGACGAGAGTGCCATCGGCGTGCGGAACGCGCACGTACTCGCCCTGGCCACCATCTGCGAATGCGCCGAAGTGGTCGCGGGCGCCCCACGCACCGCGCTCGAGGCACGACGTCGAGAAGCCGTTCCGGCAGTTGATGCACGTCATGTCGCAGTCGTAGAACGAGGCGATCACGAAGTCGCCGACCTTGATCTTGCCGACCCGGTCGCCGATCGACTCGACGATGCCCACGAACTCGTGACCGATCCGTGTCGGCTCCTTGACGGGCTGGACGCCGCGATAGCGCCACAGGTCCGAACCGCACACACACGACGCGACGACCTTCACGATCGCGTCGGTTCCGGTGCTGAGCTGGGGGTCGGGCGCCTCTTCGTAGCGCACATCGTTCTTGCCGTAGATCGTGGTCACGAACATGGAGCAGAGCCTATCGATCCACGATGGGCCGAGGCTTCGAGTCGATCCGTCACGCCAGCGCGTCGCCGCCGAAGCCCTCCCGGGACAGAGTGATCGGGTCCTCGATGAGCCGCGGTCTGGGCCATTCGCCGGACGCAGGCGCCGGAACCGTGCTGCCATCGCTCGCCCGGTCGAGTCGCCACAGGTGCGTCGACTCGTCGGCGACGAGCGGGTAGACGGTGAGCAGATCGGTCTTCGGGTCGAGATGGAGGCGCAGGAAGCCCTTGCCGTCCTCCCAGGCGAGACCCGTCGCCTTGAAATCGCCCATCGCGCTCGGCGGTGCGAAGAGCACGACGAGCGCGAAGGCCTGACTGCCGAGCAGGCCGCCGATCACCGCGATGATGCCGATCCAGGCGATGCCCCACAGGTGCCACGCGTCGATGGCGGAGAGGAAGAAGAGGCCGCCGACGATCACGAGCAGAGCGAGGTAGGCGACGATGAGGCTCAGCGCACCGACTCCCTGCTCCCGCTGCACCTGGGCGCCGCGTCGGCGACGTGCGCGGCCGTGCCGGAACGCGGAGTACCCGTTCGCCACCCCGAGCGCGAGCGGCACCGCGACGAAGACCACGCCGAGAGCGATCAGCGCGTCGCCCCACGGCACCTGGCCGGGGCCCCGCCATGGCACGTGAAACGACCGCACGACGAAGTCCGCGAGCCAGAGCACGCCGACAAGCAGGAGCATCGCGATACCCATGGAGGTGGCGAAGAGCGGATTCCTGCGAGGCAGCCAGTACTTCGTGAACGGCCACGCGAGCAGCCAGCTCATCCGCCGCGCGAGGTGCGGCCCGGGGAAGCGCGTGGGCCCCGCGTCGAAGTCGACGACCTCTTCCGGCGCCGGAGCCTGCCGTGCCCGAGGGTCCGGCAGCTGCAGGCTGGGAGCGAGGCGATCGATGCCCATCGTGTACGCACCGCCGAGGCCGTTGGTGATGAGCTGAGTGCGGCGGGGGTCGGGCTTCGACGGGTCGCCGGCACCGGCATCCGCACTCACATCCGCACCCGCGCCTGGAAGCCGCTGCTCGTATCGGTCGTAGTGATGGTGATCGCCCGAGAGCCAGAGCCGCACCTTCGCTCCCGTCGGCACGAGCGGGCTGTCGGGGTCGTCCGGATCACTCAGCTTGCCGCGCAGGATGTTCTTCTCGAACCACCCGGTGGTGTCGAACGCGTCGGCGTCGTAGGGCGTCGTCTCCCAGTAGGGCGACGCCGTGCACAGGATGATCGCGTCGCCCTGCGCGAGCTCGGGCCAGAGCGTGTCGCGGAAGTACTGGAGCTGCGGCTCATCGATCGTCGTGCCGAGCTGGGCGTCGACGGCGACGAGCCACCACTTCGGCCTGAGCTTGACGGCGAAGTAGCTGCGGCGCTGCACCGTGCGCCACGCACCGAAGTCGTACCCGCGCGCGAACAGCCGCAGGAACGACGCGAGGCCGTCGTACCAATCATGGTTGCCGGGCAGCACGAGCAGCGTGCCGCTGCGTCGCGGCAGCTCTGCGGATGCCGCGCGATACGGCCCGAGCGTGCGATCGGCATACGCGCCGTCGGATGCCGTCGGGTACACCTCGTCGCCGCCCATCACGAGCACGGCGCCGCGCGGCAGCACGTGTTCGTCGCCATGCGTGTCGGTGACGGTGTGCTCCGGTTCGGCGAGGAGGTGCGCGAGCGTGTACGTACCGTCGAAACCGTCGCCGAGGTCGGCGACGAAGTCGAACCACAGCTCGTCGTCGCCGTCGCTCCCGTCCACCGCGATGACGCCCTGCTCGTACGCGTCCTGCACGTCGCGCCGGTCGGCGAAGTCCGCGAACTGCTGGGCGATCACGACCTGAACACCCGAGGTGATCAGTTGCGACGGTGACAGCCAGCGCACCGCCCGACGAGGCTCGAAACCGAGCTCGTCGGCGTGCAGTGCGAGCTGTTTCTGGGTCAACCGCGAGCGGGCTCGCGGGTTCTTGGGCTGGCCTGACGGCGACACCATGTCCCCGACGTTAGCGTGATGGCATGGCCTTCACCACGCCCGGACCCTTCACCACGCGTCCGCTGCTGCGCGGCACGTTCGGCATGGCCGCGTCCACGCACTGGCTGGCGACCGCAACCGCACAGTCGGTGCTCGAACGCGGCGGCAACGCCTTCGATGCGGCGGTGGCTGCGGGCTTCGTGCTGCACGTCGTCGAACCGCACCTGAACGGCCCAGGCGGCGACTTGACCGGGCTGTATGCGACGGATGCCTCGGCGCCGGCCGTCTTCATGGGGCAGGGCCCGGCGCCCCGCCGCGCGACGCTCGAGCACTACCGCGACACCGAGGGGCTGAGCGACGTGCCGGGCGCCGGCGCGCTGGCCGCCGCCGTTCCCGGTGCGGTCGACGCGTGGCTGTGGCTGCTCGCGGAGCACGGCACCTGGGAGCTGTCGGACGTGCTGAGCTTCGCCATCAGGTACGCCGCGGACGGGCATCCGATCTCGCCGGCCGTCGTCACCACGATCGAACGCATCGCGCCGCACTTCCGCGAGCACTGGCCGTCGTCGGCCGCACGCTGGCTCGACGACGCCGGCACCCCGCCGCGGCCCGGCGATCTCGTGAAGAATCCGGCCTACGCCGCTGTCCTCAGGCGCCTCATCGCAGCCGGCCCCGACGACGGCTCGCGCGTTGAGCGCATCGACGCTGCGCGCGCCGTGTGGAAAACCGGCTTCGGCGCACAGGCGATGGAGCGCTTCGCGGCCGAACCGCATCGCCACTCGGACGGGCGGGATCATGCGGGCGTGCTCGAGGCATCCGATCTCGCCGCCTTCGAGCCGGGTGAGGAAGAGCCGGTCACCATCGACTTCCGCGGCTTCACGGTCGCGAAGACCGGACCGTGGGGGCAGGGGCCGACGCTGCTGCAGATGCTCGCGATCCTCGACGCCTACGGTCGCCTGAACGGGCTCGGCGATGAGCATCTGGACCCGTCGACGGCGTTCGGGATCCACGTCATCGTCGAGGCCGAGAAGCTCGCGCTCGCCGACCGCGACGCCTGGTACGGCGACCCCGACTTCGTCGACGTGCCGCTCGAGGCGCTGCTCTCGCCCGCCTACGCCGAGTCGCGCGCCGCGCTCATCGGCGGGCGCGCCAGCGCCGAGCTGCGCCCCGGATCGCCCGACGGGCGCCGCCCGATCGCCCTCAGCGGTGAGACGGGCGCCGGCAAGTCGGGCCTAGCCGAGCCCGACGAGGACAGCGAGCACCCGGGCGAGGCGGCGCCGGCGGGTGTCGGTGAGCCGACAGTCGACCGCAACGGCCAGACCCGCGGAGACACCTGCCACCTCGATGTCATCGATGCGCGCGGGAACCTCGTGACGGTGACGCCGTCCGGCGGCTGGCTGCAGTCGTCGCCGACGATCCCCGGCTTGGCTTCTGCCTCGGCACGCGGCTGCAGATGGCGTGGCTGGACCCTGAATCGCCCAGCGCGCTGCGGCCGGGCGCTCGGCCGCGCACGACGCTTTCGGCCACGCTGGTCTCAGACGCCGGCGGCCGCGCCGTGCTGGGCATGGGCACGCCGGGCGGCGACCAGCAAGAGCAGTGGCAGCTGCCCGCGTTGCTCCGGGTGCTGGTCGGCGGGTGGAACGCGCAGGCGGCGATCGATGCGCCGGCGTTCCACACGACGAGCCACCTGTCGAGCTTCTGGCCGCGGGTGTGGGAGCCGGCGGGTCTCGTCATCGAGGAGCGCGTCGGGGCCGGCGTCATCGCCGAGCTCGAGGCTCGCGGCCACCGCGTCACGGTCGCCGGGGACTGGACGCTCGGCCGCCTCTCGGCTGTGGGTCGCGAGCCCGCCACCGGCACCCTGTGGGCCGCGGCGAACCCCCGGGGAATGCAGGGTTACGCCGCGGGTCGCTAGTCATGTCGGCGCCCGCCAGGTGCGCCAGACAGACAGAGGTGCGCCAGACGGGATGCCGTCTGGCGCACTCGGGTCCGTCCAGCGCACGTCGGCGCGCGCACAGGCTTAGAGAGCGGATGCCTCGGCGTCGAGGTCCAGCGGGGGAAGGCTTTCCCCTGCCTCGATGGTGAGGCCGTCACCGTCGAGCGCGACATCCACCCGCACCACATCGCCGTCCTTGATCTGCCCCTTGAGCAGCGCGGTCGCGAGCTTGTCGTCGATCTCGTGCTGCATCAGGCGGCGCAGCGGGCGGGCGCCGTACGTCGGGTCGTAGCCGCGCTCGGCGAGCCACGCACGCGCGTCGGGGGTGACGCCGACGTCGAGGCGGCGCTCCTGCAGTCGCTTCTGCAGCCGGTCGACGTAGAGCGAGACGATCTCGCCGAGCTGCTGCTGACTGAGCGCATCGAAGATGACGATGTCGTCGAGGCGGTTGATGAACTCCGGCTTGAACGCCTGACGCACCATGGCGTTCACGGCGTCTCGCTTCTCGGTGGCGGAGAGCGCGGCATCCGTCAAGAACTGCGACCCCAGGTTCGAGGTGAGGATCAGGATCGTGTTGCGGAAGTCCACCGTGCGGCCCTGCCCGTCGGTGAGCCGGCCGTCGTCGAGCACCTGCAGCAGCACGTCGAACACCTCGGGATGCGCCTTCTCGACCTCGTCGAGCAGGATCACCGAGTACGGCCGACGCCGCACGGCCTCAGTTAGCTGGCCGCCCTGCTCGTAACCGACGTAGCCGGGAGGGGCGCCGACGAGACGCGAGACGGAGAACTTCTCGCCGTACTCGCTCATGTCGATGCGGACCATGGCCTTCTCGTCGTCGAACAGGAACTCGGCGAGCGCCTTGGCGAGCTCGGTCTTCCCGACCCCCGTCGGACCGAGGAACAGGAACGACCCGGTCGGGCGGTTCGGGTCGCCGATGCCGGAACGGCTGCGGCGCACAGCATCCGCTACCGCCGTCACGGCCGTCTCCTGCCCGATCAGCCGCCGGTGCAGTTCGCCCTCGAGGTTGATCAGCTTCTCGGTCTCGCCCTGGGTGAGCCGGTCGACAGGGATGCCCGTCCACTGCGCGACCACGGCCGCGATGTCTTCGTCGGTCACCTGCTCGTTGACCATGCGCGGGCCGGTCGTGTCGGCCTGCTCGGCCACGCCGAGCGCCTTCTCGATGCCGGGAATCGTCTCGTAGTTGAGCTTGGACGCCTTCTGATAGTTGCCCTCGCGCATGGCGCGGTCGAGTTCGATGCGCGCCTCGTTGAGCTGGGTCTTGAGGTCGCCGACGGAGTGCAGCGACGCCTTCTCGGCGTCCCACCGCGCCTGCAGCTGGTCGAGCTGGCTCTGCCGCTCGGCCATGTCCTCGCGCAGTTTGGCGAGTCGCTCTCGGGAGGCGTCGTCCTTTTCTTTCTTGAGGGCGAGCTCTTCGATCTTGAGCCGGTCGATGGCGCGCTTCAGCTCGTCGATCTCGACGGGGCTCGAGTCGATCTCCATCTTGAGGCGGCTCGCGGCTTCGTCGATCAGGTCGATCGCCTTGTCGGGCAGCTGGCGGCTCGTGATGTAGCGATTGGACAGAACCGCGGCGGACACGAGCGCCGAGTCGGCGATCGCCACGCGGTGGTGCGCCTCGTAGCGCTCCTTGAGGCCGCGGAGGATCGCGACGGTGTCTTCGACGCTCGGCTCACCGACGTAGACCTGTTGGAAGCGGCGCTCGAGCGCGGCGTCCTTCTCGATGTACTCGCGGTACTCGTTGAGCGTCGTCGCGCCGATCAGGCGCAGTTCGCCGCGCGCGAGCATGGGCTTCAGCATGTTGGCAGCGGCGACGGAACCCTCGCCACCACCCGCGCCCATCAGCGTGTGCAGCTCGTCGATGAAGGTGATGACCTTGCCGTCGGATTCGTTGATCTCCTTCAGCACGGCCTTGAGCCGCTCTTCGAACTGGCCACGGTACATCGCGCCGGCGACGAGCGCAGAGATGTCGAGGCTGACCAGCTCTTTGCCCTTCAGCGAGTCGGCGACGTCGCCCGCGACGATGCGCTGAGCGAGCCCCTCGACGACGGCCGTCTTGCCGACGCCGGGCTCGCCGATGAGCACGGGGTTGTTCTTCGTGCGGCGGGTCAGGACCTGGCTGATGCGACGAATCTCGGCATCGCGCCCGATCACCGGGTCGAGCTTGCCCTGGCGGGCGATCTCAGTCAGGTTGATGCCGAACTGCTCGAGGGCGGACTTCCCCTCGTCCGTGGTCGGCGGCACGCCCTGCATGTTGGCCATGTTGACGCTGGTTCCTTCTGCTGTCGGTCTGTGGTGGCGGATGCCTCAAGCACCCGTTGCTCAAAGTTGAGTCTACTCGGCTCAACTTGGCGTGGCCAGAGGATATTCCGGGGTGGGGTGGGTGTCGGTTGTAAGGCGCGGTGAGACTTGTGAACGTTGAGATGAGACCGCCGTTAACCTCCGGCGGCTGGCGATGAGGTTCTGACCCTGCCGAGAAAGTGGCACCGCCGCGCCCGACCGCGCCCCGGGCGCGGTAAACGTGCATTGATACAGACGACAACCACGCAACGCGCAGTTCCACGTCCAGGTCGCACCGCGAGCCACCGGCTGTCGGGCGGGGGACCTCCGCGGTCCGACTGATAACCTCCCCGAGATGCGGAATCTGGACTGGGACGGGCTGCGTAACGTCCGTGATCTCGGTGGGCTGGCGACACGGTTGTCTCCGACGGGCACAACGATCATGGGACGGGTTGCGCGCGGACCACGCCGGGAGCTTCTCACTTCAGCTGGCTGGATTGCTGCGGCTCGGTGGGGACTGCGCTCGATCGTGGATCTGCGCAGCGCGGATGAGACTGGGCCGCGAGATGCCGACCCGGCTGCGCCGCCTCCAGCGGACCTGACGATCACTCTGGCGCCAACGGAAGACCAGACACATCCTGAGTTCCGCGCCGTGTGCCTTCCGATTCTCGACTCACCGGAGTACTGGCAGCACAACGTCCGCATCCTGCCTGAACTCATTCGCCAGACGCTCGAGGCGATCGCCTCATCTGAGCCGGGGGTGCTCGTTCATTGCGCCGCCGGACGCGACCGGACCGGCATGATCAGTGCCCTGCTGCTCGCCAATGCCGGCGTCTCAAGCGACGACATCATCGCCGACTATGCCGAGTCCGTCTATGCCATGGCGGGGGCAGCTCCACATGGCAGTCCGACGCACGACCGGCAGGCGTCATGGACCCGGGAGCAGACGACGGCTTGGCTTGGCACGGTGACACCGCACGTGCGCGCGTTCGTGGCGGACCGTGGCGCCGTACTGGACGCGCTCGATGTCAGCGCACAAACCCGCAAGACAATGCGTGAACTGCTGATCGCATAGCCGCGGCCGCTCTATCTCTCGCGCAGAGACTTGGAGGCAGACCGCGCAGCGACACCATTCAGACGAGGGGTGCGCCCCATAGCCGGTCGCTAAGGCCCTGTGAATCGGGGTAGATCGAGGCGTGATTGTGCCCGAACTGGGTTTCCAGGACCTCGCGAATCTCACTCTTCGCCGCAGCTGTGATTCTGAAGGTGAATGTCGCGGCAATCCCGCTTCGGTGCAGCTTCGCGGTAACGCGCGGATTAGCCAAACGCACAACGGTCGCAGGCTACGCGGGCGCCATCCGTCTGCTTGGCCGCAGCGCGATGCTCGCACCGAGAGCTGCACAGATCGCGCCCGTGACCAGGCACGCGGCGAGGATCAGCGCGAGTGTGCCCACGGGGACCACGGGCGAGATCCCTACACCGACGACGTGAAGTGCCGTGCTCGTGCGCGCGTAGACGAGCGCCGTGATCACGATGGCGAGGATCGCCGCGGTTGCTGCGGTGATGGCGGATTCCGCGACGATGGTCGCGGTTGCGGAACGCCGCCTTGCGCCGATCGTGGTGAGCAGTTCGAGCTCCCGGCGGCGTTCGCGGACCGAGGTCAGCGTGGACTGCGCGAGGCTGAAGATCGCCAGGACCGCGGCGCTTCCGAGGATTGTCAGGATGGCCGTGCGCTGGGTTCCCACGGAGCGGGCCACGGTCGAGTTGATCCACGCGTCGCGGGTCATCACGCTCGAGGGCGGCGCGACACGTCCGAGCGCCGCCACGAGCTGATGATCGGGGACACCAGGCGCGGGCTGGGCGAGCCAGAGATCTTGCGTCGCTGCTTCGTTGGTCAACGGCAGGCCGTTTTCGTCGACGAGGAGGCTCCCGTAGACGAAGCTGCTGGAATCTACGACCGCGACGACGTGAACGGTGATGGGATCGCCTTCGGGGGTCGACAGCTGAAGTGTGTCTCCGAGCTCCGCCGTCCCGAGGATCGCCGCGACATCGGTGCCTTTCACTCGAGCGAGGCTGCCCTGGTCCACCTTGACCGGGACGAAGTGGGAGAAGGTCTGGGGGCTGATGCCCATGAGGGTGAGGGAGTCATCGGCGGGGACCGAAGGATCGTTCCAAGACCAGTCCTCGATGCGCTGCACTTGAGTGATCGCAGCCACCTGAGGAAGCCGCGTTGCTTTCTCGAACGCGGCGGAACTTCCTTTTTGCTGGGGGAGTTGCACGACGGCGTGGGTGTTCGTGAGTTCGCGAAGGCCGAGCAGGCTGTCGGCGCGACCCGTCTGCGCGATCATCGCGAACACCGCGCCGAGCCCGAGCAGCATCACGATCGGGGTGGCGAGCGCGGCCGTGCGGCGAGCGTCGTGAATGGTCTGCTCTCGGGCGACGAGTCCGGAACCTGGGGCGAAGAGAGTCACAAGAGACCCCAGCGTCCGGGCCAGTGCGGGGACGACGAAGGGAGCCAACGCGGTGACGAGGAGCACAGAGCCTGCACCGACGGCTGCAGTCATGGCCTGCCAGTTCACGCCGCGGGCGGGGATCGCCAACATGGCACCGACCGCCACAGCTCCAAGCCCGGCGAGCACCCACCGCAAGGCAGACATGCGCCGATTGGCGGCGCTGACTGCGCGCACCGCATCGACAGGAGGAATGCGACCGATCCTCAGTGCGGCGACGAACGCACCGAGGACAGTGACCAGCGTCATCACAATCACGCACCCGATCAAGGCCCCCACGCTCAACTGCACGGGCAGCTCCTGCGGCCAGTTATTCGAACGAATGAGGAGAGCGGAATACGGCGTCGCCAACGGAATGGCGACGAGTGCGCCCGCGAGGGAGCACCCGAAACCCAAGATCAGGCTCTCCACGAGCACCATGCTGGTGATCTGCCAGCGACCCGCGCCGGAAAGCCTCAACAGCGCCAATTCGCGGCGGCGCGCTTCAATGACGAATCCCATGGTCTGCAGCACGAGGAATACGGAGACGAACGCGCCCAAGCCGACCATGAATCCGGTGACCAAATGCGCGTTTTCGACCAGTAGCAGCAGATTCGCGGCCTGGTTGCGCGTCAGGCCGGAAGTATCGACTCGGCCCGCGCGAGCGGCGTTGAACAGGATGACCGACGAGCCGACCACGGCAGAGGCCGCGAACACGACGACCGCAAGGCCCAGATACGACCAGCGGTGCTCGCGAAGCATGTTCCAAACAAGCCCGAGTCGCATCAGACGGCATCTTCCAGTGACGCCAAATGCGCCGCGATATCCTCCGTGCTCGCGGCGGTCATCTCATCGACGATGCGCCCGTCCCTCAACCAGACGATGCGGTCGGCACGAGCTGCTACACGCGGATCGTGGGTGACCATCAAGACCGCCGTGCCTTGCTGGACGAGCTCGTGCACCAGCTCAAGCACTTGATCTGCCGACTTGGAGTCAAGGGAACCGGTGGGCTCATGCGCAAACACCACCGCTGGTCTCGAGACGAGCGCCCGTGCGATGGCGACTCGCTGGCGTTGACCGCCCGACAGCTCATCAGGGCGCGAACGCGCTTTGGGCTGCATGCCAACGCGATCCAGCACGGCATGAATCTCCTGCCGTTTGCGACGGATGCCACCGAATCGCGCCGGCAGGCCCACGTTCTGCTCGGCCGTCAGCGCTGGCACCAAGTTGAACTCCTGAAACACGAAGCCGACGCGGTCACGCCGCAACCGCGTCAGCTGCGCTTCTGACGCGCCCCCAACATCGACGCCGTCAAGCGTCACCGCCCCTGCGCTCGTACGCAACAGTCCGGCCGCGCAGAGCAAAAGTGTCGACTTGCCGGAACCGGACGGGCCCATCACTGCAACCCACTCACCCACGCCCACGGTCAAGTCGACATCGTGGAGAACCGGCGCCGATCTCGCTCGCGAGGCATATGAATACGAAACCTGAGACACCGCGAGCGGTGCCGCATCCACTGCGATCATTCGGTTCCCCCCGGACACGACTTGGCTGTCACGCTACCCCTCGACCAGCGAGCCCGAACAGGCTGAGCGCTCCCAGGCTGCGTATCTTTTGCCGAGCGGGCAGGTGCATGTCCCACCACTACCGATATCTGACCCGCACCTTTCGGTTTGGGCGTCAACGGCCTGTACGTCGGCGGGAAGGCGGTCCCGACCGTGACGGCAACCAATCCGGCGCCGGCCATCGTCGCGGGTTGCCACACCTCAGAGCTGGACGAGACGCGCTCCGCCGTCGACCGGGACGATGGTGCCGGTCATCGACGTGTTGGTCGCGAGCAGCGCGACGGCCTCGGCGATCTCGTCCGCCGACGACACGTGGCGAACCGGCAGCTTCGCTGCGGCCGAGGCGAAATAGTCGGCCCGCGCCTGGTCCGGCATGCCGCTCCACCATGGCGTGTCGACGAGACCGGGAGAGACCGCGTTGATGCGCCGCGGCGCGAGTTCGACGGCAAGTGGCCGAACCAGCGACTCTACGGCGGCGTTGACGGCGCCGATGCCAGCGGTCCCGGGCATCGCGGCGTGCGCGCTGATTGCGCCGACGAGCGTGATCGAGCCCTGCGGGCGCAGGTGAGGCACGGATGCTTGAAGCACGGTCAGCATTGCGATGACCTTCTCGTCGAAGCCGCGTCGCAGCGAAGCAGGGTCCAGCTCCGCGAGAAGGCCCATGCCCGCCGAGCTCGCGATCGTCACGACGAGCGCATCGATCGGCGCGAGCGCGGCGGCGAGCTCCGCGACGGCAGCCCCGTCAGCACCGTCCAGCTGGTGAGCGACGAGTTCGGGAGCGCTGCTTGCGAGTGCCGCCACCTTGGCAGCGTCGCGGCTCGCGACGTGCACGGTGCCGCCCGCTGCGGCGAGCCGTCGTGCGGTGGCGAGGCCGATGCCGGAGGTTCCTCCGACGACGAGAGTGATGTGAGGCGAGGCCATGAGCGTCCTTTACGAATCGGTACGGTTCGGTTCGTTATTAGCCTAAGCACGTGCGCAGTCGATAACAAGGCGATACGTCTCGTCTCGTAATCGTTAGGCTCGGTTGCCGTGAGTACCGCAGCCGAAAGTGACAGCGAGGCCGCGCGGCCGAAACCCGGTCGCCGCCGCAGTGAGGACAGCCGCGAGGCGATTCTGCAGGCCGCGACCACGCTCGTCGTCGAGCTCGGCTATGCCGCAGTGTCGATCGAGAAGATCGCTCAGCGGGCCGGTGTCGGCAAACAGACGATCTACCGCTGGTGGCCCTCGAAAGGCGACGTGCTGCTCGAGGCACTCGCGGAGAAAGCATCCGTGTACGTCCCCCTGCCGGACGAAGGCAGCTGGAGTGCCGACCTGCGGCGCATGCTCGATGACAGCTTCACGCTGGCCGGCACGTCGCAGTTGGCGGAGCTGCTGCGCGCCCTGATGGTCGAGGCGCAACTCGATCCCGCGTTCGGCGCCCGTTTCCGCGCAGACTTCCTCGAGCGCCGCCGCGAGGCGCTCGGCGTGCTGGTCGATCGCGCTCGCTCCCGCGGCGACCTGCCACCCGAGCTCACCGCGGAGTTCGCCGCCGACGTGGTGTTCGGCGTGATCTGGTACCGCCTGCTGGCGATTCCGCGGCCATTCGACCGTGAATTGGCCGATCACATCGTCACGCTGCTGGGCGCGCGTGCCTAGCCTCGAAGACATGAGTGAAATGACCGCTGTCGTCGCCCGCGGTGGCGCCCTTGTCGAGACCCGCCTTCCTGTTCCCGAGCCGGGGCCGCGTGATCTGCTCGTGCGGATCGAGGCCGTGTCGGTGAATCCTGTCGACACGAAAGTGCGCGCCGATGCAGACGACGAGGTCCTCGGCTTCGACGCGGCCGGTGCGGTCGTCGCGGTCGGATCCGAGGTCACGCGCTTCTCCGTCGGCGACGAGGTGTATTACGCCGGCGACATCACTCGCCCGGGCTCGAATGCCGAGTTCCAGGCCGTCGATGAGCGGCTCGTGGGCCACAAGCCGGCGAGCCTGTCATTCACGGATGCCGCAGCGCTGCCGCTGACGACGATCACGGCGTGGGAGACACTGTTCGACCACCTCGGCGCGACTGCCGACTCGGAAGGCGAGCTGCTCATCGTCGGCGCGCCGGGCGGTGTCGGATCGATGCTGACCCAGCTCGCCCGCACCCGGACCCGGCTGCATGTGATCGGCACGGCGGGCCGCGCGGAGTCCGGCGAGTGGGTGCGCGCGATGGGTGCCCACGACACCGTCGACCATCACGAGCTCGTGCCGGCCGTCAAGCGGCTCGCTCCGAACGGGGTCGATTGGCTGTTCACGTCATATTCTGCGGGCCAGATCCCGTCCTTCGCCGAGGTGCTGCGCCCCTTCGGGCACATCGTCGCCATCGACGACGAGCACGACGACGTCTACCCGCTGAAGGCCAAGAGCATCACCTGGCACTGGGAGTTCATGTTCGCCCGCTCGAGCCACGGCTACGAGCTCGAGACGCAGGGCGCGCTGCTCGACGA
Source organism: Gryllotalpicola reticulitermitis (assembly GCF_042651345.1). Lineage (NCBI taxonomy): Bacteria > Bacillati > Actinomycetota > Actinomycetes > Micrococcales > Microbacteriaceae > Gryllotalpicola > Gryllotalpicola reticulitermitis. The sequence goes on from NZ_JBHSCN010000005.1 coordinate 725,465, forward strand.
CGTCGCGCAGCTGGTGGACGCCGGGACGCTGCGCACCACCGCCACCCGTCGTCTCGACGGCATCACCGCCGAGACCCTCACCGAGGCCCACCGTCTCGTCGAAAGCGGTGGCACCATCGGAAAGGTCGTCCTCAGCCGCTGAGCGCGGCGGTCCCAGGCTGATGCCGGGGTGCGGTGACCTGGCGCGCCGAACCACGAAACCGCCACCACCCTCTTGAGCGATCGACGTCAGCGCATCGCGCCCAGCCGCCGCCCCAACTCCGCGGCGAACGGACGCAGTCGCTCGGCCACGTCGCGCCGCGTGGCTGGGTCGCGCGCCTCGCTCGGAAAGCTCGTTGCGATCGCCGCCTGCGGCCAGCCCTCGCGGTCGAGCACCGCGATCGCCACAGACGAGATTCCCGGCGTCACGTCGCTCTCCTCGAATCCGTAGCCGAGTTCGCGCACCCGGCCCAGCACCGCTCGCAGCTCGCGGTAGGTGCGCGGCCCCACCCCGGTCCGGCGCTCGAGCGCGCGGTCTTCGGCATACAGTGCACGCACGTGCGCGGCAGGCGCGGCACCGAGCAGCGATCGCCCGGTGGCCGTGAGGTGACCGGGCAGGCGCACCCCGACATCCGTCACCAGGGTCGGCCGATGGGTCGCGCGTTCCTCGACCAGGTAGAGCACGTCGCGGCCGTGCAGCACCGCGAGGTGTGTGCTCTCGCCGAGCCGGTCAGTGAGGGTGGCGAGCAGCGGGGCGCCGAGCCGGGTGATCGGCTCCTGCCGCAAGTAGGCGGAGCTGAGTTCGAACGCGCCGACGCCGAGCCCGTACTTGCGGTCCTCGGGGAAGTGCACGACGAGGCCCCGGGACTGCAGCGACGCGAGGAACTGGTACACGCTCGATCGCGGCAGTGCGAGATCGCGCGCGATCACGGCCGCGGCGACGGGCCCGCTCTGCGTAGCCAGAAAGCCGAGCACGTCGAGAACGCGGTCTGCCGCGGGCGAGAGAGCGCGGCGAGCGGATGCCTGCACCACGACCCCCTCTCGTATCGACCTCGTTGCGCGTCCGATATCTCAGACAGATTCTGCCAGAAGTGCCGTCGGCGAGCACCCGGGGCAGAGTCGAATCGAAGCATGCACTCGACATCGGCACAGGCATCCGTTCACGATGACGTGTTCACTGTTTCGGGCGAGGGTCTGGACTTCGATGCCCTCGTCAGCGTGGCGCGGGAGGGCGCGCGCATCCGTCTCGATGACGACGCGCTCGTTCGCGTGGCGGAGACGCGCGAGGCGATCGACGCGCTGGCCGCCGACGTCGTGCCGCACTACGGCGTCTCGACCGGCTTCGGCGCGCTCGCGTCGAAGTTCATCCCGGCCGACCAGCGCGCGCAGCTGCAGGCGTCGCTGATCCGCTCGCACGCCGCCGGCTCGGGTGACGCCGTCGAGACCGAGGTCGTGCGCGCCATGATGCTGCTGCGCCTGCGGACGCTGCTGACAGCCCGCACCGGGGTGCGCCCCGAAGTCGTGCGCCTCTACGCCGATCTGCTCAACGCCGGCATCACGCCGGTGGTTCACGAGTACGGCTCACTCGGCTGCTCGGGCGACCTCGCGCCGCTGTCGCACGTCGCGCTCGCCCTGATGGGCGAGGGGCAGGTCGTCGACCGCGAGGGTATACGGCGCCCCACGGCCGAGGCGCTCGCCGCCGCCGGACTCGAGCCCGTCACGCTGCGTGAGAAGGAGGGCCTCGCGCTCGTCAACGGCACCGACGGCATGCTGGGCCAGCTGATCATGGCGATCACCGACCTGCGTGCGCTGCTCGACACCGCCGACCTCGCCGCCGCCATGAGCGTCGAGGCGCTGCTCGGCACCGACCGCGTCTTCGCCGCCGACCTGCAGCGGCTGCGGCCGCACGCCGGCCAGCAGGTGTCGGCGGCTCAGATCGCGGGCGCACTCGCCGGCTCGCCGCTCGTCGCGAGCCACGCCGGTCCCGACGACCCGCGGGTGCAGGACGCCTACTCGCTCCGCTGCGCCCCGCAGGTGCACGGCGCTGCCCGCGACACCGTCGACCACGCCACTCGCGTCGCCGAGGTCGAGGCGATGTCGGCCATCGACAACCCCGTCGTGACGCCCGACGGCCGCGTCGAATCCAACGGCAACTTCCACGGCGCCCCGGTCGCCTACGTGCTCGACTTCCTCGCCATCGCCGTCGCCGACGTCGCCAGCGTCTCCGAGCGCCGCACCGACCGCATGCTCGACCCGGCGCGCAGCCACGGTCTGCCCCCGTTCCTGGCGGCGAACCCCGGCGTCGACTCCGGCCTCATGATCGCGCAGTACACCGCGGCGGGCATCGTGTCCGAGCTCAAGCGGCTTGCGGCACCGGCATCCGTCGACTCGATTCCGTCCTCGGCCATGCAGGAGGACCACGTCTCGATGGGCTGGGCCGCCGCGCGCAAGCTGCGGCGAGCGATCGACGGGCTCACCCGCGTCGTGTCCATCGAGATCCTGACCGCGGCCCGCGCGCTCGAGTTCCGCGCGCCGCTCGAGTCAAGCCCGACGATCACGACCGCGCGTGCGGCGATCCGCGAGGTCGTCGCCGAGGTCGGCCCTGACCGGTTCCTTGCGCCCGAGATCGAGAGCGTGGTCGGGCTGACCAGGAACGGCGTGTTCGCGCAGCTCGCGCAGCAGTAGCCGCGCTGCCTGACGGCAATGTGACGAATTCGAGAACTGTCTCGTATCCGAGACAGTGATGGCACGGCCTCGCCCCCGGCGGCAAGGCCGCCCCCGTTTCATGGGTCTATGCCGAAACTGGGAATCGAGCAGCGCTCGATCGACTTCGTCCCGCACGCCGAGCGCCACGGCTCGGCCCGCAGTCTGTTCGCCGTGTGGTTCGCCCCGAATATGCAGATCACCACGGTCGTCACGGGCAGCCTTGCGGTGCTCGTCGGTCTGTCCCTGCCCTGGGCGCTCCTCGCGATCGTCGTCGGCAACCTGTTCGGCGCGACGATCATGGCGCTGCACTCGGCGCAGGGGCCGAAGCTCGGCATCCCGCAGATGATCCAGAGCCGCGCGCAGTTCGGCGTCTACGGCGCGACCCTGCCGCTGATTCTCGTGCTGCTGATGTACATCGGCTTCTTCGCGAGCAGCGCGGTGCTCGGCGGTCAGGCGCTCGAGTCGTGGCTCGGGTGGCCGATCGTCCCCGCCATCATCGTCACGAGCGCCGTGTGCACGATCGTGGCGATCGTCGGCTACCAGCTCATCCACGTCATGGAGCGCATCATCAGCGTCATCGCCGCGCTCGCCTTCATCTACCTCTCGGTGCGGCTGCTGCAGGCGCCCGGCGTGGGTTCGACGTGGCACGCGGGCCACTTCCACTTCGGCATCTTCCTGCTGGTCGTCGCCATCGCGAGCACCTGGCAGATCACCTACGCGCCTTACGTCGCGGACTACTCGCGCTACCTGCCGGCGGACACCCCGATGAGCGGTCCCTTCTGGTGGACCTACTGGGGCTCGGCGATCGGCTCGATCTGGATGATGGCGTTCGGCTCGCTCGCCGCATCGATCGCGGTGAAGACCTTCGGCGCGACGCCGGTCGCGTACGTCGTCGATCTCGCCCCCGGCCCCGTGCGCTGGCTGTTCTACATCGTGCTGCTGCTCGGCGTCTTCGCCGTCAACACGATGAACCTCTACGGCGCGTTCATGTCGGCGACGACGACGCTCGCCGCGATCTTCCCGATGAAGCTGGGCGCCGCGGCGCGCACCGTCTTCGTACTCGCGGTCGCGGTCGTCAGCACGGGCGTCGCCATCCTCGGCTACGGCAACTTCGTCGCCAACTTCGAGAACTTCATCCTGTTCCTCGCGTACTTCCTCATCCCGTGGACGGCGATCAACCTCGCCGACTTCTACTTCGTCCGTCGCGAGCGCTACGACATCCCGTCGATCTTCGAGAGGAACGGCCTCTATGGCCGGTGGAACGGTCGCGCGCTGCTCGCTTACGCGATCGGCATCGTCGTCGAGGTGCCGTTCGTCAGCTCGACCTTCTTCACCGGGTGGCTCGTGAGCCACCTGGGCGGCGCCGACATCTCGTGGATCCTCGGGCTGATCGTCGCCGGCGGCGTCTACTTGCTGCTTTCCGGCCCGATCGTGCGGCGTGAGAACGCGTGGTTCGCGCAGCGTCAGGCGACGCCGGCGAGCGCCGAGAGCGTCGGCTGATCAGCGCGAAGCGCGAGAGCGGATGCCTCGGCGCCACGTCGCCCGTGTGAGCGGCACCCCCGGCCGATAGGGGAGGTGCGTCACCGACGGGGCGTCGAGCAGCTGCAGGTCGGCGAAGCCACCGACGCGCAGCGTGCCCGCGGCATCCGTGCCCGTGCTCAGCCCCAGCGCCTGCGCACCGCCTGTCGTCGCAGCCGCGAGCGCTTCCTCGAGGCTCAGCCCGTGCTGCAGCACCGCGGTCGCGACGCAGAACTGCATCGACGTCGTGAACGAGGTGCCGGGGTTGCAGTTCGACGCGATCGCGAGTGTCACGCCGGCATCTGCGAGGCGGCGCGCCGGCGCGAGCCGCTCGCGCGTCGACAGGTCGGCCCCGGGCAGGATCGTCGCGACCGTCGACGACGAGGCGAGCGCCTCGACGTCGGCGTCGGACAGGTGGTTCACGTGGTCGACGCTGGCCGCGCCGAGCTCGACTGCGAGTGCCACGCCCCCGGACTCGCCGAGCTGGTTGCCGTGCACCTTGAGGCCGAGGCCGGCGGCGCGACCGGCGAGCAGAACCTCGCGGGATTCGTCCGGGTCGAACGCGCCCGTCTCGCAGAACACGTCGATGAAGCGCGCGTACGGGGCGACCGCGGCGAGCATCGGGCCGGTGACGAGGTCGAGGTAGTCGCGGCGGTCGACGCCGGCCGGCACGAGGTGCGCACCGAGATAGGTGACGACGTCGGCCACCTCGGCCGACACGCGCGCGAGACGCGTCTCGCTCTCGACGTCGAGGCCGTAACCGGTCTTGGCCTCGAGGGTCGTCGTGCCGCCGTCCTCGGCCTCAGCTCGCAGGCGGCGCCCGTGCGCCAGCAGCTGCTCGTCCGACGCTGCGCGTGTCGCATCGACGGTCGTCATGATGCCGCCCGCGGCGTAGGGTCGGCCGGCCATACGTTCGGCGAACTCGGCCGAGCGGTCGCCCGCGAAGACCAAGTGGGTGTGCGAGTCGACCCAGCCGGGCAGCAGAGCGCGGCCCCCTGCCGAAACGGATGCGTCGGCGGCCGGCGCGCGGGATGCCGGGCCGATCCATGCCACCCGGGCGCCCTCGATGACGAGCGCCGCGTCGTGCAGCGTGCCGAGCTCAGGGTCTTGCGTCGTGAGTTCGCCGATGTCGGTGATCAGTTCTGAGGACACGTGCATAGTCTTTCCTGTGCGAATCCGGGCGACACCGATTCGGCTGCGGGTGGCCGTCGGGGCGGTGTGTCGCCGCGCGATTCACCGAATCGGTGTCGCGCGGCGGGGTCGTTACCGTGCCAGCCGGCGTAGCGACTGGTCGAGCAGCTCGGCCGGCCGGCGATCGTCGGCGAGGTGTCCGTTCCGGGCGACGACGCGGCCGCCGACCACGACGGTCGTGACGTCGGCGGCGGTGGCGGCGAGGGCGAGCTGGGCGAGTTCCGAACCGGCCGTGCGCGCCGACTCCGAGTCGACCTCGATCAGATCCGCCAGGCCCCCGACGGCGAGGCCGCCGGCCAGGCCGAGCGCGCGATAGCCGCCCGTCGATCGCGCGGCGTCGAGCTGCGCCGGGGTGAATCGGCCTCGGGCGTGCGTGCGCAGCCGTTCGCCGCCCTCGAGCGCCCGCACCTCGAGGAACGGGTCGATGACCGCGTTCTGATCGCTGCCGAGGGCGAGGGTCGCGCCCGCATCGGCGAGCGCCCGCGCGGGCCCGATGCCGTCGCCGAGGTCGGCCTCGGTCGTGGGGCAGAAGACTGCCGTGACGCCCGCATCACCCAGCCGGCGGACGTCGTCGGCCACCAGATGCGTGGCATGCACGACCGACAGACGCGGGGTCAGGGCACCGGCCTCGGCCAGCAGTTGCGTCGGCGTGCGCCCGTAGCGCGCCAGCGCATGCTCGTTCTCCGCCTGCTGCTCGGACAGATGGATGTGCAGCGGCACCTCGGCGGGCAGCAACGCCGCGACGCGGGCGATGTCCTCAGGCGCCAGGGCGCGCACCGAGTGCATCGCCGCGCCGATCGTGACCGTGTCGCCGCCGAGCTCGGCGAGCGCATGCCAGCGCTCGAGCCACGCATCGACGGTGCCGTCGCCGAATCGGCGCTGGGCGGGTTCGAGCGGCTTGTCGATACCGCCCGCGAGATAGCACGTGTCGAGGAGCGTGAGACGGATGCCCGCACTCCGGGCCGCCGCGATGAGCGCCGCGCCGATGGCGTTGGGGTCGTCGTACGGCGTGCCGTCGGGCCGGTGGTGCACGTAGTGGAACTCGGCGACGGCGGTCCAGCCGGCGGCGACCATCTCGGCGAACGTCGCCTCGGCGAGGGCGAAGTACGATTCGGGGTCGAGGGCGGCGGCCACGCGGTACATCTCCCGCCGCCAGACCCAGAAGTCACCGCCCTGGTCGTGCGTGCGGCCGCGCAGGGCCCGGTGGAAGGCGTGCGAGTGGGCGTTGCCGCTGCCGGCGAGGACCGTGCCGAGCCGCAGCGCATCGTCCGGCGCGCTGGCATCGGGGGTGATGCGAGCGATGCGGCCTTCGGCGTCGATGTCGATCAGCACGTCGGAGAGTTCGGCGCCCATGACGAGTGCACGGCGCGCGTGGATCGACCGAAAGGCGCCCGCTGCGCTCATCGTTCGCCACCCAGCTGGGACCGCAGCACGGCCTCGAGCGCGTCGACACCGGCGGCGCAGTCGGCGGCTTCGGCGAACTCCTCAGGCGCGTGCGAGATGCCGGTCGGGTTGCGCACGAACAGCATGGCCGTGGGCACGGATGCCGCGAGCACGCCCGCGTCGTGTCCCGCGCCGCTCGCCAGCGCGGGGACGCCCCCGAGCGCGCCCGACAGTGCCGTGCTCACGCCGGTGTCGAAGCGCACGCCGCCGGTCCACGACTCCTCCACGAGCTCGGCCGTGCAACCCTGATCAGCAGCGCACTGCTCCGCGAGCTCGCCGATCGCGGCAACGAGTGCGCGAGTGGTGTCGTCGCATTCGGCGCGCGCGTCGAGCATGACGTCGACGCTGCTCGCGATGACGTTCACGCCGCCGGGGGTCGCCGTGACGCGCCCGACGGTCGCACGCGAGCCGGGGTACGCGGCCGCGACGCCGGGAATTCCGGCGACGAGCGCCGACGCCGCGACCATCGGGTCCCGGCGATCCGACATCAGGGTCGCGCCCGCATGGTTGCCCTGGCCGTGGAAGGTGAGTCGCCAGCGACCGTGCCCGAGAATGCTCGCGGCGAGGCCGACGGGCGCGTCGCGGTGGATTAGGCCGCGACCCTGCTCGACGTGCAGCTCGACGAAGAGGCCGATGCGTCCGAGCGCCTCATCGTCGCGGCCGAGGTGGGCCAGGTCGAGGCCGGCACCGGCCGCGACCTCAGCGAGCGTGCGGCCAGAGGCATCCGTCAACCCACGCGCGCGCTCGGGCGACAGCTGCCCGGCCACGAGCTTCGAGCCAAGGCATGCGAAGCCGAAGCGTGAGCCCTCTTCTTCCGCGAACACGACGACGGCGACGGGGCGGTCGGGTCGGACCCCGCCGCGGACCAGCCGCTCGACCGCGTCGAGCGCGCTGACGACGCCGAGCGGCCCGTCGAACGCGCCACCGCCGGGGACCGAGTCGAGGTGCGAGCCGGTGACGAGCGCATTCGGGCCGGGCGCGCCCCACCAGGCCCAGAGGTTGCCGTTGCGGTCTCGCTCGACGCCGAGGCCGATACGGGTCGCGCGCTCGACGAACCACTCGCGAAGCTCGCGGTCGGCGTCGTCGAAGAGGTGTCGCGAGTATCCGCCGCGCTTCCGGTCGCGACCGATGTCGGCGATCTCAGCGAGGCCCGCGAGGCTCGTCGCCCCGGAGTCGGCCACGTCACTCCTCCAGCATGGGCACGCGCAGACCGCGCTCGCGCGCGACCTCGGCGGCGTGCTCGTACCCTGCGTCGACATGCCGCATGACGCCCGTGCCGGGGTCGTTCGTGAGCACGCGCTCGAGCTTCTCGGCCGCGAGCTCGGTGCCGTCGGCGACGATCACCTGCCCCGCGTGGATCGAGCGGCCGATGCCGACGCCGCCGCCGTGGTGGATCGACACCCAGGTCGCCCCGCTCGCCGTGTTGAGCAGCGCATTGAGCAGCGGCCAGTCGGCGATCGCGTCGGAGCCGTCCTTCATCGCCTCGGTCTCGCGGTAGGGGGAGGCGACCGAGCCCGAGTCGAGGTGGTCGCGGCCGATGACGATCGGTGCCTTGACGCGCCCCGACGCGACCAGCTCGTTGAACTTGAGGCCGGCGAGGTGACGCTCCTTGTAGCCGAGCCAGCAGATCCGGGCGGGCAGGCCTTCGAAGTGCACCTTGTCCTGCGCCTTGGTGAGCCAGCGCTTCAGGGACTCGTTCTCGGGGAAGAGCTCCATGATCGCGCGGTCGGTCTCGTAGATGTCCTCGGGGTCGCCGGAGAGCGCGACCCAGCGGAACGGCCCCATGCCCTCTTCGAACAGCGGGCGGATGTACGCGGGCACGAAGCCGGGAAAAGCGAACGCGTTCTCGAAGCCGCCGAGCAGCGCGCCCTGGCGCAGCGAGTTGCCGTAGTCGAAGACCTCGGCGCCCTTCTCCTGGAAGCCGACCATCGCGGCGACGTGCTTCGCCATCGACTGCTGCGCCTTCTCGGTGAACCCGGCCGGGTCGGCTGCTGCGGCCGCCTTCCACTCCTCGACCGAGATGCCCTCGGGCAGGTAGGCGAGCGGATCGTGCGCGCTGGTCTGGTCGGTGACGATGTCGATACGGATGTCTGAGCGCTCCAGGAACTCGGGAACGAGCGTCGCCGTGTTCCCGACGAGGCCGATCGAGAGCGGGGTCGAGGAGGCCTTCGCCGCGTTGGCGCGCGCGACAGCGTCGTCGATGTCGGTCGCGAGCTCGTCGAGGTAGCCGTGATCGATGCGGCGCTGCAGCCGGGTGACATCGACGTCGATGACGATCACGACGCCCTCGTTCAGCGTGACGGCGAGGGGCTGCGCACCGCCCATTCCGCCGCAGCCGCCGGTGAGGGTGATCGTGCCGGCGAGGCTCGCGTCGCCGTGCTCGTCGAGGCGGCCGTCGCGCGCCGCGATCTTGCGCGCGATGGCGGCGAAGCACTCGTAGGTGCCCTGCAGGATGCCCTGCGTGCCGATGTAGATCCACGATCCGGCCGTCATCTGGCCGTACATGGTGAGACCGAGTGCCTCGAGCCGGCGGAACTCGGGCCAGGTCGCCCAGTCGCCGACGAGGTTCGAGTTGGCGATGAGCACGCGCGGCGCCCACTCGTTCGTGCGGAAGACGCCGACGGGCTTGCCCGACTGCACGAGCAGCGTCTCGTCGGCCTCGAGGTCGCGCAGGGTGCGCACGATCGCGTCGAACGCCTCCCAGCTGCGTGCAGCGCGGCCCGTGCCGCCGTAGACGACGAGGTCTTCCGGGCGCTCGGCGACCTCGGGGTCGAGGTTGTTCATGATCATGCGCAGCGGCGCTTCGGTCTGCCAGCTCTTCGCGGTGATCTCGGAGCCACGCGGGGCGCGAACGGAGCGGACGGCGGGGTCGGCGGTGCTCATGAGGCCATTCCAGCCCGTCGGCGGCGCATCCGACATCCGATCTCGCTCACGGCAGTCTCGGATATGAGACATTTAACTGGCCCGCAACCCGTGGAGCGGCCCACACCCCTTCGAACGGCATCTCCCGTGCAGAGCACCCCACCCCCAGCCGCGAATCACACGCTCGAGATCCTGAGCTACCTCGCCGCGCAGCGTGGACCCGTGCAGGCCGCCGTCATCGCCTCGGCGCTCGGGCTGCCGCGGTCGTCGACCTACCGCATCCTGTCGGCGCTCGTCGAGCACGGCTACGCACTGCACTACCCCGAGCGACAGCGCTACGGCCTCGGCTACGCGGCGGCCGCGCTGGGCTCCGGATTCTCCCGTCAGGAGCCGCTCACGCGCCTCGGCGCGCCCGTGCTCGCCACGCTGGTTGCGCGCGTAGGCGAGACCGCTCACCTCACGGTGCTGCACGGCACCGACGTGATCTACCTCGTCGAGGAGCGCGCGAAGCACCGGCCGCCGCTCGTCACCGGCGTGGGCGTGCGGCTGCCGAGCTACTCGACGGCGAGCGGCCGTGCACTGCTGGCGTCACTGCCGAGCACGCAGCTGCACGCGCTGTTCTCGGGCTCCGACGCGTTCGACGGCGCACTGCCCGGGTACTCGTTCTCGCGGCTGAGCCGAGAGCTCAAGCAGGTGACGCGCGATGGCTACGCCGCGGAGGACGGCGAGGTGACGCCGGGGTTCGCCTCCGTCTCGGTGGCGATCCGCGACCACGCCGGCTGGCCGGCCGCCGGCATCACCCTCACCTACCGCCGCGACGACGTCGACGAGGCGGCGCGCGCGACCATGATCGAGGCGCTCACTCGGCACGCGGCCGAGCTGTCGCGGCGCATCCGCGGCTCGATGCAGCAGCACGCGTAGAGTCGGGCGGTTCGCGCTACAGCTACGGCTCGGCGCGCCTCCCGCGGCTGTCGCGCGGGCCCGCAGCTGTAGCGCGATCAGAGCCCCGGCGGCCGACCGGGCATGCTGGGCGTATGAGCAGCACCCTTCGCATCGTGCGGTTCGCCGACTCGCCGCCGTCTCGCTGGGCGAACGGTCTCGGCGAGACTGTCGAGCTCTGGCGGACGCCGGACGGCCCTGACTTCGAGCTGCGGATCAGCATCGCGACCGTCGACTCGGACGCCGGGTTCTCACCGCTGCCGGGCACAGAGCGCGCCCTGATGCCACTCGCACCCGCGGGGCTCACCCTTGACATCGACGGGGTGCGCACGCCGGTGGCCCGCTACGAGGTGGTGCACTTCGCCGGCGAAGCGGATGTCCGCGCGATCGACGTGGCCGCCCCCGGTCTCGACCTGAATCTGATGGTCCGGCGCGGCACGGGACAGCCGGTGCTACGGGCGCTTCGGGTCGACGGCTCGTATACGGATGCCCCGTTCGCGGTCGTCGTCCTCGACGGCAGCCTCACCGCCGACGGCACCCCGCTCGCGTTCGGCGACTGCGTGATCGGCACCGGCACCGGCACCGGCACCGGCACCGGCACCGGCACCGACCTCACCCTCACAGGCTCGGGTCTTGTCGCCGAGATCCGGTGGGAGTAGTCGCTCGCCTTCCGCACCGCCCTCAGTCCAGAACCGAGAGCGGCAGGTGCGCCGAGACGACGTAGTTCGGCAGGTCGACGATCTCCGAGATCTTGAGGTCGCCCGCGACGCTCGCCAGCACGTATGCCTCGACCGGCGCGAGGCGCGACCGCGCCACGATCTCGTCGATCAGGCCGCGCGTGGCATCGCGCGCCGCGGCCTCGAGGCTGGGCCCGATTCCTGTCGCGGCGATCGTGGCGCCTACGCGGTCGCTCGCCGGGTGAGTCGTGAACCGCGGAAAGGCGGGTGAAGCACCCGGGACCACCTGGATGCGCAGGCGAGTGCGTGCGTTGGTCTCGACCCCGGTGCCGCAGACCTCGCCGTCGCCCATGGCCGCGTGGGCGTCGCCGACCGAGAGCAGCGCTCCCTCGACCCCGACTGGCAGGGTGAGTGTCGCGCCCGCCGTGAGGTGCCGGATGTCGAGGTTGCCCCCGAACCGTCGCGGCGGAATGACGGAGTGCTGCCCCGCTTCCGGCAGCTCGACGCCGATCGTGCCGATCATCGAAACGGCCGGCAGCTCGACGCCGAACGGCAGCCGTACCACGCCGCCCACGATGCGGGACACGGCGAGGTACGGCTCGGGGAAGTCGGCCGCGAGCAGCCCGAACCCGGGCAGCACGCCGCTCCACCCCCATTCGTCGACGTCGAGCTCGAGGAACGAGATGACGAGGGCGTCGCCCGGGCGGGCGCCGTCGACACGGATTGGACCGGTGACGGGGTTGAGCCGAGTCCCATCCAAGGCGAGCAGATCGGATGCCTCGGACGACGGCGCGAGCTGGCCGCCCGACGCCTCGAGCAGGTCGAGCTCGATCTCGCCGCCGGGCGCGATGGTCGCCCGCGGCTCGATCGAGTTGTCCCACCCGAGGTGGATGTCGCCCCTCGAAAGGTGCACCCTCACCGCCCGATCGCGTAGGCGATCCGGCGCGGGTCGGCACCACCGCGCAGCACACCGCGCTTTGCATCGCGATAGATCGCGTTGATCGATCCAGCCGTGCCGGCCCAGTCCGGCCACTCGTAGACGTCGTGGCCGAGAGCCCGCAGCCCCTCGGCGACGCCCGGTTCGAAGCGGCCCTCGATCTGCGTGAAGCCGGGCGTATACGGGTGCGGGTCCGTCGAGCGCGGGAAACTGTACGTCGCGACGCGCGGCGCCTCGATCGCGGCCTGCACGTTCATTCCGAAGTCGATGAAGTTGACGAGGAACTGCACCATGGCCTGCGGCTGAACGTCGTTGCCGGGCGAGCCGTACGGCATCGCGAGCTTGCCGTCCTTGAGCACCATGCCCGGGCTCGGCGTGAGGCGCGGCCGCTTGTAGGGCGTGACGAAGAACGGATGCTCGGGGTCGAGCCACGACTGCGAGCCGCGCCCGGAGACGCTGAATCCGAGGCCGGGCACCACAGGGCCCGTCACGATGCCGTCGGACGGAGTGGCCGAGAATGCGTTGCCCTCGGCATCGACCACGCACAGGTAGCTCGTGTCGGGCCAGCTCGGGCCCTCTTTCGCGGTCGGCGGCGTCCATGGCCGGTGATCGGGCGTGAGCGACGAGAACGGCCAGGGGTCGCCCGGCTCGGGCATGCCGGGCTGCGCCTCGGTCGCCGAGAGGCGATCACGCCACAGACCGCCGTATTCCTTATTAAGGAGCCCGTCCATCGGCACGCGGGTGAAGTGCGGGTCGCCGAAGTACCGCTCGCGATCAGCGAAGGCCGCCTTGAGCGCTTCGAGCTCGAGGTGAATCAGCTCGACAGACCCCGGCTCGAGCGCCGAGAGGTCCCAGCCCTCGAGGATGTTCAGCGTCATCGGCACGACAGCGCCCTGGCACCACGTGTCGCAGGCATAGACCTGGTAGCCGTGGTAGTCGATCGAGACACCCGGCTCGACCTCGACGTGGAACTTCGCGAGATCGTCCATCGAGAGCCAGCCGCCCTCTTCTTGAATGAACGCGACCATCATCTCGGCGATGTCGCCCGTGTAGAAGCGATCGCGCGCCGCGCGGATGCCGTCTTCGCGGCTGCCCTCGCATGCCGACTCCGCCTCGACGAGCTTGCGCAGCGTGCGGCCGAGGTCGCGCTGCACGATGCGATCGCCGACCTGCGGGAACTCGCCGCCGGGCGCGAAGATGTCGCGGGTCGACGGCCACTTGAGCACCTGCTCGCGCCAGTGCCCGTTCTTGAAGCTGTCGTCCATCACCGTGTGCAGCGGGAAACCGTCCTCGCACAGTTCGATCGCGGGCGCAGCGACTTCGGCGAGCGTCATGGTGCCGTACCGCTCGAGCACCGTGAGCCAGGCATCCGCTGCCGCCGGCATCACCACGTCGAGAATGCCGCCGGTGATGCGGCCGCCCGTCTCGCGCCCGAACGCGCTGATGTCGACCTTCTCGGGCCACCAACCGAGCCCGCTGATCGTCTCGACGACACCGCGTTTGGCGTCGTAGATCGCGATCGGGGCGACGCCGCCGAGGTTCGTCATGTCGGCCTGCACGACGTTGATGCACAGCGCGGCGGCGACACCCGCGTCGAAGGCGTTGCCGCCCGCGTCGAGAATACGGATGCCTGCGGCGGAGGCGAGATAGTGGCCGGCCGAGACGACGTATTTCGTCCCGAGCACCTCGGGGCGGGTGGTCTGCGGAACCCAAACCGGGTCGATGCTCATAGTTCCTTCTCTCCTTTGTCGTGCGGGTGAAGGCGGAGCGACGCGATGTCGCCGTCCACCTCGGTCGGGGCGAATCGGGTGAAGTGGCATGCCGCCGTGTGGTCGGCGGAGTCGCCGACGTCGAGCAGCATCGGGTCGTCGGTGGCGCAGATCTCGGGGTTACCGAGCGCGGCTCGCAGCGGACACCGGCTGCTGAAGCGGCAGCCTTCCGGGCGTGAGAACGGGCTCGGCGGTTCACCCTCCAGCACGATGCGCTCCCGTGAGCGCTCGATCTCGGGAACCGGGATCGGCGCGGCCGAGAGCAGCGCTTGCGTGTACGGGTGCGACGGATGCTCGTAGATGCTCACCCGGTCGCCGTACTCGACGATGCGGCCCGAGTACATCACCGCGACGCGGTCGGCGAGGTGCCGCACGACGGCGAGGTCGTGCGAGATCACGATCATCGTGAGGCGCCGAGTGCGCTGCAGATCCTGCAGCAGGTTGACGACCTGCGCCTGAATCGAGACGTCGAGGGCGGCGACCGGCTCGTCGGCGATGATCAGCGCCGGCTCGAGGATCAACGCGCGCGCGATGCCGACGCGCTGCCGCTGGCCACCGGAGAGCTCATGGGCATACGAGTCGATGAGCGTCGGGACGAGTCCGACGTCGCGCATCGCGCCGAGCACGCGTTCGCGATGGCGGCGCAGGCTCCCGCCGTGGTGGATGGTCAGCGGCTCAGCGATGATCTCGCCGATCGTCATGCGCGGATCGAGCGACGCGTACGGGTCCTGGAAGATCATCTGCATACGAGAGCGCAGCTTCCGCAGAGCGCGGGACCCCATCGTCGTGAGGTCCATCCCGTCGAACCCGATCTCACCGCCCGACGCGGGGATGAGCCCGAGCATCGCCTTGCCGACAGTCGACTTGCCGGAGCCGGACTCGCCGACGATGCACAGCACGTCGCCCTCGCCGACCGCGAGGTCGACCCCGTCGACGGCGAGGAGGCGTTGGCCGCGCCGCGCTCGATAGCTCACGTGCAGGTGGCGCACGTCCATCAGCAGCCCGTCGCTCACGCCAGCTCACCCGCCTTCTCCTCGATCAGCCAGCCCGTGCCGTCGCCCGGCACGAGCCCCCAGCAACGCACCTCGTGCGGCACATCCGCTTCGGCGGCCTGGACGAGCGGCGGCAGCTCGGCATCGCAGAGCTCGCGATGGAACCGGCAGCGGGTCGCGAACCGGCACCCCGGCGGGCGCCGCCGCGGATTCGGCGGCTCACCCGGAATAGTCGAGAGACGGTCGGAGCGGTCCTCGTCGAGACGGGGCGTCGAACCCAGCAGGCCGACCGTGTACGGCACCATCGGGTGGTTCAGCAGTTCAGAGGTCGACGCGCGCTCGA
This sequence comes from Gryllotalpicola reticulitermitis, assembly GCF_042651345.1. Lineage (NCBI taxonomy): Bacteria > Bacillati > Actinomycetota > Actinomycetes > Micrococcales > Microbacteriaceae > Gryllotalpicola > Gryllotalpicola reticulitermitis. The sequence continues at coordinate 740,821 of NZ_JBHSCN010000005.1, forward strand.
CGACCTGCCCCGCGTACATGACCTGCACCACGTCGCCGATGCGCGCGACGACGGCGAGGTTGTGGGTGATGAAGATCACCGCGACCCCGCGCTCTTTCGAGAGATGCGCCAGCAGTTCGAGGATCTGCGCCTGCACGGTCACGTCGAGGGCGGTCGTGATCTCATCGGCCAGGATGATGTCGGGCTCGCACGCGAGCGCCATCGCGATCATCACGCGCTGGCGCATGCCGCCGGAGAGCTGATGCGGGTATGCGTCGACCCGGGCCCGCGCGTCCGGCAGCCCCACTTGCGCGAGCAGCTCGGCCGCGCGTTCGCGGCGGTCGGCGCGCGTGCCGATGCCGTGCGAGCGCATCGTCTCGATGATCTGCGCCCCGACGGTCATCGAGGGGTTCAGTGCGGTCATCGGGTCCTGGTAGATCATTGCGATCCGGTTGCCGCGGACCTTCTGCAGTTCCCCGCGCCGCAGTTTCAGCACGTCTTTGCCGTCGAACACGATCGAGCCGGTGACCGTGCTGTTGTGCTGCGGCAGCAGCCGCATGATCGCGAGCGCGGTCACCGACTTCCCCGAGCCGGATTCGCCCACGAGTGCGAGGGTCTGGCCCGGCGCGAGCTCGAACGACACGTCCTCGACCGCCTTCACGGCGTCCGGCCCTGAGCCGAAGGTGACGCTGAGGTGCTCGACTTCGAGTACGGGCATGGTTGTCCTTTCCGACGCGGCCATCAGCGGTTCCGCAGTCGAGGGTCGAGCGCCTTCTGCATGCCGTCGCCGAGGAAGTTGATCGAGACGATGGTGAGGAGAATGGTGGCCGCGGGCGGCACCCACATCCACGGCTGGCCGGCGAGCACGCCGAGCGACTGGGCGTCGCTGAGCATGTTGCCCCAGCTCGGGGTCGGGGGCCGCACGCCGAGGCCGAGGAACGAGAGCGACGCCTCGATCAGGATCACGTTCGCGACGCCGAAGACGGCGTTGACGACGATCACGCCGACCGTCGACGGCAGGATGTGCTTCACGATGATGCGCAGGTCGCTCGCCCCGAGCGATCTGGCGGCGACGACATAATCCGCATCGCGCTGCGCGATCGCGATGCTGCGCACGAGGCGGCAGATCGTCGTCCACAGGATGCAGCCGAGCAAGACGATGAGCGACCAGATCCCGCTGCCGAGCACGGCGCCGGCGACGACCGCGAGCACGATGACCGGGAAGGAGAGCACAACGTCGGTGACGCGGCTGATGATGGCATCGAGCCAGCCGCCGAAGAATCCGGCAAGCGCCCCGAGCGGCACGCCGATCACGAGCGATACGACGACCGCACCCACACCGATGAGCAGGGAGGCACGGCCCGCGTAGAGCAGCCGGCTCAGAACGTCGCGCCCCTGCAGGTCGGTGCCGAGCAGGTGCCCATGCCCGGGCGCCGCGTGGGCGAGGTTCAGGTTGATCGCGTCGGGGTTGAACGGCGCGATCACCCCGGCGAACAGGGTCGCCAGAACGATGATGATGACGACGACCGCGCCGAAGACGGCGGTGGGGTTGCGCAGCAGGCTGCGGAGCACGGCGCTGCCCGACCTCCTCGAACGCGTGGTCGCCGGCACGGCCGTGACGGCTTCGATCGTGTTGCTAGTCATCGCGCACCTTCGGGTTGAGCAGCGTGTAGCAGATGTCGGCGATCAGGTTTCCGATCACCACGAGGATCGAGAAGACGAGGCTGAGGCCGAGCAGCGTCGGGTAGTCCCTGGCGAGCACCGAGTTGACGGCGAGCTGCCCCATGCCGGGCCACTGGAACACGACCTCGACGACGACTGCGCCGCCGAAGAGGCTCGGCAATGACAGACCCGCGAGCGTCACGAGCGGCGTGAGCGCGTTGCGCAGCGCATGCCGCACGACGACACGGGTCGCGCTGAGCCCCTTGCCGTTCGCCGTGCGGATGAAGTCCTCGGTGAGCACCTCGAGCATGCTCGCGCGCGTGTACCTCGTCACGATCGCGAGGTCGAAGATCGCGAGCGACACGACGGGCAGAACGAGGTGCTGCAGCAACCCGCCGCTGCCCGTCGTGCCGAGCGTCGTCATTCCGCTCGCCGGCAGCCAGTGCAGCTTGAGCGCAAACACGTAGATGAGCAACAGCCCCAGCACGAAGCTCGGAATCGAGATTCCGAGGACCCCGACGACCGAGCTCGCCGCGTCGATCCGGCCGTAGGGCCGTAACGCCGCGATGACGCCGATGGCGATGCCGACGACGTAGGCGAGCACGAGTGCGGTGCCGGCGAGCAGCAGCGTCGCCGGAAGGCGCTCGAGGATGTCCTGCACCACCGGCCGGTCGTTCTCGTACGAGAACCCGAGATTGCCGTGCACCGCGTTCCACAGCCAGGTCAGGTACTGCAGGGGCAGCGGCCGGTCGAGCCCGAGCCGCGCGGCCATCTGCTTCCTGACCGCCGGGCCGGCCTCGGGGTCGACGAGCGAGTTGAGGGGGCTTCCTGGCGCCGCGTTCACGAGGATGAAGTTCAGAACGGTCGCACCGATGACGACGGGAACCCCGATGGCGAGGCGGCGCAGGATTCGTCGTAGCAACACCTACGCGCTACCCCACTTCGCCGCCTGAAGCCACGCCCCACCGCGCTGCGGCACGACGTTCGTCACCTTGGCGGTGTCAACGGCGGCGATCGAGTCGCGGTACCAGAGCATCACGGTCGGCACCTCCTGGCTGATCAGCTGCTGGATCTGGTCGGTGAGCGGCTTCTGGTCGGAGAAGGCCGACTTGGTGACCGCTTGGGCCATCAACTGGTCGAGCTGAGGGTTGCTGTAGCCGCCCGAGTTGACGCCCGTCTTCCAGGCGGCGGTCGAGAAGCGACGGCTGACGTCGAGATTGTTGACGCCGACGTTCGCCAGGATCGTCAGGTCGAAGTTGTGCTGCTGGTTGGCGCGCGAGATCGCCGTGTTGTTGTCGACCTGCTGGATCTGCACGTTCATGCCGATGGTCTTCAGCTGCTGCTGAATGATGACGGATGCCTGCGTCACGGTCGTGTCACCCGTCGGCACGATGAAGTTCACCGTCTTGGACGCGTCCCAGCCCGCATCGGAGAGGAGCTGCTTCGCCTTCTTGACGTTCTGGGTGTACTTCGTGATGACCTTCGCGTCGTAGTACTTCGAGAACGGCGGGTACACCGAGTCGGCGACGATGCCGTCGCCGTCGAGCACGGTCTTGATCATGCCCTTGCGGTCGAGCGCGTAGATCACGGCCTGACGCACACGCTTGTCCGAGAACAGGGTGTGCTCGTTCATGTACAGCGTCTGGCAGGTGCTGTTCTGATACTTGACGACCTTGATCGCACTGTTCGACGAGAGCGTCTCGACATCGCTCGGCGCGATCTCGGCGACCGACTCGGCCGGAATCACGTCGACTTCGCCGGCGAGGATCGCGGTGACGCCGTTCGTCTCGGTCATGCTCTTGACGACGAGCTTCGCGAGGCCGACGGTGCCGCCCCAGAAGTGCGGGTTGCGCGCCATCTCCATGTCGTCGTCGCCCGACCGGCTCGTCATGTAGAACGGGCCGATGGTGACGTTCGGCGCCTGGGCGAACGTGCCCGTGTTGAGGTCGGTCGGCGCGATCTTCGAGACGATGTGGGCCGGCAGTGGCTGGAACTGGGTGCCGAACAGGTCGAGGAATGAGGCGTTCGGTGCCGAGAGCGTCACGGTGAAGGTCGTGTCGTCGACTTTCTTGTAGCCGATCGTCGCGCTCTTGCCCGCTTTGCGGTCGCTCGTGCCGGCGATCGGGCTCACGTAGGTGATCCAGTTGGTCGTCGTCTGCGGGTCGGTCATCGCGGTGATGGCCGCTTCGATGTCGTCCGCGGTGAACGGCGTGCCGTCCGACCATTTGACGCCCTTGCGCAGGTCGAAGGTGTACTGCGTGCCGTCGCTCGACACGGTGTACTTGCTCGCGAGCGAAGGAATGAAGTCCATCTTCTCGTCGTAGGCCAGCAGGCTCGACCCGAAGCACTGGGTGACCGCCCGCGCGTTGCCGTTGTTGGTGAGGTTCGGCATCAGGCACGGACCGATGCTGCCGAAGATCGCCATCGTCGCGGTGCCGGTTCCGGCCTTGACCGCCCCCGCGCTGGCGCTGCTCGTGGAGGCCGACCCGCCGCCGGAGGTGCACGCGGCGAGGACGAAAGCGGTCGCGGCGCCGAAGGCGCCCACGCCGGCCGCGCGCAGAACGGACCGGCGCGTCATGGTGTGGCGGATCAGGAGCGACGGGCAGTCGCTCCGACCACAGTCGGGGCATAGCTGAGCAGTCATGGCTTCTCCTCGGTGATGCGAAAACGCCCTGGGGTTGGGGGTGATACCTCTCAGTCGGGCGACTTGTGCGAATCGACCGACCGCTGTTGAATTTGGATCGTATACCGACGGCGGATGTTCGTATACCATCGCGATAAGGTTGTATACAATCTTGTAACATGAGCGTCTAGCTCCCGCCGACGTTCCGCGCATACCGAGCACGCGTCGAAGAACCCCGCGTCGTGCACAGCACCAGGAGAGTGAGGCCATGTGACCCCGCCGATCAATGACGGTGAAGCGCGCACGACGCCGCTCGCCATCGCTCAGGTGCTGCGCGCTCGGATCATCGGTGGGAATTACGCTCCTGGTGAGCAGCTCGTCGAGGACCGCCTCGCCAAGCACTTCGGCGTCTCGCGAATCCCGGTGCGGGAGGCATTGCGGATGCTTGAGGCAGAGGGCTTCGTCGACCTCGTGCCCTACCGCGGGGCATTCGTCGCCGAAGTAGACCGCGATGCGGCCGACCACACCCTCGAGATCCGCGCCGGACTCGAACCGATCGCCGCTCGTCGCGCCGCGGTCTATCGCACCGAAGAGAACCTCGATGTACTGCGCGACGCGCTGTCCCGTGGCGAGCACGCGACGGAGAAACAGCAGTTCGAGCTGCTGCCGTCACTCAATTCGGTCTTCCACTCCGAGCTGTGGAGCGCGAGCGCGAATGGTGAGCTCAAGAACCTGCTCGACCAGCTCAACTTCAAGATCGCGTGGGTCTACTCGCTCAATGTCCGCCGCAATGCGACGGAGTCGTGGCAGGGCCATCGCAGGATCCTCGACGCGGTCGAGGCCGGCGACGACCTCGGGGCCGAAGCCGCGATGCGAACGCACATCGACAACGCGATCGAAGTCCACCGCCGCTACCCGCACCGCTGACCGAGCGCCCCGGAATCGACCCCAGAGGAGAGCAGATGTTCACGACACGCCCCGAGCTGAGCGGCACATTCGGCATGGTCGCGTCCACCCACTGGCTCGCCTCGGCGGCCGGCATGGCGATCCTCGAGCGAGGCGGAAACGCCGCCGACGCAGCTGTCGCCGCCGGTTTCGTCCTGCAGGTCGTCGAGCCACATCTGAATGGGCTCGGCGGTGACGCGAACATCATGGCGAGCGCCGGGAGCGGGCCGGTGCGCGTGTTCTGCGGGCAGGGGGTGACGCCGGCCACGGCAACGCTCGACTCGTACCTCGCGCTCGGACTCGACCTCGTGCCCGGCACCGGCCCCCTCGCCGCGACCGTCCCGGGCGCCTTCGGCGCGTGGCTGCTTCTGCTCCGCGAGCAGGGCACGCTCAGTCTCCGTGACGTGCTCGAAGCGGCCATCGGCTACGCCGAGAACGGCTACCCCCTTGTTCCCAATATCGTGAACACCATCGCATCGGTCGAGGAGTTGTTTCGCACCGAGTGGCCCACGTCGGCGCAGACCTACCTCGCCGGTGGCCTTCCCAAGCCCGGGCAGCGCTTCACGAATCCGGCCCTCGCCACGACGTACCGCCGCATCCTCGCCGAAGCCGAAGCCCCGGGACGCGACCGAGAGGCGCAGATCGACGCCGCCCTCGATGCCTTCTACCGTGGCTTCGTCGCCGAAGAGATCGCGGCGTTCGTGAGCGCGAACGAGCTCATGGACAGCTCGGGCAACCGCCATCGGGGCTTTCTGACCGCCGACGATCTCGCCCAGTGGCAGCCGACCGTCGAGGCACCGCTCACCGTCGCCCACGACGGCATCGAGGTGCACAAGGCCGGCCCGTGGTCGCAGGGGCCGGTGCTGCTGCAGCAGCTCGCGCTGGTCGACCACCTCGGCATCGGCGGTATGGCCCATCTCAGTGCCGACTGGATCCACACGATCACCGAGGCGGCGAAACTCGCCTTCGCCGACCGCGAGGCCTGGTACGGCGACCCGGATGCCGGCGATGTGCCGATCGAGGCTCTGCTGAGCCCCGGCTACACGAGTGAACGCGCGTCGTTGATCGGTGACACCGCCTCGCTCGAGCTGCGGCCGGGGTCGCCGGGCGGCCGCACCCCCGTTCTCCCCACCCGCGGCGCAGTAGCCGCCGCCCCCGTCGACGCTCGCGGAACGGGCGAGCCGACTGTGCGCGGCAACGGCCTGACCTCAGGTGACACGTGCCACGTCGACGTCGTCGACAAGAACGGCATGCTGGTCTCGGCGACGCCGAGCGGCGGCTGGCTGCAGAGCTCGCCCGTCATCCCGTCGCTCGGGCTCAGCCTCGGCACGCGCGCACAGATGCTGTGGCTCGAACCGGGACTGCCGGCGAGCATGGCACCGGGGGTTCGCCCGAGGACCACCCTCACCCCGAGCATCGCCTCGATCGACGGCACGCCGTTCTTCGCGTTCGGCACACCGGGCGGCGACCAGCAGGATCAGTGGTCGCTCAGCTTCCTCCTTGCCTACCTCCATGGCGAGCGCAACCTGCAGGCCGCGATCGACGCGCCGATGTTCCACACGACCCACTTCCCGAGCTCGTTCTATCCCCGTGCCGCGCACCCGGGCCACATCGTGGTCGAGGACCGGGTCGACGCCGGGGTGTTGCGCGAGCTCGAGGCGCGTGGCCATGTCGTCGACGTCGCGCCGGCGTGGTCGCAAGGGCGACTGTCCGGCGTGCTGCGCGATCCGGTGAGCGGATTCCTGAAGGCCGGAGCCAACCCGCGGGGCATGCAGGGGTACGCGGTCGGCCGCTAGTGCCGGCGCCCCGCGCATCCGTTATCGAAACTGAAGGAGCACAGAAATGCCAGAGTTCTCAGTCGCCGTCATCGGATCGGGAATCGCGGGAGCGAGCACGGCCTTCGCTCTCGCCCGGCGCGGGGTCGCCGTGACCGTCATCGACGCCGGCCACGTCGGCCAGGCGACCGCGGCGAGCGCAGGCATCATTCAGCCGTGGTCGAGCGCCGTCGAGGGCGACTACTACTCGGTGTACGCCGCCGGGGCCGGGTTCTACCCCGACTTGCTGGAATTGCTGGCCGGCGTCGGCATCACTCACACCGACTACCGCAAGACCGGTGCGCTCGTCGTCAACGCCGACGAGGCGAAGCTCGAGGCGACCTATCGACGCGTGCTCGATCGGGCGCAGACCGCCGGCCCCGTGGTCGGCGACGTCGAGCGCATCTCCAACGCCGAGGCGCGCAAGCTCTTCCCTGCGCTCGCGGAGGGCCTTGACGCCGTCTACATCTCGGGCGGCGGCCGGGTCGACGGGCGCACGATGCGCGACGCGCTGCTGGCTGCAGCCGAGAAGCTCGGCGCGACGCGGGTGAGCGGCGATGTCTCGCTGGCGCTGCGCGCGGGCCGCGTGTCGGCCTTCGTCGACGGGGCGCCCGTGCAGGCCGACACCGTAGTGGTCGCCGCGGGGGCGTGGAGCAACGAGGTGCTCTCCGCCGTCGGCGCGGGGGTGCCGGTCGCACCCCAGCGCGGACAGATCACGCACCTGCGCCTCGAGGGCGTCGACACGACGCAGTGGCCGACGGTGCACCCGATCTCGCACCACTACATCGTCGCGTTCGACGAATCCCGCATCGCGGTCGGTGCTACGCGCGAGGTCGGCAGCGGCTTCGACCCGCGCGTGACGGCGGCCGGGCAGATGCAGGTGCTGGAGGATGCCCTGCGCATCGTGCCGGGTCTTGCCGACGCGACACTGATCGAGACGCGGGTCGGCCTGCGGCCGCTGCCCGATGGTCAGCTGCCGATCGTGGGCCCGATTCCCGGGCTCGACGGCACCTACGTCGCGACCGGCTATGGCGCGGGCGGCCTCACCATGGGTCCGCTGCTCGGTGACGCCGTCGCGCGCTCGATCGTCGGCGAGGCCGCACCTGAGCTCGAGCTGACTCCAGTCGCGGCGCGAGAGGGCACCGCGACAGCCGGCATCGAGGTGAGCTAGCGGCTACGCCCGGCCCACTTCGGCACACCCACTCTCGCGCAGGGCTCAGCAGCTCAGCAGCCCTGCAGCTCAGGAATCCGTCATCTCGCCCGAATCGAGGTGATCGCGCAGTCGCGCGGTCTGCAGCGCGATCTCCGCGAGCTGGGCCGGCGTGAACGCGTCGATGAACAGCTCGCGGACCGCCTTGAGGTGCGGCACGGAGCCGTGCCGGAACGCGGCCGCGCCGGCTTCCGTGAGCACGACCTCGGCGCCGCGACTGTCGCTGGCGCAGGGGTCGCGGCGGATGAGGTCACGCCGCTCCATGCGCCCGAGGTGGTGCGAGAGGCGCGAGCGCTCCCACCCGACCCGATCGGCGAGCTCGGATGAGCGCACCCGGTGCTCGTCGGCCTCGCTCAGCGCGAGCAGCACGGCGTAGTCGCCCATCGAGAGCGACGACTCGTCTTGCATGCGCGAGGCGAGCCGGGTGCGCAGCGCTTCCGCGGTCTCGATGTAGTCGCGCCAGACGGCGAGCTCGTCCTTCGTCAGCGTCGTGCGTCGCGTCGTTGCCACCTCGACACCTCCTGTGATTGACATGTCAATATTAACGGCACATCATTGACATGTCAATTAACGCGGGTGATGCCGCGAGGAAAGGTCGTGCAGAGATGACCGCGGAGGTTCCGCACTTCCAGCTCGGGCTCAACTCCTTCGGCGAGCTGCCCACTGACGGCGGCCGCGTGCTCCACGACGCGGACACGGTGCGCCTGCTCGTCGAAGAGGCGCAGCTCGCGGAATCCGTCGGCCTCGACGTCTTCAGCGTGGGCGAGCACTACAAGGACGGGCAGGTCGACTCGGCTACGCCCGTGCTGCTCGCCGCGGCCGCGCAGGCGACCTCGACCATCCACCTGGGCACCTCCGTGACGGTGCTCTCCACACAGGACCCGGTTCGGCTCTACCAGGAGTTCGCGACCGTCGACGCCATCTCCCGCGGCCGCACCGAGCTCGTGCTCGGGCGCGCGTCGGCGACCGAGTCGTTCCCGCTGTTCGGCTACGACATCGCCGACTACGAGGAGCTGTTCGAAGAGAAGCTCGCCCTGTTCGTGCGGCTGATGCGGGAAGAGCGCGTCACCTGGCGAGGTCGCTATCGCGCGCCGCTGACGGATGCCCGGCTGCACCCGCGCATGCCCGAAGGCGGGATCCCCGCCTGGGTCGGCATCGGGGGCAGCCCGGAATCGGTCGTTCGTGCGGCCCGCTACGGACTGCCGCTCATGATGGCCGTCATCGGCGGCAGGCCCGAGCGCTTCGCCGGCCACGCCGAGCTGTACCTGCGCGCCCTCGCCCAGTTCGGGCAGCCCGAGCTGCCCATCGCGCAGCACTCCCTCGGGCTCGTCGCCGAGACCGACGACGAAGCACGCGAGCTGTACTGGCGCCATTGGGAGCCCGTCGTCGCCCAGCTGAGCGCGGAGCGCGGCTTCTACCCGCCGACGCCTGATCGCTACGCACTCGAGGTCGAGACCGGCGCCCTGTTCGTCGGCACGCCCGAGACGGTCGCACAGAAGATCGCCTTCGTCGCCCGCGCGAACCACCTCTCGCGCTTCGACCTCAAATACGATCTGCTGCACCTGCCGCGGCAGGCCCGGGAGCGGACGATCCGGCTGCTCGGTGAGCAGGTGGCGCCCCGCGTGCGCGAACTACTTGCCCAGGAGCCCGCCCATTGGGCGGCCACCGGCCGCACGCCCGCGCAGATCACCAAAGACGGCAGAGCGGTGCACGCGTGAGCGCAGAGAGCCGGGGGATCTCTGGGCGAAGCATCCGTACTCTCGGCATTCTCGGCGCGGGCAAGCTCGGCACGGTCCTCGCCCGCCTCGCCGTGGCCGCGGGCTACGACGTGCTCATCGCCGGTTCGGGCGACCCGGGGAGGATCGCGCTCACGATCGACGTCTTCGCCCCGGGTGCGCGCGCCGTCGCGGCCGCTGAGGCCGCGCGCGATGCGGATGCCGTGATCGTCGCCCTGCCGCTCGGCAAGTACCGTGCGCTTCCCGTCAGCGAGCTCGCCGGGAAACTCGTGATCGACGCCATGAACTACTGGTGGGAGGTCGACGGGGTGCGCGAGGAGTTCACCGACCCCGCACGCTCCACGAGCGAGCTGGTGCAGGCGTTCTTGCCGGACTCGAGGGTCGTGAAGGCGTTCAACCACGTCGGCTACCACGACCTCGAGGACGAGGCGCGGCCGTCCGGCTCCCCTGAGCGCACGGCCGTCGCGATCGCGGGCAACGACGAGACGGACGTGGCCGCGGTGATCGGCCTCGTCGATGACCTCGGCTTCGAGCCCGTCGTCATCGGGCCGCTGGCTGCAGGAATCCGGTTACAGCCCGGAGCACCCGCCTTCGGCGCCGACGTGTCCGCCGACGAGCTGCGCACCCTCACCGTCGCCTCAATCAGCCCAACCACCCCAACCAGCCAGCAAACAGAATTGAAGGAGTCATCAAGATGACCAAGATCGGCATCATCCTCGGCAGCACCCGCCCCGGACGCAACGGCGAGGCCGTCGCCGAATGGGTGCTCGCGAACGCCTCGAACCGCACGGATGCCGAGTTCGAACTCGTCGACCTGAAGGACTTCCCGCTGCCCCACCTCGACGAGGCGCTGCCGCCGTCGATGGGCCAGTACCAGGGCGAGCACACCAGGCAGTGGGCGGCGAAGGTCGCAGAGTACGACGGCTATGTCTTCGTGACCCCCGAGTACAACCACTCGACGTCGGGTGTGCTGAAGAACGCGCTGGACTACGTCTACGCCGAGTGGAACAACAAGGCCGCCGGCATCGTCAGCTACGGCTCGGTCGGCGGCGCACGGGCCGCCGAGCACCTGCGCCTCATCCTCGCGGAGCTGCAGGTCGCGACCGTGCGCCAGCAGGTGCCGCTCTCGCTCATCACCGAGTTCGAGAACTTCAGCGTGTTCAAGCCGGGCGACTACAACGTCGCCGCGCTGAACACCCTGCTCGACCAGCTCGTCGCCTGGACCAAGGCGTTCGAGCCGCTGCACGCCAACACGGCTGCGTAGCCCGCGGCCGCAGCGGCGGCCGCAGCAACACGGTGCCTCACCGCTGCTCCAGCGCGCGCAAGAGCTCGCGCAGCGCCCGCGCGACGCGCTCGCGCTGGGGCACGGGGAGGCCCGCGAGCAGCTCCCGCTCCGCCTCGACGTTTGCGGGGAACGCCTCGTCGACCAGTGCGCTGCCGGCATCCGTCAGGCCGATCAGCGCTCCACGGCGGTCGCGGGGATTCGCCACGCGGGTCACCAGCCCGCGCTCCTCCAGCGACTTCAGGCGCTTCGACGTTCCGGGCGCGGTGAACAGCAGTTCGGAGGTGATGGTCGACGGCGACAGCAGCTCATCTCGACGCCGCAGCAGCATCAGCAGTTCGAGCTCGGGCCGCGACAGACCGAACTCGGCGAGCCGGGCGTCGCCGGAGCGCTCGACCAGTCGCGCAGAGCGCAGCAGCCGGACCACGATCTCGATCGGCATCGTGTCGACCCCGGGTGCGATTCGGGCCCACGCCTCGCGCGCCTCGTCGGCAGCATCCGGCTCCACGCATCAAATCTAGTCAAGTTATTTCACCAATCAACTATTTACGCGTAAACTAAATGGCATGTCGAACACCGCGCCCAGCCTTGTGCCGCGCTGGCGCGACCTCATCGACGTGCGTCCCCACGACCGCGACCACTGGGCGGCTTTGCGCGTGGGCCTTGCGGCAGCCGGCCCGCTCGTTCTGCTGTGGGCGATCGGCCGCGAAGATCTCGCGAGCTATGCCGTGTTCGCGGCGTTCGCGAGCGTCTACGGCCGCAACCTCCCTCACCTCTCGCGCCTGCGCATCCAATCCATCGCGGGTCTGGCACAGCTCGCCTCGGTGGGGCTCGGCGGCCTCATCGCCCTCTCTCCACACCGCTACGCGATCGCCATTCCGGCAGCCGCGGCGTGGGCGTTCTGCTCCTCGCTTCTCGCCGACTCCGTGCGCTGGACGCCACCGGGCCCGCTCTTTCAGATCTTCGGGCTGACGTCAGTGGCCGCGGTGGCCGGCACCCCGCAGCACCTCGGCGAGGGGCTCGTCACGGCCGTCGCCTCGGTCGCCTGGGCGCTCGCGATCGGCTACGTCGGCCGGCTCCTCTGGCGCAGCAGGGAGGGGCGACTGCACAACCCGTACACCAAGCCGATCGTCGTGCCGCCGGCACCACGCGGCCGGCTCACGCGGGCCGCGAGCTTCGGCGCGGCCTGTCTGATCGCCGGGACGATCCCGGGGCTGATCGGCATCGGCCACCCGTACTGGGCGATGGTCTCGGTCATCGCCGTGCTCTCGGTGCCCGACGGCTATGGCCGGGTGCTTCGTGCCGTCCATCGCTTCGCGGGCACCATGCTCGGACTTGCGGTCGGCGCAGGCCTGCTCGCGTTCCAGCCCAGCGGGCTCACCGCGATCGTCCTGATGATCCTGCTGCAGGCGGGCGTCGAGCTGTTCGTGATCCGCAACTACTCGCTCGCACTCGTGCTCATGACGCCGCTCGTGCTGCTCATGGGCCGACTGTCGACGGACCTGCCGCTCGGCGCGCTCGTCTGGCAGCGCGGCGTCGAGACCGCGATCGGCGTCGCCGTCGCCCTCGCGGTCGCACTCGTCACGGTCGCATGGTCGGCCTCGAGGCGCCGCGTCGTCGGCGCGGCACGCTGAGCTAGCCGCGCGGCTCGCCGTTACTGCATCCGGACCGCGCTCGGCACGAGCCTGGCGAGCAGCGCCTCATCGCCGTCGAGGCCCACTCCCGCGGCGGATGCCTGATCGCGGCTGATGAGGCCGGTGATCAACCCCATCACGGGGCGTGCCGGCCCGTCCACGGTGAGGCCCGCGTCGGGCGCCGAGCCGATCTCGGTGACGACGTCACCACCGCCGAGCCGGATCGCCACATCACTCGTGCCCTCGGCCGACGTGGTCGAGACCTGGATCGTCGCCGGACCGGCGTCGGGCTCGGCGTCGCTCGTGAACCACTCCGCGGCGTAGCCGAGCCACTGGGGGCGGAACGCATCGCCCGGGTGCTCGGCGGTCATGCAGCCGAGCCCCCACGCCCCGAGCGCCCGCAGGACGGGCTCGAGCGCGCGACCGCGAGCGGTGAGGGAGTACAGCGCCGTGGCGATCGGCGGCGGCGCGTCGTCGCGGGAGACCACGCCGGCCTCTTCGAGCTCCTTGAGTCGCGTGGAGAGGAGGTTGGTCGCGATTCCGGGGAGCCCGTTCTTCAGATCGGTGAAGCGCAGCGGGCCCTGGGTGATCAGCTCGCGAATCACGAGCAGCGACCAGCGGTCGCCGACGACGTCGAGGGCCCGAGCGATGGAACAGAACTCACCGTAGCTGCGCATGAGACCAGCGTAATCCGTCGTGGGTTTAGTTTCAAAATCACTAAGTTGAAAAATTCAACTGGAATGACTTACAGTTCTTCTCATGACTCGCACCCGATCGAAACCTCTGATCCTCGTGGCGCTGCTCGCGGCGTCCTTCCTCATCAACCTGGACACGACGCTCGTCAACGTCGCGCTGCCCGCGCTCACCCGCGAGCTCGCCGCGACCACCTCCCAGCTGCAATGGGTGGTCGACGCCTACAACCTCGTGTTCGCCGCGTTCCTGCTGACCGCCGGCAGCTTCTCCGACCGCTTCGGACGCAAGGGGATGCTGGTGGTCGGCCTGGTCGTCTTCGGCGCGGCGAGCGTCATCGGCGGCTACGTGGGCACTGCCGACCACCTGATCGCGACGCGCGCCGTGATGGGCCTCGGCGCCGCGATGACCTTCCCCGCGACCCTCTCACTGCTCACCGGCGTCTTCACCGGCCGCAAGGAGCGTGCGCTCGCGATCGGCCTCTGGGGCGCCACCGCCGGCGTCGCCATCGCGCTCGGGCCGATCGTCGGCGGCGCTCTGCTCGCGCACTACTCCTGGTCGAGCATCTTCTTCGTGCTCGGCCCGGTCGCCGCCGCCGTCATCGTGCTCGTGCTGCTCTTCGTGCCGCGTGCCGCGCCCGACCGGGCGCATCGCCTCGACCCGCTCGGGCTCGTGCTGAGCGCCGGATTCATGGCCGCGCTCATCTACACCGTGATCGAGGCACCCGACCGAGGGTGGAATTCCGCGTTCACCCTCACCGGCTTCGCCGTGAGCCTTGTGCTTCTCGTGGCGTTCATCGTGGGCGAGCGCCGCACGAGCGCACCGATGCTCGACGTTCGCCTCTTCCGCAACATGCGCTTCAGCGCCGCGAGCGCTGCTGTCACGATCTCGTTCTTCACCCTGCTCGGCTTCATCTTCCTGATGACGCAGTTCTTCCAGTTCATCCGCGGCTACAGCGCACTCTCGGCCGGTGTGCACCTGCTTCCCGTCGCCACGGCCGTCGCCGTGGGGTCGACACTCGGCACGCGACTCGCGGTGCGCCTCGGCAACAAGCTCATCGTCACGACGGGGCTCGTGCTGATGGCCGTCTTCTACTTCTGGGTCGCACGTGACCTCGACGCGTCGCTTAGCTACGGCGTGATCGCCGTGCAGATGGTCGTCTACGGTCTGGGCATGGGTCTCACCTCAGCGCCGGCGACCGAGGCGATCATGGGCGCCATTCCGCGCGCCAAGGCCGGTGTCGGCTCCGCCGTCAACGACTCGACGCGCCTGCTCGGCGGCACGCTCGGCGTCGCGGTGATGGGCAGCGTCTACGCGTCGCTGTACGCCTCCAAGCTCACCGCGACCCTTCCCTCGGCGCTGCCCGCCTCGCTCGCGGCGATCGCCCATCAGTCGATCGGCGCCGCATTCGAGGTGAGCGCCCAGCTCGCTGCACAGGGTCACGGCGCACTGGGCGCGGCGGTGCATGCAGCATCCGTCATCGCGTTCCAGCACGGCCTCAGCGTCGCGTGCATCGTCGCCGGAGCGGTCGCCGTCGGTGGCGCTCTGCTCTCCGTTCTGTTCATCCCGGCCCACCCCGAGGCCGAGCCGGTCGCGCCTCGACTGGAGTCAGTCGCGTGGTCTGAGGCGAGTGATCGGTAGCGGCGGGGCGGGCAACGGCGCGCGCTGCGCGGGCGGGAAGTCGCCGAAGAGATGCGGCTTCCCGGCATCCTCGGGGGCGGCGGCCTCGAACCCGAGCTCTGCTTGATACCGACGCCGGTACTCGACGACCTCCTCGTGAGTACGGCCCACGAAGTTCCACCACATCAGGATCTTCTCCCCGAGCGGCACCCCGCCGAGCAGAATGACGCGGGCTCCCGCCGCCCCCGACTCGATGACGACGGTGTCCGCGCCGGTCGGCACGTAGCTGAGCGCGCGGTGAGGCACGCGCATCGAGTTGACGGTGATCTCGCCGGTCTCGGCCAGCGCCGCATGCTCGAAGTCGGCGCGTACATCGAGGGTGACTGCGGTGTTCGGAGCGACGACGAGCTCCGCTCCGAGCAGGTCCGGGGTGCGGGTGCGCACCGGCGACCGCGAGCCGAGCAGCTCGCCGATGAACACCCGGGCCGTGAGCCCGGGTGCGGCGACGGGCGGCGGGGCATAGTGCTCGAAGTGGTTCGCGCTGAAGCGCGTCTCCTCGGGCAGCGCGTACCAGAGCTGCACGCCGTGGAGCACACGGGTGTCGGGGCGGCTGATCTCGGAGTGCGTGATGCCGCGTCCGGCGATCATCAGGTTCAGTTCGCCCGGCACGACCGTGGCCGCATTGCCGCCTGAGTCGAGGTGGTCGATCTGGCCCGAGAACAGCCACGAGACGGTGGCGAGACCCGTGTGCGGATGCCTCGGGACCTCCATGCCACCGGTCAGGGCGACGTCGTCGGGTCCGTAGTGGTCGAGGAAGCACCAGGCGCCCACCAGCGAGCGCCGCCGTTGCGGCAGAGTGCGGTAGACGGTCATCGCCCTCGGGCCGCCGAGGGGCACCTCGCGCGGGTCGAGCACCTCGACGTCAGTGCACGGCAGCCCTGAATCCAAGACTGTGACGCGCGGGTTCGACTCCCTGTTGCTCACGGCTCACCTGCCTCGCGGAATGCTCGCTCTGTCGTGCCAACGCCCAGTATGCGCGACCCGGCGGGGGGCTGCGGCAGCAGGATCGCGAACTCGGTGTGGCCGCCGGCCGTCGAGACCGTGATTCGGCCGCCGAGGCGGCGAGTGAGGCGGGCGGCGATGGAGAGCCCGAGGCCGGTGCCGACGGGCCTGCTGTTGCGATAGCGATTCGCGAGCACGCCGCGCTCGAACGCGTCCTTCACATCCTCGGGGCGGAGGCCGGGCCCGTCGTCGGCGACGCTGATCCGAACCGCCGGGTCGGCCTCGAGGGCGCCGGAGGCAACGCCGATACGGATGCGTGAGCCCGCCGGCGCAGCGCGCAACGCGTTCTCAAGGAGCCCGTCGAGCAGCTGCCTGACACGCATCGGGTCGGACATGACCGTAAGCGGCAGCGCGCCGGTCGGGGCACCCGTCTCAAGACGAACGGCCGCGTGAGCCGCCGTCGGACCCCACGCCTGGAGCGCCTGCTCCACGACCACGGCGACGTCGAACTGCTGGATGGCGAGGGGAAAGTCGTCGGCCTGAAGGCGCGCGAGCTCGAGGAGGTCGCCGACGAACGCGTCGAGTCTCCCGGCTTCCCGGCCGAGTGTCGTGCCCGCGTCGCGGACGCCGTCCGCGGGCACCAGCCCGTCCGCAAGCGCGTCCGCATAGCCGCGGATGCCGGTCAGGGGGGTGCGGAGCTCGTGAGAGATGGACAGAAGGAACTCGCGCTGCCGGCTCTCGGACGTCCGAAGCGCCTCATCGAGCGCGGCCAGCGCGACATCGATCGCGGCGATGTCGACCAGCGGCGTCGGCGGTGGAGCGGAGGTACCGCGCTCTCCCGCGGCGAGGCGTCGTGCGACCCCCGCCGTTCGTTTCAGGGGCCGGGCGATGCGGTCGGCGACGAGAGCCCCGAGTGCGGCCGCGAGAGCCGCGCCGATCCCGGCTGCGAGGAGGAAGCGGTCGAACAACCGCGCGATCGCCGCATGTACGAGGGAGAAGTCCTGCGTCGCGATCACCGCGTCGCCCTGCGAGACGCGCACCCCCTCGAACAGATACGTCCGCCCCGACGACCGGAATCGTCCTGCCGCCGCTCCCGCGGACCGGACGGAGTCGACGGCCGACTGGGGAATGTCGGAATGCGTCGGAACGGTCGTGCCGTTCGCGCGCAGGAGAAGCAGGCGGATGCCTCGCGTCTGAGCGCGGTCGAGGTTCTGCACCAGGGTTGCGCGCTCCTTCGGCGGCGCTTTCGCGACGACGCGGGCGGTGGAGCGCAGCAGCGACTGCGATTGCTCGACCGTCGAGGTCCTCACGAGCTGATACGCGACGCCCAGCGTGACGCCGGCCCCGAGCAGTGCGACGACGATCGCGGCGACGACCAGCCGCGCGGTGAGCGAGCCGGAGACCCGCTTCATGCGGGATCGACCACATAGCCGATGCCGCGCACCGTGCGCAGCCGGAGCGCAGTTCCGAGTTTCGCCCGCAGCTGGGCGACATGGACATCGACCGTGCGTGTTCCGCGGTAATCCGCGACGCCCCATACGGCGGAGAGCAGCTGGGCGCGCCCGAACACCTGTCCCGGGCTCGCCATGAGATAGGCGAGCAGGTCGAACTCGGTCGCCGTCAGCGTCACGGGGCCATCCGACGTCTCCGCCGCGCGGCCGCGGACGTCCAGGCGCACGCTGCCGAGCCGGATGATGTTGGCTCGCTGTGCGACGAGACTGCGCCTGACCAGGCCTTTGACGCGGGCCGCCAGCTCGCGGGCGGAAAACGGCTTGGTCAGATAGTCGTCCCCGCCGAGCTCGATGCCCAGGACTCGATCGACCTCGCTGTCGCGCGCCGTGACGAACACGACCGGTGTCCAGTCCTCCGCAGCACGCAGCCTGCGGCACACCTCGATGCCGTCGATGCCGGGCAGCCCGACATCGATGACCGCCGCGACCGGCGACAGCGTGCGGATCGCCGTCAACCCGGCCTCCCCGTCGCGGCTCACGTGCACGCCGAAGCCTGCATCGGCGAGGTAGAGCCGCTCCACCTCGGCGATCGTGGCATCGTCCTCGATCACCACCACGAGCCCGCCGCTTCCGCTCACGCCACCAGTCAACAGCCTCGCGTCCACGGCGGGCGGCGTGGGCGCCCGTCACTCGGGCACGCCTTACACGATCCGAACATTTCCCGAACACGACGATGCATGCCGACACCGATCCTTCTCGTGCGCGATCGAAACGCGACCGCGCTGAAAGGGGATCTCCTCATGAAGACCGTCACGTCCCGACTGCTCATCAGCGCCGCCGGCATCAGCGTCGCCGCGGGGCTCGCCCTCGGCGGCGGTATCGCCGCGAATGCCATCACGCCCACTCCCACCTCGTCTTCTTCTTCGTCGTCGTCGTCGTCGTCGTCGAAGCCTGCGCCGACCGGCGTCCCGTTCCGTGCCGTGTCCGCGAAGGCCATTCGCGCGCAGTTCGGCACGGTCCCCTCCGCGTTGCAGAGCGATCTGAAGGCGCTGCACGGCAAAAAAGGGGCTGACCGGAAGGCCGCCGTGGCGTCGATCGAGAGCAAGGCGCTCGCCGGAAGTTACGGCACCGACGTCAAGACCGCCGCAAGCGACGCGAAGGCCGCGTGGAAGTCCGCACCGACATCGTTGAAGAGCGCGCTGAAGGCGGCGCAGAGCGCCTCCAAGACGGACCGGACGAGTGACTTCGCCACGATCGAGACCCAGGCTCTCGCCGGCCACTACGGGGCCGCTGTCCAGTCCTGGGCGAAGACGGTCCAGAGCAACATTCAGAAGCAGCAGGCGGCGACCGTCGGCACGACCTCGGGCTCCATCATCTGAGCACGCTCAGCGACGAGCAGAAGCCTCGGCATCGCAGGCGGCGCGAACCAGCAACGCGACGCGCGGTAGATTCTGTTGCGCACTAGTGCGTGATGCGTAGTAGCGTGTGAAGCACACGAGCTACGGAGGCCCGATGGATTCGACCCAGCTACTCAAGGGCGTGCTGGACATGGCGGTGCTCGCCGTCGTCCAAGACGAAGACGGCTACGGCTACGACGTCGTGAGGAGACTGCGCGATTCGGGCCTCGACGGCGTCGGCGACG
Source organism: Gryllotalpicola reticulitermitis (assembly GCF_042651345.1). Lineage (NCBI taxonomy): Bacteria > Bacillati > Actinomycetota > Actinomycetes > Micrococcales > Microbacteriaceae > Gryllotalpicola > Gryllotalpicola reticulitermitis. The sequence continues at coordinate 760,111 of NZ_JBHSCN010000005.1, forward strand.
CATCCGTCTACGGCACGCTGCGCCGGCTCTACGCGGCCGGCGCGCTGTCCAGCTACGTCGTGCCGTCCGACGACGGCCCGCACCGCAAGTACTACGCGATCAACAAAGAGGGCCATGCGCTGCTGGCCCGGCAGAGGAGCACCTGGTCGCAGTTCGCGGCGACGGTCTCCGCACTCGTCGGCGCGGCCCCGGCCGCGTCGGGCCGCCCCCGCGCGATTGGAGCGAAGTGATGATCACCGCCGACGGCACTCGCGAGTCCGTCCACGCCTTCGCGCAGGCCGTGCGCGACGCCCTTGCCGACCTGCCCGCCGACGAGGTCGACGAGCTCACCGACGGACTCGAAGCGGACCTCACCGAGCGTGCCGATGAGGTCGGCGGTACGGATGCCTTCGGCGACCCCACCCTCTACGCCGACGAGCTACGCGCCTCAGCCGGCCTGCCGCCCCGGTCGGAGACACCGCGGCGCTCGATCGCCCGCGAACTGCGCGCAGCGATCGTCGCGAGCAGCGCGGCACTGGCGAATCGTCTGCGCGCCAATCCGCTCGCGTCGTGGCTGCTCGACATCGCCGTCGCCCTTCGCCCGCTGTGGTGGGCCGCCCGCGGCTGGGCGGTGTGGCAGCTCGTGACTCTCGTGGTCTGGCACACGAGCTACGGGCTCATCCCGGTCTATGAATCCGTCTCGGCGAACGCCGGGCAGTGGCTGATCCTCCTGGCTCTCGTGATCGTGAGTGTGCAGTGGGGCCGTGGGCGCTGGCTGCCTCGCAGGTGGGCCCCAGCGCTCACCGTCCTGGCCAACGTAGGAACGGTCCTCGTGATCCTGCCGGTCGCAGCGTTCGCCGTGAACGACTCGCACGCCTCATACGTCTACGCCTCGAGCGCCGAGAGCCAGCCGGCCGCCACGGGCCTCTACAGCTCCGGGCAGCAGGTGTTCAACATCTACGCGTACGGCGCCGACGGCCAGCCGCTCGACAATGTGCGCCTCTACGACCAGGACGGGCACCCGCTCTACACGGTGCCCGACCCGAGCAGCGCCTCGGCGTTCACGGTGTCCGACAACGGCAACGCCTACGACACGACTCGCAGCCCGCTCGCCGACGGCCTGCTCGGCTGGGCCGTGTACCCCCTGGCCAACTCGGGCGGTTCCACGCCGCCCGCGCCCTACGCGCACGTTCAGCCGTTGTCAGGCTCGGCGAGCGCCACACCGACACCCACACCCACACCCAGAGCCACGCCCACACCGACACCCACGCCGAGCGGGGCTCACGGATAGGTGACGAAGGCCCCCACCTTCATCAGCGAGTGCTGCGTCGAGGTGCAGGCATCCCACTTCTGTGCGATGAAGAGCGAGCTCGTGCTGCCCGGCGGGTACACGCGGACCCCGTCGGCGGTCTTCTGGTTGCACTCGGACGGCGCGTAGACCGCCGCATCGGAGTAGTCGATCGGCGCCTGCACCTTGGCACCCGGCGCGATCGTCACGGTCGGGTGGGGCGTCGTGCGATCGAAGGTGGCGGCGGCACCCAGCTGGGTGCCGTTGCCGTCGCCGACGAGCGAGACCCCCGGCCAGCCCTGCAGAGTGCAGGCGGTGCTGCCGGTGTTGGTGAGGATGATCGCGACCTGCTGCTGATTCATGCCGTCGCCGCTGCCGGCAGGCGCGCCGTTGCGCTCGCCGATGGCGCCGGTGAGGTGCGCCGTGGTGCAGCGGTTGCCGGCGGCGACCGGCGCGGATGAGCCCGTCGGCGTCGGCCTTGGCGTGGCGGTGACCGTCGCCGTCGCAGTCGGGGTGGCGGTCGCAGTGGTGGTGACCGTCGGCGCCGGCGTCGTGGTGTCCGCCGCCTTCGGCGACCCGCCGCCTGAGGTGCAGCCTGCGAAGAGAACCACACCGAGCAGCGCGGCTCCGATCGCGCCGAGCCGCTTCATCGTTCGAGTTGCCTTCGCTCCGTCGTCCATACCTTTGGGGGTACCCGGTTCTGCGAGTAACAGCAATCGGCCACGCCGCCCGGGGCGATGGAATGAACGGATGCCTCTTCGAGTTCACTCGGATGAAACCCGATGCCCAGCTAATCCGGAGATATGGGTTCCGGTTAGGGCGTACGCTAAGCGGAGTCCTTCTCTCCGAATCCAGCTCTAGCCTCGGGAGCCCCTATGTCCGACACATTGACCGCGCCGCAGATCAGCGCGGACCCGCACGCCGAGCACCATCACGCGCGACGCTGGATCATCCTCGTCGTGCTGGCACTCGCCCAGCTGATGGTCATCCTCGACTCGACCGTCGTGAACATCGCCCTGCCCACAGCGCAGAAGGCGCTCGCGTTCAGCGACAACGACCGCCAGTGGATCATCACCGGCTACACCCTCGCGTTCGGCAGCCTGCTGCTCTTCGCCGGCCGCCTCGCCGACCTCTTCGGCCGCAAGTGGGCCCTCATCATCGGCCTGATCGGCTTCGCCGGCGCCTCCGCCTTCGGCGGCGCGGCCACCAGCTTCACCGAGCTCGTCTCGGCCCGCGTCGTTCAGGGCGCCTTCGGCGCCGTCCTCGCGCCGGCCGTGCTCGCGATCCTCACCACCACGTTCCGCGACGGCCGTGAGCGCGCTCGCGCCTTCGGCATCTTCGGTGCCATCGGTGGCGGCGGCGCCGCGCTCGGCCTCCTGCTCGGCGGCGTCCTGACCCAGTACTTCTCGTGGCGCGCCACGATGTACGTGAACGTCTTCTTCGCCATCCCTGCCCTCATCGGCGCCTTCGTCCTGCTGCGCCACAGCGCGAGCGAGCAGCGCCCGCGGCTCGACCTTCCCGGCGCGATCACGATCACGGCGGGCCTGTTCGCGATCGTCTACGGCTTCTCGCTCGCCGACACCGACGGATGGACCGCGGGCAAGACCCTCGGCTTCCTGATCGCGGGCGGCGTGCTGCTGATCGCGTTCCTGCTCATCGAGGCCCGCTCGAAGCACGCGCTTCTGCCCTTGCGCATCCTCGGCGACCGCAACCGCGGCGGCGGCCTGATCGCCATGTTCCTCGCGACCACCGGCATGTTCGGCGTCTTCCTGTTCATGACCTACTACCTGCAGTCGAACCTCGGCTACAGCGCGGTCAAGACCGGCGTCGCCTTCCTGCCGCTGCCCGGCGCGATCATCATCATGGCGGCCGTCGTGATGCCGCGCCTGCAGCGCCGCGTCAGCCCGAAGATCCTCATCCCGTCCGGTATGATGCTCGGCGCCATCGCTCTCGCACTGCTGACGCGCATCGGCGTCGTCGGCCACTACGCGAGCGACATCCTGCCGAGCCTCATCCTCCTCGGCCTCGGCATGGGCACCCTGTTCGCGATCGCGATGAGCATCTCGACGCTGCGGGTGCGCGCTGAAGACGCCGGCGTCGCGTCGGCGACGGTCAACACGATGCAGCAGGTCGGCGGATCGATCGGCACGGCCCTGCTCAACACGATCGCGACCTCCGCCATCACGGCCTACATCGCGGCGCACGTGGCGAGCGCTGCCAGCAAGCCGGCGCAGCTGCAGCTCCAGGCGACCGCTGCCGTTCACGGCTACACCGTCGCGTTCTGGCTCGCAGCAGCGATCTTCGCGGGCGGCGCCGTCGTCACCGCGATCGTCCTTCGCCGCGGCGTGCCTGAGGAGTTCGTCCACTCCAGTGGCGAGCCTGCGATGATTGGGGCATAGGTCCAGCGATGACGCGGCCGGAAAGGAGACAGGTGTGACCAGCACCTCAGAGTCGACTTCCCGGCCGCTTCGTCGTGATGCGGCCCGCAACCGCCGAGCACTGCTCGACGCGGGCCGCGAGGTCTTCGCCGCGCGCGGGCTCGAGGCCACGCTCGACGAGGTGGCGCGTGCCGCCGGCGTGGGCGTCGGCACCGCCTACCGCCATTTCGCCAACAAGCAGGAGCTGGCCGCCGCGATCTTCAGCGACGACTTCGAGCAGCTGGTCGAGTCGGCGAACGGCGCCCTCGACATCGACGACCCGTGGGAAGCCCTCGTCACCTTCATCGAAGGAACGGTGGCACGGCACGCCAAAGACCGCGGGCTGTACGAGATCATGATGGACACCGGCCCCGCTATCGAGAAGCCGGTACACGTGCACGGCAGGGTCGAGACGATGCGCGATGCGCTGCTCGGCCCGATCACCGCCCTCGTGGAGCACGCGAAGAAGGCCGGCTGCCTGCGATCGGATGCCTCACCCACCGACGTCGCGGCCATCCTGCTCATCATGGGCGCCGCGTACTCGCCCAGCGAGGCGGTCGGCCGCCCCGTGTGGCGCCGTTACCTGTGGCTGCTGCTCGACGGACTCCGCTCGACCTCGTGCCCGAAACTCCCCGTCGGAGCACTCGAGGTCGAGGAGCTCGATGCGGCGTTCGCCGCTGCCGAGAAGCACAAGAAGCACTGACGCTGCCGGCCGGGCAGCCGCCGCGACCCGCCTAGCGGTCGGGCCACATCCATTCCATCTCGTCCTCGACGGCCGCGCGCAGCTCAGCGCCGGCGAGTTCCTCGATGATCGCGAGCGCCAGGTCGGTGCCGGCCGACACGCCCGCAGAGGTGCGGATCCGATCGGATGCCCGCACGAAGCGCGGCCCACGACGCACCGTCGTCGTCGGGGAGATCGCAGCGAGCTCGTCGAACGCGCCGTGGTGGGTGGTCGCCTCGAGCCCGTCGAGCAGCCCCGCGGCGCCTGCGACGAGCGCACCGGTGCACACGGTGAGCAGGAGCGAGGCATCCGCCGCGTGCCCGCGCAACCACCCGAGCACCCGCTCATCCTGCGCGAGAGCCCGCGTTCCGCGGCCGCCCGGGAAGATCAGGATGTCGGCGGCGGGCGCATTGTCGATGGTGAAGTCGGGCACGACACGAAATCCGCCGCGCCCGGCCGGCTCGGCCGTCACACCGACCGATGCGACTCGGAACCGGCCGCCGCTGCGCTCGCCGGCGACGTTGAACACCTCGTACGGTCCGGCGTAGTCGAGCACTTCCATGCCGTCGAAAGCGACGATCTGCACGTCACTCACGTCGGGGTGCGTCATGCGGGCTGCTCGTCGAAGTCGGTGCTGAGCGTCACGTGCGCCCACGCGTCGAACTCGGCCTGCTGGCTCGCGAGCTCGTCACGGGTGCGCGCGTAGGCGTCGCTGCCGAGGAGCAGTCGGAACGGCGGGTTCGGCTCGGCGACGATGTCGATGACCGCCTGCGAGAACTTCGTCGGGTCGCCGGGCTGGCGCCCGTCTTCGTCGAGGTTCTCCTTGCGGCGGGTGCCCGCCGTCGCGGCGTAGTCGGCGATGGGCTCGACCGATTGCCCGAGCGAGCGGCCCGCGAAATCGGTCCGGAATCCGCCCGGCTCCACGACGACCACGTGGATGCCGAGCGGTTCGAGCTCGAGCCGCAGCGACCCGGACAGCCCTTCGACCGCATACTTCGACGCGGCGTAATACCCGGACCCGAGCGGCGCGGCGCGGCCGGCGATCGACGAGAGATTGACGATCGTGCCCGAACGCCGGGCGCGCATGCCGGGCAGCACCTGCTTGGTCACGTCGACGAGCCCGAAGAAGTTCGTCTCGAAGAGCTCGCGGATCGCCTCTTCCTCACCCTCCTCGACCGCCGCGCGATAGCCGTGCCCGGCGTTGTTCACGAGCACGTCGATGCCTCCGAAGCGCTCCTCCGCGGCGGCGACCGCCGCGACGACCTGCTCGTGATCACCGACGTCGAGCGGGAGCGCGAGCGCGGTCGACGGATGCCGCGCCGCCAGCTCGTCGAGCGCGGTGACGTTGCGTGCGGTGATCACCGCCTGGTCGCCACGATCGAGGACAGCGGATGCGAGCGCACGCCCGAACCCGGTTGAGCAGCCAGTGATGAACCACGTCGTCATGATTACGATCCTGCACCCACGGCTTCAGTCGAACCACCCCATGAGCGCATCCGAGAGCCCCGCGGCGCCGCCGACGCACGCCCGACGCGGCGCGGGGTTCGTGCTCGTCGTGGTCGCCGGAGTGCTCTGGGGCACGAGCGGACTGGCCGGCACGATCGCGGCCACGCACAGCCACCTCTCGTGGGGCGCGATCTCGTCGCTTCGCGTGCTCGGCGGGGGTGCGGTGATGCTTGCCGTCACCGGGGTGACGGGTGAGCTGCGCAGGATCCCGCGCAGCCGCGAGGCGTTCCGCCACATCGCGCTCACCGCGGTGCTTGCGGCCGTCTATCAGGGCACGTACTTCGAGTCGGTCGCACTCGTCGGCGTCGCCGTGGCGACGGTGATCTCGCTCGGCGCGGCGCCGGTCGCGGTGGCGGTCGCGGCCGCCGTGCGGCGCCGGCGAGTACCGAGCGCGGGCGTCATCGCGGCGCTCGTCGCCGCCGTCGTGGGTCTCGTGCTGGTGTCGGATGACTCGGGCTCCGCACCTGACGGCGCGTCGACGGCTCTCGGCATCGGCCTCGCCCTGATCGCCGGCCTGTCCTTCGCGGGCACCACCATCGTCAACCGCCGCGCGGTGCCCGGCCTCGGCTCCTCTGCACTGATCGCGACCTCGTTCACCGCAGCGGGCCTGCTGCTCGCCGTGTGGGGAGCGTTCGCGGGCTTCGACCTCGCCAGCGCCGACGGTGTCGCCTGGGCCTGGATCGCCTTCCTCGCGCTCGTGCCCACCGTTCTCTCGTATCTCGCGTTCTTCGTCGGCCTGCGTCGTGGCGTCCCGCCGACGACCGCGGCGATCCTCTCGCTCATCGAGCCCGTGACCGCGACCGTGCTCGCCGTGGCCGTGCTGCACGAACGGCTCACGCTCGCGGCATCCGTCGGCATCGCTCTGCTGCTGCTCTCGGTCCTGCTCGTGCGCCCGCGCCGCGCGGGCGAGGGCGCGCTCGCCCAGCCCGACACAGACGAAGACCCGGACACAGACACAGACACAGACACAGACACGGACACGGACCGCGACGCTGGCACTGGCACTGGCACTGGCACTGGCACTGACACTGACACTGACACTGACACTGACACTGACATCCCCCGCGGCTGACGAGCGCGAACCTCTGGCGCCGCTCGACGCGCTCATTCGGCGATCGTGATCGGCGTGCCGAGCGGAAGCTTGTCCACCGCGGCGAGCGCTGCCGGGCTCAGCCGGAGGCAGCCGCGCGAGACGGCACCGCTCGCCTTCGGCCACCAGTGCAGAGCCACCAGACCGCCGCACCGCCCGCCGGCCGGGTCGTCGTCGGTCGTGGTGTGCAGGCTGGTGAGCTGGATCGGCGTGGTCCCGGTGCCGGCGGCGGAGTCCACGAAGCGCGCCTCGAGGTAGCCGGTGACTCCGGTGGGGGTGGGAGTGTCGGCGGCACCGATGGCGACGGGGAACCGCTGGTCGGGTGCGCCCTGGCGCTCGATCACGAGGCTGCGCGAGCCGAGGTCGACCCGGATGCGCGCCCCCGCCGGCCCCAGACCGGTGATGTATCTCGTGGGCATCCAGCCGGCGCTCTGCGCAGCGGCCGTGCCGTCGGCCGAGGTCGACGGTAGCGCCTGTCGCGCGGGCGTGAGCACCAGGGCCCAGTCGCTCGTCCGCGCGATCGCGACGATGGGGTTCGGGTCGCCGAATGGCCCCGCGACCTGCATGCGCGCGACCGGCTTCGTTCCGGCCGCGTCGAAGAGCGGAGCCGCGGCGGACAGCGCGCCGAGCTGCACCGCCTCGACCGCGGTCGACGCGACCGGCACCAGGCCGGCGATCACCTGGTCGTACGCCGCCTCCGGCAGGGCGGCGACCTGCGCCGCCGACAGCGGGGCCGCGGCCGCCCGCGGCGCGGCAGGCAGTGCGGGCAGGGCGCGAGCCGCCCCTGCCGGAGCGGGTCCAGGACGCGCGACGAAGGCCCAGCCGCAGGCCGCCGCGCCCATCACGACCACCACCGCAGCCGCGACGATCCACGTTCGCCGCAGCCCCCGTTTCACCGGGCGCCGAGCTCTGCGGTGCGCGACAGCACGCTCAGCGGGCCGGCCGCGAGCCGTGCGGTCGCGAGTTCTCCGTTCACGAGCCGCTCGTTCGCGCCCTCTGCGTTCGTGCCCCATCGCCTACCCGCTGATCGTGGGAAGCGACTTGATGCCGATCGGCGCGGGCAGCGTCGGCGCCTTCGCTCGCGGCGCCTGCGGGGCCGCGGTGGGCGGCCGCGTCGGCTCGGGAGCCCGAGTCACGGTCGTCTCGGAGGGAGTCGGCGTGACAGCCGGCTCGGCAGAGGGGGCGGGTTCCCGCGGCAGGTACTCGCTCGCCACTCCCGGCCTGCCGTGGGCCCGGACGTTCCCGTCGACATCGAGTGCGATCTCCCGGAAATACCGCGCGCCGTCGAATGCCGGGCACTGCGTCCAGGGCGTCGTCACGGTCACCCCGTTCGCGAGACCCTGAGGAATGCCGACCGCCTCGGTGGTGCACGCGATCTCGTCTCTGACCGACGCGACGTCGCCGGTCTGATCGTGAAGATTCGCGATCAGCTGCGACCCCGGTTCGACCGTGCCGAATACGTAGGCCGTGTCGCGCACCAGCCCGGAGCTGTTCTGCGCGGCCACGGTGTGAATGAGCAACTGCTGCTGCGCCGTCCACTCCGCCGGGTCCTGGCAGCTGGACTCCGGGCCGACCGGTGTTCCCGCCGCGGTGACGAACTGATGGGTGAAGGTGCCGAGGCCGTTTCGCGCGCTGGTGATCTTCCACGCCCGGTCGTAGCCGCCGGCGCGGGTGATCGCGATCGGCTCGCCGGTCACGTCGAGCGTCGCCGGCGTGCACTCGAGCGATCCGTTCTGCAGCATGCCTTCGGAGTCGATGGTTCCTGCCGTCGTGTAGTGGCGGGGAAGCACGTACAGTTCCTCGCTGTCGTCCACGTAGCCGTTCACCGTGTACGACTCGTACAGCGGCAGCCCCGCGCCGGTCGCGGGCACGTGCGCATCATTCACCTGCACCGTGAGCCCCGTCGCCGCCGAGGCCCGCGTGATGATCTCGGGCGGGATCACGGCCGATTCGCGTGGGTCGCCGAACGGAGTGGCGTACGACGCCGCCCAGCCGGCGGGCAGCAGTGCGGAGGTGTTTGCGGCGAGCTTCGCCGTGTCGACGGTGAGGACCACGGTGACGTGCCCGGAGAGCTCGGCCTGCGTTCCGGTCAGCTTCGACAGTGTGATGTCGAACCCGCCGTCCGTTGTGGGGTCCGTCTTCCCGCCGCCAACGGTCGCGGTGCCGCGTGCGACCGGCTTCGCTCCCGCGGGCACGGCCGCAACCGTCGCGAGCGGAGCCTTGAGCAGATACATGGTGGCGATGACGGGCAGCGGTGCGTAGACGCCGGCGCTCGACACCGGCCACTCATTGATGAGACCACCGGCCATCGGCGCCAGGTCGACGGTGAAGTGGTCCACGGGCGCATCGCCCGGGTGGTAGACGGGCTTGCCGAGCTGCGACGCGAACGCCGGCTGGAACGCCGCGGACGACTCTCTCGGCGATGTCCAGGCGAATGCGGTCGACGCGCTGCTGGGGGACTGGGCGCCGCCCACCACGATCATCTGCGCACCCGGGGTCGTGAAGGCGTGCAGCGTCGCGGAGTATCCACTCATACCCGTGACCGTGTAGCGACCGGCGGTCACGCCGATCTTGTACTTCTGCGTGCCCACGGGCGGAACGCCGCGCACGGCGAGCGTCTTTGCGCCGCTGAGCGTTCCGGAGAAGCGCGTCGAGCCGTCCGTGAGCTTCGCGTTGACCAGCTCGAACGCCACGTTCCCGCCGGCGACGCTCGGGGTGACGGTGACGGTGCCCCTGTAATTGTCGACGGGGTCGATGGTTCCGGTCACGGTCACCGTGCCGGCGGTGACGGTGTCGGCCGCCCGGTACGACATCGCTTCGTTGTAGTACCGCACCGCAAGATCGGCGACGTTCGTGCCCTTGAGGTCGGGGTCGCGGTTGATCGCCCAGCGCACGGCGGCGTGCAGGTCGGTGTTGCCGCCGAACTCCGCCGCGGAGATCTCGCCGCCCTGGAGAGCCCAGTGGGTGGCGCCGGAGACCGCCGCGACCTCGACCTGCTTCGACGGGTCCTGGCCATAGACGTGCTGCATGCGGTTCACGCCGGCGATCACGTTCGGAGTGAGGTCCGGCCTCATCGCGATCAGATTGTTCGCCCGCAACTGGCCGAGGTCGAGCTCGCCCAGGTCGCGCTGGTCGTCGGTCAAGGGCGCAGGAGCCGTGGCCGATGCGCAGTAGAACAACCCCGGGACGCCCGGGATCGAGAAGGCGGCCAGGACGAGCGAGTTGGTCGTGAGCTGCCAGTCGGTTCCCACCGGCGTCGCGGCCGAAGCCGGATCGATGCGGGCGCCCAGGGTCTGCGCCACCTGGGGCGGCGCGGTGACCTGCGCGACCGTGACCAGGCCGCCGCACAGCACTCCGGCGAGTGCGAGCGTGGCCACGATCCGCAGCCGGCCCCGCCTCGTCGCGCGCACTCGCCAGGGCCGCTCGGCCCGTTTCGTCCTTCGTGGCCCCATCAGGGCTCCCTTCCTGACATCGAACAGGGACGCGAGCGCGCCCCCTGAGAGCGACCATCTTGTCCCGACCGCCGGGCCGAGCATTCGTGCCCTGTGGACAACTCGCGCACGTCACCGATTCGCGCTCGGGCCGGCTTGCTTAGCGATTTCCCTGAAAGCGACTGCCACCATGTCGAGGTGAGTGAATCGACGGATGCCCGGGGCGCCGGCCCCGTGCGCGCGCATCTCGCGCGGCATCCGTTCAGCACCCTCATGGTGATGCTCTACCTGCTGGTGGCGCTCGTGACGGGCCCGTTCCGCGGCCCCGACGCGCTGCTGCGGGAGCGCTTCTGGGTCGTGCTCGGCACGGACGAGCCGGTGCGGCACTGGTGGACGCCGATGACCGGCATGCTCTTCGCCGGCAATCTGCCGGAACTCGCGCTGGCTGTCGTCGGCAGCATCGTGCTCCTCGGCGGGGCCGAGATCCTGATGGGCTGGCGCCGCACCGCCTTCGCGTTCGTCGTCACCGCCCTGATCGGCGTGAGCGTCGGCGCCGGACTCATCCTGCTCGGCGAGGCCGGTGACGTGTCGTGGGCGCGCAGCATCGGCCGCATCGCGACCGTCGACCCGCAGTCCGGCATCTTCGGGGCGATCGCGGCGGCGAGCGCCTTCGCCGGCCCGCTGTGGCGGCGACGCATCCGCCTGCTCTCCTCGCTCGTCGCGATCGTGTTCGTGCTGTACGCGGGCCAGCCGGCCGACATCTACCGCCTCGTCGCCACCGTCGCCGGCCTCGGACTCGGCCTCCTGCTGCCGCGCGCACGTCGACGCGCGACGTGGACCCGAAGCAGCCGTCACGAGTTGCGTACGCTCCTGGCCGCGGCCACCGCGCTGACCGCCGTCGGCCCCGTCATCGCACTGTTCTCGCCGACCCGCGTCGGGCCGCTGGGACCGATCGGCCTGCTGCTCGCCGCGCCCGCCGCCACCCCCGCCGGTCCGGTCACACGGTGCGAGCTGTTCTCACTCACCCACGCCTGTGTGGCCCAGCTCGCCGCGCGTCGCATCGACGGCCCCGGCCCGATCGTCGTCTCGGTCGTGCCGTTGCTCGTGCTGCTGCTCGCGGCCTGGGGACTCGCGCACGGCCGGCGCTTCGCCGTCTGGCTCGGCGCCGGAGTCAACCTGCTGCTCGGCGTGCTGGGAGCCGTCTTCTTCGGCCTTGTGCCCACGGCGACCGGCGGCCCGTCGCTCGGCGGCGGATACCGGAACGTGCAGTTCCAGCTCGACGCGGTCGTCTCGATCCTGTTGCCGTTCGCCATGGCCGCGGCGCTTCTCGTCGGGCGCCGGAACTTCCCCGTTCGCACCGGCACCGCGACCGTGGTGCGCTACCTGCTGACGACGGTGGGCGCCTTCGTCGCGCTGGCAGGGCTGTGTTTCGCGGTGCTCACCCTCGGACATGAGCACGTGCTCGGCGCCGAGCCGACTCCGGCCCGCCTCGCCGCATCGACCATCGAGCGCTTCGTGCCCGTGGCGTTCCTCGGCGGCGACGGGGCGCTCGTGACGCCGACCTCGTTCGGCGCTCGTGTGCTGATGCACGTCGTCGGCCCGGTCTTCTGGCTCGTCGCCGCGGGCGCTGCGCTCGCGCCGCTGTTCGGCGACGGCGTGCATGCCCCGCAGCAGGACTCGACACGGGCGCGCGGGCTCGTGCGCCGCGGGGGAGACAGCCTGGCGTTCATGACGACCTGGGCCGGCAACGAGTACTGGTTCGACCCGCGAGACCGGAATGCGGGCGTCGCCTACCGCGTGGTCGGCCGTGTCGCCCTCACCACCGGCGGCCCGATCGGCTCGCCCGCCGACGCCACAGCGACCATCGACGGCTTCGCGCACTTCTGCGACGAGAACGGCTGGGTGCCGGTGTTCTACAGCGTCGACGCGGCGCTCGAGGCCGCGTTCGACCGGCTGGGCTGGCACTCCCGCACGGTGGCCGAAGAAGCCGTGCTCTGCCCCGCCACGTTGGACTTCGCGGGGCGACGCTGGCAGAAGGTTCGCTCCGCCGTGAACCGAGCGAACCGCGAAGGCATCCGTGCCCTGTGGTGCTCGCCGCGCGACCTGCCGCGTCACCTGGGCCGTCAGCTCGCCGCGATCTCAGAGGAATGGGTCGCGGCGAAGGAGCTGCCCGAGATGGCCTTCACGCTCGGGTCGCTCGCCGAGAATCGCGACCCGGCCGTGCGCCTCATGGTGGCGATCGGCCCGAACGAGCGTGTCGAGGCGTTCACGAGCTGGCTGCCCGTGTACCGCGACGGCGTGGTCGTCGGCTACACCAACGACCTCATGCGCCGCCGCGACGGAGCGACACATGGCGTGATGGAGTTCACGATCGCCGAGGTCGTCGCTCGACTTCGCGCTGACGGCATCGAACAGCTGAGCCTGTCGGCCGCCCCGCTCGCGCGCTCGCAGCAGAGCGCCACCGACGGCATCGACGGTCTGCTCGACCGCCTGTCCGAGCGGCTCGAGCCCGTCTACGGGTTCCGCAGCCTGCTCGACTTCAAGCTCAAATTCCAGCCCGCGCTGCGGCCGCTGCTCATGGCCTACCCCGACGCGGTGGCGCTCCCGGCGATCGGTCTCGCTCTCGTTCGCGCGTACCTGCCGACGCTGTCGCTGCGGCAGGCGACACAGCTCGTCCGTGGGCTCGCAGGTCGCGATGCGGCCCTCACTCAGCGGGTCACACAGCGCAACACTGTTGGCACGGGCGCCGCTGAGCATTGAGGCTGACAATGAGATAAACGGATGCCTTCGCGCGTGCACCACGCGATCGACGCCCGTGTGTCGAGAGGAGCATCACATGGCAGCGGAAGCAGAACGGCTGCACCGACTTGAGAACGAGGCAGAGGCGACGACCCTGGGCGGTCTGTCGCCGAGCGAGTTCAAGCTCGCCTTCCGCCACCACCCGGCGGGGGTCGCGCTGATCACCGCCGACGCGGGCGACGGCCCCGTCGCCATGACCGCGACGTCGGTGTTCTCCGTCAGCGCCGAGCCGCCGCTGCTGGTGTTCTCGATCTCGGACCAGTCCTCGGCCTCCGAGACCATCACCCGCGCCGAGACGCTCATCGTGCACCTGCTCTCGGCCGATCAGCTCGACCTCGCGCGCCTCGGCGCGACGAGCGGCATCGACCGCTTCGCCGACACCTCCAGCTGGGACCGGCTCATCACCGGCGAACCATACTTCCCGGCCGTGCGCACCTGGATCCGCGGTCGCGTCATCGACCGCATGCGCGCGGGCAGCTCGACCGTCGTCGCCGTGCACGCGCTGCAGGCGCGCCTGCCCGAGACCGACGAGGCCGAGAAGGCCGCGCCGCTCGTGTACTGGAGCCGCACGTGGCACGAGCTCACCGAGGCGTCGGAGATCGGCCACCAGTAACCACCGCGACCGCCTCGAAGAAGAGGCGCGCGATCTCGATATGGTCGACGTCGGCGTGGCTCGCGATGAGCGCCGAGCCGTCGATCGAGTACTGATGACCTGCGGCGAGCGCGAAGTGCGTCGCGCCTGGAACAAGCGGCGGAAGCACGCCGGCGGTCGGCACGGACGGGTCGAAGCCGAGGCCTTCGGCACCGATCGCGGCGGCCCGCGCCGGCTGGCCCGGTGCCGCCGCCGCGTAGCTGCGCTGCAGCACGAACTCCATGCCGAGGCGGTACCAGACGCCGAGCGCCTCATCGTGCGTCGAGCGCGTCGCGACGAGCGCGCCGTCGACCAGTCCCTCATCGACGACCGCGTGGTACTTCCCCGTTCCGCCGGTGAGGAATGGCGCCCGTGCCGAGAACGCCCACGACGACTCGGCCGCCTGGGCGAGGAAGAGAGTGGCAGCGTGCGGCCCCTGCGCGGCGCCGGCGGCGGAGAGCGCGCCGGAGAGCGCGATGCAGCCGAGACTGTGGCCGACGAGATGCAGGCGGATTCCTGTGCCCCCCGCGGCGCTGCCCGCCGAGAACACCCGTGAGACGAGCCTGGCGAGCCCTGTCGGCGACGACCCGAGGGTGATGGCGCGCTGCCGCATCGTCCAGAAGCTCAGGAAGTCGGCGATGTCGGAGCCGGCGTTCGCGACCGCCGTGGCGAGGGTGCCGTCGGCGAGATGGGCTTCGAGCTCGGCCGGCACATCGGGCGGTTCGCCCGTCGCGAGCGGCGTGCTCGGCCAGTGCGCCCCGATGACGAGAGGGGGCACCGGGCCAGGCCAGGCGAGGGGATGCGCCGTCTCGAGCCACGCGTGATAGGCCGATTCCGCGTCGGCGAGGGCGTCGAGCCAGCCGTGGCAGAGCAGCACGACATCCGTCACCCCGCCCGCCGCGATGCGGGCCGCGACGCTCTCGCTCAGGGCCGACCCGTCGGCCTCGGCGACCTCGCGCCCCTCCGCGTCGAAGACGACGAGCGGATACTCGGGGGTAGTGGGCGTGGGCGCGATGACGGGCACGATGCGACCCTATGGGCCCCCACGGACATTCGGTCCCGGCCGGTGCGAGACAAGCCCTCGAGTGCTCGATCAGCCCTTGATCAGCCCGGACTCAGTCCTCGACCTGGCGCGTGGCGCGCGCCGCGGTCTCCTCCGCATCGAGGATGTTCATCACGGCGCGCACGGCAGCCTCCTGGTAGCGCCCCTCCGAGCGCGCGACCAGCACGGCGCGACGCTCGGCCTGGAACAGCTGAATCCGCAGTCGCGCGTACGCGGTATTGAGGGTGTCGCCGGCTGGTGTCGGGCCCTCGTCGACCGAGGACGAGACGAACGCGGCGTCGGCGGTGAGCCGCTCGAGCACCCTCTCATCGACCGCGTCGGCGGCGCAGTCCCGCACGAGCTCGAGCCCGGCGGACTTCGCCTCGGCCATGAGCAGCTCGGCCTCGATGCGCTCCTGATCCGTCGCCGTCACCACGAGGCCGGAGGCCCGCAGCGCGAGCGGGAGCGGCACGGCGAGCAGCAGGGTGCCGATCACGACCGCGAACGCCAGCAGCTGCAGCACGGAGCGGTCGGGCGTCGCATCCGGCAGCAGGAAGACGGCGGCCAGCGTGACGACGCCGCGCACGCCGGCAAGGGTCCACGGCCCGACGGTGGCCCACGGCCACCCCACCCGGCGCATCCGACCGGGCCCGTAGCGGAACAGCGGCGTGACGGCGACTCCCCAGATGAGCCTGGTGAGCACGACCGCGAGCAGCAGGCCGAGCGCGATCAGCACGAGCTTCCACACCGGGATGCCGCTGCCCTGCGCCCCCTCGACGGCCCGCGGCAGCGAGAGCCCGATGAGCAGGAACACCAGGTTCTCGACGATGAACTGGATCGTGCGCCAGTTGAGCGACTCGGCGACGCGGGCCTGGGCCGACTGGAAGTACGGGGCGCGATAGCCGAGGAAGAGCCCGGCGACGACCACGGCGAGAGCTCCGGATCCATGCACGTACTGGGCCACGACGAATGCGAGGAACGGTGTGACGAGCGACAGGCTCGTGTCGAGCACGGGTGCCGCGAGCACGCCGCGGGCGCGGCTCAGCACCCACCCCACGAGCAGCCCGACGGCGACGCCGCCGACCACCTCGAGCACGAAGGACCCGCCGATCGCGAGCGGCGAGATCGTCGCCGTGATCGCGATGATCGCCGAGTTCAGCGCGACCAGCGCGGTCGCGTCGTTGAGCAGGTTCTCGCCCTCGAGCACGGTGCTGAGCATCCGCGGCAGCCGGGCACGACGTGTCACCGCCTCGACGGCGACCTGGTCGGTCGGTGCGACGACCGCGCCGAACGCGAGCGCCGCGGCGATGCTGATGCCGGGCACGAGCCACCACCCGACGGCGCCGACCGCGAGCACCGTGAACGCGACGAGCCCGATCGAGCTGAGCAGGATGGGGTCGCGCCGCGCGCGCAGATCGATGAACGAGGCGCGCGTCGCAGCCGCGTAGAGCAGCGGCGGCATGACACCGTACAGCACGACGTTCGGGTCGATCGTGACGCGCGGGATGCCGGGCATGAGGGCCGCGATCGCACCGATCGCGACGAGCATCAGCGGTGCCGACCAGCCCAACCGGCGAGCCAGCACCGCGACGGCGACCGCGAGCACGACAGCCACGACGACGGCGAGCACGATGAGCGCGGCGCCCGATTCCATGCGGGAATTGAATCACGCCCGCGCCCCCGAGCTATAGCGCGCACATAGCGCAGACACAGTCACCCCGACCGGGACCACGACCGACCCGATCACGCCCGCGCCCCCCAGCTATAGCGCGCACATAGCGCAAGCACAGCGAACCCGCCCGAGACCGTGACTGAATAGAGTGATGGCCGCCATGCATCCGCTCGACCTCCCCCCGCTGCGCCGCGCCGACGGCACCCCCGCGCGTGCTCTGGTCGTCGACGACGAGGAAGCTCTCGCCGACGCCGTCGCGCTGGCCCTGAGCAGCGACGGGTGGGACGTCGAGACCGTCTATCGCGGCCGTGAGGTGCCGCATCTCGTGCGCGACCAGCGGCCCGACGTCGTCGTGCTCGACATCATGCTTCCCGACCTCGACGGGCTCGAGGTGCTCGACCGCATCCGCGCGATCAGCGACGAGGTGCGCGTGCTGTTCCTCACCGCGAAGGATTCTCAGCAGGACCGCATCGACGGCCTGCGAGCAGGCGGCGACGACTACGTCACGAAGCCGTTCGACATCGCCGAGCTGCTCGCGCGGGCGCGCGCGCTGGTTCGGCTCGCGCCGACGATGACGGATGCGTCGCCGCGCAGCACCATGACGGTCGGCCGTCTGGTCATCGACGAGGACGCGCGCACGGTCGCCTGCGACGACGCGCCGCTCGAGCTCACTGCGACCGAGTTCGAGGTGCTGCGCGTCTTCGCGCGATCACTCGGCAAGGTGCTGCGCCGTGACCAGCTGCTCACGACGGTGTGGGGCTACGACTTCGGGGCCGAGTCGAACCTCGTCGAGATGTACGTGTCGACGCTGCGCCGCAAGCTGCCCCCTGACTGCGGCGCCTCGATTCAGACGGTGCGCGGCGTCGGCTACATCCTGAAGGCGGAAGGCGCCGCGCCGGAGGACGCATGACCTTCCCGCCGTTCCCCCGCAGGCGTTTCGCGCTGCTGCACAGCCTGCGGTGGCGCATCGTGCTGATCGCCGCCGCTCTGGTCGCGGCGTCGAGCCTCGTGATCGGCGGTGTGACACTGCTTGCGGTGCGCGGCTACCTCGTGGGCCAGCTCGATTCGGGACTCGTGCGCTCGGCGCAGCGCGTCGACCGGATTGGGGGCCAGCTGTATCACAGGGCGCCGCAGTCGCCTTCGCAAGCGGGTGTCACGAGCCGCACCGGCGGGACGACCCAGCTGGGCACGGGTGGGCCAGCTGGCACGACCCAGCCCGGCACGACCCAGCCGGGCACGACCCGGCCGCCCGGGGGCGGTGAGGCCGGCGACTTCGTCGGCGTGCCCGGGCAGGCCGCGCAGACGATCGTCGCGGTGGTCGACGACGGCAAGGTCGTCGTGAACGGATTCGTCGACTCCACCGGCAAGCGCCACGAGCTGTCGGCGACCGAGCGGGCGACGCTCGAGCGCTTCGACACCGCGACGAAGCCGACGAGCGTGAACCTCGGGCCCGACCTCGGGCACTACCGCGTCGCGAGCAGGTCCGTGGCCGGCGGCGCGACGGTCATCACGGGGGTGCCGCTCGCTGCGGTCGATGCGACGGTGTGGCGGGTCGCGTGGGTGATTCTCGGCGTCGTGGTGCTCGCCGTTGCGGCGGCCGCGGCGACCGGCGCGATCGTCATCGGGCGGTCGCTGAACCCGTTGCGGCATGTCGCGGCGACGGCGTCCGCCGTCACGGACGTGCGCCTCGATCGCGGTGACGTGCGCCTCGGCGAGCGCGTCGCGCCCGCCGACCTCGCCTCGACCGTCGAGGTCGGCCAGGTGGGCGGTGCCCTCAACGCACTTCTCGAGCACGTCGCGGACGCGCTCGCCGCGCGGCAGGCGAGCGAGGAGACGATGCGGCGCTTCGTCGCAGATGCGTCGCACGAACTGCGCACGCCCCTCGCCACTGTGCGTGCCTATGCCCAGCTCTCGGCCCGTGAGCATGAGCTCACCGACGATCTCGAGCGCAACATCTCGCGGATCGATCGCGAATCGGTGCGGATGAGCGAGCTCGTCGAGCAGCTGCTGCTGCTCGCGCGGCTCGACGCGGGTGCCCTGGTCGCAGCGGGGGCTGCACAGACATCCCAGACCGAAGTGAACCTCTCGCTGATCGTGGCGGAGGCGGCGGGGGATGCCCGGGCTGCAGCATCCGATCACGAATGGCACCTCGACCTCGATGCCGAGCCCGTCGTGCTGCACGGCGACGAGTCGCAGCTGCGTCGCCTCGTGGTGAACCTGCTCGCCAACGCGCGCACGCACACTCCGCCCGGCACGCGTGTCGACATCTCGGTTCACGCCGCTCAGGGCGTGAACACGCTGACGGTCGCCGATGACGGTCCCGGCGTTCCGCCCGCGCTGCAGCCGACGGTGTTCGCCCGCTTCGCGCGGGGCGACACGGCGCGCAACCGCGATGGTGATTCGACCGGTCTCGGGCTCGCGATCGTGAAGGCGATCGCCGAGGCGCATGGCGGCACTGTCAGCCTCGACAGCGCTCCGGGCCGCACGGTCTTCACGGTGGCTCTTCCCCCCTCGTGATCCGGCGCCTATCACAATCCCAGTTTTCTCAGGCTAAAATTAGAAGCGTGCTGGCCTGGGTCGAGTCTCCGTTTCAGCTGCTGAGTGCCGCTGAATGGGCCCACGCAGCCGGTCGGCGCATCTCCGTCGCCATGCGCCTCACGGGCCCTCAGATGGAATCGACGGCCGCCGAGCTGCTGCGCCGCGACGCTCCGTTCGACGAGGTCACGCCGTGGGTCGGCATTCCGTGGGGCAAGCTCAGCGACGATCGCGACTGGCTCGTCGGCGACGGATTCAGCGGCCAGTTCCGCATGGCTGCGACGGCGCTCAAGCCGAAGCGCGTGGTCCTGCTCGACGACGGCGCCAACACTCTCGCTCTCGCGGACGCCGTGCTCGAGCGCACGCCCTTCCGCCGCCCCCGCCGCACCGAGGGTCGCATGAACCGGGTGCTCGGCGACTTCGCCCTGCGCCGCCTGCATTCGCTCGCCGCCCGCGACGCGGTCGAGCTCTTCACGGTCTTTCCGCTCGGCGAGCAGCGCATCGAGGCGCTGGCCGCGCGTGGCATCCGCACCACGCGGCACGACTTCACGTGGACGAGGCACGCCGCCGACCCGCTGGACATCCCGGGTGACCGCATCCTGCTCGGCAGCGCGCTGCCGACCGACGGCCACGTTCCCGTGCCCGACTATCTGCGCTGGGTCTCGCAGCAGGCCCGCGAGTCGTCCGTGATCTACCTGCCGCACCGCCGCGAGCTGTCCGATGTGCTCGACGCCGTGCGCAACATGGCGGGGGTCGAGGTGCTGCAGACCGGCCTGCCGGTCGAGCTGGTGCTCGCCGGCATCCGCCGCCCCATCGAGCTGGTGTCGCTGCAGACCAGCGCCTCGACCACGCTCGAGCTGCTGCTGAGCGGTACGGGCAGCACGTTCCGCCAGAGCGTCCTCGCGTAGCGGGCCCCGCGCCGCCAGCACGGACGCGGGGCCCCTCTCGGGTCAGCGCGCGAGGTCCTCGAGTGCCGCTCGCGCCCCCTGCTCGTGCAGCAACTGCAGCGTGCGCAGGTACGGCCCGGTGAACGCGGGTTCCGCGGCGAGCGACCCGAAGAGACTCTCATCTCGCAGGAATGCCAGCGGGTCGGTGGCCTGTTCGAGCGCTGCGGCGTGCCGCGAGTCGGCGAGCCGATCGACGATCGTGATCGGATTCCCCGACTCATCGACTCCTTCGGCGTACCGCGCCCAACTCGCGACGATCGCCGCCGACGCGTCCACCTCCCGGCCCGCCGCGAGCTGCTCGCGGATCACCGGGACGAGCCACTTGGGGATCCGGTCGGACGACTCGGCAGCGAGCCGCGCCAGTGTGTCGCGGACATTCTCGTTCCCGAACCTCGCGACGAGCTCGTCCGTGTAGGCGTCGAGGTCGACGCCGGGCACCGCGCGCAGCGTCGGGCGCCCCTCGCGGGACCAATAGCGGCGCAGCAGTGCGACGAACAGCGGGTCCCGGGCGGCCTCGTGGGCGTAGGTGTAGCCGGCGAGCACCCCGAAGTACGCGATCGCCTGGTGACCCGCGTTGAGCAGGCGCAGTTTCATCAGCTCGTACGGCTCGACGTCGTCGACGAGCTGCACGCCGACCTCGTCGTAGGCGGGGCGGCCGAGTCCGAAGTCGTCCTCGAGCACCCACTGCTCGAACGGCTCGGCGACGACGGGCCACGCGTCCTCGATGCCCCACTCGTCGCGCACGAGCGCGCGGTCGGCGTCGGTCGTGGCCGGCGTGATGCGGTCGACCATCGAGTTCGGGAAGTGCACGGATGCTTCGATCCACTCCGCCAGCTCCGCGTCCTTCAGACGAGCGAACGAGGTGAACACCTTCTTCGCCATCTCACCGTTGCCGGGGATGTTGTCGCACGACATCACCGTGAACGGCTCGATGCCGCGTTCACGGCGCAGCGCGAGACCCGCGACGACGAGGCCGAACACCGTCTGGGGCGCGGCGCCCGGCGCGAGATCCGCCTGGACCGCGGGGTTCGATGCGTCGAACTCGCCGGTGATCTGGTCGAAGTTGTAGCCGCCTTCGGTGATCGTGAACGACGCGATGCGCACCGCCGGGTCGGCGAGCTTCTCGATCACCGCCTGCGGGTCATCGGGTGCGAGCAGGTAGTCGACGATCGAGCCGATGACGCGCGCCTCGAGCGTTCCGTCAGGATGCTTGAGGACCAGCGTGTAGAGGTGGTCCTGATCTTCGAGCGTCTGTTTCATGCGCCGGTCGACTTCGAGCACGCCGACGCCGCAGATGCCCCAGTCGCGGGCATCGCCGGCCTCGAGCAGCCGGTCGACGAACATGGCCTGGTGTGCGCGGTGGAATCCGCCGACGCCGAAGTGCACGATGCCGGCGGTGATCGCTTCGCGCTCGTAGTCGGGCACCGCGACGTCGGCGGGGAGTTCAGTGAGTGAGCTACGGGAAAGATGCACCATCGGTCAGCTCAGCACCGGACCGTCTTGGGTGTTCTCGTCACCGGGATGCGTCGTGGCCTCGACCTCGGTCTCGACGATGGTGCCGTCGGGGCAGCGGCGGAAGACGCGGTTGGTGCCGGGCTCGACCTCTTCGGTGTGGCGGCTCATGGCGTGATGGCACACGGGGCACAGCTCGTCGGTGACGCCGGGCCTGGGGTCCTCGGCGCGGTCCGACTCGAACGGCCCGTTCGGGGCCGGGCCGAGGATCGGGACCAGCTTGTCGTCGAGCCATTCTGTTGCACGCTGAACGCCATCTTTGCCATCGTTCATGTTCCCGATGCTAGGGCCGTTGTGCTCTATGCGGCCCCCGGTTGACAGAGTAATTTCGCCCATTGGGCGGGCGTCTCGACCAGGCTCGCCTCGGAGGATGCCATGAAAGCGCTTGTGTACCACGGGCCCGGGCAGAAGGCCTGGGAAGACGTTCCCGACCCCACGATTCTCAAACCGACCGATGCCATCGTGAAGATCGACACGACCACGATCTGCGGCACGGATCTGCACATTCTCAAGGGCGACGTGCCGGCCGTGACCCCCGGCCGGATCCTCGGCCATGAGGGTGTCGGCACCATCACCGAGGTCGGCTCTGCGGTCACGGACCTCGCCGTCGGCGATCGCGTCATCGTCTCGTGCGTCTCCGCCTGCGGAAAGTGCGACTTCTGCAAGAAGGGCGTCTACTCGCACTGCCAGGCCGACGAGGGCGCTCCCGGCATCGGCTGGATCTTCGGTCACCTCATCGACGGCACGCAGGCCGAGCTGGTGCGTGTGCCGTTCGCCGAGACGTCGCTCTACCGCGTGCCGGAGGGCGTGCCCGACGAGCTCGCCGTGCTGATCAGCGACATTCTGCCGACGGGCCACGAGATCGGCGTGCGCTACGGCGCCGTCTCGCCCGGCGACGTCGTCGCGGTCGTGGGCGCCGGTCCCGTGGGCCTCGCGGCGATCACGACGGCGGCACTGTACGGCCCGTCACGCGTCATCGCCGTCGACCTCGACGCGAACCGCGTCGAGCAGGCGAAGCGCTTCGGCGCGACGGACGGCGTCGTGTCGTCCGACGCCGACTGGAAGGAGCAGGTCTTCGCCCTCACCGACGGCCTCGGCGTCGACGTCGCGATCGAGGCGGTCGGCGTTCCCGCCACGTGGGACATGTCGCTCGAGATCGTGCGGCCCGCCGGTCACGTCGCGAACGTGGGCGTGCACGGCAAGCCCGTGACGTTCAAGCTCGACGAGAAGTGGATCGAGAACCTCACCATCACAACCGGCCTCGTCAACACGAATACCTCGCCGATGCTGATCAAGCTGCTCGCTCAGGGCAAGCTCGATGTCGCCGGGTTCGTCTCGCATCACTACGCGCTGTCCGACATCCTCGACGCCTACGAGACCTTCGGCAACGCGGCCGAGACGAAGGCGCTGAAGGTGGTCCTCACGGCATGACCGTCACCCGTCGAGCTCGATGAGCGGGGTCTGCTCGTCGAGCTCGACGGTGAGACCGATGTCGATGAGACGGATGTCTCCCGCGTAGTCCCGCGCCGGCGGCAGCAGCAGGCCCGCCTTGCACCCGCCGAAGGTCACGGTCACGTCCGCGCGCAGGACCGCGGCAGGCTCGGGCACATGACCCGTGTCCGGGTGAATGCCGCTCGGAATGTCGACGGCGACGACCGCCGCGCTCCGCCGCACGGCCACAATGCCGGCCACAACTTCGCGCGCCTCGCCGCGCAGGCGGGCGTCGACACTCGTGCCCGTGCCGAGGATGCCGTCAACGATGAGGTCGCTCGACGCAGCGCGCGTCGCGAGCCTCGCGGTCGGCCCTGCGACCACCGTGGCGCCGCCCGCGAGCGCGGCGGCGAGGCCCTCCTCATGCACCCGGCTCGAGGTGCGGACCAGCTCGACCGTGACGCCCTTCTTCGCCAGCGCCTCGGCAGCGTAGAGCGCGTCACCGCCGTTGTTTCCGCCGCCGACCAGCACCACGACACGCGCGTGGCTGAGGGACACGCCCTCAGTGACAAGCATCCGCTCGCACTCGCGCGCGAGCGCCGCCGCGGCACGCGCCATCAGCGGCTCGCCTGCCGCGAGATGCGGTGCTTCCGCATCGCGGATCTGCTGTGCGCCGTAGCCTCTCATCAGCACAGCCCCGTCATCAGCACAGCCCGCTCACGCGCGCTTCACGGAGCTCGTGATCGTGAACTTGCTGTTGCGCGCGACCTGGCGGGTTTCGCCCACGAGCCTGCGCAGTGTCGGCTGGTAGTGCACGTGTGAATTGAACACGACTCGCAGCTCACCGCCTGGCAGGAGCACCCGCGCGGCGTCGGCGATGAGGCGCAGGCCGACCTCGGCCGTCACGGTCGTCCCGGTGTGGAACGGGGGGTTGAGCAGGATCAGCTCAGCGCTCGCGTCGGGCAGCGACTCGAGCGCGTCGTCGCGCGCAACGGTCACGCGATCGGTGAGGCCGTTCAGCCGCATCGTCTCGCGGGCGGATGCCACGGCCGCTGCGGACTGGTCGGTGGCGAGCACTCGCACCCCGGGCCGCGCGGCGGCGATCGCCGCCGCGACGACACCGGTACCACACCCCAGGTCGATCGCTGTGCGGGCTGCGGGTCGCGCGTCGCCGAGGTGTTCGAGCAGGAAGCGCGTACCGATGTCGAGCGATGCCCCCGCGAACACGCCGCCGTGCGCCGCGACGGTGATACCGGGCGGATCGACCCGAGCGGTCCTCGGCCAGGCAGCACCGGCAGGGCCGGCAGCATCACGCGAGCCGACAGCGTCACGAGAGCCAGGCGCGCCGGCACCCGCGGCCGTGACCACGCGTGCCTTCTGCCGCGCCAGACCCGCCTGCACCGAACCGAAGTGCTTCGCGAGGACCTCGTTCTGCGCGAGCGTCATGTGCTTCACCATGCCGCCGGCGTACACGACGACGTCGGGCGCGGCGTGGGCGGCGATCAGGCCGGCCCATTCGTCGAGCTGGTCGAGGGACTTGGGAAGACGCAGCAGCACGAGCGAGGCATCCGTCACGAGGTCTGCTTCGAGGTTCAGCGATGCAAATCCGGTCATGCCGAGCTCGGCCGCGTTCGCCGCGAGGGCTCGCTCGGCGAGCAGCGCATCCTGGTGCACGCGCACGTCTCGCGCGCCCGACGCGATGGCGCCGAGCGTGAGGGCACCGAATCCGTCGCCGATCACCGCCACCGAGCCGGGCCGCGACGCCGTGAGCGCTGCCGCCGCCGTGTCGAGCATCAGCCGGTCGGCGGCGTCGACCGCGACCAGGTTCGGTGCCTCGATGTCGGGGCGCCGACGCAGCGCACCCAGGTCGAGCGAGGTCATCCGCCCACGCTAGCGGGCGCCCGCGCTACCGCGTCGAGACCTTGTACTGCGCGCCGCGATGCTCGGCGGGGAGCCGGTCGCCCTTCCCGTGCAGCTTCTGCCGCAGCGTGCCGGGCTCGTACTCGGTCGGGTAGACGCCTCGTGCCTGCAGGACCGGAACGACGTATTCGACGATGTCCTCGAAGGTGCCCGGCGTGACCACGTACGCGAGGTTGAAGCCGTCGACGTCGGTCTCGTCGACCCACGCCTGGAGTTCGTCGGCGACCTGCTCGCCCGAGCCGACGAAGTAGGGGCCGAGTCCGCCGATGGCGCCCTCGCGGGCGATGTCGCCGACGGTCCACTCGCGGCCTTCGCTGTTCTTCGCCTGGAAGTTCGCGACGGTGGACTGAATGGCGTTGGACTTCACGTTTCCGATGGGCTCGTCGAGTCCGTAGGTGGACAGGTCGACGCCCATCCAACCGGACATGAACGTCAGTGCCCCCTCTTCGCTGACGTAGCGGCGGTAGTCGGCGAACTTCGCCTGCGCCTTCTCGGGGGTCTCGTCGGTGATCACGGTCAGCAGGGTGTAGATCTTCGCCGCGTAACGAT
Organism: Gryllotalpicola reticulitermitis; assembly: GCF_042651345.1. Taxonomy (NCBI): domain Bacteria; kingdom Bacillati; phylum Actinomycetota; class Actinomycetes; order Micrococcales; family Microbacteriaceae; genus Gryllotalpicola; species Gryllotalpicola reticulitermitis. The sequence goes on from NZ_JBHSCN010000005.1 coordinate 785,581, forward strand.
CGCGCCCCGCCGCCTCGAGAGCGTCGCGGAGCTTCGTCACGACACCGGCGACGACCTCTTTCGTCGACCCGGCGATGAAGATCGCCTCGGCGTTCTCGGCGGCGAACTTCACGCCCCGGCTCGATGCACCGGCCTGGTAGATCACCGGCGTGCGCTGCGGCGACGGCTCGCTGATGTGGATGCCAGGCACCTTGAAGAAGCGGCCCTCGTGGCCGATCTCGTGCACCTTGGCGGGGTCGGTGAAAACGCCCTTCTCGGTGTCGCGCACGACCGCGTCGTCCTCCCAGGATCCCTCCCACAGCTTGTACAGCACCTCGAGGTACTCGTCTGCGTGGTCGTAGCGATCGTCGTGCTCGAGCTGGTCGTCGGCACCCATGTTGCGCGCGGCGGATGGCAGATAGCCCGTGACGACGTTCCACCCGACGCGCCCGTTGGTCAGATGATCGAGCGTCGACATGCGGCGCGCGAATGGGTACGGATGCTCGTACGCAGTGCCTGCGGTGACCCCGAAGCCGAGGTTCTCGGTGACATAGGCCATAGGCGGGATCACGAGCAGCGGATCCGCGACGGGCACCTGCGCGCCGTTGCGGATGGCGGCCTCGTTCGTGCCGCCGTAGACGTCGTAGGTGCCGAGCACGTCGGCGATGAAGATGCCGTCGAAGCGGCCGCGCTCAAGCAGCTTCGCGAGCTCGGTCCAGTAGCCGATCTCCTTGTAGCGGTACGCCTGGTCCTGCGGGTGCCTCCAGAGGCCGCTGCTCTGGTGGGCGACGCAGTTCATGTCAAAGGCGTTGAAGCGGATCTGGCGAGACATGGGACCTATCGTGGCAGTTCGAGCAGGCCCCTGAGGTCATCGGATGTCAAAGTATTACTGAAGACGCCGTCGTCGTCGAGCACCTGATCGAAGAGCTCGGACTTCTCATCGCGCAGCTTCATCACCTTGTCTTCGATCGTTCCGTCGGCCACGATCCGGTACACGTTGACGGCCGCCGACTGGCCGATGCGGTGCGTTCGGTCGACGGCCTGCGCCTCCGACGCCGGGTTCCACCACGGGTCGAGCAGGAAGACGTAGTCGGCCTCGGTCAGGTTGAGGCCGAAGCCCCCGGCTTTGAGCGAGATGAGGAAGACCGGCGCCGTGCCGGTCTTGAACCGCGCGATCACCTCGGGCCGGTTCGCCGTCGAGCCGTCGAGGTAGTCGTAGGCGATGCCGGCCTCGCCGAGCCTCTCCTCGACCCGTGCGAGGAATGAGGTGAACTGGCTGAACACGAGCGCCCGGTGGCCCTCGGCGACGACGTCGTCGAGCTGCTCGAGCAGCGCGTCGAGCTTCGCGTTCGGGATGCCCTGATATTCCTCGTCGATGAGGGCGGGATCGAGGGCGAGCATGCGCAGCAGCGTGAGTGAGCGGAAGAGAATGAACCGCTGCCGGTCGAACTCTTCTTTCACAAGCCCGAGCAACTTCTGTCGCTCCCGTTGCAGGAACTGCTCGTAGATGCGGCGGTGCTTGGGCGACAGCTCGACCCGCAGCACCTGTTCCTGCTTCTCGGGCAGCTCGGGTGCGACGACCGCCTTGGTGCGGCGCAGCAGGAAGGGACGCACGCGCCGTCGCAGCCGTGCGATCACGCGCTGTGCGTCGGCGTGGCTGATGCCGGCGGGCAGCGCGTCGGGCTCGCGCACGTGCGACAAGGGCCGCACGTACTGCTCGGTGAACCGGCGGATGCTCGGAAAGAGCCCGGGCGCCACGATGTCGAGGATCGCCCAGAGCTCGAGCACGTTGTTCTCGAGGGGCGTGCCGGTGATCGCAAGTTTGAACGGCACATCGAGGGCTTTTGCGCACTCATGAGCCCGGCTGCGATGGTTCTTGACGAACTGCGCCTCGTCGAGCACGAGCCCCGCCCAGCGCTGGTCCTCGACGTCGTCGAAGTCGAGGCGGAACAGGTTGTACGACATCACGATGACGTCGTTCTCGGCGGCGAGCTGGGCGAGCTTCTGCTTCTCGCGCAACTGCGAGCGGGTGACGGAGGCGACGCGCAGGCCGGGCGCGAACCTCGCCGCTTCCGCGCCCCAGTTGCCGACGACCGACGCGGGCGCGACGACGAGCCAGGGGTCGAGACCCGCTGAAGGCGACGACCCAGTGGGTCCTCGCCGCGCCTCGGCCCCGCGCGAGTGCACGATCAACGCGAGCGTCTGCACCGTCTTTCCGAGCCCCATGTCGTCGGCGAGGACGCCGCCGAGTCCGTGCTCATAGAGGTACGCGAGCCACGCGAACCCGGCCAGCTGGTACGGCCTGAGCTCCGCCGTCAGGCCGTCGGGCGCTGGCGGGGCATCCGCTGGGGCATCCGTCAGTGCCGCGACCTGCTCGCGCCACTCGACCGCCGCGTGCGAGGCATCGGCGAGGTCCTCGAAATCGGACCACAGCGCCACCTGGGTGCGGTGGATGCGCGGCCCGGCCTCCCACTCGCGAAGGGTGTCGGCCTCGGCGATCAGGTCCATCAGCTTCGCGAACACCGGCTGATTGAGTCTCAGATACGAGCCGTCGACCAGTCTCAGGGACTTGCGGCCGCCGGCGAGCGCTTCGAAGAGGCTGCTGAACGGCACCTCCCGACCGTCGACACGCACGGCGAAGCCGAGCTCCAGCCAGTCGCGGTCGTCGGTCGGCACGAGGGTGACCTCGAGCTCGGGCACCGCGTCGAGGAAGTCCTCCGGCAGCACCGGCTCGCCCTCGGGCCGCCCGCTCGGCGGCGTCTGTGCGGGTGGCGCCTCGACGGGCTCGGGAAACCCCAGCGACGCGTCGGCGCTGACGAGCGGCACGGTGAGCGCGAGCTGCGGCAGATAGTCCGCGATGAACTCAGCGCGCTCGCGCGCAGGCACCTCGATGGGCGCGGATGCCGCGAGCCGCAGCACCTCGGCGGTCACCTCGCGCGCGCTCGGCGCGAGCCGCACGACCGGACCCGGCCACTCGACCGCCCAGAGACCGTGGGTCCCGAGCGCGCCGAGTCGCTGCCCCGTGACCTCCGCTCCGTCGATGCTCACCCGCGGCGCCAGCATGACGGCCCCGGCTTCATTCGCCGTCGCGTCGAGCTGGACGACCCCCCGCTCGCCGACGCGGACCACGGGCTCACGCCCGGCCCCGACGAACGCGACGCCGAGTTCCCTCGCTTCGTCGAGCAGCGGCCAGAGCAGCGCTGAGCCGAAGTCGTCGAGCGCAATGCGCACGCCGTCCTGGCCGAGGAAGCTGCCGCTGCTCGCGCGCGCCAGCGCGGCGAAGTCGGTGAACCAGCGCACCTGCTCGCCGTCGAGGCCGAGCTGGTGCACCTGGTACTGCAGACCGGCCCAGGCAAGGTTCGCGCCCACCCAGTTGCCGGCGCGACCGGGCATGACGGGCCGCGCGGTGAGCTTCAGCTCGCCGGCCGATTCCGCGGTCGCCGCGACCGTCGTGTTGCTCGTGTGCTGCCACCGCCCACTGCCGCGGCGCACGACCTCGCGGACCTCGAACTGCACGCCGAGCGGGGTGCGACGGCCTTCCGCGGGCGCCGCGCTTGAGGTCTCCGCGACGTCATCGGCGCGCGCAAGCCCGCGCAACGCGCGCTTCCAGTCGCTCTCGCCGCCCGAACTCACTCGGTCATGCTTTCACGCGCGACTCAGTCGACGGGCCCCCACGGGCGCCAGATCACGACCTGGTCGCGGCGCTGCGCCCGCGTTCCCGCGCGCATGGGCACGACCTCGCCCGAGACGTCCGACGCGAAGACCCGCCGGCCGGGGCGCTGCAGCAGAGCGTCTGCCAGCGCCGACTCGAGCTCGCGCACGCGGCCCTGAAGCGCCCGCACCTCGTTCTCGAGGGACAGGACGCGGCGGATGCCCTCGAGCGAGACGCCCTCGCCTGAGAGCCGAGCGACTTCGCGCAACTGAGCGATGTCGCGCAGCGAGTACCGCCGGGACTTGCCCGCGGTGCGTTTCGGCTCGACCAGCCCGAGCCGGTCGTACTGCCGAAGCGTCTGCGGGTGCAGTTCGGCGAGTTCCGCCGCCGCGGCGATCGCGAAGAGCGGCGTGTCCTGGTCGACGTCCATGTTCACAGCCGGCTGCCTTCCTCTCCCTGGCGCCCGCGCCGGCGGGTGCCGCTCGGACCGTTCCCCGAAGCTACTCGCGCGCCCGCGCCAGCAGATCGTCGCGCGGATTCTCCGCCGGCAGCTTCGCGGCGAAGTCGAGCAGGGCGTTCTCGGCCTCGGCCGACATGTGCGACGGCACAGCCACCTGCACCTCGGCGAGCAGGTCGCCGGTGCCCTTGGCGGTCTTCACGCCGCGCCCCTTGACGCGCAGCACCCGGCCGGAGGGCGTTCCCGCCGCGACCTTGAGCTTCACGGTCGGCCCGTCGAGCGTCGGAACCTCGATGGTCGCGCCGAGCGCGGCCTCGACGAAGGTCACCGGCACGTTGACGCGCAGGTTGAGCCCGTCGCGCTCGAATACCGGATGCTTGCGCACCGCGACCTGCAGGATGAGGTCGCCCGCCTCGCCGCCGTCGGGGCTCGGATGCCCGCGGCCACGCAGCCGGATCTTCTGCCCGTCTGCGACGCCCGCCGGGATCTTCACCTTGATGGGCTTGCCGCCGGCGCCGCTCAGCGTGACCGTCTCGCCGCGGACGGCGTCGACGAAGTCGATCGAGGTCGACGCGTCGATGTTCTGCCCGCGCGTGGGGGCGCCGTAGCCGCGGAACCCACCGGACGAACGCCCGAACCCGCCGCCGCCGAACAGGCCGCCGAGCAGGTCGTCATAGTCGGCGCCCCCGTTCTGGTAGCTGAACCCGCCCGGGCGGCCGCCTGCGGCGCCGGCACCACCGTTGAACATCGACCCGAAGACGTCCTCGAAGCCGCCGGCGCCGCCGGACCCGGGCGCCGTGAAACGCGCGCCCGAGCCCATGGCCCGCACCTGGTCGTACTCCGCGCGCTGCGCGGAGTCGGAGAGCACCGAGTACGCCTCGCTGATCTCTTTGAAGCGCGCCTCAGCGGCCGCGTCCCCCGGGTTCGAGTCGGGGTGGTACTGCCGCGCAAGCTTGCGATAGGTCTTCTTCAGATCGGCCGCTGAGACGTCTTTGCTGACGCCCAGGGTCGCGTAGAAGTCCTTGTCGAACCAGTCCTGACTGGCCAACGCGCCTCCTTGTAGTAACTAATCGGCGGGGGTGGCGACGACGACGCGCGCCACACGCACCAGGGTCGACCCGATGGTGTACCCGGTCTCGACCACGTCGAGGACGGTCGTCTCGGTCGCGCCCGGGGTGGGCTGCTGGAAGATCGCCTCGTGCCGCTGCGGGTCGAAGACCTCCCCGACCTCGCCGAACGGCTTCACGCCGAGCCTCTCGACCGCGCTGCGCAGCTTCCCGGCGATGGTCGGGAACGCGCCGTCGCCGTCGAGGTCGCCGTGCTTCTGGGCCCGGTCGAGGTCGTCGAGCACCGGCAGCAGCGCGCGCACCGCGTCGCCGACCGCACGCTCACGGACGACCTCGCGCTCGCTCTCGGTGCGGCGGCGATAGTTCGCGTACTCGGCCGTCACACGCTTGAGGTCGGCGAGATGCTCGGCACTCGGATCGCTCTCCTCCGCCTCGGCGGCGGCGAGGATGTCGTCGACGAACAGCTCGTCGTCGCCCTCGCCGTCGCTCTCAGCGGATGCCTCTTCGACCGGCTCTTCGATGGGTTCTTCGGGCTCGGAGCCCTCGGGCTTCTCGTCCGTCATCGCTTAGTTCTTCTCGTCCTCGTCGTCGACGACCTCGGCATCGACCACGTCCTCGTCAGAGGCGTCGCCGGCCGGGGCATCCGTCTGCTCGCCCGCCGCCTGCTCGGACTGGGCCTGCGAGTAGATCGCCTGGCCCAGCTTCTGCTGGCTCTGCGAGAGCTTGTCGAACGCGGTCTTCACGGCGTCGTCGTCATCGCCGGCCAGCGCGGTCTTCAGCGCGTCGACGTCGCCCTGCACGTCGGACTTGACGTCGGCGGGGACCTTGTCCTCGTTGTCCTTGATCAGCTTCTCGATCGAGTAGACGAGCTGCTCGGCCGTGTTGCGGGTCTCGGCGGACTCGCGGCGGCGCTTGTCCTCCGCAGCGTTCTCTTCCGCCTCGCGGACCATGCGCTCGATGTCCTCCTTCGGCAGCGACGAGCCGCCGGTGATGGTCATCGACTGCTCCTTGCCGGTGCCCTTGTCCTTCGCGGACACGTGCACGATGCCGTTCGCGTCGATGTCGAAGGTGACCTCGATCTGCGGGATGCCACGCGGCGCCGGCGCGATGCCGGTGAGCTCGAAGGTGCCGAGCGCCTTGTTGTCGCGGGTGAAGTCGCGCTCGCCCTGGAAGACCTGGATCGCGACCGACGGCTGGTTGTCGTCGGCGGTGGTGAAGGTCTCGGACCGCTTGGTCGGGATGGCCGTGTTGCGCTCGATGAGCTTGGTCATGATGCCACCCTTGGTCTCGATGCCGAGGCTGAGCGGGGTGACGTCGATGAGCAGAACGTCTTTGCGCTCGCCCTTCAGCACGCCGGCCTGCAGGGCCGCGCCGACGGCGACGACCTCATCGGGGTTGACGCCCTTGTTGGGCTCCTTCCCGGTCTCCTTCTTGACGAGCTCGGAGACGGCGGGCATACGGGTCGAGCCGCCGACGAGCACCACGTGCGCGATGTCGCCGACCTTGATGCCCGCCTCGCGGATGACGTCCTGGAAGGGCTTCTTCGTGCGGTCGAGCAGGTCGGAGGTCATCTGCTCGAACTGGGCGCGGGTCAGCGTCTCGTCGAGGTTGGCCGGCCCCGACTCGGTGAGCGAAAGGTACGGCAGCTGGATGCTCGTGGACATCGAGCTCGACAGCTCCTTCTTCGCCTGCTCCGAGGCCTCCTTGAGGCGCTGCAGCGCGATCTTGTCCTTCGAGACGTCGACGCCGGTCGTGTCCTTGAACTTCTTGATCAGGTGCTCGACGACGCGCTGGTCCCAGTCGTCGCCGCCGAGGCGGTTGTCGCCGGCGGTCGCGCGGACCTGGATGGTCGAGAAGTCATCGTCTTTGCCGACCTCGAGCAGCGAGACGTCGAAGGTGCCGCCACCGAGGTCGAAGACCAGGATGAGCTCGTCTTCGCGGCCCTTGTCGAGGCCGTAGGCGAGCGCCGCCGCGGTCGGCTCGTTGATGATGCGCAGCACGTTGAGACCCGCGATCTCGCCGGCCTCCTTCGTGGCCTGGCGCTCGGCGTCGTTGAAGTAGGCCGGCACCGTGATGACCGCGTCGGTGACGGTGTCGCCGAGGTACTGCTCAGCGTCGCGCTTCAGCTTCGCGAGGATGCGCGCCGAGATCTCCTGCGGGGTGTACTTCTTGCCGTCGATCTCCTGCTTCCAGTCGGTGCCCATGTGGCGCTTGACGGACGAGATCGTGCGGTCGACGTTGGTGACGGCCTGGCGCTTCGCGGTCTCGCCGACGAGCACCTCGCCGTCTTTCGTGTACGCGACCACCGACGGGGTGGTGCGGAAGCCTTCTGCGTTCGCAATGACGGTCGGCTCGCCACCCTCGAGAACAGCGACGACGGAGTTGGTGGTTCCGAGGTCGATACCTACTGCACGTGCCATGTGTTGGCCCTCCTGCGTTTGTTGCCTGGCTTGTTGCTGAAGTCTGCTTGCGGCATTGAGCCGCGTTGACTCAACTTTATCGGGGTACGGATGCCCGGTCAACCGCATCCATCAAAACTTGAGTCCGCTCGTATCAACTTCGCAAGTGCCGCGCACATTCCGCGCGCTCATCGCTAGGCTCGACAGCAGTGACACGGGGTGCGCCGACTGCGGCGCTGAGATCACACCCGTCGAACCTGATCTAGTTCGGACTAGCGAAGGGATGTCGCGAATTGAGTATTCGCACGCCAGAAATCGGCGCGGACGCCGCCGCGCAGCTGCTCGAGACGGTGCGCCAGAGCGCGCCGCTCGTGCAGGCCATCACCAACTCCGTCGTCATGGGGTTCACCGCGAACGTGCTGCTGGCGCTCGGTGCGGCGCCCGCCATGGTCGACCTCCCGGGCGAGGCCGGCGGTTTCGCGGCGCACGCCGGCGGTCTGCTCGTGAACCTCGGCACGCCGCACGCCGAGCAGCGCGAAGCGGCGCGGGAGGCGGTCGCCGCCGCGGCCGACTCCGGAACCCCGTGGGTGCTCGACCCGGTGGCCGTGGGCGCCCTGCCGGTGCGCACGGCACTCGCGGCCGAGCTGCTCGAGCGGCGCCCGGCGATCGTGCGGGGCAACGCGAGCGAGATCCTCGCCCTCGCCGGCCAGGGGGCCGGCGGCCGCGGCGTCGATGCGACGGACGACCCGGAATCCGCGCTCGACGCGGCACAGGAGCTGGCCCGTGGCTACGGCAGCGTGCTCGCCGTGAGCGGCGCCGTCGACGTGCTCACCGACGGCGAGCGTGTCGTGCGCGGCCACAACGGGCATCCGCTGCTCACTCGCGTCACCGGGGGAGGGTGCGCGCTCGGCGCGGTGATCGCCGCGTTCGCCGCGGTGGAGGCCGACATGCTCGCCGCCACGGTCGCCGCCGTGACCGCGTACAACCTCGCGGCGGAAGACGCTGCGACGCGCGCCACCGGTCCCGGCTCGTTCGCCGTGGGGTTCCTCGACGCACTCGCCGCGCTCACCCCCGACGCGCTCCAGGCCGGGGCCCGACTGGCATGACCGGCACGACTGTCACGAGCGGAACGACTGGCACGACTGGCATGACCGGCTTCGACCTGAGCACCTATCTGGTCACGGACTCCGCCTCGGCGGGGTCGCGCGGCGTCCTCGACATCGTGCGCGCCGCGACCTCCGGCGGCGTGACCGCCGTGCAGCTGCGCGAGAAGAACGCGTCGGCGCGAGGCTTCTACGAGCTCGTCCTGCGCGCGGCGGAGCTCACCGCCGGCCGCGCCGCCCTGATCGTGAACGATCGCGTCGACGTGTTCCTCGCCGCGCGCGCCGCGGGCGCACGGGTCGACGGCGTGCACGTCGGCCAGTCGGATCTTCCGGTCACGCTCGTCCGCAGGCTCATCGGCCCCGCGGCGATTCTCGGCCTTACCGCGAACACACCGGCGCAGCTCCGCGCCGTTGCCGCGCTGCCCGATCGAACCGTGGACTACCTCGGGGTAGGGGTCATCCGTGCTACGCGCACGAAGCCCGACCACCCCGAGCCGCTCGGCACGGCCGGTTTCGGCGCACTCGCGGCCACCACCCCACTTCCTTGCGTCGCGATCGGCGGTGTCACGGTCGCCGACACCGTCCCGCTCCGACGTGCGGGCGCGGCCGGGCTCGCCGTCGCGTCGGCGGTGTGCGCCGCGGAGGACCCGCAGGCGGCGGCGCGCGAGCTCGCGCACGCGTGGCGGGCGGCCGCATGACCAGCAGCACCACCCCGCGCGTGCTCAGCATCGCGGGCAGCGACCCGAGCGGCGGCGCCGGTGTCCAGGCCGATCTCAAGTCGATCGCCGCGAACGGCGGATACGGCATGGCCGCTATCGCGGCCCTGACCGCACAGAACACGGTGGGCGTCACCGGCGTGCATGTACCGCCGCCCGAGTTCCTGCGCCTGCAGCTCGACACCGTGGCCGACGACATCCGCATCGACGCCGTGAAGATCGGCATGCTCGCCGAGGCATCCGTCATCGACGTGGTCGCCGACTGGCTCGCACGGCGCCGACCCCCGATCGTCGTGCTCGACCCGGTGATGGTCGCGACCAGCGGCGCGCGCCTGCTCGCGCCCGCCGCCGAAGACGCGCTGCGCCGCCTGCTGCGCCACGCGGACGTGGTGACCCCGAACCTGCCCGAGCTCGCGGTGCTCGCCGGCGAACCGGAGGCGAGCGGGTGGAACGACGCGCTCGCGCAGGCCGCCCGGCTCGCGACAGAACACGGTGTGCGCGTGCTGGTCACCGGCGGTCATCTCGGGGGCGCGTCGTCACCCGACGCGCTGGTGAAGCCCGGCGGGGCCATCACCGAATTCCCGGGTGCCCGCCTCGAGACGGCCGCCACGCACGGCACGGGCTGCTCGCTGTCCAGCGCGCTGGCGACCCGCCGAGCGCGCGGCGAGGCCTGGGAGATCGCGATCGACACGGCGAAGACCTGGCTCACGGATGCGATGCGAGCCGGCAGTGCGCTCGCCGTCGGCCACGGCAACGGGCCCGTCGACCACTTCGCGCGACTGCACGACGAGCAGCCCGAGGACCACGCCGCGGCGTGGTGGCGCGACTGCGCCGACATCCGCGCGCAGATCGACGCGCTGCCGTTCGTCACGAGCCTCGGCGACGGCACGCTCGACCGCGAGCGGTTCCGCTCCTACCTCGCGCAGGACGCCCTGTACCTGCGCGAGTACGCGAAGGTCCTCGGCCGTGCGAGCGCGCTGGCGCCGAGCCCTGAGGAAGAGCTGTTCTGGGCGCGGTGCGCGCGGGGATGCCTGGAGAGCGAACTGCAGCTGCACACCTCGTGGCTCGGCGCAGAGCGCGGCGGATGCACGCCGCTCAGTCGCGTCAACCGGGCGTACCTCGATCATCTGTCAGCCGCAGGGCCCGACTACGGCACCATCGTCGCCGCGGTGCTGCCGTGCTTCTGGATCTATCGCGATGTGGGCGAACGCCTCGCCGCGCGCAGCCACCCGGAGCATCCGTATGCCGCGTGGCTCGCGACGTACGCGGACCCGTCGTTCGCCGAGTCGACGATGGCGGCGATCCGCTGGGCCGGCCTGGCGGCGACGCGAACGGATGCCGGGGGCCGCGCCCGCATGGCGCGGGCGTTCCGCCTCTCGGCGCACCACGAGCTCGCATTTTTCGCACAGTAACGTTGCCGCATGACGACGACCCGGTCCCGCGTGTGGCGCGACGGCAAAGAGGTGGCGCGGGACTTCCCCTTCGAACAGATCTCGGACCACCTCGCGCAGAAGGACGAGTTGACCTGGGTCGACATCTGCGCCCCCGATCACGAGCTGCTCGAGAACCTGGCCGGTGAGCTCAGTCTCGAGCCGCTCGCCGTGGAGGACGCGCTGGCGCGCATCGAGCGCCCGAAGGCACTCCGCTACGCGTCGCACATGTTCTTCACGGTCTACGCCGCCGAGATCGACACGGACGCCGCCGACGACCCGGCCGATGGCGTCGCCGACCGCGTCATGATGCACAAGGTGTCCGCGTTCATCTTCCACAACGGGGTGATCACCGTGCGCAGCCCCGAGTTCGACATCGACGACGTGCTGCAGCGGTGGGAAGACAATTCCGACCTGCTGCGCTACGGCGTCGGGGCGCTCACGCACGGCCTGCTCGACGCCGTGGTCGACAGCCACTTCACTGCGGTGCAGGTGCTCGACGACGCGATCGAAGATCTGGAGGACGTGCTCTTCGACGAGTCGGCGGTCGGCAACCGGGTGCAGCGCGCCACCTACCGGGCTCGGAAAGACCTGGTCGACCTGCGCCGCATCGTCCTGCCCATGCGCGAGGTCGTCAACGGCGTGCTCCGGCACCGCCGCGACGAGAACGCCCCGCGCGAACTCGACGCGTCGTACGACGACCTCTACGACCACGTGCTGCGCGTCACGGAATGGACGGAGTCGCTGCGCGACATGGTCTCGGCGCTGTTCGAGACGAACCTGTCGCTGCAGGACTCGCGGCTCAACAACGTCATGAAGAAGCTGACGAGCTGGGCGGCGATCATCGCCGTGCCGACCGCCGTCACCGGGTATTTCGGGCAGAACGTGCCGTACCCGGGCTTCGATCAGTGGTGGGGATTCCTGCTCAGCTCGGGCGTCATCGTCCTGCTCGGGGCGATCCTCTACGTGGTGTTCCGGCGCAAGAACTGGCTCTGATCCGGGCTTCAACGGGCGCCTCACCCGCGTGCGGGGGCGCCCCGGCCTGGTTCCGTTCAGCATCGGCCTGTTAGGCTCGCCGGGATCGCGTCGCACCTCAACCGTTCTGGTGCGGCATGGAAACAACGCAAGCATGGAAACAACGCAAGGCGATACCTACCCCATCGCCAACCCGAAGCAAACATGACTGATTACCCAACTCGCCGCGCTGCCCGTGAGGCCGAAGCGCGAAACGCTCGCAGTTCCCGCACCCACCGCGGCGCCCGGCCCGCCAGCGCACCCCACGCGCCGCGCGCAGCTCAGGCGGCCCACGCACCTCAGGCGGACCACGCGCAGCATCGCGCGCACCACCACCTGATCCCTCGGTCGAAGACGACCGTGGGCGTGGCATCCGCCGCCGCGCTGCTCCTCGCCGGGAGCGTGCTCATCGCGACGCCGGCGAACGCCGCGACCACGCAGGGGCAGACCCTGTATGCGAGCCAGCTGCTCGACAGCACGCAGGTCTTCACGGTCGGCTCCGACGTGCGGAAGGCGACGGTCGAGATCGACCCCTACGACTCCAACGCGCCGGCCGCCGCCAGCGTCGCGACCGCGTCACCGACGTCGAAGGTGACGTTCACGGTCAGCGGTCAGACCAACGCCGACTGGGCGGCGCTCGTCCTGCAGGACGCGTCGTTGCCGGTGACGAAGAACAACATCACCGTCATGCTGCAGTGGATGGACTCCGAGAACTCGCCGCAGGACTGGTGGCTGCGCAACAACCCGCTGAACAATGGCCTCGGCTCGGGCGGCGGCGCCGGTTTCGGCAGCTACGACAACCTCAACACAGCCGCGTCGTATGTCGCGCAGCAGTTCGATCGGTCGCTGTTCTCGGGCATCCGTTCTGCTCTCGCCGCCGACTCGGACCCGACGGTGACCGCCCAGGCGATCCAGGCCTCGGCGTGGGCCGGCAGCCACTACGGCTACGGCTCGCTGTGGCACGCCGTCGACGTGCCGATCGTCGCGGCTCCGTCCTTCGACTGGTGAGCTGAGCCCCGAGGTGGCCTGGCAGACCCGTACGACGCGCACCGCGTATGAGAATCCCTGGATCCGCATCCGTGAAGACCAGGTCATCCGCCCCGACGGCAGCGACGGCCTGTACGGCGTCGTCGAACTGCGGCCGGCGGTGTTCGTGGTCGCGCTCGACGACGAGGATCGGGTCGCGCTCATCGAGATCGACCGCTACACGGTCGGCGCCTCACTCGAGGTGCCCGGCGGCGGCAGCGACGGGGAAGAGCCGCTGCTTGCAGCGCAGCGCGAGCTGCGGGAAGAGACCGGGCTCGAGGCATCCGATTGGACTGAGATCGGCGACGTCTGGGCGCTCAACGGTGCCGCCCACGCACGCGAGCACGTCTTTCTTGCGCGCCGACTGACGCGGGCGACGGATGCGGCGGCCTCCCAGCTCGAGGAGGGCATCTCCGAGGTGCGGTTCGTGCCGTTCGGCGACGTGGTCGCGATGATCGGCCGCGGCGAGATCCGCGACAACGAGACGATCGCCGCACTCGCGATCGCAGCGATCCGCCTCGGCCGGCTCGCCTGACCCGCTCGGCCGCGTCGCTCGCCCCGCTGGGCCGCCTCGCCTGACCAGCTGGGCCGTCTCGTCTAAACCTCTGACCCGCTACCTACGCGGCGACCTGCTCGGCGACCGGGGTGCGCAGCTTCACGAATGAGAGCACGGCCGCGCCGACGCCGGCGCCTACAGCGACCCACAGGATCGCGATCGCCGCCGACGCCTGCTCCGTGACCGACCCGGCGGCCGCCCCGCTCAGCACGAGTGCCATGGACACCGCCGCCGCGCCGGCCGACTGGCCCACGGTGCGGTTGGTGTTGAGGACGGCCGAGGCGGACGCCGCGAACTTGATCGGCGCCGCGCCCATCATGTCGCGGTTGTTGGGGCTCTGGAACGTTCCGAAGCCGAAGCCGCAGACCCCGGTCGAGAGCAGCACGAGCCAGATCGGCGGATGCATGCCGAGCAGCGCGCACATGGCGAGCCCGACGGTCAGGATGATGAGCCCCGTCACGGCGAGGTACGCGGGGCGGACCCGGTCGGCGATGCGCCCGGACAGCGGCGCGACGATGACGATGACGAGGGGCCACGGGGTGAACAGCAGCGCCGACTGCAGCGGAGTGGCGCCGTACGCGCTCTGGAACAGGAACGGCAGCGCGATGAACGCGATTCCCTGCCCGAGGAACGACACCCAGGCGGTGGCGACCGACAGGCTGAACACTCCGGTGAAGAGTCCGAGCGGAATGAGCGGCCGGATCGCGCGCCGTTCGCGACGGAGGAACAGCCACACGAAGGCGGCGCTCGCGACGAGCAGGACGACGCCCTGCCAGAGCGTGGTCAGGGCGGCGAGCTGGCGGACCCCGATCAGGAAGCAGGCGATCGCGGCGGCGGCGAACACGGCGCCCGCTGTGTCGTAGTTGCCGCGGTCGCTGGTGCGGCCAGGAACGAAGAAGATCGCGAGCACGAAGGCGATCACGCCGATCGGCACATTGATGAGGAACAGCCACGGCCACGACAGCGTCTGCAGGATCACCCCGCCGAGCGTCGGCCCGATCGAGGTGCCGAGGGCGACCGTCATGGCGTTGATGCCGAAAATCTGCCCGAGCTTGTCGGGCGGGAAGATGTTGCGGAACAGCGGCAGCGCGACCGCCAGGATCACGGCCGAGCCGAGCCCCTGCAGGACACGGAACGCGACGAGCGTGCTGAGGGTCGGCGCGAGCGCGCAGCCGAGCGAGGAGAGCGTGAAGACGGGCACGCCGATCAGGTAGAGCCGGCGACGCCCGAGCTGGTCGCCGAGGGCGCTCGTGGCGGGAACGGCGCACGCCACGGCGAGCAGGAACGCGGTCGCCACCCACACCGTCTCGGACGGCGCGACGTGCAATTGCTTCGACAGCTGCGGCAGCGCGACGTTGACGATCGAGGTGTCGATGGTCGCCATCAGCGTCGAGAGCAGGATCGATACGACGGCGAGGTTGCGCCGCAGCGGCGAGGCGGTGAGGTTGAGGGCCGCGGTGGAGACTGTCATCGCAAACAGTTTAGCCTTTGCTAACTATCTGATGCTTAGAGCCTGCTCAGCGGGCAACGCCCGGTCGCGCTTCCACTCAGCCGGCAACCGCCGGTCGCACGCCCGAAGCGAGGACCGCGGACAACTCGAAGTGCAACAGGCCGTCTGCCCCCGTGAGCGCCGGCGTGCGGGCGTCGTAGGCGGCGCGCATCCGTTCCCGCGTCTCGGGCGCGGCCGCCGCATACGCGTAACCGATCACCGCGATTCCGGCCTCGACGCCCGACCAGAGGTCGTCCGCGGCAACCCGCCACGTGAAGCGCACGCGGCGAGCGCGGACGTCCTCGAAGCCGCACTCGGCGAGCAGCCCGGCGAGGCCGTCCTCGCTGCGGTCGAAGTCGCTGCCGGCCGGCAGTCGGTCCGCGGGCGGCGGATAGGCGCCGGTCTCGTCCTGGATCTCGCGCCACAGCCGCCCGGTCGGCGTCGACTCCCAGGGCCACACGGTCGCGACGAGCCGGCCCCCCGGCACGAGCTTCTGCCAGAGCTCGGCGAGGCACTCGCGCGGGTGGTCGACGTGGTTGATCGCGAAGTTGGCGGTGACGGCGTCGAAGGCCTGGTCGGGGTACGGGATGCCCGGCAGGGTCGCGGTCGTGAAACGGATGCTTGAGGCATCCGCTCTCGCCCCCGCGCTCTCGGTGGCGAACGCGATCATCGAGGGCTCCGCGTCGAACGCGTCGACCTGCCACCCGGCCGCTGCGGCCGCGATCGCGACCTCGCCCGTGCCGGTTCCCGCATCGAGGACGCGCCCCGGTGCGTGCCCGCCGACGCGCGCCTCGGTGAGGACCTCGGGGATCGTCGACGCGCAGAGCGCACCGAAGGAACGGCTGTACGGGGCTGCGATTCCGGCCCATTCCGCGTAAGACACCTCGCCACACTATGGTTTGCGCGTGAGCACAGCGTTTATACCGTTCGGCGCCCCGGCCGAACGCGCCGACGAGGCGCGCCCATGAGTGCGGCCGCCGTTCCCGATGCGCCGGCCAATGCGTTGCCGGTGATCCCTCGTTCGCAGATCGTCTCGTGGGCCCTGTGGGACTGGGCGTACTCGGCCTTCAACGCGGTCGCGACGACCTTCGTCTTCACCCGCTACCTGACCAGTTCGTCCTTCGGCGACCCGAATCACAACTCGGCTCTGCTCGGCTGGTTCCTCGGGGTCTCCGCGGCGCTCATCGCGCTGATCGCGCCGGTCGCCGGCCAGCGCACCGACGCGTCGGGGCGGCGCAAGCTGTGGCTCGCGATCAACTCGGGGGTCGTCGGCCTGTGCCTGCTCGCGACGGTGTTCGTGAAGGACACGCCTGCGTACCTGTGGCTCGGCCTGCTCGCGATCTCGATCGGCACGATCTTCTACGAGTTCGCGAGCGTGAGCTACAACGCGATGCTGCGCCAGGTCTCGACGCCCGCGACGGTCGGCAAGGTCAGCGCGTTCGGCTGGAGCATGGGGTATTTCGGCGGCATCGTGCTGATGATCATCGTCTACGTGCTCTTCATCGTCGGTTCGGGCTCGCACGTCGGTCTTCTGCACGTGCCGACCGCGGGCGGCTGGTACGTGCGCCTCACGATGCTCGTGGCCACGGCGTGGGCGGTCGGATTCTCCATTCCGATCCTCATCGCGGTGAAAGAGCCCAAGGTGCCCACCGAGATCGCCGCCGAGCGCACCAGCTTCCTCGGCTCGTACCGGGTGCTGTTCCACTCGCTCTCGACGCTCTGGCGCGAGAGCCGCAACACCGTCTGGTTCCTGCTCGCCTCGGCCATCTTCCGCGACGGCCTCACCGGCGTGTTCACCTTCGGCGGCATCCTCGCGGGCGTCACCTTCGGCTTCTCGACGAGCGAGGTGCTGGTCTTCGGAATCGCCGCGAACGTCACTGCCGGCATCGCGACCGTCTCGGTCGGCGCCCTCGACGACCGCATCGGGCCGAAGCCGCTGATCGTGACCTCGCTCGCCGGCATGATCGTCTGCGCCCTCGTGCTGTTCTTCCTGCACGGCGACGGCAAGACGGTGTTCTGGATCTTCGGCCTGATCCTCAGCCTCTTCGTCGGACCGGCGCAGTCCGCGTCGCGAACCTTCCTGTCGCGGGTCATCCCTGACGGGCGCGAGGGCGAGGTGTTCGGTCTGTACGCCACGACCGGTCGCGCCGCGACGTTCCTCGCGCCGGTGCTGTTCTCGTTGTTCATCACGATTGGCGGCAAGCAGGTCTGGGGCATTCTGGGCATCACGATCGTGCTGGTCGTGGGTCTCGCCGTGCTGATTCCGGTGAAGCCGGTGGTCGAGAAGGCTGTGATCCGCAAGGGCGCCTGAGCGCTACTGTGCACCCGGGACCGCCCGATTCCGCTCTAAGCGACGCAGGGGCGGTTAGGGGCATCCGTACAAACTCGCTGGATAGATTCGCCTGCGTGTCTGACGTCATCCCCGTGACTCCCCAGCCGTTCGGTGGGTCCGACAAGCGCATCGTGACGGAGCGGACGGAGTCGGCGCTCGAACAGCTCGACGACAACGCGCTGAATGAGATCTACGCCCTCCGCGACGACTTCGCGCGGTTCATGATGCCGTACAAGTTCGCAATCGACGAGGTCATGACGAAGATCTCGATCCTGCGCGAGGAGTTCGCGGCGCTGCACGCCGAGAATCCGATCGAGCACGTGGGCTCGCGGCTGAAGAGCACCGAGTCGGTGCTCGAGAAGGTGGCGCGCAAGGGCGTCGACCCGTCGTACGCGGCGATCCGTCAGGCGATCACCGACATCGCAGGCATCCGCGTCGTGTGCTCGTTCGTCAGCGACGTCTACCGGGTGTTCGAGGCGCTCACCAAGCAGTCCGACGTGCGCGTCATCATGGTCAAGGACTACATCGAGCATCCCAAGCCGAACGGCTACAAGAGCCTGCACGCGATCATCGAGGTGCCCGTGTTCCTCTCCGACGGGCCGGTGCCAGTGACCGTCGAGGTCCAGCTGCGCACGGTCGCGATGGACTTCTGGGCGAGCCTCGAGCACAAGATCTATTACAAGTACGACCGCGAGGTGCCGAGCGCACTGCTGCGGGGGCTACGCGATGCGGCGGATGTCGCGGCAGATCTCGACACGAAGATGGAGATACTGCACGACCAGGTGCGCCGAGACTAGCGCCGCTCGCCTTCGGCGCCACTCACGTCTGCACCACTCACGTCAGCACGGCTTGGGTCTGCACTCGTCACATCGGTGCGGTGGAAGTTGAGGTAGCTGCGGCTCGCGGTCGGGCCGCGCTGACCCTGGTAGCGCGAGCTGTACGCGGCCGAGCCGTAGGGCTTCTCGGCGGGGGAGGTAAGCCGGAAGAAGCACATCTGCCCGATCTTCATGCCGGGCCACAGCTTGATGGGCAGCGTCGCGACGTTGCTCAGCTCGAGTGTGACGTGACCCGTGAAGCCGGGGTCGATGAAGCCGGCGGTCGAGTGAGTCAGCAGGCCGAGACGGCCGAGCGAGCTCTTGCCCTCGAGTCGCGCGGCGATGTCGTCGGGCAGGCTGACGCGTTCGAAGGTCGACCCGAGGACGAACTCGCCCGGGTGCAGGATGAACGCCTCATCGCCGTCGACCTCGACGAGGCGCGTCAGGTCGGGCTGGTTCTCGGCCGGGTCGATATAGGGGTACTTGTGGTTCGAGAACAGCCGGAAGAAGCGGTCGAGGCGCACGTCGATGCTGGACGGCTGGATCATCTCGGGGTCGTAGGGCTCGAGCGCGATCCTGCCCCCGTCGAGTTCGGCCTTGATGTCGCGGTCGCTGAGCAGCACGCGGCCAGCCTATCCAAGACAGGCAGGGGCGCCCGGTTTCCCGGAGCGCCCCTGCCTGGTGGATCGGATGCTTAGAACCTGGTTCCCGGCGTGAACGAGACACCGCGAACCGTCGTGCCGTACTTCGGCGCCTTGACGGCGTGGAAGGCCTCCGTGCCCGACGCGGCGGTGGAGGAGAGCCGGTCGGTGACCGAGACGAGTGCGTTCGGGTCTGCACCCTGGTCGCCGCTGCCGCTGACGGTCGAGGTGACGCCCCAGATCGTCACGGTGCCGTTCGCGTTGACGCGACCGCTGATGTTGCGCAGACCGTCGGTCGCGGGCGCCCACGGCAGCCCGGTCGCGGCGTTGTCACCCTTCGGGTAGCCCGCCACCGTGTAGGGCGTGCCGAGCTTCAGGCCGCTCTGCAGCGTGTAGTCGAGCTTCCACGACTTCGTCGCGTTGTCGAAGGAGTACTTCTGCAGGCCCGCGGTCGCGGAGGACGCCGCATCCGTGTAGCTGTTCGTCGTCGTGCTGTAGGTGTTGCTGCCGTCACCCTCCTGCGCGACGTAGAGCGTGTCCTTGTTCGCAAACCAGAGGCCGAACGGGAAGAAGTCGGTGTCGGACTTCGCGGTCGTGGTCGGGAATCCGGCGAGGACGCACATGTTGTTCGGGGTGAGCCCGTTCTCGGCATCGTAGGTCACCGCGGCGGTCGGAAGCTTCGCACCGGCGGCGGGCACGCCGACGCCGTTCGGGCACGCGGTGCCCGTCGTGTCGAGGAAGTAGACGGTGTTGACGCCGTTGCTGCCGCTGCCCTTGGTGAAGTAGAGGACGTTGTTCGAGATCGTGAGACCGCGGAAGTTGGTGTCCTTGCCGATCTTGTCGGCCTTGTCGCCGAGCTGGGTCACGCTGAACGCGCCGACCGGCGTGGGCAGCCCCGGGGTCTGCTTCGACTCGGGCAGCTTCGACGGGCTGAGGAGCTGAGCGCCCGCACCGAGCACGACGTTCTCGGGCTGCGGGTTCGAGCCGTTGCCCGCGTTGCCCGCGGTGTAGAGCTCGTCGAGGCCCTTCGTGTCGGCGAGCACGGCGGCGCGGCCGTTGTTGCCGCTGTACGCGTTCGTCTCGGTGAAGTGGAACTTGCCGTCGGCGCCGAGCTCGACGACCACGCGATAGTCGCTGCCCGGAACCGGGTTCGTCGGGTCGATCGCGCCCGGCGTGTTCGAGTTGGAGACGTCGACCGCGTCCTGAGGCGCCGCGTAGCCCATGAAGGTGACGTACTTGCCGCTCGTCGACTGATTGAGGGCGAGCTCGGACTTCGACGAGAAGCTCGTGACGGCGCCGCCGACCTCGGGGACGGTGATCGAGCCGAGCTGGCGGCCGCTCGGGCTGAGCTCGTCGAGAACGATCGGCGACGTGACGCCGAACGAGGAGTCGGAGAGCACATTGTTGAACACCGTCGGGTAGCTGCCGTCCGCCGTGGCGGTGACGCAGTTGCTCCCCGTGCAGTTCGGCGGCAGCTGCGTCTGACCGGCCGTGATGTTCGGCGTGCCGACGTAGTCGCTGGTGCTCACGAGCAGGTTCCCGGGCTCGAGTCGCGTGACGCCGTATCCGTGGCCGCGATCGAAGCCGCTGTCGTGGCCGCGGACCGGCTGCGCGAGAGCGGGGCTCGCGACGGCGACGACGGTCGCTCCCGCGAGACCGAGGGCGATGAGGCTGCGGCGCAGGCCCCGGGGTTTCGACGACATGGTTCTCCTTCGATGTGTCGTTCCGGCCGGCGGCAGGAGGCACGGCCATGTGCCACATTCGAGGGGCATGCTGAATTCGGCGCCACACGCAAGCGACGCCGAGGTGAACGCGGCCGAGCAAATCGCTGGAGAAAATATGCTGATCAGCGATGCTAAATCGCTTAGAGCTTTCTCAGAGCGGATGCGTCAGGCTGAGGGGTTCGACCCCGCACACCACGCCGGTCACCGTCACCGCGGGGCACGCATCAAGGGCAGCACGACCTCATCGACGATCGACTCGATGACCTCCTCCGGCACCGGTTTCAGCGTCATCAGCAGCTCGTGGCGATAGAGGTCGAACGCGAGCCCACGAATCCGCGGCGTCAGTCGGGTGGCATCGATGTCGCCGCGTTCGGCCGCGCGGTCGAGTACGGCGTCGAGCGCGCTCGTGCGCCCCGAGAGGAACGTCTCGCGCAGGTCGGCGAAGCTCGTGCCCGTCTCCGCGTAGTAGGCACCGAGTCGTGCGCTCATCAGCATGGCGTAGGGCGCTCGCGTGCGGTTGGTGCGACGGAAGATCGCCAGCAGATCGCCGCGCAGGGACCCGGTGTCGGGAACGTCGACCTGCGCGCCACTCGCCCAGTGCCCGACGGCCGCGGTGACGACCTCGGGCTTCGACGCCCAGCGCCGGTACACGACGGCGCGGCTCGTGCGCGCGCGCTCGGCCACCGACTCGATCGTGAAGCCGTCGTAGCCCTTCTCTTCGAGCTCCGCCCATGCGGCGTCGAGCAGCGCGTTCTCGAGCGCCACGCCTCGGCGCCGCTGAGCGGGCGGAGCCTCGTGCAAGTTCTGCGAATCCTGCGAATCCTGCGAATCGTCTTTAAGGGTCATTGTGTTTCTTATTCTACCTTCGTACCCTTTAGGTACAGAGTGTTTCTAAAGGAGCGCATGATGTCCACCACTCAACCAGGCCGCGCCGCGGCGCCCGGCCCCGCCACAGACGCGGAGAGCACCAAGATCGATCCTGCCGTCTGGCGCACCATCTGGGCGGTGCTGGTCGGCGCGCTGGCGGTGATCTTCGACACGACCATCGTCTCCGTCGCACTGCACACCCTGTCGACCGATCTGCACGCATCCGTTTCGACCATCCAGTGGGTGAGCACCGGCTATCTGCTCGCGCTCGCGGTCATCATCCCGATCACCGGCTGGGCGCAGCGGATGCTCGGCACGAAGCGCCTGTGGCTCATCGCCCTGTCGATCTTCCTCGGCGGCTCGATCCTCTCGAGCCTCGCCTGGTCGGCGCCGAGCCTCATCACCTTCCGGGTCGTGCAGGGCATCGGCGGCGGCGTCATGCTTCCCCTCATGTCGACGATCGTGATGCAGGCCGCGGGCGGAAAGGCGCTCGGCCAGATCATGTCGATCGTGAGTCTGCCCGCCGTGCTCGGGCCGATTCTGGGGCCGGTGATCGGCGGCGTGATCCTGACCCACCTGCACTGGTCGTTCCTCTTCTGGGTGAACGTGCCGTTCTGCGTCGTGGGGCTCGTGCTCGCCTCGATCATGATCCCGAAGGACGGCCCGGTGCACCGCGCAAGCTTCGACATCGTCGGATTCGTGCTGCTCGCGCCCGGACTCGTGGGCATCCTCTACGGCCTCTCGAACACGAGCGGCACCGGCGGCTTCACGCGCGCCGACGTGCTCTGGCCCCTGATCGGCGGTGTCGTGCTGCTGCTCGCCTTCGTGCTCTGGGCGCTGCGGCGCCGCACCAAGGCGCTCATCGACATCCTGCTGCTGCGGCACTGGGCGCTCAGCTCGTCGTCGGTGCTGCTGTTCCTCTCCGGCATCGGGCTCTATGGCGCCATGCTGCTGCTCCCTCTTTACTTCCAGCAGCTGCGCGGCATGACACCGCTCGATGCGGGCCTCCTGCTCATTCCGCAGGGCGTCGGCACCTTCCTCAGCCGCTCGATCGCCGGCCGCCTCTCGGACACGATGGGCGCACGCTGGCTCTCCGTGATCGGGTTCGCGATCGTCGCCGTGAGCACCGTTCCGTTCGCGTACGCGGGGGGCCAGACGAACGAGATCTGGCTCATGGTGGCGCTTCTCGTGCGGGGTCTCGGGCTCGGCGTCGTCACCGTTCCACTGATGGCGCTCGCGTTCCGGGGTCTCGAGCGCCCCGAGATCCCTGACGCGAGCATCATCAGCCGCATCGCGACCCAGGTCGGCGGCGCCTTCGGCAGCGCGGTGCTCGCCGTGATCCTCGCCGGCGCGCTTGCCACCGCGACGACCGCAGGGGGAGCCGCGGGCGCGTTCCAGACCGCCTTCTGGTGGTCGGTCGGCTTCTCGGCGGTCGGCGTCGTGCTGTCGCTCATGCTGCCGGGCAAGCCCCCCGCAGTCGCTCCCGCGCCGGAGGCCTGAACCGCGACGCCCGTCAGCCCAGCGGCACTTCCCACACGAGGTGTGTTCCGGCGCCGCCCGAGTCGATCCGGAGCGACCCGCCGCGTGCTTCGGCCCGGGCGCGCAGGTTGGCGAGTCCCGAGCGGCGGCGCGACGCCTCGACCCCGCCGCGGCCGTCGTCGCCGACCTCGACGCGCAGCACTTCGCCCTGAAGGCCGACCGACACGCTCGCCGTGCGCGCCCGTGCGTGCTTCACGACGTTGGCGACCGCCTCGCGCACGACCGCGACCACGTCGTCGGCGAGCTCCACAGGCACGGCGGAGTCGAGGGCGCCGCGGAAATCGATGCGGGGGCTGCGGGGCAGGTCCTGACGGAACTGCTCGACGGCGTCGATGACGCGGTGCCGCAGTGATGAGGCATCCGCCGGGCTCGAGGTCATCGCGAAGATCGCGAGCCTGATCTGGCTGATCGCCTCGTCGAGCTGCTCGGTGACCCGCGCGATACTCACGTTGACGGCGTCGGGCAGCCCCGTGCCGAGCAGCCCCTGGAGTTCGAGCCCCGACCCGAACAGCTGCTGGATCACGTTGTCGTGCAGCTCGCGCGCGATGCGCCCGCGGTCGCGGACGAGCGCCATGCGCTGGCGGGCGTCACGCGCACCGGCGAGAGCAAGGGCGACGGATGCCTGATCGGCGAAGTCCGACGCGATCTCCTGTGTGCCCGGGCTGAACATGGCGCGCCCCGGTTCTCGTGCGATGAGCAGCACTCCCGTGCTCGCGCCCTCCGTCGACAGCGGAAGTGCGAGGGAGGGGCCGAGCGCCTGCTCCGGCGAGAATTCGTTCGCGAGGTCCTCCGCCAGCTCGGCGCGCCCCGTGCGGTAGACCCGGTCGACGAGCGTGCCGTCGCCGGACAGCACGCGTCCGCGAAACCGCTCCCAGCCCGCACCCGATGCCGCGGCGAGTTCCAGGTGTGCCGGCTCACCGGCATCCGTACCGCCGCCACGGGTGCTCGGCACCAGAACCGCCGCGACGAACGCGTCGGCGAGATCGTGCACGCGCTCGGCGATCATGCCGAGCGGGTCGCGCTCGTCGCCGGCAAGCAGCGCCGCGGTGATCTCGGCGGATGCCGCCGTCCATGCGCGCCGGCGCTCGGTCGCCGCGAAGAGCCGCGCGTTCTCGATGGCCAGCCCGGCGGTCGCAGCGAGTGCGACGACGATCTCCTCGTCTTGAGCGGTGAAGCCGCCCTCGCGGTTGGTCAGGTAGAGGTTGCCGAAGATCGTGTCGCGCGAGTGCACCGGGACGCCGAGAAACTCACGCATGGGCGGATGCTTCGGCGGGAATCCGACTGAACGGATGTCTGCGCCGATCTCATCGAGCCGGATCGGCGCGGGCGTGTCGATCAGGGCGCCGAGCAGACCGTGACCGTCGGGAAGATGGCCGATCGCCCGGGCATCGTCGTCACCGATCCCGACGTGGATGAACCGCTCGAGCCGCTTGCCGCCCGGCGTCGTCGGCGCGTTGGCGGACAGCACCCCGAGCGCACCGTACTGCGCGCCCGACAGCTCGATCGCCAGCTCGACGACACGGCGCAGCACCACGTCGAGATCGAGCGCGGAGACGAGATGCTCGTTCGCCTGAATCAGTGCGCGCAGGCGGGCTTCGACCGACGTCGCGGGGGACACGCGTCCAGGCTAGCCGCGCCGCCCCGGCTACGGGTGCTGGTTGTCCCTGTCGGGCGCCGCGCGGACTATGAGTCCGCGATGCAGGCGATGGCTCGCTGCGTGGAGCAACGGGTGCCTGGGACGTCAGTGCTATTGCATCCCAGCCAGCATGATCCGAAGCTATTCGACTGGAGTTATTCATATCAGCGACCCAGCAGCCGCACGGATATGTCCGCTGAGGGTGCTGACGCCACGCCGGGTTCGATAGCGCCGAGCGTGGTCGAGTCGATCTCCCCGTCGCTTGGCGACGCCGACTCGGCTCATACAAAACCGGCCAACATCGTCGCGTTGGAACGCGGGGTGGGCCAGTGTCAGCTCGCGCACGCCGCATACGTGGAGGACCGATGGAGGCAGCAGCAGGTGCTCAGTGCTGCGGAGGAGAAGGTACAGAAGCCGCAGTTCCTGCGATGTCTGACGGCCGCCGGGGTTGACCTGCCCTCCGATACAAGCGACGGCAACCTCAACAAATGGCTGATGACGCCAGCGTGGTTCGAAGGCCTCAGCGCCGAACGGCGCAGTCAGGCGGATGCGTGCATGAGCGAGTTCGCCGATCTCGTCAACACCTTTGCGAAGTAGCCCGAAAATGTCCGACGACCATCACCCGACTGACGCAAGCGGCGCCCCGAGTGGTCAGACATGGATGTTGCCGGTGTGCCTCGTCGTTGCGATCGTGCTGCCCGTCGCGATCCTCGCCGCGTTGATCTGGGTCATTCCACCCCCGCCGTCGGGCTTCGAAGCCGCCGCTCGCCCGGTGGGAACGCCGGTGCAGACCGCCACCGATTCAGGTCTCGTCGGGGCGGTGGGGGTCGTCACCTGGCGGAATGGCCCGACACTATTCGCCCCGGAGTGGTCGGGACTCGTGACAGAAGTTCGAACGCACTCCGGGGCGACGGTCACGACCGGCTCGCCGGTCGCCGTTGTCGACGGCGTGGTGCGCGTTGCCGTTGCAACGACCACCGCGTTCTATCGTGCGCTCTCCGTCGGGGACAACGGCGCTGATGTGACCATGCTGCGGCAGGCGCTCGACGCATTGGGGATAGGCAGCTACGGTCAACGCTCCGTTTTCGATTCTCGGCTCGAGACCGGAGTCGGCAGGCTCTGTCGGCAACTCGGCTGCGACCCCGCATGCGACGACGTTCGAGCCGTCGTGGTTCGTTTACCTACCTGTCGCCGAGCTGACGGTTGGCGCTACCCGGCTCGCCACTGCTCAGCCCGCGCCGCCACCCGGCGACACGATCCTGACCGCGAGAGGCACGATTACCAGGCTTAGCGCCGAAGCCCCGAGCGACGACTCAAGCTCGGGCACGGATTCCGCGGGCCCTGGGTTCGCGCAGTTCCCTGATTCCGGCACCGGCTACGTGTTCGCGCCGTTATCCCAGCCGTCGATCGCAATCCCCCTCACTGCCGACTTCACTGCGATTGGTCCATTGCCGGATTTGTCGAATCTCGTGCCCTCCGGCGACGATTCCATCGCAGGACCAGTTCGGCTCGCGCAACCCCGCAATGTGTCAACGATTGCCACGAGCGCACTTGTCACCGGGCCTAGCGGCAAGGTCTGCGTCTACCCGCACGGTACCCATCCGGCCGTGCTTGAGCCGATCAGCATCAAGGTGCTAGGCGGGGAACCGGGGCTCACGAAGGTCACGCCGATCGCACTCCATCAGGTGCTGGCCAATCCTGCCGAACTAGCTGGGCTGATGCCATGCACGTGACGCCTTTGCAACCCGCGGCCCGCGCGACAACCGAGCGCACGGGGAGCCGCGCGCAGGATTTGGTAGCCAGAGGAATCTGTTACCGCTACCCCCAAGCGGCGGACGAAGTGATTCACGACTTCAGCCACCGCTTTCTCCCTGGCACGCTGACGGCTCTAGTCGCACCGAGCGGCGCCGGAAAGTCCACGCTTTTGTCGCTCCTCTCTCTGCTGCTTGCACCCCGTACCGGAACGATCTCGCTTGGCGACGTAGTCGTGGAGCGGCACCGCACCAGCACGGTGCGCACGCTTCGGAGAACCCACTTCAACCAAATCCTGCAGAACAATGCCTGTTTCGAGTCAAGGACCGCCGTCGACAACGTCGCCACCGCCCTGCTGTCGTCGGGGGTGACGATGTCCTCAGCACGAAGAGCGGCCGGCGCAGCCCTCGCGTCGGTTGGACTCTCGTCTCGCGCGGAGATGCCAGCGAGGCTGTTGTCCGGCGGCGAACAGCAGCGGATGACCATCGCACGCGCACTGCTGACCGACCGACCGTATCTCCTCGCCGACTGCCCCACGCGATGAGCGATGGCCTGGTTGGTACTCGTCGGCCACATCAACGAGGTACCGTGCCACGGCATCCAGCTCGGGCTGCGCGCCGCCGCCAGCACAACACTCGTGGCGGACGCACTGATACCCCTCGCAGTCGGCTGGCTGTTTCGCGCCAACCTTCACCGCCTACTGCGCGAACGTGGCGACTGAGTCGCCTAGGTCTCCGGGGCGCTACGGCCAGGCAGCGCGACTACGCGGCGCGCTGCGACGCGAGCTCGAACGCACGCCACATCGACGCGTACTGGCCGTCGGCCTCGAGCAGCTCATCGTGCGAGCCGATCTCGGCAACGCCGCCGCCGGCGAGCACCACGATGCGGTCGGCCGCGCGGGCGGTCTGCAAGCGGTGCGCGATGAGCACGGTGGTCCGGCCTGCCGACACCCGATTCATGGCCGCGGTGACGCGCGCTTCGGCCGCGAGGTCGAGGTTCGACGTCGCCTCGTCGAGCAGAAGGATCGCCGGGTCGACGAGCTGGGCGCGCGCCAGCGCGATGAGCTGGCGCTGCCCGGCCGAGAGCGAGCGGCCGCGCTCCGAGATCTCCTGCAGGTATCCGTTCGGCAGGGTCGCGATGAAGTCGTGCGCGCCGACGGCGCGGGCAGCGGCCTCGACGTCGGCATCCGTCGCCGCCGGCCGGCCGTACGCGATGTTGTCGCGCACGCTGCCGGTGAACAGGAATGCCTCTTGCGGCACGTAGCCGAGCTGGGAGCGGTAGGCGGTCAGATCGAGGTCGCGCACATCATGACCGTCCACGCGCACGGCGCCGCGGTCTGCGTCGTAGAAGCGCGCGAGCAGCTTCATGACGGTCGACTTCCCCGCGCCGGTCTCGCCGACGAGCGCGATCGTCTCGCCCGCGGCGATATCGAGCCGGATGCCGCGCAGCGCCTCCGGGGGCTTCGTCGGCCTCACCTCGAGCTCCTCGACCCGCGCGTCCTGCGGGCCGCGTTCCTGCACTCCCGGCCGGGCGGGAATCGCGGGGTACGCGAAGTGCACGTCGTCGAGGGTGAGCGCGCCCGACAGCCGGCCTGAGTCGACCGGATCGGATGCCTGCGGCGTCAGGCTCTCGAGCTTCATCAGCTCGGCGATCCGACGCACCGACACCGTGGTCTGCTGCCACGCGTCGAACACCTGCGAAAGCTGCTGGATCGGCGAGAAGAACATGTCGACGTAGAGCAGGAACGCGATCAGCGCACCCGTGGTGAGCTGGCCGTGCAGGATCAGCCACGCGCCGAGCCCGAGCACGATCGCGTCGGCGACCGACGACAGGAACTGCACGAACGGGAAGTAGGTCGCGACGAGCTTCTGCGCGGCGACGCGGGCCTGGAGGTACGAGCCGCCCAGGCCGTGGAAGTGCTTCTTCGTGGCCTCCTCGTGCACGAACGCCTGCGCCTCGTGCACGCCCGACAGGCTCTCCTGGAAGTCGGCGTTGACGATCGCGATGCGGTCGCGCGCCTGGTCGTAGAGCGAGGCGGCGCGGCGTCGGAAGACGACCGTCGCGAACGCGAGTGGAATGACGACGAGCAGGACCGCCCCGCCGAGCAGCGGGTTCACGAGGAGGATCGCGACACCCACCCCGACGAAGGTCACGAACGCGACGAGCGCCGACAGCAGACCGTTCTCGACCAGCTGCTCGAACTGGTCGATGTCGGTCGTCATGCGCGTCATGATGCGACCGGCCATCTCGCGCTCGTAGTAGTCGAGCGACAGACGCTGCAGTTGCGCGAACACGCGGATGCGCAGGTTCATCATCACGCGCTGCGCCGTGCGACCCATCACGAACGTCTCGGCGATCTCGTCGAAGAGGTCGACGAGCGTGACGAGCAGGAAGAGACCGGATGCCCCGAGAATCGCGTATGTCGATCCAGTCACGACGCCCTGGTCGATGCCGTTCTTGACGAGCACCGGCCCGATCAGCCCCGCCACCGCGTCGATCACGACGAACAGCAGACCGAAGAGCAGCGGCCACCTGTAGTCGGCGAGCAGCGAGCGGAGCGAGAAGTTCGCGCGGTGGGCGCCCTCACGGTCGATGTCGACCTCGGGCACGTCCTTGACGGGCGGCAGCTTCGCCACGCGGGCGAGGAGCTCCGGGGTCGCGGCAAGTGCGCGGCGCATGCCGCCGCCCTTCCCGCCACCGCCGCCGCCGAGGCCGGGACCGAGGCTCGGGGCTCCGGGCACCTGTGCGCGGGCGCCGTAGCCCGAGGCATCCGTTTGCGGCTTTCGCCATGCGCCGGCAGTGACACCAGCTTTGCCGGCGTACGCCGCGACCGAGTCGATGTCACCGCTCGCGGCCGCGCCGCCCGCCGGCGCCTCGCCGTCTTCCATGCCTGCGAGCAGCATGCGATAGGCCGGGTTGCGAGCCATCAGCTCGTCGTGAGCGCCCTCGTCGACGACCTTGCCCTCATCGACGAGCACGACGCGGTCGGCGAGGTGCAGCGTCGACTGCCGGTGCGCGATGAGCAGCACGGTGCGGTCGGCCATGACCTCGCGCAGACCCTCGTGGATCGATTCCTCGGTGCGGGAGTCGATGGCGCTCGTGGCGTCATCGAGGATCATGATGCGCGGGTCCGCGAGGATCGCCCGGGCAAGCGCCACGCGCTGCCGCTGGCCGCCCGAAAGCGACAGACCGCGCTCACCGACGACCGTGTCGTAGCCGCGGGGCAGGCGGTCGATGAATCCGTCGGCCTGCGCGATGCGGGCCGCGCGCGCGATGTCCTCATCGGAGGCATCGGGCCTGCCATACGCGATGTTGCTGCGCACCGAGTCGCTGAACAGGAAGCTCTCTTCGAAGACGACACCGATCTGGGAGCGCAGCGAGTGCAGTGTGAGGCGGCGCACGTCGATGCCGTCGACGCGCACGCTGCCGCGAACGGGGTCGTAGAAGCGGGGGATGAGCATCGCCGCAGTCGACTTCCCCGAGCCGCTCGCCCCAACGACGGCCACGCGCTCGCCGGCGCCGATCCTCAGGCTGAAGCCGGTGAGGGTCTCATGCTCGGGGTCGTCGCCGTAGGCGAAGTGCACGTCGTCGAACTCGATCGCACCGCGCGTCGTCGGCAGCACCGTCGCGTCGGCGGCGTCGGCGATCGCGGGCGGCGTGTCGAGCAGCTGCGCGATGCGCTCGACCCCGGCGCGCGCCTGCTGCGCGATCGCCATCATGCCCGCGAGCTGCCTGGCCGGCGCCAGCATCTGCGCGACGTAGGTCGAGAACGCGAGAAAGGTGCCGAGCGTGATGTTGTGGTTGAGGGCGAGCCAGCCGCCCAGTGCGAGGATGCCGACCTGGCCGAACGCCGGGATCGACTCGAGCAGCGGCTGGAACCGCGACTGGATGCGCGTCGCGCGCATCTGCGAGCCGTACAGCTTGACGGCAGAGCCCGTCAGCCGCTCGAGCTCACGCCGCTCCTGGCCGAACGCCTTCACGACGCGCACGCCGCCGGTGTCCTCGTCGACGATCTGCACGAGCTCGCCTTCGCGCTGCTGGCTGTCCCACGTGGCGGGGAACACCTTCGAACGCATGCGGTAGCTCACAGCGATCAGGGCCGGAATCATCGCGAGGCCGACGAGCGCGAGCAGCGGCGACAGCACGAACATCACGACGAGTGACATGACGAGCAGCACGACGTTGCCGCTCACGATCGGCAGGAAGTTGAGGAGCATCATCACGAGGCTCGAATCGGAGCTCGCGCGCGCCACGAGCTGGCCCGTGGGCATGCGGTCGAGGTTCGTGAAGTCCATCTTCTGCAGGTGATCGTGCATGTCGTTGCGCAGGTCGTTCTGCACCTCGAGCGCGACCTTCCCGCCGCGGTAGCGGCGCAGGTAGCTGAAGCCGAAGTTGGCCGCCGCGAGCACGATCAGGATCACGAGCCAGACCACGAGGTTCCCTGCGTGCTGACCGATCACCCGGTCGACGATCTGGCGTGCGACGAGGGGGGTGAGCACCTGGCACCCGCTGCCGAGCAGGGCCGCGCCGAGCGCCGTGAACAGGCCGACGCGATGCCGCAGCACGTATGACCACAGGCGACGGGTCCAGCTGATCTGTGCGGGCTCGGCTTGGCTGCGCTGAGCTTGCGTGCGCTGGCCCTGCGCGCCTCCCGTCGGCGGCGTGGCGGCGCTCACGCAGTCACCCCTGCTGCTGAGGGCGTGGTTGCTGTTGCTGGTGCTGTTGCTGGTGCTGGTGCTGTTGTTGCTGGTGCTGTTGTTGCTGATGCTGCCGCCTCTCGGGCGGCTTGCACCCGCTCGATGGCCTCACCGAGTTCAGCAAGAGTGCGGATGCTCGCCGCGGGGTCATGCGTGGCATCCGTCACTGCGCTGACCCGCGCCACCAGGCGCTCTTTCGCGAGCGCGAATTCTGCGGCGCCCTCTTCGGTGAGCGCGAGCGCGATCACCCGCTGGTCGTCCTCGAACTTGGTGCGCAGGATCAGCCCGCGCTTCGCGAGCGAGTCGACCGTGGCGCTGATCGCCGGCTTGCCGACGGCGAGACGCTGGGCGAGGCGACTGGCGCGGACCTCGCCGGCCTCGATCGAGCTGAGCACGCGGAAGTCGGCGAGACTGAGCGGCGCCGCGGCGCGCTCAAGCATGCGCGAGAGGCGAGCGACCGCGTCGGCGGCAGCGAAGATGTCGTTCACCCTCCGAACTATACATGGTTCGGGGGGTGAACGATCTCGGATGCCGCATCACTGGTTTGCGGCTCAGCTCGCCACTCGGCGCCGGAACACCCAGTCGACCGTGCCGCGCCACGTGTCTCGCAACTCGCGATCGCGACGCCACTCGCGCCACGTCAGCCAGATGATGACGAGGTCGAAGACCGTGAGCAGGACAAAGCCGATGCTCGGCGCGGTGATGAGCTCGTACAGCTGGAACAGCACGAAGGCGATCAGGGCGGCGATCGCCCACGGGTAGACCCGCTTCGAACCGACTAGAAGCGCGATGACGATCGCAAGTTTCACAATGCCGTGCAGCAACAGGTAGATCGCGAGGAACACCACGCTGTTGCTGTCGAGGTGCGCCGCTTCGTGCCGGATGAAGTTGGCGATCGTGTCGTCGGGGTCCTGCGACAGCTCGTGGGCAGTGACTGCGTTGGCCATTCCCTTGAGCTGGGCCGGCCCGATGAAGAGCAGGATCGCGCCGCCGAGCAGCTCGCCCACCCCGTCGATGCCCTTGAACAGCACGCCGACGAGGAAGACCAGGTCGAGAATCCGATCCTTCACGAGCACCTCCCATCGCCGTCTCAATACCCAGCCTGCACGCCGGCGCTCTAAGAGACGACTCAGAGCGCTGCTCAATCGTCGTCGGCAGCTTCATCGCTGTCGTCGACGTCGGGAAGGTCGAAGGGAGCCGGGTCCCACTCGTCGGGCGGCGGTTCGGCCGGGAGGACGAGGCCGGGCTCGGTGAGGTAGTGCCGCTTCGTGGGACTGGTCCACTCGAGCACGCCGTCGGCATGCTGCACGAGTGACCACCCTGCTTCGTGCTTGAGGTGGTGGTGATTGCGGCACAGGCCAGCGAGATTGCCGCGGCTGGTGGTGCCGCCGCGGGCGAACCCGACGGTGTGGTCGATTTCGATGATCGGCCGGGTGCAGCCCGGGGCACGACAGTGCAGGTCTCTTCGCATGATCACGCGCTTGAGCTCGGCGGGTACCCGATAGGTCCTGCGGTCGAAGTCGAGGACGGTGCTGGCAAGGGGATCGGTGAGGATGCGTCTCAAACTCGGTGCCCGGGCCACCAGTTCACGGGCTCTGCGCGGATCGATCATGCCGATACCCGGAATCAACGCGGGCGCCGCATCATCGCCAGCGAGAGTGGCGGCGGGAATCAGCACCTCGACGCTGATCGGCGCCCGGTCTCGCACACTACGGGTGGCCCCCGCGACGTGGCCGATGGTGATCTGACCAGCCGCGAGCACGTCGACGAAGAGGTCGGCCTCGACCTGGCGCCGCGTGCGGGCGTCACCCGCGGCCCGGGCGTCTTCGGCTGCGTTGTGCAGCCCCGAGGCGATCACCGCGGCATCGGCAGCATCGAGATATGCCGTCAGCCACGCCATGCCGTCTCTCGCGCCCTCGACTTTCAGGTGCCGATCTGCAAACGCGCGGCGGTGCCGGTCAGCGAGCTTGTCAGGGTCGCCGCGGTCGAGCAGCTGCCGCGCCTTGCGCGCGAACAGGCCGACCGAGAACTTCTGCGCCTGCGGCAGCAGGATCTCTTGCGCGTCGAGCGCAGCAAACGCGTCGAGGTCGGCGACTTCCCGGGCGATCGTCTGCGCGTGGCCGAACGAGATCTCACCCGCCTCGAGCACCTGCAAGGTCGGCTCGCACTTCTCTGTGAGCGTCCATGCTTCGGCCAGCTGCCGTGTCGCGCTCTCGGCCCCGAGCTTCGCGGCCGCGGCCAGCTCCATCGCTGCCGATCGCCACTGCAGCCGCACCCACCGGTCTGGGTCGTCGTCAGGGTTCCGCGCCGCGTCGAGCTCGGCCTGCATCAAGGCTTCTTCGCCGAGACGGCCCAACAGTCGAATCCGCTCGGCCTGCAGCCTGGCGATCTCGGCATCCGTCTCGCGCAGCCGCTCGAGGATGCCCGGTCGACCCGCCTCGGCGAGAAACCCCGCGCGCGCGTTGGCCACGGGGTCGGGCCCCGGAAACAACTCGCGCATCTCGCTGATCGACATAGCCAAACGCTATGGGCGACCACCGACATTCAGTCGAACACAGCTACGGTTATCTACAGGCGACGTGCGCGCATGCAGGCCGGCGCGCGGGACGGCCGCGAAGCACGCCGGGCCCCATGCCACTCGAGGCCCGGCGCGGCCGCTCAGCTACCCGAATGGGGGCGTGACCCCTCTTGCAGCGGACGGTTGACTCCCTATGTGAGCGACGAGGCCGAAGCAAGGACCTACATCGACGGCACGGCCGGCGCATCTGCGCGACGTGAATACGAGCGGCGCCTCGCTAAAGACGAGGACAAGATCCGCGAGAAGTGGGGCAACGGGCGACTCGGGAAGATCGCCGTCGCCCTCAGCGACGAACGCCAGTCAACGGATGCCTGACGCACCGGTGCAGCCGGGGAGCTGCGTGTCGCGGCCGAGCTGGAGAAGATCGCTTCGGAAGGAATCCGCGTGTTGCATGACCGGCGGATTCCCGGACGTCGCGCCAACATCGACCACATCGTTGTAACGGCCGGTGCGGTATGGCTCGTCGACGCGAAGAAGTACTCGGGCCGGCCTGAACTACGCGTCGAGGGTGGGCTCCTGCGACCGCGAGTCGAGAAGCTCGTCGTCGGCCGACGCGATCAGACGAAGCTTGTCGATGGCGTCCTCCGGCAGATCGACATATTGCAGACTCACTTTCCCGAGCTTGCTGTGCGCGGCGCCCTCTGCTTCGTCGAGGCCGACTGGCCGCTCATCGGCGGATCATTCGCAACCCGCGGCGTCGCCGTCGTGTGGCCACGAAAGCTCGCGGAACTGATTCGGAAGCAGGCGCCGGGGACGGGCGATGTTGAAGCACTGACCGCCCTGATCGCCCGGGCGTTCAGGGCCGCATAGGCCGCCATCGGCCTGGGAGGCAGCGCGCCCCACCGCTCCGGCAGCGTGCTTTTTTGGACCAAGCCGATGGTGTGGGCGCGGTAGACGTTCCAGAGGTACAGTGCGAGACCACTGACGCCGAGCACGATGCCACTGATCGACCAGCCCACTCCGGACCCCTTACCGCCGCTCAGTCGACCAGCGGTGGCGACTCCGACGGACCCGAAGGTGATGGGTTGGCCCAGCCAGCAGTTTCGAGGGCCGCGCTCACGTGCCCCCCCAATCGCTCCCGTATGATTGCAAGCAACGTCCGGCTCGCCGGACGGAGCGTGGTCGTGTACTCGACTGCGTATTCGCCGAGATGACACGGGCCGCGATCCCAGTGTTTTCAAGGCAACGCCGATGTAGTTCAATGGCAGAACTTCTGCTTCCCAAGCAGACAGCGCGGGTTCGATTCCCGTCATCGGCTCCATTTGGTACGACTAGCGTCTCGGCAAGCTACGACCCGCAACCCCTGGCGGCGCGCGACGCAGGAAACCTACGATGCCGCAATGGAAGCTGATCGGGGACAGCTGCTGGCGATCTGCGAACGCGTGCAGACGGACTGGTTCCAATTGCGCGCCGAACGTCTCGGCGGCACCGTGTGGGACGACGGCCCGCTGCACTGGACCGACGGACCCGACGGGCAGAACCTCATGTTCCCGCGATCCATCCCGCTCGATGCAGTCGAACGCGGCGTCGAACGCGCACGGGCGAACGGGCACGAGCTGGTCGGCTGCTGGGTCGAGAACGACACGGATGCCTCACCGCTCGCCGAACTCGGCTTCGAGCGCGGCTGGTCGCCCTGGTGGATGACCGCGTCGCTTGAACGGATTTCCCAGTCGATCGACCCTCGCGTGCACCTCGGCGCGCTCCCGGGCGACGTGAGCGACGAGCAGGGCGGCTACGGGCGCCTCCTCGAACTGGCGCAGATCGAGCCCGACCGCACCTTCTACGCCGCCGCACGCGTCGACGGCGTCCTCGCCGGCCACGCGTGGTCGTTCATGTCCGGCGAGAACGCCGGAATCTTCGACCTCGACGTGTGGCCGCCGTTCCGTCGCACCGGTCTCGGCGCAGGGCTCCTGCACGCCGTGGTCGCGGCCGCCCGCGAGGCCGGCGCCAAGACCGCGATCATCGGCACGAGCCCGCAGGGCGCCCTGATCTACCGCGCGCAGGGGTTCACCCGCATCGGCCAGGGCTCGACGTGGTGGCTCGAGCTCGCCGCCGACTCCGACTCCGCCGCGGGCGCCGCCCCCGAGCTCAGCGCAGCCGCCGGCTCCCCGGCGGTGTGATCCTCAACCAGCGGTACCCGTATCCGTCGACCGGCACCTCGGCGTGGCCGTCGCTCGACACGGCGCTGTCGCCACCCTCGAGCAGGTCGACGAGCAGCGTTCCCTCCGGAAGCCCGTCGAGTGACAGGGACACCGTGGTCGAAGCATCCGTGAAGTTGTGCAGCGTCACCATGCCCGAGTCTTCCCAGTCGTAGAGCAGCCCGAGCACGCCGGACTCCGCCAGATCGAGCACCTCGGCGTCGCCCCACCCGAGCTCCGGGCACTCGCGGTACCGGTGCGCCAGGTGGTTGATATGGCTGAGCAGCGACTCCGGGTCCTGCCGCTGCGCCTCGACGTTCACGTTCTCGGGCCCGAACCGCCCCTCGACGACTTTCGCGACGAGCCGGTCGGGCGCGGCCGCGGAGAAGCCGGCGTTCGGCGCATCCGCACTCCACTGCATCGGCGTGCGCACGGCGAGGCGGCCGTCGGCGTCGAGATCCTCGCCGAGGCCGATCTCCTCGCCGTAGAACAGCACCGGCGTGCCGGGCAGCGCGAAGAGCAGGCTGTAGACCATACGGATGCGACGCTGATCGCCGTCGAGCATCGGGGGCAGGCGTCGGCGCAGCCCGCGCCCGTACGCCTGCATGCGCTCTTCCGGCCCGAAGGCGTCGAACACCTCCTGCCGCTCCGTGTCGCTCAGCTTGTCGAGGGTCAGCTCGTCGTGGTTACGCACGAAGTTGGCCCACTGGCTGTCGGCGACGAGCTTCGGGCGCCCGCGCAGGGCCTCGCGCACCGGCCCGGAATCCGATCTCGCAAGAGCCAGATACAACGCCTGCATTCCGATGAAGTCGAACTGCATCGTGAGCTCGTTGGCCTCGTCGCCGCCGAAGTACTCGATCTGGTCCTCGCGCGGCAGGTTGACCTCGCCGAGCAGCACCGAGTCGCCCTTCCGCCGCGAGAGGAACGCGCGCAGTTCACGCAGGTATTCGTGCAGCTCCTCGTGGCCCTCACTCGGGTCCTCGCCGCTCAGCAGGAACGGAACGGCGTCGACGCGGAACCCCGAGATGCCGAGCTCGAGCCAGAAGCCCGCGAGCTTCGCGATCTCGTCACGCACCTCAGGATTCGTCAGGTTGAGGTCGGGCTCGTGCGAATAGAACTGGTGCCGGTAGTAGTGGCCCGTCGCATCGTCGCGCGCCCACACGCCCTGCTCGGCGCCCGGGAACGCGTTCTCGCTCGGCCGTTCGGGCGGGCTGTCGGTGCGCCAGACGTAGAAGTCGCGGAACGGCGATTCGACGCTCGCGCGCGAATCCTGAAACCAGGGATGCCCGTCCGAGGTGTGCTGCACCACGAGGTCGAGGATGACCCGCATGCCGCGATCTCGCGCGACCCGCACCATCTCGACGAAGTCGCCGAGCGACCCGAGGCGCCCGTCGACCGAGTAGTAGTCGACGATGTCGTAGCCGTCGTCGGAGTGACCCGCCGGGTGGATCGGCATCAGCCAGAGGCACGTGACGCCGAGGCTCGCCAGGTAGTCGACGCGCTGCGCAACCCCGTGGAAGTCCCCCACCCCGTCGCTGTCCCAGTCGAGGAAGGTCTTCACATCGAGGCAGTAGACGATCGCGGTCTTCCACCAGAGGTCACCCGTGTCGGTAATCTTCACGGGCGAACGGTTCCCAGTTGCGCAGCTGCGGAACCGTCGAGTCAGACCGGGGTGACCCTCAGCGTCGCCGCGAGCGAAGCGCCCTCGACCATCGGCTGCCGGAACTGATCGGGCTGCGCCGCGTACTTCTGGTTATACGCATCCGTCACGGCCTGGTTCTGAGCCCCCTCGCCGACCGGCTCGAACGCGACCTCGCGCGTCACGTCGCCCGCCGTGAACGTGCCACGCGCCGACGCAGTCGCGTGGCGCCACCAGCGGGCCTTCGTGCCGCGCACGGAACGCACGAACACCTCGTCGCCCACCGTCACGGCCCACATGACCACGCTCTGCAAGGGCGCACCGTCGGCGTCGGCCGGCGTGACCTCGACCTCTTCCGCCGCAGTGACCGCGCTGAGTTCCTCAGTTGTCCAATCGCTCATGGTGGAAGTGTCGCGCAGGCCTACGACATCCGCATCCCCTTGCGTGCTGCTGTGATTGCGAAGCGCAATGGGGTGGATGCTTCGCCGCCCGCCTGCCTAGCCTCAAGTCATGACGGACTCGACCCCAACACTCACGCTCGGCGACGGCACCACCATTCCCGCGATCGGCCTCGGCACCTACGGGCTGGTGGGCACCCACGGCGCGGACTCGATCGCCGGGGCGATCGGCCTCGGCTACCGCCTGATCGACACCGCGTACAGCTACGAGAACGAGGATGCCGTCGGGGAGGGCATCCGTCGATCGGGCATCGACCCGGCCGAGCTGGTCGTCACGAGCAAGGTGCCGAACGGGCATCACGGCCGCGATCGCACCCTCGCCGCGTTCGACAAGTCCATGCAGCGCCTCGGTCTCGACAAGCTCGGCCTGCTGCTGATCCACTGGCCGGAACCGCACGACGGGCTCTACGTCGAGACCTGGCAGACGCTCGTCGAGCTGCAGCAGCAGGGACGCGTGCGCTCGATCGGGGTGTCGAACTTCGACGGCGAGCAGCTCGACCGCGTCATCGACGCGAGCGGCGTCACGCCGGCGCTGAACCAGGTGCCCGTCGATCTCGCTCGCCCGAACCGTGTCGCGCGCGAGGCTGACGCCGCCCGCGGGATCCTGACCGAGAGCTACAGTCCGCTGAAGTTCAGTGACGAGCTGGCGAGGCATCCGCTCGTGACCCGCATCGCGGGCGCGCACGGGGTCACGACCAACCAGGTGATCCTGCGCTGGCACATCCAGTCGGGCAACCTGCCGATCCCGCGCTCGCGCTCACTCGAGCACCAGCGGGAGAACTTCGACGTGTTCGGGTTCGAGCTGAGCGCGGACGAACTCGGCGACCTCGACGAGATCTCAGGCACGGCCGGCGGCATCGGCGGCTGAGAAGGCGCCGATAATCTGGTCGAATGAGCGAAGCGATCTCGGTACCCGGCGTGCCGCGGCGCTTCGCCGCACTGCGCAACAGGAACTCACGGCCGTACCTGTTCACCTCCGGCCTGTCGATGATGGCCGACAACACCGAGCACGTGATCACGTACTGGGTGCTGTGGCAGACCTTCCACTCCGCGACCCTCGTCGGCTTTGAGGTCATCAGCCACTGGCTGCCGTTCCTGCTGCTCTCGGTGTGGGCCGGCTCACTCGCCGAGCGCTTCGACTGCCGCAAGCTGATCCAGGCGTCGCAGGGCCTGTTCATGCTCGTCTCCGCCCTCTGGGGTGTGCTCTTCCTCACCCACTCGCTGCACGTGTGGGAAGCCTGCGTGCTGCTCGTGCTGCACGGCACGGCCGGGGCGATCTGGGGCCCGGCAGAACAGCTGATGCTGCACGATTTCGTCGACCGCTCCGAGCTGCCGAGCGCTGTGCGGCTGAACGCGACGTTCCAGAGCCTCGGCCTGCTGTTCGGGCCGGTGGTCGGCTCCGCGCTGCTCGTCGGCCTCGGCCCGACGGCCGGCATCTTCGTCAACGTGCTGCTCTACCTGCCGATGCAGATCCTGATGATGCGCACCTCGTTCACCGGGCACCGGCGCGACGCCGAGCTGGCCGGTGCGAGCGGCGGGGCCCGGTCCGGCCGGAGCGTGACCTTCAAGGACACGATGCGGGTGCTGCGCAGCATCCGCTCGAATCACCTGATCATCGCAATGATCATCATTTCGGGCCTCACTGCGATCACCATCGGCAACGCGCTGCAGGTGTCGATGCCGGTGTTCGCCGATCGGCTGGGCGCGGGCTCGTCGGGGGATCTGACGTACGGCATGCTCCTGTTCGCCATGGGGTTCGGCGGGGTGGCGGGCGGATTCCTGCTCGAAGCGACCGGGCTGGTGCGCCCGAGTCTGCGCTCCGCGGTCATCGCCACGGCCGTGTTCGGCGCCGCGACCCTCGCCTTCGCGCTGACCGGCAGCTATGCGCTCGCGCTGCTCGCGCTCGTCGTCGCAGGACTTGGCGAGATCGCCTCGCTGTCGATCACGCAGAGCGTCGTGCAGCTCGAGGCGCCGGCCGGCGAACGCGGCCGCACCCTCGGCCTCTACGGAATGTTCGCCTCGGGGCTGCGCGCCGGCGGCGGCGTCACGCTCGGGGTTCTCGGCGCGGCGGTCGGAGTGATCCCGGCCGTCGGAACGTTCGCGGCGGTGCTCGCCGTCGGCGCTTTCGGCGCGTGGTGGTACGCGGCGCGCGCGGGTCGAGCGACGCCAGGGGCTCAGCCCACACGCTCTGCGTCGTGACGAAGGCGATCCCAGTCGCGGCGCACCCAGGGACTCAGCCCACGCGCTCTGCGTCCTGACGAAGGCGATCCCAGTCGACTTCGATGCCGAGTCCGGGTGTGTCGGGTAGGACCAGCTCGCCGTCGACCACCGGCAGGGTCGTGACGTAGTCCTCCTGCCACGGTCGCAGCCCGGCGTAGCTCTCGACGATCATGCCGTTGTCGACCGCGGCCACGGCGTGCGCGCCCACGTACTGGTCGCCGTGGGGTGCCATCGGCAGATGACGCGCCGAAGCGAGGGCCGCGATGCGCACCCACTCGGTCAGGCCGCCACCGGTCTGCGGGTCGGCCTGCACGATGTCGACCGCCCCGCTCTCAATGAGGTCGCGCGCGCCCCACCGTGTGTACTCGATCTCGCCGGACGCGATCGGCACCGCCGTGGCGCGCCGCAGCTCGGCCATGCCCGCGAGGTCGTCGGGCCAGCACGGCTCCTCGAACCACATCGGGGTGCAGTCCTCGACGGCGCGGATGAAGCGCAGCGCCTCCGCCGAGTTCCACGCGTTGTTGGCGTCGATCATCAGCCCGACGTCGGCGCCGACGGCCTCACGCGCGGCGTGGACGCGCTCGACATCCTCCGCGAACGACGCGCCACCGATCTTCATCTTGACGTTCTTGTAGCCGGCCGCGACGAACCGCTCCAGCTCGGCGACGAGCCCGTCGATGCCCTTCCCCTCTTCGTAATAGCCGCCCGCGGCATAGACCGGGACCCGGGAGCGGAAGCCGCCGAGCAGACGGTAGACCGGGAGCCCGAGCAGCTTGCCGCGCAGGTCCCAGAGCGCATTGTCGACGCCACCGATCGCTGCGATCGCGTCGCCCTTCGCGACGGGCTTGCGCCACCCCGTGAACATGCGGTGCCAGAGCCGCGCCGAATCGAGCGGGTCCTGGCCCAGCAGCCGCTCGCGCAGCGGCCCGGCGTACGCCGCGGTGCGCCCCTCGGCGAGCGCAAGCCCCGTCTCACCGGAATCCGTCTCGACCTCGACGAACGTCAGGGCGCGATGCCGCGTCGTGAGGATCGCGTTCCAATACGGCCGCTCGTAGTCCGCGAGCGCGAAGCTCGTGACGCGAACATCGGTGATCAGGGGCATGCGTGACCTTTCAGAGCTCGACGATCTCGAATTCCAGCAGGCTTGCGCCCGTCGCGACCGGCGGCTTGCCGCTGGCGTGAGCACCGTGCGCACCGTGGCCGCCCTCGCCGCCGCCGTGCGCGGCCGCAGCACCGTTCTCGCGCCAGGCCTGGAACGACTCTTCCGAGTCCCACGTCGTCACGACGAAGTAACGGCTCTCACCCGACACGGGACGCAGCAGCTGGAAGCCCTCGAACCCCGCAGCGGAGTCGACGGCGTGCTTGCGCGCAGCGAAGCGTGCTTCGAGTTCTGGGCCCGCGTTCTCGGGCACTTCGATGGCGTTGATCTTCACGACAGACATGCGATCATCCTTCCGACCGAGCCGGTGCACCGGCTGAGAACCTGCACGGCGGGCTCACGCACCCGCCGCCGCAGCGGCGGCCGAATCGGGCGCCGAATCGTGCACGACGTCGCCGCCGGCGCTCAGCATCGCGACGCCGAACGGCGGCAGCTCGATCGTCTGCCCCGCGACGGTCAGCTCGCGCGACGTG
Organism: Gryllotalpicola reticulitermitis; assembly: GCF_042651345.1. NCBI lineage: Bacteria > Bacillati > Actinomycetota > Actinomycetes > Micrococcales > Microbacteriaceae > Gryllotalpicola > Gryllotalpicola reticulitermitis. The sequence continues at coordinate 827,137 of NZ_JBHSCN010000005.1, forward strand.
TTGAGGTGGTTGATGACGAACCGAACCCCGCCGCGCTCGGTCGTCTCGGCGCCCGTCGTCGGCTCGGCGAACGGCGTGTCGATCTCGGCGTCGATCAGAAGCCGGTCGAGGAGCTCGTCGAGCAGCTCCGGCTCGGGGAGCGTCGCGACGTACCAGGCGGCGCCGCGTCCAGGTGCGCCGCCGGCCCCGTCGGATGTGCCCTCGGCCCCACGGGACGCGCGCCGCGTGATCGCCGCCGCGCCGGCGGCCGCACCGTCGTCGAACCGGGCGAGCACCTCGGCGTCGTCGACGCGGGTGAAGTCCTGCCACTGGGTGGCGGTGCCCGCCAGCTCGCCGACGAGTGTGGTCGTCGTGGCGCGCTGCCCGAGCGGTGCGAGCTCGTCGATCCTGAGGCCGAGCGAGCGCTGCAGGGCTGAGTTCTCGCCGCCGAGATATCCGCCCAGGTAGGCGTGCAGGTCGCGGTCGAGCACGCCGGTCTGGTACCCGACGACCAGCTGGCCACCGGCCTCGGCGTAGGCGGCGAGCGCGTCGAGTTCGTCGGGTGCGGCCACCTGCAGCGCGGGGACCACGACCAGGCCGTAGGCGTCGAGGGGCGCACCGGGCCGCACGAAGTCGACGACGACTCCTCGGCGCAGCAGCGCGCGGTACCAGGCGAGCATGACCCCGTGGTAGTCCGTGGCGGCGGGCACGGCGCTCTGCCCGAGCGCCCAGAGCGACTCCCAGTCCCACACGATCGCGACCTCGGCCGGAACGCGCGACCCGGGCAGCGCGCCCGTGGAGAGCTCGGCGAGCTCGGCGCCGAGCGCCTGCACCTCGCGGTGCACGCGGGTGTCGGGGCCGGCGTGCGGCAGCATCGCGGCGTGGAACTTCTCCGCGCCGGCAGCGGCCTGCCGCCACTGGAAGTACAGGATGCCGTCGGCTCCGCGGGCGACGCACTGCATTGAGTACATCCGGTTCAGGCCGGCCGGCTTGACGACGTTCCGCTCGCGCCAGTTCACGGCGCTCGGGCTCTGCTCCATGAGCAACCACGGGCGTCCGCTCCCGAGCGACCGCATCAGGTCGCGTTCGGCGGCGAATTGCGAGGGCGCGTCGGGGTCCTCGGGGTCGGGGTAGGTGTCGTCGCTGATGAAGTCGAGCTCGGCCGCCCAGGTCCAGTAGTCGAGCATCGGGAAGAAGCCCATGAAATTCGTCGTGACGGGCACGCCGGGGGAGAGCTCGGTGACGATCGCCTTCTCCATCCGGAACAGCTCGAGCAGCGCGTGATTGCCGAAGCGCCGCCAGTCGAGCAGCTGCGTGGGGTTCAGGTAGGTGGGCGCGGCGCGGGGCGCGTCGATCTCGTCGAAGCTCCCGTAGGACTGCGACCAGAACGCCGTTCCCCAGGCGCGGTTCAGCTCGTCGATCGTGCCGTAGCGATCGGCAAGCCACGTGCGGAATGCGGCGACGGATTCGTCGTCGAAGGACTCAGCGACGTGGCATCCGTATTCGTTGTTGATGTGCCACGCCTGGAGCGCGGGGTGCGCGCCGTACCGCGCGGCCAGCTCGCGCACGAGCCGCTGCGCGTGCTCGCGGTAGGCGGCGGAGCTCGGGCTGTACTGCTGGCGCGAGCCGAAACCCAGGCGCGTGCCGTCGGCCGCGATGGGAAGCGACTCGGGGTGCTGCTTCGCGAGCCACGCGGGCGGCGAGGCGGTCGCCGTCGCGAGAATGACACGGATGCCCGCACCGTGCAGCTTGTCGAGCACCGCGTCGAGCCAGCCGAACTCGAAGCGCCCCGGTTCCGGCTCGAGCTTCGCCCACGAGAAGACGCCGACGGTCGCGGTCGTGACGTGCGCGCCGCGCATCAGCCTGACGTCGTCGTCCCAGACTTCCGGTGCCCATTGCTCGGGGTTGTAGTCGCCACCGAAGCTAAACATCTGTTCCCTCTCGATCCACATTGACTGAGATACGTTCCGCGGGCTCCGCGCGCGTGCGCCCTGCGTTCTTCGGAATCCAGACCCACAGGGCGCCCGCGGCGGCGAGCCCTACGAGCGCGCTCACCTCGATGCCCATCGCGAGACCGGCGAGCGCGGTGACAGCGGAGAGTATGACAGGGCCGATGCCGCTGCCGGCATCCGCCAGCTCGCGCCACACGCCGAGGAAGGTAGGCCGCCCGACGGACGGCGACGTGTCGGCGCCGAGCGTCATCACGATGCCGGAGCCGATCCCGTTGCCGAAGCCCATCACCATCGCGGCGATCGCGAGCGTCGTGACGCCGTGGGTGAGCGGCATCAGCGCGAACGAGATGCCGAGCACGAAGGTCGATGGAACGGCGACCCACTTCCGGCCGTAGTGGTCCATCACCTTGCCCGCCGGGTAGAAGGTGAGGGCGTCGATCGCCCCCGCGACACCGTAGATGATCGACGATGTCGTCGGGGAGAGGCCGAGGTGCGCGGCCCACAGCGGAATGACGATCTGGCGGGTCTGGCGGATCGCCGAGAGCAGCAGCACCCCGGTGCCGAGCGTCAGGAACAGACGCCAGTACTGCTTGACGATTCCAGTCGTCGTGACCGTGGCGGCAGCTGCGCGACGCGATTCGTTCAGTTCGAGATCGGGCGAGCGGTAGACGATGACGCCGGCGGCCGCGATCGCGACGAGCGCGATGTAGTACGCGCCGTCGATGCCCCAGAAGTGCATGGCGCCGGCGGCGATGAACGGGCCGACGAAGACGCCGATGCGCATCGTGCCGCCGAGCGTCGACAGCGCCCGGGCTCGCATGTGCGGGGGCACCATCTCGGTCAGGTAGGACTGCCGCGCGAGGTTGTAGACGGAGCTCGCCGCGCCGATGAGGAGCACCCCGAACGAGTAGGTGAGCAGCGAGAGCTCTTTGTCGGCCAGGTCGATGAGGCAGAACGCGAGGCCGATGGCGGTGATGACCGAGGCGATCAGCATCGCGTTGCGCTCGCCGAGCCGCGTCGCGAGGATTCCCGACGGGATGTTCGTGACGATCGACCCGATGCCGATCAGCGCCGCGACGAGGGCGGCGATCGACGTGGTCGCGCCGCGATCGATGGCGCTGAGCGCGATGACGGGGAAGATCGCGCCTTCTGCGAGTCCGAAGAGAGTGGCGGGCCCGTATGCGGGGACGATGATCGAGCGCAGCCGAAATTCTTCACTCACGCTAACTATCTTGCGCCTTCTTCGGGGTTCACCGGGAGCGCTGCGCCCAGGTGCGCCAGCCGGACTGAGCGGCGCCGAACGGTCGTCCGCCGGGCGCAGCCGGGTCCACCCGGCGCACTTGGCGCCCTCAGGCGAGCAACGGCAAGCCGCCGACGAGGCGGTCGATGCGGTTGCGCGGGCCGATGAGACTCAGCGCGAGGTACTCGTGGCGGTCGGTGTCGGCGGCCTCGATCGCGTCGCGATAGTCGGCGTACACGCGGGTCGCCTGGGCGGCGGCGGGCATGTCTGCGACGAAGACCTCTTCCCGAGCGGATGCCTTGGCCCGCAGCTCGGTGATCCGCGGGCCCGGCGCCCCCAGGATCGCGCAGCCGGCCCACGGCAGGCCCGGGTGGGCGCTGCCCGAGGCATCCGTGACGTCCGGCCCGAGCAGCCCGGTGACCCGGCCCTGCGTCGCGGCCGCAACGCAGACGGCCGCGTTGACCGCGCGGCCCGCGGGCAGCGCGTCGTCGACCACGATCACCCACTTGAGGTGCGCCTCACGGGTGGAGACGGTCGGGTCGAACAGCTCAGGATCGAAGCCGATTGTGAGGGAAGTCATGCATCAAGCGAGGCATATCGACGGATTCCTCGCAAATCGCCCGAATTTCGTACGGATAAACTCGACGAGTGGCCGAACTCGATGAACTTGATGCGGCGATTCTGGGCGTTCTGCAGCGAGACGCGCGGACGACGAATCGCGACGTCGCAGCGTCCGTCGGCGTGGCGCCGACGACAGCGCTCGAGCGCACTCGGGCGCTCCGCGAGCGGGGCGTCATCACCGGCGCAAGCCTCGATCTCGACCTCGCGCAGATCGGGCGGCCGGTGCAGGCGCTCGTGTCGGTGCGCATCCGGCCGCCATCACGCAAAGTGATCGAAGCGTTCCAGAACTGGGTCGTCACTCTCCCCGAGACGCTCGGGCTGTTCGTGACCTCCGGCGATCAGGACTTCATCATCCAAGTGGCCGTGCCCGACAACGACGCGCTCTACGCGTTCGTGATCGACAAGCTCACGAGCCGCCCCGAGCTCGCCGACGTGCGCACCTCGGTCGTCTACGAGCACGTTCGCCGCAAGGCGGTGGCGCCGGCATCCGTTCGGCCGCGCCAGCGCTGAGCCGCGTCGGCGCCAGCGCCAGGCCGTGCCCGCGTCAGGCCGTGCCGGCGCAAGCCCGCGCCGGCACTGAGCCGCGCGGCCTAGTAGCCCGACTCGCCCGTCGTCGCAGCGCCGGCGAGCAGGGCGCGCGCGCCCGAGACGCCGAGCCGGGTCGCTCCCGCCGCGATCATCGCGCGCGCCTGCTCGATGGTGCGCACCCCGCCGGACGCCTTCACCCCGACAGCGCTGCCGACGGTGTCGCGCATCAGCCGGACCGCGTGCTCGGTCGCGCCGCCGCTCGGGTGAAAGCCCGTCGACGTCTTGACGAAGTCGGCGCCGGCGCGCACCGCGGCGGTGCAGACGGCGACGATCTGCTCGTCGGTGAGCGCAGCCGATTCGATGATGACCTTGAGCACGACCGGGTTCGGTGCCGCGGCGCGCACCGTCGCGATGTCGTTCTCGATGTAGGCGAAGTCGCCCTCTCGCGCCGCACCGACGTCGATCACCATGTCGATCTCATCGGCGCCGTGCTTGACCGCCTCCGCCGCCTCGACCGCCTTCACCGTCGACGAGTGCTTCCCGCTCGGGAAGCCGCACACGACCGCCACCTTGAGATCGGCCTCGAGGGGCACCTCGACCGGCAGCATCGACGGCGAGACGCACACGGCGTAGGTGCCGAGCTCGATCGCCTCGGCGATCAGCGCTGCGACGTCGGCATGCGTGGCCTCCGGCTTGAGCAGCGTGAAGTCGATGTAGCGCGCGACGTCGGCCGCAGAGAGCTCGTTGTCAGTCATGCTTCGATTCTGCCGCCTCCCACCGCTGGCCGTACCGGACGAGCGGCTGAAGGGCAGCCATCAGGTCGCGGCCGCGAGCGGTGAGCACGTAGCGCACCGTCACCGGAGTGGTCGGCTCGACGATGCGGTCGACGAGGCCGACGCGCTCGAGCTCCTTGAGGCGCAGCGCGAGCATCCGATCGGAAAGGCCGGTCACCGACGCGAGGATGTCGCTGAACCGGCTCGCGCCACGCGCGATGCCGAGCATGATCGCGCTGCTCCAGCGGCGCCCGATCAGCTCGACGTTGCCGGCGGCGCGGCGGCACTCATCGTCATCGATCTGTTCCCACCCGGTGCGCAGGTCTTCGATAGTCACTTACCTATCGTAAGTCACTTATGCACGGATTGCGGCGACAGGATCGACAACGGATGCTTGCACCATGCCCGACTACGGCCACCCGCTTCGCTTCGGAACGTTCATCACCCCGACCAACTCGCCGGCGCAGAGACCGGTCGAGCTGGCCGTGCTCTCTGAGGAGCTCGGCTTCGATCTCGTCACCTTCCAGGACCACCCGTACCAGCCGGGATTCCATGACACGTGGACCCTGCTCACCTGGGTCGCCGCACGCACCGAGCGGATCCACCTGAGCGGCAACGTGCTCAACTCTCCGCTGCGGCCCCCGGCCGTGCTCGCGCGCAGCGCTGCGAGCCTCGACCTGCTCTCGCGCGGCCGGTTCGAGCTCGGACTCGGGGCCGGCGGCTTCTGGGACGCGATCGTCGCGATGGGCGGCCCCGCCTGGACACCTGGCCAGGGTGTCGACGCGCTCGGCGAGGCGATCGAGATCATCCGCGGGGTGTGGGACGCGGCCGAGCGCCGACCGCTGCGCGTCAACGGCGAGCGCTGGCACGTCGACGGGGCGAAGCGCGGCCCCGCGCCCGCGCACGACATCCCGATCTGGCTCGGGGCGCTCAAGCCGCGCATGCTGCGCCTGATCGGCCGCGTGGGCGACGGGTGGCTGCCGAGCCTGCCCTACCTGCAGCCGGGTGACCTCCAGCGCGGCAACCAGACGATCGACGAGGCGGCGACGAAGGCGGGGCGTCAGCCGAGCGAGATCGTACGACTGCTCAATGTCGGCCCGCAGACCACGCCCGACGAGCTCGTGCGCTACGCGCTCGACGACGGCATCAGCACCTTCATCTTCATGGGCGACGACCCCGGCATGCTGCGGCAGATCGCCGGCGAAGTCGTGCCCCGAGTACGCGAAGGCGTCACCGCAGGGCGTGCGCGCAGCGGAACCGGGGTGACCGCGCGGGTGCGCTCCTCGATCGCGCTCGCGAAGCGCAAGGCCGGCATCGACTACGACGGCCTGCCCGCCTCACTCACGTCGCGGGCGATCGAGCCCGGTGACGCGAGCTACGCCCGCTACACCTCGGGGTACCTGCGCGGCGGCGCGCCGGGCCTCGTGCTGCGCCCGCAGACGTACGACGAGGTGGCGGATGCCGTGCACTTCGCCGCCCGCCACCGCGAGCTGCCGCTCGGCGTGTTCAGCGCCGGCCACGGGCTCTCGGGTCGCTCGCTCAACCACGGCGGCCTCGTCATCGACGTCGGCGCGTTCAACGAGATCGAGGTGCTCGACGCCGATTCCGGCCACGTGCGCATCGGCCCTGGCGCCCGCTGGCTCGACGTCGCGCGGGCCCTCACACCGTACGGGCTCGCGCTCACGAGCGGCGACTACGGCGGGGTCGGGGTCGGTGGCCTCGCCACCGCGGGCGGCGTCGGCTGGTTCGCCCGCGAGCACGGGCTGACGATCGACCACCTGCTCTCAGTCGACGTGGTGCTCGCCACCGGCGAGCTCGTGCATGCGAGCGCAGACGAGAACCCCGAGCTGTTCTGGGCGATGCGCGGCGCGGGCGCGAACTTCGGCGTCGCGGTCTCGTTCGAGTTCACCGCCGATCGGGTCGAACAGCTCGGATTCGCCCAGCTCGCCTTCGACGCCAGTGACACCGCCGGGTTCCTCACTCGCTGGGGCGCAACGGTCGAGGCATCCGATCGCCGCGTCACGGGAAGCGTCATTCTGAGCGGCCGCCGCGGCAGCCGCCAGCTCGCCCAGGCGATGATCGCGGTGGACAGCGCCGACCCGGACACCATCATCGAGCTGCTGCAGCCGTTCGCGGAGATCGCGCCGCTCGTCGACCAGTCCGTCGCGCTAGCGACGTACGAGCAGGTCATGGCGGCGTTCGTCGACGAGGGGGCGCAGCAGGCGCAGGGGGAGCCGCTCAGCCACTCCGCGCTCCTCACGCATCTGACGCCCGAATTCGCGGCCGACGCGGCCGCACTGCTCGAGGCGGGTGCGAGCTACTTCTTCCAGCTGCGGGCGGTCGGAGGCGCGGTCGCCGACGTTCCCAGCGACGCGACCGCATACGGCTGGCGCGACGCGAACTTCTCACTCGCCGCATTCGGCACCCGCTCGTCGGGCCTCGACGAATGGTGGCGCCGGCTCGCACCGCACTTCGAGGGCATGTACCTCAGCTTCGAGACCGACCTCGGCCCCGAGGTCGTGGCCCGCGCGTTCCCGCCCGCGCACCTTGATCGCCTGCGCGAGCTCAAGGGTCGCTTCGACCCGACGGGGCTGTTCCGCGACAACTTCTACATCGAGCCTGCGCCGGTGTCCCAATCGAGCGCGGCCTGACGTCGAGGACTGCCCGACGCTGGGTAGGGAATAACTAGCCAGGTGCCTGAGTTGGAGGTGACTATCTAGCTTCGAAACGCGAAGCGCCAACCCGACGGGAACGACGATGAACCGCATCGCACGCACTCTGCCCCGCGCAGCCTCGTATTGGACCGCCGCCGGCGTCGCCGCCATCGCCCTATGGACGAGCGGCGCACCCAGCACCACCTACCCGCTCTACGAAGCCGACTGGCACGTCACGCCGGCCGTCACGACGACCGTCTTCGCCGTCTACCCCCTCGCGCTCGTCATCGTGCTGCTCCTGTTCGGCGACCTCGCCGACCACATCGGGCGACGCGCAGCCATCCTGCTCGGCCTGGCCGCCATGCTCGTCGGTGCGCTGCTGTTCGCGGTCGCGCCGGGCATCGGCCTCGTCTTCGTCGGCCGGGTGTTCATGGGCATCGGCGTGGGCCTCGCGCTCAGCCCGGCATCCGCCGCGGTGGTCGAGTTCAGCGCGAAGGGCCGCGAGCGCGCCGCAGGGTCCGTGACCACGGCGGGCACCGCGCTCGGCCTGGCCCTCGCGACCCTCGTCGGCGGCGCGCTCATTCAGTACGCGCCGTTCCCGCTGCACCTCGACTTCTGGGTGCTCGTCGTGGCCATCGCGGTCGTCGGCGGAGCGGTGTGGTTCCTGCCGCGGCACACCCGCGACGAGTCGCGCGGACCGTGGCGCCCGCGCGGAGTCGCGGTGGCGCCAGGCATCCGCTTTCTCTACACCGTCGCCGCCCTCGCGGTGAGCGTCGCGTACATGTTCGGAGCCGTCTTCCTCGCGCTCGGCGCTCAGATCGCCGAAGAGGTCACCCACACCACGAACGTCTTCGAGGTCGGCGTCATCATCGCGATCATGTCCGTCGTCATCGGCATCACCGCGATCGCGACACGCTCGGTGCGCCCGCAGACGACCATTGCGATCGGCAGTATCGCGACGCTGTTCGCCTTCGCGCTGCTGCTCGCGTCCGACTTCAGCGGATCGCTCGGCGTGTTCATCATCACGACGCTGGTCGCCGGCGCCGCCTACGCGATGATGTTCGCTGGCGGCCTCGCGCTGATCGGGCAGAACGCGCCGGCCCACCACCGTGCGGGCACCATCTCAGCCGTCTACCTCGTCGCGTACGTGCTGCAGGGCGCGATCGCGGTCGTGCTCGGCATCGTCGCGACGGACAACGGACTGCGCGCGGCCCTCGAGCTCGGCGCCGGAACCGTCGCGATCTTCGCGCTCGCGTCGCTCGCCGCGGCGCTGGCGTTCGTCCTGCGCAACCGCGCACGGGTAGAACATCGAGTGACGGATGCGCCGACGTGGGCCTCCGTCATGGAGGAGTGACGGATGACTGACGAAGCCGGCTACAACTTGACGTGCACCATCGCGCGCAGCCTCGAGGTGCTCGGTGCGCGCTGGAACCTGCTCATCATGCGCGAGGCGCACAACGGCATCACCCGGTTCGCGGACTTCCGTCAGCTGCTCGGAATCGCGCCCGACGTGCTGAGCGATCGCCTCGCGCAGCTGGTCCGCGCGGGGGTGCTCGAGCGCCGGCCGTACCAGGCGCCGGGCGAGCGCCCGCGCGACGAATACGTGCTCACTCAGCGCGGCCGCGACCTGAAGATCGTGCTCGCCGCGCTGCAGGACTGGGGCGACAAGCACATGGCGTCGGAGTTCGGGCCGACCGTCGTGCGACGCCACGGCGGCGAGCACGGCGATGACAGCGAGGTGCACGTCGCGTTCGTCGACCCCCGCGGCGAGCGCGTGCCCGAGAACGAGGTGTACTCGCAGCCGCGCACCGGAACGCCCGCCGAGCCGTTCTTCGAGCACCGCGAGGAGCTCGTCGAGCGGGCGGCGGCGTGCCGGTCCTAGCGGCGCCCGGCGTAACACTGAGTTAATCAATTAGTTCGATCTTCTGGAATACAGAACAATTGCATACGCTTGCATGAGTTCGGCAGGGGAGAGACCCACTGCGACGTAGCTCTAGGAGAACCATGACCGACACGATCAGCATCCCCGGGTACCGCGCCGGCACCTGGACCGTCGACACCGCGCACAGCGAGGTCGCCTTCAGCGTCCGCCACCTCATGATCGCGAAGGTGCGCGGCAAGTTCGAGAAGTTCGAGGCGACGTTCGTCACCGCAGAGAACCCGCTCGAGTCATCCGTCACCGCGAAGGCCGAGGTCGCGTCCGTCAGCACGAACGACGCGAACCGCGACAACCACCTGCGCACGGGCGACTTCTTCGAGGCCGCGACGCACCCGTACATCGAGTTCGTGTCGACCGGCGTTCGCATCGCCGGCAACGACTTCAAGGTCGACGGCGACCTGACCATCAAGGGCGTCACCAAGCCCGTCACCTTCGACTTCGAGTTCGCCGGCTTCCAGACCGACCCGTACGGCAACTACAAGGCCGGTGGCACCGCGACCACGAAGATCAACCGCGAGGACTGGGGCCTCACCTACAACTCCGCCCTCGAGGGCGGCGGCGTGCTGATCGGCAGCGAGGTCACGATCACGCTCGAGCTCGAGGCGGCCCTTCAGGCCTAAGGCGGCCGGGCTCCGCCCAAAGCTCCATCGAAAACGGAGTAGATGCGCGCATTTCCACGAATGCGCAGCGTCTACTCCGTTTTCGGCGTTACGGGCACGGCGAGCGAGCGTAATGAACAGGCAAACTTGCAAGGTTTCCTTGCTATAGTGAGTGGGTGAGCACGAAGACCACCCCCGCCGAGCTCGCCGACCGCATCGGCGAGATGATGGACGGGCTGCGCCGCGCCATGCGCAGCGGCCGCCCCGTCGGCGAGCTGTCGCCACGGCACGAGGCCGCACTCGCGTGGCTGCGCCGCAAGGGTCGCCTGACGACGGCCGAGCTCGCGCGCCGCGAGCAGATCACGCCGCAGTCGATGGGTGCCGTCGTGGCCGAACTGGTCGAGCGCGGCTGGGTCACCAAATCGAAGGACCCGAACGACGGGCGACGCGAACTCCTCGCACTGACGGATTCCGGCGCTGCGACGGTCATGCAGACCGACGCGACACGGCACGGAGATCTCGTGGAACTGCTCACCACGCAGCTCAGCGACGACGAGCGCGATCTCGTCGCGCGGGCCCTCGACGCGCTGATGAAGATCGACCCCCGGCCTGAGGAAGGTGCCGCACAGTGACCTCGACCGAAACCACCCAGACCGGCGGAAAGTTCACCTGGCGCTTCACGACGCCCGTGCTGGTCGGCCCGGTGCTCAACCCGATCAACACGAGCATGATCGCGGTCGCCCTCGTACCGATCAGCCGCGATCTGCACGTCGCCACCTCGGTGGTCGTGTGGCTCGTCGCCGGGCTGTATCTCGCGAGCGCCATCGCGCAGCCCACCATGGGCAAGCTCGCCGATGTCTTCGGCCCGCGGAAGGTCTACATCGTCGGCCTGGTCGTCGTCATCGTCGCGGGGGTGCTGCCGAACATCTGGCATGACTTCAGCGCCGTTCTCGTCGCCCGCGTGCTGATCGGCATCGGCACCTCGGCCGCCTACCCGTCGGGCATGGCCCTCATCCGCGACCAGAGCCTCCGGCTCGACCGGCAGACGCCGCCGTCGCTGCTCTCCGGCATCTCGATCGCCGGGCAGACGACCGCGGCGATCGGCCCGGTTCTCGGCGGCGTGCTCATCGGCGCTTTCGGCTGGCAGTCGATCTTCCTCGTCAACATCCCGCTCGCCGCGATCGCGCTCATCACGACCCTGATGTGGGTGCCCTCCGACAAGAATCGCCCGGCGCGAACGGGCCCGGCGCCGACCCTGCGCGACATCGACCCCATCGGCATCGTGCTGTTCGCCGCGACGCTCGCCTCGCTCCTCGTGTTCCTGCTTGACCTGCACGTCGACATGCTGTGGCTGATTCCGGTGACGCTGGCGCTCGCCGCGGCTCTTCTCTGGTGGTCGCTGCGGCACGAGAATCCGTTCATCGACATCCGCATGCTGCGCCGCAACGGCGCCCTGAGCCGCACGTACCTGCGCATGCTGCTCATCTATTTCGGCGCGTACACGATGATGTACGGCTTCAGCCAGTGGGTGCAGGGCTCGGCGGGCTACTCGGCCGACCAGGCGGGCTTCGTGCAGCTGCCGACCGCTGTCCTCGCGGCAGTCACGTCGGTCATGGTCGCCAACAACCGGCGCCTCAAGCTCCCGCTCGTCCTCTCCGGGGCCATCCCACTCATCGGCGGCGTGCTCCTGATCTTCCTGCACGCATCGAGTCCGCTGTGGATGCTGCTGCTCGTCGCTGCGATCTTCGGCGTGCCGCAGGGCCTCGCGTCGGTCAGCAACCAGCAGGCGATGTACCGGCAGGCGCCGGGGGAGCAGCTCGGCACGGCATCCGGCCTCTCGCGCACCGCGGTGTATCTCGGCTCGATTCTGTCCTCCGCGGCCATCGGCCTCGCATTCCCGCACTCGCCGACCGACGGCGGCCTGCACGTGCTCGGCATCGCGATCGCCGTGATCGTCGGTGCCGCCGCGCTGCTCGCGCTCGTCGACCGTTCGCTCAACTCGCCGAAGTCAGAGCGTGTGGGTGAGGCCCTGCAGCCCAAGTGAGGTGAGCGCGACCAGCACCCAGAGGCTCGCGCCCAACGCGAGCGGCCGGTACCCGGCCTGACGCAGCACCGCGATGCGGGTTCCGAGACCGATGCCGACGAGGGCGACGGTGATCATGAACGTGCCGAGCTGACTGAGATACGGATGCCACGCCGCCGGGATCACGCCGAGCGAGTTCACGATGACCGCCACGACGAACCAGATCAGGAACGCGGGCACGATGGCGGTCCAGCGCAGGCGATCATGGGCGGCGCTCTCCGGCGCTGGGCCGGGCGCGGTTCCGGATGTCGAGTCGGATGTCGAGTCGGAGGCAGCGCCGGATGCCGCGCCGGCTTCGGCGAGCACCGCGAGACGCGCGCGCCGACGGCGCCAGAGCGCGATGGCGATCGTGATGGGGATGATCATCAGCGTGCGGGTGAGCTTGACGACGATCCCGTAAGAGCCTGCCGCCGCACTGAAACTGAATGACGCGGCGACGACCGACGAGGTGTCGTTGATCGCCGTCCCCGCCCAGAGGCCGAAGGAGTGGTCGCTCATGCCGAGGGCCCGGCCGATGAACGGGAACGTCAGCACGGCGATCACGTTGAAGGTGAAGATCGTGCCGATCGCGTACACGACGTCGGCGGACTTCGCGCGGATCACCGACTGCGTCGCCGCGATCGCCGAAGCCCCGCAGATGCCGGTGCCGACACCGATCAGCGTGCGCACGTCGGCGGTCAGCCCGAGGGCGCGACCGATCGCCCAGGCACCGAGAAGCGCGACCGCAAGCGTTCCGAGCATCACGGGCAGCGACTGCCAGCCGGTGTGCACGACCTGGCCGATGGACAGGCCGCTGCCGAGAACGACGACGGATGCCTGCAGCACCCGTTTCCCGGCCCACCCGGCCCCGGCATCCGTCACCGCGCCCGACCGCAGGAACGCGGCGACGATCGCACCGATCACGATCCCGAAGACCGGCGCGCCGACGACCGGCACGAGCGCGCCGAGCCCGGTCGCGACGAGCGCGATGCCGACGCTGAGGGCGAGGCCCGGCGCGAGCTTCCTGATCATGACCACCTGACCAGCGTGCGCCGGGCATCCGCAGGCGGAGTAGCGTCAACTACTTGTGGATGCACAAGCAGAGCTTGTAGCTGCAGCGCGCGCCGACCTGGTGTCGCTGCGGCTGCTCTCAGCCCTCGCGGCGAGCGGCTCGATCTCGGGTGCGAGCCGCGCGGCCGGGATCTCGCAGCAGGCGGCCTCGGCGCGACTGCGGGAGCTGGAGCAGCGCATCGGCATCCCGCTGCTGCATCGCCAGGCCCGCGGGACCACTCTGACGCCAGACGGCGTGCTCGCCGCGCAATGGGCGTCCGAGGTCGTCGAGGCGGCCGACCGGTTCGAGGCGGCTGTCGCGGCGCTCCGCGGTCGCACGGAGCCGCTCGCCGTCGCATCCAGCCTCACGATCGTCGAGTACCTGCTTCCGCGCTGGCTGATCAGCATGCGCCACGAACCCGGGTCACCGGAGCGTGCGCTCTCGGTGACGGCGACCAACAGCACGGAGGTCATCCATCTCGTCGAGTCCGGCAGCCACCAGCTCGGCTTCATCGAGTCGCCGCAGGACATCGGGGAGCTCGTGGCCCACCCCATCGGCCGCGACGAGCTCGTGGTCGTCACCGCCCCCGGCCACGACTGGGCAAAGCGGGCCCGGGTGACGCTGCGCACACTCGCCGCCACGCCCCTGATCGCCCGCGAGCAGGGGTCCGGCACACGGCTGAACGCCGAGCAGGCCATGACAGAGGCCGGGTACCCACCCGTGGCGCCACTCGTCGAGCTGCCGACGACCTCCGCGATCCGGACCACCGTCGCGTCCGGCGCGGGGGCGGCGATCCTCAGCATCCTCGCCGTGCGTGACGACCTCGCGTCCGGTCGACTGGTGCGGATCCGCGTACGCGAACTGCGTTTCATTCGCGAACTGCGCGCCGTCCACGCTGCGGGAACCGCGCTGCCACCGGCCCTCGAGCACCTCATGGCGGTCGCGGCGCGCGGTGACTGACGCGCCTATCGAGGCCCTAAAGAAAGTCCGATTCCCGCGAGCGCTCGCAGCAGGCGCGCGCAGGATAGAGACGTGACCCCGACCGCGATCGATGCCGACGCCGCCTATCGCGCGGCCTCTGGCCGGGACCCGCGATTCGACGGCCGCTTCTTCCTCGGTGTGACGACCACCGGCATCTACTGCCGGCCCTCGTGCCCCGCGCGCAAGCCGCTGCGCCGCAACGCCGTGTTCTTCCCGAGCGCCGCGGCGGCCGTCGCCGCCGGGTTTCGCGCCTGCAAACGCTGCCGCCCCGACTCGCTGCCGGGCTCCCGGCACTGGGACGCGAGCGGCGACCTCGCCGCCCGGGCCGTGCGCGCGATTCGTGACGGCGCGGTCGACGAGCTGGGCGTCGCGGGGCTGGCCAGGCGCCTCGCGGTGAGCGAGCGGCACCTGCACCGCGTCCTCGTCGCGGAAGTGGGGGCCTCGCCCGTGCAGCTCAACCGCACGCGCCGGGCGCAGACGGCTCGCACCCTCGTCGAGCAGACCGAATTGCCGCTCGTCGACATCGCTTTCGCGGCCGGCTTCGGCAGCGTGCGCCAGTTCAACGATGTGATGCTGTCCGAGTTCGGGGCGCCGCCGTCGAGCTTCCGACGGCCCGTGCCGAGCGCGGGCCGGGTCGCTCGGGCGGCTGCCGACGAGCTCGGCGACGACGCTCCCACTGCCGACGCAGCCCCGACCGTCGTGCTGCGCCTGCGCCACCGCGCCCCCTACGACGGCCTCGCGATGCGCGCGTTCCAAGCCGCGCATGCCGTTCCCGGCATGGACCTCATCGACGACGGCTCGTTCACGACCCCGGTGCCGGCCGCGCACGGGCCGGCCCTGGCGACCGTCGACTGGGCCGCCGGCGCAGAGGACCACATCACGGTGCGCATCCGGCCGGCCGACATCGCCGATCTCACCGGAATCGTCTCGACGCTGCGCCGCTGGCTCGATCTCGACGCCGACCCGCAGCTGATCATCGACGCGCTCGGCGCCGACCCGATCATCGGCCCCCTGGTCGGCCGGCGCCCTGGCCTGCGGGTGCCCGGGGCCATCGACGGTGGCGCCACGGCCCTGCTCACCGTCATCGGGCAAGCGGTCTCGCTGGGCGCGGCGCGCGTGTTCGCGGGCCGACTCGTCGCGGCGCTCGGCACACCCGTCGGTGACGGCGGGTTGCGCACGTTCCCGACGGCACAGCAGGTGACGGATGCCGGGTTCGAGGCCCTGCGCGGAATCGGCCTCACCTCCTCACGCGCGTCGGCGCTCCACCGCCTCGCGAGTGCGCTCGCAGACGGTCTCGACGTCACGCCCGGCGCCGATCGGGCGGCCACGCGTGCCGCGCTGCTGGCGCTGCCCGGCATCGGCCCGTGGACGGCGGACTACATCACCCTGCGTGCCCTCGGAGACCCGGACACCTTCGTGCCCGACGACCTCGTGCTGAAGAAGACGCTGGGGGCGAGCAACGCGAGGCAGGCATCCGCCATCGCCCGAGCGTGGTCGCCGTGGCGCGGCTATGCCGCGATGCACCTGTGGACGGCGTCGGCCTACTTGCCGTGACCGGCGTCGGCCGTGTCGGCGAGGCGCTCCCGGGCCGCCGGCACGTCGACCGCGAGCGCGCCGAGCAGAACCGCGGCGGGGTCGGGCTCGTGCCGTTCAAGAATCGCCAGCATCATGTGCCGCGGCGTGATGGATCGCGCCTTCTCGGCCGCGGCCTGGGTGAGCGTGTCGCCCATGAATGTCTTGGCACCCGCGGTGAGGGGCATGTGGCGCCCGGCCGGCGGGCGCCCGCTCGTGCCGAACACGTCCGCATCGACCCCGACTGCGGCGAGGGCCGCGCGATCGAGCCCGTCGGCGGCCGCCCGCGCGGCACCCGCGTCGACGCCGAGCGCCGTCGCATTCGATTCGTCTTCCAGCAGGCTGATCAACAGGTGGTCCGTGCCGATGCGGCGGTCACCGCGGCGGGCGGCCTCGTAACGGGCGTCGTCGACGGCGACACGCGCCGCCTGTGCAAAGCGTTCAAACATCTTTCTTCCCATATTTCGCGTGGACGGACTGCCGCGTGACGCCGAGCGCATCGCCGATCTGTTCCCACGACCAGCCGGCGCGACGCGCGGCGGTCACGTGGGCGGCCTCGACCCGTTCGGCGAGGCGGTGCAGCGCACCGACGGCGCGCAAGCCGACCGCGGGCTCCGTCTCGGTCAGGCGCAGGTTCAGCGGCGCCTCACTGTCAGTTTCGATTGACATGTTTCAATTGTCAGGCCAGCTTGACAGTTTGTCAACGTGAATTGACACATAAGATTTTGCATCTCTCCTCAGCCCTCCGCCGTACCGTAGAACGAATGCGAGCCGGACGGATGCGAGCTCGACACATGCGAGCACGACGAGAGTTGCAAGCACGACTGCTGCCTGCACGGCGGTTGTCAGCACGGTGGATGCCAGCACGGTGGATGTCAGCACCGTGGAAGCGGATTCGGCGGCTGCCCGTCGCGGCCACGGCCGCACTACTCGGGCTCACGCTGACCGCCATGAGCCCGACCGTCGCAGGCGCCGCGGGCGCGACCCCGGCTCCGACCCCGCCCGCGCTCGATGTCCCCGCGGCGAGCGCGCCACCCACCCCGGTCCCTGCGCCGAAGACCGCCCCGACCCCTTCAGCCGGGAACACCTGCCCCGACTTCGAATTCATCGGCGCGCGCGGCTCGGGCGAGGACAACGAGTACAGCGCGAGCACGCGTTACACCGCGAAGAACCCGACGTTCGGCATGGGCGGCGAGCTGAACGACGTGTACCAGCGCGTCGCGCAGGCGGCCGCTCAGAACGGCGAGACCGTCACCCCCTACGGAGTGCCCTACCCGGCGGTGGGCATCGATGTCGTCAGCGGGGAGACGCTCGCTACCGGCGACCTCAGCGTCTACACGAAGTCCGTCGACCTCGGTGCGCACGCCGCGACGGCGGAACTCGAGCGCGTGAGCCGCGCCTGCCCGAACACCGGCGTCATCGTGGGCGGCTACTCCCAGGGTGCGCAGGCGATGGTCGATGCGGTGCTCGCGGCGACGCCGAACGCGCGGGCCGCCGTGGTCGCCGCGGTGTTCTTCGGGAACACCTACTTCGACGCATCCGATCAGGCCGACGACTACGGCAGCTACGACCCCGATCTCGACGGTTACCTCGTGAACAGCGGTCTGCTGCCGTCGAGCGCGATCGGAGCCAACGGGCCCGTAGGCAGCGACTGGGCCAAAGCCTTCGGCACCGCCGCCATCTTCGACTACTGCCACAACGGCGACCCGATCTGCGGCCTCGTGGACGAACGCAGCGTCGGCGGCAAGAGCTACCCCGTGCGCGACTTCGCGCACATCGTGTCGGCGAACGGTGCGACGAACCCGAACATCCTGACTCAGCACACGGCGTATTCGAGCGCCGGCGACACCGCGAATGCCGCGCAGCAGCTGAAGAGCCTGCTGGGGCTGCCGCTCGGCGCGCCGTCCGCCCCGACCACGGCGGAGCTGACCGTCGCGGGCACGGCGACCGTGGGCACCCCGACCACACTCAATGCCGGCGGATCGCTCAGCGACCCGGCGGACCCGATCCTGCGCTACGAGTGGTCGGTCGACGCCGGCACGGCGCTCGCACACACCGCGACGACGGTGAGGCCCCGCTACACGACGAGCTTCGACACCCCCGGCGCCCATCGCGTCACCGTGACCATCACCACCGCGAGCGGCACGACCAGCTCGGCGAGTGAAACGCTCCAGGCCGTCGCGGCGCCGGTGGCGACGCCCGCACAGCCGACGAAGGTCCAGGGCGTGCCCGGCGACGGCGCCGCGACGCTGAAGTGGCCGGAGGTCTCCGGCGCGGACTTCTACGCCGTGACCGATGGCACCGGCAAGCTTCTGACGGCGTTCACCCCGCTCGTTCCCGGTCAGAACCCCGTCTCGTGGACGGATACGGGACTCAAGAACGGCAGCGAGCGCACGTACCGGGTATATGCCGTCAACGGCATGGGGCAGAGCCGCGCGTCCACCGTGGTGAAGGTCACGCCGCATGCAGCCTCCCAGCGGCCCGTCGCACCGCCGGTCGCACTGCCCATGCCGAACACGACGCTGATCGACCCCGAGCTCGTGTGGTCGCTCGGGCTGGGACTCATCGTCGTGGTGGTCGGCATCGCGATGTTCGCGGCGCAACCCCGATCGCGGCGTCGACGCCTGCGGTAGAGCAAGCGCGCTTCGACGCCTGCGGAACCTCGAGCGGGGCTAATACCTCGGGCCGATGGCGGCGATCTCGGCGAGGGCGCCGCTCGACGGCTTGCCGGCCTTCGCCTTGCAGCCTGTCTCGTAGGGCAGCACGCTCTCCAGCTGGCTCAGCGACCAGGGCAGCGCCAGCGCCGGCAGCTTCTTTCCCTGCGACGGCGGCGCCTTCGAGCCGATGGACGCCAGCTCGAGAGCGACGAGGCGCGCGAAGTTCGCGCCGGGCGTCGAGTTGTTGACCACCACGACGACCGTGAGGCCCGTGGTCGGGTCGCTGTAGGCGGCACTCGAATAACCCGGAACGGCGCTTGCGTGCCCGACCAGGGGACCCATCGTCTCGACGCCGAGCCCGTACTTCGCCCACGACGGCATCGAGCCGGAGATGCGGCGCGCCTGCTGCTGCTGGGCTGCGTAGCCCTTCGGCAGCAGCGCGCCCGACGCGACCGCATGGATCAGCGAGGCCGTGTCGTTCAGCGTGCTGACGAGGCCACCGGCCGTCTGCAGCGCCGACGGCGAGAGTGCCGTGTCATCGACGGTGGTGGAGCACTCGGTGGCGCCGGTCACGATGTCGTGGTCCGCGGCGTAGCCCCGGAGCATCGGTGACGGCAGGCTCGTTCCGGTCGGCAGCGTGGTCGTCGCGCTGATGCCCAGGCGGTCGGTCACGTACTTCGCGTACAGGTGCTGCCAGTTCTCGCCCGTCGCCGCCTGAAGCGCGACGCCGAGCAGCACGAAGCCGGCGTTCGAGTAGCTCCACGTATGCCCGGGCGCCTTCGGCGCGGACTCGCCGAGCGCCGTGTTGACGAGCTCGATCGGGTCCCACGATCGACCGGGGTTCGTGACGATCTGCGGGGTCAGGGCGCCCCAGTAGTCGGCGAGCCCGGAGGTGTTGTCGCACAGCTCGCCGAGGGTGACGTCGTTCACGCCGACCATGCGGGGCAGGTACTTCGAGACGCGGTCGGTCAGCTTCACCTTGTGCGCTGCGACGAGGTCGAGCAGCACGGTGCAGGTGGCCGGCTTCGTGATCGAACCGATACGGAACGACGAATGAGTGGTGACGGATGCCGACCCCTTCGCCTTCGAGGCCGTGCCGGATGCTGCGGTCCAGGTTCCCGACCACGGCGCCCACACCCCTGCGATGCCGCCGCTGGCGCCCGAGATCTTCACCGCGTTGTCGAGGACCCCCTGCAGCTGCTTCGCGATGGCCGCAGGCATCCGCGTGCCCGTTTTGGCGCCGATCGCTGTGACGTGGGGGGCATCGCTCGTGGTGCTGCACCCCGCGAGCAGCGCCGCGGTGAGCGTCACAGCAAGCACCGCGACCGCCCGCCGGATGCCACGACGTCGGCCGCCCCCGGAACTCACACCAACCACCCCTTTTACCCCCCTGATCGGCAACGAGTCTATGTTGCGACGGCCGGCCGCGCGGACCGGCCCTCGCGACCGAGGCGGCTCAGCGCGGATCGTGCATGAATCTCTCGACGTCCTTGTCGACCCAGACGTCGGCCGGTCGCAGTGGCCGCGTCAGGTACAGGCCTTCGAGCGCCGTGATGCGGCTGAGCGCAACATAGGTCTGACCGGGGCTGAACGCACGCGATCCGAGGTCGACGATCGCCTGGTCGTAGCTCTTGCCCTGCGACTTGTGGATCGTGACCGCCCACGCGAGACGCAGCGGGAACTGCGTGAACTCGGCGACCACCTCTTTCGTGAGCTTCTTCTGCGCGGCGTCGTAGCTGTACTTGTGGCGCTCCCACGTGACGGGCTCCACCTCGTAGCGTGCGCCTTCGACCTCGACCTGCACGTTGGCGGTGATGCGCGTCACGGTGCCGATCGAGCCGTTGACCCACCGAACCTCGCCCTGCCCCTGCGTGTCGTTGCGCAGGAACATCACCTGAGCGCCGACCTTCAGCTCGAGCGCCTCGTCGGCTGGGTAGTTGCGGCCGCCGAAGTCGCCCGAGATCTCGGCCTTCGCCGTCTGCAGCCGGCCGTTCAAGCGCTTCAGCTGAGCCTGGTTGATGCGGTTGACCGAATCGTTGCGGCTGGCGAGCGTGATCGCCCCGTCGCTCGGAGCGGGGCGCGCGCCGACCGAGTTCAGCCGGTCGGCGATCTGCTTCGTCACCATGCCGTGCCGCACCGCGTTCAGCATGTACTTGAACTCGGACTCGTGCTGCCGATGCACGTCGACCAACTCGACGATCTTCAGCTCGGCGTCCTGCCACACCCGCGCATCGAAGAACCACATCGAACGGTACGTGTCGGTGAAGTACTGCCGCTCTTCGGCGCTGCCCGGCACCGGAGCGAGCTGATACGGGTCGCCGAACAGCACCACCTGCACCCCGCCGAACGGCGTCTGCCGCTTGCGGGCCTGGCGCAGGCTGCGGTCGATGGCGTCCATCAGGTCGGCGTTCACCATCGACACCTCGTCGATGACGAGCGTGTCGATGGTGTTGAGCAGCTTCTTCAGGTCATCGGACTGGTCGATCGCGTGGTCGGCGATCACGCCGATCGGCAGACGGAACAGCGAGTGGATCGTCTGACCACCCACGTTGAGCGCGGCGACACCCGTCGGCGCGCAGATCACCAGCTGTTTCTCGGTGTTCCACGCGAGGTGGTTCAGCAGCGTCGACTTCCCGGTGCCGGCGCGGCCGGTGACGAACACGTGCTCGCGCGTCTTCTCGATCAGGTCGAACACCGCCTGCTGTTCGCGAGAGAGAGCTACCACCGTGCGAGTTTATGGCGCGGCGGCGCCGACACACTGAGCGCATGCCGATCACGACCGAGACGAGGATTCGGCACGAGCCCTAGTGACGGGCGGCGTCGCGGTCGGCCATGCGCTGCAGCATCGCGTTGTACTCCTCGATGTCGGCGTTGCCGGTCCGATCGGATGCGCGGTCCTTCCGCTTCGTCTCGCGGGCGTCGCTGTGGCTCCACTGCACGGCCACGATGATCGCCAGCGCGAGCGTCGGAATCTCGCCGATGCTCCAGGCGATACCGCCCGCGAGGTACTGGTCCTGCATGGGCGTCTCACCCCAGGTGCGGCCCATCGCGCCGAACCAGTCGGGCAGGAAGAGACCGGAGGCCGTCATGATCGTGAGCCCGAAGAACGCGTGCAGCACCATCGTGCCGAGCAGCAGCACGAGACGGAACGGCCACGCGAGACGGAACGGCACCGGGTCGATGCCGATCAGCGACTGCACGAACAGGTACCCCGTGACGAGGAAGTGCGCGATCATCCACTCGTGACCGATGTGGTTCTCGGTCGACCAGCGGAACAGCGGCGAGTAGTAGAACACCCAGAGGCTGCCCGCGAACAGCACCGCCGCGACGAACGGGTTCGCGAGCGCACCCGCGTAGCGGCTGTGAACGATGAGCAGGATCCACTCGCGACCACCGCGCGAGCCATCCGTTCTGCGCTTGATCGCCCGCGCCGCAAGCGTGACGGGTGCGCCGGGCACGAGCAGCAGCGGAACCAGCATGGTGAGCACCATGTGCATCGCCATGTGCGCCGAGAACAGGTAGTCGACGTACACCGCGAGACCGCCGCTCGTGATGTATGCCAGAACGAGCATGCCGCCGATCCAGCTCAGCGTGCGGCCGATCGGCCACTTGTCGCCGCGCCGGTGCAGGCGCCAGACGCCCGCGAGGTAGAAGAAGAGGCCGAACACGCACACGAGCAGCCAGATCGGGTCGACGTTCGCGCCGACGATCAGCCGCCACAGCGTCTCAGGGGGCGGCAGCGGCTGACCGGTCAGGATCTCGGCCGGTGTCGTGCCGGTCGGCACCTGCTGCACCGGCGTTGCCGTGCGGGCGAGCGCCGCCGCGATGCCGGACGCGAGGCCCATGAAGGCCAACTCGGCCGTCACCATCAGCCAGAACGGACCGCGGCCGGCTGAGGTCTGCAGCCGGGCGATCAGCCAGCGGCGCTGCAGCACGCCGAACAGGCCGAGCACCACGAGCACCGTCGCCTTGCCGATGACGAGCACGCCGTAGGGCGTGAGCAGCGCTGACCAGGTGCCCACCCGCAGTTCCGCGCTCAGGTAGCCGCTGAAGCCGACGATCACGAAGCACATCAGCGCGAAGCTCGAATAGCGCGACAGCACGATCGGCAGGCGCTCGCGATCGAGGGAGTTGCGGATGAGCACGAGCGTCAGCAGGCCGCCGATCCAGACCGCGGCGGCCACGATGTGGAGCCCGAGTGCGGAGATCGCGAGGTTGTGTCCGCTCGTACCGGCCGCGTGGCCCTGCAGCGCGATCGGCACGAGCGAGCCGACCGCGAGCACCGCAACCAGGACGAGCCAGCCCTGGCTGCGAACCGCGAAGCACAGCACCGTGACGACGGCGGCGGCGAGCGTCGTGATCAGCCACGCCTGGCCGAGCGCGATCTGACTGATGAACTGGATGAACTGATTGCTGAAGTCCTGCGTCGCGGCAAGCGGCGTGCCGGTCGCGTCGCTGAACGAGAGGACGGTCACGATACCCGAGGCGATGGTCATGACGGCAGCGGATGCCGCGGCGACATCGATCGCCTTGTCGAACTCGGGCTTCTTCGGGCTCAGCGCGAACAGCGAGAGCAGCAGGGCGCCGATCGTGCCCGCCGACGACAGGTCGACGAACATCTTGGCGATCGGAAGGCCCCAGCGCACCGCCGGACCGGGGTCGCTCAGCGCGAGCGGCGCGCTACCGCCGCCGAATGCGAGCGACGCGACCACCGCGACGAGAGCGGCGGCGACGAGAGCGATGGGCCCCGCGACGCGCTGCACTCGGTTCACCGAACCAGCGTAGGCCGTCGATTCTGTGCTTCTGCCGCGCTGTGCGACGGCAGGGGCGCCACGGGGACGCCGACGAAAAAGGCGCCCACCATCGGGTGGGCGCCTCATCGGTAGGTGCGTCTTACTTGACGGCAGCCTTCAGCTTCGAGCCGGCGGTCAGCTTGACGCGCTTGCCCGCCGGGATCTTGATCTCGGCGCCGGTCTGCGGGTTGCGGCCCGTGCGGGCGGCGGTGTCGGTGCTCTCGGCGGCGAGCCAGCCGGGAATGGTGACCTTGCCACCGTCTGCGACGGTCTTGGCGATCGTGGTGAAGAACGCGTCGACGACGCCACCGACGGCGGCCTGGCTCTGGCCGGTCTCACCGGCGATCGCAGCGACGAGTTCGGTCTTGTTCAGCGACTTGTCAGCCATAGGGTGTCCTCCTCGGACCTACTGCTGCGTCAGCAGCGTGTTCTGTAGTCGAGCGGTCGCTCGCGCGGACCGCGTGTGGTGGCCTCTCAGGCCAGGGCCAAAGTAGCAGAGAACCGCGGAAATACGCGGAATTCCGGCGTGTTGCCGCGGTGAAAGGATGGCCATATGACGTCTAAGGCAGCTCAGAATCCGATTTCCACGGCACGCGGAAGCGTTGCCATCACGAACGCGCGCCTCGTACCCGTCACCGGTCCGGTGATCGAGAACGGCACGATCGTCGTCGTCGACGGGGTCATCAGCGCCCTCGGCGCCGACGTCGCCGTGCCGGACGGCGTCGCCGTCGTCGACGCGGCCGGCAAATCCGTCTACCCCGGTTTCATCGAGGCGCACGGTCACCTCGGAGTGCACGAGGAGGCCGAAGGCTGGGCCGGCAACGACACCAACGAGATGACCGACCCCAACGGCGCGGGACTGCGCGCGATCGACGGCATCAACATCGAGGACGAGGGATTCCGTGACGCTCTCATCGGCGGCGTGACGAGTGCGGTGATCAAGCCGGGTTCCGGGAATCCGATCGGCGGGCAGACCGTCGCGATCAAGACGTGGGGCGGTCGCACCGTCGACGAGCAGGTGATCACGGATGCCGTCTCGGTGAAGTCGGCGCTCGGCGAGAACCCCAAGCGCGTCTACGGGGACAAGAAGCAGCTGCCGTCGACGCGCCTCGGTGTGGCATCCGTCATTCGCAAAGCGTTCGTCGAGGCGCAGAACTACCGCGCCAAGCGTGACGCCGCCGCCGAGAAGGGCGACCCGTTCGAGCGCGACCTCACGAAGGAGACCCTCGTCCGCGTCCTCGACGGCGAACTCGCCTGGGACCAGCACACCCACCGCGCCGACGACATCGCAACGGCGATCCGCCTCGCCGACGAGTTCGGATACCGGCTCGTCGTCAACCACGGCACGGAAGGCGCCGAGATCGCCGACGTGCTCGCCGAGCGCGACATCCCCGTGATCTTCGGCCCGCTGTTCACCTCGCGTTCGAAGGTCGAACTGCGCCGCCGCGCGATCGCGAACCTCGGCCGCCTCGCAGCGGCCGGCGTGCGGGTCGCGATCACGACGGACCACCCCGTCGTCCCGATCAACTTCCTGATCCACCAGGCGTCGCTCGCTGTGAAGGAGGGCCTCGACCCGATCATCGCGATCGAGGCGCTCACGATCAACCCGGCGCGGTTCCTCGGCCTCGACGAGCGCGTCGGCGCCCTCGCGCCGGGTCTCGACGGCGACCTCGTGATCTGGTCGGGCGACCCGCTCGACGTGAACTCGCGCGCCGAGCAGGTGTTCATCACGGGCACGCGCGTCTACACGTGGGACGCCGCCGCCGGCGGCCAGGTGGTCGAGCGCTCAGCCCGCTTCGCCGGCTGACGCCCCTAGCGCTACAGCTGCGGCACTGCGCCACGCCCAGGGGAGGCGCGCCGTCCCGCAGCTGTAGCGCGCCCGCGGCGGCGGCACCCGGGTCGGCCGGGTGCCGGGCACGACGCAGGCCCCCTGGAAACCAGGGGGCCTGCGGACGAGAACTGCTTACCAGCTCGACTTCGTGATGCCGGGCAGCTCACCGCTGTGCGCCATGTCGCGGAAGCGGACACGCGAGATGCCGTACTTGGCGAGGACACCGCGGGGGCGGCCGTCGATCTGGTCGCGGTTGCGCAGGCGCACCGGCGACGCGTTGCGCGGCAGCTTCTGCAGGCCGACGCGAGCGGCCTCGCGCTCGTCGTCGGTCGCGTTCGGGTTGACGAGCTGCTTCTTCAGCTCGGCGCGCTTGGCGGCGTAGCGGGCGACGACGACCTCGCGCTGCTTGTTGCGGGCGATCTTGCTCTTCTTAGCCATATTCCTTAGCGCTCCTCACGGAACTCGACGTGCTTGCGGATGACCGGGTCGTACTTCTTCAGCACGAGACGGTCGGGGTCGTTGCGGCGGTTCTTCTTGGTCACGTACGTGTAACCGGTGCCGGCCGTCGAGCGGAGCTTGATGATCGGGCGAATGTCCTGCTGCTTGGCCATTAGATCTTCTCCCCACGGGCAAGGATGTCCTTGACGACGGACTCGATGCCGCGGACGTCGATGACCTTGATGCCCTTGGCCGAGACGTTCAGGGTGACGTTACGGCGAAGCGACGGCACGTAGTACGTCTTCTTCTGAACGTTCGGGTCGAACCGGCGCTTGTTGCGTCGGTGCGAGTGCGAAATGCTGTGACCGAAGCCGGGAACGGCGCCGGTCACTTGGCACACTGCTGCCATGTGATTCCTCCATCACTACCGATGCCAAAAGGCATCCCAAGATCTCTTGTCGGCACACACCAGTACCGCTCTTCGGGCGAAAAGGGCTTGGAATGTGCGAACCGGCTCGAGGAGTCCGAGCCAGACAAACGACCAGTCTACCCGACGGCGTGTCGGCGGCAAAATCGAAGGCGACACGCTAGTGGCCTACGCTGGCGATCAGTACGGCGGATGCCGCGACCGCACGGCGCCTGGAGGCGGAGGAGACCATTGTCCGAGCTCAACCTTGACAGCCCCTTGACGCCGCCGGAGGGCAGTGAGCCCGAGCTCGTCCTGACGCCGCCGGCGGCCGTTCCGAGCGTCGAAGACGACAAGGCCCTCGGCCTGGTCCCGGTCGCGGACGACGCCAAGAACGCACTGAAGGAACGCGCCGGCTCGTTCGTCTCCGAACTCGCCGCGCTCCCGCCGAGCAGTCCCGACTTCCAGCGCAAGGTCGACGACCTGACCCGCATGGGGGAAAAGGAGATCCGGTCCTCGTCGGAGCTCTCCAGCACCCTGCTCGCCAGGCCGTCGACGTCGCTCGCCGCGGCCCGATCGAGGGGTGAATCCGGGTCCGCGCAAGCCGAGGTGGTGCGGACCCTGCAAGACCTGCGCACCACCGTCACCGACCTCGATCCGAGCCGCGCAGACCTCAGCGGCGGCAAGCGCTGGCTCGCCATACTGCCCGGCGGCAACCACCTGGTGCACTACTTCCAGCGCTACCAGTCGGCGCAGAAGCATCTCGATGCCATCCTGACCGCACTGCTGTCCGGTCAGGATGCACTGCGAAAGGACAATGCCGCGATCGACCAGGAGCGCTCGAACCTCTGGGCCACGATGGGCAAGCTCGCGGAATACGCGACTCTCGCCCGCGCGCTCGACGACAACATCGCAGCCCGCGCCGCGGCCGCCACCGATCAACGGGTGGCCGACGCACTCACCTCAGACGCGCTGTTCCCGATCCGCCAGCGCCGCGAGGATCTCGCAACGCAGCTCGCCGTCGCCGTTCAGGGCTATCTGGCCCTCGACGTGATCCGGAAGAACAATCTCGAGCTCATCAAGGGCGTCGAACGCGCACGCACCACCACGATCGCGGCCCTGCGCACCGCGGTGGTCGTCGCTCAGGCGCTCGCCGATCAGAAGCTCGTGCTCGATCAGATCACCGCGCTGAACCGCACGACCAACGCCCTCATCGAGGGCACCTCCGAGCGGCTGCAGCAGCAATCGGCCGCGATCCACGAGCAGGCGGCGGCCCCGGCGATCGGGATCGAGACGCTGCAGCGCGCCTTCGACAGCGTGTTCGCCACGATCGACGCGGTCGATTCGTACCGTTCGGCGTCCGTCGCGAACATGGCGGCGACGGTCGACGCACTCGAGGGCCAGGTCACGCGGGCCCGCGGGTACCTCGAGCGCTCTCACGCTCAGGATCCGTCGAACCAGGGCGACTGAGCGCGGATCACCCGAGGTCGAGACTCGAGGCACCGAACCGGTCCTCGAGGAATCGCCCGTTGACGCGCAGCGCCTCTGCGTCGTCGTTGAGCGCAGCAGAACGGATGCTTTCCACCGCGGTCTCGATCACCCCCAACTGCCCGATCAGCTCATCAGCAGCGCTCGAGCCGTTCGCGAACCGGTGCTGCGCGCGCCAGTCCTCGGGCAGTGCGAGGAAGCCATTGAGGGTGTCGGGGAGATAGGTCGTCGCGGCGCGCCGAAGGGTGAAGTCGGCGTCGGTTCCCTGCGCGACGCGCGGCAGGGCCTCGCGGATCGCGTCGGCGATGCGCTGCACCGCACCGACCGCGGCCTCGGGAACCTGACCGCGGAGACGAAGGGGAAGCGCGCTCAGCTCCGAGTCGAGCGTGGCGTCGCCAACGCGAACGCCGCTCGCGGCAGTGCTGACGCCGAGCGCCCGCAGCGCGCGGGCGGCCGCGCCCTGGTCCTGTGCGGCATCGGCCGCGATCGCTGCGACACGACCGGCGAAGGCATCCAGCCACTCGCCGAGAGGCATCCGTCGCCGCGAGATGATCACCCCGCCCGAGACCCGCGCCGTCTCGGCGACCCAGGCGCCGTGCTCCTGCGCGAGGCGCAACGTCTCCGCGGCGCTCGCCAGCTTCAGCTCGGCGATGGCCCCCGGCCGGCCGCTCATGCGGTCCGACAGCGATCGGCGACGCGTCACGGTCAGCGCATCACCGGGCACGACGCGCGCCGCAGTCTCGGCGATGTGTTCGGCGACGACCGCCGGGTCGCCGGCGCTCACCCCGCCCACTGCCGGATCCGTCATCGCGCGGCTACCGCGACCCGTCGGTGAGCGGCAGGACGAGACTCGGCGTCGCGATCACGTGATCGTCGCGCAGCGGACGCACCGCGCTGCCGATCGCGAAGAACTCGGTCGTGTGGCCGCCCCAGCGGTGCGGAAGGGAGAGCAGCTGCACGCCGACGATCCCCTCAGCCGACAGCGCCTCGGCCTCGGCCTGCATGCGACCCATCGCGAGCTCGCGCGCGTCGTAGAGCGCCTCGGTGAACTGCGGGATCTCGGTATTGGCGCCCCACGTGCTGATGCCGGACTTCATGCCCCGGTGAGCGATGTGGTACACGCACGAGCCCATGACGAGGCCCAGTGGCGCGTAGCCCGCCTGGATCAGCGTCCAGAAATCCTGGCCCGAGAGGTCGGAGGTGAAGGGCAGCCCCTTGGCGTTGCGCCACGTGCCGGTCGGCGGGGCGTCATCGGCCACGACTGCGGTGCCGACCGCCACGAACTCGGCGAGGTCGTTGCCGTACTCCTTGAACTCGATCTCGAGGCGGACCCCCACGACGCCGTCGGCGCCGAGCGCCTCGGCCTCGGCTTCCATGCGGGTCATCGCCAGCTCTCGGGCGTGATACATCGCCTGACTGAGCTTGTCGAGCTCCATGTTCTGGCTCCATTTACCGATCTGGATGCCCACGTGGTACACGCTCGAGCCGAGCACCAGGCCGACCGGCCGGAAGCCGGCCTGCCGGACGAGCAGGAACTCGTTGACCGAAAGGTCGGACGTGAACAGGTTCTGACGGCCGTCAGCGAGACGCGCCCGCGCGTCACTCGGCAGGGTGACGCTGGACGTCGGATCGGTCATTTCGAGGGTGTCCTTTCGGGGCTCAGCTGAGCGGGATGACGGTGAGCGCGGAGGCGGGTGCACGCCGGTGCGTCGCGGGGAGCGGGACCAGCGTCGTTCCGACGATGGTGGCCTCGGCATGCACGTCCTTCTCCTCCTGCGAGCAGACGGTGTCGAACTCCTGCACCCACATGTCGGTGACGATGAGCTGCCCCGGGCCGTCACGCAGCGCCTTGTCGGTGATACGACGTCGCACGTCCTGCCGCGCGGCCTGGAGCACGGCGGTCATGCCCTCGATCTCGACGTTGCCCGCGAACATCGTGGTCTGCTGCTGCATCAGCCAGTCCTCGTGCTTCGTCGCGATCGAGAGCGCCATCAGGTGCCTCTCGGGGCGGAATCCGGCGAGGATCGCGGATGCGGTGTGCTCCGCGTCGAGGGAGGTGCTCCACACCGCACCCTTGCGGGTCGGGTACGGCAGCAGGATCGGGTCCGTCGAGCGCACGGCGGTGCCGACAGCCGTGTACTCCCACACCGAGACGTCAAGACGACGGCGCGTGACCGAGACGCCGACGACGCCGTGGGCGCCGAGGTACGCGGCTTCCGTCAACGCGCGGTCGACCGCGGTCTCCCACGCGCCCTCTGTCATGCGAACGTATGGTGTGAAGCTCGCGTAGCTGCCCCGGCCTGAGACCAGCACCGGGGACTGGCCCCGCATGCCGAGGCTCGCGGTGCTCCACCAGCCGCAACCGCCGCCGTTGAACGAGATGTCGACGACACTGCAGCCGAAGACTTCGCCGACGCTCTCGAAGCTGGCCGCACGGGCGCTCGCCGCGGCGGGCGCCGAGAAGAGTGAGCTGGAAGTCCGCGATGACAGCTGATGCTCGATGCGTCGGTTCGCGGCCGGGGGAAGGCCGTGCTCCCAGTTGGTCACGCGATCATCAAAGCACGTCATGGTGGCACCCTGCGTCACCCGTTCGGGGAACTCCCGGCGTGCGCCATCCCCGCACTCTCCCTGAGCGTCATGCGCTCAGGCCAGGCCGTAGGAGCTACATCAGTGACACTGTCGTCACGAAGCGGCCGACAACCACCGGGCTACGAGCATGCGAAGCGCTACGCCGATCACGAACGGCGGCACGCTCAGCAGTAGGCACCAGAGCCACGGTGCGCGCAGCCCCTCAGTGCCAAACACCATGAGCCCGCAGCCGACCCCGAGCACCAGCATGCGCGCGACATGCCAGCCGACCTTGACCCTGGTCTCGGAAGGCGCCTCACCGTCGGCGGTGCGCTCGAACGCGCCGCCAAGGGCGGCCCCAAGCAGAGCAGACGCCCCCGCAAGACCGAGCATCGAGAGGAAGGCCATGAACCCCGTCACGGCGAACCTTCACTTCGTCGTAGCCGGCGCATAGCAAGAACCTAGCCGACGCTTTCGCCCGCCGGTCGGTGACTATGCGGAGCAGGCCGCGCAGAGGCCGAAGACGTCGACGACGTGCTGGGGCTCGGTGAATCCGTTCGCGCTCGCTACGCGCTGGGCCCACTCTTCGACCTCATCGGCCTCGATCTCGATGGTGAGACCGCAGTTCCGGCAGATCAAGTGGTGATGGTGACCGATCGTCGTGCACGCACGGTAGAGCGCCTCGCCCTCCGGTGACTGCAGCGAGTCGGCGTCACCCTCGACCGCGAGCGACGCGAGCGCCCGGTACACCGTCGCGAGCCCGATGGGGGACCCGCCGTCGCGCAGCGTCGAGAACAGGCTCTGTGCGCTGATGAATCCGTCGCATTCGGACAGAGCTGCGCGCACAGCCTCGCGCTGCCACGTGTTCCTCTTCACAGCTGTCATGCCGCCACCCCTTCGAGAGCCGCCTGCTCCGCCACCCGTCGGCCAGAGACTCCGCGCCGCACACGCACCATCGCGATGACGCGGCACACGACGTAGATCGCGAACGAGATCGTCGTGACGTACGGGCTGATCGGCACCGAGCCGCCGAGCGCGAGCAGGATGCCGCCGACCATCGAGACGACCCCGAAGCACACGCTGAGCAGCGGCACCGTGATCGGAGACGCAGAGAGCTTGAGCGCGGCCGCGGCAGGCGTCACCAGGATCGAGAGCACGAGCAGCGCACCGACGATCTGCACGGACACGGCGACCGTCAGGCCCAGCAGCAGCATGAACACGATCGACAGCGCCCGCACCGGCACCCCGCGCGCAGCGGCCACGTCGGCGTCGACGGATGCGAAGGTGAGCGGCCGCCACACGATCGCGAGGCCGATGGCCACGACGATCGCGATCGCGATCAGCCAGCCCAGCTGCGGGTTGTCGATCGCGACGATCTGACCGGTGAGCAGCCCGAACTTGTTCGCGCTGCGCCCGGGGTACAGGGCGAGGCACAGAATGCCGAGACCGAGACCGAACGGCATGATGACGGCCGTGATGCTGTTCCGGTCCCGCGCGCGTGAGCCGAGAACGCCGATGAGGAGCGCGGCAACGAGCGAGCCGACCAGCGAGCCCTGCACGACGCCGACGCCGAGCAGAAGCCCGGCCGAGGCGCCCGCGAATGACAGCTCGCTGATGCCGTGCACGGCGAACGCCATGTCGCGGGTCATGACGAACACGCCGATCAGTCCGCCGATGAGACCGAGGACGGCACCGGCGATGATCGAGTTGCGCAGCAGCACGACCAGCTGGCCGTAGTCGGCGAAGTCGAAGATCTGACCCCAGAAGTCGGTTGCGAGATGCATCACAGCACCACCGCTTCCGTGTCGGGGTCGTGCTCGCACA
Organism: Gryllotalpicola reticulitermitis; assembly: GCF_042651345.1. NCBI lineage: Bacteria > Bacillati > Actinomycetota > Actinomycetes > Micrococcales > Microbacteriaceae > Gryllotalpicola > Gryllotalpicola reticulitermitis. Next base: position 859,093 of record NZ_JBHSCN010000005.1, read on the forward strand.
CCGCGGCATGCCCGGCGTCGTGACTCTCATCGTGAGGCGTGTGGCCGCCATCGGGAGTCCCCGCCACGATGATGCGCCCACGCGCGCGGATCACATCGACGGGTGAGCCGTACAGCTCGCTCAGGACCTCGCTGCGCAGCACCTCATCGGGCGGGCCGATGCGGAAGCGGCCGCCGGCGAGATAGAGAACCCGGTCGACCATGCCGAGCACCGGGTTGATGTCGTGGGTCACGAACAGCACACCGAAGCGGCGTTCGCGGCGATGGCGATCGATCAGCTCGCTGATCGCGCGCTGGTTGTTGAGATCGAGCGAGGCGAGCGGCTCGTCAGCGAGCAGCAATCGGGGATCGGATGCCAGTGCCTGGCCGACCCGCAACCGCTGCTGCTCGCCGCCGGAGAGGGTCGCCACGGGCACGTCGGCGTAGTCCAGAGCGCCGACGTCGGCGAGCAGCCGGTCGACGCGCGCCCGCTTGGTGCGGCTGGGCCAGAACCCCCAGCTGCGCCCGTCGATGCCGAGGCCCACCAGGTCGCGGGCCCGCAGGGGCGTGCCCTCGTCGGCGAGCTTCTGCTGCGGCACGTAGCCGATGCGCGGATTTCCCGCCGACACCTCTTCGCCGGCCACGAGAACCTCACCGCTGGTGAGTCGCTGCTGGCCGAGGATGACCCGCAGCAGGCTCGTCTTGCCCGAGCCATTTGCTCCGAGCACGGCGATGAACTCACCCGGCTGCACCTCAAGATCGACCCCGCCCCAGAGGGTGCGGTCGTCGAACCGAAGTGTCGCATCGCGAAGGCTCAGCACCGAGTCGGCAGCGGTCGCCCCCGCCGGGCGGCTGCCATGACTCTCGAGGGGCGCGCTCACTTGAGGGCCTTCGCGATCGCGTCGAGGTTCGCGGTCATCCACCCAATGTAGTTCGTGCCGGCCGGCAGGGTCTCGGTCACCGGCACGACGGCCACGCCGTTCTTCTTGGCCGCCGCCAGCACGAGTGCGGTCTGCGCGCCCGTGGTCTGCTCGTTGTAGGCGATCAGCTTCACCTTCCCGCTCTTATAGAGGTCGAGGGTCTGCTCCAGCACCGTGGGCGCGACATCCGTATCGTTCTCGATCGCTTCGCTGAACTTCTGCGGCGTCACGTTGGTGAGTCCGATCGCGTCGAGCATGTACAGCGGAACGGGTTCGGTGATCGTCACGTCGGTTCCGGCATACGTCGACTTGAGCCGCGCCTCGGTGGCCTCGAGGGTGTGCAGCTTCGCATCGAACGCGGCTGCGTTGCTGCGGAAGCTCGCGGCGTCACTCGGATCTTCCTTCGCGAAGGCATCGGCCATCGCCTGCGCGACTTTCTGCACGGTCGGGAAGTCGTACCAGAGATGCTCGTTGAAGTCGCCGCTGGCCGGATGCTGGTCGTAGCCCGAGAGCTCGGCTGCGGTGAGTACCGCCGGGTGGGTGTGCGCGGCGCTCACCATCGTCGAGACGAAGTCGTCGTACCCCCCGCCGTTGTCGATCACGACACTCGCCTTCGAGATCGCGAGCTGGTTGCGAGCGTCGGCCTGATAGTCGTGCGGGTCTTTGTTGGGGTCGTCGATGATCGAGGTCACTGCGACGTGCCGGCCGCCGATCGCGCTCGCGACCGAACCCCAGACATCGGTCGACGCGACGACCGGGATGACGCCGGTCTTCGCCGGGCTCGGAGCCGATTCCGCCGCCGAGCAGCCCGTGAGCGCGACAGCGGCGATGACGACAGCGGCGAAGGGCGCGAAAAAGCGAGATGCGGGCACCCCGCAACTCTACGTTTTATTGATAATGATTGTCAAAAGCAGTATCACAGATACGACCTCATCGCGGCAAGGCCCCTGTGACGGCGAGGATCCGGTCGATCGACTCGTGCTCGCCGACCGTGATGCGGATCCCCTCGAGCCCGAACGGTCGCACGGCGATATCGGCCGCGAAGAACGCCTCGGTCGCAGTGGGGGTCTGCTCGCCGGTCGGCAGCCAGAGAAAGTTGCCTTGAGCGGCCGGGACCGCCCAGCCCTGCTCGAGAAGCAGCCCGCGCAAGCGATCGCGACGCCGCACGATCTCGGTCACGCGCTCGTCGAGTTGCCGCTGATGCTGCTCCTCAAGACTCGCGAGTGCCGCGGCGAACCCGAGCTCGGTCACCGCGAACGGGATGGCCGTCGCGCGTGCGGCGGAGAGGATTCGCGCCGGACCGATCGCGTAGCCGACGCGCAGGCCGGCCAGCCCGTACGCCTTCGAGAAGGTGCGCGTGATCACGAGATTCGGATAGCGACCGAGGTAGTGCTCGCCGTCGACGGCGCCCGAATCGGTCACGAACTCGCGATAGGCCTCGTCGAGGATCACGAGCACGTCGGCCGGCACGCGGGTCATGAACTCTTCGAATGCCGCGGCGCGCACGGCGGGACCCGTGGGGTTGTTGGGCGAGCAGACCACGACCACGCGAGTGCGCTCGGTCACCGCCCCCGCGAGCGCATCGAGGTCGTGCTCGAGGGCGGCGGTCAGCGGCACCTGCACACTCGTGGCGCCCGCCACGGTGACGAACCCCGGGTACGCCTCGAAGGAACGGTGCGCGTAGACGATCTCGTCGCCGGGGGCCGCCGCGGCGAGGAACAACTGCTGCAGCAGGGCGGAGGATCCCGCACCGACGACGACCTCGTCGACGACGACGCCGAAGCGCTCGGCGAGCCGGGTGCGCAGGGCGACCGCCGCGCCATCGGGGTAGCGATTGATCTCGGCATGGCGCGCTGCCGCCTCGAGGACACCGGGCAGAGCCGGGTACGGATTCTCGTTGCTCGACAGCTTGAATCCGTCGGGCGAAGGGGACCGCCCCTGCGAGTACGCGGCGAGCGCGGCGATCTCGGGCCGCAGCTTCACATTCTCGGACACCCTTCAAAGGTAGCGGCGCGCCTGCCAGACTTTCGCCATGCGCTTCGTCGTGAAACTGCTGATCAACGCCTTCGCGCTGTGGCTGACGACCTACATCGTCGCCGGGGTCCACGTCACCGCCTGGCATCACGAGGGCGGCTGGCCGATGTTCTGGACCTACATCGTGCTCGCGCTGATCTTCGGCGTGGTCAACGGCATCGTCGGCACGGTGCTGCGCATCGTCGCCTTCCCGCTCTATGTGCTGACGCTCGGGCTGTTCTCGCTCATCGTGAACGGCATCCTCTTTCTCATCGTCGACTGGATCAGCGAGCACTGGCTGCACTTCGGGCTTCAGGTGGACGGGTTCTGGTGGGGCGTGCTCGGCGCCCTTGTGCTCGGCATCATCAGCTGGATCGTCGGGTTGTTCGTGCGGCCGCTCACCCGCCCGCAGCGGGCTTAGCGCGCGGCTCGCGCTCACCGCGCCACATCGTCACCTCGGCCTGGCCGCCGCCGGTGAACTGCGCCAGCGTGGCGCGCGCGGCGACCAGGCGCTCGTCGGTCGACGCATCCATCGCCTGCGCCGTGAGACCGTAGCCGGGCATCGAATGCGACGCGAGTCCGTCGCGAGGCCCCGCCTTCGGCGCCGTCTCCCGTACCAGCAGGCGCGAGTCATCGAGGCGCGCGCTGCCGCCGAGAGCTGGCACGGGGTCGTCGCGATGCTCGACGGCGACGTCGAGAGTGCGCCGCGGCACAGCGACCCCGGCGGTCGGCGAGCCGAAGGTCACCAGCATGGGCACCGGCGCGAACGCACTGGCCGCGAGCGCAGTGGCGACGATGCCGCCCTGCGAGTGGCCGACCGGAAGCACCGCCTCGCCGGGGCGCCACCCGGCCTCGCGCAGGGCCGCGACCGTCGCTCGGGTGGAACCCGCGGAGCGCCCGGCCAGCCCGACGACGTTGGACGTGTCGTCCCACGGCTCGTCACCCGGCACGATCCCCCAGTCGCTCGTGCCCGCTACGTAGACGACCCAGCGCGCGTCACCTTCCGCGGACAGGTAGCGCTCGACACGGACCTGAGGCTCGCCACGCACGGCGGGCGGAATACGCCCAGCCAGTTCGCCGAATCCGCCCGGCGGCGGCGCGATGCCGGCCACGGATGCGTCGCCCTCGCGCACCGCGCCCACCGGAGTCTCTTCGAGCGCACGCCCCGGCACCGCCTGCACCACGGCGAGGAGCGCTGCGAGGTCGACGGAGTCGGCGACTCCGCGCAGGGCCGTGACGAACCGGGGATCGTCCAGAGCGAGCCCGCCCGCCTGCGCGCTGCTCGCGGCGAGCACTGCGGCCGCAAAGGGGACGGTCACCCGTGGGCCGGCCATAGTGGCCAGCCACCGCTGCTCGGCGAGCGCGAATCGCTCGGCACCCCCGTAGACCTCGGCAGCGATGCGGAGCTCCATCGACAGACGCGCAGCATCGACGGCGAGCTCGCCGAGTTCATGAACTGCCGCCCGCAGAGCCCACGAGGCGGGCGACATGGATGCGAGCCAGCCGTCGGAGGCGACGAACGCGGCGGTCGCGACCGCGGACTCACGTGCCTGCCCGGCCCGGCGGGCAGCGCGATCGAGCGCGCGCTCGGCTTCGAGCAGCGCCTCGGTCGTGACCGCGAGCGAGCTGCCGCCCGATACCTCCATGCTCACAGCGCGAGCTCGGCCGCCTCGATCGCGGCGAGCGCGGCGCCGAGGCGCAACCGAACTCGCGCCAGACGCAGGCGATACATCGCGTTCGCCGGGCCGTGCCACGGTCCCACGCTCGGCAGGCTCGCATCGATCAGCTGACATTCCGCGCGCAGCGCGCGCACGCGAGCGCGCGTCGCCGCACGATCGAGCTCTCGCTGAGGTGCGCTCACGGCAGCGTCGTACATCGTCATCCACTCCGGCGCGGGGTGGGTGCGAGCAAGCCTGCCAGCGCTCACCGAGCCGCGGGACGAGCGGAGAAGCATCCGTGCACATCAGCGGAAAGCGGCCACCTGTGCAGGGCGAGATCCCTTGCGGGGTGCGGCAGAATAGGCGGGTGACGTTCGCCTCGACCACCGACGACGAGGTCACCCCCAACCTCTTCCGGGTGTGCTTCGTGTGCAGCGGCAACATCTGCCGCTCGCCGATGGCCGAGGTCGTCTTCCGCGAACTCGCCGACAAGGCCGGCGTCGGGGGGCGCGTGAGCTCAAGCTCCGCCGGAACGGGTGACTGGCACGTCGGCGAGCCGGCCGATGCGCGGGCCGTCTCGGCGATGCGCCGACGCGGCTACGACGGCGAGCTGCACCGCGCCCGGCAGTTCGACCCCGAGTGGTTCGCCGACCTCGACCTCGTCGTCGCGCTCGACCGCAGCCATCGCCGCATCCTCGACCACTGGGCGACGACAGCTGACGACCGGGCCAAGCTCACGATGCTGCTCGACTTCATGCCGCACCACGGCGACAACCGTGACGTGCCCGACCCCTATTACTCCGACGACGCCATGTTCGACGTCGTGCTCGATCTCGTCGAGCGCGCCTGCGCCGGCCTCGTGCGCCAGCTCGAACCGGCGCTCAAACACGAATTCCGCCACTAAGGACCTGAACCAAATAGATGAACGACCAGCTGCCCGCTCTTCCGCCCCAGCCGATCAGCCCCCTCGACGGGCGTTACCGTGCGGCGGTCACCGCGCTCGGCGACCACCTGTCGGAGGCCGGGCTCAACCGGGCGCGCGTGCACGTCGAGGTCGAGTGGCTCATCTACCTGACCAGCCGCTCGATGTTCGGCTCGATGCCGCTCACCGCCGAGCAGACGCAGCAGCTGCGCGCATTCGCAGCGGGCTTCGGCGACCTCGAGATCTCGGCACTCGCTGAGATCGAGGCGACCACCCGCCATGACGTGAAGGCCGTCGAGTATCTGATCCGCGCCGAGCTCGACCGCCTGGGGCTCGCCGCGATCGCCGAGCTCACCCACTTCGCCTGCACCAGCGAGGACATCAACAATCTGTCCTACGCGCTCACCGTGAAGGCAGCCCACGAACAGGTCTGGCTGCCCAAGCTCCGCACTGTCGTCGCCGCTCTGGGCGAGCTCGCGCAGGAGCACAAGGGCGCCGCGATGCTGTCCCGCACCCACGGGCAGCCGGCGACGCCGACCACGATGGGCAAGGAGCTCGCGGTGTTCGTCTACCGCCTCGAGCGCGTGATCGGGCAGCTCGAGCAATCCGAGTATCTCGGCAAGTTCAGCGGCGCGACCGGCACATTCGCGGCACACCTCGTCGCCGATCCCGACACCGACTGGCCCGCGGTGAGCCGCGAATTCGTCGAAGGGCTCGGGCTCAGCTGGAATCCGCTCACCACCCAGATCGAGTCGCACGACTGGCAGGCCGAGCTGTACGGCAAGGTCGCGCACGCGAACCGGATCCTGCACAACCTTGCGACAGATATCTGGACGTACATCTCACTCGGCTACTTCCGCCAGATTCCCGTCGCCGGTGCCACCGGTTCGTCGACGATGCCCCACAAGATCAATCCGATCCGGTTCGAGAACGCTGAGGCGAACCTCGAGATCTCGTCCGCCCTCCTCGACTCGCTCGCCGCGACGCTCGTAACCACGCGACTGCAGCGCGACCTGACGGATTCGACCACCCAGCGCAACATCGGTGTCGCGTTCGGCCACTCGCTGCTGGCGCTCGACAACCTTCAGCGCGGGCTGCGCGAGATCTCACTCGATACGGATGCTTTGACCGCCGACCTCGACCGCAACTGGGAAGTGCTCGCCGAGGCGATCCAGACTGTCATCCGGGCCGAGGTGACCGCGGGGCGCTCGACGATCGAGGATCCGTACGCCGTGCTGAAGGAACTCACTCGCGGGCACCGGGTCGGCCCCGCCGAGCTGGCCGAGTTCGTCGCAGGACTCGACATCGGCGATGCGGCCAAGGCTCGCCTGCTGGCCCTCACCCCGGCCACCTACATCGGCGTGGCCCCGGCGCTGCTCGCCTACCTCCGCTGAGCGCGCGGCGCCCCCTCGCCCGTCGCCGGCCGCCCGTCGCCCGTCGCCCGTCGCCCGTCGCAGGCGGCGTGACTGTGCCCGATTGGCGCAACTGTGCCCGGTGTAGCAGCCACAGTTGCGCCATTCGGGCACAACAACGCGCCGTTCGGGCACAGCGGCGTGACGAACGGGCGGCGTGACGAACGGGCACAGATAGGCACCGTTCGAAGACGGACGGGGCGCTAGTGGCCCTCTGGGCCGTGCCCCTCGGCCGGCTTCTCGGGCGGGTCGATGAGGACCGGGCGGCTGCCGCCGTGCCGTGCGTCCTGCTCAGCGATATCGGCCTTCTCGTCGTCGGTCGGCTTGATCGACTGCACGAACAGCGCGGTCACCACGAGCGCGATGATGAACACGACACCGCACCCGACCACGGCGACGATCCACGAGCGCGATCCCATCCACATGATCAGGCCCGCGAACACCGCGAGAATCGCCGAGCCGCCGACCAGCTCGGCCGGGCGCAGCACCTCGCGACGCGACGGCTTACGGCCGGCAGAAGGGCGGGACTTTCGGGCGCTCATGCGTGGGACTCCGTGTTCTCAGCGGCGCTGGCCTGCTGCGTCGGGTTCGCCCACTTGAGGGAGAACGCGCCGATCGCGAGGTAGACGCCGATGACGATGGCGTAGGCGCCGAACAGACCGACGGCGAGCCGGTTGTCGGCGGGGATGATCAGGTAGAGGATCGCGAGCACGACCGTCGCAGCGCCGACCAGCATGCGGTCGCGGGCGGCGACGACAACGGATGCTTCGACCACGCCGCGCCGCGCGCGCCACCCGCCGAACAGCTCCGTCACACCCGTGAGCAGCGCCCAGACGCTGACACCGTAGAGCAGCGCCCCGAGGGCGCCCGTGTGCACGATCAGCGTCACGATGCCGGCGGCCACGCCGAGCGCGCCCTGCACGATCCAGAGCGATCGCTTTCCGGCATCCGTCACGAACCAGAACGCGCCGACCGCGAGCCCGCTGACGATCGCGAACAGAGCGAACATCGCGATGCCGAAGGCGGCGGTGTGGTCCTGGTTCAGTGTGATGACGAAGCCTGCGGCGAAGGCGATCACGGCACGCACCAGCTGGGCGAGCCAATACCGAGCGGCCACGTACACCTTCTTCGCGAGGACAGGGGGGATCGTCTCTCAGTCTACGTGCGGCCCTCTTGTGCCTTTTCTGCGAGCCGCTCCCGGGGCGATGTCAGGCGCGCCCGCTATGACCCCTGCGTCGGCACGACGACCGGCATCGTTCCGGTGGTCGGCGCCGGGTCGTCGGCCGCGAGCGTCGGGATCGACGCCGTCATCACCGAGCCGTCGGGACGCAGTTCGCCCTTGATCGCGCTGGTGCTCGGCGATCCGTGGCGGATCGGCCCCTGACCGTCGAGCGGGATCAGCACGGGCTCGTCGCGCCGCACCTCGTACTCCTCGCCGCGAACGCTGACCAGAACGCTTTCGCCCTCCTCGACCCGCAGCTGCACGCTCTCGCGCCGCAGCTCGACCCGCAGGCGGCTGCCGCGAACGGTGAGCCGATACCGGATGCCTTCCCACTGCGACGGCAGGCGCGGGTCCATCGAGAGCTTGCCCAGGTAGTCCCGAAGGCCCCCGAAGCCCCACACGAGCGAGGTCCACACGCCGCCGGCCGACGCGACATGCGCGCCGTCGACGGCGTTGTGGTGCAGATCGGCGAGGTCGACGTACGCGGCGTCGAGGAAGTAGTCGACCGCGAGCTGGCTGTAGCCCACCTCGGCGGCGATGATCGATTGCGCGACCGCCGAGAGCGTCGAGTCGCCCGTGGTCAGCGGGTCGTAGTACTCGAAGTCCGCGAGTTTCTGCTCCTGCGAGAACTCGTCGCCCTGCAGCACCAGCGCGAGCACGACATCAGCCTGCTTCAGCACCTGGAAGCGGTAGATCACGAGTGGGTGGTAGTGCAGCAGCAGCGGCAGCTTGTCGGCCGGCGTGTTCGGCAGATCCCACAGCTCCTTCTCGAGGAACTGCGCGTCCTGCGGATTGATGCCGAGCGCCTCGTCGTAGGGAATGTGCATCGCCTCGGCGGCACGCGCCCACTCGGTCACCTCGTCGTCGACGAGACCCAGGCGCGTCACGACGCGGCGGTACGCACTCGGGTCGTGCTCCTTCACGGCGCGCACCGCACTGACCGCACGGCGCAGGTTGGACCTCGCCATGACGTTCGTGTACAGGTTGTCGTTCACGACGGTCGTGTACTCGTCCGGCCCCGTCACGCCGTGGATGTGGAAGATCTCGCCGCCGTTGTACCGCCAGAATCCGAGGTCGGCCCACATCCGCGCCGTCTCGACGAGGATGTCGATGCCCTCTGAGTCGAGGAACGCGTCGTCGCCGGTCGCGTTCACGTACTGCGCCAGCGCGAAGGCGATGTCGGCGTCGATGTGATACTGCGCCGTGCCTGCGGCGTAATACGCCGACGACTCCTGCCCGTTGATCGTGCGCCACGGGAACAGCGCGCCGCGCTGGCTCAGCTCGTTCGCGCGAGACCGGGCGTCGTCGAGCAGCCCGTGCCGGAACCGCAGCGCGTTGCGCGCCGCGGTCGGACACGTGTAGCTCAGGAACGGCAGGACGTAGATCTCCATGTCCCAGAAGTAGTGGCCGCCGTAGCCCGAGCCCGTCACGCCCTTCGCGGGAATGCCGAGCCCGTCGGCGCGAGCGGTCGCCTGCGCGAGCTGGAACAGGTTCCACCGCACAGCCTGCTGTTCGGACGGACGGCCGAAGATCTCGACGTCGCTGCGCTGCCAGAACTGGTCGAGCCAGACCCGCTGGTCCTCGAACAGCTGGTGCACCCCGCGCTCGCGGACCCGATCGAGGGTGCGGTCGCAGCGGTCGGCGAGTTCACGCACCGGCACCGCGCTCGAGGTGTGGTAGCTGATGAACTTCGTGAGCCGGATGGGAACGCCGGCCTGCGCCTGCACCCGGTACTCCTGCTTCGCGATGTCGTCCTCAAGCAGGTATGACTGCGTCACCTCGTTATCGGTGTCGATGACGTGGTCGGCCGCCACAGCGATCGTCATGCGCGAGTTGGTGCAGCGGTAGCCGAGCAGGCTGCGGCCGCCGGAGTTGCGCTTCAAACGCGGCTGCAGCACGCGCTCGGTGAACGACTCGGCCTTGCGGGGGTCGAACCCCGCGTCGCTGAGGGCAGGGCCACCGATGCCGTAGTCGTCCTTGCGGTCCTGCCGGTTGATCAGCTGACTCGACAGCACGACCGACGCATCCGCATCGAGCACCGTCACCTCGTAGTCGACGACCGCGAGGTGACGGTCCGTGAACGACGCGAGACGACGCGAGGCGATCCGCACCCGGCGCCCCGACGGCGTGCGCCACTCGAGCTCGCGGACCAGCACGCCCTCGACGAAGTCGAGCCGCCGCTCGTACGACAGCAGCTCGGCATCCGAGATCGTGAACGGCACGTCGTCGACGTACACGCGGATCACCTTCGCGTCCGGCGCGTTCACGATCGTCTGACCCACATGGGCGAAGCCGAAGGCGTCCTCGGCGTGCCTGATGGGCCAGGTCTCGTGGAATCCGTTCACATAGCTGCCCTGGATGGCGCCCTCGCGCGCCTCCTCGTAGTTTCCGCGCATGCCGAGGTAGCCGTTCCCGACGGCGAACAGCGTCTCGGTGCGCCCGAGATCGAGCTGCGAGAACTCGCTCTCGACGATCGCCCACTCGTCGATGGGGAAGCGGTCACGGTCCAGGGGGTCGGTCGCGGAACGTCTCATTGCTCTCCCTTAACGTCGATGGATGCTGCGCCAGGTCTCGACCAATTCGGCGAGGTCGCCGACCACGATGTCGGCGCCCTCCCGCAACAGTGCGTCGCGGCCCGTGCCGCGATCGACGCCGACCACGACGAAGCCGCCCGCGCGGCCCGCCGCGACGCCTGAGGTGGCGTCTTCGACGACCACCGAGTGCGCCGCATCCGTGCCGAGGAGCTTCGCCCCGTACTCATACGTCGCGGGCGACGGCTTGCCCGCCAGACCCTGCGCCCGCGCGACCTTGCCGTCGACGACCGTGTCGAATCGGTCGCCGAGTCCGGCTGCGGCGAGCACATCGACCGCGTTGGCCGAGCTGGAGACAACGGCAGAGCGGATGCCTGACGCATCGACAGCGGCGAGGAACTCGAGCGAACCGGGGTACGGCCGCACGCCCTCGCTCGCGAGAACCCGGTTGAACTCGGCATTCTTCCGATTCCCGAGGCCGCACACCGTCTCAGCGTCGGGGCCGTCGCTCGGGTCGCCTTCGGGCAGCGTGATGCCGTGCGCAGCGAGCTCGTCGCGCACGCCGTCATACCTCGGCTTGCCGTCGATGTGCGCGAAGTAATCGGATTCCTGATAGCGCCCGGCGCCGACCCTCGCGAAGTACTCGTCGAACAGGTTCGCCCACGCGTGCATGTGCACCGCGGCGGTGGGCGTCAAGACGCCGTCCAGATCGAAGAGGACGGCGTTGACGTCTGCGAACAGGTCTGGACGCGACATGGTTCGAGCGTACCCACAGATGGGGTGCGGATCACCTCCCTCGACGCCTATCGGGTTACTCGAATATGCGCCCAGTACGGCAGACGGTTTTCGTGAGGATCAACCGTCACCCGTAGTGATACTCGCAGGCAGCGATTCGTAGTCTTCGAGCGAAACGATGGCGACCCGCTCGTGGCGTGGAGCGGATGCCTGCCAAGGAGCCGGTGCCGCGCGCAGCCATCACCGCAGCACTACATCGCGGCCATGTCGGCGAAGCGCGAATAGGCGCCCTGGAAGGCGACCGCGACGTCGCGGGTCGGACCGTTGCGGTGCTTCGCGACGATCAGATCGGCCTCACCCGCGCGCGGGCTGTCTTTGTCATAGACGTCTTCGCGGTGCAGCAGGATCACCATGTCGGCGTCTTGCTCGATCGAGCCCGACTCGCGCAGGTCGGAGAGCGCGGGGCGCTTGTCGGTGCGCTGCTCCGGACCACGGTTGAGCTGCGACAGGGCGATGACCGGCACCTGCAGTTCCTTCGCGAGCAGTTTGAGCGCACGTGAGAACTCGGAGACCTCCTGCTGGCGCGACTCGACGCGCTTGCCGCTCGTCATGAGCTGCAGGTAGTCGATGACGACCATCTTGAGACCGATGCGCTGCTTCAGCCGGCGGCACTTGGCCCGGATCTCGACGAGGGTCATGTTCGGGCTGTCGTCGATGTAGAGCGGTGCGTCGTTGATGCGCCCGCGGGTCGACGCCAGCTTCGTCCAGTCCTGCTGCTCGAGACGCCCCTTGCGCAGCACGTGCAAGGGCAGCGACCCCTCGGCGGAGAGCAGACGCATCGCGATCTCGGCGCGCCCCATCTCGAGGCTGAAGAAGATCGTCGGCATCTCGTTCTTCACCGCGGCACTGCGCGCGAAGTCGAGGGCGAGGGTCGACTTGCCCATCGCCGGTCGTGCGGCCACCACGATCATCTGACCCGGGTGCAGACCGTTCGTGAGTTCGTCGAGATCGGCGAACCCGGTCGGCACGCCGGTCATCGTTCCGTCTTTGTGGCTGGCGGCGTCGATCTCGTCGCTGGCGGCGTCGATCGCGATGTTCAGCGCGACATAGTCTTCGCTGTCGTTCGTGTTCGTGAGGTCGTAGACCTCGGCCTGCGCGCGGTTCACGAGATCGGTGACCTCGCCTTCCGCCGAGTAGCCGAGGTGCGCGATGCGCTCACCGGCGGTCACGAGGTTCCTGAGCACGCCCTTCTCGGCGACGATCTCGGCGTAGAAGCCGGCGTTGGCCGCGGTCGGCACCACGCTCGTGAGGGTGTGCAGGTACTCGACGCCGCCGGCGCGCTGCAGCTCGCCGGTCTTGATCAGCTCGTCGGTGACTGCGACGACATCGGTCGGCTCGCCGTGCGAGTAGAGGCGCAGGACCGCCTCGTAGATGACCTCGTGCTTCGGCAGGTAGAAGTCGCGGCCCCGAACCACCTCGACCACATCGGCGACGGCGTCTTTGCTCAGCAGCATGCCGCCGAGCGTGCTCTGCTCGGCGAGCTCGTCGTACGGCGGGGTGCGCCCGCCGGGGTACGACCCCGCGTCGCCGCCACGGCCGCCGTTGCGGTCATCGCGGTGGTCTTCCAGGTGCGCGATCGACAAGCCGTCTCCTCCATATGTTCCGAAACCGGGCGCAGGACTACCCGGACCCCACCCTGCTGGTGACCACCGACATCGGGGTGAACTGACTGTGCGGCGCCCCGAGCGGCGGCTTCATTGCCCCACCGCGAAGCGGCTCCCGCCACGATAGGGAAGCCGGATGACGGGTTCAACACGGCTTGTGGATAACCCTGGGGACGAACAGTGCGAAACGCCGCGGAGCGTGTGGACGGTTCCTGTGGAAAACTGTGGATTCAGAAATCCATCATTGCCGTAAAACGGCTTTGACCAGCAGTTTCACATTCGCCACCCTGTGTGTAGAAACTTGTTTAGAGTTCGGGTCGAGGGTTTGTGTTTCGGGCCTGTTGCCTGTGCACAACACTGTTGAAAACAGCCCTATTAAATGGCGATAGCGGCGGGAGGCGTCCCGCCGCTATCGGCCAGTGTGCACCTAACGGTTACCTGCTCGCAACCACCTTGAGCGTGATCGTGGCGACGATGTCGTCACGCAGCTTCACGGTCGCTTCGTGCGTGCCGGTCGACTTGATCGGCGTGACGATCTCGACGCGGCGCTTGTCGACCGCACCGAGGCCGGCGGCCTCGACTGCAGCGGCGATGTCGCCGGGCTTGACCGAGCCGAACAGGCGGCCCTCGGCGCCGGCCTTGACGGCCAGCGTGACGGGGTTCGCCTTCAGCTTCAGCGCCAGGTCCTGCGCCTCTTCGATGCTCGCGTGCTCGCGGGCGACGCGGGCGGCCTTGATGGCCTCGACCTGCTTCTGGCCGCCGCGGGTCCACGGGGTGGCGAAGCCCTGGGGCACGAGGTAGTTGCGGGCGTACCCGTTCTTGACCTCGACGACGTCACCAGCCGAACCGAGGCCGGAGACCTCGTGGGTGAGAATGACCTTCGACATTCCGTGCCTCCTTAGCGGCCAGCGCCGGCGTAGGGGAGCAGCGCCATCTCGCGTGCGTTCTTGATCGCCTTGGCGATGAGACGCTGCTCTTGAACCGACACGCCGGTGATGCGGCGGGCGCGGATCTTGCCGCGCTCAGAGATGAACTTCCGCAGGGTTGCGACGTCCTTGTAGTCGATGACACCGACGGTCACGGACTTCGCGGGAGCGGCGTTCTTGCCGTCCTTGCCCTTGCGGATCGGCTTGCGGCGGTCGCCGCTCGACTTTCCAGCCATGATGAAGATTCCTTGTTAGTAGAAAAAGAGAGTTTTAGAAGGGCGTGTCGTCGCTGTAGCCGCCCGGGGTCGACCACGGGTCGTTCGACGAGTTGTCGGCGGGCGCAGCAGGAGCCCACGGCTCTTCGACGGGAGCGTTGTTACCGCCGCCGCCGTAGTTCGAGCCGCCACCACGAGGGCCGCCGCCCGACGACTGGGCCCGCGTGATCGACGCGGTGGCGTAGCGCAGGCTGGGGCCGATCTCGTCGATCTCGAGCTCGATCGACGTGCGGTTGTTGCCGTCGCGGTCCTGGTAGTTACGCTGCCGCAGCCGGCCCTGAGCGATGACCCGCGAACCCTTGGTCAGCGTACCCGCCACATGCTCGGCGAACTCGCGCCAGACGCTCGCGCGCAGGAACAGAGCCTCACCGTCTTTCCACTCGTTGCTCGCTCGGTCGAACGTGCGCGGGGTGGAGGCGATGGTGAAGTTGGCGACCGCCAGACCGTTCTGCGTATAGCGCAGCTCGGGGTCGGCCGTCAGATTGCCGACCACAGTGATGATGGTCTCGCCGGCCATGGGACTAGGCGCCGACCTTCTCGGCGGGCTTCTTGGCAGCCTTGGCGGCCTTCGCAGCCTCGATCTTCGCGACGCGTGCCACGGCCTCTTCCGCACGCAGCACCTTGGTGCGCAGCACGGCCTCGGACAGCTTCAGCTGGCGGTCGAGCTCGGCCGTCGCCTCGGGGCTCGCGTGGAAGTCGACGACGGCGTAGATGCCCTCGGCGCGCTTGTTGATCTCGTAGGAGAGACGACGGCGGCCCCAGACATCGACCTTGTCGATCGTTCCGTTGTCGTTACGAACGACGTTGAGGAACTTGTCAAGGCTGGGAGCAACGGTGCGCTCATCGATCTCGGGATCGAGGATGACCATCAACTCGTACTGATGCATGACTAACCCACCTCCTCTGGACTCGAACGGCTGCAGTCTTTCTGCAGCAGGAGGGTATGTGCATCTGTCGTGCGCTCTACCGGGCTGAGCCGGTGGGCAGACCACAACAACCTTCATAGGATACCGGACGGAGGCTTCGCTTGCGAATCGGTCTGGTCGCGCTGCACACGTCGCCGCTCGATGCGCCCGGTCAGGGCGACTCGGGCGGCCTTAACGTCGTGGTCCGAGCGCTGGCCGACGAGCTGGCGCGGGCGGGGCACGGCGTCGAGGTGCTGACGCGCGCGACATCCGATCACGATCTCGGTCGCGTCGACACGCTCGACTCGGGCGCGCGCGTCCGCTTTCTCGAGGCGGGACCGGCCGAGCCACTCGCCAAGGAGGAACTGCCGAGGGTGACGGATGCCTTCGCGCAAGCCCTGGCTGCGCTGCCGCGCTTCGACGTGCTGCATGCGCACTACTGGCTCTCCGGCCGCGCCGCGCTGGCCGTCGCGCACGACACGCGCGCCGCGCACGTACTCAGCCTGCACACTCTCGCCGCGGTGAAGAACGCGCGACTCGCGCCCGGGGACAGCCCGGAGCCGCAGCAACGCATCGATGTCGAACGGATGCTTTCCGCCCGCTCCGACGCGGTGATCGCCTCGACCCGCAGCGAGCGCGACGCGATCGTCGCGGCGTACGGGGCGTCGCCGGAGCGCGTCGAGATCGTCGAGCCGGGCGTCGACACCCGGATCTTTCGGCCCGCGGCTCCGGCGCTCACGGCCGGCGAGCGCATCTCGGTGCTCGTCGTCGGCCGCGTGCAACCCCTCAAAGGGCAGGACATCGCGGTGCGCGCGCTCAGCCGACTCGCCCCCGGCATCCGTCCTCGGCTCTACATCGCCGGCGAGGCGAGCGGGGCCGCCGGGCAGAGCTACCGCGAGGGACTCGACCGGCTCGTCGCCGCGCGTGGGCTCGTCGACGACGTGACCTTCCTCGGATCCCTTCCCCGCGACGAGCTGGCGGAGCTGATGCGGCGCTGCGCGCTCGTGCTCGTGCCCTCCCGTTCGGAGACCTACGGCCTCGTCACGCTCGAGGCGGCCGCGAGCGGCGTGCCGGTGCTCGCGAGCGCGGCGCCGGGCCTCGTCGACTCTGTGCGCGACGGCCTGACCGGCGTGCTCGTGGAAGGTCACGACGAGCATGTCTGGGCCCGTGCGATCGAACGGATGCTTCGCGCTCCCGCCCTGCGCGCGCGGATGGCCCGCGCATCCGTCGACCACGCTCGCGCCCGCAGCTGGGAGGCGACCGCAGCGCTTCATGTCGACGTGTATCGCCGGGCCTTCCGCAATCGAATCGTTTCGACCTAGATTGAGAGCATGGCTTCGACTTCGACGAACGTGCCCACGATCACCCTCAACGACGGAAAAACCATTCCGCAGCTCGGCTTCGGCGTCTTCCGGGTCGAGCCGGAGCTGACCGCCGGCGTCGTCACGGACGCCCTCGAGGTCGGCTACCGGCACATCGACACGGCGACCGGCTATCACAACGAAGAAGGCGTCGGTCAGGCGATCGCCGCCAGCGGCATCGCGCGGGACGACATCTTCGTCACCACGAAGTTCCCCAACAACGGCGAGGCGAGCGCTGCCGACACCCTGCGCCAGAGCCTCGACTTCCTCGGCTTCGACCACGTCGACCTCTACCTCATCCACTGGCCGCGGCCGCGCCTCGGCACCGCGCTGTCGGCGTGGCAGGACCTGATCGAGCTGCAGCGCGAAGGCCTCACGACGTCGATCGGCGTCTCGAACTACCGTCTGCAGGACCTCGAGCAGATCATCGGCGAGACCGGTGTGACGCCCGCTGTCAACCAGATCGAGCTGCACCTCGAGTTCCAGCAGCGCGAACTGAAGAAGTTCCACGAGGAGCACGGCATCGCGACCGAGTCGTGGTACCCGCTCGGCGGCGGCGAGCTGTCCACGGCGCCGGCCCTCGGCGAGGTCGCGAAGGCACACGGCGTGACGCCGGCGCAGGCGATCCTGCGGTGGCAGCTGCAGACGGGCAACATCGTGATCCCGAAGTCGAGCCGACGCGAGCGCATGGCCGAGAACTTCGACCTGTTCGGCTTCACGCTCAGCGATGCCGAACTCGACGCGCTGGCCGCGATCGACCAGGGCGAGGGCGGCCGCCGCGGCTCCCACCCCGACAAGCTCTAGTCGAGCGATTCAGCCGCGACCAGCTCGACCTTGAACCGCTCAGCGTTCTCAAGGTACGCGGCGTAGTGCTCGGTTCCGCCGGCCCACGGATGACGGTCTGCATAGAGGTGCGACCACCCGTGGGCCGGCGAGGCCTCCCAGAGCTCGTCGACCTGGCGGCGCGTGCCTGCGTGGAACGCGAGGTGGCTGAGGCCAGGCATCCGTCTGTCGTGTTCGCCTGCCATCGGCGCGCGCTCGATAACCAAGTACGTCGCGCCCAGCCGCCAGCTGCGGCCGTCGCCCCATTCCTGATACGGCTCGTACCCGAGCTGCCCGAGCAGCCACCCCCACCCAGCGCTCGCACCGTCGAGGTCGCGCACGCGCAGTTCGATGTGGTGCAGGGTGCCGCGCTCGCTCATGCCCTCTATCTTGGCGGAGCGCGAATATGCCTCGGTATACTTCTGGTATGACCACCACGATCAAGGTGAGCGACGAGCTGCGCGACCGCCTGAAAGAACAGGCGTCCCGCGATGGCCTCACGCTGGGGGCACACCTTGCTCGGCTGGCTGACGCCGAAGATCGCCGCCGCCGACTTGAGGCGCTGAAGTTCGCCATCGCGAAGACGCCTCACGACCTGCTCGGCGCCTATGGTGTCGAGGCCTCCGAGTGGGAGCGCACCGAGCTCACCGACTCGACGTCGTGACCGACCTCGAACTCGCGCCCGGCGCGGTGGCCTGGGCTGCCCTCGAACCCGTGAGAGGCCGCGAGCAGGGCGGCCACCGGCCCGTGCTGGTCATCGCGTCCCATGGTTACCTCGACGCGGTGACCAGTCTTCTTATCGCATTGCCGATCACCACCACCGACCGCAACTGGCCGAACCGCGTTCGAGTCGAGGGCCCGAGCGGGCTCGACATGCCTTCATGGATCATGACCGAGCAGCCACGCACCCTCTCGCGCCATCGCCTCACTGGCATCGCAGGCGAAGTCACGCCCGCGTGCCTCGCGGCGGCTCGCACCTGGCTCGGTGACTTCCTCGACCTCTGACGCCGGCCGGGCTCAGGCCGGTCACGAGTCACCGAGCCCGAACCGGAAGAGGAATCAGTCGGGCGGTACGGTGGCGACGTGAGCGAGCTCGACGAGTGGCAGAGGCGGGTCGACGCGTTCTGGGCGGCCTTCGATGACAGCGAGCCTGAGCGGATGCGTGCGGAAATGCGTGCGCTCGTCGGCGAACGCCCCGCTGAAGACGCGACTGCGCTGGCCGAATGGGGCAGCGTGCACGACGCACTGGGACTCGAGGCGGATGCCGTCGGCCCATACCGCTCCGCTCTCGCCGCAGGGCTCGACCCCGAGAGGGCCCACCAGGTGACTCTGCAGCTCGCGAGCACGCTGCGCAATCTCGGCGAGTACGAGGCGGCCGTCGAGTTGCTCACCGACCTCGAAGCGCCCGAACTCGGCGACGCCCCAGCAGCCTTCCTCGCGTTGGCCCTGCACAGCGCGGGTCGCGCCGACGAGGCACTCGCGACCGCTTTGACTGCGCTTGCACCGCACCTGCCTCGATACGGCCGAGCGGCCGCCGCCTACGCGGCCGAGCTCGTGGGAGACGCCCCCGAATAAGTAGCGGCGGCCGGCGCTGACCCCGGCTACACCGCGAAGTCGGCGATCGCGCGCCGCATCGCGGCCCAGCCATCCGGGCCGCCATGACCGTCGTCGGTGATCACCAGGCTGCTGCCGGGCCACGCCTGGTGCAGCCGGTACGCGACGACGGCGGGCCCGGAGATGTCACGCCGACCGTGCACGAGCACCCCGGGGATGCCGCCGAGGCGCGGCATCCGTTTGATGATGTCATCGCCGCCGAAGCCCGAGTTCGACCAATAGTGCGTCACCAGCGTCGCTAGCACGTCTCGGGTCAGGGGGTCGTACCAGCGCGGATCCGACGCCCAGCCGGGCCCGAGCGAGACGTGCGTGTCCTCCCAGCGCCCCCATGCCGCGGCGGCCGCGGCGCGTACCGCAGGGTCCGGGGCGCGCAGGGCGCGAGCGTACGCGTCGACGATCCGCTCGCCGGGGTCTCTAGCGACGGCTGCCGCGAACCGGTCCCATTCCTCGGGGAAGACGCGGCCCATCGACTCGGTGATCCACTCGACCTCGGCTCGCGAGGTGGTGGTCACGGCGAGGAGCGCGATCGCGGTCACGCGCTCCGGGTGGGCCTGCGCATAGGCGAGCGCGAGAGTCGCGCCCCACGATGCGCCGGTCACCATCCAGCGCTCGATCCCGAAGTGCTCGCGGACGGCCTCAATGTCATCGATCTGCGCGGAAGTCGTGTTCGAGTCGAGCAGGTCGAGACGGTCGGTCACCAGCGGTGTGCTGCGCCCGCAGCCGCGCTGGTCGAACGCGATCGCGTGCTGGCGATCCGGGTCGATCCGCTTGCGATACGCAGTGCCGGCGCCGCTTCCCGGCCCGCCGTGCAACCACAGCACGGCCGGGCCGCTCGGATCGCCGACGGACTCGACGTACAGCTCGTTGCCGTCAGCGACCTTCAGGCGCCCGGAGCGAATCGACACGGCATCCGTCACCCCGTCAGCCTAGGCACACGCCTCAGCTCAGATGCCGGTCACCAGCCTCACGCCGGTCGCGAGTTGGCTCAGCAGGTGACCCGGAAGGCGCCCGACGGCGAATTGCTGCAGGTCCGCACGGCTGACGGGGCCGAGTTGCGTCACGAGAGCGACGGAGTCCCTCTCGAGGCCGGAAGCGACAGCAGGAACGAGCACGTTGCCGGGGAATGCCTCGAGCGCGAGATTCGACGTCAACGGAATCACCTGCACCGTGTTGATGGCGGTGGCGAGAAGCCAATCCTCCTGGAGCACGACGGCGGGGCGCACCTTTGCGGGCTGCGAGCCGCGTGGCTCCCCGAAGTCGACCCACACGACGTCGCCGCGACTGATCACCAGTCTGAATCCGTGTCCATGATCCGCCGCGATTCGCCGAGGAAGAGGCCGTCCTCCGAGGGCTGCCCGTGGTGCGCGAGCACAGCAGCGGCGATAGCCGTCAGCGCGCTGCTTCCTTCTAGTTCATCAGCGAGCTTCCTTCCGGCGCGCCGGTAGAACTCGGAGCGGCTCATGCCGTTGCGTGCCGCGACCCTCTCGAACCGCTGGAAGTCGTCATCGGGGACAGAGATCGCGGTCTTCATTGTCAAAGTATAACTAGTATAACTACCATCTGGCAGCGATTCCGACAGAATCGTCGGATGGGCGACTTCGTAGTAGTATGAGACGACGACCCGCGGGCGGTGTCGCTTCAACGAGACGGGTATCGCGTCGTCGCGACGTCGTGGGGGGCCCGACTCGAACTCCCCGACGGCTTCAACGATTCCGCCTACCGGAACCGCCTCGGACGCGCCCGCTCGCTCGGCTACGGCGTGGCCGAGTTGGACCGCGGCTGCGTCAATGCGCTCTACCGCCTCGAGACCGCCGCGGCGGCCGACTACCCCGTGACGCCCGCGACGCCGGCGCCCGAAGTGACGCTCGAGGGCGAGCGTGCGCTCTGGGACGAAGGCTGGCGCGAGACGTGGCTCAGCCTCGCGCCACCATGCGCCGCACCGTGACGGCGAACCCGCTTGGCGACGCATCCGATCTCTGAGAGCGTGGGGGTGATGTCACGCACCCGAAACCGCCACCGCCTTCCCACCCTGTTCGCCGGAGCCTGGCGCGTCTTGTTCTTCCACGCGCACCCCGATGACGAGTCGCTGTGGACAGGCGGGCTGATCGCCAGATTGACGGATGCCGGGGTCACTGTGCGCGTCGTGACCGGTACCCGCGGCGAGCGCGGCGAGGTCGTGCCGGGGCCTCTCAAGTGGCTCGAGGGCACCGACGAGCTCGCCGATTACCGCGTCGGCGAGCTGACGCGTGCCCTGCGCGAGCTGGGTGCGGGCACCCCCACGTTCCTCGGCGGTGTGAACGCCCGCGAGTACTACCGCGGGCCCGGTTTCCGCTACGTCGACTCGGGTATGGCCTGGGGCGAAGACGGCAGGGCTGTCGCCGCGCCCGACGCCCCACGCGGCAGGTTCTCGGAGCACGCGTGGTCCCTTCGTGATGCGAGCGCCGCGGCGAGACGATTCAAGCCGGATCTTGTCGTGAGCTATGACGAGACCGGCGGCTATGGGCACCCCGACCACAAGTGGGCCCACGTCATCGCGAAGGCTGCGGCCGAGGGGCGCGGGGTGCCGTTCATCGAAGTGCTCGAGGGCGAGGCATCCGATGTCGACGCTGCGATCGCGGTCCCCATCGATCTCGATCGCAAACGGCGCGCTCTCGCGGCCCACGCGAGTCAGCTCACGCTGACCGACGACGGCTTCGTTCTCTCCGGCGGTCAGCATCACGAGCTGTCGCCGGTCGAGCACTACCGCGTCTCGCGAACCTCGGCCTAGGGCTGCTCACGCCGCCCGCGCAGGACCGCGGGGCAGCTTGCGCGGCCCCGCGTCACCCCTTGACCGCCCCGCTCGCGAGGCCCGCCACGTAGTAGCGCTGCAGGGCGGCGTACAGCACGATGCACGGGATCATCGCGACGACGGCGCCAGCGGCCAGCAGCCCGAAGTCGATCTGCCCGTAGGCGCCCTGCTGCACGTTCACGAGCGCGAGGGGCAGTGTGTAGAGCTTCGCGTTGGTGAGGAACGTGAGGGCGCCGAGGAACTCGGTCCACGCGGCCAGGAAGGCGTAGAGCGCCGCGGTGGCGAAGCCGGGCAGGATGAGCGGCCGCAGCACTGAGACGAGCATCCGGAACGTGCCGGCACCGTCGACGAAGCCGGAGTCCTCGAGCTCAGCCGGAATGGACTCGAACGCATTGCGCATCACGAACACGCCGAACGGCAGGTTGACCGTCGTATAGAAGAGGATCAGCCCGATGCGGCTGTTCGTCAGATGCATGCTGTTCAACTGCAGGTACAGCGGCGTCAGAATCGCCTGGAACGGCACCATCATCGTCACGATGATCAGAGCGAAGAGCCAGTTCGAGATGCGGAAGCGGAACTTCGCGAAGCCGTAGCCTGCGAGGGTCGACAGCGCGGCGGTGAGCGCCGCGGTCACGATCGCGACGATCGCCGAGTTGAGGATCGCCGCGCCGAGGTGTGCCTCTGTGCCCAGGTGCGCAAAATTATGCACAGTCAAGTGAAAGAACGTCGCGGCACTAGGCGCTGTCTGGATCACGGTCGCGGGCTGGAACGCGCGGAACAGCGCGAACACCAGCGGCACCGTGAAGACGATCACGGACAGGACGAACCCGGCGGTGTAGAGAGCGACCTTGCCACGGGATTCCTCCCGGCCCGAGACGGTGATGGTGGTCATGCGCGTGCTCCCTTGTCGCTCGCAGCTCGCGGGGTGCGAGCGCCGGTGCCGGTGCCACTATCGCTGTCGCGCAGCAGCCAGAACTGGACCGCGGTGATCACCGCGATCACGATGATGAGCAGAACGGATTCGGCGCTCGCAGCGCCCAGCTGCAATTGCACGAATGCCTTGTTATAGATGTGCAGCACCGCTGTCGTCGTCGCAGTGCCCGGGCCGCCCTGCGTCAGGATGAAGAACTGGTTGAACGCGAGGAACGACCCGATCACCGAGATGATGAGACTCAGGATGATGGTGCGCCGCAGCATCGGGATGGTGATGCGCCGTTCGGCCTGCCACCAGGTGGCGCCGTCCATCGCGGCCGACTCGTAGACGTCGGCGGGAATGCCCTGCATGCCTGACATCAGCAGCACCATGGTGAGCCCGCTCGCCGCCCACACGACGAGCGTGCAGATGAGACCGGTGGCGAGCGGCCCGGACACGAGCCACGCGGTCTGCCCACCGGTGATGCCGAGCGCGTGCAGCACGATGTTCACGGCACCCGACCCCGGCTGCGCCTCGAGCACGAGGAAGAAGCTGAGGGTCGTGAGTCCGACGACGTACGGAATGAAGAGCAGCGTGCGCAACAGCGTGGTGGCGCGCCGACGACGCCGCACGAGCACGGCGAGCACATAACCCAGCACGAGGATCGGCACCGTCACGATCGCCGTATAGATCAGCGTGTAGAGCAGCGCGTGCAGGAACTCGGGGTCGGTGAGCGCCGACACGTAGTTCGCGATGCCGATGAAGCGGTAGCTGCCGATGAGCGGGAAATCCGTCAGCGAGATGTAGACCGCGACGACGAGCGGTGCGAGCACGAACACGGTGACGAACGCGACCGCGGGCAGAACGAGCGCGAGGCCGACGCCTCGTGGGTGGGTGAGCGACCCGGCGCGTGTGCGCGGCCTGGGCGCGCTGCTGCGTGCGGGGCGAGCGGATGCGTGAAGCGTCGGCTCGTGGCGTGTGCTGAGCGTGGTCATGCCTGCGTCTCCTTCAGCAGCCGGTCGAGGCTGGTCTGGGCCTGATCGAGGGCTCCGTCGACGTCGCCGTCGAAGACCGCCTTCCGGAACATCGCGAGGAACGGTCCGTCGGCCTGGTTGATCGCCACGTTGTATGCGAGGGTCTGCGGCGCGTAGCCGAGATCGAGGTTCTCGAGCGGCGTCGTGTCGAGGGGGTACTGCGTGCGGAACGATGTCGTGTCGGCGTCATTGCGGATCGGCGTGTAGCCGCCGGCGGGCATGCTCTGCTGCTGCGCGGTCTCGAGCGTGAACTTCATGAACTCCCACGCCGCCGACGGGTTGTTCGCACCGCGCGGCATGCAGAGGTTGTCGCCGCCGTCGAAGAATGCCCTGCCACCGCCCGGGCCCGGAATGACGACCGGCTTGAGCTTCGGCAGCATGCTCTTCGGCGCGGGCGTCACGACCGTGGCGTAGTTGGCAGGGAAGATGGCGATCTTGCCGGCCAGGAAGTCGCTGCCCCAGTGCGTCGCGGCGTCGGAGTAGCAGCTGGGTGGCGCCCACTTGTTGCTCCACATGGTGTGGAAGAACTGGAGGGTCTCTTTGAGTGGCTGGTTGTCCGCGACGTAGCCGGTCTGGGCGCCGATCTTGCCCTTGAACACGTCGGCCTTCTGCGCCCAGATGTGCGGCAGGAAGGTGAAGGCGAGCGCGCCCTGCCCGTTTCCGGGGAACGACCAGGCGTAGATGCCGTCTTTCGCCGAGGTCAGCTTCGGGAGCGCCTCGTGCAGCGTCTCGAGCGATTGGGTGGATGCCTCCGGGTCGACTCCCGCCTTTTCGAACAGCTCCGTATTGAGCCAGAGCAGCGAGTTGTCGGCGAGGAACGGCACGCCGTAGATCCGGCCGCCGATCGAGGCGAGGTTGAGATGCCCCGGCGACAGGCGCGAGCGGTACGGCAGCGCGTTGACGAGGTGGGTCAGCTCGGTGAACGTATCGCGGTAGATGAACAGGCTCGAGTTGATGTCGTCCATGTCGACGAGATCGGGAACCTCGCCACCGCGGATCGCCGTCGCGAGCTTGGTCACATACTCGGCGTCGAGCACGGGCGTCAGCTCGACTCGGATCGCACTCTGCGCCTTGTGAAAGCGGTCGATGATCGTCTGCATGCCGGTCTGTGTGGCGGACCGGGACCATACGCTGACGGTGCCCTTGGCGCCCGAACCGAAGCCGGCAGCACCGACATCCGCTTCGGGCAGTGTGCTCGAGCATCCGCTCAATACGCCTGCGATGGTCGCGGCTGCGCCTGCCCCTGCGAGGCCGAGCAGTCGTCGGCGGCTTATCTCCATTGATAGCTCCTTCGACGTGCCGTGCGGCCCGGTCAGGCCGTCGGTATCCAGACGCGCATCGGGGCGACCCCCCGGTTCGCCCACGCGAAATACGGGATCGCGGTCGCGCTGAGGTCTCCGCCCGAACCCCTGACGGGAACGGAGAGCACGTTGACGCCCCCGAGCAGCTCAGGGCGATGGTGGGCGGTGATCGGCGCCGCCGGGTCGACTCGCAGCTCGTCGAGCACGACCCCCGGCTGGTCGGCCTGCTCGATCGCGTAGACGAGCGGCCCGAGACGCAGCGCGACGCTGGATCGCGTCGCGTCCACGCGTGGGTGCGACGAGATGACGGATGCCTCGAACGGCAGTTCCAGCACGACCTCGTCACCCGCCTGGAACGTTCGGCGCGCCCGGGCGTACTCGCCGGCCGCCACCGGCACACCGTCGACCGTGGCTCCGGCCGCCCATGCCGGCACGCGCAGCGCGAGCTCCACGTCGCCTGTCGGGGCGGTCTCCACGACGACGCGCACGTTGCCGTCCCATGGGTATCGCGTGCTCACGGCGACGGTGAATTCGCCGCCGGGCAGCTCGGCCGTGATGCGCGAATCCGTGTACTGCTGCAGCTGCAGGCCCGCGTCACTCGTCGTCGCGAGGTAGCCGCCGAGTTGGGCGACGGTCCGCATCACGTTCGGCGGGCAGCAGGCGCAGTCGAACCACCGGTGCCGGCCGCCGGCGGCGGTGCGCTCGTTGTCGGCGTGGGAGCCTTCGCGCAGGTGCAGCGTGTTGACGTAGAAGTACTCGTCTCCGCTGAGCGAGATGCCCGGCATCACCGCGTTGTAGAGCAGCAGCTCGATCTGGTCGGCGTAGCGGGCCTCGCCCGTTGCGAGCAGCATCCGCCACGCCCACTGCGCCGCACCGATTCCGGCGCACGTCTCGGCGTATGCCCGGTCCGACGGCAGCTCATACGGGTCGCCGAACGCCTCGCCCTCCCAGCGGGCGCCGAGGCCGCCGGTCACGTACTGCTTGCTCTCGACCATGGCCGCGTACTGACGGCCGAGTGTCTCGATGAGTTCGGTGTCGCCCGTCTCGACCGCGACGTCCGTGGCGCCGGCGGTGAGATACACCGCGCGCACCGCGTGGCCCTCGACCGTCGTCGCCGCGCGCACGGGCACCCGGTCGGAGAGATACGTGGCGTTGCCGCCGTAGCGCGTCGTGAGGCCGTGGCCGCGTGCCTCGACGAAGTAGTGCGCGAGGTCGAGGTAGGCGCGGCGGCCGGTCTGCCGGAACAGCTCGACCAGGCCCATCTCGACGACGGGATGCCCGTCGACGTCCTGCCGCCGGCCGGGGCCGAAGGTGTCCACGAGGTGGTCCGCGAAGCGCGTCGCGATGTCGAGCAGCTCGTCGCGCCCCGTGCACCTCGACTGCGCCACGGCGGCCTGGAACAGGTGCCCGGCGCAGTAGTGCTCGTGGTCGCGCGCCGGGTTACGGTAGCGATCGCCACGGACCTGGATCACCGTGTTCACATACCCGTCGTCCTGCTGGGCGGCGGCGATCAGGCGCGTGATCTCGAGCTGCGCGTCGAGAAGGTCGGCGTCGGGCTGCCGCGCGTACTCCCAGGCGGCCGCCTCGAGCCATTTGTAGACATCCGAATCTGCGAACACCGGGCCGCGGATCTCGGCGCTCGACGCGCCCGCCGCCACGCGGAAGTTCTCCAGGTTGCCCGCCTCTTCGAGTTGACGCCGGCCGTCGGGGATCGAGACCTCGCTGATCCGGCGCTGCCGGTGGGCCCACCAGCCGCCCGTCACTAGCGCCGCATCGACACCGAGGGGGCGCACTGCGCTGACAGCGGCCGCCGTGACGCCGGTCGGCGACGCAACGGGGCGCGCAGACGAGATGGTCTCCATGGACTCTCCCTTGAGTTCACCTCACCCGGAAGGCGAGTTCGGAATACGCTTTCTGCCACGCTAGGCACCTGATATCTCGCGGTCAACGGATTCCGCGGATATCCTAGATGTTCCGTAATGCGGAAACGTTTCTGAATCGAGATTCAATGACTCCACCTGCTCCGAAGCGGCGCGTGACCGTCAACGACGTGGCGCGCGAAGCGGGCGTCTCGCCGGCAACGGTGTCCAAAGCGCTGAACGACACGGGCCAGCTGCGACCCGCCACTCGGCAGAGCGTGCGCGAGGCAGCCGAGCGGCTCGGCTTCGTGCTCGACGGCGTCGGCCGATCGCTCGCCTCCGGGCGCACGTATTCGGTCGCCGTGCTCACCGGGGACGCCATCGGCCGGTTCTCGATCCCGATCATGCTCGGCGCGGAGAACGCACTCGCCGCCGGCAAGATGCTCGTCTTCCTGTGCGACAGCCGCGACGACCCGCTGCGCGAGCAGCACTACCTGCGCAACCTGCTCGAGCGCCGCGCCGAGGGCGTCATCGTCACGGGCCGGCGCACCGAGCCGCGAGCCCCGATTGACGCGGCACTCCCGGCCGTCTACGCGTTCGCGCCGTCCGCCGACCCCGCGGACTGCTCGGTCATACCCGACGATGAAGCCGGCGTCACCCTGGTCGTCGACCACCTCGTAGCGCTCGGCCGCACTCGCGTCGCCCACATCACAGGCCCCGCGAGCCACCTCAGCGCGCGGACCCGGGCCGAGTGGGGCGCCGCCCGGCTCGCGACTCACGGGCTGGAACCGCACGGCGCGGCCCTCTTCGGCGAGTGGAGTGAGGCGTGGGGCCGCGCGGCGACCGAGGCGCTGATCGGGCACGGACCGACACTGCCCGACGCGATCATGTGCGGCAGCGACCAGATCGCGCGCGGCGTCACGGAGCGCTTGCGCGAGCGTGGTGTTCGGGTCCCGGCAGACATCGCGGTCACCGGCTACGACGACTGGGATGTCATGGTCGACGGATCGCGCCCGACGCTCACCACGATCAATCCGCGGCTCGGTCAGATCGGCAGACGCGCCGCGGAGCTCCTGCTCGACAAGATCGCCGGGCGTGAGCGACCGGGCATCGAGCGCATCGCGCCCCAGCTGGTCTCGCGCGCCTCGACGCTCGGCGAGCTCTGACTCGCAGCGCCGCGCCACCTACGCGCTCTGCGCAGCCCACCACTCGCGCAGGCGGCGCTCCGCTTCCTCGCGTCCGAGCGGGCCGTCGTCGAGCCGCAGCTCGAGCAGGAACTTCATCGCACGCCCGACCTCTGGCCCGGGCGCCAGCCCGAGCAGCCGCATCACCTCTTCGCCGTTGAGATCGGGGCGAATGGCGTCGATCTCCTCCTGCTCCTGGAGTTGCGCGATGCGCGCCTCGAGGTCGTCGTAGGCGAAGGCGAGGCGGTCCGCCTTCCGCTTATTACGCGTCGTCACGTCGCTGCGGGTCAGGATATGCAGGCGCTCGAGCTGATCGCCTGCGTCACGCACATACCGACGCACGGCCGAATCCGTCCACTCGCCGCCCGAATACCCGAAGAAGCGGAGGTGCAGCTCGATCAGCCGCGCGACGTCGTCGATCGTGCTGTTGTCGAAGCGCAGCGCCTTGAGCCGTTTGCGGGCGAGCCGCGCGCCCACGAGGTCATGGTTGTAGAAGCTGACGGCGCCGCCCGGCTCGAGCTTGCGCGTCGCGGGCTTGCCGATGTCGTGGAGCAGGGCGGCGAGCCGCAGCGTCAGGTCCGGAGCAGTGCCCGGGTGGCGGGAGTGCTCGTAGCCGATGGCCTGGTCGAGCACCGTGAGCGAGTGCTCATACACGTCTTTGTGGCGGTGCTCCGCATCGATCTCGAGCTGCAGCGCGGGAAGCTCGGGAAGCACGATGTCAGCGAGCCCGGTGTGCACGAGCAGCTCAAGACCCGGGCGCGGCGTGTCGGAGGAGAGCAGCTTGACCAGTTCGTCGCGGATGCGCTCGGCACTCACGATGTCGAGCGACTGACGCATGCCGCTCATGGCATCCATCGTCTCGGAGGAGACCTCGAACCCGAGCTGGGCGGCGAATCGGGCCGCCCGCAGCATTCGCAGCGGGTCGTCACCGAACGAGACGGATGCCTCGATCGGAGTCCTGAGCAACCGCGAGATCAGGTCGTCGACGCCCCCGGACGGGTCGACGAGGGCGATTTCCGGCACGCGCAGTGCGAGCGCGTTCACGGTGAAGTCGCGCCGCACCAGGTCGCCCTCGAGGCTGTCGCCGAATTCGACCGTCGGCTTCCGCGTCTCGCCGTCGTAGCTGTCGGCGCGGTACGTGGTGATCTCGACGGATTCGCCACCGACTCGCGCGGCGATCGTGCCGAAGGCACGCCCGACGTCCCACGTCGCCTCGGCCAGCGGCGAGACGATCTTCAGGATGTCGTCGGGGCGGGCATCCGTCGTGAGATCGAGATCGTGCACCGCCCGACCGAGCAGCGCGTCGCGCACGGGACCGCCGACCAGAGCCAACTCGAAACCCGCTGCCTCGAAGGCTCGCGCGAGCCGCGCGACCACCTCGGACTCGGCGAGGGTACGCAGGCGCGCAAGGGAATCGGCCACGCTCTGCATGCGGGCGAGTCTACCGGCGGCCCCGCGTTCGAATCCGGGGACCCGGTGTGCGCCGGGGGCGCCCCCCGGCGCCGTCACAGGGACGCACCCGGTCGCGCCCATAAACTTGCGTGCATGCCGGGTAAGGAGGTGCTGTGCGCCGACGCACGCTCCTGACGAGCCTCATCGTCGCGGCGACCGTTCTGCCCGTAGTCACGATGACGGCCGAGGCCCAGCCATCGCACGCGGCGCAGCGCACGACGATCGCCTCGCCCGCATCTGCGGCGACCAGCGCGGCGCCGACTGCGGCCGCCACGTCGCCGACCGTGCAGGTCTACGCCGCCGGCGACGGCATCGTCTCCGAGGGTTCCGACCTCGCACTGTCCATCGTGATCACGAACCCGAGCGACGCGGCCGTCGCCGGCGGCAAGGTGACGGCCGCGGTCACCGATCGCCCGATCGCCACAACGGCGGCGCTCTCCGACTTCGAAGAGAGCCCCAAGACGGCCGCCACCCGCACGCTCGGCTCCGACGAGACCGCGGGCATCGCGGCGGGAGCCACGGCCGTTGTCGGCACCATCACCGTGCCCAAGGCATCCGTGCGCCTTCCCGCCTCCACGCCGGGCGTCTTCGGCCTCACCGCGACCGTCACGACCACCTCCGGCAGCATCATCACCGGCGTCGGCACTCTGGTCGTGGCCGGGACCCACCCCGCGACCGTCGGCGTGGCCGCCGTGATGCCGATCACCACGCCGCCCAGCACGAACGGCCTGATCTCCGCGCAGGACCTCGCGAGCGACACCGGCCCCAACGGCGTGCTGTCGAAAGAGCTCGAGGTCGCACGCCGCAACCCGGGCCTCACCCTCGGCATCGATCCGATGATCCTCGCGTCGGTGCGCGTGCTCGGCCAGGCCGCGCCGGCGTCGGCACAGGCGTGGCTGCTGGCGCTCGATGAGCTGCCGAACCCCACCTTCCCGCTGCAGTACGGCGACGCCGACCCGGGCCTGCAGATCCAGACCGGGCTCGCGAAGCCGCTCGGGCCGCTCGACTTCACCTATGCGATGTCCGCGTCGAACCTGGCCACTCCGCCCACGATCGGCGAGCCGGACGGCGCATCGCCCGCACAAGCCGCCACTCCGACGCCCAGCCCGACGAGCGGTCCGCAGCTGCTGTCGCTCGCCGCGCTCACCGCGTGGCCCTACAGTCTCGGGGGCATCGCGTGGCCCGCGCCGAGTTCCGTGCGCGCGGCCGATCTCGCGGCGTTCAGTCGTGCGGGGCTCCCGACCACGATCGTGAGCGGCGGGAACACCAACGCGGCGTCGCTCGCCGGTACGCCCGACGCCGCGCTCTCGGTCAACGGCGGGACAGCGCTCGTCACCGACGACGCCGTGAGCTCCGCCATGATCGCCGTCGCGACCGCGTCCGGAGCCGCCGCGTCGGGCATCGCGAATGCGCAGCTCAACGCCCAGCTCGCGCTGGCCGCGCAGAACGCCCAGAACGGCGGCGTCATCATGGTCTCCCTCGGCCGCATCTGGCCGACGGACACCACGCGTACCTCCTCCGCGATCGCCGCAGCACTCGACTCGCGCTTCTCACGCGAGTCGACGGTGCGCGATGCACTCACCGCCCCGCCCACCGCGGGTCTGAAGCTCGTCGACAAGACGAACCCGGCAGAACGCGTGAAGACTGCCGGTGCACTTCTCGATCTCGCCGGCGAGACGCGGGCGGGCGGCGCGGAG
Organism: Gryllotalpicola reticulitermitis; assembly: GCF_042651345.1. Classification (NCBI taxonomy): domain Bacteria; kingdom Bacillati; phylum Actinomycetota; class Actinomycetes; order Micrococcales; family Microbacteriaceae; genus Gryllotalpicola; species Gryllotalpicola reticulitermitis. The sequence continues at coordinate 890,279 of NZ_JBHSCN010000005.1, forward strand.
CCGCCCACGAGCATCGCCGCCTTCTCCACCGCGCTCACGACACCCGTGCTCCTCACCGGCGACATCCGAGCACGCGTGCTCGACCTTCTGTCCGTCGGCTGGGGCGACTCGAGCGATTGGGCCGCGGCTGCGAGCAAGCAGATCGCCTCGATGAACTCGACCCTGTCCGCGGTGCAGATCGCATCGCCGGGCTCGATCCGGCAGGCATCCCATCAGGCTCTGATCCCGATCACCGTCATCAACAAGCTCGCCCAGCCGGTCGATGTGGTCCTGCGGGCCACCCCGTCCTCGGCACGCCTCGACGTCGCGAGCGACACCGAGAAGACGATTCCGGCGGGATCGAGCACGAAAGTGCTCGTGCCGGTCAAAGCCCAGCTCAGCAACGGCACGGTCTGGCTCAGCCTGCAGCTGTACAGCACGGCCGGCGTGCGTATCGGCGACCCCGAAGGCGCCTCGATCGTCGTGCACGCCGACTGGGAGGGCATCGGTGCCTTGATCTTCGGCCTCGTCGTGCTGGCGTTCTTCGGTTTCGGCCTCGTGCGCACCATTCAGCGCCGTCGCCGCGAGCGTGCCCAGAGCGGCGCCGACACCGTGTCGGCCGCGCCCCTACCCGGTGGAGGCGCAGAACGTGGCGAATAGCAGCATCCGCCGTGCCACCGCGATGCTCGCGAGCGGAACGCTCGTCTCGCGTGTGCTCGGTTTCGGGCGGCAGTGGCTGCTCGTGCAGGCCATCGGGGCGACCGGATTCGTCACCGACGCGTTCAACACCGCCAACAGCGCCCCCAACACGGTCTACGCGATCATCAGCCAGGGCATCCTCAATGCCGTCCTGATCCCGCAGCTGGTGCGCGCGGCCAAGCACCGCGACGGCGGGCAGGCATACATCAACAAGCTCGTCACGCTCGGCATGGTGGTGTTCGCCGCAGTCACGCTGATCGCGACCCTGCTGTCGCCGCAGCTGATGGTGATCTTCGGCATCCGTCGCGAATCCCTCGACCTCGCGATCGCGTTCGCCTACTGGTCGATGCCGCAGGTGTTCTTCTACGGGCTGTACTCGCTGCTCGGCGAGGTCCTCAACGCGCGCAACTCGTTCGGGCCGTTCACCTGGGCGCCAGTGCTCAACAACGTCATCTCGATCGCGTCGCTCGCGGTGTTCCTGTGGGCCTACGGGCAGCACCAGGTCGCCGGGATCGGCGACTGGCCGGGGCTGAAGGTCTTCATTCTCGCCGGCGGCGCCACGCTCGGCATCGTCGCGCAGGCCGTCGTGCTCTTCGCGTTCTGGGGGCGCATCGGGCTGCGCTTCCGCTTCGACTTCGCATGGCGCGGCATGGAACTGCGATCGGTCGGCAAAGCGGCCGGGTGGACGTTCGCGATGCTGCTGTGCACGCAGCTCGCCGGCACCTACCAGACCTTCGTCGCCAACAGCGCCTCGGGTGCGCATCGCGTCGGCCCGCAGGGTCTCGCCACGACCTGGCTGATCTTCATGCTGCCGTTCTCGATCATCGCGGTCTCGGTCGTCACCGCGTACTTCACCCGCATGGCCGAGCACGCTCGCGATGAGGACTTCGTGTCGTTCCGCGCCGACTACGCGGCCGCCGTGCGCTCGATCGTGCTGCTCATCTCGATCTGCGCCGCGGTGCTGATCGTGACCGCGTTCTCGTTCTCGCGGGTGTTCACCCCGGATTACCTGCCATACGGATTCGTGCTGATCGGGTACCTGATCGGCCTGGTGCCCTCGGTGGTGGGATTCGTCACCCTGCGCGCCCTGTACTCGCTCGGGGACACCCGCTCGCCGTTCGTCTACACCCTCGTGCAGTCGATCATCGTCGCGATCGGCCTGAGCATCTGCCTCGTCCTGCCGCTCGACATCCGCGCGGTCGGCATCTCGCTCACCGTCTCGATCGCAGGCACGGTGCAGACGGCGCTCTCGATGATCTTCCTCCGGCGGCGCCTGCAGGGCCTCAACCTCGATGTCGTCGTCCGGTCGATCGTGCAGGGCTTCGCCGCGTCGCTCGTCGCGGTCGGGCTCGGCTGCCTCGCACTGTTCGGCGCCGACCACTTGAACGGCGGCCACGGCGGGTTCGCGGTCGCGTCGCCCCTCAGTGCGATCGCGTCCATGATCATCGTCGGCGTCGTCATGCTCGGCACTTACATCGTCATTTTGCGTGCGTTCCACGTGCCGGAGCTGCTCGCCGCATTGCGCTCCGTGCGACGCCGCCTCGGTCGGTGATCACTGAGCGCGTTCGCGGAATAGATCGACCTAGGATGTGTTCTACCCATCGGCGCCTATTTCATGAGTGGGCGCGCAATGTCAGGGAGTGTTCTGAGTGACTACAAGTGCCGTGCGTGACGTCATCATCATCGGCTCCGGCCCCGCCGGCTACACCGCGGCGATCTACGCCGCCCGCGCCGAGCTTGCGCCCCTGGTCATCGCCTCCTCCGTCGAGGCGGGCGGCGAGCTGATGAAGACCACCGAGGTCGAGAATTTCCCCGGTTTCCCCGAGGGCGTGATGGGTCCCGACCTCATGGTCAAGATGCAGGAGCAGGCTGAGAAATTCGGCGCAGAGGTCGTCCTCGATGACGTCGTCGCGGTCGAGCTCGACGGCCCGGTGAAGCGGGTCGTGCTCGGCTCGGGCGACACGCATGAGGCGCGCAGCGTCATCGTCGCGACCGGCTCCGCCTACCGCCACCTCGGTCTCACCGACGAGGAGCGCCTCTCCGGCCATGGCGTCTCGTGGTGCGCGACCTGCGACGGCTTCTTCTTCCGCCAGAAGAACATCGCCGTCGTCGGCGGCGGCGACTCAGCAATGGAAGAGGCGACGTTCCTCACGCGCTTCGCCGACAAGGTCACCGTCATTCACCGCAAGGACACGCTGCGCGCATCGAAGATCATGCAGGAGCGCGCCTTCGCGAACGAGAAGATCGAGTTCGCGTGGAACAAAGAGGTCGTCGCGATCGGCGGTACGGATGCTGTGACCGGGGTGACCCTGCGCGACACCGTCGACGGTTCCGAGAGCGAGCTCGCTCTCGATGGGCTGTTCATCGCGATCGGCAACGACCCGCGCGTGCACCTGTTCCACGAGCTCGAGCTGACGTCGCAGGGCACGATCAAGGTCGACGGCCGTTCGTCGAAGACCAGCCTCCCCGGCGTGTTCGCCGCCGGTGACGTCATCGACCCGACGTATCGTCAGGCTGTCACCGCCGCCGCTTCGGGCACCGTCGCGGCCCTCGATGCCGAGCACTTCCTCGCCTCGCTCGAGGACGAGCTCCACGCATCCGTCGACGCCGTTCTCGAGCCCGCCAACTAATACCCTCAGGCGCCTCGTTCGAGGCCCTTCACAAGGAGAGAAGAAAATGTCCGCTGCCAAGGCTGTGACCGACGCCTCGTTCGAGGCCGACGTCCTCAACTCCGACAAGACGATCCTGGTCGACTTCTGGGCCGAGTGGTGCGGCCCGTGTCGCGCCGTGTCGCCGATCCTCGACCAGATCGCGTCGGAGCACTCCGACAAGATCGAGATCGTCAAGCTCAACGTCGACGAGAACCCGGCGACGGCGGCAAAGTACCAGATCACGTCGATTCCGGCGATGAAGGTGTACCGCGGCGGCGAGGTTCGCAAGACGGTCATCGGCGCGAAGCCGAAGCCGGCTCTCGAGCACGATCTCGCTGAGTTCCTGGCCTGAGCTAGCGATCCACTTCGCAGCAACTGGCCCCGTTTCACATGAAACGGGGCCTTTTGCCGTTAAGCGCCTGGATACGATTGACCAAATATCGAGATTGGATGGACGTGATCGAGAGCTCGCCCGTGCAGGGCAACAACTTGGACCCCTGGTATGACTCCTACGCCGGCCGCACCGCAGGCCTGGCAGCCAGCGAGGTTCGAGCTCTCTTCGCCGTCGCGTCGCGACCCGAAGTGGTCTCGCTCGCCGGCGGCATGCCGTTCGTCTCGGCGATCCCCGAGGACCTGCTGGCGGGCTCGATCCAGAAGGTGATGGCCGAACGCGGCCCGGTCGCACTGCAATACGGTTCCGGCCAGGGCGTGCCGGCGCTGCGTGAGCAGATCCTCGAGGTGATGGCCCTTGAGGGAATCCGCGGTTCTGCTGACGACGTCGTCGTGACGACCGGCTCGCAGCACGCACTCGAGCTCTTCAGCAAGCTGTTCCTCGACCCCGGCGACGTCGTGATCGCTGAGGGCCCGAGCTACGTCACCGCCATGGTGATCTTCAACTCCTATCAGGCCGACGTCGACCACGTGCCGCTCGATGAGCACGGCCTGATCCCGGGTGCCCTGCGCGAGCACATCGCGCGGCTGAAGGCTGCCGGTCGGCGGATCAAGTTCCTCTATACCGTGCCGAACTTCCACAACCCGGCCGGCGTCACACTCACGTGGGAGCGCCGACTCGAGATTCTCGAGATCTGCAAGAGTGAGGGGATCCTCGTCCTCGAGGACAACCCCTATGGGCTGCTCTACTTCAACGAGCGGCCGCCGGCCGCCATGCGCTCGATCGAAGAAGAGGGCGTCGTCTACCTCGGCACTTTCTCCAAGACGCTCGCACCAGGCCTGCGGGTCGGGTGGGCTCTTGCGCCCCATGCCATTCGCGAGAAGTTGATCCTGGCCAACGAGGCCGCGGTACTTTCGCCTTCGTCGTTCACTCAGCTCATCGTGTCCGAGTACCTGAATCAGGCCGACTGGCGTGCCCAGATCGACACCTTCCGCGGCATCTATCGCGAGCGCAAAGAGGCTATGGTCGCCGCCTTGCAGGAGCACCTGCCCGAGCTGTCGTGGACGAACCCTACCGGCGGGTTCTACGTCTGGGTCACGCTGCCTGAGCCGCTCGACTCGAAGGCGATGCTGCCGCGCGCGGTGAAGGAGCTCGTCGCCTACACGCCCGGCACCGCGTTCTATGCCGACGAAAACGGTCGCCAGAATATGCGGCTGTCGTTCTGCTACCCCACTCCGGAACAGATCAAGCTCGGCATCCGCCGCCTCGCCAATGTCGTGACCGGCGAGCTCGACCTCCTCGACACCTTTGCGGGCACGGGCGAGCTCAGCCAGCTGCGCCTCGCCCGCGGAGCGTTCCCGCCCAGCGACCTGCGCTAGTCACTCAGCTCAGCAACGACACGTCGCGCTTTGGAGAAGAATCCCAGACCATGAACGGTTTCGAACGCCTCAACGTCCTCGTCCTGGCCGGCGGAATCTCCCACGAGCGCGACGTGTCGCTGCGCAGCGGCCGTCGCGTCGCCGACGGCCTGCACGCGCATGGGCACAGGGTCACCCTTCGCGAACCGGATGCCGACTTGCTCGGCTTCCTGAAGTCCAACCGCCCTGATGTCGTCTGGCCCGCGTTGCATGGGGCGAGCGGTGAGAACGGGGCACTTCGCGCGCTGCTCGAAGCTGCCGGCGTACCGTACGTCGGCGCCGAGCCGCAGCCGGCGCGCGTCGCGTGGTTGAAGCCGATCGCGAAGACCGTCGTCGCCCGTGCGGGTGTGGTCACTCCGCAGTCAGTCACCCTCCCGCGTGAGACCTTCCGTGAGCTCGGCGCCAACACAGTCCTCGCAACGCTGCGCGAGTTCCTCGGGGCGCCCCTCGTCGTCAAGCCATCCCAGGGCGGCAGCGCTCAGGGCGTCACTATTGTCGCCGACCCGGCCGAACTCCCGCGCGCGATGGTCACCGCGTACACCTACGCCGATGTCGCGCTGCTTGAGAAGAAGGTCGAAGGCACCGAGATCGCCATCACCGTCCTCGACCTCGGCGATGGCCCTCAGGCGCTGCCCGCGGTCGAGATCGCGCCGAATCAGGGCGTGTATTCATTCGAGGCGCGGTACAACGCGGGGGAGACCCACTTCTTCACCCCCGCCCGCCTGACCGGCGAGGTCGCGGCGCGCGCGGCGCAGGCTGCTGTATCGGCCCACGAGGCGCTCGGTCTTCGACACATCTCTCGGGTCGATCTCATTGTCGACGCCGACGGCACCCCGTGGTTCCTCGAGGCGAACGTGCTGCCGGGCCTCACCGAGACGTCTCTCGTACCCCTTGCGATCCAGGCCGCCGGGTTCGATCTGGGCGCGGTTTACGTGGGGCTGGCCGAGCAGGCAATTCGCGACTTTGACGCCGCATTGCTCCGCAACTAGCGGCGTTTCACGTGAAACGTCAGTCGCCCTCCGTTTCACGTGAAACAGTGGCGGCCATGCACGCCGCATTAAACACGAGCCGTTCCCGCGCGCCCACAGGCATCTGCGGTACGTGTTTCACGTGAAACGGTGACACCCTCACGTTTCCCACGAAACGCCAGCCGCCCACCTCTCCGCCAAGCGTCCCTGCGTGCACGTTTCACGTGAAACATCGCTAGCCCGCGTAGCCAGGCTCACCGATCTCGCCGAGGATGCGATTGAGGTCCTGAATCGTCGCGAAGTCGATCGTCACCTGCCCCTTGCGGGCAGACAGCGAGATCCTCACCCGGGTGTTCAAGCGGTCTCCGAGCCGTTCCGCCACCTCATCGAGGTGACCCTTGTGCCGCCCCGCCGTCGGCTTGGTCCTAACCGGCTGCTGCTGTCTGGTCGCGGCGGCCTCCGCCTGCCGCACCGACAAGTCCTCGTTCACGATCTTGTCCGCGAGGTGAACCATCGCCTCATGCTCGCCCGCCGCCAGGATTGCGCGAGCGTGCCCTGCCGAAAGCACACCGGCCGCCACTCGTGACTGCACCGACGCTGGCAGCTTGAGCAGACGGAGTGTGTTCGAGATCTGCGGGCGCGAGCGGCCGATGCGACCAGCCAGCTCCTCCTGCGTGATCCCGAAGTCGGCAAGGAGCTGCTGGTATGCGGATGCTTCCTCAAGGGGATTCAGCTGCGCGCGGTGCAAGTTCTCAAGAAGCGCGTCGCGCAGCATGTGCTCGTCCTGCGTGTCCTTGATAACGGCCGGGATGGTGTCGAGTCCCACCGCCTTCGTGGCCCGCAACCGCCGCTCACCCATGATGAGCTCGTACTTGTGATCCTCGCCGCCGATAGGTCGCACAACAATCGGCTGCAGCACCCCGACCTCGCGGATCGAGGCGATGAGCTCCTCAAGCAGTTCCTCATCGAACTCAGTGCGCGGCTGGTTCGCATTGGGCACGATATCTGCCGGGTTCAGGGCCGCAAGACGGGCACCCGGAACCGCGACAAGATCAGGTGTTTCTCCCTGAGCGGCGATCTCAGAGCCATTCTCCGGGCGCTCCGCCGCGACAGCGTCCGGTGATCCGAAGAACACGTCGGCCGGTCGACCGCCCGTTTCTGTCGAAGCTGTGGGAATGAGGGCCCCGATGCCGCGTCCGAGACCTGTGCGCTTCGCCATTACCGGGGTACTCCTCTTCGTGCGATTTCAACTGCGGCTTCGAGATACGCGAGTGAGCCGGACGACGAATAGTCGTAGGCGATCACGCTCTGCCCGTAACTCGGCGCCTCGGAGATGCGCACAGAGCGGGGGATGACGGTGTCGAGCGTCTCTTTCGGAAAGTGCTCGCGCACATCGGCGGCGACCTGATGCGCCAGATTTGTGCGCGAGTCATACATCGTCAGAAGGATCGTCGAGAGACGAAGCTTGGGGTTCAAGTGCTTCGCGATCAACTGAATGTTCTTGAGCAGCTGGCTCAGGCCCTCAAGCGCGTAGTACTCGCACTGGATCGGAATGAGCACCTCGTTCGCCGCGACGAACGCGTTGATGGTGAGCAGCCCTAGCGACGGCGGGCAATCGATCAACACATAGTCGAAGTCGACGTCGTCCAGATACTCCTGAAGTGCACGGGAGAGGCGCTGCTCGCGCGCGACCATAGAGACGAGCTCGATCTCGGCACCGGCCAGGTCGATCGTGGCGGGCACGCAGAACAGATTCTTCGACTCGGGGCTCGGCTGCACGACATCTTCCACCGCGGTCTCGCCGACAACGACGTCGTACACACTCGGGGTACCCTCGCGATGCTCGACACCGAGGGCGGTGGACGCGTTGCCCTGAGGGTCGAGGTCGATCACCAGGACCCGCGCGCCGTACTTGGCCAGAGCGGACGCCAGGTTGACGACCGTGGTGGTCTTTCCCACGCCACCCTTCTGGTTCGACGTGGTGAAGATGCGGGTACGCGACGGCAGCGGCAGAACCTGTTGTTCCGCCACGACGCGGCGCCGATTCGTATCGGTGAGTTCGCGCAGTAGCGGGGGAGTGGAGACGTCGTTGTCTTTATCGCGCTCAGGCTGTTTCACGTGAAACGGTGGCCCTTCTGATCGGCGGAAGCGGAGTGTGGGCGTCTAGTTCACTGTAGCCCGGATGACCCTGGTGACCTCTGCAAGCAGTCCCTCACCGAGGGTCTCGACGATGGCATTGCTGACGCGGTACTTGCGTAGCTCCTTCGCGGCGGCGTCGATCTCAGCCTGCGCGTTCGCGCCCTTCATGAGGACCAATTCGCCCCCGGCGCGTACAAGAGGCGCCGTCAGTGGAATGAGCTTACGCAGGGCACTCACGGCTCGCGCCGTGACCTGGTCGAGCGGATGCTCGAGCTGGAGCTCCTCCGCTCGCGCCCGCGTCACCACAACGTTGTCGAGCCCCAGGGCGGAAACCTCCTCCTCGAGCCAGATCACCCGACGCTCCATCGGCTCGATAAGCGTGAATGCGACATCCGGCCGCGCGATCGCGAGAACGATCCCGGGGAGCCCTGCGCCGCTGCCCACGTCACCGACACGGCCTGGCCGAAGCAGCGGGGCGACGACAGCGCAGTTCAGTATGTGCCGACTCCACAGCCGAGGGAGTTCCAGCGGGCCGATCAGTCCGCGCTGCTCGCCATGCTGCGCGAGCGCGCCCGCAAACCGGCGGGCAAGATCGAGCCGCTCTCCGAAGAGCTCCGCCGCGACCGCCGGCTCGTCTTCTACTTCTGTCACCTGTGCGTCAATGTTTCACGTGGAACGCTACGAGCGTGAGATCACCGTGTGGCGATCAGCGCCCTCACCGTGAGACTCCGACACGAAACCGCGCTCAGCAACGAGATCGTGGACCAGTTTCCGCTCGTAAGACGACATCGCAGGCAATGATGCCTTGGCCGCACCGCCTTCGATTCGCGCGATCGCACCCTCGACGAGAGCGGTCAGCTCTTCCTGGCGAGCGTCGCGAGAACCCCCGATGTCGAGAATGAGGCGCGAGAAGCCACCGGTGCGACTCTGCACGGCGAGGCGCGTCAGTTCCTGCAGCGCGCGCACGACGTCCTGCTTGGAAAGCGGTGCGAGCTGGCCGCCCTCAGCGGTGACGGTGAGGTAGACGCGCCCATTGCGGGCCTCGATCTCGAGGTCACCATCGAGGTCGGCAATATCGAGCAACTCCTCGATGTAGTCGGCCGCAAGGTCGCCTTCGTCGAGCGCGACGGAGTTCTCGGGAGTAGTGGTGTCACTCATGACGTCGGTCCTTTCGGCTGCGTCTAGCGACGCTTCTTCTTACGCTTAGTGCTCACCGGCTGCGTGCGCTGGGTGTTCACGCGCTTCACCTCGGGCTCGGCGCCCTCGATCGCCGGCGTGGTCACGACCAGCCGGCCGGCGGCGATCTGCGCGTCACGCTTGCGCGCGAGACGGTCTTCCCGCAGTCGGGCGGCCTCACTGCCGGGGGTCGGCATCGCGCGAATGACGAGGAACTGCTGCACCATGGTCCAGATGTTCGTCGTCAGCCAGTAGAACATGACGCCGAGCGGGAAGGCGAAGCCTGAGAACAGGAAGATGAACGGCAGGAAGTACATCATCGTACGCTGCTGCCGGAACTGCGGGCTGTTCTTCGTCTCGTCGGAGATGTTCTTCGACATGATCTGCAGCTGCGTATAGAACTGCGATGCGACCATCAGTGCCACCATGATCGCGGCGACGACCATGACCGGGACGACATGGTCGGCGAGGGCGCTTCGGAAGCTGTCGTGCAGCGGCGCGAAGTCGAACAGCGACGCAGAACCGAACGAATGCGACAGTGGGGCATTGAGCAGACCAACGCCCACCTTCCCGTCCTGCGCATTGTTCAGCACCGCGAACAGAGCACCGAAGATCGGGATCTGGATGACGAGCGGAATACACGACGAGAGCGGGTTGGTGCCCGAGGTCTTATAGAACTCCATCATCTCGCGGCTCATCGCCTCACGAGAGAGCTGGTCCTTCTTGCCCTTGTACTTGTCTTGGATCTTCTTGATCTGTGGCGCGACCTCCAGCATCTTGCGCTGGTTCCTGATCTGACGCACGAAGACGGGGATCAGAGCGGCCCGGATCACGACCACGAGGCCAACGATTGACAAAACCCAGGTCAGACCAGAGTTCGGGTCCATGCCGATGTTCGAGAACAGCCAGTGCCACGCCACGAGGATCAGCTCGACCACCCACCGCAGCGGCCAAAGGATCGTGTAGTAGAAGTTCATCGGTTTTGGGTCAGCCCTTTCCTTGGCCCGGTTCGGAGCCCTGAGTCACGACGAAGCCGAGGTCGTTCACGTGGAAGTGGTGCGAGTGGGCGGGCGGCACATCATCGACGCCGCCTTCTGCCCAGGGGTGGCACCGCGCCAGCCGACGAGCAGAGAGAACACCGCCCACGACGACGCCGTGCTGCTGCACCGCGCCCAGCGCATAAGCCGAGCACGACGGGTAGTAGCGGCACACGTCACCGTAGAGGGGCGAGATGACCGCCCGATAGAGCCGCAGTAACGCGACAACGATGTTGCGCGGCAGAAGCACGATGCCGAAGACGACTTCACGCCAAACCGGGGACCCAAGCCGCGGGGAGCGAGGCGCGTGCGCGGTGGTCATCGAGTTCCTGCCCTATGGACGGCGTTGGAGATTTCTTCATGGAGAGTAGTCCACGACGCCTGCGCAGAGGCTGGAAGCGCCCGGATCACGACGTCGGCGCCGGCCGGGACCTCACCGAGCAGTTCGAAGGCAGCCGCCTTCAATCTGCGCCGAACGAGGTTCCTGACCGGCGCCGAGCCGACTGTCTTACCCACGATGAAGCCGAAGCGCGCTGCCTCCTGCCCGGGAGTCACGCGAACGTAGCTCAGGGTGTGAGGTGCGGGGAACCGAGTCCCGCGCCGCACGACCGCCCTGTAGTCGTTCGCCCGGACGATGCGGTTGGCCTTGGCGAGCACCGCGAGCGAGGGCGCTTACGCCGAGAGCTCGGTGCGGCCCTTGCGACGACGGGCGGCCAGGATGGCGCGGCCGGCGCGGGTGCGCATGCGGAGGCGGAAGCCGTGCACCTTGGCGCGGCGGCGGTTGTTCGGCTGGAAGGTACGCTTCGTCATGTTCGTCTCTCGATCAGTGCACAGGCCGCTGCCGGGTCACGACAGCACGTTCCAGAACGCGATGGCCAGAAGGAAAAGGGAGCAACCGAAAGCGGCTGCAGTCAACCAATTAACTGTACGTGCCGTGTCCCTGGAATTCAAACCGGCACGAGCTCTCACAGTGGTTTGGCCGAACCAGACATTCTCTCGACACATTCCCGGCTGGCCACATACGACACGCCGAAGCCCCGGCTCTATGCCCCATTCGGGATTTGTCCACAGGCTTCCGGTTCACTACCGTGGCACTCACAGTTATCCCCAGGCCCGTCAGGTCACCCCGGCGGGCCGCCCGTGTTCTTGCGAGGCTTAAGTGGATAAGGCTGTGCATAACTTTCAGGGGACCACGGGGCGGACATGATTGACGGCGACACCATGATTGGCCAAGCCTGGGGAACCGTGCTCACCGTCCTTGAGAATGACGAGCGCATCACCCCGCAGCTGTACGGCTTTCTCAGTCTGGTCGAGCCCAAGGGCATCATGGGCGGCACCTTCTATCTCGAGGTTCCGAACGAGTTCACCCGCGTCATGATCGAGCAGCGCAGCCGGGTCCCGCTGCTGGCCGCGATCGGCGCTCTCGGCGCGGACTTCGAGGTTTCGACCTTCGCGATCGTCGTCAACCCTGACGTCGAACAAGAAATCCTGCATACTCCGGAGCCGATCGAAGAGCGACGTCCGGTCGAGGCGCCGGCGCCGGCCGCATTCGCAGAGTTCACGTCCGTCGCACCGCCGGTCCCGGCATCCGCCGAAGCCTCCGGAACACCGCAGCGCCCCGGCGACTCTCGACTCAACCCCAAGTACAGCTTCGACAACTTCGTCATCGGGCAGTCCAACCGCTTCGCGCACGCCGCCGCGGTCGCCGTCGCCGAGGCGCCGGCGAAGGCATACAACCCGCTCTTCATCTACGGCGACTCCGGCCTCGGCAAGACGCACCTCTTGCACTCGATCGGGCACTACGCGATGAGCCTGTACCCAGGCATCCGCGTTCGCTATGTCAGCTCGGAAGAGTTCACGAACGACTTCATCAACTCGATTCAGAACAACAGAGGCGCCAGCTTTCAAGCGCGCTACCGCAACATCGACATTCTGCTGATCGACGACATCCAGTTCCTGCAGCGCGCGGTCGAGACGCAGGAGGCGTTCTTCCACACCTTCAACACGCTGCATGACCACAACAAACAGGTGGTCATCACCTCCGACCTGCCGCCGAAGCACCTGACCGGGTTCGAAGACCGCATGCGTTCCCGCTTCGAGTGGGGTCTCATCACCGATGTGCAGGCGCCCGACCTCGAGACCCGAATCGCGATTCTGCGCAAGAAGGCACAGAGCGAGAAGGTGATGGTGCCGGACGACATCCTCGAGTTCATGGCGACGAAGGTGTCCAGCAATATTCGCGAACTCGAGGGCACGCTCATTCGGGTCACCGCCTTCGCGAGCCTCAATCGCACGCCCGTCGACATGTCCCTCGTGCAGACCGTGCTGAAGGACCTGATCACGCTCGACGATGACAACGTGATAGCGCCGGTCGACATCATCTCTGCGACGGCCGAGTACTTCAAGCTCAGCGTCGACGACCTCTACGGATCCTCGCGGTCCCAGGCGATCGCCACCGCGCGCCAGATCGCCATGTATCTGTGCCGGGAGCTCACCAACCTCTCGCTGCCGAAGATCGGGCAGCTGTTCGGCAACCGCGACCACACGACCGTGATGTACGCGAACAAGAAGATCAGCGAGCTGATGAAAGAACGCCGCTCGATCTACAACCAGGTCACCGAGCTGACCAGCCGCATCAAGCAGCGTTCGACGCGCTGAGGCCACGACTCGGCGCATCGTCCGCGCACGTCCAACGCCGCGCGAGCTCCGCTCGTTCGCGCGGCTCCGCAGCAAGAGTTGTCTTTTGCTCGCTTTTTCACACTGTGGATAACCGTGTGGAGAATTAAGGCATAACCCTCGCCGGCATGTGGGCTGGGATCGGATGCTTGTGAATCACACGCTCCGACCCGGATTCCTTGTCATTCCGCGCCCGGGCGCGTCGCCACAAGCTGCTCACAACTCACAGGAATGTAGTTCCGGCTCGTTCACTGGCATCCACCGAGTTATCCACATTCTCCACATGCGTTAAGACCGTTAAGAGTTATTTCTCTTGTCATGGGCTGCCGACAACCTTGAGCGACAGGCCCGGGTGGAATCACACGTTCTCGGCCGCACGAAACCCGGCGCTAGCATGGTCACGGTTTCCGTCCGTCGAATCACCAGGGGTGTGTCTTGCGCTTTCAGGCCAATCGCGACGTTCTGAGCGATGCCGTCTCGTTCGCCGTCAAGCTCCTGCCGCAGCGCACCACCTTGCCGATCCTGTCCGGCGTGCTGATCCGCACCACCGACTCCGGCATCTCGCTCTCATCGTTCGACTATGAGGTCTCGTCGCAGACCGAGATCGACGCCGAGGTGGGTGAGCCGGGAACGGTACTCGTCTCCGGCCGGCTGCTCGCCGACATCGTCTCGCGTCTGCCGAACGCGCCGGTTCAGTTCGCCACCGATGAGGGCAAGATCACGGTGAGCTGCGGATCATCGCACTTCACACTGCTGTCGATGCCCGTCGAGGAATACCCGACGCTCCCGCAGATCGAGCAGCTGAGTGGTGTCGTGCCGGCGGATGCTTTTGCTCAGGCCGTCGCGCAGGTCGCGGTGGCGGCCTCCCGCGACGACGTCACCCCGGTGATCACGGGCGTGCAGCTCGAGATCAGTGAGAACGCGCTGAGTCTCGTCGCTACCGACCGCTACCGGGTCGCCGTCCGTGAGATCGATTGGGACGGGTCGGCGAGCGGTACCGAGACGGCGACTGCCCTGGTGCCCGCGCGCACTCTGCAGGAGATCGGCAAGACGCTCGGCCACTCCGGAACGATCTCCGTGACGATCCAGAACAACGACGAGCGCGAGCTGATCGCTTTCACCGCAGACAAGAAGACGGTGACCTCGCTGTTGATCAAGGGCAACTTCCCCCCGGTGAAGCGCCTCTTCCCGGAATCCGTTGACAACTACGCCGTGCTCAACACCGCCGAGCTCATCGAGGCGACTCGTCGTGTGCAGATCGTGCTCGAGCGCGAGGCGGCGCTCCGCTACACCTTCACGTCAGAGGGCCTGACGCTCGAGGCCATCGGGTCCGAGCAAGCACAGGCCTCCGAGAGCGTCGATGCGCTCCTGAATGGGCAGGACACCGTGGTCTCGCTCAAGCCCCAGTTCCTGCTGGACGGTCTGAGCTCGGTGCACTCGGAATTCGTGCGCATCTCGTTCACGAAGACCGAGAACCCCAACAAGCCCGGCCCGGTGCTCATCACGAGCCAGACCAGCAGGGAACAGGCCGGAAGCGACACCTACCGGTATTTGCTGCAGCCGAATCTGCTGCTGCGCTAGTCGTTGAGAGAGGACCATCCCTAATGCACATCGGTCTCGTTGGTCTCGGCAGGATGGGCAACAACATGCGTGCCCGCCTCGAGAAGAGCGGCATCACGGTCACCGGGTACGACACGAACCCGGCCGTGTCTGACGTCGCCACACTCGCTGATCTGGTTCAGGCCCTGCCCGCGCCCCGCACGGTGTGGGTCATGGTCCCCGCCGGCAAGATCACGGATTCCGTGGTCACCGACCTCGGCGGTCTCCTCGAAAAGGGCGACCTGATCATCGACGGCGGCAACTCGCGCTTCACCGAGGACTTCCGCCACGCCGAGGAGCTCGCCGTGAAGGGCGTCGACTTCATGGACGCCGGCGTCTCCGGAGGCATCTGGGGTCTCGAGAACGGTTATGGCCTGATGGTCGGCGGCTCTGACGCCCAGGTGCAGCGTGTGCTTCCCGTCTTCGACGCCCTGCGTCCTGAGGGCCCGCGCGAAGAGGGCTTCGTTCACGTCGGTGAAGTCGGCGCCGGCCACTACGCGAAGATGGTGCACAACGGCATCGAGTATGCGCTGATGCAGGCGTACGCCGAGGGCTACGAGCTGCTTGACACCCGCAAGGACATCATCAAGGACGTCACCGGCACGTTCAAGGCGTGGCAGCGTGGCACCGTGGTGCGCTCCTGGTTGCTCGACCTGCTGGTGCGCGCGCTCGAGGCCGACCCCGAGTTCGACAACATCGAGGGCTACGTCGAAGACTCGGGTGAGGGCCGCTGGACCGTCGAGGAGGGCATCGCGAACGCCGTTCCGCTGCCCACGATCTCAGCGTCGATCTTCGCGCGCTTCGTCTCCCGTCAGAAGGACTCGCCTGCGATGAAGGCCGTCGCCGCCCTGCGCAACCAGTTCGGCGGCCACGCGGTCAAGGCAGTCGACTAAGCAGGGAAAAAAAGGGAGCGCAGCGGCCGTTGCACGTGAAACGGCTCTCCCTGACGGATTTCCGGAACTACCGTGACGCCGAGCTCGAGCTCGAGCCCGGCGTCACGGTGTTCATCGGTCCGAACGGTCAGGGCAAGACCAACCTCGTCGAGTCGCTCGGCTACTTGGCGACGGTCGGCTCGCACCGCACTTCGACCGATCAGGCCATGATCCGGGCGGGGCAGGACGCGGCGATCGTCCGGGCTCTGCTCCGGCACTCCGAGCGTGAACTGCTCGTGGAAGTGCAGCTGAATCGCGGCGCGGCCAATCGCGCGCAGGTCAATCGCTCAGCCATCCGCACCCGGGATCTGCCCCGGTACTTCTCGAGCGTCCTGTTCGCACCGGAGGACCTGGCGCTCGTCCGAGGCGAGCCGAGCATCCGTCGTCGTTTCATCGACGAGTTACTCGTGCAACGAGCGCCCCGCCTCGCCGGCGTGCAGTCGGACTACGCGCGCGTGGTCACTCAGCGCAATTCGCTCCTCAAGTCGGCGCGCGCGCAGAACCTCAAGGCCGCGCAGCTGACGACCCTCGATATCTGGGACGAGCGCCTCGTCGCTCTCGGTACCGAGCTGATCGAGCGGCGTGCTGACCTCGTCGGTGAGCTCGCCGACCCATTGCGCGCGTCATACCAGGCGGTCGCGGGCGTCGATCAGCACCCGCGCATCTCGCAGCGGCTGACGATTCTCGGCGCAGCGGGCGACGGAGATGAGACGGATGCCTCGGCCGGCGCTCTCGCCACCGATGCCGGCATGGCCGGTGAAGACCTCGCCGACCAATTCCGCGCCGCGCTCGCGACCGTGCGCCGCAAGGAGCTCGAGCGGGGACTGACCCTGGTCGGTCCACACCGTGACGAGCTGCTCTTCGAACTGAACGAGCTGCCGGCCAAAGGCTATGCGAGTCATGGCGAGTCGTGGTCGTTCGCCCTCGCGTTGCGGCTCGCGTCGGCTCGGCTGCTGCGCGAGGACTCGGTGGTGGGCGACCCGGTGCTAGTACTCGACGACGTGTTCGCCGAGCTCGATTCCGGGCGGCGCCGGGCTCTCGCGGGCGCGATCTCCTCGTTCGAGCAGGTGCTGATCACGGCCGCGGTGCTCGAAGATGTTCCTGAAGAGCTGGGTGCGCGCATGGTGCGGATCCGGTCGGGCGAGGTGGTCACGTCATGAACGAGTCGCAGAGCGAGGCATCCGTCGTCTATCTGCGCCTCAAGCGAGTCTTCGGGGGCGCGACGACGAGATCCCGCAGCAGCGGCAGAAGCCAGCGTGGCTCGGAGCCGGGTTCTGAGCCGTTCGGCGCGGGGCGAGACCCTCGTGGGCTGGGCGCGGTGGTCGAGTCACTCACGAGTGAGCTCGGCTGGGATTCGGAGCTGGACAAGGCCGAGCTGATCGACGCATGGGCGGAGCTGGTCGGCGCGACGACCGCGGCGAAGTCGAGCCCGGTCGGAATCGAGGACAGCGTGCTGACGGTCCGGTGCGAGTCGACCGCGTGGGCCACTCAGCTGCGCATCATGCGGTCCGAGTTGCTTTCTGCAATCGCCCAGAGATACCCGCGCGCGGGCATCCAATCGATCCGCTTTAACGGGCCGGACGTACCAAGCTGGAAATACGGTCCCAGGTCGATGCAAGGGCGTGGTCCTCGCGATACCTACGGCTGACAAGGCAAAACTGGTGTCGGGCCCAATAAAAACGCGTCAGATCGGCGTATGAGCCCCGGAATGATGACCCCTCCTGATAGCATGGAATGTCAAGACTCTAGGGGTCAGGAGCTCAATTTCAGATGACGATCGAACCCACACCGCAGGCCGGGGCAAGCAATTCCAACTCTGACAACGAGAGCTACGGCGCTAACCAGATCCAGGTGCTCGAGGGCCTCGAGGCGGTGCGGAAGCGCCCTGGAATGTACATCGGCTCGACCGGGCCCCGCGGCCTTCACCACCTCGTGTGGGAGATCGTCGACAACGCCGTAGACGAGTATCTCGCCGGCAGCGGCGACCGCATCATCGTGACTCTGACCGCTGATGGCGGCGTTCGCGTCGTCGACAACGCCCGCGGCATTCCCGTCGGCATCCACCAGCCTGAGGGCATCTCGACAGTCGAGCTGGTGCTCACCGTGCTGCACGCGGGCGGCAAGTTCGGTGGCGGCGCGTATGCCGTCTCCGGCGGTCTGCACGGCGTCGGCTCATCGGTCGTGAACGCTCTGTCGAGCCGCCTCGAGGTCGAGGTCAGGCAGCAGGGTCACGTCTGGACGCAGACGTACCGCGACGGAGCGCCCGAGGCCCCCCTCACCAAGGGTCCCGCCGCGCAGACGACCGGTACGACGATCACGTTCTGGCCGAGCAAAGAGATCTTCGAGAGCACCGAGTACGACTACGACACGCTGCGCACGCGGTTCCAGCAGTACGCCTTCCTTAATAAGGGGCTGTCGATCGAGCTGCACGACGACCGCGACCTCGAGAAGTTCGATGACGAAGGCGAGCCGGTCCCGGCCCGCACCGCGGTGTTCCACTACGACCGCGGCCTTGAGGACTACGTCGAGTACCTCAACTCGATCAAGAAGAACGAGATCGTCAACGACGAGATCATCCACTTCGAGTCGGAAGACACCGAGCGCAAGATCGCTCTCGAGGTCGCCATGCAGTGGACGACTGCCTACAGCGAGAGCGTGCACACCTATGCGAACACGATCAACACGCACGAGGGCGGCACACACGAAGAGGGGTTCCGGGCGGCGCTGACCACGCTCGTCAACAAGTACGCGCGTGAGAAAGGCATCCTCAAAGAGAAGGACGACAACCTCTCCGGGGAAGACGTCCGCGAGGGTCTGACCGCCGTCATCTCCGTCAAGCTCGCCGAGCCGCAGTTCGAGGGCCAGACGAAGACCAAGCTCGGCAACACCGAGGCCAAGGCATACGTGCAGAAGGTCGTCGGCGACCAGCTCGGCGACTGGTTCGATCGCAACCCGAACGTCGCGCGCGACATCATCCGCAAGGGTCTGCAGGCTGCGACCGCGCGGCTCGCCGCCCGCAAGGCGCGCGAGACCGCCCGTCGCAAGGGGCTGCTCGAGGGCGGCGGCATGCCCGGCAAGCTGAAGGACTGCCAGTCGAAGGACCCGACGATCAGCGAGATCTTCCTCGTCGAGGGCGACTCGGCCGGCGGCTCGGCGACCCAGGGCCGCAACCCGATGACGCAGGCGATCCTGCCGCTGCGCGGGAAGATCCTGAACGTCGAGAAGGCGCGCCTCGACCGTGCGCTCGCCAACGCCGAGATCCAGGCGATGATCACGGCGTTCGGTGCCGGCCTCGGCGAAGAGTTCAAGGCCGAGAAGGTGCGGTACCACAAGATCGTGCTGATGGCGGATGCCGACGTCGACGGCCAGCACATCACCACGCTGCTGCTCACGCTGATCTTCCGGTACATGCGCCCGCTGATCGAGCTGGGCTACGTCTACCTCGCGCAGCCCCCGCTATACCGCCTCAAGTGGACTAACGCCGAGCACGACTATGTGTACTCGGATGCCGAGCGCGACGCGCTCATCGTCGCGGGCCAGGCCGCCGGCCACCGGTTGCCGAAAGAGAACGGCATCCAGCGCTACAAGGGCCTCGGCGAGATGAACTACCAGGAGCTCTGGGAGACGACGATGAACCCCGAGACTCGCACGCTGCGCCAGGTCACCATGGAGGACGCGGCGACCGCCGACGAGGTGTTCGCGACGCTCATGGGAGACGACGTCGATTCGCGCCGTCACTTCATTCAGAAGAACGCCAAGAACGTCCGCTTCCTCGACGTCTAACGCTCGATAGACCCCGTAGAAAGAGACATTCATGTCTGACGAAACCCCCGGTGACGACGAGCGCGCTGCCGCTGAAGCCGCCGCCGCACTGAGCGTGCACGGCAAGATCGACCAGGTCGACCTGCAGCTCGAGATGCAGCGCTCGTACCTCGACTACGCGATGGCCGTCATCGTCGGCCGCGCGCTGCCCGAGGTGCGCGATGGCCTGAAGCCGGTGCACCGCCGCGTGATCTACGCGATGTACGACGGCGGGTATCGCCCCGACCGCCCGTTCTCCAAGTGCGCGCGCGTCGTCGGCGATGTCATGGGGCAGTACCACCCGCACGGCGACTCGGCGATCTACGACACCCTCGTGCGCCTGGTTCAGCCGTGGTCGCTGCGCTACCCGCTCGCGCTCGGTCAGGGCAACTTCGGCTCGCCCGGCAACGACGGTGCGGCGGCCCCCCGGTACACCGAGACGAAGATGGCCCCGCTCGCTCTCGAGATGGTGCGAGACATCGGCCAGGACACCGTCGACTTCCAGGACAACTACGACGGTTCCACCCAGGAGCCGATCATCCTGCCGAGCCGGTTCCCGAACCTGCTGGTGAACGGGTCCGTCGGCATCGCGGTCGGCATGGCGACGAACATCCCGCCGCACAACCTGCGCGAGGTGGCGGAAGCCGCGCTGTGGGGGCTGGCCCACCCCGACGCCTCCCGCGAGGAGCTGCTCGAGGCGGCGATCGCCCGCGTCAAGGGTCCCGACTTCCCGACCGGCGCGCAGATCCTCGGCGTCAAGGGAATCCAGGATGCGTATCGCACCGGTCGCGGATCGATCACGATGCGCGCGGTCGTCAACGTCGAAGAGATCCACGGCCGCACCGCGCTCGTCGTCACCGAACTGCCGTATCAGGTCAACCCCGACAACCTCGCGATCAAGATCGCCGAGCTTGTCAAAGACGGGAAGATCGCCGGCATCGCCGACATCAACGACGAGACCTCGGGCCGCACCGGCCAGCGACTCGTCATCACGCTGAAGCGCGACGCCGTCGCGAAGGTCGTGCTGAACAACCTGTACAAGCACACGCAGCTGCAGGAGAACTTCGGCGCGAACATGCTGGCGATCGTCGACGGCGTGCCGCGCACGCTGGCGATCGACGGCTTCATCAGCGCCTGGATCGACCACCAGATCGAGGTCATCGTCCGGCGCACGCAGTACCGTCTGCGCGAGGCCGAAGAGAAGGCGCACATCCAGCGCGGCCTGGTGAAGGCGCTGGATGCCCTCGACGAGGTCATCGCGCTGATCCGCCGTTCGCCCGACGTCGATGAGGCTCGCACCGGCCTCATCGAGCTGCTCGACATCGATGAACTGCAGGCCAATGCGATTCTCGCGATGCAGCTGCGCCGCCTGGCAGCCCTCGAGCGGCAGAAGATCGTCGACGACCTCGAGGCGCTCGAAGTCGAGATCGCCGAATACCGCGCGATCATCGCGTCGCCCGAGCGCCAGCGCTCGATCGTGAGCGACGAGCTCACTGAGATCGTCGACAAGTACGGCGACGAACGCCGCACCGAGATCCTGTTGGGCTACGACGGCGACATGTCGGTCGAAGACCTGATCCCCGAGGAAGAGATGGTCGTCACGGTCACCCGCGGCGGCTACATCAAGCGCACCCGCAGCGACAACTACCGTTCGCAGCATCGCGGCGGCAAGGGAGTGAAGGGCGCGCAGCTGCGCGGCGAGGACATCGTCGACCACTTCTTCGTGACGACGACGCACCACTGGCTGCTGTTCTTCACGAACCTCGGCCGGGTGTACCGCGCCAAGGCGTACGAGGTGCCCGAGGCCGGCCGCGACGCGAAGGGCCAGCACGTGGCGAACCTTCTGGCGATGCAGCCCGACGAAGAAATCGCCGCGGTGCTCGACATCCGTGATTACGAGGTCGCGACGCACCTCGTGCTCGCGACCCGCGACGGTCTTGTGAAGAAGACCGAGCTGACGGAATACGACACCAACCGCACCGGCGGCATCATCGCGATCAAGCTGCGCGAGGGCGACGAGCTCATCTCGGCGCTGCTGGTCGAGAACACCGACGACGTTCTGCTTGTCTCACGCAAGGGCATGTCACTGCGCTTCACGGCGAACGACGACGCTCTGCGGCCGATGGGCCGGTCGACCTCCGGTGTGAAGGGCATGAGCTTCCGCGACGGTGACAGCCTGCTCGCGGCATCCGTTGTCAGTGACGAGGGTTACGTCTTCATCGTCACCGAGGGCGGCTACGCCAAGCGCACCTCCGTCGATCAGTATCGTGTGCAGGGCCGCGGCGGCCTGGGAATCAAGGTCGCAAAACTCGTCGAAGACCGTGGCGATCTCGCCGGCGCGCTGATCGTCGGCGAAGATGACGAGGTGCTCGTCGTCCTGCAAACGGGTAAGGTTGTGCGCTCGGCTGTCTCAGAGGTTCCTGCGAAGGGCCGGGATACGATGGGCGTCGTCTTCGCTCGCTTTGCCGACGATGACCGGATCATCGCCCTGGCGCACAACACCGAACGAAACCTGGTGGCGCAGGACGAGGCGACCGAAGCGGTGGAGACCGCACACACGGACGACAGCAAGCCCGAGGGGGACCCGGGCGCGGAGGGTGTAACGACCGATGAGCAGTAGCGTTGCCGAGCGATTGGCCAAAAAGACGGCCAAGCGCCCGACCTCGAAGCAGGTCCGCCTCAAGCTGGTCTACGTCGACTTCTGGTCGGCTGTGAAGATCTCCTTCCTCGCGGGCCTGGCCTTCGCGATCATCGGCATCGTCGTGACGTTCCTGCTGTGGACCGTGCTCACCCAGACCGGCGTCTTCAAGACAGTCGGCGACCTGTTCAACTCGATCAGCGGGCAGGGCTCCAACAGCTTCATGAGCGCCCTCGGGCTCGGCAACGTGATGAGCTTCTCGATCATCGTCGGCATCCTTGACCTCATCGTCGTGACTGCGCTCGGCGCCGTCGTGGCGCTGCTGTACAACCTGTCGGTGAAGATCACCGGCGGTCTGCTGGTGGGGTTCACCAACAACTGATTTCACGCGTGACGGATGCCTGATTCAGGGGTTTCCCGGGCCGATTTCGTTAGCGAGCAATCGTCCGGTAATCTCTAACAGGTCCGTTTCACGGGGCTATAGCTCAGGCGGTTAGAGCGCTTCACTGATAATGAAGAGGTCCCAGGTTCAAGTCCTGGTAGCCCCACGGTGTTTGTTTTGCAACATGATTCGCTTCCGCACCACAGCGATTCGGCGGCGTGTACGGCGAATCGCGTAGCGAATCTGGCCGGGCGAGGACCGGCCTGACCACAAGCAAGGGGCCTTAGCTCAGTTGGTAGAGCGCCTGCTTTGCAAGCAGGATGTCAGGAGTTCGATTCTCCTAGGCTCCACAATTCGAGCCGTGCTCGAACTCCTGACATCATTCGGTCTTGGGCTTGCGCCGGCTCTTTGACTCGTGCCCATCTCGGGTCTGGCGGTCCGTTAGCGCCCGTCCGATACCGTTTCGGTCATGGCCGGGAATCTCCTCGTAAAGCAGACTCGTGAGGCGTACGACATCGTGGCCGAAAGCTACGCCCGGATGTTGCCGGACGCTTCCTACGAAGCGCCGCTTGACCTTGCGATGATCGGGCACTTCGTCGCGCAGCTGGCGAAGGATGCGCGGGTCCTGGATGCTGGCTGCGGCGCCGGTCGGATGATCGACTACTTGACGCAACTGAATCCGTCTTTACACATCGAGGGAGTCGATCTCTCTCCGGCGATGGTCGAAGTTGCACGGGCGGCTTACCCGGATGTGCGGATCAAGACCGGTGAGCTCGGCGCTCTCAGCTATCAGGACGGCGAGTTCGACGGCGTCTTAGCCTGGTATTCACTCATCCATTGTCCGAGCGAGGGACTGGGTCCGATCTTCGACGAGCTGTACCGTGTTCTCGCCCCCGGGGGCGTTGTCCTCACCGGATTCCAGTCTGGCGAGGGCGAGTGGCTGAGCACACGCCCCTACGGTCACATCGTGGAGCTACGTTCGTTCCTTCGAAGCACCGACCAGATGGCACGCTGCGCCGAATCGGCGGGGCTTGTGGTCATCGCACGACTCGACCGAGGCGCGCGGAAGAACGACCGCCACTCGCAGGGATTCATCCTTGCTCGCCGTCCCTAGTTCATGAGGTCAGCGGCGCGAGTCGCTAGCCATGAGGTCAGCGTCATCGTGTGGCGCGATCAGCCTGGAAGCCACGTCGTGTGCAGATCCGGTGCGTCGTCCGGACCTCGTCTCGATGTTTGTTTGTTCGCGTTGACGTTCGGAGCGGGCGGCCCGGTGGGCTCGAACTCCTGACATCACTCGGTCTTGGTGCGAGCGCGCGCCAGTTGCTGACTAGCCCACGTGCCGGGCGAAGAATCGCGCCGCGTCCTCGCCGGCGAACGCCGGTACGCCCACGTGCCCGCCCATGTTGGCCTGCAGGGTCTTTTCATGCGAGCCAAAGGCGTCGAACAGGGCGAGGGCCGCTTGCCGGTCGTTGTCCACGTCGTCCCACTGCAGCAGAACATGCAGCGGGATCGTGACGTGGCGTGCCTCCTCGAACATGGCGGCCGGAACAAGGCTTCCCGCGAAGAGCCCGGCAGCCACGATGCGCGGCTCAACCACTGCCAGCCGGATTCCGATGGAGATCACACCGCCCGAATATCCGACCGGGCCTCGGACTTCCGGCAGTGTGAGCAGGGCATCCAACGCCGCCTGCCATTCCGCGACAGCCTGCTCGACGAGCGGCAGGACGAGCCGGTCGATGATGTCGGAGCTGACCTGCTCGCCGGCCGCCAGCGCGCGTCGCAGGTCGGCGCGCGCTTCCTCGGCTGCGGACAGCCGTGGCCGATCGCCCCTGCCGGGGAGTTCGAGGGTCGCCGCAGCGAAGCCGTCGGCTGCCGCCCGCTGCGCTCGTGCGAAGAGGCGCGGGCGCATCTGCGTGAGGCCGCCCGGGTGGCCGAGCAGGATCAGCGGCACGGGTGCCGGGACGGTTGCGGGCATCCATAGGATGCCCGCAACGCCGCCAAGGGTGAAGTCGCGTTCGACGATCCCGTCGCCCGGTCGGGGTTCAGAAATGAAGGTTAAGTGCATGGTCGTGCCTTTCGGGAGTGCGCTGGAATGGCGCTCCCGGGCGACCTATTGCCCGACCGTGAGACCAGAGGGAGCACCCACGTATACGTTCACAGGTACCACCTCCTCATTCAGCTGCACGGACCGTAGGAGCTTAGCAATGCGCGACTCGCGCGGCGCTGTGGCGCCAGAACAATCGATAGCGAATCTCCGCGTCAGGGCCGCTGGCGCGGTCATGCTGCAGTGAGTAGGCTCCGCCGAGTGTCTGTGCCTCTCGCGCCGCGTCGAATTCTGTTGCACGGTGCCACCGGTTCGGGGAAGAGCACCGCGGCGGTGCGAATCGCCGCGATTCTCGGTCGTCCGGTGACCCTCGCCGATGAGATCGGGTGGCTGCCCGGCTGGCGAGAGCGCCCGGTTGAGGAGCAACGAGCCATGGTGCAGGCGGCGGCCGCGGGTGACTCCTGGGTATTCGACAGTGCGTACTCGAAGTGGCGAGATCTCGTCATGCCCAGCGTCGACCTGATCATCGGGCTGGATTACTCACGCTGGCTGTCGCTCACGCGCCTCATCGTGCGGACGGCCCGCCGCGTGATCACGGGCGAGTTCATCTGCAACGGCAACCGCGAGACCCTCCGCAAGGCACTCAGCGCCGACTCCATCGTCATCTGGCACTTCCGAAGCTGGAAAAAGAAGCGGGTCACCATGCGCGCATGGTCGGCCGACCAGACGGGGCCGCCGACGATCCTGTTCCGGCGTCCCCGTGACCTCGAGGCGTGGATTGGGGGACTCACGCCTGTCAAGGCGGGCGGAGTGAGGCATCCGCTTGATTGAATTGCCGCATGAGCGTAGCTGACATACCGGCCGACCTGATCACCCTGCTCGAAGAGCCGAACTTCGGGGTTCTCGGCACGATCCGCCCCGACGACACCGTGCAGGTGAACCCGATGTGGTTCGAGTTCGATGGCGAGGTCATCCGCTTCACTCACACGACGTTCCGGCAGAAGTTCCGGAACCTGCAGCACAACCCGTCGATGAGCGTCGCGGTATTCGCCACCGACAACCCGTACCGCTATCTCGAGGTGCGCGGGAAGCTGCTGGAAGTGGTCCCGGACCCGACGGGCGCGTTCTATGTGCAGTTGGCGCACCGCTACGGACGGGATCAGGAACCGCCGGCCGACAGCGCGGACCGCGTCATCCTCGTGATGTCGGTCGAGCACTACACGACCCAGTAGCCGTCGGCGCCGCGGTTAGGCTCGACACCATGGCTTTGCGAGTTGCCGCGTACTGCATCATCGTCGATGACAACCGGATTCTGCTGTCCCACTGGAATGAGGGCGGCAACAGCGGGTGGACGCTACCGGGTGGTGGTCTCGACCCCTATGAGGACCCGGCGGATGCCGCGGTGCGGGAGGTCTTCGAGGAGACCGGGTACCGCGCCGAGCTCGGTGAACTGCTCGGTGTGGACTCGCATGTGATCCCTGCGGAGAACCGGTTCCACGGCGCGACCGAGCCGTTGCAGGCGCTGCGGATCGTGTATCGCGCGCGGGTCACCGGCGGCGAGCTCACCAATGAGGTCGGCGGCTCGACCGACGAGGCGGCGTGGTTTCCTCTCGGAGACGTGGCGTCTCTGCACCACGTCGGCCTCGTCGATGCGGGGCTGCGCTTCGCCGGCCTCAGCGCGTAAGGCCGCGCCCGAGTAGACGAATCCCCCTCGACGCGTGGGGCGGAGGGGGATTCGCGGAGTGCTGAAGGTCAGGACTCGGGGTTGCTCGTCGACTCAGGCTCGTCGGCGACCCAGAGCTCGTCGTCGGAGCGGAAGGTCTGCCAGACGGCATACGCGACGCCGGCGAGGGCCGCGACACCGAGGCTCACGCCGATGATCGTGCCGACGTGGGACTTCCTCTTCGGCTTCTTGCCGCCGGGAAACTGGCGGGCGATCTGGTTGCCGCTCGCCTTCACGCGCTTCACGGCTGCCTTGACGCGCGTGTCGTTCGCGATGTCTGCGACCGAGAGAGCGGTGCCGAGCACAGTGCCGACGGCGGGAACGATGCTGTGGGTGACGACGTGGCCGGCGCGCTCGGCAGCCGGGGTGACGTAGCTGGCGTAGCCGCCGCGAACACGCGGGTAGACCTGCTCACGAGTCAAGTACTGCGCCTGCTTGCCGGCCTGCTGCGCGACGTCGGTTGCGTGCGCGAGCACATCCTGCTGGTGGGCGAGGAGCGCCTGCGCGTCCGCCTTGAGCTTTCCGAGTTCTTTGACACGCTTTTTCGAAAGAGAAAGGGACGTACTCACCGGGGTTACCTCCAAGGGAGTTGCTTGCGGGCGGCGTCAAACTGACACCCATCTTGCCACTTGCCCCCGGGCAGACAACCAGGCATTGACATTGCGCCGGGCGTTGACACCGCCTGTGGAACAATTGCCGCATGTCGATTCACACCGCCGTTGCCACGCTTCACACGAACCACGGCGATATCGTCGTCAACCTGTTCGGCAACCACGCTCCGAAGACCGTTCGCAACTTCGTCGGTCTCTCGACCGGCGAGCAGGAGTGGACGAACCCCGAGACCGGCGCGAAGACCAACGAGCCGCTGTACAAGGGCGTCATCTTCCACCGCATCATCCCCGGCTTCATGATCCAGGGGGGCGACCCGCTCGGCACCGGAACCGGTGGCCCTGGCTACCAGTTCGACGACGAGATCAACCCCGAGCTCGACTTCAACAAGCCGTACCTGCTCGCCATGGCGAACGCCGGCAAGCGGGGTGGCAAGGGCACGAACGGCTCGCAGTTCTTCATCACGACCGACCCCACCCCGTGGCTGCTCGGCAACCACACCATCTTCGGTGAGGTGGCGGACGACGCGTCGAAGCAGGTCGTCGCGAAGATCGCCGCGGTCGCCACCGACGGCCGCGATCGCCCCGTCGAAGACGTCGTCATCGAGTCCGTCGACATCGCGGGTGTCTGAGACGGATTCCTGAACGAGCGGCCTACCGCCCGCGACGCGCATGACCGACTACCAGCCAGAACGCTCGAATTACTGCTACCGGCACCCCGACCGGCAGAGCTATGTGCTCTGTCAACGCTGCGGGCGCACGATCTGCGGCGAATGCCAGACCCCCGCGCCGGTGGGGGTGATCTGCCCGGAGTGCATGCGCGAGGCGCGCGCGGGTGCGCCCCGAACGCGGCCTGAGGCGGTGCGGCGCATCAGCTTCATGAGCCGCAGCGGCCAGCCGGTCATGACGTACGCGTTGATCGGTGTCTGCGTCGTCGTGTTCATCCTCCAAGAGGTGACGGGCATCGGCAGCGGGCCGGTGACGCGCGCTCTGCTCTACAACGGCATCTACTCGCAGCCGACGGGCACATACCCCGGCTTCGCCTTCGAGCCGTGGCGCCTGCTGACGAGCGTCTTCCTGCACGCGAACATCCTGCACATCGCGCTCAACATGTACACGCTGTGGATCTTCGGCCAGATTCTCGAGCCTGCCGTCGGCAAGTGGCGCTATCTGGTCCTGTTCCTCATCAGCGGTGTGGCCGGGTCGGTCGGCATGCTGGTGCTCGCGCCGACCACCTCGGCGGTGGGCGCCTCCGGGGCGATCTTCGGCATGTTCGGCGCGCTGGTCGTGATCCAGCGCAAGCTCGGCGGCCCGATCAGGCAGCTCGTCGTGCTGATCGTGATCAACCTGGCCCTCGGGTTCTTCCCCATCTTCGGCGGGGCGATCGCGTGGCAGGCCCACGTCGGAGGCTTGGCCGGCGGCCTGCTCGTGGGTCTCGTTCTCACCGAGACGCGGCGCATTTCGCAGCGGCCGCTGCAGATCGCTCTGCTCGCGGTGCTGGCCGTGGTCGTGATCGTGGCAGGCATCTACCCCGTGATCTTCTAGCGAAGTCCACACCTGTGGAGAACCGCCGGGTTATCCACAGGTTTAATAACACTGGGGATAATTACAGCCGTGTAATTATCCCCAGTGTGAGTGGCATGTGGATGGAAGCGCTACTTCCACCGCGTGGTCATCAGGAAGCCGATGAAGGCGATCGCGAAACCGATCAGGATGTTCCACGAGCCGAGGCCCGGAATCGGGTAGAGGCTTCCGCTCAGGTAGAAGACGATGATCCACAGCAGGCCGACGACCATGAATCCGATCATCAGCGGTTTGAACCAGACGGGGTTGCCCGCGTGCTCGCGTGCGGCGGCGCGCTCATCGCGGGTGAGCTTGTTTCGGGTGGTCTTGGGGGCCATAGCCCGGTAGTTTACCGGGCCGCCCAGTTAGACTCACGCCCATGAGCCGCGAGGAACAACGCAGTGCGCGCGCCCGCGGGCCGCGTCGCAGGGTCTCGTTCATCGGCGTCTTCGGCGAAGTCCTCATCACCGCCGGCGTGATGGTGCTGCTCTTCATCGCGTGGCAGAACGTCTTCAACAGCTGGTATCTGAACGGCAAGCAGGACAGTGCGGCGGCACAGCTCGGCAAGCAGTGGCTGGAGCAGTCGGAGGGCTCGGGCACATCCTCAGGAAGCGGTGGGGGCGCCCAGACCGCCGTCGGGCCGAACGCCGCGATCCCTGTGGAGAAGACCGCACCCGCCTACCTCGGCGCCGTCGGCGTGATCTACGTGCCGCGGTTCGGCACGGACTGGAAGCGCACCATTCGTGAAGGCACCGACACCCCGGTGCTCAACAGCACGTCGGCCGGCGTGGGCCACTACCAGAACACCGCGATGCCGGGCGCCGTCGGCAACTTCGCCGTGGCGGCGCACGACACCGGCTACGGCAACACGTTCCTGCACATTCAGAATCTGCGAGTGGGCGACAAGGTCTACGTGCAGACGCAGGACGGCTTCTACACCTACGTGTTCCGCAACTACGTGTACGTGCAGCCGAATGCGGTGCAGGCGCTGCAGCCGGTTCCGATGAAGAACGGGCAGAAGGCATCCGATCGCATTCTCACGATGACGACGTGCAACCCGCCCTATCACTCGGTGGAGCGCCTGGTCGCGTACTCGGTGCTCGAGTCGTTCTCGAAGACGCCGCCGGCCGCGATCGCAGGGGCCGTGGGTTAGTGGTCGCAGAGTCGGAAAGGGACGGCTGAGATGTACGCAGCTCTGTGGCGAATCCTGCCCGGGCCGTGGTGGGTGCGCCTGCTGATCCTGCTGGCGATTCTCGCGGCCGTGCTCTACGTGCTGTTCGACTTCGTCTTCCCGTGGGTCGACGGCATCCTGAACCCCGACCAGCAAGGGACAGTGGGAACGTGACGCGAGTTCTCGTCATCGACAACTACGACAGCTTCGTCTACACCCTGAACGGCTACTTGCAGGAGCTCGGTGCCGAGACCCTCGTGCTGCGCAACGACGTGTTCGGCGAGGCGGATGCTGCGGCGAAGCTGGCCGAATTCGACGCCGTTCTGCTCTCGCCGGGCCCGGGCACGCCGAGCGGAGCGGGCGTGTCGATCCCGATCGTCCACGCCGCGCTCGAATCGCGCACGCCGCTGCTCGGCGTCTGCCTCGGTCATCAGGCGATCGCTGAGGCCTTCGGCGCCGTCGTGACGAACGCCGACGAGCTGATGCACGGCAAGACGTCGCTGGTGACGCACGACGACGACGCGTTCTGGGAAGGGGTGCGGCAGCCGTTCACGGCGACCCGCTATCACTCGCTGGCCGTCGTGAACGGCACGCTGCCGCCCGAGCTCGTCGTCACTGCGCGCACCGAGGGCGGCGTCATCATGGCGCTGAAGCACGCGAGCGCGCCGATCTGGGGGGTGCAGTTCCACCCCGAGTCGGTGCTCACCGAAGACGGCTACCGCATGCTCGGCAACTGGCTCGAAGCGGCCGGCGTCACGGGAGCTCGCGAACGTGCGCTGAGCCTCGACCCGCTCGTCAAAGCGGGCGCCTGAGCCGCAGCGTCTAGTTGCTCGCGGTCGGCGCGGTCGTCGGCGTCGGTGCCGGGGGTGCCGCGGGTGCACTGCCGGTGCAGTAGTACACCGTGACGGCAGCGCCCTGAGGCTGGTCGCCGACGATCGACTGGCGGGTGACGGGCGTGCCCTGCTGCACCTGGCACGTCGAGTCGGGCGTCGCCGTCACGCGCAGGCCGAGGTTGTTGAGCTCGGTCTGCGCCGTTTGCAGCGGCTGACCGGTGGTGTCGGTCACGTGAACTTGCCCGTTCGACTCGGTGAGGTTCACCGTGTCGCCCTTGTGGCCCTGGGTCTGGGCGGCCGGATCGGTCGACAGCACCTGGCCCTTCGGGGCGTTCTGGTCGTCCTGCTGGTGAACGTAGCCGATCTCGAAACCGTCGCCGGTCAGGGCTGCTTGCGCTGCCGCGTCGCTCTTGCCCACGACGTTGGGCACGGTGATCAGCGGTGGCCCGCTGGACACCCACACCGTGATGTCGGCGTTCTTCTGCGTCACGAAGCCGCCGCTCGGATCAGTGCGGGTCACCGAACCGCTCGGAACGGTCGCTGAGGACTCGTGCTCGATCGACATCTTGAGGTGCGCGACCTTCATCGCGGTCTGCGCTTGCGCGAGCGGGTCGCCCGTCACCGACGGCACCGTCGCCGATGATGAGCTGATCACGTCGCTCGGGTTGTTCTCGACCACCCAGATGAGCAGGGCCGCGAGAACGGCCATGAGCGTGATGATGCCCGCGACGACCCAGAGGGCCGGCGGCCGCCGCTGCGTGCGCACCATCTGACTGTCGTCGGCGAGCTGGCGAATCGTCGCCTCGGCCTTGGACAGCTGGGTGGTCGGCGGGGCGAACAGGGCATCGGATGCATCGACCCGGCGCGGCGTGCGCGGTACACGACCCTCAGCCGCCGCCTCGAGGTCGGCGCGGAACGCGGCTGCTGTCTGGTACCGCTCGAAGCGATCCTTCTGAAGGGCTTTGCGCAGCACGAGGTCGAGAGCGGGAGAGACCTTCGAGTTGAGGCTCGAGGGCTTCACCGGGATCTCGCTGATGTGCTGGTACGCGACCGCGACCGGGGTCTCGCCGCGGAACGGCGGACGCCCGGTCAGCATCTCGAAGAGCACGACACCGGTCGAATAGAGGTCGGTGCGGGCATCGACCTGCTCGCCCTTGGCCTGCTCGGGCGAGAAGTAGTTGGCGGTGCCGAGGATCGCTGTTGTGTGCGAGAGCGACGCGGAGGTCTCGCTGATCGCGCGTGCGATGCCGAAGTCCATCACCTTGACCTGGCCCTGCCGCGTGATCATCACGTTGGCCGGCTTGATGTCTCGGTGAACGACGCCGGCGCGGTGGGAGTACTCGAGGGCGGTGAGGATGCCCTCGGTGATGCGAATGGCGTGCATCGGGTCGATCTGACCGCGACGCACAAGCTCGTCGAGCGGTGCGCCATCGACGTATTCCATGATGATGAACGGCGCCTGCACCTCGCGGCCGTCGACGTCGCGCACGGTGTCTTCACCGGCGTCGAAGACGCGCACGATCGTGGGGTGCGCCATGCGTGCCGCCGCCTGGGCCTCCTGCCGGAAGCGTGTGCGGAACGCCGGGTCGCTCGCGAGCTGAGGCTTGAGGAGCTTGATGGCGACCGGGCGGCCGAGGCGCGTGTCGGTGCCCTTGTGCACGTCGGACATGCCGCCCCGACCGAGCAACTCGCCCACCTCGTAACGACCGGCGACCATGCGCGGGGTCGCGGGCGTCACAGGGGCCACTGCCAGTTCCTCAGTACTCATCTGGCGACAGAGTAGCAATCGGTCCTTGAGGCGCCCCTGAACCGCGGCGGGTCGTTACCTGGCGGTTATCCGTTGCCGCCGCCGGAGCCGTCGGCGGCCGGGGACGTCGTCGGGTCGGGCGTGCCGGTCGGGGTCGAGGTCGGCGTCGACGTGGGCGTCGGAGACGAGGACGCGATCGGCACGGCCAGGGCGGGGGACTGGCTCGACCAGTTCGTCCCCGCGCACTGGTAGGTGTAGCTCACCTGCACCGTCCGGCCCGCGTCGCTGCCCGTCGCCGTCCACTGCGCCGTCGGCGTCGAGCCGTCTACCGCGGGCTGCTGCGTGCCGTTGATGTACAGGCGCCGCTGAGTGAGCGTCTGCCCGGCGGGACACGAGTCGTTGCCGAAGGCGAAGGTGAACTGGGTGCCGGGAACCGCGGGAGTGGCGCTCTGGCTCTGCACCGTGGGCGCCGACGAGGGAGCGCTCGGGTGGATGAGGCCGCCGTACACGTACAGCGTCACGGGCATGTCGAACGGCACGTACTGCGACGGATCGACGTTGTACACCGTTCCCACGTCACTCTGCTGCGTGGCGTACTGCTGGTTGTTGACCGTGTGGATGGTGTGCCACCCTGCAGCGTTCAGCTTCTGCGTCGCCTGATCGACCGTGAGTCCCTGGTAGTCGTTCGGGTCGAGGTAGCCGCGAGTGGTGGGCGTCGTCGTGGCGGTCGGTCTCGGGGAACTGGCGGTCGGCGTGCTGTGCGGCGTGGTCGGCGCTGCCGTGGGCCCGTCGGTGGGGCGCAGGAATGCGATCAGCGACCAGATCAACGCGCCGACCAGCAGCACGATCAAGACGATCAGCGGAATCGTCCACGGGCTGCGCCTCTTGGTCTGGCGTGCCGCGTCGGCGCGCGTCGAGGCGACGGCCGGGCTCGCGAGAGCGTTCGTCGGCTGCGGTGCGTAGACGGTGGTTGCGGATGTCGCCGCGCCCGCCCCCGACGGCATCAGCTGCGTCATCGCCGTCGACGAGAGAGTCGCGCCGGCGAGTACGGCGGGAACCGCCGCGGCCGCGCTCGCGACATCGCCACGGCGCAGCGACTGCGCCGCGCGGGCGAGGTGTGCGGCGGAGCTCGGCCGGTCGACCGGGTTCTTGGCGATGCACGCCATGATCAGGTTGCGGACCGGCTCGGGAACCGTCGTCGGCAGCTCGGGGGGCGCTTCGTTGATCTGCGCCATCGCGATCGCGACCTGCGACTCGCCCGTGAAGGGGCGGCGCCCGGCGACGCACTCGTAGGCGACGATGCCGAGCGAGTAGATGTCGGTCGCGGGGGATGCCGGGTGCCCGCTGGCCTGTTCCGGCGACAGGTACTGCACCGTGCCCATCACCTGGCCGGTGGCGGTCAGCGGCACCTGGTCGGCGACGCGCGCGATGCCGAAGTCGGTGATCTTGACCCGGCCCTCGGGGGTGATCAGCAGGTTGCCCGGCTTGATGTCGCGGTGCACGAGCCCGGCGGAGTGCGCGGCCTGCAGCGCGGCGGAGGTCTGCGCCACGATGTCGAGTGTGGTGTCGGCCGAGAGGTGGCCCTCGCGCTCGAGGATCGACGAGAGAGCCTCCCCCGGAACGAGTTCCATGACGAGGAACGCGCTGCCGGCGTCTTCCCCGTAGTCGAAGACATTCGCGATGCCCTCGTGGTTCACGAGCGCCGCGTGCCGGGCCTCGGTGCGGAAGCGCTCAAGGAATGCCGGGTCGCCGAGGTACTCGTCTTTCAGGATCTTGATCGCGACGGTGCGCCCGATCACCTGGTCGGTCGCCTGCCAGACCTCGCCCATGCCGCCGATTGCGATCCGCGACTGCAGCTCGTAACGCCCACCGAAGGTGAGCCCTGCCGTGGGTCTCATTTGCTCAGCACCGCCTCAAGTACCTGTCTCGCGATCGGGGCGGCAACGGAATTTCCGGTACCGCTCTGCCCCAGCCCGCCGCCGTTCTCGACGACGACCGCGACAGCGACCTGCGGGTTGTCAGCAGGCGCGAATCCAGTGAACCAGAGCGTGTACGGCGCGTTGGAACCGTTCTGCGCCGTACCGGTCTTGCCGGCCACGCTGACGCCGTTAATCTTGGCATTGGTCCCTGTGCCTTCATTGACTCCGGTGACCATCATCTGTGTAACGGTCTTGGCGACGGAGGCACTGGTGGCCCGGCCGAACTGGCTCGGCTGGAACTGCTGCTGCGGGCTGAGGTCCGGCGTGATGACCGATTCCACGAGGTTCGGGGTCATGACCACGCCGCCGTTGGCGATGCCCGACGAGTCGAGGCAGATCTGCAGCGCCGTCGCGACGTCGCTCTGCTGGCCGAAGGCGCTCTGCATCAGCTCGGCCTGGTCGTCGTAGCCCGGGTAGCGGCTGACCGAGACCGGCATCGGGATGGAGAACTCGTGGTTCCAGCCGTACGCCTCGGCCTGGTTCTTGATGCCGTCGCTGCCGACCTTGGCCCCGAGTTCGGCGAACGGGATGTTGCAGCTCCACACCTGCGCGTTCTCGATCGAGACCTTGCCACCGGAGCCGCCGTTGCAGGCCGCACCGGTGTCGTTGTGGATCACCGTGCTGCTCCCGGGCAGCTGCAAGCCCGACGGGTTCGGCAGCGTGGTGCTCGGGCTGAAATCGCCGCTGCCGAAGGCCGCTGAGCTGACCACGGGCTTGAACGTCGAGCCCGGGGGGTTCAGATCGGTGATGGCCTTGTTGATGAGCGGCGACCCGGCGGCGTTATTGAGCGCGTCGTAATTCGCCTGGTAGGTCGAGTTGTCGTGCACGGCGAGCTTGTTGGGGTCGAAGGCCGGGGTCGAGGCCAGCGCGAGGATCTTGCCCGTCTTCGGCTGGATGGCGACGACGGCACCCTGCAGACTGCCGAGGGCCTCGACGGCGGCCTCCTGCGCGGCTGGATCGATGGTCAGCTCGACCGAGTTCCCCTGCGGATGCTTGCCCGTGATGATGTTCTTCACGCGGGTGAAGAAATCGGCGTTCGAGGTGCCGGACAGCTCCTGGTTCATCGCGCCTTCGATGCCGGTCGCCGAGCCGTTCACGGCCAGATAGCCCGTGACTGCAGAGTAGAGCGGGCCGTTCGAGTACTCGCGCTGCCACTGGTAGCGGTCCTTGCTCGGCACGGACTGCGCGATCGCCTTGCCGGCGACGAGGATCGACCCGCGCTGCACGTTGTAGCTGTCGTTCACGGCGCGTGTGTTGCGGGAATCCGCGTTCAATTGATCGGCGTAGCCGACCTGAATCGTGCTCGACGCGACGAACAGCGCGACGAACATCAGCAGGACGACGATCGACAGGCGCTTCAGTTCCCGGTTCATGAGTGCACCGACCTCGGCTGGTTGCGGACAGTGTCGGACAGTCGCAGCAGCAGCGCGACGATCACCCAGTTGGCGACGAGCGATGAGCCGCCCGCGGCGAGGAACGGCGCCGTCAGACCCGTCACCGGGATCACTCGCGTGATGCCGCCGATCACGACGAAGGTCTGCAGCGCGACGACGAAGCCGAGGCCGATGGCGAGCAGCTTGCCGAAGTCGTCCTCGCTGGCGAATCCGACGCGGAAAGCGCGTGCGACGAACAGCATGTAGAGGCAGAGCAGGGCGAAGACGCCGATCAGCCCGAGCTCCTCACCGAGCGACGCGAAGATGTAGTCACTGTTGGCCACGGGCGTGATCCACGGCTGGCCCTGCCCGAGCCCGGTGCCGAGCAGTCCGCCATGGGCGAGCCCGAACAGACCCTGAGCGAGCTGGAAGCTGCCGCCCGTCGCCTCGTACTGCGCATGGCCGAACGGGTTGAGCCAGTTCTCGAAGCGACCGTGCACGTAGCCGAGCTTGGGAATGACGCTCGAGAGCCCGTTCACCGCCCACGCGCCGCCGACCAGTGCCATCACGCCGAGCAGCGCCCAGCTGGTGCGCCCCGTCGACACGTAGAGCATCGCGATGAAGAGGCCGAAGTAGAGCAAGCCGGTGCCGAGGTCGCGTTCGAGAAGGATCACCAGCAGCGTGAGTACCCAGATGATCGCGACCGGACCGAGGTCGCGCGCACGCGGGAACGTGACGCCGAGCACACGCGTGCCGACCGCCGCGAGCGACTCGCGCCGCTGCACGAGGTAGCCGGCGAAGAAGATCGCGAGCGTGATCTTCGCGATCTCGCCGGGCTGGAAGTTGAACGGCCCGAACTGGATCCACACCTTCGCGGACTGGTTCGCCGTGCCGATCACCGGCAGCAGCGGAAGGAACACCAGCACGATCGACAGCAGGCCGCAGAGGTACGTGTACCGCTGCAGCGCGCGGTGATTGCGCAGGAAGATGAGCACCAGGATCGCGCAGACGATCGCGATCGCGGTCCACATGATCTGCCGAACGGATGCCGCGGCCCAGCCGCTCAGGTGGTAGTGGATGTCGATGCGGTAGATCATCGCGATGCCGAGGCCGTTCAGCAGGGTCGCGATCGGCATGATGAACGGGTCGGCGTTCGGTGCCGTGATGCGCAGCACGACGTGCACGCCGAACACGAGGATGCCGAGCGCGACGCCGAAGAAGGCGAGCGAGCCGTCGATCGTGCCGTTCGCGCCCAGCTGCACGAGCACCTCGGCGCCCACGACGACCGCGAATGCGAACACCAGCAGCCCGAGTTCCAGATTGCGCAGGCGGCGCGGCATCCGGATGCGCGGCACCACGCTCGTCATCGTCGAGACGAGTCCCGTTCGCGGCTGGGCGCCGCCCGCCCTCTGATCAGCCGCCATGACTCAGCTGCCCCACGATGCCGCGCGCGTCCTGCAGGCTGCTCGGATTGGTCGTCTGGCGCAATTGCTGCCGCTCGAAGTCGGTCAGGTCACCTGCTTGCAGTTCAGTCTCCTGATAGATGTGCGAGAGGTGCCAGGGGCCGACCTGCTGCTGCACGCCGCGGTAGATCGCCACGTTGCCGTCCGGCGCGATGCCCACGTAATAGCGGGTCTGGGTCCACTGGTACCCGAGCACGCCGATCGCCGCGAGCACCACGGCGGCGATGATCGCGAAGCTGATCCAGAACGCCCGCCGCCGGCGATGCCGCCGTTCGTCCTCTTCGATGAGCTCGCCGAGGTAGTCCTCGGTCTGGGGCTCGAAGTGCGTGGGCACCTGCACGGGGCGAGTGGGGTGGAGGAGGAGAGAGGGGAGCGGCAGCCGCGGGGCACGCGGGCGCGAAGCATCCGTCACATACGACAGCGGCGCGGCCGCCGACCCGACCGTCACCGGCTCGTGCGGCTGATCGCCGCGATCGATGTCGATCACGATGACCGTCACGTTGTCGGGCGCACCGCCGTCGAGGCTCGCCTTCAGCAGCCGATCGGCGACGGTCTTGGGCGACGCCGGATTCGCGAGGATGCGCGCGATGAGCTCGGACTTCACCACCCCGTGCAGGCCGTCGCTGCACATCAGCCAGCGGTCGCCGGGGCGCGTCTCGAGAATCCACGAGTCGACGTCGGGGTGCGCGTCGACGTCGCCGAGCACGCGCATCAGCACGCTGCGGCGCGGGTGCACCGCCGCCTCCTCCTCAGTGATGCGACCCGTGTCGACGAGGCGCTGCACGAAGGTGTGGTCCGTCGAGACCTGGGTCAGCTCGCCCTCGCGCCACAGGTAGATGCGACTGTCGCCGATGTGCGCGAGCGCCATGAAGTCGCCGACCCGCAGCGCCGCGCTGACCGTCGTGCCCATGCCCGTGAGCTCGGGGTGCTCGTACACCGTCTCGGCCAGCGCCTCGTTCGCCTCGAGCAGCGCGTTCTTGAGGGTCTCGCGCGCGACCTCCGGATCGTCGTACTCGCGGTCGACCTGCTTGATGTGGTTCGTCGCGATCGCGCTCGCCACGTCGCCGCCCGCGTGGCCGCCCATGCCGTCAGCGACCAGGAACAGGTCGTGGCCGGCGTAGCCCGAGTCCTGGTTGTTGCTGCGCACACGGCCGACGTTGCTCACGGCGGCGCCGCGCGTGTTCGACGCCACCAACGTCACCGTCGCAGCTCGAAGATCGTCATGCCGACCTTGATCGGCGTGTCGAGCGGAACCTGCGTCGGTGCGTGCACGCGCTCGCCGTCGAGGAACGTGCCGTTGGTCGAGTCGAGATCCTGCAGCATCCACTCGTTGTTCCACAGCATGAGTCGGGCGTGGTGCGTGCTGGTGTAGTCGTCGCGGATCACGAGGCCCGACTCGCTGCTGCGGCCGATCGTGAGAGGTTCCGGGGTCAGGTCGTACTCGACGCCCGTGCGGGGGCCGCCCGTGATGACCAGCTTCGAAGCGTTGTAGACAGTGGCATGCACGCGCTTGCCCTGAGCGCTCGGCACGACGGGGACGGAACCCGTGCGGTCGATCGCGAGGCCGGCGAGCGGATTCTCCGAGCCGCTGCCGAGCGGTTCGGGCTCGAGGGGGGCCGGGGGCGCGGGCTGCTTCGGCGGCGCCGAGACGCTCGCGAACAAGTCGGTCGGACTCGTGCCGGGTGGTGCTGCGGGCGACGCGGCCGCAGGGGTCGGGGTCGGCGGCGTGCGCGGATGCGACTGGCCGGGGGTCTGCGCGTTCGCCGACTCGTTCGGCAGCCGCTTCGCGCGCGTGCCGAACAGGTCGCCGCGCAGGGCGTACACGATCACGAAGACGAACACCCACAGCACGATCAGGAACGCGATGCGCAGGAGAAGAAGGGTGAGGGAGCTCGGATTCACGAGTGACCCCCAGACCGCGGGACCACGTTGAAGACGATGCGAGTGCGGCCGGCCGTGATGACGTCGCCGGGCTCGAGCACCGAGCGGCTGAGCGGCTGGCCATTGAGCTTGCTGCCGTTGGTCGAGCCGAGATCGCGGGCCTCGCCGCGGCGCCCGTCCCACGCGATCTCGACGTGGCGGCGACTGATGCCGCTGTCGTTGACCGTGATGTCGGCCTCGCTGCCGCGCCCGACCACCGTGCGCGCATGGCCCAGGTTGTGCCGCTGCCCGTTGATGTCGATGACCGGCGCCCAGGCCACGTCCTGCTTGACGTTCCCCGACTCGATCTCGAGAACCCCCGTCGCGAGGGCCGGGTCGCTCGCGAGATCGATCGAGACCGCACCGGCGAACTGGTATCGCTGCGTGCGCGCGTGGGTGTTCACGAAGCTCGTGAGCTCATCGGTCAGCGCATCGCCCATGCCGCTCATGCGCGTGTAGTCGGTCGGTGCCATGCGCAACGTGAATGCGTTCGGAGTGAGGATCCGATCGCGGGAGACGACGGCCGCCTTCGTGTCCATCTCGCGGCGCAGGGCGCTCGTCAACTCGACCGGCTGCAGCCCCGAGCGGAACGTGCGGGCGAACGCCATGTTGACGCCGCGCTCCAGCCGTTTCTCGAAGTTGTCCAGGAAGCCCACGTGTTCTCTCCGGTCGATGCTCTCCGTTGCATGGTAGCGGGAGGCTTTGGCCGGGGCCCTCATGGACGGGCGGCGGAATGGAACTCCCAGTTCGCTCGTGATATCTTCGTGAGGTTGCCGTTTCACGAGAGCGGCAACACTGCGCGAGTGGCGGAATAGGCAGACGCGCACGGTTCAGGTCCGTGTGCCCGTGAGGGCGTGGGGGTTCAACTCCCCCCTCGCGCACCAGTTGAGAACGGCCCTTGATCTGGGATTTAGCTTCCCAGGGACGGGGTCGTTTTCCGTTGAAGTGCTAGAAAAAGTGCTAAGCATCCCCGAGGTGGGCTGCGAAGCGGTCGACCGCCGACCTCTGCATGGTTGGGGTGACGTGGCTGTAGATGTTCATCGTGGTGGTGATGGTGGAGTGCCCGAGGCGTTCCTGCACCACCTTGGGGTGCTCGCCCAGTTCGAGCAGCAGCGTCGCATGCGTGTGTCGCAGGCCTTTCAGTGTGACCCGGTTCAGGCTGTCGAACTTCGCCGTCGCCCACTTCAGGCGGCGGTCCCATCGGCTGGTCATCGCGTCGGGTGAGCGCAGGTTCCCCTCGTCGTCGGCGAACACGTAGGCGTCGGCCTTGGCGAGGTCGAACGAGAGTTCGGCGCGCGCGACCTTGTAGGCGGCCAGCGCCTTCAAAGTTTCAGCGTCGATGTCGAGCACGCGGGCGTTGCCGGTCTTGGTGGTCTTGGTCTGCGTCCAGTCCTCGGTGTTGACGGCGCGGCGGATGCTGATGCGCATCGTCTTGGCGTTGATGTCCGACCACTTCAAGGCGAGGGCTTCGCTGCGGCGCATGCCTGAGTAGGCGATGAGCCGCCATAGCGGGAACAGCTCGTCCTTCCGCTCGTCGCGGTCCCAGGCGAGGAAGGTGGAGAGCTGTTCGCCGGTCCAGGTGACAATCTCCGGCTTCTGTGCCCGAACCTCGCTGGTGGTCGGGGCTTTCACAGTGCGCTTCTTCTTGGTCGGGTTGACCGTGACGTGCCCGTCGTCGATCGCGGCGTCCATGATCGAGCTGAGCAGGACGTGCACCTTATTAACAGTGTTGGCCGAGAGTGGCTTGCCTTTGCCGAGCTTGTCGGCGCGGCCGTGCTGTTCCAGGTCGCGGTAGTGCCGGGCGATGCGGGTGGCGGTGAGCTGGTCGAGGCGGATGTCTCCGAGCTGGGGCCGGATGTGGTTGCGGATGATCTTCTTGTAGCCCTTGATCGTGGAGTCCGCGAGTTTCAGTCCTTCGACCCATTCGTCCGCGTAGACGGAGATCAGCGGCACCTTGCTGCCGAACTTCTCGTTCTGCTTGCGCTGCTTCAGCGCCTCTTGCAGAGCGTCGTTCGCCTCGTCGGTGCTGGTGAAGCCGGAGCGGGTGAGTCGGCGAGACCCGAGCTCGGGGTACTCGGGGTCTTTGGGCACGTAGATCTGGAACCGCCATCGCTTGCCCTCGCGGGTGGGGTACTCCTGGATGGAACCGGGCTGCCGTGAGCGGGAGCGGCGCTGCCGCTTCACCGGCTCGCCGTCCTCTGGCGGTTTGATCTGGACTGGCATGGCTGCGTTCCTTTCTGGGTGCGGTTAGTCGCCGTCGGTCTCGGTGAGTGGCGGACGGGTGGGGTCGAGTTCGAGCAGCCGGGCACTGATGCGCTCTAGGCGCTCACGTTGGGTGGCCAGGCTCTCCTGATACACCGAGGTCGGGGTTACCCACCGACCGCTGGGCGGCGTCGCGGCCTCCTGGCCCTTGATGAGCCCCTTGAAGCGGAAGATATATCCCTGGCAAACGTGGGCTTCGTCAGTCCAGTAGCGGATCAGGTCGGAGACGGTGAGCTTCACCCGGCCCTGGATCCAGGCCTGCACTTCCTCGGAAAGGAAACGGTCTGTCACTCCAGTCGGTGCGGGGGCATCGTTCGGCGGTGCGAGCAGTTCGGCCGGAGTGGTCTCCAGTGCGTAGGCGAGGGTGGTGAGGTCGTCCACGTCCACACGCCGGTCGCCGTTCTCGATCCGGCTGAGTGCCGTGGGTGAGATGGTGCGCCCGGCCGCCTTAATGCGGGCGGAGAGTTCGCGCAGGTCGACGCCGATGCCCTGCCGGGCGCGACGTAGGTTCGCCGCGACATGCGCGTTCGTGTTGCCGGGCGGATTGCCTCGTTGCCGTGTATCCATATAAGAAACGTACATGATTATACTTGACACAGCAAGATCGTTCGATTACGTTCTCTAGATCGCGCGCGGGAGCAGGGAACGGTAGGTGCGGCATGCGGACGACCACGGTGACCATCGATCAACTCCGGGAGTCCCGGAGCGTCATCATCACGCGCGCCGAGGCGGCTTCCGCCCTCGGCATCGACCCGCGTACCGTCACCATCGCGATCGAGAATGGAGATATCCCCTCGATCAAGCTCGGACGGCGCGTGGTTATCCCCCGCGAGAAGTTCCTGCGCCTGTTCGACCCCGATGCCAAGTAGAGCAGACCGGCACGCTAACCGTGAGCGCCGTCGGTCTAATTCTCACTTAGACGGCCTAAAGTAGAGGTTCGCGATGGGGTCGGGAGGCTGCAGATGGGTGAGTACGTTGAACGCCTCTGGCATCCGGAGGACGCGGCGGGTCTGAGCCGCAAGGATCGGGCTCCGGGTCGCTATTTCGCGTATGTGCCGGACGAGCTGGGGGACCGGCTTCCTGTCCTGGGTGCTGCGGCGCAGGCTGCTGCGGAGGATGCGTTGGCGGTGTTGGCTCGGGCGGATGAGCGGATCGGTTCGCGGGGCCGGTTTCTGAATCATCTGTTGATCCGTTCGGAGTCGATCTCTTCGTCGTGGATCGAGGGGAACCGGGTGAGTCCGAAGCGGTTGGCGATCGCGGAGCTGCTGCATCACGGACCCCGGCAGGCTCTGGATGTCGTGGCGAACGTGCAGGCCACGGAGGCGGCGATCGCGGACCTCGCCAACCGGGACCGCGTGATCACGGTCGATGACCTCGTGGATCTCCAGCATGTCATCGAGCCCCGCCTGGAGCGGGGGCTGCGGGGGGAGCAGAACTGGGTCGGGGGTCCCGGATGGTCGCCGTTGCGGGCGGCGTTCGTGCCGCCGCCGGAGGCGGAGGTGCCGCGCCTGGTCGAGGATCTCGCCCGGTTCGCGACGGACACGGTGGGGAATCCTGTGGTGCGTGCGGCGATCGTGCATGCGCAGTTCGAGACGATCCACCCGTTCATTGACGGCAATGGCCGCACGGGGCGGGCGTTGATTCATACGGTGCTGCGCCGCGCGGACGCGTTGCGGAACGCGCTCATCCCGATCAGTACCGTCTTCGCGGGAGACACTGATTCCTACCTTGCCGGGCTCACCGGTTACCGGGCCGATCCTCCTTTGCTGGATGAGTGGGTGGCTGGGTTCGCGCAGGCCGCCGAGCGTGCGGCGGGCAACGCGGTGCGTCTGGCCGAGGACATCGCCGCCCTGGACGAGCAGGTACGCGAGGAGCTAGTCACGTTCCGGCAGGCTCGGGGTTTGAGCCCGGCGGCGCCGCGTCGGGACGCGGCGGTGCTGCGCATCCTCGACACTCTCGCCTCCGACCCGGTGCTGACCGCCGAGTCCGTCAGCGGCCGCTTGGGTGTCTCGCCGGCTGCTGCGCATCGGGCGCTGACGGAGCTGGCGGAGGCGGGCATCCTGGGGCGGGCGAAGGAGGGCGGTCGGCTGATCTGCTGGACCGCTGACCGGCATCTCGCCTTGGTCGCTTTGACTGAGCGCAGTAACCGTGTCGGCGGTGA
This sequence comes from Gryllotalpicola reticulitermitis, assembly GCF_042651345.1. Taxonomy (NCBI): domain Bacteria; kingdom Bacillati; phylum Actinomycetota; class Actinomycetes; order Micrococcales; family Microbacteriaceae; genus Gryllotalpicola; species Gryllotalpicola reticulitermitis. The sequence goes on from NZ_JBHSCN010000005.1 coordinate 933,612, forward strand.
GGACACGAGCGTTCGCAAGCCCCGCCTCGGGCCGCCCCGGCCGTTCCTGACCGCTGGGCCGGATCGTCCTGCTGGCCGGGACGTGCCGCGCCTGTAACGGTCAGCGGCCGAGCCCGCGCTCCGATGTGCCGGGGTTCTGCGGCGGCGGCGTGGGCGCAGTGGTGCGGGCTTGTCGCTCAGCAAGAGCCAGGACGGCTTCCCGGCAGGCCTGCTCCTGTTGGACGCGCGCCCGGATGAACTCGACCGCCTCGCCTGGTGGTAGCGCTTCGATGCGGGCCAGGTCTGCTCGGGCTGCTTCGGCTTGCTGTTGCAGTCGCTGCACGGCTTGCCTGACTGTGCTTGGGGTGTGGTCTGCGAGGAGCTGGCGCCGCAGTGTCGCGCGTTCGTGCATCTGCCGGGCAGTGAGGTCCCGACGAGCAACCTGGGCTTCAGTGAGCTGTTTGCGGGCGTGGACCACTGCGGGGGCGGTCTCGGCCGTCTGGCGGGCAGCTTGCTGGGCCCAGGCGGGGATGGCGTCTCGGCTCTGCGGGACCTCGCCCCAGTGCTCTCGCACACTGGTTTCTGCGGCTTGTGCTTGCTCGCTTGCCTGTGCAAGCGCGCGAGCGGCGGCACGGCCTCGGCGCCCGCGGGCGCCACGCTGGGCCTGGGCTGCCGCCCACATCCGCTCCCGGGCTGCGAGGAGTGCTGTCCCGTCGCCCGCGGCTTCGCGGATCAACGGCGCCATGGCCTCAGCAAGGGCGTGTTCGGCGTGAGTCTCCGCCGCCTGGACGACGTCCTGCTGTGCCTCGGCCTTGGCCTGATGCGCCTGGGCTTGCCGGGTCAGCTCGGCGAGGGCTTGCTCCAGTTTCCGGGCGTGCTGGTCGGCGTGCTCGATGAGCGTGACCAGGCGGCCGCGCTCGGCGTTCACCGTCTTGACCGGGCCGTCATCGGTGAGTCCGGCCACGGCGGTGGCGGCTTGTTGGGTGGCTTTCTCCAGGCCCCGGTCGGAGCGATCCCGCACCAGTGCGGTCGTGAACTGCTCGCGCGCATCCTCAGCGTCGGCGGCAACCAGGTGGAGGACGTTGGCTTCCCGGCCGCGGGTGAGGCCGACATACACGCCGGCGGCATCCATCGCCTCAGAGAGGATCGTGTGGGAGGCAGGCGCCGTGACGCCCTGGGCTCCGTACCCGGTAGCGGCATAGGCCAGGTGGGAGTGCTCGGCCACATACTCCGCCGGCAGGCGGATCGTGCGGTGATGCTTGCGCCGATCAGCGGAGTTGGTGACCCAGAGGGTGCCGTCGTCGCCGGCGTGCTGCACGGTGAAGGTCTGCCGGTTGGTCACCCCGATCTCGGCGTCGTTGCGGCGGGTCTGGATGAGGTCCCCGCCCCCGATCGGCAGGCCGTCGCTGCCGAACGCTATCCGGGTGTCATCGACCGCACCGTCTCGGACACGCTGAGCGCGGATGCGCTCGTTGAGCTCCCGCGCTTCGTCGTTCGTCGCAACTGTGACCGCGACGCCGTCCTGATGCTGCCCTGCGATCGCGTCGCGCAGGGTGTCTTCGTCGTCGTGGAGTCGGATCAGTCCGAGAGCCTGGAGGCGGTTGAAGATCAGGGCCGGGTTGCGGGCCTCGCGCAGCTCGAGGGTCAGCTGTGCGTACTCGGGGTCGGTGAAGCGGCGTACCCCGGTCATCTCCACCCGGCCGGGGGTGAGCTGGGCGGCAATGTCGAGAACGCCGCCACGCCCGACCGCAGCGAGCTGCGCCCGGTCCCCGACCAGCGCGAGCGTCGCACCGGATTCCTGGATGATGGTGAGCAGGGCGAGCGCGGTGTCCTGATCGAGCATGCCCGCCTCATCCACCACGACCCGCTCGCCGGCAGCGAGCCGTGCGTCCTCGGAGGGGCCACGATAGACAGCGTCGGTCTCCGGATCGGTCTCGCCCGGGGTGAGACGGGACCAGACGCCGTCCGCGTTCCATCGGTAACCGTGGGCGTACACGAGGGCGGCGACCGAGTTGGCCGGCACGCCAAGCTCCTGGGCGGCGACGGCGGCGGCCTTCTTCGTCGGCGTCACCACCCGCACCGGCCGGCCCTCACGCCCAGCCGCGTGGATCGCCGCTCCCAGCATGGTCGTCTTCCCGGCGCCTGCTGCGCCCTCGACCACCACGAGCGGCGCCGTGGATGCGATTGCGGCGGCGGCCTGCGACTGCTCCTCATCCAATTGCGCATCACGCACCACCGGGGTTGCAGCATCGTTCGACGCGTCCGCGAGGTGCTGGAGGCGGTCGCGCAGCTCGGTCTCCACCGCAACAACATGCAGCGAGGTCAGATGCGCCACGTGCTGCGGCGTCGGCGCATCCGGCGGCAGAACCGAGAGGCAATCCTCGGCCGCGAGCCGGGTGGTGATGCGCACGAACTCCCGCAACTCGGCCGGGGTTGCACGCACCCCGGCCTCGGTCGTCAGCCGGGTGGCTTGCTCCTGAATGTCGTGAACCGTCCAGGTGGATGCAGCGGCCGCGCAACGGTCCAGCGCGCGGGAGGCAATCCCCTGCACCGCCAGGTCATCCAGTGAACGCACCCGGGGAGCCGCGGCGCGCGGAAGGTCGGGGGTGTAGCCGGCGTCCTGCAACTCGCGCAACCAGCCTGCCTCGCTACCCAGCGTGCTCGGTTTCTTCGACGGGCGCTCGTGGTCCCACGCCTTCGCCAGCAGCCGGGCGCGCACCACCGGTCCTGGCTCCTCACCGGGATGCGCTTCCTCCCATTGCGCCTCGAACATCGCAAGGTTGCGGCCCACCTGCGCGCCGCGCTTCGACATCACCGGATTGAAGGGCTGCAACTCGATCACCTCGCCCGTCACCGGGTCGAGTGTCAGCCCGTGCGCATCCAGCACCGCCGCAAGTTGCGGATGCGCGGCCAAGACCGCGGTCCCGAGCGCACGGATCGCGCCCTGCTGCTTGAACAATGCGCCGGTGTCCAGGCCCCGCCAGGCACCGGCTGCCCACACCCGGGTGCCGATCTGGAAATGGATATGCCGGTGCGGGTCCCCAGCACGGGATGTCTTGTGCGAGACCGCGACAGTTTCGAGCTGTTCGACCGGCGCCACCTCCTGCCGCCCGCGCGGGCCGACACGTGTGACGGAGTGCTGGCCGAGCCACGAACGGATCTCCGCCACCGCATCACGCTGCGCCGCGTCCAACGCGTCGGAGACCTCGGGATGCAAAGCTGCGGCGACCGACAGTGACTTCGGGACGTTCACGACCATCTCCGCAAACCGCGGCGAACCCCGACGACCATTCCCCGGCAGACGCGGAATGCCCATCGACTCGCCCGTCAGCGGGTTCACCCAATCCACCCACTGCGCATACTCGCCCGCGGTCAGACCCAGTTCGCCAACGACCTCGCCGCGACCGTCGACCGCTACGAACTCCGCCAGTGCGGTGCCACCCTCCAAGTAGTAGTCATCCGCCCGCGAGCGATCCGACTCCAAGTAGCGGCGCGCGTCCGTGCCGGAGCCTCGGAACAGGATCACACCGCCATGCATCGCATTCACCTGTGTTTCTTATAGCGCGTAAACGGTATCTACCACGGTAGTATACGTCCATTCAAGTCGACCTGTGATGTCTCAGGAGATGGTGGGCAGTTCTGCATCAGACATCTCGGACATTTGGTGCCTCAGGACATCTCGGACCGTTCGTCGGAGACAGTCTTGGTGGGCTCGAAGGTGGGGGTTCGGCGGTTGTAGCGGACGTAGCCGACGTGCATGGTTCCGGGCTCGGAGATGAGGTGCTCGGCGATGATCTCCCCGGTGGCGGCGTCGCTGAAGGTGGTGGTCGTCATCGTCGATGACGGCGTGGAGTCGGCGACCGGTGTGTTGTTGGCCGATGCCGTAGACGCCGCCTCGGATGCTGACCCGCCCGTCGGTGCGCACGGTGCGGTGGTATTCGGCGGGCGAGAGATCAGCCGCTTGGTATAGGGCTTGGTGACGTGCTCGGGGCGCTTCGCACCGGCGCCGCTGGGTCGGCCGTCGCGGACGTGCTTGGTCCCCGGTGCAGGCCAGGAGTGCTTCAGGAGCAGTCCGCCGGTGGAGTCGTAGAACTTCACGCCCTCGGCCAGCATGGCCACGAAGATGGTCTGCCCGGCCAGCTCGCGGGCGACCTGGTGGGTCACCCCGCGAAGCTCGATCGCGCCGGAAGACTTCACCCGGCGGGTGGTCATTTTCTCGAACGGCAGTGGCGCGCCCGGTGCTGCTGGCGCGGGATCGAGGACTATCGGGCGCTCGGCGGCCGGGGGCCTGCGCGACCGGAGTGGCGTCCCACGCGGCTTGCGGGGCGAGGCGGCCGGGCAGCCCTTGGTGCGGACGCTGCGCGTTGTAGACCACATCGAAAGCGTCAACCTGGGCTTGCAACTCGGTGAGGGTGGCGGCGACGGGCTGGTTTTCGACGTACCGGAACAAGGTCTGGTGGAACCGTTAGTTCTTACCCTGCGTGGTCGGCTTGTACGGTTTCCCAGTGATCGCCTCCACACCGAGTCCGGTCGCGAAGGCGGTGAGCCGTCCGATCCAGCCGCGCCGGGCAGGGTTCAAAGCGGCGTCGTTGTCGGTCAGCAGCCGCTGCGGAACCCCGCGCTTGGCGACGCCCTTCTGGAACACGATCACCGCGTCGGCGCTCGTCTCCCCGGTCGCGACGTGCGAAGCGACGGCCAGGCGGGAGTGGTCGTCCTCGAGCTGGAAGATCACACACTTCGGGCCACCCTGGAGGATGTACTCGGTGGCATCCAGTTGCCAGCACGCGTTCGGCGCCGGATAGGCCGGCGATACGAGGCCCGCGGCCGCTTCCGTGGCTCGGATCGGGCGACGCCGGCCTGCCGGAAGATCCGCGCCAGTGACATGACCGATGGTGCGACCATCCCGAGCGCGGCCATCTTGTCGTGAACGCTGATCGGCCCATGATCCAGTCCCGAAGACTCCAGCGCGGCGCGCACCTGGACCGCCTGCTGTGCGATCTCGTCGGTGATCCTTCCGGGGCTGGTCTTCGCGCGCCTCGACCGCGGCGTCAACAGCGCGGCCTGCCCTTCCTGGCGCGCACGAGCGCGCCGCTCGTAAAAGGTGCTGCGGCCGATACGGGACTGCTGCAGCTTTGGTTGACTCCTGACGTGTGGTGACGGGAGTCGCCGCTGGAAGGATGGCAGTCATGCCGAAGCCGTTTCCGAAGGAGTTCCGGGACGATGTCGTGGCGATCGCAAGGCGCCGGGAGGCGTCGTTCGCGCAGATCGCGAAGGACTTCGGGATCTCCGAATCGTGTGTCCAACGCTGGGTGAAGATCGCTGAGGTCGACGAGGGCATCAAGCCGGGAACCACCACGACGGAGCTGGCCGAGCTGCGGGAGGCGAAGAAACGCATCCGGCTGCTGGAGCAAGAGAACGAGGTGCTGCGCCGGGCGGCGGCGTATCTCGCGCAGGGGTCGCTCCCAAAATGATGTACCCGCTCGTCCGCGAGCTGGCTGCCGAGACCGCGCCCGTCCGGGTGCCGGTGGCAGTGACGTGCCCGGTTCTCGGGTTCTCCACGCAGGCGTTCTACGCGTGGGCGGCGAACCCGGTTACCTCCCGCGATTGGGATGAGGCGCATCTGATCAACGCGGCGATCGACGCGCATGAGTCGGACCCGGCGTTCGGGTACCGGTTCATCGCCGATGAGCTCGCCGCGCAAGGCATCATGGCCGGCGAGCGGCGGGTGTGGCGGTTGTGCTCCCAGCAACGAATCTGGAGCCTGTTCGCCAAGAAGCGAGGCCTGAACCGCAAGGCCAGCCCGCCCGTGCACGACGACCTCGTCAAGCGGGAATTCACCGCCGAAAAGCCGAACCGGCTGTGGCTGACCGACATCACCGAGCACTGGACCGGCGAGGGCAAGCTCTACCTCTGCGCGTTCAAGGACGTGTTCTCCAACCGCATCGTGGGCTACTCGATCAGCGACCGGATGACCGCCGAGCTCGCCGTGACCGGGTTGCGCAACGCGATCGCCCGCCGGCAGCCCGTCGGGACGGTCGTGCACTCGGATCGCGGCAGCCAATTCCGTTCCAGGAAGTTCGTGGCCGCGCTCCATCACGCCGGGCTCACCGGCTCGATGGGCAGAGTCGGAGCATGCGGCGATAACGCCGCCATGGAGTCGTTCTTCGCGCTCCTGCAGAAGAACGTCCTCGACCGGCGCCGCTGGGCCACGAGGCAGGAGCTACGCCTCGCGATCGTCGCCTGGATCGAGACGACGTACAACCGCCGCAGACGCCAGCGCGGCCTCGGGAAACTCACCCCAATCGAGTATGAAATGATCACCCAAGTCGCACTCGCGGCCTAAACAACCCGAGTCAACTCAAGCTGCAGCAGTCCCGGGGTTGGCAAACGCGGCGCAGGCTCAGGTAACGTCATGGCCGCGCACCTCACGGTCGCCTATGACGACTGTGAGATTTCGGCCATGTGCCGTTACGTCGATGCAACCGCAGCGCAACGGCGATTGCCTAATTTCGATGCGTGATTTGGGACACGGTGCTGCTCGCCGGCGGTCGCGCCCGGCGGCTTGGCGGTATCGACAAGATGCAGTTAAAGTACGGCGGGCGCACGCTGCTGGAGCGAGCGCTCGGAGCCGTTGCTGATGCACGCCGCGTCGCCGTAGTCGGCCCACGCCGCGCGGGTGATTCGCAGGCCCGTATGCCGGAGCGAGTCGTCGAGGTCGTCTATGTCAGCGAGGTTGTAACCCACGGCGGTCCGGCGGCCGCCATAGCCGCCGGATTCGGTGCGCTCGACTTGGCAGACGGCGACCGGGCCGAGTGGATCATCGTCCTGCCTGCCGATCTCATATGCCCAGAGGCGGCGGCGGCACTTCTGTATGATGCTGCCCTCCACGCCTCCGCGTTGGTGGACGCCGTCGTAGGAGAGCGTGCGGGGCACGCACAGCATCTCGCCGTTGCCTACCGGCCCGTCGCCCTGGAGGGCGCGATCGCCAGGTGGGGCGGCGAGTTCGGCCTCGCCGGCAGACCGGCCCGTGTGCTGCATGAGCCGCTGCGCAAGCTGTTCCTCAATCTGCCCGCCGGTGCGTGCGTTGACATCGACAGTCCAGACGATGCTCTCGCCCACGGGCTGCACCTCCCGCCTGCAGCATCGACCGAACTGGAGCCCGTCATATGAGTGAGCAGTCCACGCCTTCGGCCCTCGATGAGTGGCTTGCCGAAGCATGCCGGCTGCTCGGCATCACGACCGATCCTCGACTGTCCACGCCGCTACTGCTTGACGTCGCAGCTCGCGCCGCACACACCGTCGTACGTCCGGCCGCACCGATCACGACTTTCCTCGTGGGGCTGGCCGCAGGCCGCGTCGGCGGAAGCGACGAGGACGTAGCGCGTGCCGTGCGCGCAATTCTCGCCGGACTCGAGGCATGGGAACATGACTGAGTCGGCGCTTGCCCAGCGCACGGGCCTAGCCGAAGCGCGTGACCTCGCCCACGCGGCCGGCATGACAGCACGGCCAGTGCTCGGTGTCGAACGTGTGCCGCTGACCGATGCTGCAGGCCGCGTGCTCGCGACGCCGGTGAGCGCTCGCGCGCATCTCCCCAGTTTTTCGTCATCGGCGATGGACGGGTGGGCGGTTTCTGGCTGCGGCCCCTGGCGGCTCGGCGACGCCGTCCTTGCGGGTGCCGCAACGCCCGCTCCGCTCACACCCGGCAACGCCTGTGCGATCGCCACCGGCGCGGTGTTGCCGGCGGGGGCGCATGCGGTAATGCGGCACGAGCGAGGTTGGGCCGACGATGATGGATGGCTGCATGCGCAGGAGCAGGTCCGCATCGGCGCGGATGTGCGCTATGCGGGCGAGGAGGCGTCACCTAACGAGGAGCTGGTTCCGTGCGGTACCCGCATCACTCCCTCGATCGTCGCGCTTGCCGCCGCTGCCGGGCACGACGAGGTCATCGTCACGTGTCGGCCGGGTGCCGCTGCGCTCGTGCTGGGCGACGAGGTCGTCGCAGCCGGTGTGCCTGCCCCGGGACGCGTGCGCGACGTATTCACTCCCGCTCTTCCGGCGGCGCTCGCACGGCTCGGTGCGGAGTGCGTTCGTCGCCGCCGCGTCGGCGACGACCTCGCTGTGACGATGGCGGCGCTCGAAGAGGAACTTGCGACCTCGCCTCTGGTGTTGACCACGGGGGGGAGTTCACATGGCCCTGCCGATCATTCGCGGGCGGCGCTCGAGGCGCTCGGAGGCGAGGCGGTCTTCGATGGTGTGGAGCTGCGGCCTGGGCATCCGGTTATGCTTCATCGGATGCCGCAGGGCCAGCTGGTTCTCAGTCTGCCGGGGAATCCGCTGGCGGGTTTCGTGTGCCTGGCCGTGCTCGGCCCCCCGCTCGTCGACGGCATGCTCGGCCGTCGTATGACGGGCTTGCGGCGGGAGATCCTGGCGGTAGCGGTTGCGAACCCCAGACCGGGCCGGCGGGTGTTGCCATGCGTGCGGGGCGATGATGGCCTCATGCCGACGGCGTGGCAGGGTTCGGCGATGCTGCGCGGTCTCGCGGCCGCCGATGTGCTGGCGGTGATACCTCCCGGTGGTGCCTCGGCTGGCGCCGCCGTGGAGGCGGTCGAGCCGGTCTGAATCTCATGCGCTGGGGCGGCGTGGCCTCGCGGATGGTCAGTCGGCCGCGACGCGCACGGGTTCGGCGCTGTCGATGAGTGCCTGGATCCTGTCGTGGCAGCCGCCGCAGCCGGTGCCGGCTCGAGTGGCGCGGCCGACAGCGTCGATTGTCACGCAGCCTGCGGCTGCGGCATCCGTGATGCGGGCGGCCGTGACGCCGTTGCAGGTGCAGACGACGGATTCCGGGCCGAGCGCACCCGCGTCGGAGGAGGCCGCGTCGGGGCCGTCGAGTCGGAGCAGCACGGAGCGGTCGGCTGGCAGCGGGGCGCCCTGCTCGAACATCAGGGTGAGTTCGGCGCCCGTGCGCGGCAGCCCGACGCACGCGAAGCCGGTGACGCGATCGCCCTCGGTGATGAGCTTCAGGTAGCGCCCGGCGAGCGGGTCGGCCCACTGGCTGATGCGGCGGTCGTGGTGCGCGCATCCGTGCGCGTCGACGTCGTCCCAGATGTCGGGCTTCGCGTTGCCCGCGGCGACCACGTCGAGGCCCTCGGCCTTGAGCATCACGATGGGTGGGCGCTCGGCTTCGAGCGAGGTGACGGATGCCTGCAGCCCGAGCGACTCGTCCGCGAGACGGGCCGCGAGCCACGCCGCCTGCCGCCAGCCGGGCCCGACGAGTCCGCTCGGGCCGCCGGGAAGTCGCCCGGCCGGGTCCGCGCGGACGGACTCGTCGACCGCGGCGGGAGAGACGGATTGCGCGCAGTCGCCGATGGCGTAGACATCCGGGTCGCTCCACGAGCGCAGCTCCTCGTCGACGACGATGCCCGCCGCGACGCGCAGCCCGGCGGCGGCGGCCAGCTCGGTGCGGGCGCTCGCGCCGCAGGAGAGCACCAGCAGCGAGCCGCGCACGACCGTGCCGTCGGCGCACACCAGGCCGTCGAATACCTGGCGGCCGTGGTCGTCGTCGCGCAGCAGCACCTCCTCGGCGCGTGCGTGCGGGTGCATCGCGATGCCGACGGCGGTCGAGAGTCGCGCGAGCACGCGCCCGGCACCCTGGTCGAGGTTGCGGCCCATGGGCACGCCGTCGTGGTAGACGACGGCGACGGATGCCCCGACCTCGGCCGCCGCGAGGGCGAACTCCATTCCGAGGACCCCGGCGCCGAGCACCACAACGTCGGCGCCGGGGTGGCTTTCGAGGTGCGCGCGCACGGTCTCGGCGTCCTCGAGGGTCCGCATGGCGACGATGCCGCGCGGCAGTGGGCGGGCGCCCGCGTCGACCAGGGCCGGCTCGCGGGCGACGGCCAGCCGGTCGCGGCGGGAGCGCTCGAGTCCGTCGAGGGTCGGCACGTTCGCCCGCGCGCCGGTGGCGAAGACGAGCCGGTCGTAGGGCAGTCGCTCGCGGCCCCGGTCGTCGCTTTGTAGGTGGATCACGTGCTCTTTCGGCGAGATCGCGACGACCGCGGCGCCGAGGCGGAACTGGACGCCCGCCGCCGCAGCAGACTCGGTGTCGGTGGTCTCGAGGCGCTCCCGGGTCGATCGGCCCACGGCGTACTCGGCCATGAGCACCCGGTTGTAGGCATCGTGAGGCTCGGCGCCGACGACCGTCAGCTCGACGCCACCGGCCTCGACGGCGGGCAGCAGCTCCTCGACGAAGCGCGCGCCCACGGGGCCGTAGCCGATCACGACGACTCTCATGCGGTGGCCGCCTCCCCGGTCAGCGCGCGCACCCGCACGCGGCTGCGCTTGAACTCCGGCATGCCCGAGATGGGGTCGCAGGCCGCGGCGACCAGCCGGTTCACGCTCTCGTCGCCGGCGAAGTGGAAGGGCAGGAACACCGTGTCCGGGCGGATGCCGGGGGCGAAGACCACGCGGCACTCGACCCGGCCGTGCTCGTTGGAGAGCTCGACGGCCGCGCCGTCGCCGAGACCGAGGCGCGCCGCCGTTGCGGGGTGGATCTCGAGTAGCGCCTCGGGTGCCGCCTCGAGCAGCTCGGGGACGAGCCGCGTCTGCGCACCCGACTGGTAGTGGCCGAGCAGCCGGCCGGTGATGAGGGTGAGCTCGTCGTCGGCGGGTCCGGCCGGGACATCCGCGATCTCGCTGCGGACCTTCACCGCGACGAGCCGGGCGCGCCCGTCGGGGTGTGCGAAGCCGTCGGCGAAGAGCCGGGGCGTGCCCTCCGATTCGTCCGTGGCGCCCGCGGCGAACGGCCAGTAGGCGGCGCGGCCCGCGGCGAGCTGGGCGTCGAGGCGCGCATGGCTGAGGCCGGAGTAGTCGGCGATGCCGCCGGCGCTCGCGAGCGCCAGCTCGTCGAACACGACGGCGGGGTCGGTCGGCCAGGTGCTCGGCGCGTCGAGGCGGCGGGCGAGCTCGGCCATGATCCAGAGCTCGCTGCGGGCCTCGGCGGGCGGCGCGATCGCGGCCTGACGGCGCAGCACCCGGCCCTCGAGGTTGGTCATGGTGCCCTCCTCCTCCGCCCACTGCGGCACGGGCAGCACCACGTCGGCGAGGGCGGCGGTCTCGTTGAACACGAAGTCGCAGACGACGAGCAGGTCGAGGCCCGCGAGCCCCGCGCGCACCGCGTTCACGTCCGGAGAGGAGACGAGCAGGTTCGAGCCGTGCACCAGCAGGCAGCGCACGCCGCCTCGGGCGCCCGGTCGGCCGAGCAGTCCGAGCAGCTCGGTCGCGGGAATCCCCGGGCCCGGCAGCGTTTCGGGTTCGACGCCCCACACCGCGGCGACGTGGGCGCGCGCGGCGAGGTCGGTGATCTTGCGATAGCCCGGCAGCTGGTCGGCCTTCTGGCCGTGCTCCCGGCCGCCCTGGCCGTTGCCCTGGCCGGTCATGGTGCCGTAGCCGCCGTCGGCCGAGCCGACGAGGCCGAGCACGAGCGCGAGGTTGATCGCGGCGGTCGCCGTGTCGGTGCCGTCGACGTGCTGCTCGACCCCGCGCCCGGTGAGCAGGTAGGCGCCGCCCTCGGCGAGGCGGCGCGCGACCCGGCGCTGCAGCTCGACGGGCACGCCGGTGACGGATGCCACCCGCTCGGGCCACCACTGCGAGACGGAGCGGCGCAGGGCGGCGAATCCCTCGGTGCGGGCGTCGATGAACGCGCGGTCGACGAGGTCCTCGGCGATGACGAGGTGGGTGAGGCCGAGCAGCAGCACGAGATCGGTGCCGGGGGCCGGCTGCAGGTGGATGCCGGCGCCGTCCTGCGTCAGCTTGGCGGTGGTGGTCTGCCGCGGGTCGACGACGATCAGGCCGCCGGCCTCGCGCGCCCCCTCGAGGTGGCGGGTGAAGGGCGGCATGGTGTCGGCGGGGTTCGAGCCGATCAGCATGATCGTGCGGGCCTCGTCGAGGTCGGTGACGCGGAACGGCAGCCCGCGGTCGAGCCCGAAGGCCCTGTTGCCGGCGGCCGCCGCCGAGGACATGCAGTAGCGGCCGTTGTAGTCGATGCGGCTCGTGCCGAGCGCGAGGCGGGCGAACTTGCCGAGCTGGTAGGCCTTCTCGTTGGTGAGCCCGCCCCCGCCGAAGACCGCGACCGCGTCGGGCCCGAAGGTGGCCCGCGCGGCGCGCAGCCGCTCGGCGATCAGCTCGAGCGCGGCATCCCAGGCCGCCTCGGCGAAGGAGCCGTCCGGCTGCCTGATGAGCGGATGCACCACCCGGCCGGGCCGTGCGAGCAGCTCGGCCGAGGTCCATCCCTTGCGGCACAGGCCGCCGCGGTTCGTCGGGAACTCGCGGGGCGAGACCGTCACGGGGGCCGCCCGATGGTTGAGCTTGTCGAAGCCATCGTCGCTGCCGGCCGTGACGGGCGTGAGCCGCATCGCGCACTGCAGCGCGCAGTAGGGGCAGTGCGTGTCGCTCACAGGCGGGAGCGCTTCCGGGCGGCGGGCACGACGTAGGCGATGAGCGTGACGCCCAAGAATCCGGCATAGGCGGCGACGAACCACCACAGGCCGTGGGCGTAGTCGCCGAAGTGTGACTTGGATGCCCCGAGCAGCTGCGGCACGAGGAATCCGCCGTAGGCGCCGAAGGCCGCCACGATGCCGAGGGCGGCGGATGCCTTGCGTTGCGTGCTCACGTCGCCGCCGTGGCGGTGCGCATCGGCCGAGCCGCCCCGCAGTGCGAACACGGTCGGGATCATGCGGTACATCGCGCCGTTGCCCACCCCGCTCGCGACGAAGAGCACGAGGAAGCAGACGAGGAAGATCGCGAAGTTGTGCGCGGGCAGCGTGAGCACCGCGGCGGTCGTTCCCGCCGCCATCACGACGAAGGCGATCGCGGTCATCGGGGCGCCGCCGAAGCGGTCGGCGAGCCGGCCGCCGTAGGGCCGCGAGAGCGAGCCGACCGCCGCGCCGAGGAAGGCGAGCGAGAAGGCGATCGTGCCGACGTGGATGGCGGAGAACTGAGGGAACTCGTCCGCGATGAGCTTCGGGAAGACGCCCGAGAAGCCGATGAAGGAGCCGAAGGTGCCGATGTAGAGCAGGGCCAGCAGCCACAGGTGCGGCTCGCGGATGGCGGCGACGGATGCCGCGAGGTCGGCCTTCGCCCCGGTGAGGTTGTTCATGCGGGTCGCCGCTCCCACGATCGCGATGGCGATGAGCGGCAGCCAGAACCATCCGGCGATCGGCAGGTTGAGTGTGGCGCCGGCGGTGAGCGTGACAAGGATCGGCACGAGCAGCTGCGCGACCGCGGCGCCGATGTTGCCGCCCGCGGCGTTCAGGCCGAGCGCCCAGCCCTTCGTGCGCTGCGGGTAGAAGTAGGTGATGTTCGCCATCGAGCTCGCGAAGTTGCCGCCGCCGAAGCCCGCGAGCGCTGCGACGAGCAGCATCACGCCGAACGGCGTCGAGGGGTGCGCCAGCGCGATCGCGAGGGCGGTCGCCGGGATGATCAGCAGCGACGCCGAGACGATGGTCCAGTTCCGGCCGCCGAACTTCGGCACCATGAAGGTGTAGGGGAAGCGCAGTGTCGCCCCTACGAGGCTCGGCATCGAGATCAGCCAGAAGGTCTGGCCCACCGAGTAGTGGAAGCCGGCCGTCGGCAGCGAGACGACGACGATGCTCCACAGCTGCCACACCACGAAGCCGAGGAACTCGGCGAAGATCGACCAGCGCAGGTTGCGGGCCGCGATCGCACTGCCGCCGTTCTCCCACTGGGTCGCGTTCTCGGGGTCCCAGCCGTCGATCCAACGGCTGGGCAGCAGGGTCAGGCCGGGGGCCGTCGATGCGCCCGAGGCCGGTGCGAGAGCGGGCACGGATTCGGTGGTGGTGCTCGTTGCAGACATGGGGGTAGCTCCCTGTGGGCTCGCGGAAGGAAAAAGAGGGTGGAGCGGGCTCGGTCTCCATTCGCGCTGCGCGCGAGTCGACCGGCGGAAGCGGATCAGCCGAGCGCGGCGGTGAAGCGCGCGAGCACGATCTCGACGAGTTCGATGGGCGGTGGTGCGGATGCCTCGAGCAGCGGCTCGCTCACCAGCTCGGCGCCGCCCTCGCGGGCGAGCTTCGCGGCGAGGCCGTGGAAGTAGCCAGGGGCGAGGAGGTAGCTCGCGACGGCGATGCGGCCGTGGGCGCCGGCATCCGCCCGCGCGGCCTCGACCGCGTCGCGCAGCGGCGGCTGCGCGGCCGAGACGAAGCCGACCGGGACCGGAGCGCCGATCTCGTGGGCGAGCAGCTCGGCGGCGATGCGGCAGTCGGCGACGGCGGCGGGGTCGGTCGAGCCGGCGGCCGCGAGGACCACCGGGTCGCCCGGCTCCCAGCCGGCCTCTCGCAGTCGGCGCAGCAGCACGGCCGTGAGCCGCGCGTCGGGGCCGAGCGCCGCGGCGACGGCCGCGTCACGCGTGTCGTCGCGGTGGCCGTCCGCCGCCTCGGCGAGGTCGACGCGCACGTGGTAGCCGGCGGAGAGCAGCAGCGGCACGAGGACGGCGTCCCCCTCGATTCCGGCGGCGACGCTGGGGACATCCGGCTGCTGGACATCGACGAAGGCGTCCTCGATACGGATGCCGGGCGCCGCCTGCCGCACCTCGGCGACGAGCGCCGCGACGGCGGCGCGGCCGGGCATCGAGTCGGTGCCGTGCGAGGCGGCGACGAGCACGGGCATCGGCGCGAGCTCGACGACCCCGTCACGCACCCGCACCCGCCACAGCGGCAGCGCGAACTCGGGGTCCGTGTAGCAGCGGCCCGTCTCGAGATCGTAGACATCCTTGTGCAGCGGCGAGGCGATGGTGGGGCGGGATTCCCCTGCGACGGTGCGTGTGCCGACGAGTCCGCGCGACATCACCATCGCGCCGGCCTCCGGGTCGAGGTTGTCGCAGGCGAACAGGCGGCCACCGGGAAGCAGGAACAGCGCGGCCTGGCGCCCGTCGGGCAGCAGCACCGCCTCGCCCCAGAGCGGCTCGAGCTGGTCGAGGCGGCACACGGCGCTCCATCGCGCGGCGAGCGGGGTGACGCCGTGGCGCCGCACTGCGGGGGACTCGATGATCGACATCCATGCCTCCTTCATTCACCTGGTGCGCCGAAGCGCTTGGGGAAGAAGCTAGGAAAGGCGCGTTTCCGCGTCGTCACGAGCGATGACCTCTGCGTAACAAAGTCCTCACGAGCCGCGGATCTCGCTGTGAGGATTCGGACACAACCCGTCACACCGGCGCAACAGCGGGGAAAAAGCGGGTTCATATCGTCGTCGGCATGAGTCGAGACACCTGTGTCGAGCCCCGGCGGGACATCCGTCGCATCGTCGTCATCGGCGGCGGCCCCGCCGCACACCGGCTGGTCGACGCCCTGAGCTCGCGCCCGGATGCCGGCGAGCGGCTGCACCTCACGGTGATCAGCGAGGAGGTGCATGCGCCCTATGACCGCGTGCAGCTCTCGAAGCGCCTCGCAGGCGACGTCGACCTGACGCTCGGCGACCTCGCGCTGTGGGCATCCGCGCACGTCACGCTGCTGAGCGGGCGGCGCGCGACCGCGATCGATACGGATGCCCGCCGCGTCGAGCTCCACGACGGAACGGCGGTCGCCTACGACGAGCTCGTGCTCGCGACCGGCTCGGCGGCGACGGTGCCGCCCGTCGAGAACGCCGAGGCGGGGCGCGTCTACCGCACCATCGACGACGTCGACGCGCTCGTCACCGAGATCGGCGCGCTGCGCGGGCGGCTCGGGCGGGCGCCCCGCGTGGTGGTCGTCGGCGGCGGACTGCTGGGGCTCGAGGCCGCGGGCGGCATGGCCGCGCTCGGCGGCGGCGCCGCGATCGTGCACTCGGGCGCGTGGCTGATGAGCTCGCAGCTCGACGAGGGCGCCGGCCGGGCGCTCGGCCGCCTCATCTCGGCGCGGGGCATCGAGCTCGAGCTCGGGGTGCGGCCGACCGGCATCCTGATCGCGCCCTCCGGCGCCGTGACGGGCGTGAGTCTCAGCGACGGCCGCGCGATCGCCGCCGACGTCGTCGTGTTCTCGATCGGCATCACGGCCCGCGACGAGCTCGCGGGCGCCGCCGGCCTCGAACTCGCGCCGCGCGGCGGCGTGCTGATCGACGACGCCTGCGCGACGAGCGCACCCGGGGTCTGGGCGATCGGAGAGGTCGCCGCCTACGAGGGCCGCACGGTCGGCCTCGTCGCCCCCGCGAACGCCATGGCCGAAGTCGTCGCCGACCGGCTGCTCGGCGGCACGGCCACCTTCCCCGGCATCGACGACGCGACCAAGCTCAAGCTCTCGGGCGTCGAGGTCGCGAGCTTCGGCGACGCGCGCGCCGCGGCCGAGGGCGCCCTCGAGGTCGTCTACGCCGACCCGGCCCGCGGGCTGTACCAGAAGGTCGTCGTCGCCGACGACGCCAAGACCCTGCTCGGCGGCATCTTCGTCGGCGACGCCTCGCCCTACCTCGCGCTGCGGCCGCTGCTCGGCACCGAGCTGCCCGCGGAGCCCGGCGCCTACCTCGCCGCCGCGGGCGCCGAGCCGCCGACCTCGGCCGAGCTGCCGGATGCCGCGCAGGTCTGCTCGTGCAACAACGTCAGCGCGGGCAGCATCCGCGAGCACATCGCCGCGGGCTGCATCGAGCTCGGCGAGCTGAAGAGCTGCTCGCGCGCCGGCACCCAGTGCGGCTCGTGCGTGCCGATCGTGAAGAAGATCCTCGACCAGGAGCTCGTGAAGAGCGGCGTCGAGGTCTCGCGGGCGCTGTGCGAGCACGTCGCGATGAGCCGCGCCGAGCTGTTCGAGTCGGTGCGGATCCTCGGCCTCCAGACCGTGGGCGAGGTGCTCGAGCGCTTCGTCGCAGGCGGCATCGGCTGCGACATCTGCAAGCCGGTCGTGGCATCCGTCATCGCGACCCAGACCAGCCGCTACATCCTCGACGAGGGCGCGGGCGCCCTGCAGGACACCAACGACCGCGCGCTCGCGAACATGCAGAAGGACGGCACGTACTCCGTCGTGCCGCGCATCCCCGGCGGCGAGATCACGCCCGAGAAGCTCGCCGTCATCGCGCAGCTCGCGATCGACTACGGGCTGTACACGAAGATCACCGGCGGCCAGCGCATCGACCTGTTCGGCGCGCGGCTCGAGCAGCTGCCCGAGATCTGGCAGCGGCTGATCGACGCGGGGATGGAGTCGGGGCAGGCATACGGCAAAAGCCTGCGCACCGTGAAGTCGTGCGTGGGCTCGACCTGGTGCCGCTACGGCGTGCTCGACTCGGTCGGCATGGCGGTGCAGCTCGAGCTGCGCTACCGCGGGCTGCGCTCGCCGCACAAGCTGAAGATGGGGGTCTCGGGCTGCGCGCGGGAGTGCGCCGAGGCGCGCGGCAAGGACGTCGGCGTGATCGCCACGGCGAACGGCTGGCAGCTCTGGGTCGGCGGCAACGGCGGCATGACGCCTGCCCATGCGCAGCTGCTCGCCGAGGGGCTCGACGACGAGACGCTGCTTGCTTACATCGACCGCTATTTCATGTACTACATCCGCACCGCCGACCGCCTGCAGCGCACCGCCCGCTGGCAGGAGGAGCTGCCCGGCGGCCTCGAGCACGTGCGCCAGGTCGTCGTCGAGGACTCGCTCGGAATCGCGGCAGAGCTCGAGGCGGCGATGGCCCGACACATCGGCAGCTACGAGGACGAGTGGGCCGCGACCCTCGCCGACCCCGAGCGGCTGCGCCGCTTCCGCTCCTTCGTGAACGCGCCCGCCGACGGCGACCCCGCCGTGATGCGCGTGCCCGACGGACGCGGCCAGTCGCGCCCGGCCTCCGCTGATGAGAAGGTTTTACTCGGCGCGACGATCCCGGTGCGTGCACGATGAGCGAGAGGTGCGAGCAGATGCCTGATGCCGTCCCCTCGGGGACCGTGACTCTCGTCGGCGGCGGCCCCGGCGACCCGGACCTCATGACCGTCGGCGCGCTCAAGGCGCTCGCCGCCGCCGACGTCGTGCTCTACGACCGCCTCGCTCCGCGCGAGCAGCTCGAGGAATGGGCGCCGCGCGCGCTGCTCATCGATGTCGGCAAGACGCCCGGCCACCACGCCGTGCCACAAGAAGAGATCAATCGCCTCGTCGTCGAGCACGCGATCACCGGCCGCGCCGTGGTGCGGCTCAAGGGCGGCGACCCCTTCGTCTTCGGCCGCGGCGGCGAAGAGCTCGCGGCGTGCCGCGAGCACGGCATCCCGACGCGGGTGGTGCCCGGGGTGACGAGCGCGATCGCCGTGCCAGCATCCGTCGGACTGCCCGTCACCCATCGCGAGGTGAGCCGCGCGTTCACGGTGATCAGCGGGCACGTGCCGCTCACCGCCGACGAACTCGACGCGCTCGTGAAGCTCGGCGGCACGATCGTCGTGCTGATGGGCATCGGCACGCTGCCGCAGCTCGGCGCGGGCCTCCTGAGGCACGGCATGCCGGGCACGATGCCGTTCGCGATCATCGAGCGCGGCTTCCACGCTGACCAGCGCACGACGGTGGCGACGCTCGGCGAGCTCGTGCGCGTGCTGGGCGAGGTGCAGCCGCGCTCGCCTGCGGTCGTCGTCATCGGCGAGGTCGTGCGGCAGGCCTCCGTCGACCTGCACTCCCTGCTCGCCGAGGCGGGCGCATAGGCTCGGCGCGTGGACGACATCGAGGGCGCGGCACAGCCCCCGGGTTTCCGCCCCGATCAGCTCGAGGGCTTCAGGATCGGGGTGACGAGCGACCGGCGCTCGGAGGACCTCATCGCGGCGTTCGAGCGACGCGGCGCCGAGGTGCTGCACGCGCCGACCATCAAGATGGCCGGCGTCGCCGACGACGGCCACCTCGAGCGCGAGACACGGGCGATCATCGCGGCGCGACCCGCGATCCTGCTGGCGACCACGTCGTACGGCCTGCGGCGCTGGTTCGAGGCGGCGGACGCCGCGGGCTTCGGCCACGAGCTGGTCGAGGTGCTGTCGGCGGCGCGCGTGCTGGTGCGCGGCCCGAAGGCGCGCGGCGCGGTGCGCGCCGCCGGGCTCGACGACAGCGGCATGAGCGAGCGCGAGACCACCGAGTCGCTGATCGACATGGTGCTCGCCGGTGACGTGCGCGGCACCACGGTCGCCGTGCAGCTGCACGGAGCGACCGACTCGGGCCAGCTGGCGAGGCTGAGGGATGCCGGGGCATCCGTCCTCACCGTCCGCCCGTACTTCTGGCAGGAGCACGAGGACCAGGCCCGCGTCGCGCGGCTCGTCGCGGCGATCGCCGCGGGCGCCGTCGACGCGGTGACGTTCACGAGCGCCCCCGCGGCCGACGCCCTGCTGCGGGCGGCCGAGCGCGAGGGGCGGCTCGACGAGCTGCTCGCGGCGTTCGGGGCGGATGCCGCATCTTCGGGTGCAGGCGCGGGTGCAGCGCCCGTGCCGGTGCTCGCCGCCGCCGTCGGCCCGGTGACAGCCGAGCCGCTGCTTGAGCACGGCATCGAGCCGGTCGTTCCCGAGCGCTTCCGCATGGGCGCGCTCATCAAGCTGGTCTGCGACGAGCTCGAGACGTCGCGGGTGCTGTGCGTCGAGACGGCATTCGGCTCGGTGCTGCTGCGCGGTCGCGTCGCCGAGATCGGCGGGATGCGGGTGGCGCTCTCGCCGGTGTCGCTCGCACTATTCCGGCGCCTCGTCCATGCGGGCGGAGCGATCGTGCCGCGCGACCGACTCGCGCTCGCCGCCCCCGAACCGCTCGACGAACACGGCATGGACGTCGCGATCAGCCGCTTGCGCCAGAGCCTCCCCGAGCCGAAGCTCGTCGAGACCGTCGTCAAACGCGGCTACCGCCTTATTCGTTGATCCTCGGCGCCCCTCCCCGGCCAACGAATGGCTTCGCTAGAACGACCCGGCCCGGCGCCTTTCCCTGAGCACCTACACGTGTTTACAGGTTCTCCGCCGAGGCGGCGAATTCTCGAGGAGTTGGCGGGCCCATGGCGAGTTCGTCAAGTAACGAAGTAACTGAGAATGCTCGCCTTGCAGCGTATCTACCACCGAACGTGGCCTGCGCACCGGCGCCAGGGTTGAAGGCTGCTGCTTGTTGTGTGTCAGAGGCTGATGAACCCAAGGACCGCTGCCCCAACGGCCAGTGCCTCAAGAACCACAACCCCGTCGGTGCATCCCCGCTGAAGGATCCTCTTACGCACCCTGGGCGGATGTTCGTTGCTTTGCTGGATCGGGCTTCGCGACGGGGTCGCCAACGGCCCAAAAATGCTAATTCCGGTGCTAAGCAGGGTGTAGGCGCGTGCATCGCGATGCTGTTATCCACAGGCGATGCGCTCCAGAACGTTGATTTTCCGGGCCTGAACGCCCATTCGTGCTCCTGTGCGCGAGGGGGCCGAGTGCAGTTCAACTCCCCCCTCGCGCACAGTGGGGTATTCGCGAAACTCAGCCGAGTTATTCGCAGAATTCCGAAAGAGATCCAGGCCCCCGACGAATCGGGGGCCTGGATTCGTTCTGGCGTCTCAGCGCGCTTGGCCCGTGCCCCTGAGGTAGCCCTTCACCGGCTTCCCGTTGCGGATGTGCGCCGGGACCCACCTCGATGAGGAGCCCGCCGGCGTGCGCTCGTCCGAGTCGGCCGCGGAGCCCGGCAGCTGGTCCGCGATCGCGCGGGCCCGGTCTCGATTCTCGTTCTCGAACGCGCGAGCCATTCTCGCGATACTGTCGTGCTCCACGCCGAATCGCCCGGCGACGTGCGCCCATTCCGCGCTCGCCAGCTCGACCTCGCGGATGATCCGGGCCGCACGGGCCGTCGTGAGCCGGAAGTGCCCGCAGTTCTCGATGAGGAGTCGAAGATCGCGGCTGTACGGGTCGTCCTCGGGAGACACCGGGGTGGAGTCGACGCCCGTCTCCATCGGGAACGGATTCACGTCGAACACCGGGCTGATGCGCCAGCCGGCTGCACCGCGAAGCAGCCCGTGGTTGCGCATGTGGTCGTCGACATTGCTGACGAGGAGCGACAGCGCGACCCGGCGGAACAGCTGCTCCGCGTCATGCGTGGGCGACGCGCTGATCTCGGTGAGGTGATCGGCCAGGAGCGTGTAGTCGACCGGCGCGCCGTCGTCGGCGAGCATGAGCCCCTTGGCGCTCAGGTACCCGATCCTGCCGCCCGTGGGCGTTCGGTCGAAGCGGGTGACCGTGAGCACCGCGCGGAAGTCGCTGAGAGAGTGCAGCTTGAACGGGGGCGTCTCGATGCCGGAGTCCGCGGCCAGCTGAAGCGCCACGGCCTCCCACCGCATCACGTCCCAGCGGTCCTCCGGGTGCGGCAGCTTGGCGATCGCAAGGCGCCCTTCGTCGTCTTCGACGATGGCCTTGGGCCTTGCGCCGCCCTGAGTGGTGCCGACCTGGACCAGCTGCCTGATCGAGGTGTCGTCCAGGTCGTAGTCGCCCCGCTCGAATCTCTCGGCGGCTGCGACGAGGTCTTCGAGGTCGACGACGCTCGGCACACGGGTGTTCACCTCCGACACGAACGGGCCCGAGGGATCGGCCTTGAACCGCAGCGCCCCTTGGCGGGTGATGTCGGGGACCGCGAGCAGCAGGTCAAGGCCCGTCGGCGGCTCCCAGCGGATGCCTGCCTCCCGAGCCGCGCGGCGGGATTCGGATTGCAGGAGTCGGCGCCCCCAGCTGTCGGGCTGGACGTCGGCCAGCGCCATGAACGTCTCGCGCTGCATCGGTGCGCTCTGGTACCCGGCGTTGAGCGGGAGGTCGGGCGAGAACGCATATGCGCCGGGCGCGCCGAGGTAGTCCTGGGCGTACTCGAAGTTGATCGTGGGCTTGTACTCCCCGGGGTTGATCTGGAAGTGGATCCAGCCCGCGAGAACGGTCTCGCCGCCCGGCAGTTCGACGAAGACACTGGTGTCGGTCACCGGCTCGTCCTTCCGGGGATGACTCGCGTCGGCAGGATCCGCTCGGCGTTGGCCCTCCCGACATCGGTGCTCAGCGGGTCGGTCGCGTCGACGACCAGGCGGGCGACGTCGAGCACGCGCATCACCGCCATGATGCTGTCCCACCGCTGCGCGCCGGTGCCGTTCTCGATGCCCCGGAGCGTCGCCCTCGTGATGCCGGCCCGTTCGGCGACCATCTGCGCCGTCAGCCCCCGCACCTTTCGCCATTGGGCGAGGTGCAGACCCAGCGCACGCAGATCGGCTTCCAGCATCCGAGACTTCGTGACCATTGCCCCTCCGGTAGTTTCACTGATCATTATCGGGTCTAATGGTCAATATAGCTACCAATGGCGACGTCTGATGCGGCGCTGGCGGCCCGGGCTCACCGCCCGCCCGTGAGCTTCCGGTCGCGCTGCGCCACGCCGGCACGGCCGTACGGGTAGTCATCGACGCGCGGGTGGCTCGCCGCCGACAGCTCGGCGAGGTCGTCGATCGAGAGCTCGACATCGACCGCGCCGAGGTTGTCGGTGAGCTGTTCGACCGTGCGCGCACCGAGGATCACGCTCGTCACGGCCGGTTGCGCCCCGACCCAGGCGAGCGCGACCTGAGACATCGAGGCGCCGCGGGCGTCAGAAATCCGCTTCACCGTATCGATGACCTGCCACGTGCGCTCGTCGGCATTCCTCGCCTCCCACGCCTCCATGCCGCGCTTCGGGTCCTCGCCGAGCCGCGTCGCACCGCTCGGGTCGACGTTGCGCTGGTACTTGCCGCTCAGCCAGCCGCCTGCGAGCGGCGACCAGGGCAGCAGGCCGATGCCCGCGTCGGCGGCGGCCGGAACCACCTCGTGCTCGATGTCGCGCACCAGCAGGTTGTACTGCGGCTGCAGTGTGACCGGGGCGGCCCAGCCGTGCGCCTTCGCAACGTGCACCGCCTTGGTCAGCTGCCAGCCGAGGTAGTTCGAGAATCCGTAGTACGCGATCTTTCCGCTCGCCACGGCCTCGGCAAGGAAGCCGAGCGTCTCGTCGATCGGGGTGTGCGCGTCCCAGGCGTGCATCTGGTACAGGTCGATCTGCTCGACGCCGAGCCGGCGCAGCGAGTCGTCGAGCGCGCGCCCGAGGTGGCGGCGGCTGAGGCCGACGTCGTTCGGCCCGTCGCCCATCGGGAAGCGACCTTTGGTGGCGATGACGACATCGCGCGCCTCGGTCGGGTGCGCGGCGAGCCAATGGCCGATGATGGTCTCCGACGCCCCTCTGCTGTAGACGTCGGCGGTGTCGATGAAGTTGCCGCCCGCCGCGAGGAACGCGTCGATGATGGCGTGGGATGCCTCTTCGTCGGCCTCTGCGCCGAAGGTCATGGTGCCGAGAGTCTGCTCAGAGACGACGGTGCCGCTGTTACCCAAAGTCCGGTAGTGCATGTTCCTGCTTTCCGATCTGTGCTGGTCCATCCATGGTGTACCCGGCCATGGTGTACCCGTCCGGTCATCATCGGTCCCAGCCGGGGTCGCGATGAGCGCCTCGGCGGTGGCCCGTCAGCGGTGGCCCGTCAATGGTGGCCCGTCAGCGCTGCCCTTTGAGCGGGATGACCAGCGGGGTTCCCGTCACCGGGTCGGGGACGACGACGCAGGGCAGCCCGAAGACCTCCTCGACGAGCTCGGCCGTGACGATGTCGGCGGGCTTGCCGTGCGCGACGATGCGGCCGTCTCTCATCGCGATCAGCTCGGTCGCGTAGCGCGCCGCGTGGTTCAGGTCGTGCAGCACGGCGACGAGCGTGCGGCCCTCGCGGTGCAGACGTTCGAACAGTTCGAGCAGCTCGATCTGGTGCGCGATGTCGAGGAAGGTCGTGGGCTCGTCGAGCAGCAGGGCGGACGTCTGCTGGGCGAGCGCCATCGCGACCCAGACGCGTTGCCGCTGGCCGCCTGACAGCTCGGCGACGGGGCGGTCGGCGAAGTCGGTCACGCTGGTCGCGAGCATGGCGGCCGCGACGGCCGCCTCATCATCGGCGGATGCCGAGCGGAACAGTCCTTGGTACGGGTAGCGTCCGCGTGCGACCAGCTCGGCGACGGTGATGCCGTCGGGAGCCTGTGAGTCCTGCGGCAGCAGCCCGACGCGCTTCGCCGCGTCCTTCGGCCGGTGCTTCGCGATGTCGGTGCCGTCGAGCAGGATCGTACCGGCACGCGGGCTGAGCAGGCGGGCGAAGGCTCGCAGCAGTGTCGACTTGCCGCAGCCGTTCGGGCCGACGATGACCGTGAACGAACCCGGTGTGATCGACACGTCGAGGTCGCTGACGACCTGCGCCGCGCCGTCGTACGACAGGCTGACGTGCTCGGCTTCGAGGTGCGCGGGGGCTGATGCATCCGTCATGTGGTCTCCGTTCCTGCGCTCATGCGCGGCCGCCTCGCACACCGCGCGGGCCGCGCGCGCCGCGTGCCAGCAGCGCGATCAGATAGAGCCCGCCGAGCACGATCGTGACGATGCCGACCGGGATCTCCTGCGGCAGGGCGTGCTGCGCGAGCTGATCGGAGGCGAGCAGCAGCACGGCCCCCGTGAGCGCCGATTGGCCGATCGGAAGGCCGGCCCCGCCCGCGAGCCGCTTCGACACCTGAGGCGACGCGAGCGCCACGAACGCGATCGGGCCGGCGACCGCGGTGGGAAGCGCGGTGAGCACGACGCCGAGCACCACGATGCCGAGGCGCGCCGCCTCGACCCGCAGACCGTGCGCGGCGGCATGGTCGTCGCCGAGTTCGAGCTGCCGCAGCGGGCGGATGGCGGCGAGCACCAGCACGGCGCAGGCGGCGAGGGCCGCGAAGGTCAGCCACAGCCCCGGCCAGGCGACCGTGCCGAGCGAGCCGGCCGCCCAGAACGACGCGGTCATCGCCACGTCGGTCTGGGCGCGCAGCTGCAGCCACACGTTCAGCGCCTGCAGCATCGCGGTCACGCCGATTCCGGTGACGATGAGGCGGATGCCGTGCACCCCGCGGCGATAGGCGAGCAGATACACGATGAGCGCGCTGAGGATGCCGCCCGCCAGCGCCCAGATGCCGGTCGCGATGCCGAGCCCCGGCAGCAGCGTGATGCCGATGAGCACGCCGGTGTACGAGCCACTCGAGAAGCCGATGACGTCGGGCGAGCCGAGGGGGTTGCGGGTCAGCGATTGGAACAGTGCGCCCGAGACGCCGAGCGCTGCGCCGAAGACGAGGGCGGCGGCGACCCGGGGCAGTCGCCACTGCACGACGACCGTGGTCGCGAAGCCGTCGTCGTGCACGAGCGCGTGCACCACCTGGGCGATCGAGAGCGGGTAGTCGCCGATGCCGAGGGCCACCAGGCCGAGTGCAAGGGCGACGGCAGCGCTCACGGATGCCGCGAGCACGCGGCGCGAACGGCCGGGTGCACGGTGCGCCTGAGCCGCCCGCAGCGTCGACACCGCGCCCGTCACAGCCCGCTCACCCGCCCGCGGCGCACGAGCGCGATGAGCGCGGGCGCGCCGAGGAACGCTGTGACGAGTCCGACGGGCGCTTCGCCCGGCCAGAGCACCAGGCGGGCGGCGATGTCGGCGATCAGCAGCAGAATCGGTGCGAGGACGAGCGAGAGCGCGATGATCCAGCGCTGATCGGGGCCGGTGAGCCAGCGAGCGACGTGCGGGATCATGAGGCCCACGAAGGCGATCGGCCCGGCGATGGCCGTCGCGCCGCCGGCGAGCAGCGTGACGGCGGCGATCGAGACGATGCGCGTGCGCGTCACCGACGAGCCGAGCGCGACGGCGCGATCCTCGCCGAGGGCCAGTGCGTTGAGCGGACCGCCGAGAGCGATCGCGAGGATCGCCCCGATGGCGAGCACGGGAAGCGCGGGCACGAGAGTGTTCCAGTCGCGGTCCCGCAGGCTGCCGGCCGCCCAGACCTGCAGCGTCTCGAAGCGGCGGGGTGCGGAGAGCTGGATCGCGGACACGATCCCCGCGAGCACGGCGCTCAGCGCGACTCCTGCCAGCAGCAGTTGCTCCGGTCGAGCACGGCCGGTGCCCGCCGAACCGATGGCGAACACGGCGACGGTGGTGAGCAGGGCTCCGGCGAGGGCGAACCAGAGGTAGCCCGCCGGTGCGGTGACGCCCGCGGCGGCGACGGCCAGCGCGACGGCGAAGCCCGCGCCGGAGGTGACGCCCAGGATGCCGGGGTCGGCGAGCGGGTTCCGCGTGACGGCCTGCACGATCGCGCCCGCGCCGCCGAGACCTGCGCCGACGGCGAGGCCGATCACGGTGCGGGGGAGTCGCAGGTCGACCACCGCTGCGGCATCCGCGGCGCTGACGTGGCCGCCGGTCAGCGCGGCCCACACGCTCGCGGGGGGCACGGGAAGCGAGCCGATCGCGAGGCTCGCGATGACCGCGACCGCGAGCAGGGCGAGAGCCACCACGAGCGCGGTCCACCGGGCGGCACGGCGTGCGGTGGTCGGGCGCGGGGTCGAGCGAGGACGAACGGATGCTGGGACGCTCACGTTCTTCCTCTCTTCCCTCTTCAAGAACTTAGGTTAGGCTAACCTGCTGTTCGGCCCGTGCTGGTCGATCTCACCCGTATGGAAGGCTCTCAAACCCGATGAAGAAAGTCCTGGCCGCCGCTGCGGCCCTCGCCGCCGCCGCGCTCGTGCTCACCGGCTGCTCCGGCTCCGGCAGCGACGCCGGGTCGTCTTCATCATCGCCGTCGGCGAGCTCCACCACCGGGGCGTACCCGGTCTCGATCCCCACCAAATTCGGCGACGTCAAGATCACCAAGAAGCCGACCCGGATCGTCGCGCTCGGCTGGGGCGACGCCGAGACGGCGCTCGAGCTGGGCGTGCAGCCGGTCGGCGCCTCCGACTGGCTCGGCTTCGGCGGCAACGGCGCCGGGCCGTGGGACTCGGGCAAGTACACGACCAAGCCGACGATCATCGGCACCCTGCAGCCCAACTACGAGCAGATCGCGGCCCTCCACCCCGACCTGATCCTCGACGTGCGCAGCTCCGGGGACGCGGCCCGCTATCAGAAGCTCTCGTCGATCGCGCCGACGGTCGGCGTTCCGAAGGGCGGCGACAACTACCTCACGACCACCCAGCAGGAGACCACGATGATCGCCGAGGCCCTCGGCGAGAAGGCGCAGGGCCAGGCGCTGCTCGACAAGGTCGACGCCGCTTTCACGGCCGCGGCACAGGCTCACCCCGGCTGGAAGGGCAAGTCCGTCACCGTCGCTACCCGCACGAGCGACGGCTGGGGCGCGTACACCAACGGCGACGTCCGCGTTCAGTTCCTCGAGCGCCTCGGCTTCACGTTGTCGCCGACGATCGCCAAGATGAAGCCGAACTCCAGCGGATTCTCGGTGTCGATCTCCGACGAGCAGCTGAACCTGCTCGACGCGAACCTGATCGTGGCGTTCCCGATCTTCATCCCGAGTTCGCAGATCACCGGCAATGCCCAATGGAAGGCCGTGCCCGCCGTCAAGGCCGGCCGCGACGTCGTCGTCGACGGCACGCTGTCGAACGCGTACTCCGACGGCACGCCAGGAGCGGAGCTGTACGCGCTCGACAAGCTCGTCCCGATGATCGAGCAGACCCCGCTCGGGAAGTAACCCGCCCGATGACAGAGCAGTTGACCTCGGGGCGCGCGGTGCGACCGCGTCAGGCATCCGTTCGGCGCCTCGCCGTGCATGCGACCACGCAGCCCTCACCCGGCTTCGTGCGCATCACGCTCGCGAGCACCGGCGACGGTTTCGAGGACGACTTCGAGTACCAGGGCTTCGACCAGTGGTTCCGACTGTTCCTGCCCCGCGCAGACGGACGACTCGTGCTTCCCGACGGCCCTGCCGAGGGGTGGTATTCGCGCTGGCTCGGCATGGACGAGTCCGTGCGGCCGGAGGTTCGGAACTACACGATCCGTGACGCCCGCAGCGACGGCGGCCGGTGGCTGCTCGACGTGGACTTCGTGATCCACCGCTCGGCTTCCGGCACGGTCGACGGGACTGCGGCCGGCTGGGCGGTGGGCGCGACGGTCGGCGACGAGGTGGGGCTGCTCGACCAGGGCCGCATCTTCAACGTGCCGGCCGGCGAGCATCCGATCACCGTCATCGCCGACGAGAGCGGCCTGCCGGGCGTCGAGGGCATCGCGCGGGCGCTCGGCGATCGGGCGGCGCGGTATCTGATCGAGGTGACGGATGCCGCAGACATCCGCACGCTCTCCCCCTCGGTTCCCGACGCCGACGTCGAGTGGCTCGTTCGCCCGCACCGCGCGCCTGCCGGATCGCTCGCGATAGCCGCGTTCGACGATGCGGCCATCGATGCGTCGAGCTATCTGTACGCCGTCGGGGAGGCGAAGCTCGCGCTCGCGGCGCGCCGCGCGGGTCGCGCCGCGGGGGTCGACGACCGGCGCATCGACTTCTGCGCGTACTGGCGGGCCGACCGCGACTCGAGCTTCCGCGCGAGCTGACGCGCGCCCGGCATGCCCGGCCTCAGAGCTCGATCTGGGAACCCATCACGATGACCCGGTTGCGGGGCAGCCCGAAGTGGTCGCTGGCGTCCGTCGTGATGTGCGATGCCGCGAGGAAGAGTCGCTTGCGCCACGCCGCCATGCCGGGGCCGTCGCCTTGCCGCAGCTCGATCTTCGACAGGAAGTAGGTCGCGTGAGCGAGGTCGAGGCGACCCTCTGAGAGCTTGGGCGAGAGGGTACCGAGCGCACGCGGCACATTGGGCCGCTCGGTGTAGCCGAACCGGATCGTGATGTGGATGATGCCGTCGGTCGGGTCGCCCAGGTCGTCGACGATGAACCGTTTGTTCCGTGGGACGCGCGGCACGGTCTCCGTCTCGACCGAGACGATCGCGACGCGCTCGTGCCGGACGTGGTTGTGCTCGACGTTCGCGCGCAGGGCGAGCGGGGTCGTCTCGCTGCCGGGGTTCAGGAAGATCGCCGTGCCCGGCACCTGGGCGGCGAGATCGGGGTTGTCCCGCAGGTGGCTCACGAAATCGAGGAGCGAGCCTTCTGCCCCCGTGCGGCGCTCGGTGATGAGCTGGCGCCCCCGCTGCCATGTCGTCATGATCGTGAACGCGGCGAGGCCGATCGCGAGCGGCAGCCACGCGCCGTGCACGAACTTCGTGAGGTTCACCGCCACGAACAGCAGGTCGATGACGAGCAGGATGACCGCGCCGCTCCACAGCAGCCACGCCGGCGTCTTTACCCAGCGGCGCCGCGCGAGGTAGAAGAACAAGATGGTCGTGATCGTGATGGTGCCCGTGACGGCCATGCCGTAGGCGAACGCGAGCGCGGCGGAGCTGCGGAACGCGAACACGAGCACCAGCACCGACACCATCAGCAGCCAGTTCATCCACGGAACGTAGATCTGGCCGGCCGCTGACGTCGAGGTGTGCTGCACGCGCAGTCGCGGCAGATACCCGAGGCTCGCGGCCTGCGCGGCGACCGAGAACGCGCCGGAGATGACCGCCTGCGAGGCGATGACCGTCGCGGCGGTGGCGAGGATGACGAGCCCGATTCGCCCCCACCCCGGCGCGAGGAGGAAGAACGGCGCGGAGAGATTCGCGTGATTCTGAAGCAGGAGCGCGCCCTGGCCGAGATAGCTGAGCAGCACGGCGGGGAACACGAGGAACAGCCACCCGAGCGTGATCGGGCGCCGCCCGAAGTGGCCCATGTCGGCGTAGAGAGCTTCGGCGCCGGTCACCGACAGCACGACCGCGCCGAGCGAGAAGAACGCGATGTGGAAGTGGCCGAACATGAACTCGATTGCATAAGTCGGCGACAGCGCTCGGAGGATTCCCGGCTCGTGCGCGATCCCGAGGATGCCGAGCGCCCCGACGGCCACGAACCAGAGCACCATGACGGGCCCGAAGAGGCGCCCGACGACGGCGCTTCCGTACTTCTGCACGAGGAACAGCACGATGAGGATCACCGCGGTGATCGGAACGACCACGTCGCCGAAGCCCGGGTTGATGGTCTTGAGGCCCTCGACCGCGGAGAGCACCGAGATGGCCGGCGTGATCATGCTGTCGCCGAGGAACAGGGCGGCGCCGAGCACCGCAAGCCCCGCGAGAATGCTGATCGCGCGGGTGCGGCTGGCCCGCGCCCACCGGCGCAGCAGGGTGAGCAGCGCCATGATGCCGCCCTCGCCGTGGTTGTCCATGCGCATCGCCAGCAGCACGTAGGTGACGGTCACGATCAGCACGATCGACCAGACGATCAGGGACACGACGCCGTAGAGATTCGTGGTGTTGAGCGGCACGGGGTGCGGGTCGGTCGGACTGAAGACGGTCTGCAGGGTATAGATCGGGCTCGTGCCGATGTCGCCGAACACGACACCGAGGGCGCCGATGATCAACGCGAAGCGGAGCGTGCCGACATCGCGTCTGGTGCTCATCACTCGCAGAAGCCTAGGGCGGCGGTGCAGGCAGCGAGTGACTTCCTAACGGAATCCTTACGCCGCGGGTGCCGCGAGCTCGTCGTACACGCGACCCCAGAGGTGCTCGTACTCGACCGGGCTCATCGTGCGGAAGCCGTCGGGCCCGCGACGCGCATCGAGGGCCACGAGGATGCCGGCGCAGCGTTCGATCGTCTCCAGGTCACCGCACACCTCGTGGTAGCCCATCGCGTTGAAGACGGTCGCCGTCAGACGCCGGGTGCCGCGTCGCGCGCCCCCGCACGCGACGGTCGTCGCGAACGCGCCCGCGAGGAAGACGGCCGCACCGATCGCGAGAGCAGCCCAGCCGTTCATGACCTCGCCGAGGACGGCGCTCACCGCGACGCCCAGCGTGGTGCCGATCGCGGGCCAGCGGCTGTGCAGCACGAGCCAGCGCCGCTCGGCGTCGGTGATGCCGGGCGGGTAGACGATGAGCCGATAGCGCAGCGCACGGCCGGTGCGATCGACTGGCGCGATCTGGATCGCGCCCCACGGGTGCGGCCCGTCGATGAGGCGACGCGCCCAGCGAGGCATCCGCTGTGCCGCGCTTGCTGCGGGGGCCGCCGCAACACTGTTGAACATGCAGCCAGCCTGGGCCGCGGGAAGTCCGACGGCGCCGCCCCCTGACGGAACCGTAACGGCAAACCCGGGAACTCTAACGCGCCGCTAACGCCGGGCTACGTGCGGTCGGGGGAGAAGCGGTAGCCCATGCCCGACTCCGTGAGCAGGTAGCGCGGCTTCGACGGCTCGGGCTCGAGCTTCTTGCGCAGCTGCGAGAGATAGAGGCGCAGGTAGCCCGTGTCGGCCGTGTGGTTTGGCCCCCAGATCTCGATCAGCAGCGTTTCGCGCGGGATGAGCTTGTCGGGGTTGCGCACGAGCACCTCGAGCATCTGCCACTCAGTGGGAGTGAGGCGAACGGATGCTTCCGCCGCGCCGGCTCCCCGCGTGACGCGCCGGTTGCCGAGGTCCACGGTCACGTCGCCGAAGCGGACCACGGGGCTGTCGTCCTGACCGCTCTGCCGCCGGCCGAGCGCGCGGACGCGGGCGAGCAGCTCATCGGTCGCGAAGGGCTTCGTGACGTAGTCATCCGCCCCGAGGTCGAGCGCCTCCACCTTCTCCGCGGAATCCGCGCGCCCGGACACGACGAGGATCGGCACCGTCGACCAGCCGCGGATGGCCTGGATGACGGCGAGGCCGTCCAGCTGCGGCATGCCCAGGTCGAGGATCACGAGGTCGGGGTGGTCGGTCATGACGAGGTCGAGGGCCTCTTTGCCGTTGTGGGCCGTGATGACGTCGTAGCCCCGCGCGGTCAGGATGATGCGCAGCGCCCCGAGGATCTGCTTGTCGTCATCGGCAACGACGATTCTCATGCGTTCGACTCCAGCTCTGCGGGTGCGGGTGCGGCTGCGGGGACGGATGCGGCGCTCGGCAGCTCGACGACCATCGTGAGGCCGCCGCCCGGCGTGTCCTCGGCGTCGAGGGTGCCGCCCATGCCCTCGACGAAGCCGCGCGACAGTGCGAGGCCCAGCCCGATGCCCGTGCTGTTGTCGGTGTCGCCCTCGCGCTGGAAGGGCTGGAAGATCGCCTCTTTGCGCTCGTCGGGGACGCCGGGGCCGGAGTCGACGACCCGGATCTGCACACGCTCGTCGAAACTGCTGACGCTGAGCAGCGGTGGTGCGGCCGAGAACCTCAGGGCGTTCGCGAGCAGGTTGACGAGCACGCGCTGCAGCAGCACCGGGTCGGCGCGCGCGGGCGGCACGTCCTCGTGCACGTCGAGCACGACGCCACCGGGCGAGACCCCCAGCTCTTCGAGTGCCGACGGCAGCACGTCGTCGACGTCGATGTCCGCGAGGTTGACGGCGAGCACCCCGGCCTGCACGCGGCTGACGTCCAGGAGGTTCGTGACCAGGGCGTTCAGGTTCTCGAGGCTCGCCTGCGCCGTCTCGAGCAGCTCGGCCGTGTCGCGCGGCGAGAGCGTGATCTGATGCGAGCGCAGGCTCGTCACGGCCGCTGTCGCGGCGGCGAGCGGTCGGCGCAGATCGTGGCCGAGCGCCGCGAGCAGGGCGGTGCGCACGCGGTCGGTCTCGGCCAGAGGCCCGAGCTGCTCCGCCGCGTCGCTGAGATCGCGGTGCTCGAGCGCCGCGTCGAGCTGCGTCGCGATCACATTGAGGATGCGG
Source organism: Gryllotalpicola reticulitermitis (assembly GCF_042651345.1). Taxonomy (NCBI): domain Bacteria; kingdom Bacillati; phylum Actinomycetota; class Actinomycetes; order Micrococcales; family Microbacteriaceae; genus Gryllotalpicola; species Gryllotalpicola reticulitermitis. The sequence continues at coordinate 966,075 of NZ_JBHSCN010000005.1, forward strand.
CGGTTCGAGCTCTGCAGTTCGGGCCCGTACAGCTCGAGGAAGGCGCGCTCGCCGACGGGGTAGACGGCCGGGCCGACTTCTTCCGCTTCGGTTTCGTCGTCCGACGCGGCGTCCGAACCCGGGCCGGCCTCGTCGTCGCCCCCGCCCCCGCCGCCAGGGTCGGACTCGTCGGACTCGTCGGGCTCGTCGGGCGCCTGCCCGTCGCCGTAGACGAGCGTGCCGTCGTTGGCGCGCAGCATCACGGCGGTGAGCCCGAACGCCTCGCGGGCGCGCGAGACGAGCGCCGCGATCGTGTCGCCGCCGCGGATGATGCTTCCTGAGACGGTCGCCAGCACCTCCGACTCGGCGGCGGAGCGCCGGGCGGCTCTGCTGCGACGGGCCGCCTGATCGACGACGAAGCTCACGAGCACCGCGGAGACGACGTAGAGCAGCAGCGCCAAGAGGTGCAGCGGCCGGGCGATCGTGATCGTGTAATACGGCTCGACGAAGAAGAAGTCGAGCGTGAAGCCCGACAGCACGGCCGCGAACAGCGCGGGCCAGATCCCGCCGATCAGCGCGACGATCACGACGAGCAGCTGGAACGCGAGCGTGTCGCTCGTGAGCGCATCGGGGTCACGCAGGTACCAGAGCGCGGCCGTGAGGGCCGGCCCGAAGATGAGCGCGACGACGAAGCCGTAGACGAGCCGACGGGCGCTCAGCGCCCCGCGCGCTCGCGGCAGGACGAGCTGGTGGGTACCGGCGGCACCGTGCGTCACGATGTGCACGTCGATGTCGCCGGATGCCCGGATCACCGTCTGACCGACGCCCTGCCCGGTGAGGAAGGCGAGCAGCCGGCTGCGGCGGGAGACGCCGATCACGAGCTGGGTCGCGTTGCTCGCGCGGGCGAACTCGACGAGTGCGGCCGGCACGTCGTCGCCGACGACCTGGTGGTAGCTGCCGCCGAGCTTCTCCACGAGGGCGCGCTGCGCGGCGAGGGCGCCGGGGTGGGCTTCGCGCAGTCCCTCTTGACCGGTCACGTGCAGGGCGATCAACTCGCCGCCCGCCGCGCGCGCGGCGATACGGGCTCCGCGCCGGACCAGCGTCTCGCCCTCCGGCCCGCCGGTGAGGGCCACGACGACCCGTTCCCTCGCCTCCCACTTCGAGTCGATCCCGTGCTCGAGCCGGTACTGGTTGAGGGCCGTGTCGACCTCGTCGGCGAGCCAGAGCAGCGCCAGCTCGCGCAGCGCCGTGAGATTGCCGAGCCGGAAGTAGTTGGAGAGCGCGGCGTCGATGCGCGCCGCCGGGTAGACGAGGCCCTCGGAGAGCCGGTCGCGCAGCGACTGCGGTGCGAGGTCCACGACCTCGATCTGGTCGGCGGCGCGCAGCACCGAGTCGGGGATCGTCTCGCGCTGCACGATGCCGGTGATCTGCTCGACCACGTCGTTCAGGGACTCGATGTGCTGGATGTTCACCGTCGTGAACACCGAGATGCCGGCGCGGAGCAGGTCCTGCACGTCCTGCCAGCGCTTCTCGTGCTCGGCCCCCGGGGCATTGGTGTGGGCGAACTCGTCGACCAGGGCGATCTCGGGCGCCCGTGCGATGACCGCATCGAGATCCATCTCGGTGAGCGTCACGCCGCGATGCTCGATCTCGCGACGGGGGATCACCTCGAGGCCCTCGACCATGGCGGCCGTCGCCGCGCGGTCGTGCGTCTCCACGACCGCGACGACGACGTCCTTGCCCTCTGACTTCAGGCGGCGTCCCTCTTCGAGCATGGCGTAGGTCTTGCCGACGCCCGGCGCTGCGCCGAGCATCACCCGCAACCTGCCCTTGCCCATCTCGCCGCCCTTACTTCCCTGAGTTATTGCCCGCTGGGTCCATCTTGGCCAGGTCGAGGTTCAGTTGGACCGCATTCACGTACGGCTGTCCGAGGTAACCCAGGTCGCGGCCGTGGGTGTTCGCTTTCACGAGCTTCGCGACGGATGCCTCGCTGATGCCCCGCGTCTCGGCGACCTTCGCCTCCTGCAGCTTCGCGTAGGCGATCGAGATGTCGGGGTCGAGGCCGGAGCCCGACGCGGTGACGGCATCCGCCGGGATCTGTGACGCGGTCACGCCGTAGGTCGTCTCGATCGTCTTCTGGCGCGCTTTGATCTCGTTGACGAGCGTGGGGTTGTTCGGGCCGTAGTTCGAGCCGCTCGATGCGTTCGCGTCGTAGCCGTTCGGCGAGTTCGTGGTCGCCGCCGACGGGCGCGTCTGGAACCACTGGGTGAGCGGGTCGCCCTTCTTGTCGGTGAACGACTGGCCGATGAGTGACGAGCCGACGGTGGTGCCGGCGTCCGTGACCTTCGATCCGTTCGCCTGCGAGTGGAACGCGAGCTGCCCGATGCCCGTGATGACGAGCGGGTACACGATGCCGAGGCCGGCGGTCAGCACGATCATCGCGCGGATCGCCACCCAGTATTGCCGCACAGTTGCGCGGGTGGTTGTTGGCATGTCAGTGACTTCTTTCGTGGAATCCGGGTGTTCAGAATCCGGGGATGAGGCTGACGAGGAGGTCGATCAGCTTGATGCCGATGAACGGCGCGATGATGCCGCCGATGCCGTAGATCAGCAGGTTGCGGGTCAACAGGCTGGCCGCCGTCGAGGGCCGGTAGCGGACGCCGCGGAGGGCCAGCGGGATCAGGATCACGATGATGATCGCGTTGAAGATGACCGCCGAGAGGATCGCGGAGTCGGGCGAGTGCAGGCGCATGATGTTGAGCGCCTGCAGCCCGGGGAAGACGCCCACGAACATCGCGGGGATGATGGCGAAGTACTTCGCGACGTCGTTCGCGATGGAGAAGGTCGTGAGCGCGCCGCGCGTGATGAGCAGCTGCTTGCCGATCGTGACGATGTCGATGAGCTTCGTCGGGTCGGAGTCGAGGTCGACCATGTTGCCGGCCTCCTTCGCGGCGGAGGTTCCGGTGTTCATCGCGACGCCGACATCGGACTGCGCGAGCGCGGGTGCGTCGTTCGTGCCGTCGCCGGTCATCGCGATGAGCTTTCCGCCTTCCTGCTCGCGCTTGATGAGCGCGAGCTTGTCCTCCGGCGTCGCCTCGGCGAGGAAGTCGTCGACGCCCGCTTCGCGCGCGATGGCGGCGGCGGTCAGCGGGTTGTCGCCGGTGACCATGACGGTACGGATGCCCATGCGCCGCATATCGGCGAAGCGCTCGGCGAGGCCCGTCTTGACGACGTCCTTGAGGTAGATCACACCGAGCAGATGGGCGCCGCCGGTCACATCGCGAATGGCGACCGCGAGCGGCGTGCCACCCGCCTGGCCGATCTCGCTCACGTGAGCATCGAGCTCGGCGGCCACCTCGGCGGGCAGTGGCGTCGATTCCTCGACCCAGGCCTTCACGGCGTTGGGGGCGCCCTTCCGCAGCAGCGTGCCGTCGGGCAGGTCGAGCCCGCTCATGCGGGTCTGCGCCGTGAACGGCACGACGACGGCGCCGGTCGGGACCTCGTATCGAGCGGGCGCGTTCTGCCCGTCGCCGTTGAGGGTCGCCGCGAGTGCGACGACGGACTGTCCCTCGGGCGTCGGGTCGGCGAGCGAGGCGGTCGCCGCGGTCTCGATCAGTCGCGCGCTCACGATTCCGCGCAGCGCACGGAACTCGGCCGCCTGGCGGTTGCCATAGGTGATGGTTCCGGTCTTGTCGAGCAGCAGCGTGTTCACGTCGCCCGCCGCCTCGACGGCACGGCCCGACATCGCGAGCACATTGTGCTGCACCAGGCGGTCCATGCCGGCGATGCCGATGGCCGAGAGCAGGGCGCCGATGGTCGTCGGAATGAGGCAGACGAGCAGAGCGACCAGCACCGTCACGGTGGGCGCCGCGTGCGCGAAGCCCGCCGTCGGTCCGAGCGCGAGCACGACCACGACGAAGATGATCGTGAGGCTCGCGAGCAGGATGTTGAGCGCGATCTCGTTCGGCGTCTTCTGCCGGGCGGCTCCCTCGACCAGCGCGATCATGCGGTCGACGAAGGTCTCGCCCGGCTTCGAGGTGATCTTCACGACGATGCGGTCGGAGAGCACGCGCGTGCCGCCGGTGACCGCTGAGCGGTCGCCGCCCGACTCGCGCACGACCGGGGCGGATTCGCCGGTGATCGCGGATTCGTCGACGGAGGCGATGCCCCGGACGATGTCGCCGTCGCCGGGGATCAGCTCGCCCGCCGTGACGACGACCACGTCGTTCAGCCTGAGGTCGGCCGAGGCGACGGATTCCGTGCGCGCGGCCTGCGCCGAGGCATCCGCCGCCTCGTCATACCCGACCACGCGGTTCGCGAGCGTCGTCGTGCGCGTCTTGCGCAGCGTCGCCGCCTGCGCCTTGCCGCGGCCTTCCGCGACCGCTTCGGCGAGCGTGGCGAACAGCGTGGTGAGCCAGAGCCAGATCGTGATCCACCAGGTGAAGGTGATCGTGCTGCCGGTCGCGCCGTGCAGGAACGGTTCCGCGATGGCGAGCACGGTCGTGAGAGCGGCGCCGACCTCGACGATGAACATGACGGGGTTGTGCCACATCTCCCGCGGGTCGAGCTTGCGCAGCGCCTCGGGCAGGCTCGACCAGAGCTGCCTCGGGTTGAACGCGCCGCCTGGGGTGCGGTGGGGTGCCTGCGCCGTGTCCGGCGTCGGGCTGGTGATGGCGGTCATTGCTTAGTGCAGTCCTTCTGCGAGGGGCCCGAGGGCGACGAAGGGGAAGTAGGTGAGGGCGGTGATCAGCAGGATCGTGCCGATCAGCAGGCCGACGAACTGGGCGCGGTGCGTGGGCATGGTGCCGCTCGTCGCGGGCACCTTCTCCTGCGCGGCGAGCGAGCCGGCGAGAGCCAGTACGAAGACGATCGGGATGAAGCGCCCGAGGAACATCGCGGCTCCGAGGGCGGCGTTCAGCCAGGGGGTGTTCGCTGTGACGCCACCGAAGGCCGAGCCGTTGTTGTTGGCGACCGACGTGAACATGTAGAGCACCTCGGAGAAGCCGTGCGGCCCGGGGTTCCAGATCGTGGTCTTCTCGATCGAGCTGACGACGCCGGGAATGGCGAAGCTCAGCGCGGTCCCCGCGATCACGATGGTCGGCGTGGTGAGGAAGTAGAGGCTCGCGAGCTTGATCTCGCGGGAGCCGATCTTCTTGCCGAGGTACTCGGGGGTGCGGCCCACCATGAGACCGGCCAGGAACACCGCGACGATCGCCATGATGAGGATGCCGTAGAGACCCGCGCCGATGCCGCCGGGCGCGATCTCGCCGGTCATCATGTTGACCATCGTCATCATGCCGCCGAGCGGGGTCAGCGAGTCGTGCATGCTGTTGACGGCGCCGGTACTGGTCAGGGTGCTCGTCGTGCCGAACAGCGTCGTGCCGACGATGCCGAAGCGCTGTTCCTTGCCCTCCATCGCGGCGCCGGCGAGCGTCGTCGCGGTGCCGTTGGTTCCGCTCTCGACCCATGTGAAGAGGGCCGCCGAGGCGACGAACATGATGCCCATCGTCGCGAGGATCGCGTAGCCCTGACGGTTGTCGCCGACCATCTTCCCGAAGGTGCGGGGCAGGCTGAACGGAATCAGCAGCATGAGGAAGATCTCGACGACGTTGGTCCATGCGGTCGGGTTCTCATACGGATGCGCGGAGTTCGCATTCAGCGGGCCACCGCCGTTGTTGCCGAGTTCTTTAATCACCTCCTGGCTCGCGAACGGGCCCCCCGGAAGCGCCTGCGTGCCACCGGCGATCGTGTGCACGGTGTCGACCGGGTTGAAGTTCTGGATCACGCCCCCGGCGATGAGCACGATCGCGAAGATGACCGAGATCGGCAGCAGGATGCGCACGACACCGCGCAGCAGATCCACCCAGAAGTTGCCGACGGTGCCCGTGCGGTGCGCCGCGAAACCCCGCACCAGAGCGATCGCGACGGCGAGGCCGACGGCGGCCGACACGAAGTTCTGGATCACGAGCCCCGCGAACTGCACGGTGTAGCCGAGGGTCAGCTCCGGCGAATACGACTGCCAGTTCGTGTTGGTGACGAACGAGATCGCCGTGTTGAAGCTGAGGCCGGGCGCGACGTTCGGAAGCCCGAGCGAGTACGGCAGCCAGTGCTGAAGGCGCTGCAGCAGGTAGACGACGAGAACGCCGACGACCGAGAACGCGAGCACGCTGCGCAGGTATGCGGGCCATGATTGCTCCGCCCGCGAGTCGACGCCGATGAGGCGGTAGATGCCGCGCTCCGCACGAAGGTCTTTCGGCGAGGTGAAGGTCAGCGCCATGTAGTCGCCGAGTGGGCGGTAGCACAGTGCCAAGGCGAGCGCGACGGTGCCGAGCTGTGCGATGAAGAGCCAGGTCGTCACTAGAACTTCTCCGGCTTGAGCAGCGCATACACGAGGTATGCGAGCGATGCGGCGGCGAGAACGGCCGCGATCAGATCGAAGACGATCACAGCTTCTCGACCCCCTTGGCGGTCAGAGCCACAACGACGGCGAGGGCGATGATGCCCAGAATCCACACGACGTCCAACGGAAACTCCCTGTAGCACGGCGCGCCCTTCGGGTGATGGGCACGGGCAGCAGTGGCTGTCAATCGCCAATGGAACACCGGGCGATGCGCGCCCTGACGGCCCCCTAACGGAACCCTGACGCCCCCGCGCGGAACTCTTACGCGCCCCTAACGCACGGGCCTTGTGCGAGCTGCCGCCGCGGCCGGGATTCGCGGCGAAGTGGCATCCGCTCATCTTCGCGGCCATGCCGGACGTGCGCCTCGCGCTGCTGGTCGGCGGGTACGCGCAGAAGCACTACCTCGTCGGCCGGCGACGGAGCACGCTGACCGAGACGGTGCGCTCGTGGCGGGAATTCCTGCCCGACTACCTGCCGCTCGTGCGCCCTTCGCCGCTCAACTTCCGGTGGCAGGCGCGCAACCCGTGGTTCGTCGACGAACTCGTGCCCGATCTGCGCACCGTCGTCGCCTCCGCCCTGGCGTGATCGGTCGCGGTTTCGGTCGCTAGGGGATGCCTGGCGCGCAGTGTCATGAGGGAACAGTTTCGACGAACCGTAAAAAGTGTTCCCTCATGACAGTCATTCGATGGGGTCCCGCTGGCGCACGCTTCCGCGCGGAACCGCAAGGGCCTGCACCGGCCGGCGGGCGGCCGTCAGCGCTAGTGGCGGGCTGCGAGGAACTCGACCTGCTTCAGCCACTGGTAGGTCTGGCCGCCCTCGTGGCCGTTGTACGGGTAGACCTCGATCGCCTTGTCGGCCGACGCGAGCGCGTTGAACCCGGCGAAGGTCGTCGACGGCGGCACGATCATGTCCATCAGGGCCACGGAGAAGAGCGCCGGGGTCGTGATGCGCTTCGCGAAGTTGACACCGTCGAAGTAGGCGGCGGTGTTCCAGACCAACTCGGTGTGATCGCGGTGCACCGACAGGTACTTGGCGAGTTCCTGGAACGGGTCGGAGATGGCGACGGATGCTCCGTGCTCCCACGCGCACAGGAACGCCACGTCGGGCATCAGGGCCCACAGGCCCGGCGTGAGGGCGGCCGCGGCGATCGCGATTCCGCCGCCCTGGCTGCCACCGGTGACCGCGATGCGGTCGGTGTCGACGAAGTCCCAGGTCTTCACCTCGTCGATGAGGCGCGCGGCGTCCGTGAACACGCGGCGGTAGTAGTGCTCGCGCGGATCGCGGATTCCCCGTGTCATCCAGCCGGAGACGGCGGCGCCCGAACCGTGCGGGTCCGCCGTGTCGCCGCCGGTGCCCCACCCGGAACCTTGCCCGCGCGTGTCCATGAAGACGTGCACATACCCCGACAGGGCCCACTGGGCTCGCTCGCCGACGATGCCGCGACCGCCGTTGTAGCCGTTGAACTCGATGACGACGGGCAGCTGCTCGCCCTCGCGGCCCTTCGGGCGCATGACCCACCCCGCGACGGGGTCGGCGTCGAAGCCGGGGAAGATGAGGTTTTCGACGATGAGCTCGGTGATGGGGGTCTCGGCGGGCACGCGCGCGGCGACTGCGCCGCCGCTCAGCTCGGACGCGGCACGCGCCTCGCCGAGGGTCTGTGACCAGAATTCATCGAAATCAGCGGGCTCGCGGACGGTCGGGGAGAAGCGGCGCAGCTCGGCGAGCGGCAGATCGGTGAACGGCATACCTGTGACTTTATGGGCTCGGCCGTCGCCGTGCACGCGTGTGGCGGCGCCGGTCGAACGCCCGGGTCTGGCCCTCGACCCGCCGGGTCGTTAGCGTGAGGCCATGAGCATGCCGACCTCCGGCGACAGCCTGCGCGACGCCCTCCGTCTCGATGCGGCCGGTATGGCCCGCCGCGCCATCAACGCGGTTCGCCTGGTCTTCGGCATTGCGGGCGCGATCGCCTTCATCGTCGGGGTGCTGCTCCTGGTTTGGCCGGGCCACACCATTCCGGTGCTCGCATTCTTCTTCGGCATCTACCTCGTCGTCATGGGCATCGCCAGGCTGTCGCTCGGCCTCTTCGGCCGCAGCCTCGGCATCGGCCACCGCGTGCTGAACGTGCTGTTCGGCGTGCTGCTTCTCGTCGGCGGCATCGTCGCACTGCGCGACATCGCGATCGCGTCGGCCACGCTGCTCGTCGTCATCGCGATCGTCGCGGGGATCGGATTCATCGTCGAGGGCATCATGGCGATCTCCGAGTCGATCGGCTCACGGTCACAGGTCGTGACCATCGTCTACGGCGTGATCGGCGTCCTCGCCGGCGTCGTCGTGCTCGCGGTGCCCGCGTGGTCTGGCTTCTGGCTTCTGATGGTCGCGGCGGCGATCCTGGTGATCCTGGGTGCTCTCGGCATCGTGCGGGCGATCACGTTCGGCCGGAGTGTCCTGAAGCAGCTCTAGGCGCGGTGCGTCACGTTCGTGCTGCGCGCTGCGTTTGTGCGGCACGTCGCGTTCGTACTGCGCCGCGTCATGCTTGTACTGCGCGCCGCGCGGCAGATCTGCGCCGCAGGGGTTCAGCGCGGCAGCGCCGATTCGACGACCGCGATGCCGTTGCCGCGCAGGCGACGGCGCTCGTCGGCCAGGAAGCCGAGCAGGCGGTCGCGTGTGCCGTGGCTGTGTGCCGTGACGAGCGCGACGGCGCGCTCCGCGTCGCGCGCTGCGACCGCGGCCACGATCTCGAGGTGCTGCTCGCGCGCCGCGGCACGCGATTCCGGCGTCCGCACCGATAGCCACCGCACGCGCAGCAGGCGCGTGAGCACCTGAGTCATGCCCTCGGTCAGGAACGGATTGCGCGACAGGCCGGCGAGGGCCACGTGGAAGTCGGTTCCGTCCTGCACGCGACGTTCCTCATCGTCGTCTCGCGCGTCGGCGAGCAGCCGCAGGGCGGCGACCTCGTCGTCGCTCGCCCGCTCGATCGCAAGGCGCACGGCTGCCGTCTCGAGCACCTCGCGGTACTCCATCACGGCGCGCACCTCGGCGAGGTCGAGCGGCGCGACCTGCCAGCCCCGACCTGAGCGCTGCACCAGGCCGTCGGCGGCCAGCCGCATGAGAGCCGCGCGCACCGGTGTGCGGGAACCCCCGGCGACCGATTCGAGGCCCCGCTCGCTCAATCGCTCACCCGGGGCGAGCTCGAACGACAGGATCGCGGCGCGCAGCGCGGCGTAGGCGCCGCGGTCTCTCGTCTGCTCGTCCATCGGGTCTCCATTGTGCGGCACGATCGTTGTGCAAGGATTGGTATACCGAAATGGTATCCCGAATCGCGACAGGAGCGAGGACGAGCGTGAGCAGCGGACGTGACGTTGAGAAGACCCCGGCAGCGGCATGGCGGATGCTTGCTCTCGGGGTCCTCGCGCAGGCCGCAGGCACCCTGCTCGTCTCGACGCCCGCGTACCTGATTCCGCTGCTGCACATCGACCGGGGCGTCCCGCTCCCTCAGGCGGGCCTGCTCGCCTCGGCGCCGACGTTCGGCATGGTGCTCACGCTCGTCGGGTGGGGAGCGCTCGCCGACCGTTATGGCGAGCGCTGGGTGATCGCGGCCGGCCTCGCGCTGGCGGCCGTGTTCGCGCTCGTCGCGGTGCCCGTGTCGGGCACGGTCGGGCTCGGCCTGCTGCTGCTTCTCGGCGGCGCGGCATCCGCCAGCACCAACGCGGCCAGCGGCCGCGTCGTCGTCGGCTGGTTCCCGCGCTCGCGTCGGGGCCTCGCGATGGGCATCCGTCAGATGTCGCAGCCGCTCGGCGTGGCCGTCGCGGCGGTCGCGGTGCCACCGCTCGCGCATCGTTTCGGGCCCGGCGGACCGCTGCTGCTCGCCGGCGTCGTGCTCGTGGTGCTCGCCGTGCTGTGCGCGTTCGGTATCGCGAACCCTCCGCGCGTCGCGGCGCGGGCGGTGACGGATGCCCCGACCAACCCGTACCGGGCGAGCGGATTCCTGTGGCGCATCCATCTCGTCTCCGCACTGCTCGTCGTGCCGCAGTTCACGCTCTCGATCTTCGGCCTCGTGTGGCTGATCACTCAGCTGCACTGGAGCGCCACGGCAGCCGGTGTCGTGATCGGGCTTTCGCAGTTCATCGGGGCCATCGGGCGGATCGTGATCGGTTCGTGGTCCGACCGCGTCGGGAGCCGCGTGCGGGTGCTGCACTGGGTCTCGGCGAGCGGAGTCGTCGTGATGCTCGCGCTCGGCGCGGTCGGGGCGGTGCACTGGTCGGCAGCGGCGGCCGTCGTGCTGATCATCGCCACCACCGTGAGCGTGGCCGACAACGGGCTGTCGTTCACGTCGGTCGCGGAAGCCGCGGGGCCGGCCTGGTCGGGCAAGGCGCTCGGGATGCAGAACACCGGGCAGTTCCTGGCTGCGTCCGTGGTAGGGCCGGGGATCGGCGCGCTCATCACCGCGGTCGGCTACCCCGTGGCCTTCGCGCTCGTCGCGATCGCCCCGCTCGTATCGTTCCCGCTCATCCCTCACCGCGACCGGCACTGGTCGTAGCCTCAGCTGGCATGGCTTGGGGTGCGGCAACATGGACGCGGTGAGCGTCAGCTGCCGCACCGCGGGGTGCGGCAACATAGAACTGTGGCCCTCTTCAGGAAGAACCGTCGAAACGTCGGCGAGTTCGTCGCGCCGGAGCCTCAGCCGCTCGCGCCTCTGGATGACGTCATTCATGACGCCCTCAAGATCGCGGCTCACGGCGTGCGCATGGCGGTGAAGAACCACCTGATCGTGAACGCGCTGCGTGACGGGAAGTCGTTCGACGAGCAGGAGCTCGAGGACTTCGCTCGCAACGAGTACCACTTGCTCGCCGTCGACAACCGCGAGGCGGCCGAGCGCGCGGAGCACCAGCTCAAGCGGGACGCCGATGCGATGGACGGGCGCGTGTACCCGGGCGGCAAGCCAGTGGTCGTCGATGAGGACCATCAGCGCAAGCCGCTGATCCTGCGGTCGGTGGCCGACGCGTATGAGGGGGAAGCGGTCGAGCCGGCGGCGCTCGCCGTCCTGATCGATGACGCCAAGGCGGAGGCGTGGGCCGAGATCGGTGCGGTCGTCTCTGCTCGGCTCGCGCAGCCGCGCGTCGAGGACGACCCCGAGTACTTGACGTTCCGTGACGAGCGGCTCGCGCACTTCGTCGATGAGGACCTTGCCGAGCTGATTCGGAATTCGCCTGAGGCGCAGGCCCTGGCCGAGGCGGACGCGGACGCCGACTGACGCCCGCCAGGCACCACCGGTGCCGGCCTAGGCGCTCGTGCGCGTTAGCGCGTGGGGGCCTGCAGGCCGGCGACCACGAGGTCGAGGAGCCTTGCGGCCTGACCGCGCCAGTCGCCCGCGGGATCCATGCGCCACAGGAATCCGACCGCGAGCAGCACGTCGTCGGCAGTGACGTCCGCGCGGATCTCGCCCGCGTCCTGGGCGCGGCGCAGCAGGTGGCCGAGGGCGTCGACGAGCGGCACGCGGGTCGCACTGGCGTCGCGGTGCAGCGCCTCGACCGCCGCGGCGAGGGCCGTGCCGAGCCCCGATTTCGTCATGCCGTACTGCGTGAGACGGTCGAACCAGGTACGCAGCGCCTGCGTCGGCGCCTGCTCGGCGAGCCAGGGCGAGTACGCGGCCTCGACGAGTTCATCGAGCTCGTGCTGGTACACGGCCATGACCAGGTCGTCGCGGGTGGGGAAGTGGCGGTAGAGCGTTCCGGCGCCGACGCCGGCCGACTTCGCGATCGAGTTCAGTGACGCGTCGGGGTCGTTCGTGAGCGCCTCGAGGGCGACCTCGAGGATCCGGTCGTAGTTGGCTCGCGCGTCCGCGCGTTTCTTGGTGTCTGGCATCCGTCGGGAATAGGGGTCGGCAGGTCGTGCGTTCCGCAGACCATACTTGCTAAGCGGAGAGTTCTCCGTTACTGTGATTCTTGTCACCGGAGAACTCTCCGGTTATGACTCATCGTACACCCCCACAACTTCAAGAGGCGGTACTCCTATGCCTACTCGGCAATCGAATCCCACCATCGCCTTCACGATCCTCGCGCTTGCGGTCGCCGCGCTGACCGCGCTGCAGTCTCTGATGGCGCCCGTGCTGCCGGCGATGCAGGCCGACCTGCACACCACGCAGACCGGCGCGACCTGGATCATGTCCGCCTGGCTCCTTTCCGCCGCCGTCGCGACGCCGCTCATCGGCAAGGTCGGCGACCTCTTCGGCCGTAAGCGGGCTATCGTCGCAGTGCTCGGCGCGATCGCGGTCGGCACCCTCGTCTCGGCGCTCGCCCCCAACCTGTCGGTCGTGCTCGTCGGGCGCGTGCTGCAGGGCTTCGGCTACGCCGTGACCCCCCTCGCGTTCGGAATGATCCGCGAGATCTACCCGTCTCACCGCGTTCCCGGCGCCATCGGCCTGCTCTCGTCGATTCTCGCGATCGGCAGCGGCATCGGCGTCGTGCTCGCCGGGCCCATCGAGTCGGCGCTCGACTGGCGCTGGCTGTTCTGGCTGCCGATGATCCTCGTCGTGCTGCTCGGCATCGCCGCGGTGTTCCTGCTGCCCGAGTCGGGTGCCCGCACTCCCGGCCGGTTCAACACGCGGGCCGCGCTGCTGATGGGCGGCTGGCTGGTCGCTCTGCTGCTGCCGCTGTCCGAGGGGCGCGCGTGGGGCTGGTCGAGCCCGGTGACCCAGGGGCTGTTCGTCGTCGCCGCGGTGCTGCTGGTGCTGTGGATCATCGTCGAAGCCCGGGCGGAGCATCCGATCATCGACATGCGCCTCATGCGTGCACCCGCGGTCTGGGCGACCAACCTCGTGGCGCTGCTGTTCGGCGCGACGATGTACGGCATCCTCACGTTCCTGCCGCAGCTCGTGCAGACTCCCGTCATCTCGCACTACGGCCTCGGGCTCACCGTCACGGGCGCCGGCCTCGTGCTGCTGCCGATGGTCGTCGGCATGGGACTCACCGGAACGCTGAGCGCACGCGTCGGCCACCGGGTGAGCTTCCGCATGCAGCTCGTGTGGACCTCGCTGATCAGTGCCGTCGCCACCGTAGGCATCGCATTCATGCACGACTCGGCCATCGTGATCGCCGCGTGGGGACTGCTGTACGGCGTCGGCCTCGGCTTCGCCTACGCGGCCCTGTCGAGCCTCGTCGTCCAGTCGGTTCCGGCTCACCAGACCGGCGTCGCGACCGGCATGAACGCGAACATCCGCGTCATCGGCGGAGCGATCGGCACCGCCGCGATCACGAGCGTCGTGACGGCGCACGTCACGTCGTCGGGCCTGCCGCTCGAGCGCGGCTACGTCGGCGGTTTCGTGCTGATGGCGGTGTTCGCACTGCTCGCGGCGGGCGCAGCGGTTCTCGTGCCGAGGCGGTCGGCCGCGGCCGAGGTGACGGATGCCTCGACCGACGCTCCCGAGACCACCGAGCAGATCGAGTTCCTCGACGCTGCCTAGCGTGGCGGTGGCGCGTGAGAGGCTGGAAGCGTGGCCTGGAACCCGCAGCAGTACGAGCTCTTCGAGAAGCAGCGGGCGCGGCCCTTCTTCGATCTCCTCTCTCGCGTCGACGTCGAGCACCCGCGCCGGGTCGTCGATCTCGGCTGCGGCACGGGTGCTCTGACCGCGACACTCGCCGCGCGATGGCCTGAGGCCGAGGTCATCGGGCTCGACTCGTCACCCGAGATGCTCGACAAGGCATCCGTGCAGTCGGGTGCCCACGCCAATCTCTCGTTCCGGCTCGGCGACATCGCGGAGTGGGCGCCCGCGCCCGGCGACGACGTGGTCGTGAGCAACGCCGCGCTGCAGTGGGTGCCGCGGCACGACGAGCTGCTGTCCGGCTGGTTCGCGGCGCTCGAACCGGGGGCGCAGCTGGCCGTGCAGATGCCGGCGAATTCGGATTCCCCCTCGCAGGTCCTGCTGCGCGAACTCGCCGACGAGCCGCGGTGGGCCGACCGCTTGAGCGGCCTGAAGGTCGTCAACGAGCTCGTCGGGCCGATCGACGACTATCTCGCGCTCGCGTTCTCGGCCGGAGTCGCGGTCGAGGCCTGGGAGACGGTCTACGAGCACGTGCTCCAGGGCGAAGACCCGGTTCTCGAATGGGTCGCGGGCACGCGGTTGCGGCCGTTCGTCGCCGCGCTCGGCGATGAGGCGCCCGGCTTCGTCGACGAGTTCCGGCTGCGTCTGCGAGCTGCTTTCCCGCCGGGTCCGGCGGGGACGGTCTTCCCGTTCCGGCGGCTCTTCTTCGTCGTCACCCGCTGAACGGGCTACCGCGCCCCGGAGGGCAGGCCGGAGGCGGCGTCAGAGCCCGCGTGCGGACGGCGGCGCGCCGTTACAGGGTGAGGGTCGCCGTTGCGGCGGCCGGGTCGCCCGAGAAGGCGGATGCCTCGACCACGGCGCTGGCTGCGGCCGGTACCCACCCGTCCGCCGTCCACCGCTGCAACGGGCGAACGGACCCCGCCACGGTCACGGTCGCCGAGCTGCCCGCGTCGAGCCACACCGGAGCGAAGCCGAGCAGGACGCGGCGCGGGAAGTCCGCGGCCTCGGTCACGCCGTAGAGCTGCACGACGTGGCGCCCGCGGCGCGCACCGGTGTTGCGCACGGTCACCTCGGCCGTGAAGCTTTCACTCGCGCTGTTGCTGTTGCTGTTGCTGTTGCTGTTGCTGTTGCTGTTGCTGTCGCCGTCGCCGTGGCCTGCGATCGGCCCCAGCACCATCTCGTCGATCGAGAACGACGTGTACGACAGTCCGAAGCCGAGCGGGAACGCGGCCGCGTGCCCGTCGCGGTCGAGCAGGCGCTGCCCGTGCCAGCGGTCGTACGTGATCGCCGTGGCGTTCTTGTCGAAGAACGGCAGGTGCGCCTCGGTGGTCGGCACGGAGTACGGCAGGCGGCCCGAGGCATCCGTTCGCCCGAGCAGGACATCGGCGAGCGCGTGACCGCCCTCGGAGCCCGAGTACCACGCGAGGAGCACGGCGGGGACCTCGTGCCGCCACTCCTCCGTGATGACGGCGCCGGCCGTGACCACCACGACCACGGTGCGCGGATTCGCCTCGGCGACGGCGCGGATGAGCGCCACGTCTTCGGGCAGGAGCCGCAACGAGTCGCGGTCGCCGCCGATCTCGCCGCCCATGAGGCCGGCCGGGTTCTCGACCAGCGCCGCATCGACGCCGTCGTGGGCCGGCGGGTAGAGCGCCCGCAGCGCGGGGTCGTCCATCGAGTCGCCGCCCACGTACTCGCCCTCGTTCTCGGCGGTGTAGCCGACGACCACGATCGCGACCTCGGCGTCTTCCGCGGCCTGCGCTGCGACGTCGATGTCATCGCTCGCGACGTCGGTGATGACGGTGCCCGGCAGTGCCGCGCGGAGGCCCGCGAGTGCGGTCACCACCTCGGGGGAGCGCACGTCGCTCGAGCCGTGGTCGCCCGTGTTCGCGACGTCGATGAGCCGGCCGATGACGGCGACGGACCCGAGGCCCTCGGCCAGCGGCAGCAGCGGGTGCGACTCGACGCGCACCTCGGGGTCGGCGTCGGCCTCGGGCACGTCGCTCACCGGGTCGTTCTTGAGCAGCACCATCGCCTCGCTCGCCGCCTCGCGGGCGAGGGCCCGGTGCTCAGCCGAGAACACGACCTCGGCGCCCGGCTCGTCATCGAGGTCGCCCGCGTAGAACGCGAGCTGCGTCGCGATGATCCGGCGCGCGGAGCGGTCGACGTCGGCCCAGCTCGCCTGCCCCGAGTCGAGGGCGGCGCGCAGGTGCTGGGCGCGCTGCTGAGCGAACGGCTCCTCGACGTCGAGGCCGTTCGTGAGGGACAGCGCGGCGTCGCGCAGGCCCCAGATGAAGTCGGAGACCGTGAGCCCCTCGAACCCCCACTGGTCGCGCAGGATCTGCTGCTGGAGCTGCGCGCTCTGGCCGGCCCACTCGCCGTTCACCGAGTTGTACGAGGTCATCAACGCGTGCACCCCCTCTTCGACCAGGCGGCGGAAGTGCGGCAGGTAGACCTCGTGCAGCGTCGCGTCGTCTGCGGTGACGTCGACCGAGAAGCGGGCGTTCTCCATCGAGTTGAGGGCGTAGTGCTTCGCGGTCCCCATGGCGTGGTGACGGATGCCGCGCAGCAGCGCCGCGCCGAGCTCGCCCAGGATGATCGGGTCTTCGCCGTAGGTCTCTTGGATTCGGCCCCATGCCGGGTGGCGCGGCAGGTTGATGCAGATGCCGCCGAAGAAGTTGCCGCCCTGCGCCCTGATCTCGGCGCCGATGGCCTCGCCGATGCGCTCTTCGAGCTCGACGTTCCAGGTCGCCCCGCGTGCCATCGAGACCGGGAAGGCGGTCGAGTGCCCGATGACGGCGCCCCGAGGACCGTCGGAGAACCGCAGGCCGGGGATGCCGACCCGGTCGACCGCGCCCATCACGATCGGAGTGGTGTTGTAGCCGATCGTCGACATCTCGGTCATGCCGTCCCAGAATTCCTGGTCGCCGTCGAGCAGGCCGAGCTTCTCATCATCGCTGAGCTCCGCGAGCAGCGCGTCGGTCTCAGCGCCGAGTTCGCCCCCCGATTTGACGCGCGCGACGGCGGTGTCGAACGCCGTGGTGGACGAGGAGCTTTCGGGCATCAGCGACATATCCTCAGCCTACGGTCAGTGGCCTCCGGTCAGTCGATGTGCGTGACCTTGTTCACGGTGAGGTTGATGCCGCCCTGATCGGGCGTGACCGTGAGCTTTCCGCTCTTCACCGTGACGTCGAATGCGAGCGAGAAGTCGGACACGTTGTTGATCTGGCCCCACTTGGGGTCCAGCGTCGACGCCATCACCTCGCCATCGTCGGCGCGCACGTCGGGGTTCGAGGTCACCTGCATCGTCGTCGCGTCGAAGCTGAGCTTGGGCGCCCTCGTGAGGTGGTACGTGAGCCCGGTGTCCGCCGTCAGGTCGAACAGACTGCGGATGCCGTCGGTCACCGGGCAGCTCGCCGTCAGCGCCGGATTGCTGAAGCATCCGTTCAGCGTCGACTCGGTCTGCGCGATCGCCTGCTGGCCGAGCTGCGCCGACGGATTGAGTTTCAGCGTGACGTTCGCCGTGCTGCCCGTCACCGCGACGCTCTGCGGCTGCGAGGTGAGCAGCTTCGTGCTGCTGCCGAGGCTGAACGAATACGTGCCGGGCAACGCCGGAATCACGAGTGTGCCGTCACCCGGCAGTGGCAGGGACGTGCCGTTGACCGAGAGGGCGTTCGCACTTCCGTCGCTCGAGACCGTGGCGTGCACCGCCGCGAGAGGGGCGTTGGTGATCTGCCAGGTGCTCGGCTGCAGGAGGCCGTGGCGCACCTTCGTGAGCTTGACCTGCGCGGATTGCTGCTTCCCGTGCAGCGTGTAGTCGATCGTGCCGGATGCCGCGCCGCCGGCCGTGCTGAAGCCGTGCGCCGTGACCCCCGCGATGCCGCGGTCGGCCTTCTCGTACACGTCGTCGGTGAGCAGCAGGCCGTTGGCCGGCGCGGGCGTCGATGTCAGCGAGAGGGCCTGCTGCGCCTTCCCGGCAGCGAGATCGTTCCAGAAATCCGTCGCTACTTTGGCCGGCGCCTCGGGCTTGAGGTTGATGAAGCCGACGGTGCCGACAGCGACGACGATCAGCGCGATGGCGGAGGGGATGATCCAGCGCAGCGAGCGCCGAGAAGCTTCCGTCATGCGTTCCAGGGTACGGGGTACCCCCGACGCGCCTGCCGAGCTATGCCTGCGCGATCCTGATGAGGTTGCCCGCAGGGTCCCGCACCGCGAAGTCGCGGACGCCCCACGGCTGGTCAGCGGGCTCCTGCAGCACCTCGGCGCCGGGCGCGGCCGACACCCTCTCGAACGTCTCGTCGAGGTTCTCGGACTGGAAGTTCACCATCTGCAGCTCGCCCTTCGCGAGCAGCGCCGCGACGGCCTCGCCGTTCGCCTGCGAGCGACCGCCGTGCGGATGCTCGAGCACGATCTGCACCTCCGGCTGGCTCTCGGTCACGAGGACGATCCACGTGTAGCCGCCATTCTCGACCGTATTGAGAACCTTCAGACCGAGGTGATCGCGATAGAAGCTGAGGGCGGCCTCGGGGTCGTCGACCAGAATGTGCACGCCGCTGATTGAAACGCTCATACCGGCAACGCTAGGCAGGGCGGGCGACGGATGCTTCTCCGAAACTGCTCGGATTCGGCGCCGCGCCGCCGCGCGGCTGGGGCGTGGGCGCGGGCCTGGCCGTGGGCTGGGGCTGGGGCTTGAGCGCCTGCTTCTGCGCGGGCCCCTGCTTCTGCGCGGGCTTCTGATTCTGCTTCGGCTTCTGCGGCCGCGTGACCACCATCGCCTGGCACGTCGCGACGAGCTGCAGCGCGTCGTGGTTGCGGGCGCGATACGCGCTCGGCGTCTCGCCGACGAGCTCGGTGAAGCGGCTGGAGAACGAACCGAGGCTCGTACAGCCGACGGCGAAACAGGCATCCGTCACGCTCAGGTCGCCGCGGCGCAGCAGGGCCTGCGCCCGCTCGACGCGCCGGGTCATGAGGTAGGCGTAGGGGGTCTCGCCGTAGGCGTCGCGAAAGCGGCGACTGAAGTGCGCCGTCGACATGAGGGCCGTTCGGGCAAGGGCCGGGACGTCGAGCGGCTGCGCGAACTCGCGGTCGATGCGGTCGCGCGCTCGCCGCAGCCGTCGCAGCTCGTCGAGTTCGGGCACGAGTCCCATTGTGCCGCGGCTGTCCCCGCGCTCCCGCGCTCTCCCTCCCGCGCCCCCGCCCCGTCCCCCTTCCGTGCCCCGCCCCCCCGCTCCCGCGCCCTCGGGGTGTGTCCGGTCGGCGCAACTGTGCCCGTTGCAGCGGCGACAGTTGCGCCATTCGGGCACACTGGCCGGCGGAGTGGGCACACTGACCGGCGGAGTGGGCACACTGACCGGTGGAGTGGGCACAGTGGCCGGTGGAGTGGGCACAGTGGTGGCGGGTGGCGGGTGGCGGGTGGCGGGCGCGGCGACGCGTCAGCGGCGCTCGAGCCGGAAGATCCGCAGGGTGCGCCCCGCCGCGACCTCATACTTGCGGTAGCCCGGCCATTGGGACTGGATCGTCGCCCACACGGCCTCGCGGTCGGCGTCGCCGATCAGGGTGGCGGTGACGGGAATCCGCTTGCCTCGGTAGTCGATCTCGGCGGCGGGGGTCTTGATCAGGTTGCCCGTCCACGCGGGGTGGTTGCCGCGCGCGAAGTTCGACCCGGTCACGAGCCAGGTGCCCCGGTCGGGCACGCACATGAGCTCGGTCTGGCGCGGCTCGCCGGACTTCGCTCCGGTGGTGTGCAGCACGAGCGACGGCACGAGAATGCCGCTCGCCGTGACGCGGCCGCCGGTCAAGCGCGCCATGAAGCGCTCGAACGGCGGCATGATGGTGGGTCCGACGCGGCGGAACCACCTCGTGCGCGAGACCCACGCGACGCCGGCGCGCAGGGTGCGAAGGGGTGAGGGCACGCGCTCGGCCTGCCCGGACCTACGCGGCGTGGCGCGGATGGGCGCGGATCACGTCCTCGATCGGCTCGACGCCCCAGCCCGGGCCGTCGGGCACCTCGAGGAACCCGTCGACGACGCGCGGGGGCGTCGTGACGAGCTCGTCGCGCCACGGCACGCCGTCGACGTCGAGCTCGAGTTCCGCCAGGTTCGGCGCGACCGCGCTGAAGTGCGCCGACATGGCCGTCGCGAGTGGGCCATAGAAGTTGTGTGGTGCAACACTTGCCCCGAAGGTGCCGGCAAGCTGCGCGATGCGCGTGGCCTCGCCGATGCCGTTCCAGATCACGTCGACGATGGCCACGTCGAGCGCGCGGGCCTCGAAGTACGGCAGGTACTGCTGCGCGCCGAACAGCGACTCGCCCGAGGCGATCGGCGTCGACGAGTACTGACGCAGCTGCGCCAGCGCACCGGGTTCGACCCCGTCGAGCTCGAGCCACGTGAGCTGGTACGGCGCGACAGCCGTCGCCACCCGCCGGTACCCGTCGACGAGGTAGTTGTAGTTGACGTCGAGGTGGATGCGAAGCTGCGGCCCGACGCCATCACGGAAGGCGGCGAGCGTCGAGACCGTCTGGTCGAGCATCCGATCGTCGTAGTCGCGGCCCGAGGCAGACGGATGCCTCGCCCAGCCGAACGGGCGACCGCCGACCTCTTCGTCGTCGAAGGTGATGACGTTCGTCTTGAGGCCGTGGAAACCGCGCGAGACGACCTCGCGGCCGAGCTCGGTGACATCGGCGTACGAGGTGAGCTGCGGCGCTCCGACCACTGCCGCCAGGCCGCCCTGACGGTAGTTGCCGCAGTGCGACCAGTACATCGGGATGCGCGTGCGCAGCGCCCCGCCGAGCAGCTCGGCGACCGAGACGTCGAGCAGGCGCGCCTTGAGGTCGAAGAGGGCGTTCTCGATCGCCCCGATCGCCTCGCGATTGACCCCGCCGGGCGACGGCGAGAGAAGGGCGACGAGCGTGCCGACGATCTCGTTGATGTTGCGCGGATCAGCGCCGAGGATGCGGCCGCGAAGGGCGCCGATGACCGCGCCGAGCCCGGGTGCGCCGAACGGCTCGTTGAACTCGGACCACCCGACGACGCCGTTGCTCGCCGTCAGTTTCAGGAACGAGATGTACCGCCAGCCAAGATCGCATTCGAAGATCTCGAAGCCGGTGATGGTCGTCGTGCTGCCGCTGGCCTCGCCGCTCATGCGCGGGTCGCGGTGAAGCGGGCGAGCGCCTCGGCGATGACTTCGTGGTCGACGACGTCGGCCTCGCCGGACGACGACAGCGTGCCGTACAGCTCGCCCCCGACGAAGATCGGGATGCTGCCGCCCCAGAAGGCGTACTCGTCGCCGAGCCCGGCGGCCACCGACGGGTCGGCGTCCTTCTTGAAGCGGGCGAGCAGCGAGCTGTGGCCGAAGTGCTTCACCGTGAGGCGCTTGCGGCCCATGATGTCGGCGTTCGACTGGCCGGTGCTGCCGAGCTGCGCACGGAACGCGAGCTCGTCGCCGATGTGCACGTCGACGGCGAGGTCGACGCCCCAGTCGCGGATGATCCCGACGGCGATCTCGCCGAGGCGCACCGCGTCGTCGCGGGTGAACGAGTCGAAGTCGGCGCGCGGCTCGGCGACGAGCTGCTCAAGCGTGTAGCTGGGCTCGGCGTGCGCCATTACGCCGCACCCACTTCGTGCAGCTTGGCCTCGAGCTCGGCGTCGGTCGGCTCGACGAAGTGCGTCGCGTCGGGGAACACGATGACGGGGATGTTCTTCCGGCCGCTGATCGCCTCGGCGCGCGGGGCGCCGTCGATCTCGGCCTCGACGTCGATGTAGTCGTAGTCGATGCTGAGCTTGTCGAGCAGCGCCTTCGACCGGCGGCAGTCGCCGCACCAGGCGGCCCCGAACATGGTGATCTTGTCGAAACTCTCGGCCATGTCCTGAGTCTAAGTCGGTGCACGCCTCGGCCGCCTCTGCTGTCCCGCTCAGCCGACCGCCGCCCCACCCCGGTTGAGGGATCCGCGTATTGGGGATGTTGCGCGCGGCACGCGGCTGGCTAGCGTCGGAGTCCTCGACTTCGGGAGCACTGATGCTGACACCACACCAGCTCGATCGCGCCATCGGTGCGGTCGTGGCGTCGGCCGCAGGCGACGCGCTCGGGGCTTCCTACGAATTCCAGCCGCCCCTCGACCCCTCCGTGCCGGTCGAGCTGCGGGCCGGCGACGATGGTCTCTTCGAACGCGCGGAGTGGACCGACGACACGAGCATGGCCGTGCCGATCCTGCAGGCGCTCGCACGCGGGGGCCGGCTCGACGATCCCGCGGCGCTCGCGGCGATCGTGGGCGAGTGGATCGGGTGGGCCCGGGTGCCGAAGGGGATCGGCACGCAGACGAGGGCGGTGCTCTCCGGCATCCGTCACGTCACTGAGGGCGACGCTCGTGCTGCCGCTCGCGCCGTCCACGAGCAGGCCGGCAAGTCGGCCGGAAACGGCTCGCTCATGCGGACCGGGCCGGTGGCGCTCGCCTACCTCATCGACGGTGTCGGCGCCGCAGCCGCGCTCGCCGCTGCGGCGAGGCGCGTGAGCGAGCTGACCCACTTCGAAACGGATGCCGGTGACGCGTGCGTGATCTGGAGCCTCGCGATCCGCGCGGCGATCCTGACCGGCCATGCCGAGCTGCGCGCGGCGGTCGACACGCTTCCCGCTGACCGCGCGGCCATCTGGCACGCGCGCGTCGACACGGCCGAGGCGGCACTGCCGTCGCAGCTCGCCGACAACAACGCGTGGGTGGTCGGCGCGCTCGAGGCGGCGTGGTCGGCGATCACGCACAGCGAGACACTGACGGATGCCTTGCGCCTCGCCGTCCGTGCCGGCAACGACACCGACACCGTGGGCGCGATCACGGGCTCGCTCGCGGGCGCGATCTACGGAGCATCCGCTCTTCCCGCTGAGTGGGTCGAGCCGCTGCACGGCTGGCCTGGCGACGAGTTCCGGGTGTTCGGGGCGCCCGAGCTGACCGAGCTCGTGCAGCGTGCGGTGAGCGTGCCGACGGCCTGACCCGGCCGACGCCCCGGTGACGACACACCTCCCCGGCGTTCTCGCGGCTACCGGATGAGCTGCGCGCGCGGATGCTCGGCCCACGCGCGGTCCGCGGTGAGCGCGGGCAGCTCAAGACGATCTGCCAGGGCGAGACAAAGCCGGTCGGCGAGGGACCACGTCGTACCGGGCGCCCACAGCACCGCGGCACGCTCGGCGTCTGCCTCGATCACTGGCACGATCGTCAGCCCGAAGCTGCGAAGCACGGCGCGCGCCCTCTCCCACCGGAACGGCAGACCGCTCGACTTCTGTGCGACCTCCGCCCAGTTCGCCGCGCTGCAGAACCCGCCCTCGGCCAGCGCCTGCTCGACTCTCGCGGCACCGGGCTCGCTTTTCAGGAAGGCGAGAAGGGCCGATGCGTCGAAGACGACGGGTGTCACGACTCTGAGGCGCTGTCGCGTGCGGCCTCTGCGTGCCGCTCCGCGATGAGCTCGCTGACCACGTCGGTCTCGGCGAACTGCGCCCGCACAAGCTTCAGTGCGTGGGCGCGGTCGAGGATCTCGATGCCATCGTCGGTCTCGAGCGCGATGAGCGTTGTTCCCTCTGCCCAGTCATGACGGGCGCGAACATCAGCGGGCAGCACAATTCGCCCCTTGTTTCCCACCGTCATAGAAAACGTGCCACTCATCGTCCAAAAGTACCACTCGCCAACGCATCCGACCACGGTACATGCCGGCGCGACACCTTCCTGCTCGCCGGCCGAAACTGTGGAGAACTTGCTTCCGGGCCGTCGGGCGCAGCGACGTGCCCGCTCAGGCGGTGAGGCGCGCGACCGTCGGAAGGTCGGGCAGTGCCCAGCGCAGGGCGGCGAGATCGGTCTTCGCGACCCAGCGCAGCGTGTCGTGGTCGCTGCTCGTCGTCGGGTAGTCGGAAAGCGGACGCACGAGATAGCTCGCCAGGTCGATGACCCTCTCGCCGACGTGCGTCGCGGTGCGATCGACGGCGCGCAGCACCTCGATCGAGGTGCCGAGCTCTTCGTCGATCTCGCGGACGAGCGCGTTCTCCGGCGTCTCGCCGGCCTCGACCTTGCCGCCGGGGAACTCCCACCTGCCGGCATCGAACCGCCCCGGCGCCCTTCGGCACGCAAGAATGCGGCCGTCGCGTTCGAACACGGCGGCGACCACGATGAGCGGGGTAGTCACGCTCGCAGGCTACTTGCGGGTGACCTACTTGCGGGCGACCTACTTGCGGGCGACGCTGCCGACCCACACCTCGTCACGCGCTCGTGTGATGGCAACGAACAGTTCTCGCCGGTCGCGATCCTCGCGTTCCGACTGCGCGCTGCTCTCGTCGCTCCGGCCGAGCCGTCTGCGTAGAAGCGCAGGATCGACCCACGGCGCGAGCACCTGCTTGAACTCGAGCCCCTTCGAGCGCTTGATGGTCCCGATCTTGAGGGCGTTCGACGTTCGGCCGTCGTACTTCGTGAGCTCGAGCGTCGGGATGCCGGCATCGGCGAAGACGCGCATCGAGCGCGCGACGTCGCGTCGGGTGAAGCACAGAACCGCAAGATCGCCGAGGTCGGTGCCGACGACCGTCACCGCTTCGCGGACATGCCGCACCATCGCGGCGTCGTGCGCGGCGAGTGAGCCGAAGGACATCAGCTCCGGCGTGGGCCCGTGCCGGGGCGTCGTCGGGGCGGTCGCCGCTGTCGAGGTTCCCTCGATGTCTGTGAAGCTCGAGCCTTCGACGATGGATCGCGCGGCATCGAGAATCTCGGCGGTATTGCGATAGTTGATCTCCATCACGACGCCGCGGTTTCCCAGTGCGACTCCGGCTTCGGTGAGCGTGTAGCCACCGGGGTAGATCGTCTGCTGACCGTCGCCGATCAGCGTCAGGGCGTCCGGTCCGTCGCCGGCGATCGCCGCGAGCATCCGGATCATGGCGCACGACAGGTCCTGAGCCTCGTCAACTATCACGGCCAGGTATCCCGTCAGGGGCGTGGAGCGCAGCGCAAGTTCGGCGCTCAGGATCTGGTCCTCGAAGTCGCAGAGGCGGGACTCCCGCAGCCGCCTGTCGTACGCGAGGTAGAGCTTCCAGACATCCGCGCGCTGGTTCGGGCCGAGCTTGCGGCTGCGACCCGTGCGTGCGCAGTCGCGGTACTGCTCGAGGGTGGTCAGGCCCCGGCCCTTGATGACGTGACGGATCTCTTCTTCCCAGTACGTCCTGTCTGGTTCGATCGCGATGAGCGGGCGGGATGCCTCGTCCCACGCCTGATTGAACAGAAGATCGGTGCGGGTCGGATCCAGTCTCAGCTTGACGCCCCGCTCGCGCAGTATCCGGTTGGCCAGCTGGTGCACGCTGGCGAACTCGACCCGATCGGCGAGTTCCGGGGCGAGCCGCCCGAACAGGTTCTTGAGCACCTGCGGAAGGGTGTTGACGAAGGTCGTGACGAGCACCTTTCCGTGCGGATTGCTGCGCGCGAGGTACGCGGCGCGATGCAGCCCGACGACGGTCTTGCCGGTGCCGGCGGCACCGCGAATCCGTGATGGCCCGTTGAAGCTGCGGCGCACGAGCTTCGCCTGATCGGGCGAGAGGAACGCCATCCACTCCTCGATCGGCTCGGCCATCAGGCTTTCGAGGACGGCGTCCTGGACGTCCTCCGGGCTCGGCAGCTCCGCGATCTCGTCGCGCTCGGCGACGACGGGTTCCGGCACGAGCGCGAGGACGGGTGTCGGAGCGCCGACGACCGGGAAGTAGTCGATCGCTTTGGCGAGCACACGATCGATGGATGTCTGGCTGAGCCGCCGCCCGTGCCGCGCGATGTGCTTCACGAGGTCGTTTTCGCCGACGATCTCGACCGAGCCGATGGTCTCGTCGACGCCCCGGCGACCGGCGAACGCGACGACCGGGTGAACCTCGCCGGGTGCGAGGCCGACCTCGGCGAGAACGGCCTCGGTCTTCCAGGCGAGATCGGCGAGGCGGTCGAACTCGTCGGTCACGTCGGCCTGGCCGCGGAACACGCGGCCGCCCGCGATGACGGGGGATGCCCAGCTCTTGGTGTCCACGATGAAGACGCCGCCCGGCCCGATGACGATCATGTCGACGTTGGCGCTGCGGCTCCCGGGCCATCCGCGATCGGGAAGCAGGCAATAGCCCGCGGCCGACAGCGGCGCGAGCGTGCGCGCCGTGGCCTTCTCGGATGCGGCGGCCGCTTCGTAGTTCATGGACAGCTGGCGGGCTTCCCGCGCTGCCTGCTCATGGGCTTCCGCGAGTTGTCGCTGCCGATCGGCCTCATCGGCGGCCGAGTCACCCGCAGACATCGCACCCCGCAAGCGGCGCGGCGGGCGAGGCATCCGTGAGGTCGGTCACCACCTCTGTTTACTTGCGCAACGCGAGACTGCGCAGACCCACTTAGGGGGAGACGCTGCGGCTCATCGCCGCTCAGCCGCTGGGCCGCTCACGCCGCGACGAACTGAGCGGCCGTGATCGCCGCCGCGACGAGTACGGCGCAGCCCCAGAATCCACGCGCCACCCACGCACGCTGCACGTCGATGCGCAGGCCGTCGAAGGCGCCCGGATCGAACACGGGGATACGCCGACGTGCCACGTCGTTGTGCCACGTCGACGGCTCGGAGGCGACCGCGACGATCGCGGCGACCTGGCTCGAATCGAGCTGCCCGGCGGCGGTTGCGAGCCGCTTGTGCAGGCCGCGCTCGCTCGTCACGCCGACGTCGTCGGGCTCGCCGAGCACCGCGAGCGATCGCGGTGCGATGGCGACGAGAAGGCCGCGCACCGGCACGTTGACGCCGCTCGCACGTGTGAGGCGCACGGCGGCCTCGGTGGCGGCGTCCCGCGACACTGCGAGGTGCGGCCGCGCCGCGCCGTTCACGAGCAGCTGCTCGCCCTGCACGCTCACCGCGCTGCCCTGTTCGTGCATCAGCCCGACGGCGAAGACGCCCGCGGGACCGATCGCGAGGTGCTCGACGATCTCGCCGCGCTCGCCGACCGGCACGCTGTGCAGCACGACCC
This sequence comes from Gryllotalpicola reticulitermitis, assembly GCF_042651345.1. NCBI lineage: Bacteria > Bacillati > Actinomycetota > Actinomycetes > Micrococcales > Microbacteriaceae > Gryllotalpicola > Gryllotalpicola reticulitermitis. Next base: position 992,978 of record NZ_JBHSCN010000005.1, read on the forward strand.
ACTCCGGCCCGAGCTTGGCGAGCTCGCCCGCGATGCGCAGTTCGGTGACCGCGCCCGCATACCACTTCCGCGATTCGCCGTTCAGCGGGCTCGCACCGAAGAGGCGGCTGAGACGGGAAGGGCGCGGCGTGCGGGCCTGTGCCGCGAGGCACGCAGAGACGACGGATGCCGCGGCCTGGTGCTCCCGCAGCGCGGGCTCACCCGCTTCCGTCGCGTGTCTGGCGTCTCGCAGATCTGTCACGGTCACGTTCTATGTCACTCGGGTGGACACTCATCAGTCCCCAATCTGAGGGGTTCTCAGTTAATGAGTTCGACTCAGTTCGGGACGAGGGCCTGTGAGGCTGAAGCTAGGTCGCCGCGCGGCCCGCCGGTCGGCAGCAGCGGGTGTGTCGCGGTTTCGGGGCGCGATGCGAGCACCGAGGCTGAAGGATGGATCGCATGACCTGGGACGACGTCGCCCGCATCGCGGCCGAGCGGGGCCGCGCCTCGTCGATCGTCGTCATGCGCGGCGACGCGGTCGTCTTCGAAGAGCTGCGGGCCGCCGGGCCGCACGATCTCTTCTACGCGTTCAGCGTCAGCAAGCCGTTCACGGCGCTGGCTGTGCACCTGCTCGCGCAGCGCGGCGCTCTCGACCTCGACGCGCCCATTGCCGAGTACTGGCCCGAATATGCCGCGAACGGAAAGCAGCACGTGACGATTCGGCATGCGCTGACGCATCGGACCGGCGCCCCGTACTCGACCGGCTGGGCGGTGGGCGATGCGCTGCGGATGGCCGACTGGCAGGCATCCGTCTCCGCCGCTGCCGGCGCGCGCCCGCATCACCCGCCCGGCGAGCGCGTCGCGTACGAGCTGCTCAGCTTCGGATTCATCCTGGGGGAGCTGGTCGAGCGGGTCGACGGCCGGCCGATCGCACGGTTCATCGATGACGAGTTCCTGAAGCCGCTCGAACTCGCCGACACCCGTCTCGGACTCGAAACGGATGCCTGGGACCGCCGGGTCCCGCTCGTCGCCGGTCGCCTGGTGGAGCATATTCGCCGAGCGGCATTCAACCGTCGTGCTGTGCGCGAGGCGGTGATCCCGGCGGCAGGCATCCAGACCACCGCCCGCGATCTCGCCCGCTTCTACCGAGCGCTGCTCACCGGCGGGGGCGGCGTCGTGCGATCGGCGGCGATCACGGCCGCACGGTCGGTCTCGGCCGACGGCGAGCTCGACCACGTCATCGGCCACACGATGCGCTGGGGGACCGGCTTCCAGCTCGGCTTCCCTGGGCACGTGCGCCCCATGGGCACGCGCGCGTCCGCTGAGACCTTCGGCCACAACGGCAGCGCCGTCGCGAATGTCTGGGCCGATCCGGGGCGCGATGTCGTCTTCGCGTGGCTGAACAGCGTCATCCTGCCGCGCAGAGCGGGTCTCGCCCACATCTCGCGCCTCTCCGACGCCGTGCTCGACGCCGTTGACGCCCTCGACGCCGGCGATGCGCTCCGCGTCGACGGGGCGGCCGGTCGCTGAGCGTCAGCGCACGAGTTCGAGGCTGACGTCGACGGGGCCGCCGGGCACGAGCCGGTTGCGCGTGCGCACGTCCTTCTTGATCGGCAGCACGAAGGTGCCGCGCGCATCGTCGGGGAAGATCGAGGTCTGCCACGTGACGTGCCCGACGGTCGCCTCGACTTTGTGGGAGCCGAAGCCGCCCGGAACGAGCGGCATCGCCGTGATCGCGTCGCTGACCGCGAACGGCAGGGCGACGAAGAACCAGTTGTCGCGCGCGGACCACTCGTACAGTTCCGCGGTGAACTCGAACGGCATCGGATGCCTCGCCCTACGCGCCGGCCGACACGACGGCCCGCACCGCTCGCACGATCTGCTCTCGGATCGCCGCCCGATCGCCGCCCCCGATGCCATACGGGAAGGCCGGCACCCAGGCGGTAGCGAGCGACATCACGAACGTCATCAGGAACTCCGGGCTCCAGGCATCCGTCAGCGTGCCGTCGCTCTGGGCCTCGCGCAGCATTGCGGTCTTCCGTGCGATGGAGTGCTCGCGCGCCTGCGGCTGCCGGGCGTCGGGGTCGAGCTTGGTCCAGGCCAGCAGGCGGATGACGTCGGGGTTCTCCATCGCGAAGTCGAAGGTCTTGCCGGCGTACTCGGGGAGGTTCTCGGGGGTGAGCGGGTGGTCCTCGTAGACGAGCTTGAGGCGCGACTTCAGCGTCGCCTCGAAGAGCCCCTCTTTGCTGCCGAAGTAGATGTAGATGAGGTTCTTGTTGCAGCCGGCGGCCCGGGCGACCCTGTCGACGCGCGCGCCCGCGACGCCGCGGGTCGAGAACTCGTCGAACGCCGCGTCGAGGATGCGCTGCTGAGTCGCCTCGGCGCGACCCGTCGCAGCGCCGCCCGTTCTCGCCTCAGACATCCGTTCACCTCGATTCGCCTTCGACTGTACAACTTGACTAAACGGTTAGTCTGGGGATAACCTCTGACTAACCGGATAGTTAGGCCCGCGCTCGGGCCGCGCAACGCTAAGGAGCAACGGATGCCTCTTCACGGTGGAACTCTGACCCTCGCCCCCGACCTCACCATCACCCGCATGGGCTACGGCGCGATGCAGCTGCCCGGCAAGGGCGTCTGGGGGCCGCCACGCGACCACGATGAGGCGATCACCGTGCTGCGCGCCGCCGTCGAGGCGGGCATCAACCACATCGACACCGCCGACTTCTACGGCTTCCACGTCTCGAACGACCTGATCCGCGAGGCGCTCAGCCCGTACCCCGACGGGCTGCAGCTCGTGACCAAAGTCGGTGCGACGCGCACGGAAGACGGCGGCTGGGTGCACGACCGCACGCCCGAGGCGCTCGTCGCTCAGGTCGACGACAACCTCACGCACCTCGGCGTCGAGACCCTCGACGTCGTCAACCTGCGCATGGGAACCGCCGACAGCACGGCCGAGGAATCCATCGCCGACCGCATCGGCGCGCTCCTCGAGCTGCAGCAGCAGGGCAAGATCAAGCATCTCGGCCTCAGCCAGGTCACCGACGCGCAACTCACCGAGGCGCTCGGCATCACGCCGATCGTCACGGTGCAGCAGTTCTACAACCTGGTCGGCCGTGGCGATGAGGCGATGCTGCGCCGCACCGCCGAGCTCGGCATCGCATACGTGCCGTACTTCCCACTCGGCGGCTTCACCCCGCTGCAGTCGGGTGTGCTGGCCGAGGTCGCCGGCCGCCTCGACGCGACGCCGCAGCAGGTCGCGCTCGCGTGGCTGCTGCAGCGCTCGCCGAACGTCGCGCTGATTCCGGGCACGTCGAGCCGTGCGCACCTGGCCGAGAACATCGCCGCCGCCGAGCTCGAGCTGCCGGCCGCCGAACTCGCGGAGCTCGATGCGATCGACGCCGTCGCCACGCCGATGGGCGCGCCGACCGCCGATTGACGGGGTGCCGGCACCCCCAGGGTGCTGACTAGCCTCGAAGGCGGAGGTGGTCGACGGTGATCACGCACGAGGTCTTCAATCAGGCTCCGCCACGCACGGGCGTCGACGAGTTCGCGAGCAACGCGGCACTCGTCGACGCCGTTCGCGTCTGGGGCACGCGCAGCCCCGCGGCCCGCGCCGAGCAACGTCTCGGCGAAGCGGGCGCGTTCGTCGGCACGGCGGAGTTCCAGCACGACGCCGAGCTCGCCAACACGAACGAGCCGGTGCTGCACACCCACGACCGCTGGGGCAAGCGCATCGACCAGGTCGAGTACCACCCGGCCTATCACCGCGTCATCGGTGAGGCGGTCGCCCGCCGGGCGCACACCTCGGCGTGGCTCGAGCCGGGGCCCGGGGCATCCGTCGATCGTGCCGCGATGTTCTATCTCTTCGCGCAGGTCGAGCCGGGGCACGCCTGCCCCGTGTCGATGACCCACGCGGGCGCGGCGATCCTGAAGGACGCCGAGTTCCCGGGCCGCGACGAGTGGTGGGCGCGCGCGATGAGCCGCGACTACGGCGGCAACGCGGCGCTGTTCGGCATGGCGATGACCGAGAAGCAGGGCGGATCGGATGTTCGGGCCAACACGACCCGCGCCACACCGAACTCAGACGGCACCTGGTCGCTGACAGGTCACAAGTGGTTCTGCAGCGCACCGATGAGCGATGCATTCTTCGTGCTCGCGCAGACGCGTCAGGCGGCGCAGACGACGCGCGCCGCGCGAGCCGGACAGGGCGGCGGCCACGGCGCGGAGGACCAGGCGCTCAGCTGCTTCTTCGTGCCGCGTGTGCTGCCCGATGGCGCCAAGAATCCGTTCTTCATCCAGCGCCTCAAGGACAAGCTCGGCAACCGCTCCAACGCGTCGAGCGAGATCGAGCTCGACGGCACGGTCGGCTGGCTCGTCGGCGAGCCGGGCCGTGGCGTGCGCGCGATCCTGCCGATGGTGAGCCGCACTCGGCTCGACTGCGTGATCGGCACGGCAGCGGGCATGCGGCAGTCGGTCGCCGAGGCGGCCTGGCATGCGCGGCACCGCTTCGCGTTCGGCCGCGCGCTCATCGACCAGCCCGCCATGGCCGCTGTCATCGCAGACCTGCAGCTCGAGGCCGAAGCCGCCACCCTCACCGCGATGCGCCTCGCACGCGCCCACGACTCGAACACCGGCGGCGAGCAGGATCAGAACAGCACGGACGAATCGGATGCCGGTGAGCTCGCGTTCCGCCGCCTCGCCACCGCGGTCGCGAAATACCTCGTCTGCAAGCGCGGCCCGGCCCATGCCTACGAGGCGCTCGAGTGCCTCGGCGGCAACGGCTACACCGAGGCGTTCCCGCTCGCGCGCCGCTACCGCGAGCAGCCCGTGCTGGCGATCTGGGAGGGCAGCGGCAACGTCATCGCGCTCGACGTGCTGCGCGCACTGGGCCGGGAGACGGCCGCGTTCCACGCCTTCTTCGCGGAGATCGGCCGGGCGCGCGGCGCATGGGATCTGTTCGACACCGAGCTCGACGAGGTGCAGGACTTCGTGCGGCAGCTGCGCACCGGCCTGCTCGACGGGGCGCAGTGGGTCGAGCTGCGGGCGCGCGAGCTGACCGAGCGCCTCGGAGTTCTGCTCGAGGCGTCGCTCATGCTGCGGTATGCCCCGGCGGCCGTCGGCGATGCCTTCGTGGCGGCCCGGCTCGGGCATCCGTCGGCCCTGTACGGCGCCCTGCCCGCCGGGGTCGATCTCCCCGCGATAGTGGGGCGCGCGTAGCGGCCGCCCGCTGGTACCGTCAGCGAGAACACTGATTCGTCAACGACGACGAAAGGGGCCACACATGCCCGCTGCACCCGAACAGCCCGGCTTCGCCACGGTCAACCTGGCGGCCATTCTTGCCGAGACGGCGAAGCGCGCGCCCGAGCGCACGGCCGTCGTCTTCGGTGCCGATCACATCAGCTACGGCCGGCTCTGGGCCGAGACGAAGGCGTACGCCGGCGCGCTGCGCGGGCTCGGCATCGGGGCGGGAGACCGCGTCGCGCTGCTCCTGCCGAACGTGCCCGATTTCCCGCGCGCGTACTTCGCGATCCTGAGCCTCGGGGCGATCGTCGTGCCCGTGCACGCGCTGCTCAAGGCCGACGAGATCGCCTACGTCCTCAGGGACTCGGGCGCCACGACCTTCATCATCGCGGCGCCCCTGCTCGCGGAGGGCGCGAAGGGCGCGGCCGCCGCCGGCGTTCCCGTGCTGTCAGTCATGGTGCCCGACGACAAGATCGCCGAGGCGCCGTTCCCGCGCCTCGAAGACCTCGCCCGCGACGCCGAACCGGTGGCCGGTTACGAGTTCGTGAGCCCCGGCACGACCGCGACGATCCTGTACACGAGCGGCACGACCGGCACGCCGAAGGGCGCGCAGGGCTCGCACTTCTCCCTCGTCGAGCACGTCAACACGCTGCTGCTGGGGGCGATCGACATGTCCGAGGACGACGTGGTGCTCGGCTGCCTGCCGCTCTTCCACACCTTCGGGCAGATGTGCGTGATGAACGTCGCGTTCCGGCGCGGGGCATCCGTCGTGCTCGTGCCGAAGTTCGACGGCGCGACGGCGCTCACGCTGCTCAATACCCACCGCTGCACGATCATGACCGGCGTGCCGACGATGTACATCGGCCTGCTCGAGGCGGCCAAGGCGAACCCCGAGCGGCCGCCGCTCAGGTACGGCCTGTCGGGCGGCGCGGCGCTCCCGGTCGCCGTGATCGGCCGGATGACCGAAGAGTTCGGCGTCGCCGTCCACGAGGGGTACGGACTCACCGAGACGTCGCCGGTCGCGACGTTCAACCACTACGGCCGCACCACGCGACCGGGCACGATCGGCCAGCCGATCTGGGGCACCGAGGTGATCATCGCCGAGGCCGAGCTCGACGACCGGATCGTCGAACTGCCGCGCGGCGAGCTCGGCGAGATCTGCGTGCGTGGCCACAACGTGTTCAAGGGCTACCTGAACAAGCCCGACGCCGACGCTCAGGCGGTCGTCGACGGGTGGTTCCGCACGGGGGACCTCGGCACCATGAGCGACGACGATTACGTCACGATCGTGGACCGGAAGAAGGACATGATCGTCCGCAACGGCTACAACGTGTACCCGCGCGAGGTCGAAGAGGTGCTCGCGCGGCACGACGCGGTGTCCGCATGCGCGGTGTACGGCGTGCCCCACCCCGTGCATCAGCAGGAGATCGTCGCCGCGGTGACGCTCATGCCCGGCGCGGTCGCGTCGCCGGAGGAGCTGATCGAGTTCGTCAAAGAGAAGGTCGCGCCGTACAAATATCCGCGGCAGCTCGACATCGTGGAGACGCTGCCGATCGGCCCATCGGGCAAGGTGCTCAAACGCGTTCTCGTCGCGGAGTGGAACGCGGCGCACGAGGTCACGCCGGCCTGACATTTCATCTGGTGCACGGGACTCGGTTCACGTCACGATGTCGGTGTGCCCCTCGCCGCCTACCTCTCGGAGTTCGTCGGCACGGCGCTGATGCTGCTGCTCGGTTGCGGAGTCAGCGCGAACAGCGAGCTGCGCACGTCGAAGGGCCACGGCGCCGGGTGGGTGCTCATCAGTCTCGGCTGGGGTCTCGCCGTGTTTCTCGGCGTGACGGTCGCGACCAAGTCGGGCGCCAACCTCAACCCGGCCGTCACGCTGGGCATCGTCGTCAGCGGAGCCAAGGAGTTCGCGAAGGGCGTCCCGGTGACGCTTCCCAACGTGCTCGGCTACATCGTGGCGCAGCTCCTCGGCGCCTTCGTGGGGGCGTTCACGGTGTGGCTCGTCTACAAGCGACAGCTCGACGACCACCCCGACCCGACGTCGAAGCTCGGTGTGTTCGCGACCGTGCCGCAGATGCCCGGCTGGGCGTGGAACGGCCTGTGCGAGTCGGCGGCGACGTTCGTGCTCGTCTTCGTCGCCCTCGCCTTCGGAGTCCACGGGCCGACCACGGGCCTCGCCTCACTCGGGGCGCTCCCGATCGCGTTCCTCGTCATCGGGCTCGTCGCCTCGCTCGGCGGTCCGACGGGCGCGGCGCTCAACCCGGTTCGTGACCTGATGCCCCGCCTTGTGCACCAGCTGGTGCCGATCGCAGGGAAGGGCAGTTCGCACTGGGGGTACGCCTGGGTTCCCCTCGTCGCGCCCATCGTCGGCGGCGTGCTCGGGGGCATCGCGGCCGGCCCATTGCTTTAGCCGGGCGCATCTGGGTATGCAGAAGGTATGAAGATCGGATTCCTCGGGCTCGGCCGCATGGGCCGCGAGCTCGTTCAGCATGTCATCGCAGGCGGAAACGACGTCACCGTCTGGAACCGCACGAAGTCGGCGACGGAGGACGCCGCGGCCGCCGGCGCGCACGTCGCGGAGAATCCCGCCGCCGCGGTCGCCGGCGCCGAGGTCGTCGTCACGATGTTCTTCGGCCCGACGGTGACGAGCGACGTGCTGACAGGGCCCGATGCCGACGTGACCTTCGAGCCCGGCGCGCTGTGGATCGACGTGACCACGGTGGCGCCGGCCGATGCGAGCGAGTTCGCCGAGTGGGCCGGCGCGCGAGGCATCCGCTTCGTCTCGTCCCCCGTGATCGGCTCGACCGGCCCCGCACACGAGGGCACGCTCGGCACCCTGCTCGGGGGAGCCGAAGCGGATGTCGCCGCCGCGCGCCCGATCGCCGAACTGTGGTCGGACCCAGAGAAGATCCGCACCTTCGCCACCCAGTCGGCCGCCGCGACCGCGAAGCTGATCGCGAATCTGAGCGTCGCCGTCGTCGCCGAGGGCATCGCAGAATCGCTGCGGGTCGGGCACGCGGGCGGCATGTCGACGGACGAGGTGCTCGAGGTCCTGCCGCTCACGCAGTTCGCGGGGCAGGCCGCGATGAAGAAGCCGATCATCGCCGGCCAGGACTGGTCGAAGACGCAGTTCGCCGTCGACGCCCTCGTCAAGGACACGGGCTTCATGACCGCGCTTGCCGGTGCCGGCGAGCTGCCGGCGGTCGAAGCGTGGGCGGCGCGTCTCGCCGACGCCCATGACGCGGGGCTCGGCGGGGCCGACTACATCGCGGCCCTCCGGGACGACGTGTAGCCGAGGTCGGGTCGCCCGCTCCGCGGCGCCACCGCACGGCCTACGATTTAGCCGTGAGTTCCGCCGCGTCCGACACCCTTGCCGAGCACCGTGCCGCCTTCCAGTCGGCCTACGACGAGTTGAAGGCGCAGGGCCTGAAGCTCGATCTGACGCGCGGCAAGCCGGCCGCGGACCAGCTGGCGCTGTCCGACGCGCTGCTCACGCTGCCGGGCGATGGCGAGTTCAGGGATGCCGCGGGCACGGACCTGCGCAACTACGGCGGCGCCACCGGGCTCCCCGAGCTGCGCGAGATCTTCTCCGACGTGCTGCGCGTGCCCGTGCCGCAGCTGCTCGCGCTCGGCAACTCGTCACTGACGCTGATGCACGACGTCGTCTCCTTCGCGATGCTCCACGGCGTGCCGGGGGCGGCGCGCCCCTGGGGCAAGGAGGAGTCGGTGTCGTTCCTGTGCCCGGTGCCGGGTTACGACCGCCACTTCTCCATCACCGAGGCCATGGGCGTGCGCATGATCCCGGTGCCGATGAACGACGACGGCCCTGACATCCCCTCCGTGAAGGCCGCGCTCGCCGCCGACCCGACGATCAAGGGCATGTGGGCGGTGCCCGTGTATTCGAACCCGACCGGTGCCGTCTATTCCGAGGCGGTCGCGCGCGAGCTGGTCGCGCTCGACGCGGCCGACGATTTCCGCATCTTCTGGGACAACGCGTACGCCGTGCACCATCTCACCGACTGGCACCCCGAGCCGATCGACGTGCTCGGGCTCGCGGCCGAGGCGGGACACCCCGACCGCGTCTTCGTCTTCGCGTCGACCTCGAAGGTGACCTACTCGGGCTCGGGCGTGGCGTTCTTCGGCTCGTCGCCCGAGAACGTGAAGTGGCTGCTGCACTGGCAGTCGTTCCAGTCGATCGGCCCGGACAAGGTGAACCACCTGCGCCACGTCGCGCTTCTCGAGTCGCCCGAGGGTGTCGCGGCGCACATGCGGAAGCACCGCGCGCTCATCGCGCCGAAGTTCGCGGCGGTGCAGGAGGTGTTCGAGCGCCGCCTCGCCCCGTTCGGCGTCGGCGAGTGGACCGACCCGAAGGGCGGCTACTTCGTCACGCTCACCGTCACGCCCGGCGTCGCCCGCCGCGCGATCGCGCTGGCCGCGGAGGCGGGCATCGCCATGACGCCGGCGGGCTCGACGCATCCGTATCGCGACGACCCCGACGATGCGGTGATCCGCATCGCGCCCACGTTCCCGACCATCGACGAGCTCACGGCCGGTCTTGAGGGGTTCTGCACGGCGCTGCTGCTCGCGGAATCCGAGCGGGACTAGAGCTCGGCTCGAGTGTCGCGCGGCACCGCTCGCGATACCTGTCCGCTTGTCCGCGCGGTGCTGCATCACCGCTGCGGTGCCCGAGTCGAAACGATTCGGTAGCGTAAGAGAGTGAGTGTTCCTGTCCTTTCCGCCGTCGGTGTCGACTTCGTGCGGGAGGGCCGGGCGATTCTCGACCACATCGACCTCACGGTCGAGCGAGGCGAGCACTGGGCGCTCATCGGTGCGAACGGCGCCGGCAAGTCGACGTTGCTCGCGCTGCTCGGCGCGAACGAACACCCGACGCGCGGCACGGTCGAGGTGCTCGGCAAGCGCATCGGACGCGTCGAGATGCGCGAGCTGCGCACGCTGATCGGGCACGTGAACCCGCGGCACCCGCTGCTCAACCCCCTCACCACGCGACAGGTCGTGCTCACGGGCGGGACGGGCGGAACCGAGCTGCCGATGCGGTGGCGGCCGAGCCCCGAGGAACTCGAGCGAGCCGACTACCTGCTCGAGCTGATGGGCATGGGCGCCCTGACGGAGTCCAAGTGGCCGAACCTCTCGCAGGGCGAGCGCGGCCGCACCCTGATCGCCCGCGCACTGCAGTCCGACCCGCACGTGCTGCTGCTCGACGAGCCCTCGACCGGCCTCGACATCGCGGCGCGAGAGCACCTGCTCGACCGGATCGACCAGCTGCGCGAGCAGCACCCCGACCTGGCATCCGTCCTCGTCACCCACCACCTCGAAGAGCTGCCCGCCTCGACGACGCACGCCATGCTGCTGCGCGCCGGCCGAGTCGTCGCGGCCGGCCCCGCGGACGACGTGCTGACCACCGATCTCGTCTCCGAGACGCTCGACTACCCCGTCGCGATCAGCCGCATCGAGGGCCGCTGGGCGGTGCGCACGCGGCGTGAGCAGGCGGTCGGATCAGGCGGCAGCAGTCATATGCGCGAGCAGGCATAGATGGCGTCGAGCGCGACGTTCAACCGCGGCCTGGCGCTGCTCGTCGCCGTCACGGCGTTCATGGAATTCCTCGACGGAACCGTGATCCAGACGGCAGCACCGGCCATGGCGCGCGACTTCGGCGTGCGCGCCGCCGACATCAACGTCGCCATGACGGTCTATCTGCTCGCCCTCGCCGTGTGCATCCCGGCCACCGGCTGGCTCGCCGACCGGTTCGGCACCCGCAGCGTCTACATCACGTCGATCGTCATCTTCACGCTCGCCTCCGTGCTCTGCGCGATGGCCCCGAGCCTTCTGTGGATGTGCGTCTTCCGGGCGATCCAGGGCATCGGCGGCTCGATGATGGTGCCGGTCGGCCGGCTCGCGGTGCTGCGCGCCGTCGAGCCACGTGACCTGTTGCAGGCGATGGCATACCTGACCTGGCCCGCGCTGCTCGCCCCGGTCATCGCTCCGGCGGTCGGCGGCATCCTCGCCGACACGATCGGCTGGCGGTGGATCTTCATCGTCAACGTGCCGATCGGCATCGCAACGCTGATCGCCGCGTTCGTGCTGGTCCCACGCAGCACCGAACTGCGGCGCTCTCCGCTCGACGGCTCGGGCCTCGTGATCCTCGCGGTCGGCCTCGCGGCGCTCGTGATGGCGGGTGAGCTGGTCGGCGGTGCGCAGACCGACTGGGCAGCGGTCGTCGTCGCGCTCGTGGTGGCGGCGGCGATGGGCGTCCTGTTCTGGCTGCGAATCCGGCGCTCAGCAGACCCGGTGCTCGACCTCACGGCGCTGCGGATCGATACATTCCGCGTGGGGAATGTAGGCGGCGGCGTCTATCGGCTGATGATCAGCGCGGTTCCGTTCCTCGTCACGCTGCTCTTCCAGGCGGGGTTCGGCTGGTCGGCCGCGCAGGCCGGCCTCATCGTCATCGCCCTCTTCGTGGGCAACATCGGCATCAAGCCGGCGACGACGCCACTGATCAGGAGATTTGGATTCCGTGCCGTCCTCGTCGGCTCGAATGCGATCGGAGCGGCGATCCTGCTCGCGATGGTCTTCATCGACGCGACGACGCCGATCATCGTCACCGTGGTGCTGCTCGTCGCGAGCGGCGCGATCCGCTCGATCGGGTTCAGCGGGTACAACACGATCCAGTTCGTCGACGTGCCTGGGGGCCTCAAGAACGGGGCCAACACGCTTGCCTCGACCATGCAGCAGGTGGCGACCGGGCTGGGCGTGGCGGTCGCGGCGCTGCTCGTGCGCCTCGGCACCGCGCTCGCGGCATCCGTCACCGTTCATGGCGAGTGGCTCGGCTACCGCTGGGCTTTCGTTGGCGCCGCGGCCCTGCTGCTGATCCCGCTCGTGGAGTCGATACGGATGCCTGCGGCCGCCGGCGCGCACGTCACGCAGTAGAGCGCGCGCCTCAGCCGGTCAGTCAGTCAGTCAGTAAACCAGCCGGTCCACCGGCCCGTGCGGGCGGCGCCGGCGCCCTACGCCGTGGCCTCGGTGAACGTGCGCCCGAACAGCGGTCGGTAGAGGAACCCGGCCAGCACGCCGCCGACGATCGGGAACACGATGAACACCCACAGCTGAGCCCACGCCCAGCCGCCGCCGTACACCGCGGCGGCGAGCGAGCGGGCCGGGTTCACGGAGGTGTTGTCGACGGGGATGGTGATGAGGTGGATGAGGGTCAGCGCAAGGCCGATGGCCAGCGGGGCGAAGCCGACCGCACCGATCTTCGCCGTGGTGCCGAGGACGACGAACACGAAGATCGCCGTGAACCCGATCTCGACGACGATCGCGCCACCGAGGCCGAACCCGCCGGGGGAGTGCGCGCCGTAGCCGTTCGACGCGAAGCCGCCGGCGTGGGCGGCGGCGAAGAATCCGCTCTTGCTGGATGCGATGAGGGCGATGATCGACGAGCCGATGATGCCGCCCACGAGCTGGGCGATGATGTACCCGACGACCTCGCTCCACGGGAAGCGGCCCGCGACCGCGACGCCGAGGGTGATCGCGGGGTTGAAGTGGCCGCCCGAGATCGGGCCGAAGGCGTACGCGCCGACGACGACCGTGAGGCCGAAGGCCAGCGCCACTCCGAGGTGACCGACGCCGAGGGTGTTGTGAGCCGCGCTCGGGAAGTTGGCGGCCAGCAGTGCGGTGCCGACGCCGCCGGCGACGAGCAGCAGGGTGCCGAGCGTCTCGGCGACGAGGCGATTGAAGAAGCTGGAGCCGGGGTTCGGCTCAGGGATCGTCGTGTCGGCGGGGATGGCAGGTTCGGTGGTCATCGCAGCTCTCCAGAATCACGAGTGGTTTCATCTGACGCAGCTCCATAGTGTCACCTGCACACGTCGGGGCCCAGGCGCATCACGGCGCGGCGGGCGACGCCCGTCGCTACGCCAGCGTGCCGAGGAACAGGCCGAGGACGGCGGCGGCGAGCGCCAGGATCATCATTCCGATGCCGTTGATTCCCGCGGCGACCCAGCGGCGCTGCTGCAGCAGCCGCACCGTCTCGATCATGGCGGTCGAGAAGGTGGTGTAGCCGCCCATGAACCCGGTGCCGATCACGATCTTCACGTTGCTCGACTCGACTCCGGCCATGAGCAGCCCCGTGAGCACGCCGAGCAGCAGTGACCCTGAGACGTTGATCACGATGGTGCCGAGGGGGACGATCGACGCCCACCGCGACCGGATCACGCCGTCGAGCGCGAAGCGTGCGACGGCGCCGGCGCCCCCGCAGAGCGACACGAGCAGCGGGACGAGGATCATCCCTCTGCCTCCTCTTCCGGCGTCGGCCGGGTCTCGCGCCCCGCCAGTGGTGTCGACGGCGGCGTGGCGAGGTGCAGGGTCTGCGTCGAGTCGAGCGTGGAATGACCCGGCGGGAGCACGCGAGGCACGCGGAACAGGTTCGCGGCGACCCAGACGCCGGCTGCGGCCGCGGCGACGCCGCAGATCAGCGAGACGACCGCGTACCCGAACCCGGTGACGTAACGCCCCTGACCTGTGAGCAGGACCGTCTCGACGGCGAAGGTGCTGTAGGTGGTGAATCCGCCCATGAAGCCGGGCCCGAGCAGCAGCCGCAGCCGCTGTCGCCAACCGACGTCGGGGCCGCGCCTCAGCAGCCCCTCGAGCAGAACGCCGAGCAGGAACGCGCCGACGAGGTTGACGCCGAGCGTCGGCAGCGGCAGTCCCCACGGGGTCCCGAACAGTTCGACGGCATACCGGGCGTAGGTACCGAGACAGCCGCCGATGAAGACGAGGAGTACCGGAATGGGCCGGAGATGGAGGGGCGTGTCAGGCATGGCCCTCGCCGAACAGGACATCGGCGGGGTCGGGCACGTCGGCCGAGGCAGCCGTCGGCCGGTCGGCTTCGATGCTGGGCAACGGGCTGTGGCGGTGCAGCGGGACGACGAGCACGGGCACCGGCTGGCGGCGGGCGAGACGGGAGGCGACGGGGCCGGCGAGCAGGAGCGAGAGGGATGCCCGCACTCCGGGCCGCCGCGTGCCCACCACGATGAGCCGTGCGTTCCGGTCGACGGCGAAGCGCGCGATCGCGGTCACGGGGTCGCCGGCGAGGGTGTGAAAGGTGAGCGTGACGTTCGCTGCGCGCGCTTTCGGCACGACCCGTTCCGTGAGCCGCGAGCCGGCGAGGCGGTCGATGAGCTGCGCCGACTGCGCGGACTCGCCGATGGGCGCGGTGATCACGGTGCCGTCGGGTGCTTCACCGATGGGCACACGGTTCTCGTCGACGTAGACGCACGCGAGTCGCGTGCCGAGGTCGCGTGCCATGGCGATGGCTTCGTCGAGTACCCGGTCGGGTGTCGCCTTCGCGAGGCCGACGACGACCGGCCGGGAGCCTTCCCTGCTCATGCAGGGAACGCTACGCCGCGACGGCCTGGCCGACGAGCAGCGAGCGCAGCTGGTCGACCGAGTGCACGACTGCGATCGCGCCCTTCGCCTCGGCGGGCGAGCCGTAGCCCCACTCGACCATGATCGTCGGCACGTCGTTGGCGTTGGCGCCCTCGACGTCGTAGAAGCGGTCGCCGACCATGACGGGGCGCGACACGTCGACGCCCTGCTCGACGAGGCCGGCGAGGGCGTACGCGACGACCTCGGCCTTGTCGGCCCGGGACTCGTCTTCGCTGGCGCCGCCGATGAAGGTGAAGTAGTCGGTCAGCTTGAAGTGGTCGAGCACGCGGCGGGCGCGGCTGAGCGGCTTGCTGGTCGCGAGGGCGACGGGCACGCCGTCGGCCTTGAGGGTCTGCAGCAGCCCGATGACGCCGGGGAACACGGCGTTGTCGACGAGATCGGATTCCTCGGCGAAGCCGCGGTACACCTCGAGGGCTTGCAGGGCCTCAGCCTCGGTGAAGTCCTCGCGCTCGCGCAGGGTGGTCGCGAGCGGCGGCCCGACGTAGGCGAGCAGTTCGTCTTCGGAATGAATCGGGCGCCCGATCTCGGCGAACGTCTGCTGGAGCGAGTGGGTGATGCCGGGCGCCGAGTCGGTCAGGGTGCCATCGAGGTCGAACAGGACGCAGCTCCAGCTGCGAGCGACCTCAGGATTCTGGAGTGACATAGCCTCCCCAGTGTAAGTGAGCGACTTTTCGGGAGTCTGACCGGTTGTTGGCCGATCAGTGGACAACGTACTTCGACAGCACGCTCTGCACCGAGGCCGAAATCGCGTCCGCCCCGCCGAGAATGCTGACGGACTTGGGCTTCAGCGCGCTGAACGCCTTCTCCGTTGCCGCGGGCACCGTCGTCGGGTTGGTCAGCACGACCGGCGCGCCGCCCGAGAGCGCCGACAGGGGCGCGCCCGCGAGAGCGTCGGGGAAGTTGACGCCGGAGGCGGCGTAGGCGACGGGCACGCCGGGCGAGAACAGCTTGCTGGCGATCAGCTCGCTCGTCTGGAACCGGTCGGGGCCGCCGATGCGCACGACCGCGCCCGCGCTCCTGCTCGCCGTGTACTGCGCGAGCGCGTTCTGCACCGCGCTGTTGACCGCGGTCGTGCCGCCGAAGATCGTGATCTTCTGCGGCCTGAGCTTGGCAAGCGCCTGCGCCACCGCCGACGGGATCGCCGTGCTGTTCACGAGCAGAACGGGCCCGGAGGTCGCCGGCGCTGCTGCCGCCGCGGCCCCGGACAGGGCATCCGGCCAGTTCGTGCCCACCGCGACGTACGCGTTCTTGACGCCCGCAGAGAAGTTCGTCGTCGCAACGTCGGCGCTCGTCGCGTAGCGGTCCGAGCCGCCGATGCGCACGACCGAACTCGTGCTCTTGCTCGCCGTGTACTGCACGAGCGCCTTCTGCACGGCGGCGTCGACCGCGTCGGGCCCGCCGAGGATGACGATCTTCTGGGGTTTCAGGGCGCTCAGCTCGTTGAGGACGATGCCGGAGATCCAATCCGATTGCACCAGCATGATCGGCGCGCTCGCCTTCCCGGCGGCCGCGCCGCCGGATAGCGCATCAGGGAATGTCGTGCCCGAGGCGATGTAGACGGTCTGCCCCGGTTTCGGGGGCGCCGAGTCCGTCGCGGCTGCCGAGAGGAACTCCTGGGCGACCGAGGTGCTCGTCGCGTAGCGGTCGGTGCCCGCCGCCCGCGCATAGGTGCCGTAGCTCGACGTCAGGGTGGCGAGGCTCGAGCTCTCGAACACGTTCGCGTCACCGCCGCCGGAGAACGGCGGCGAGCCCCACTGCCAGAACGTCCAGGCGCTCCACGCGGCCGGGATGCGCGGCGTGGTCGCGGTCGGCGGCGTCGGGTCGGCGACCCACAGCGGGTACGCCGAGGCGAGAGCCTTGTTGTCGCCGGTGCAGTTGTTCCACCATGACTGGTACGTGTAGATGATCGGGGTGCGGCCCGTCAGCGACTTGAGCGTCGACATGAACGAGCTGATCCAGGTGATCATGGCGCTCTGGCTCAGGCCGGCGCAGCCCGAGCTCTCGGCATCGAGAACCGGCGGCAGCGTGCCGGGGGTGTCCGACGACATGGCGGCGCCGTTCGAGTAGAAATAGTGCGCCTGTACGGAGCCCGACGTCTCCGACGGCTGCGCGAAGTGGTAGGTGCCGCGCAGCAACCCCGCCTTGCCGGCCTGCACCCACTGCGAGTTGAACGTCGGGCTGACGTAGTTGTCGCCCTCGGTCGACTTGATGAACACGAACTTGTAGCCGTCGCTCACCGCACCCGACCAGCTCGTCGATGACTGCCACGCGCTGACGTCGAAGCCCTTGACCTTGCTGCCCGTGCTCGGGGTCGCGGCCGCGCTGACGCTCAGCCCGTGCGCCGCGGCCTTGCCGGCGACGCTCGGTGCCGGCGTCGCGCTCGCGGCCCCGCTGGACGCCGGTGTGGGCGTGGATGTGGGCGAGACGGATGCCGGGATCTCGGCCGACCCCATCGCGTGGTTGCCGCAGGCATTCTGAACGCTGAGCGATGGCGTGGTGCCCGAGCTGTCGGCGGAGCATCCGCTCGCAGCATCCGCTGCCGTGGTCGGAATGACGCTGAGCGCCCCGGCCGCCAGGACGGCAGCGGTGCCGAGCGCAAGAAGGGCTCGCTTGGGAAGACGCACGCGTCATCCTCTCGTTGAGGACCGGTTCGGTCGGAAAGCGGTTTCGATTTCGACCATAACCCGGGGTTTCTGCGATACGACGAGCCCGGGCCCGAGCGTCCGAAAACCGCTGATCACGCGCGGAAGGCGTTCAGTGCGAGGCAAACGCCGTGAGATCGGCGGTCGTGCCATTGAATTCGTCGTAGTCGAACGCACCGTGCTGCTGCCCGATCGCGAACTGCCTGAGCGACCACGTGGACCATCCGCCGAAGCCAACGGCGGGCGTCACGGCGGTGCTGGTGTCGACGATCCAGAGGGGGCTGCTCGCGACGTCGCTCGCCCCGCCGAGGCAGTCCTGCCAGTAGCTCTTGCTCGTGTAGACAACTGGAGTGCGGCCGCTCAGCGACGCGAGGGTGTGCACGTAGCTCGTGATCCACGCGCTGCTCTGCGCCGGAGTGAGCGCCCAGCACTGCGTCGGATCCGACGTGCCCTTCCCGCCGTTCGGGTCGAACTCGACGTCGAGCACGGGCGGCAGCGTCGTGCCGTCCTTCGGGTAGTTCCCGCCGTGGGCGAAGAAGAACTTCGCCTGCGTCGCGCCGTTGCTCGCCGACTTGTTCGGCACGCCGAAGTGGTACGCGCCGCGCAGCAGCCCGGCCTTCTCAGCGCCTTTCCAGTTCGCGGCGAAGTGTGCGTTGGCCTTCGCGTGATCGGTCGCCTCGACGTAGGCGAACTTCGTGTTGAGGGGCGCGGATGCCCAGTTCACGGCCCCGCTCGCGTCGACCCCCACGACGCCGCCGCCTGGCGCCTTCACGGCGGCGTGCGGCTTCGTGGTCGGGCGGTTCGCGATCACCACCACGATCACCACCGCGACGATCACAACGAGGGTGATCGCCGCGATGATGACGCGCCATCGCGTCGAGAGGCGTGCGAGGTTCAGCCGACAAGACCGTTCAGGCTCGATTGCACGATGGCCGAGACCGCGAAGTCGCCGCCGAGGATCGCGAGCGAGGTCGCCTTGAGTCGCGAGGCCTCACCCCTGACCTCGCTCGGCAGAGCCGTCGTCGGCGGCACGAGCAGCAGCGGCTGCGAGGTGAGGGCCGCGACGGGCGCCCCGACGAGTGCATCGGGGAAGTTCGTGCCGGAGGCGGCGTACAACGGCCCCGTGGTCGAGCCGTTGAGGGAGTCCAGGTGCTGCGCGATGGCGACGCTCGTCGCGTAACGGTCGGCGCCGGAGAGACGGCCCACGGCACCGCTCGAGCGCGTCGCGGTGTATTTCACGAGTGCCGACAGCACAGCACTGGTGACGACCGTCGTGCCGCCGAGCACGTAGATGTGCTTCGGCCTGAGTATCGAGAGCTCGTTGGCGACGGATGCCGGGATCGAGTTGGTCGACACCAGCAGCATCGGGCCGCTGCCCTGCTTCGAGGCGGCAAGGGCCGAACCCGAGAGCGCGTCGCGCCAGTCGGTGCCCATCGCGACGTACGCATTCGCCACGCCGGCGGGGAAGTTCTTCGCCACCGCGGCGCTCGTGCCGTAGCGGTCCTGGCCGTCCTCACGGGTGACCGTGGCGTAGCTCTTGAGCGCATTGGCGACGCCGCTCGAAACTGCCGTCGTGCCGCCCACGACGACGATGTTCTTCGGCTTGAGGTAGCTGAGCGCCTGCTTGACGGGTGCCGGCAGCGCGCCGCTCGGCGGGACGAGCAGCACGGGGCCGCCCTTCTTTCCCGCCGCCGCGCCGGCCGACAGGGCGTCGGGGTAGTTCTGCGAGTCCGCGACGAACGCCGTCGTCACGCCCGGCTTGAACGAGAGCGCGGCGGCGAGGCTCGTGCCGTACCGGTCGGAACCGGAGATGCGCGGGGTGCCGAGCGCGCGCAGCGAGGCCACCGAGCCGTTGAACTCGTCAAGATCGAAGCCGCTGGTGCTCGTCTTGTACTGGCGCAGCTTCCACGTTGTCCAGCCGCCGAAACCAAGCGCAGGCTTGCTCGACGAGCTCGTGTCGGAGATCCAGAGAGGGTAGGTCTTCAGCATCGTGCTCGCGCCGACGCAATCGTTCCAGTACGCCTTACTCGTGTAGATGATCGGCGTCACGCCGCTGAGCTTCTTGAACGTCGACACGTAGCTGTTGATCCAGTTCTGGGTCTGGCCGGCTGAGAGGTTCCAGCAGCCCGTCGGATCTTTGATGCCGCTGACGTCGGTGGGGTCGAACTCGATGTCGAGCGCGGGCGGCAGGGAGTAGGGACTCGCGGTGCTGATGGCACCACCGTTCTCGTAGAAGTACGTCGCCTGGGTCGCGCCGTTCGAGGCCGTCTTGTTCGGGACGCCGAAGCTGTATGCACCGCGTGCCAGGCTGGCTTGAGTCGCACCAGCCCAGTTGGCGTAGAAATGCGAGTTCAGCTTCGCGTTGTCGGTCGCCTCGATGTAGGCGAACTTCGTTCCCGACGGCGCAGACGACCAGTTCGTTGCACCGCTCACGTCGACCCCGGCAGTACCCCCACCGGGCGTCGCCGCGTATGCGCTCGGGCTCACCGCAAGCGCCCCTCCGAGCGCTAGAGCGCTCGCGGTCAGAATGGCGACGACAGGACGTCGTCGATCGATATGGCGCACAGCAGGCCCCCCCTGTGTTGCAGCCGCCACCGTGGCATGACGACGCCTTGAACATACGTCACGTCTCCGGGAATTCGCTACCGAACCGTTGTAAACGGAGCGCACGTCACCCGGCGGTCACACCGACGTCACGCCGAAATCACTGCGCGAGCGTGCGGTCGATGTGTTCGCGCGCGACGATGCCGCCAGGCATCCGCGGGTTGAATTGCACGGCGACGAAGTCGGCCGTGTTGACGAAGCCGAGCGCCTCGCGCCCCGGAACGATGATGCCGTTCACGCGCAGGCCGCGCTGACCGGCCGCGCCGACGGTCGCCTTGAGCTCCTTCATCGACGAGAAGAGGGGAAGCACCTCGCGGCCGTCGGTCGTCTTGATGGTGCGCACGTGGAGGTCCTTGGGCGTGGAGCCCGTCACATCGACCGTCAGGCCGCCGCCGACCGCCGCCTCGAGCAGCGCCGCGAGGGTGTCCTCGCCGGGTGCCGCGACCAGCTGCTCGAGCGCCGCGACGAGCGCCCGGTTCTCATAGCTCGCGGGAAAGCGTGGTGGCTGCATATGCGTCGTCAGAACAGGGTCGGTACGCCGCTGTCCATGCCCTTCATGGCCTCGTAGTCGAGGACGAGGCAGCGGATGCCGCGGTCCTCCGCGAGCGTGCGGGCCTGCGGCTTGATCTCCTGCGCGGCGAACACGCCCGTGACCGGTGCGAGCCGCGGGTCGCGGTTCATCAGCTCGAGGTAGCGGGTGAGCTGCTCGACCCCGTCGATGTCGCCCCGGCGCTTGAGCTCGACGGCGATCGACTTCCCCGACGCGTCCCGCGCGAGGATGTCGACCGGACCGATCGCCGTCATGTACTCGCGACGCACCAGGGTGTGCCCGTCGCCGAGCAGCTCGATCTGCTCGGCGAGCAGCTTCTGCAGGTGTGCTTCGACGCCGTCCTTCACGAGACCCGGGTCGACGCCCAGCTCGTGCGAGCTGTCGTGCAGCACCTCGTGAATCGACACGATGAGTCGGTCATCCGTCTTGCTCGCCGCGACGGTCCACACCTCAGTGATGCCGGCGGATGCCTGTTCCGCATCGGGCTCGCCGAAGCTCAGCGTGCACGGCGGACTCATCCAGTTCAGCGGCTTGTACGAGCCGCCGTCGGAGTGCACGAGCAGCGAGCCGTCGGCCTTCACCATGAGCAGCCGGGTCGCCAGCGGCAGGTGGGCGGAAAGGCGGCCGGCGTAGTCGACCGAGCACTTCGCAATCACCAAACGCACCCCGCAAGCCTATTTGCTCACCGGCCCGCGGCTCGTCAGAACTCACGCGGCCCCGCTTGGGGGGTGACGCACGCGGCCAGGTGGCCCATACCCTCGCGATCATGCCCTCGCACACGGCCCGTCGCGGACTCTCGCTCCGCAGGGCACTCACCGTCGTCAGCACCTGCGCCGCGGTCCTCGCAGCGACGCTGACGGTCTCCGTTCCGGCCGACGCCGCGACAGCTTCGCCCGCAACCCCAACGGCAACCGCAGCCTCAGGCGGATCCGCAACCGCAACCTCGGCCCCGACCGTCTCACGGCTGCAGGGTGCCGACCGCTACGCGACGGCCGTGCAGGTCGCGAAGGCGACGTACCCGAAGGGCGCCGCAGTCGCGTTCGTCGCGTCGGGCGCGAACTTCCCGGATGCCTTGGCCGCCGGCCCCGCAGCGGCGAAGCTGGGGGCGCCGATGCTGCTGACCTCGCCGACGAGTCTTCCGAGCTCGGTTGCGGCCGAACTCACGGCGCTCCACCCGTCGACCGTGTACCTGGTCGGCGGTCCCGCCGCGCTGGGGCAGGGCGTCGCTTCCGCGGTGCGCACGGCCGCGGCGCACGCGACGGTCACCCGGCTTGACGGCGCTGACCGTTACGCGACCGCGCGCGCCGTTGTTTCCGCGACGTTCCCGACGGCGTCGAAGGCGTTCATCGCCACCGGTGCCGGCTTCGCCGACGCGCTGTCGGCCGCTGCCGCTGCCGGGTCCGCCGACGAGCCGGTCGTGCTCGTCAACGGCACGGCGCCGACGCTCGATGCAGCCACGACCGCTCAGCTGAGGAAGCTGGGCGTGAAGGACGTCACGATCGCCGGCGGCCCCGCCGCAGTTTCGACGGGCATCCAATCGCAGCTCGGCCGCTTCCTGGGCGGCGCGTCGCACGTGACGCGCTACGGCGGTGCCGACCGCTACGCGACCTCCGCGCTGATCGGCGAGGCGTCGTTCGCGAAGGCGACGACCGCCTACTTCGCCTCCGGCGCCGAGTTCCCGGACGCGCTCGCCGCCTCCGCGGCCGCCGGCGCGCAGCACGCGCCGCTCTTCACGGTGGAGTCGGGCTGCGTTCCGAACCAGACGGGCGCCATCGTGAAGAGCCTCGGCGTCTCGAAGGTGACGCTGGTGGGCGGCCCGCAGGCGCTGTCGGCACGGGTCGCGGCGCTCACGCCATGCCAGGCGCCCTTCAGGATCGCGCCGACTCCGACGATCTCGGGAAGGGCCGAGGTCGGTCAGCCGCTCACGGTCAACCCGGGATCGTGGTCGCCTGCGCCGAGCCATCTCGCCTTCCAGTGGCTGAAGTCGTCCGGCGGCTCCGAGAGCTTCGGGAAGATTCCGGGCGCGACCGCCGCGAGCTACACCGTGCCGAACGGCGACGCGGGCGATCGGTTCAAAGTGACCGTGACCGCGAGCCGCAGCGGCTACCTGACCACGGGAAGGACGAGCACGGCAACGGCGGCCGCATCGCCCGGCCCCGAGCTGTCGATCGTCGCCGGTGTCGGTGACCAGGTGATCCCCGGCCCGGCGCTCAAGAGCCCGCTGTCGCCGCAGAGCGTCGCGGTCGATGCCGCGGGCGACCTGTACATCGCCGACTACGGCGACCAGGTCGAGAAGGTGACGCCCGACGGCGACCTGTCGATCTTCGCGGGTACGGGAAGGATCGGCACGCCGATCGCCGGCCCCGCCACGAAGAGCCCGCTCGAGAGCGTCTCGGGGGTTGCCGTCGACGGCGGCGGAAACGTGTACCTGGCCGATCAGGGCTTCGTCGAGATGGTGACCCCGGCGGGCTGGCTTTCGGTCGTGGCCGGAAACGGCGGGTTCGCCGACGGGCCCACGACCGGCCCCGCGCTCAAGAGCACGATCGCGGTCGACGCGATCGCGGTCGACGGCTCGGGCGCCCTGTACCTCGCCGACCAGGACGGCTACGTCGAGAAGGTCGCGGGCGGCATGCTCTCGATCATCGCCGGCACCGGAACGTCGCGGGCTCCGAGCCCGGGCCCGGCCACCAAGAGCTCCATCGGTACGGACTCCGGCATCGCGGTCGACTCAGTGGGCAACATCTATCTCGCCGATTCGGACAACGACCTCATCGAGAAGATCACCGCGGGGAGCGACATCCTCTCGATCGTCGCGGGCGGCGGCCACGTGGCACCGACGGACGGCCCCGCGACCGACGCGTCGCTCAGCCCCAGTTCGATCGCGGTCGACGGGGCGGGCGACCTCTACATCGGCGACGACAACGGCTACGTGGAAGAGGTCACGCCCTCAGGCACGCTGTCGGTGATCGCGGGGAACGGCGGTGAGCTGATGACCGCGGCCGGCCCGGCGCTCGCGACCTCGATCGCGGCCGCCGGGGTCGCGGTCGACTCGGCCGGGGACGTGTTCGTCGCCGACCAGAACGGTTTCATCGACCGGGTGACCGGTGGCGTGCTGTCGATCGTCGCGGGGCTGAGCGTCGCTCCGATTCCCGGCCCGGCCACGAGCAGTCCGGTGGGCACGGACGGCGTCGCCGTCGATGCCGCGGGCAACCTGTACGTCGCCGACGCGATGAACGGCTTCGTCGAGAAGATCGACACGACGGGCACCCTGTCGATCGTCGCCGGATCGGGGAGCGCCGATGTTACCACGCAGCGCCCGACTGCGGGACCGGCCACTGCCAGCCTCATCGTCCCGGTCGGCGTCGCGGTCGACGCGTCCGGCGACCTGTACATCGCCGACGCCAACGGATACGTCGAGAAAGTCGACCCGTCCGGCACGCTCTCGATCATCGCCGGCGACGGCGAGTCCGGGGTCGCCCCGGTCCCGGGCACGGCACTCGACAGCCCGCTGACCCCCGCGGCCATCGCCGTGGACCGATCGGGGAACGTCTATCTCGCCGATGCGGTCGGCTATGCCGAGAAGGTAACCCCCTCCGGCGTGCTGTCGATCGTCGCGGGCAATGGCTCGGCACTGGGGGGCGGCTTCGGTGGTCTAGGCGGCTCCGACGTCCCGACGCCCGGGCCGGCGACCAAGAGCGCACTCGGCATCACCACCGGAATCGCGGTCGACGCCTCGGGCGACCTCTATCTCGCCGACGTCGAGAACTCGCTGGTCGAGAAGGTCACACCGGCGGGCGTGCTCTCGATCGTGGCCGGCGGCGGCTCCGTGCCGCGGACGTCGGGCCCCGCGACGGCGGCGCAGATCGAGGTGGATTCCGTGGCGGTCGACAGTGCGGGCAACCTCTACATCGCCGACGGGAACGGCTACATCGACAAGGTGTCGCGGTCGGGCAGCCTGTCCGTCATCGCGGGAAACGGGTCCCAGAACCCGCCGACGCCGGGCGTTGCCCTGTCCAGCGGTGTGGGAGCGCAGGCACTGGCGGTGGGAAGCTCCGGCGCGGTGTACGCGTCTGACTGGAGCGGCTACCTGATCAAGGTCGTGCAGTAGGGGTCCGTCGTGCACCGTGACCTGCTTGGGGGCTGCCGCAGCGATGCGGCGGCCCCATAGCCTCACGTGGTGTCCCTGCTGCCCGCCCGCAGTGCGACCGCCGTGCGTCGCGGCGGCGCCATGCTGGCGATCATCGCCGCCGTGGCCGGGGCATCCGTCTTGACCGCCGTGCCCAGCTCGGCCGCGACCACGACCTCCCGCGTCTGGGGAGCCGATCGCTACGCGACCGCGGTGCAGCTCGCGAAGACCGGCTACCCGCATGGCGCGCCGGTCGTCTTCCTCGCCTCCGGCGAGAACTTTCCGGATGCCCTCGGCGCCGGCCCCGCAGCGGCCAAGCTCGGCGGCCCGCTGCTGCTGACGGCACCGGCCGGCCTGCCCGGCTCGGTGGCGACGGAACTCGCGGCGCTTGCCCCGTCGCGCGTGTACCTGGTGGGCGGCACCGCCGCGGTGAGCGCGGCCGTGACCTCGCAGGTGCAGTCGGCCGTGCCGCGCGCGGTCGTGTCGCGCCTGCAGGGCGCCGACCGCTTCGCGACGGGCCGCGCGGTGGTCAGCGCGGTGTTCTCGAGCGCGTCGACGGCGTTCATCGCGACGGGCGAAGGATTCGCGGATGCCTTGTCCGCGGCCGCCGCAGCAGGTTCCGCCGGTGACCCGGTCGTGCTCGTCAACGGCGCCGCATCGTCCCTCGACTCGGCCACGGTGAGCGAGCTCACCTCGCTCGGGGTGAAGAACGTCGTCATCGCCGGCGGCACCGTCGCGGTGTCCGCAGGAATCGAGTCGAGGCTCGACTCGCTCGTCGGCTCGACCCATGTGAGCCGCCTCGGTGGCGCCGACCGCTACGCGACGTCCGCGCTCATCGGGCAGGCCTCGTTCCCGACCGCGACGACGGCCTATCTCGCGTCGGGCGCGCAGTTCCCCGATGCGCTCGCCGCGTCGGCCATCGCCGGCGCCCAGCACGCGCCGCTGTTCACCGTCCAGGCGGGATGCGTGCCGAATCAGACGCTGGGCGTGATGAGCGGTCTCGGTGTGACGAAGGCGGTCGTCGTGGGCGGAACGGCCGCACTGTCAGCGAGCGTGCAGTCCTTGCACAGCTGCCAGCCCTCGTCGCCGGTCACCCCGGTCACGCCGTCGTCACCGTCGTCACCCTCGTCCCCGTCATCGCCGCCTCCCGCCTCGTCGGCCGGAATCCTGTCGATCGTCGCGGGCGTCGGTGCAGCAGTTCAGCCGGGCCGGCCGGGAAGCCCGATGTTCCCGCAGGGCATCGCGGTCGACGCATCGGGAAACCTCTTCGTCGCCGACTCGAGCAACGATGTGATCGAGAAAGTGACGAGCTCGGGTACGGCCTCGGTCGTCGCCGGCAACGGCACGAGCGGCGCGCCGCGTGCGGGGGCCGCAACGAGCAGCCCTCTCGGCACGGTCCAGGGCGTCGCCGTCGACGCCGCGGGCAACCTCTATATCGCCGACGGCATCGGCTACGTCGAGAGAGTGACGCCGGGTGGCACGCTGTCGATCGTGGCCGGCAACGGCGGCTATGGGGCGCCGACTGCGAGCGCGGCCCAGGGGGCGGCGACGCGCACGGCCGTCGTGCCGTCGGGCATCGCGGTCGACAAGGCGGGTGACCTCTTCATCGCCGATCCGAACAGCCTCGTCGTTCTCAAGGTGACGCCGGCCGGTGCGCTCTCGATCGTCGGCGGCAACGGGAAGCAGGCGTCGCCGAAGGCGGGACCGGCGACCGGCAGCCCCGTCGACGCCTCGGCGATCGCCGTCGACGGCGGCGGGAACCTGTATCTCACCGACTGGAACGGCTACGTGCTCAAGGTCACGGCGGCGGGGGCACTGTCGGTCATCGCGGGCAACGGCACCTGGAATCCGCCGCTCTCCGGCGTTGCGACGCACACCTCGGTCGAACCCGGCAGCATCGCGGTCGACGCGGCCGGGAACGTCTACGTGTCCGGCTGGGTGGGCGACGTCGAGAAGGTGGCGTCGTCGGGCGCGCTGTCGGTCGTCGCCGGCACCGTCGCGCCGGGCGCACCCACCGCCGGGTCGGCGACCGCGAGCGGCCTCGGCTCCTGGATCGACGGCCTCGCCGTCGGCAGCGCCGGCACCCTCTACATCGCCGACGCGAGCAACCGCGTCATCGAGAGGGTCGTGGGCTACTGACCTCGCGGTGCCTGAGCGCCGGTGCGCAGAAGAACGACGCGAGCACGAGGGCGAGCACGATGATCAGGGCATGCAGAATGCCCACGTGGTCGGCGAGGAAGCCGATCACGGGCGGTCCGCCCAGGAACGCGAGGTAGCCGATCATCGCGACCGCGGCGACCCGCGTGGTCGCGTTCCGCTCGTCGTCGGCCGCGGCGGACATGCCGAGCGGGAACCCGAGCGAGGCGCCGAGGCCCCACAGTACGGTGCCGGCCACGAACACCTCGGGGCGGCCGCCGAGGATGAACAGCAGCAGTCCGACGACGGCGAGACCCGCGGTGATGCGCACCGCCGTCGCACGCCCGAGGCGGTCGACGAGCGGGCCGCCGGCCATGCGACCGATGGTCATCGCGACGAGGAAGGCGTCGAGCACCAGCGCTCCCTGCGCCTTCGTGGCGCCGTGCTGGTCGACGGCCGCGAGGGCGATCCAGTCGTTCGCGGACCCCTCGGCGAACGCCATGCCGAGCATGACGACGCCGATCAGCACGAGCGTCGCGTCGCGCCAGACGACGATGCGCTCGATCACGGAACGCTGAGCCCGGCGCAGGGCGGACTCGGCGGCGCCGCCGACGGATGCCTGGGCCTTCGGCTCCTCGACGCGGGTGGGAATGAAGCGCACGGCGACGACCACGGTCACGACGATGACGAGGGCGATGACGGCGAGGTGCGCCCAGGTCGGCACGTTGAGGGCCGCGGCGCCCGCGCCGATGCCGGCGCCGATCACGGTCCCCACCGAGAAGCAGCCGTGCATGAAGGGCAGGATGGTGCGCCCGATGCGCCGTTCGACCGCCGCGCCCGAGACGTTCATCATCACGTCGACCGCGCCGTTGCCGAAGCCGAGCAGCGCCAGGCCGACGACGGTCGCCGGAATGTTGCCCCACAGGGTGGCGCCGGCGCCGGCCAGCGCGAGGCCGACCGACCCGACGATCAAGGCGGCGGAGATGCCGACCCGGTGGCCGAGCAGCTGCGCGGCCGGCGGCGCTACGACGAGGCCGAGGATCGCGCCGAACGAGATGCAGAGGATCAGCAGACCGATCTGCCCCGGATCCACGTCGAGCGCCTGCCGCGCCGCGGGCAGCCGGGCCGCGAAGCTCGAGATCATCACCCCGCTCAGGGCGAAGATGACGAAGATCGCGTTTCGCCAGTGGCGCTGTTCCGTCGTGACGGTGCGGGGCGCAACGGTGGTCATGGGTGTGCTCACTTAGGAAGTCGGAATGCTCCCTGTGAATTCGACGGTCGAATCGATTCGAGGGGAGGGTCCGCCTAAGCTATCTGAAACCCTTCTCGAAGGGAAGGAGCACTCCGTGACCGACCTCTCGACTTCGATCGAGCACCGGCCGACCCTCGCAGCGGTCGCTGCGCGCGCGGGCGTCAGCGCATCCACCGCCTCCCTCGCCTTCAGCGGCACCGGGCCCGTCTCCGACGCGACCCGCGAGCGCGTTCTGCAGGCGGCGCGCGAGCTCAACTACGGCGGCCCCGACCCGCGCGCCCGCTCGCTGCGGCGCGGTCGCAGCGGCATCGTGGGGGTCGTACTCGAAGAGCGCGTCCGCGACGCCTTCCGCGACCCGATCAAGATCGCGACCCTCGACGGCATCTCCGAAGAGATCGGTGCGATCGACGCCGGTCTGCTCGTGCTGACCGAGGTCGCCGGCGACGCCGCGGCGGCGACCGCGGCGGAGGCCGACGGCAAGAACCCGATCACCCTGCGGGACGCGCCCCTCGACGGCGCGGTGCTGATGGGGTGCAGCCCGCGGTTCGAGGAGTCGATCGCCACCCTGCGAGCACGCGGAGTTCCGATCGTCGCCATCGAGGGCGACCCGGGCGACCCGGACGTTCTCATGATCCTGCAGGACAATCGCGACGCCACGCGCCGCGGCGCCGAGCACCTGCGCGAGCTCGGCCACACGCGTGTTGCGATCGTCGCGCTGCCCCTCGACCGCGACCACAGCTATGCCCCGGTGACGCCCGAGCGCGTGGCCGCCGGCACGAGCGCGACGACGCTCGAGCGTCTCGCCGGCGCGTGGGACGTGTTCCCCGACGCGGCCGCCTACACCGGCAACGGCTCGTACGTCGAGGCGGGCCGACGCGTCGCCCTCGAACTGCTGGCGGGCGACGCATCCGACCGACCGACCGCCATCATCGCGCAGAGCGACCTGCTCGCCGCCGGCGTGATCCGCGCGGCGGAGGAGCTCGGCATCTCGGTGCCTGGCGAGCTCTCGGTGATCGGCTTCGACGGGGCGAAGGTCGACGGCCTGTGGCCCTACGACCTCACCACGCTCGTGCAGCCCGCGGTCGAGAAGGGCCGCGCCGCCGGCCGGGCGATCGTCGCGATGCTCGCCGGCGAGGAGATCTCGTCGCAGCACTTCACGAGCGAGTTCCACCTGGGCGACACGACGGCGCCGCCGCCCGCCGTCTAGCGCGTCAGCGCTCCGGCAGCCCAGCTGCGCCGCTCAGCCGAGCTGTGACAGCTGCGCCGCTCTCAGCCGAGCGGCGACGCCCACGGCCCGTCTGACCCGGCCGGGTACTCCTCGAGCGGCACCTCGCCCTTGTGCCAGGCCGCGACCACGGGGTCGACGAGCCGCCAGCACTCCTCGGCCGTGTCGCCGCGCACTGCGAGCATCGGGTCGCCCTCGAGCACGCCGGCGAGCACCTCGCCGTACGCCGGCAGCTGGCCCGGGTTGAGTGAGGCCGTCAGGCTCGCGTGATCGATCGTGTACGGGTCGCCGGGGCCGTTCACGTCGAGCTCGAGCGTCATCTCGAGCGTCTTCAGGTCCAGGCGCAGACGGTTCGGAGCATCCGATCCTTCGATGTGCTCGGGGACGTGAGCCGGCGGCTGGAAGGTGAACACGATCTCATGCCGGCCCGAGCCGAGCCCCTTGCCGCTGCGCAGCATGAACGGCACGCCGGCCCAGCGGTTGTTCTGCACCTCGACGGCGAGCTCGGCGAGCGTCTCGGTCTCGTTGCTCGGGTCCACGCCCTGCTCGTCGACGTACGACGGCAGCTTGCGCCCATCGATCGTGCCCGCCGTGTACCGCGCCCGTCGCGACGCCGTCTTCGGGCTGCCGCCCCAGAGCTGCGTCGCGCGCAGCGCGAGCGCCTTGAGGTCGCGCACGTCGAGCGCGTCGAGGGCGGCGGGGGGCTCCATCGCGACGACCGCGAGCACCTGCAGCAGGTGGCTCTGGATCATGTCGATCAGCGCGCCCGCGTGGTCGTAGTAGCGCGCACGGCCCTCGAGCCCGAGAGTCTCGTCGAACACGATGTCGACGCGCGCGACATGGAGGTTGTTGAGCAGCGGCTCGATGATGCGGTTCGCAAACCGCGTGCCGAGGATGTTGAGCACGCCGCTGGTGCCGAGGAAGTGGTCGACGCGGAAGACGTGGTCCTCCGGCACGAGTGTGGCCAGCTTCTCGTTGAGCTTGTGAGCGGATGCCTCATCGGTGCCGAATGGTTTCTCGAGCGCCAGCCGCACGCCGTCGAGCTTCAGGCTCGCCAGCGCGTCGCACGCCTTCGCGGTGATGGCGGGGGGCAGCGCGAAGTAGATCGCCGGCGGGTTGTCGCACGCGTCGATCAGCTTCTTCAAGTCATCGGCGGAGGTGACGTCGGCCGTGAAGTACTTCGTCCCCTTGACCAGTGCGTCGACGGCTTTGCCCGAGGCATCCCCGGTCTTCATCGCGGTCTTGACGCGATCGGTCCACTCGGAATCGCTGTACGTCTCGACGCCCGCCCCGACCAGCTGCACCTGCCGCTCGGACTGCACCGTGAGCAGGCCGCCGAGGCCCGGCATCAGCAGCCGCGATGCGAGGTCGCCGCTCGCGCCCAGGATCAGGAGTGTTGCAGGGTCCGTCTTCGCATACTTCCCACTGTTCGTCACGTCCCTGAAGGTACCCGCCGCCCCGTGCCGAGTCACGGTACCCATCAGTTCTTCCCAGTCCCGGCGCCGGCCCGCGGCGCCGGGACGCGGCCGCGCGCTACAGTTACGGCTCCGCGCGCCAGCGAGAGCTGTAGCGCCGACCGGCAGCTGTAGCGCGGCTCACGGGACCCGGCCCCAGGGGCCCTGGGGCTCAGGAGCTCAGGGGCTCAGGGGCTGAGGGGCTCAGGTGCCGGTGACGAGCCACCTCGGCGTGCGGGCGCGCAGGCCGAGGGTGAGCGCACGGGCACCCAGATAGACGAAGGCGAACGCCGCCGCGAGCCAGCCGAGTCCGGCCCACGCCGCACCGTCGAAATGCGCGACGAGCACCGCGAACGGCACGAAGCAGGCGAGGTTCACGATGCCGGTCAGGGCGAGGTAGCGCGCGTCGCCGGCGCCGATCAGCACCCCGTCGAGCACGAAGACATAGCCGTCGAGCGGCGCCGCGACCGCGATGAGCGCCACCGCGAGCGGCAGCACCGCGAGCACCCGCGGGTCGGATGTGAACGCGTGCCCGAGCCACGGCGACAGAACCAGCACGAACGCGCCGAGCACGATGCCCGCTCCGATTCCCCACTCGAGGCACCGGCGCAGCACGGCGCGCACGCGCGGCACATCGGCGGAGCCGAGTCCGTGCCCGATCAGCGCCTGCGCCGCGATCGCGAGCGCGTCGAGCGCGAACGCGAGCGTGTTGAACACGGTCATCGCGACCTGCCAGCCCGCGAGCTCGGTCGAGCCGAGACGAGTGGCCGCCCACGTCGCGAACAGCAGCGCGGCACGCAGCGCCGCTGTGCGGATGAGCAGCCACCACCCGGCCCCGGCGACCCCCATGACACCGTGCAGGTGGGGCGCGAGGCTCGCACGTTCACCGTGCTCATCGCGCTCGGCGCGGGCGCGGCGCACGATGACGGCGACGTACGCCACGACCATGGCCCACTGTGCGACATCGGTGCCGAGCGCCGAGCCGCGTACGCCGAGCCTGAGCCCGTAGATGAACAGCACGTTGAGGCCGGCATTCGCCGCGAAGCCGCAGACGGCGACGACGAGGGGCGTGCGCGTGTCCTGCAGGCCGCGCAGCAGGCCGGTCGCCGCGTAGACGATGAGCATGGCCGGCAGGCCGACCATCGCGATGCGCAGATAAGCGGATGCCTGTGCCGTGACGTCCGGCGCGGCGCCGAAGGCGCCGACCAGAACCGGCGCGGCGAAGAATCCGATCACCCCGAGCAGCAGCCCGAGCCCCGTCGCCAGCCAGGTGCCGTCGACGCCGAGCGAGATCGCGCCCGGCCGATCGCCGGCGCCGAGCCGTCGTGCGACAGCTGGGGTGGTGCCGTACGCGAGGAACACCATCAGGCCGACGATCGTCTGCAGCACCGCGCTCGCGAGGCCGAGACCCGCGAGCGGGACCGCGCCGAGGTGCCCGACCAGCGCGCTGTCGACGAGGAGGAAGAGCGGCTCTGCGACGAGCGCACCCAGCGCCGGGACCGCCAGCGCCAGGATTTCACGGTCGACGGGGCGCGACTTTATCCGGGGCACCGCTAGATCATTACAGGCACCGGCAGAATGCGAGCATGACCGACGGTCCCGACCGCTCAGCTGCGCCCCCGCCCGAGTCGCACTGGCCGCATGCGCCCGAGCCCCCGCAGCCCATTTCCGTTGCGCAGCCCGCGCCGTCGCACTGGCACCTCGCCCCGCCTCCGGCCGCGCAGCGTCCACCCGTCGCCCCGCAGCCCTGGCAGCACCCCCAGAAGCTGCCCCGCAAGTGGCTCGGCGCGTGGGGTGGTCTCTGGATCGTCCTCGGGTGCCTCGTCATCGTCGGCCTCGAGATCCTCGAGGCGTGGGCGCTGCGCGGCGTCGTGCGCCCCTCGCCGCGCGACTACGACGTGCTCGATCCGACGCTGCTGCTCATCGGCGGCGCGAGCGTGAATGCGGGCTTCCTCTACACGATGGCCTACCGGCTCCGGCCGGAATGGCGCCTCACCGCCGTGCGTCTCGTAGCGGGCGGCCTCGTGGCCGGTTTCCTCGCGGGCATCGTCGCGGGCATGGGCAATGGGCTCGTCGACGCGGTGAGCGGTGGCACGAACGCAACACCGAGCACGGCGAGCTTCGCCGCGGTCGGGTTCATCGAGGAATCCGCGAAGCTCGCCGCCGCGCTGCTGCTCGGCCGCACCCTGCCGTTCAAGAACGGCCGGATCGGCCTGTTCGTGGGCGCCGCGGTCGGTTTCGGCTTCGCGTCGGTCGAGAACTTCGGCTATCTGCAGGTCGCGTGGTCGGTCGGGCTCGCCCATGCGGACCCGCTCGGCGCGACATTCGGCACGTCGATCGCTCGCCAGCTGATGGGACCGCTGCTGCACCCGGTGCTCACGGGACTGTCCACTGCGGCGGTCTTCGCGACGAGCCGCGGGGGTCGATACCGCCTCAGCTGGGGTGCCGTCGGCGCGTGGCTCGCGGTCGCGTGCGCGCACAGCCTGTTCGACCTCGGCTCGTCCGCGGGCGACGGGGTCACCGCAGTGACCATCGTGGCGTACCTGGTGTGCGCGTTCCTGGCGTGGCTGCTGATCAGCCGCGCCCTGAAGCGCCGCGACGAGGTTCGCCTGGGCTTCCGCCCGCCGCCCCCGGGCGTCCTCGACTTCCGCTGACCGGCCGCCTCCGCTCCCACTCCCGCTCCCGCTCCCGCTCCCGCGGGAGCACCGATGCTTCGCCATCTTCACAAAATTGTGAACACGGCGTAGCTTGTGCCGCGTGACCGCTGTGATCGAGGCACAAGGCCTCACGAAGCGCTTCGGCAAAGTGCACGCGCTCGATGGGCTCGATCTCGTCATCGAGCAGGGCGAAGTGCACGGCTACCTCGGCCCGAACGGCGCCGGGAAGTCCACGACGATCCGGATTCTGCTGGGGCTGGCGCGCGCGAGCGGCGGCGCAGTGAGCGTGTTCGGTGCGGATCCCTGGCGCGAAGCATCCGCTCTGCATCGCCGTATCGCAACGATCCCCGGCGACGTCGCCCTCTGGCCGAACCTCAGCGGTGGTGAGACGATCGACCTGCTGGTGCGGTTGCGTGGCGGCGACACCAGATCGCGTGACTATACGGATGCCCGTGCCGGGCTCATCGACGCCTTCCAGTTCGATCCGACGAAGAGGGCGCGCAGCTACTCGAAGGGCAACCGGCAGAAGGTGGCGCTGATTGCCGCGCTCGCGCACCCGGCCGAGCTGTACATCTTCGACGAGCCGACGAGCGGACTCGACCCGCTGATGGAGTCGGTGTTCACGCGCGAGGTGGGCCGCATCGCAGCCGGGGGAGGCACGGTGCTGCTCAGCTCGCACATTCTGAGCGAGGTCGAGAAGCTGTGCACGCGCATCTCGATCGTGCGCGCCGGGAAGGTGGTCGAGTCGGGCACCCTCGGCGAGCTGAGGCACCTCGCGGGCGCGACGCCCGACGGGCCGCCGGTGTCGCTCGAGGAGCTCTTCCTCAAGCAGTACAGCGCCGGCCAATGATGTTCACGCGGCTGCTCCGCTTCCGCTTGCGCCGCGATCGCTGGCAGCTGATCGTGTGGGCCGTCGCGCACTTCCTGGTCACGGCTCTGGTGGTGAGTGCCGTGCAGACGACGTACGGCACTGCGGCTTCGCGCATCAGCACGATCAAGGTGCTCATGGTCACGCCCGCGATCCTGATCTTCCGCGGCACGCCTCACGGCGCGAGCGAGGGCGACTTCGTCGCGCTGCTCGGCCTCACGTTCATCGCACTGCTCGTGGTGTTCCAGAGCACGTTCCTGGTGATCCGGCACACGCGCGCCGAGGAGGAGCGCGGGCAGGCCGAGACGATCGCGGCGACGGCCGCCGGGCGACTGGCACCGACCCTCGCGGTGGTCGTGCTCGGTGTCATCGCGAACGGCATCGCGACCGTGGCGATCGCTCTCGCCTGCCTGGTCGGCGGTCTGCCGGCGGCGGGCTCATGGGTGTTCGCCGCGGCGTGCGGCACGAGCGGTCTCGCGTTCGTCGGCATCGCCTTCGTGTTCGCGCAGCTCTTCCCGACGTCCCGCGGTGCCAACAGTTGGGCGGCGACCGCGGCTGTCGTCGCCTACTTCGTGCGCGGCATCGGCGACGCGGCCGGAACGCCGCACGCGGCGACTCTCACGCTCTCGCCGGCGTGGCCGCGCTGGGTGAGTCCGATCGGGTGGGCGCAGGCGACGCTGCCGTGGGCCGAGAACCGGCTGTGGCCACTCGCCTTGGGGCCCTTGGCCGTCGTGGTGCTCACCGGCGTGGCACTCGTGATGCAGGAGCGCCGCGACGTCGGCGCGGGCGTCTTCGCCGAGCGGAAGGGTCGCGCCACGGCGTCCCGTCGGCTGGGCGGCGCATTCGGCCTCGCCGTGCGGCTGGAGCGCGGTGTGCTCGCGGGGTGGATCGCCGGGGTCGTCGCCGTCGGCCTGCTGCTGGGCGGCCTCTCAGGCGTCGTCGTCAACCAGCTGAGCAGCGCGGGCCCGGGCGTGACGAGCGCGATCAACGCGATCGGCGGCGCGAACGGCACGGTCCTCGACGCATTCGCGAACGTCGGCGCGATCTTCTCGGCGCTGCTCGCCTCGGCGATCTGCGTACAGGGCGCGATGCGGCTGCGACAGGAGGAGTCAGCGGGCGGTGCCGAACTCGTTCTCAGCGCCGCGACGGGTCGGGTGCGGTGGATGCTCGCTTTTCTCGTCGTCTCGGGCATCGGCGCGATCGTGAGCCTGCTGCTCGGCGGACTCGCGGCGGGCGCGGCGGCGGGCGCCAAGGGCGGCGGCTTCGGCACGTGGTTCTGGGCGATCGTGTGGGAGATCCCCGCGGTGCTCGTGTTCCTCGGCGTCGTCGCGCTGGTCTTCGCTCTGCTGCCGTCGGCGACCATCGTGGTGGGGTGGGCGATCTTCGCGCTGGGCGCGGTCATCGGGTTGTTCGGCCCGCTCTTCGGGCTGCCGGACTGGGCGCGGCAGCTCGCGCCGTTCGCACACACGCCGCAGGTGGCGCTCCCCGACCCGAGCTACACCGGCGGCTGGGTGATGGCGGTGATCGCGGTGGCCCTGGTCGTCGCATCCGTCCTCCTCTTCCGCCTTCGCGACACGAGGCCCGGTTCATGACGGGCGGTGCCAGCGCCCACGACGCCAGTGCGCACGACCCCGGCGCCCACGAGGAGCTGCAGCAGTACGCCGAGAAGCTCGCCGCCGTCTTCATCGCGGCCGGGTTCCCGCGCATGGCCGCGCGCGTCCTGCTGACGGTGATGCTCTCAACGGATGCCGCACTCACCGCCGCCGAGCTGCAGGAGCGCCTCGGCGTCAGCGCCGCGGCGGTGTCCGGTGCGATCAAGTACCTCGAGACGCTGGGCATGGTGCGCCGCCGCGCGCACCGCGGCTCACGAAAAGAGCGCTACGAACTGCCCGAGCAGGCGTGGTACACGGCGACGCTGCGTCAGCCGCCCTTCTACGCCGAGATCGCGGGAATGCTGCCCGAGGGAATCACGACGGCACGGCGAGCGGATGCCTCGGACACGGTCGCTCGGCTCACAGAGATGCAGCAGTTCTTCGAATTCCTGCGCGTGCGCCTGCCGCAGCTCTACGAAGAGTGGGCCGCGCAGCGGGGCGACCGCTAGCGAACACGGCGCCGCACCGATTCAATGAGGGTGGTGGTCCGTCGCGATGAAGGGAACTGGGCATGGAACTGAGGTCTGTCGCCGTCGTCGGCTCGGGCAGCCCAGGCGGCGGCATGGCGCAGGTTCCGGCCGAGTATGGCGTCGTTGCGGCACGAGGCGCCGACTGGGCTGATGGCCTGCCGGTGCCGCTCGACGTGCCCCCCGAGCGCGTCGCCGCAGCTCTCGCCGGCGCCCGGCGCCTGGTGGTCCTCGACGACGACCCGACTGGTACGCAGACCGTCCGCGACGTTCCCGTGCTCACGCGGTGGGGGGTCGATGACATCGCCTGGGCGCTCGAGCAGGACACCCCAGGGTTCTTCGTGCTGACGAACACCCGGAGCCTCAGCCCCGAGGACGCCGCGCAGCGCAACCGCGAAGCGGCCGAGGCGGCGCTCACCGCCGCAGCTCGGGCCGGCGTCGACCTCGTGTTCGCGAGCCGCAGCGACTCGACCCTTCGCGGGCACTTCCCGCTCGAGACCGACGTTCTCAGTGCGGTCCTCGCGGCCCATGATGAGCCGGTGGACGGCGTGCTCCTGTCGCCCGCGTACATCGACGCGGGCCGCGTCACCCTCGACGGCGTGCATTGGCTGCGCTCGCCGAGCGGTCTCACGCCCGCCGGCGAATCCGAGTTCGCGCGGGACGCGACGTTCGGGTACCGCGCGTCTCGGCTGTCCGATTGGGTGGAGGAGAAGACCGGCGGCCGGATTCCCCGCGCCGGGGTGCGGCTTGTGACGCTCCCCGAGCTGCGCGGTTCGACCGGCGCGCTCCAGCAGGCGCTGTCGTCGGCACGCGAAGGCGGTGTGCTCGTGGTCGACGCGGTCACCGACGACGACCTGCGCGCGACGGCGCTCGCCGTCGTGGAGGCGGAGGCGGCGGGCATCCGTCTCATCTACCGGGTCGGTCCCTCGTTCGTCCGCGCCCGCCTGGGGCAGGGCGCACACCAGCCGCTCACCGACTCGCAGCTCGACGAGCTCACGGGCGACGGCCACGGCCTGATCGCGATCGGCTCGCACGTCGGTCTGACGACCCGGCAGCTCGACCGGCTCGCGGCACGCGTCGACCCCGCTCTCATCGAGGTCGACGTGGAGCGCATCGTGACCGGCGACGCCGCCTCGCACGTCGACGAGGTCGTGGCGCGGGCGGCCACGGCCCTTTCCGATGCGCCCGTCGTGGTCAGCACGAGCCGGCGCCTGCGCCTCGGCGCGACGGCCGCCGACAGCCTCGACGTCTCCCGTCGCGTGAGCGCGGCGCTCACCGAGGCCGTGCGGCGCATCGTCGCCGCGCGCCGCCCGGCGTACGTCGTCGCCAAGGGCGGCATCACGTCGTCCGACATCGCGACGCACTCGCTCGGGATCGACCGTGCGATGGTGCGCGGCTCGCTGCTGCCGGGGATCGTCTCCCTGTGGCAGGCCGAGTCGGGACCGTCGCTCGGGCTGCCCTACGTGGTGTTCGCGGGAAACGTGGGCGACGATGACGCGCTCGCCGACGTCGTAGAGAGGCTGGAGGGCAGATGACGATCCGATCGATCGCCGTGATCGGGCTGGGCGCGATGGGACTGCCGATGGCGGCGCGCCTCGCCGCGGGCGGGTTCGAGGTGCGCGGATTCGACCCCGTCGATCAGCGCAGGCAGCTCGCCACCGCCGCGGGCGTGCGCCCGGCTGACAGCATCCGTACGGCCGCCGACGGCGCCGACTGCGTCCTTCTCGCCGTCCGCGACGGGGCCCAGGCCGAGCAGGCGCTGTTCGGCCCCGACGGAGCTGAGCCGGCGTTGCACCCCGGCACGGCGGTGATCGTGACGAGCACGATCGGCGCGGCGGCGGTCGGCGCGCTCGCCGCGGCGGTCGCAGAGCGCGGCGCCCTCTTCGTCGACGCCCCCGTCAGCGGCGGCCCGCGCCGCGCGGGCGAGGGCGATCTGCTCGTCGTGGTCGGCGCACCCGACGCGGCGATCGAGGGCGTCCGGCCCGTTCTCGACCGACTCGCGTCGACGCTCACCATCGTCGGCCCGCGCCCGGGCGACGGGCAGCTGCTCAAGACGATCAACCAGCTGCTGGCGGGTGTCCACATCGCGGCCGCCGCCGAGGCGATCGCGCTGGCGCGCGGGGCCGGGCTCGAGCCCGGCGTGGTGGTCGAGGCGCTCTCGACGGGTGCGGCCGGCTCGTTCATGCTGCAGGACCGGGGGCCACGGATGCTTGAAGCCCTCACCGGCGACCCCGAGGTGCGCTCCCGCGTCGACATCTTCGTGAAAGACATGGCGCTCGTCGCAGGCCTCGCGGCCGAGACCCACGTGCCGACTCCGCTGGCCGCCGCCGCAGGCCAGCTGTACCTGCTGGCCGAGCGTGCCGGCCTCGGCGCGCACGACGACTCCACGGTCGTCACGCTGCTGACGGGCGGCGCGGCGCGCACGCCCGAACCCGATGAGAACAGAGGAGAACGTCGATGACCGACGGAATCGTGCTCGGCGCATATGTGCTGCACCAGGAAGATTTCGAGACGCCGGACGAAGAGGCCGAGTGGTATCGGCTGCTCGCAGGCGTCGATGGCGCGGGTGGCCTTGAGATTCCGCTGCGCGGGGGGCGGTTGCATCCGGAAGGCCCCCGACGCGTTGCCGAGCTGCTGCCCGCCGGGTGGAAGGTGGTGATCACGGTGCTGCCGGCAGCCCTGGCCGCGCTGCGCACAGCGCCGGGGTACGGCCTCGCGTCGGTCGACTCCGAGGGCCGCGCCGCCGCGATCGCCGACGTGCGCGCCGCGCTCGATGAGGCCGCGCAGCTCGCCGGACTCCTGGGGCGACCGGTCGTGTCGGCGCTCCACGTCACCTCCGCTCCGCGTGGCGGCGGCTCCGGGCCGCTGCGCGTCGAGGCGCTCACCACGTCGCTCGCCGAGCTCGGCGACGAGGCCGGGTCGATCGGCCTGTTCGTCGAGCACTGCGACTCGTGGCACGACGACCGGCGCTGCGAGAAGGGGTTTCTGGCGCTCGGTGACGAGATCGCCGCGATCACCGCTGCGCAGGAGCGCACGGATGCCTCGCTCGGCCAGGTCGTGAACTGGGGCCGGTCGGCCATCGACGAGCGTTCGGTCGACGGCGCGCGCCGCCATCTCGACGCGCTGCTCGGCGCCGGAACGCTACGCGGCGTGGTGCTCTCCGGTGCGTCCGCGTCAGGTGGCGCACTGGGCGGCGCCTGGACTGACGTGCACAACCCCATCGACACCGCCGACCCGAGTTCGCTGCTGACCGAGTCGGAGGTCGCGCTCGCCCTCACCCGCGAGGTGGTCGCGGCCTCGGCCCACATCGGAGTGAAGGTGCAGGACCCGGCCAGGTCCGCTGATCTCGACGCGCACCTCGAGCCGTTGCGCGCCACCGTCGCCTCCGTCCGCCGCGCCGTTGCGGGGGTGACGGCATGAAGATCGGCATCACCGGGGGAGCGGGCTTCATCGGCACCCGTCTCGCAGAGCGACTGCTCGAGGCCGACAGCCTCCGTCTCGGGGGCGCGGCCCCGGCCGCACTCGACGAACTCGTGCTCGCCGATCTCGCTGCGCCGCACGCGTCCGTCGCCGGCGACTCGAGGGTGCGCCCGGTCGTGGGCTCGCTCGCCGAGACGCTCGACGAGCTGCGCGACGTCGACGCCGTCTTCCACCTCGCCGGCGTCGTGAGCTCGGCGGCAGAGGCCGACTTCGATCTTGGTCTCGACACCAACATCGACGCCACGCGCGCACTGCTCGAGCTGTATCGCGGGAACGGCCGTGCGCCGCTCTTCGTCTTCTCGAGCTCGCTCGCGGTCTTCGGCAGCGACCCGGCGATCGGGCCGATCGGCGAGGTCGACGACGACACGCTGCCGCGGCCGCAGAGCAGCTACGGCGTCGAGAAGTTCATCGCGGAGCAGTACGTGGCCGAGTACACGCGACGTCGCTTCGTTCGGGGGCGCAACGTGCGTCTCATGACGGTGTCCGTGCGCCCGGGGCGGCCGAACGCGGCGGCGTCGAGCTTCCTCTCGGGCCTGATCCGCGAGCCCCTCGCGGGCGAGCGCGCCGCGTGCCCCGTGCCGCCCGACACCGAAGTGGCGCTGTCGTCGCCGACGAAGACGGTTCAGGGACTGCTGCGGGCCGTTGAGGTCTCCGACGGCGAGTGGGGCAGCCGCACGGCGATGAACCTGCCGGCACTCACGACCACGCCGGCGGAGATGGTGGCCGCGCTCGCGCGCGTCGCGGGGACCGAGGTCGCGGCCCTCGTCGACTGGACCCACGACGACGCCATCGCCGCGATCGTGACCAGCTGGCCGGCACGCTTTCGCCCCGCGCGGGCGACGGCGCTGGGTCTCGAACCCGAGACCTCATTCGACGACATCATCCGTGCCTACCTCGGCGGAGCAGGCCACTCGGCTTCCTCATAACCGCGTCGCTAGTGTGGGGTGAATGACCGAGTCATCCGCCCCCGCCGTCGCCGCGGCGTCCGGCATCACCCTCGACGAACTCGACCCGCAGACACGTCCGCAGGACGACCTGTTCCGGCACGTCAACGGCAAGTGGCTCGAGCGCACCGAGATCCCCGCCGACAAGGCGCGCTGGGGCAGCTTCTACCAGCTCGCGGAAGAAGCCGAGAAGGCGGTGCGCACCATCATCGACGAGTCGCAGAGCGCGGCCGTCGGCACCGAGGCCCGCAAGATCGGCGACCTGTTCACGAGCTTCATGGACACCGAGCGCATCGAGGAGCTCGGCGCGCGCCCGTTGTCGAGCTCTCTCGCGATGGTCGACAACGTGCACTCGATCCCGCAGTTCCTCGAGACGCTCGCGCACTTCGAGCGCATCGGCGTCGGCGGCTTCTATCAGCTATTCGTCGACAATGACCCGGGCGACCCCACGCGCTACCTGGTGTTCTTCGAGCAGGGCGGCCTCTCGCTGCCCGACGAGAGCTACTACCGGGACGAGACCTTCGCGGGCGTGCGTCGCGCGTTCGTCACGCACGTGCAGTCGATGTTCGAGTTCGCCGGGCTGGCGGATGCGGCACGCAGGGCCGAGAACGTCTTCGCACTCGAGACCCAGCTCGCCAAGCACCACTGGGACAACGTCAAGTCGCGCGACAGCGAGAAGACCTACAACCTCTACAAGTGGGATGCCCTCGCGGCGCTCGCCGCCGGGGACGGCGCCGACCTCCAGGTGTGGCGCGACGCGCTCAAGGCGCCCCACGGCACGTTCCGCGAGCTCGTGCTGCGGCAGCCGTCGTTCACCGTCGGGCTCGCGAGCCTGCTCACGGTCAAGCACCTTCCCGCGTGGAAGGACTGGCTCGCGTGGCAGGCGATCCACGCGCGGGCGCCGTACCTCAGCTCGGATTTCGTGCACGCGAACTTCGACTTCTACGGCCACACGCTGACGGGCACCCCGCAGATCCGCGAGCGGTGGAAGCGCGGAGTGTCGTTCGTCGAGGGCGGCATGGGCGAGGCGGTCGGTCGCGAGTATGTCGCGCGGCACTTCCCTGAGCAGTCCAAGTCGCAGATGGACGCCCTCGTTGCGAACGTGATCGCGGCGTACCGCGACAGCATCCGCTCGCTGCCGTGGATGGGGGAGGACACCAAGAAGCGCGCGCTCGAGAAGCTCCAGAAGTTCACGCCCAAGATCGGCTACCCGGCGAAGTGGCGCGACTACTCGAAGCTCGCGGTCGACCCCGCGAACCTGATCGGCAACGTGCGTGCCATCGCGGCCTTCGAGTTCAACCGCGAACTGGCGAAGATCGGCAAGCCGATCGACCGCGATGAGTGGTTCATGACGCCGCAGACGATCAACGCGTACTACAACCCGGGCTTCAACGAGATCGTGTTCCCGGCAGCCATCCTGCAGTACCCGTTCTTCGACCCGAATCGTGACGCGGCGGCCGACTACGGCGCCATCGGCGCGGTCATCGGGCACGAGATCGGGCACGGATTCGACGACCAGGGCTCGAAGTTCGACGGTGACGGCCGACTCGTGTCGTGGTGGACGGATGCTGACCGCGCCGCGTTCGAGAAGCTGACCGGGGCGCTGATCGCGCAGTACGACGCGCTCACGCCCGCGCAGCTTCCGGCCGGCTCGCCGCACGTCAACGGCGCGCTCACCATCGGTGAGAACATCGGCGACCTGGGCGGCCTCGGCATCGCGTGGAAGGCCTACGTGCGCTCGCTCGGCGGCGCGCAGCCCCCGGTGATCGACGGTCTGACCGGCGCGCAGCGGTTCTTCCTCTCCTGGGCTCAGGCCTGGCAGCAGAAGGGGCGCGATGCCGAAGTCATCCGTCTGTTGACGATCGACCCGCACTCGCCCAACGAGTTCCGCTGCAACCAGATCGTGCGCAACATCGCCGGGTTCTACGAGGCCTTCGACGTGCACGAGAGCGATGCTCTGTACCTGCCCGAGGCGAGCCGCGTCACGATCTGGTAGCGCGGGGTAGCCCCGTAACGACCAACTCAGTACACGTACTCGAGCAGGTCGAGGCCGATCGTGCGCATGCCCTCGACGACGCGCAGCCGCGACGAGAGTTCGGAGTCGTCGAAGTACATCGAGACGGCATAGACGACTCCGGCGCGCGGACCGCGCAGCACGCCGACCTCGCTGCGCACGCCGACGTCGGCGCCGGTCTTGTTGATGAGCATGATGCCGTGATCCGCGCCGCGGTGCGCGAACGGATCCAGCCCGAAGGCGCCCGCGACCAGCGTGACGTCGGCATTGAGCGAGAGCCATTGCACGACGCGCTCGCTGACATCGCGGTCGACGACGCTGCCGCGGGCGAGGGCGCCGAACAGCCAGGTGAGCTCCGCGGCCGAGCCGACGGACAGCTGCGGCGCGTCGTCAGGCCCGCGGTGGTTCCGCACGAGGTCGAGCAGCGCGGTGCGGGTCAGGCCGAGCTGCTCGGTGCGCGCGCTGACCGCGTCGAGC
Source organism: Gryllotalpicola reticulitermitis (assembly GCF_042651345.1). Taxonomy (NCBI): domain Bacteria; kingdom Bacillati; phylum Actinomycetota; class Actinomycetes; order Micrococcales; family Microbacteriaceae; genus Gryllotalpicola; species Gryllotalpicola reticulitermitis. The sequence continues at coordinate 1,036,211 of NZ_JBHSCN010000005.1, forward strand.
CCGATGCGGCGCAGCAGCACGTTGGTGGCGAGGTTGTCGCTGGCGGCCCCGACGAGCGCGGCGAGGTCGGCGATCGGCAGGGAGGGCACCGCGAGGTGCTGCCACACGCCGGACTCGCCGACCGCGTCGCGCGTCTCGCGGTCAAGCAGGGTGAATCCGGCCGACTGCCGCTGCTCGAGTTGCGCGGCAACCTCGATGAGCAGCAGCACCTTCCCGATCGATGCGGTCGGCATCACGACGTGGTCGTCGACGGACAGCAGAACGCGATCGGATGCCAGATCGACGGCCCGTGCCGAGACCTGCACCCCCGCGAGCGCCAGCTCCGCCAGGGCCGCGAAGCCCCGCTCGAAGCTGTCCGACGTCGTCTCGCCGCGGTGTCGCCCCTGCGACGCGGAGGCGTGCCGCGCACGGCGCTCCGCGGTCGATTTCACCCTGAAAGCATAAATGGACCTGCGCCCGTGGCGGGCGCCCGAAGCTGCTCTCTGGGCGCCAAGTAGGATTGACCGGATCCCCCTCTCGCAATCCCCTCCAGGAGACCGCTTCCATGGCAGAACAGTCCCGCCTCGAGTCCGTCATCGCCCTCGCGCAGCACCGTGGCTTCGTGTTCCAGTCGGGCGAGATCTACGGCGGAACGCGCTCGGCGTGGGACTACGGCCCCCTCGGCGTCGAGCTGAAAGAGAACATCAAGCGGCAGTGGTGGAAGACCTTTGTGCGTGGCCGCGGTGACATGGTGGGCCTCGACTCGTCGGTCATCCTGCCGCCGAAGACGTGGCAGGCCTCCGGTCACCTCGCCACCTTCAACGACCCGCTCACCGAGTCGCTCGTGACGCACAAGCGCTACCGCGCCGACCACCTGTTCGACGCGTACGAGAAGGAGCACGGTCACCCGCCCGTCAATGGTCTCGACGACGTTCCCGACCCCGACAACCCTAAGGTCGTCGGGCAGTGGACCCCGATCCGCCAGTTCAACGGCATGCTGAAGACCTACCTCGGTGTCGTGGAAGACGAGTCGGGTCTCGCGTACCTGCGGCCCGAGACCGCGCAGGGCATCTTCACGAACTTCCTCAACGTGCTGCAGACGAGCCGCAAGAAGCCGCCGTTCGGCGTCGGCCAGATCGGCAAGGCGTTCCGCAACGAGATCACTCCGGGCAACTTCATCTTCCGTACCCGCGAGTTCGAGCAGATGGAGATCGAGTTCTTCGTGCCGCCGACCGAAGCACCGGAGTGGTTCGACAAGTGGGTCGAGGCGTGCGTGAACTGGTTCGTCGACCTCGGGGTCTCGCGCGACAGCATCCGTCTCTTCGACGTTCCCGACGGCGATCGTGCGCACTACAGCGACCGCACGATCGATGTCGAGTACGACTTCGGCTTCGAGAACGAGCCGTGGGGCGAGCTCATGGGCATCGCGAACCGCACCGACTTCGACCTGAAGAGCCACGCGGGTGTGTCCGGCCGTGACCTGTCGTACTTCGACCCGACGAGCAACGAGCGCTGGACGCCCTACGTCATCGAGCCGTCGTTCGGACTGACCCGCTCGCTGATGGCGTTCCTGCTCTCGGCGTACGACGAGGAGGAGGTGCCGACGGCGAAGGGCGGCACCGAGACGCGAACCGTGCTGCGCCTCGACCCGCGCCTCGCGCCGTTCAAGGTGGCCGTGCTGCCGCTGTCGAAGAAGGAGACGCTGACGCCGCTGGCCCAGCGCATCGCCGACGAGTTGCGCGGCGAGTGGAACGTCGACTACGACGAGACGCAGGCGATCGGTCGCCGCTACCGCCGGCAGGACGAGATCGGAACGCCGTACTGCGTGACGGTCGACTTCGATTCCCTCGAGGACGACGCGGTGACGGTCCGCGACCGCGACACGATGCAGCAGGAGCGCATTCCGGTCGCCGGCCTGCGCGCCTACCTGGCGGAGCGCCTGGCCGGCGCCTGAGCCTAGTGGCGGCGGCGCAGGGCCACGATCAGCGTGACTGCGCCGCCGATGGCCGCGCCGACCACGCCGATGGCCGAGTAGACCTTGGCCGGCTCCTCGTCCCACATGCGGCGAATCCGCTTCGGGAAGTTGATCTTGTCTTCGAACTCCTGAAGAGCCGAGACGAGCTCGGCGCGTGCGCGCTCGACCTCGGTCTCGCGCGGCAGGTCGCTCTGCTGCGGTCGCGCGGCGTCGCGCGGGGGCTGGTGCTCAGTAGTCATAGTCGCCCACTCCCTTGACGGCGTCGACGTCGCTCTTGATGCTCGTGATCGTCTGCTTCGGCGTGGCCGAGCCGATGCGCTTCAGGAAGCGGATGCCGATCAGCACCAGCACGATGATGATGATGAGCAGGATGCCTGCGACGATCAGCGCCGCCGCCCAGGGCGGCACGATCAGGCAGAACGCCAGGATCGCGGCGGTGATCAGCACCGGAACGAGCAGGAGCCCGATGACCGCGGCCCCGAGCAGCAGGCCGATGCCGATGCCGGCGACCTTGGCCTTCGCGATGAGCTCGGCCTTGAGCTGGTTGAGCTCCGCGCGCAGAAGCGCGATGAACAGCTGCGGCAGCTCGCTGACGAGCTCCGGAAGAGAACGTGCCCCTTGTGCCATGTTCTCGCGCCGCTAGCCGTTGAGCGGTTCGGACGTCGAATCGGTCTCCGCTGCGGCTTCGGCCGCGGCAGCGCGTGCCGCGGCGACCTGGGTCGCCTTCGCAGCGGGAGCGCCGGACGTGCCGTAGACGCGGCCGTTCGTGCTCTTGCCGGTCGTCCTCGCCTGGACCGCGTTGATCGCGCCGGTCGCCGCCTTGCGAGCCCCGTCGAATACCGCGCCGGGAATATCTCCGATCTTCTCGGCGACGTAGTCCTCGGCGGCGTGGACCTGCTTCTGGATGCCCTCGCTCTGCCAGACCTTGTTGGTCGCGGCCGCGATCTGGTCATACCGCTTACGCCCGGCACGTGCTCCGAGCACGTACCCGGCGGCTAGTCCTACCGCGAAAAGCAGTCTGCCCTTCATCATGACACCCCCGTGATCCTCTGATCTCAGCCGTCAGGTGACGGTCGCTCGTCAATCGGTTCGCGACTTGGTTTCGGTCAGCTTTCGCCAGCGTAGCCCACGCAGCCGCGCCGCCGCCTCCCTCGCGTGCGGAATGACGGATGCCATACCGGTACCCGCAATCCAGCCGCCAGTCACCTCGAGTCCAACAGTGGATTCGACCGCGGACTGAAGTGCGGCGAGCCGTTCGCGCTGTCCGACTGCTGCGAGGGGCTGCGCATTGCGCCAGCTCACCCGCGCGAAACCGACGAGTTGGGATTCCGTGAGCGGAATGTTGGTGAGCGCCGACGCATCCGCCAGCGCGCGGGTGCGCAGCTCCGAGTCGGACAGCGTCGTGCTCTCGTTCACGCGGCCCGCGCGGCCATAGGAGAGGCGCAGCACATGCCGGCCGTCCGGCAGCCGCTCGGCGAGCCACGACCACTTGGCGGTCATGTGGGTCATCGCCTTCGCCGTGACGAACGCAGGGTCGACGCGGTCGGAGACGAGCAGGCCCGTGCCGCGCGGCGCGGCGTCGAGCGCAGGGGCGTCGAGCACGAGCGTGACGAGCTCGACGCTGGTCGCCTCCGGCCAGTCGGCGCGAGCGAGAGCGTCGAGCTCGGGCGACACGTATGCCAGCAACGGCAGCGCTTCGGCGGACGGAGCATCGACGAGCACCGCGTCGGCCTCGATCGGCGCGGGATCGCCCTCGACCTGTACGAGGTAGCGGGTGCCGCCCTCACCGAGCGAGAGGCCGGTGACGCGCGCGCCGGTGCGCACCACGGCGCCGCGGCGCGAGGCATCCGTCGCGACCGCCTCGGCGAGCCGCCACATGCCGCCGTCGAGGCCGCCGACGGCCGACCCGGCCCGCGACGGGCCGCCCGCGCGCAGCTCGGCCACGGCGCCGGACAGCGAGCCGGTGCGGGTCAGCGCCGGGTTCAGCCCGGGGGCGGCGATGGCCACGTCGAGCTGATCCGGTGCGGCGGAATAGACACCCGTCGTCACCGGCGCGACGAGGTTCTCGAGCACGGCGCGTCCCATGCGCCGGCGCACGAGGCGGCCGAGGTTGTGCTCCTGCCCGATCCGCATCGGCGGCAGGAGACGGTCGAGGTAGGCGCGCAGCGCCCCTGGCCAGCCGATCGCGCCGATCACCTCGCTCGACAGCGGCGACACCGGAATGCCGAGCATGCCGCCCTTCGGCATCGGGATCGCCTTGCCCGGCAGCTGCAGCCACGCTCCGGCGGGATTCGGCTGCACGACCTCGCCGCTCAGGTGCAGCTCCTCGAGGAACGTCGCCACGTGACCGCCGCGGGTCGCGAAGCTCTCGGCGCCGGCGTCGACGGTGAGCGCGCTGCCGTCGCTTAGCGCGAGATCGATGCGCTGCACCGACCCGCCCAGCCGATCGGATGCCTCGAGCAGCGTCACCTCGAAGCCCGGGCGCGCGAGATCGCGCGCCGCGACCAGCCCCCCGAGGCCGCCGCCGATCACCACGATGCGCGTCGGGTCGTCATTGATCAGCCCAGCGAGCGCGTCGCGTGCGTCGTGTTCGTCGGTCACTGGGTCAGTCCGTGCACGAAGTCGACGATGCGGGTGAGGACGCCTGGGTCGGTCTCGGGCGGCACGCCGTGGCCGAGGTTGAGCACGTGCGCCGGTGCGGCCGCGGCGCGCGCGAGCACGTCGCGAAGGTGCGCCTCGAGCACGGGCCACGGTGCCGCGAGCAGTGCGGGGTCGATGTTGCCCTGTACGGGCACGGCGCCTCCGAGGCGGCGGACGGCCTCATCGAGGGGAATCCGCCAGTCGACGCCGACCACGTCGGCGCCCACGTCGCGCATGGCGGGCAGCAGTTCGCCGGTGCCGACGCCGAAGTGCACCTTCGGCACCGGAATGCTGACCTTCTGGTCCCCGGCCTGGTCCCCGGCCTGGTCGCCGCGCGCCGCCGGCTCGCCGGGAACCTCGACATGGAGATCGGCGACGTGGCCGAGCGCCCGCGCAGACGCCGGCGCGACGCGGGTCACGTAGTCCGCCAGCGAGACCGAGCCGGCCCACGAGTCGAACAGCTGCACGGCCGAGGCTCCGGCGAGCACCTGGGCGCGCAGGAACAGCCCCGAAGCATCCGCCGCCCATGCCATCAGCGCCGCCCACGCGTCGGGGTCGGCGTGCATGAGCGTGCGAGCCGCGAGGTGCTCCTTCGACGGGCCGCCCTCGACGAGGTACGCCGCCAGCGTGAACGGCGCTCCGGCGAAGCCGATCAGCGGGGTCGTGCCGTCGCCGATCGCCCTCAGCCCCTCGACCGTGCGGGCGACGCCGGCCGCCACGGGCGCGAGATCGTCGACGGTGAGGGTCGGCAGCGCCGCGACATCCGCCGCCGTTCGCACTGGCTTCTCGAAAACGGGACCGCGCCCGGCGACGATCTCGACACCGACGCCCGCGAGCTTGAGCGGGATCACGATGTCGCTGAAGAAGATGGCCGCGTCGACGCCGTGCCGACGGACCGGCTGCAGGGTGATCTCGGCCGCGAGCTCGGGCTCGAGGCACGCGTCGAGCATCGAGTGGCCGATGCGCAGCTCGCGGTACTCGGGCAGCGACCGGCCCGCCTGCCGCATGAACCACACTGGAGTGGTCGCAGGGCGCACCCCTCGATATGCGGAGATAAGAGGAGCGACGGGCGCAGCGGAGGTCACGAGCCGATTCTTCCAGAGGCACGTCCCAGCGCATGCTGGGAGCGGGCGCACGGCCCGCGCGCGGGGACGGGCCGCGGCCGTTTCATAGGCAAGCAACGTAGAATCCACGTTCGTGCTGTTCTGCTTCACTTCGAGTCACCGCACCGCGGGATTCGACCTGCTCGACCGCCTTGAGCGCGGTGCGCAGGCCGTCACCGAGGCGATCCGCACCAAGCCCGCTGTCAAGGGCTCGGTCGTTCTCGCGACCTGCAACCGGTTCGAGGCCTATCTCGACGTCGATCTCGACGCCCTCGAACTGCGCGAGCAGGCCGCTGCCGGCCTCATCGAGCTGGTCAGCGATGCCGCCGGCGTCGCCTCGGCCGAGCTCACCACGAGCAGCGAACTGATCGCGGGCGACGCTGTCGCCGGCCACCTCTTCTCCGTGTCCAGCGGCCTCGAGTCCGTCGTCGTCGGCGAGGGCGAGATCGCGGGCCAGGTACGCCGCGCTTACACGAGCGCCCGGCACGCGGGTGCCGTCACCCACGACCTCGAGCGCCTGTTCCAGGTCGCGAGCCGTACGAGCCGCGGCGTCAAGAACTCCACCGGGCTGATGACCCAGGGCCGGTCGATGGTGCGTCTCGCGCTCGACCTCGCCGAGAGCCGCTTCGCGGACTGGTCGCAGGTGCGCGTCGTGCTCGTCGGCACCGGCCGCTACGCGCGGGCTTCGCTCGCCGCACTGCGCGACCGCGGAGTGTCCGACGTCTCCGTGTGGAGCCGCACCGGGCGCGCCGAAGTGTTCGCGCTCAAGCACGCGATCGAGCCCGTGCCGGTAGAGGGTCTTGCCGAGGCCATCGCCGACGCCGATCTCGTCATCACCTGCACCGTCTCACCCGAGGTCGTCGTGACGCGCGCGATCGTCGACGAGGCGGTCGGGGGCGATGGCGCGGATTCCTCGTCCGAGGCGCCATTGCTCATCGTCGACCTCGGCTTGCCGCGCAACGTCGAGCCGGCCGTCGCCGAGGTCCAGCGGGTCGAGCTGCTCGACCTCGAGACCATCTCGCTGCACGCCCCGCTCGAAGAGCTCAACGCCACTGACGACGCGCGCAACATCGTCGGCGCGGCCGCCGCCGAGTTCGCCGCGAAGTCCGCCGAGCGTGAGGTCGAGCCCGCCCTGGTCGCGCTCCGCAAGCACGTCTTCGGCCAGCTCGAGGCGGAGATCGCGCGCAACTCGAAGCGCGACGCATCCGGTGACATCGAGCGCGCCCTGCGCCACCTCGTGGGCGTCATGCTGCACACCCCCAGCGTCAAGGCCCGAGAGCTGGCGCGCGACGGTGATGCGCAGGCGTTCGTCGAGGGTGTCGAGGCCGTCTTCGGTGTCGACGCTGCGACCCCAGCGCGGCCGGCCGCGGAGCCGTTCGTTGCGGAAGGCAACGTGGCGGAGCACGGTCGCGAAACCGCCTAGGCTGAGTCGTGGGTAGGGTGTAGGGCCCGGCCCATCGGGGAGGGGACCACAGCCATGACCGACATCGTCGACCAGCCTTCGCCGGCGACCGTTCCGTTCGACGCCTGCATCGTCACCACCGACCGTCTCGTCCTGCGGCCCCTCACGATCGACGAGGCCACCGCGGCGCACAGCGACTTCGCGCTCGCGAAGAAGGTCGTCAAGTACCTCCGCTGGGAGGTGCGCGACCACGACGACGAGCAGAGCGAGGGCCGGGTCTCCAAGCGCCTGGTCACCACCTCGCGCATCACCGCCAAGGGCGACGGTCTCGCCTGGGCGGTCGAGTTCAAGAAGGCCGATGGCTCGCAGGGCGGCGAGATCGGCGACGTGGCGCTCTTCGCCAAGAGCATTCGCAATGCACAGTTCGAGATCGGCTGGGTCTTCCACCCCGCGATCCACGGGCGCGGCCTCGCCACTGAGGCCACCAAGGCCGTGTTCGACCTCGCCTTCGGGCAGCTCGGCGCGCACCGTGTCTATGCCGAACTCGACGCGCGGAACGAGGCATCCGCTCGCCTGTGCGGTATTCACGGCATGCGGCAGGAGGCGCTGCTGAAAGAGCGCGAGATCGTCGACGGCGAATGGCACGACGTCGCCATCTACGCCATCACCGCGGCGGAGTGGGCCGCTCGCGCCTGACCTCGCGTGACCTCACGTGACCTCGCGTGTCCGTTGCGCTACAGCTACGGCACCGCGCGCCTCGCGTACCTGGCGCGCCATGCTGTACCTGTAGCGCGAGTCCGGTCTGACGGCCACGGGTCCGCGCGGCTCAGGTCTGCGCGGCCAGGGGCTAAGCGGCGCGGCGCGTGGCGACCGAGCGCTCGGCGCGATGCTTCCACGAGACGATCAGCGCCTCCAGCTGGGCATTGCTGAACGAGCTGGGGTGGTGCGCGAGCGCTTCCGCGAACTCTTCCCGCTCCGGCGGCGTCAGATTCCTGCTCCACGGGAAGGTGAGCAGCATCTGCTCCTGGCCGCTCAGATGCTCGACGAATTCGATGTTCTTGCGCCGACGGCTCCGACGGGCCGTCGGACGAGGGGTACGTTCCGAGGTCATAACACTTTCACTAACGCGCAGATACGTGCATTTATTCGATGAATGCCCCGACGGAGCCGAACGCACACACAGAGTTACCTGAATGTGACGCCCCTAAACGCTTCCCGATTTTTGCGCAAGGCCCTCTGCGGGTGAGACTGGAGGCCATGACGAACTCGGCAGCACCGGGGGCGGCATCCGCTCCTTCCGTCGCCGACGCATCAGACCCGAACGCGCAGCCCGATGGCTACACACTCTGGGTCGTGCTGCGTCGTGATCCGCGGCACCCTTCCGCAGCATCTGCCGCCGATGCCGCCGAACTCGACGACGCCGTCGCCCGGGCCGCAGATCGCGGCGTGACCGTGCGCGGCTTCTATGACGTGTCGGGTCTCAAGGCCGACGCCGATCTGATGTTCTGGATCTGGGGGCCTGCCCCCGAAGAGCTGCAGGCCGTTGCGCGCGAACTGCGTCGCACCGCTCTGCTCAAGGACCTGCTCCCGACGTGGAACGCCATGGGCGTCCACCGCGCCGCCGAGTTCAACAAGGCCCACATTCCGGGATTCCTCCGCGGCAAGGACGCCAAGCAGTGGATCACGGTCTACCCCTTCAACCGCAGCTACGACTGGTACCTGCTTCCCGATGACGACCGGCGCCGCATGCTCGCCGATCACGGTCGCAAGGGTGCGGCCTTCACCGGGGTGCTGGCCAACACGGTCGCCGCGTTCGCGCTCGGCGACTACGAGTGGCTGCTGCCGATGGAGGCCGACGAGCTGTCGGACCTCGTCGACATGATGCGTGAGCTGCGCTATACAGAGGCGCGCCTGCACGTACGCGAAGAGGTACCGTTCTTCACCGGCCGGCGCATCGCCACGGCGGACATTCCGGAGGTTGTGATTTGACGCATTTCAACGCCATTCTGCTGTCGAGTTTCGGTGGCCCTGAGGGGCAGGACGACGTCATTCCGTTCCTGCGCAATGTGACCGCCGGCCGCGGTGTGCCAGACGACCGCCTCGAAGAGGTGGCCCATCACTATCGTCACTTCGGCGGCGTCAGCCCGATCAACGCGCAGAACCGCGCGTTGAAGAGTGCTCTCGAGGCCGAGCTCGCCAAGCGGGGCATCGAGCTGCCGGTGTACTGGGGCAACCGCAACTGGGCGCCGTACTTCGCCGACACCGTGGCCGAGGCCGCGGCGAACGGCCACACCAGGCTCCTCGCCCTCGTGACGAGCGCGTACACGAGCTACTCGGGTGTCGGCCAGTACCGCGAGGACTTCGAGAAGGCCCTCGCTGCGAACGACCTCAGCGACCGCGCGTCGATCGATCGGGTGCGCGAGTACTTCGACCACCCCGGGTTCGTGACGCCGCTGATCGACGGCACGCGGGCGGCGGTGCAGCGGCTGACGGATGCCGGGCACGAGGCATCCGCTATTCGCATCCTCTTCTCCACCCACTCGATTCCGACCGCGGCCGCCAAGGCATCGGGCCCCGAGTTCGGCGATGGCGGCGCCTACGAGGCGCAGCACCGCGCCGTCGCCGAGGTCATCTCGCGCGACGCGGCGCCGGGCATCCCGTGGCAGCTCGTTTACCAGTCCCGGTCGGGTGACCCGCGCGTGCCGTGGCTCGAGCCCGACATCAACGACGTGATCGCCGACCTGCACGACGAGGGCGGCACGACCGCCGTCGTGGTCGTGCCCTTCGGCTTCGTGAGCGACCACATGGAGGTCCTCTGGGACCTCGACAACGAGGCGAAGGCGAGCGCCGAGGAGGCCGGGTTCGGCTTCGAGCGCGTTCCCACCTCGGGTGTTCACCCGGCGTTCGTCGCCGGCCTCGTCGACCTGATCGAAGAGCGCCTCAACGACGTGCCGATCGAGCAGCGGCCGCACCTCACCCCGCTCGGCCCGTGGCCCGACCACGAGACCGTCGGCTCTTATCTCGAGGTTGAAGCAGCTGCGCGATGAGTAGTGGCCGTACGTTCACTGAGGCCGCCGGCGGCGTGTGCCGGGCGATAGCCCGATGAGTGCTGTGATCCGCGTCGGAACGCGGGGGAGTGCGCTCGCGCTCGCGCAGTGCGAACAGGCCGCGCGCGAGCTCGGCCGTGCTGCCGGTCTCGAGTACGAGCTCGTGACCGTGACGACGCAGGGCGACACGTCGAAGGCGAACCTCGCGAGCCTCGGCGGCACAGGCGTCTTCGCGACGGCGCTGCGCGAGGCCCTGATCGCAGGCGACATCGATGTGGTCGTGCACTCCTTGAAAGACCTGCCGACCGCGGCGTACCCCGGGCTGGTCATTGCGGCGACGCCGAAGCGGGCGGATGCTCGTGATGTGCTCGTTGCCCGCGACGGCCTCACGCTCGAGGCGCTCCCCGCAGGCAGCCGCATCGGCACGGGATCGCCGCGCCGCATCGCCGAGCTGAAAGCCGTGCGCCCCGACCTCGAGGTCGTCGCCGACTTCCGCGGCAACATCGACACGCGCATCGGGCGCGTCGCCTCCGGTGACGTCGACGCGGTCATCCTCGCCGCTGCGGGCGTCGACAGGCTCGATCGGGCGGAGGCCGTCACTGAGCGCTTCGCTCTCTCCGACTGGCCCACCGCGCCGGGCCAGGGGGCGCTCGCCATCGAGGTGCGCGAGGGCGAGGCATCCGATCTCGCACGATCAGCCGAGTTCGCTCGTGCGCTCGCCAAGGGCCTCGACAAGGTGAACCATTCGACCACGCGCGCGACGGTCACCGCCGAGCGCGCGGTTCTGGCCGGGCTCGAGGCCGGGTGCGCCGCGCCCGTCGCGACGAGCGCGATCGTCGACGACGGCATGCTGTTCCTCACCGCATCCGTCTATGCGACCGACGGCTCGACGAAGCTCACGGCGAACCACGCCGCGGTGCTCGATTCCCAGTCCGCCGCCGATCTGCTCGCCGCCGCAGCCGAGGTCTCGCAGCGTGCGGTCGATGAGCTGCTGTCGCTCGGCGCCAAGGAGCTCGCATGACCGAAGCCCGTATTGCCGAGAAACCGCTCGCCGGGTGGCGGGTGCTCGTGCCGCGCGGCGGCCCGTGGGGCGACACCGTCGCGGCCGACCTGCGCGCCCAGGGCGCCCAGCCGGTGATCGCGCCGATGATCAACTTCGCGCCCGCTGCCGACGCGGGCACCGTGACGCGTGCGCTCGAGCGACTGGCCGCCGGCGAATACGACTGGGTGACCGCGACGAGCGCTACCACCGTCGATGTCCTGCAGAGCTACCGGGCCGTGATCCCCGCGACGACGCGCGTGGCCGCCGTCGGCGAGACGACCGCGGCGGCGCTCGCGGCGGTCGGGTACCGCGTCGACTTCGTGCCCGCCGAAGAGAACTCGGCCAAGGGACTGCTCGCCGAGTGGCGCGAGGCGACCGGCGGGGCAGAGGGCCTGCGCGTGCTGACCCTGCGCTCCGAGATCGCGAAGCCGACCCTCACCAACGGCCTGACCGACATGGGGCACATCGTCGACGCCGTCGTCGCGTACCGCACGGTCGGCGTGCCCGTCGATGAGAAGATCGTGGCCGACGTGCGCTCGGGCAGCGTGAACGCGATCCTCGTGACCTCGGGCTCGGTCGCCGAGCAGGTCGCGGCGCAGCTCGGCCCGATCCCCGAGGGAACACTGATCGCCGCGATCGGCCCGCAGACCGCGAGCGACGCGCGCAGCTACGGTCTCGACGTGAATCTCATCGCGGCCGAGCGCTCGGCCGACTCGCTCATCGACGCGGTCGTGCACGCGGCGCGCTTCGACGCCTGACCCCGTCGGCGCGTCTCCGCTGTGCCAGATGCGCCGGATGGACCCAGGTGCGCGTTCCGGCCGTGCGTCCGGCGCACCCGAGTCCACCCGGCGCACCTGGCCGCCCCGCGGCTCACAGACACTCCGGCATAGGCTGGAACGGTGAGTGACGTGCTGCATCCCCGTGTTCGTCCGCGCCGTCTGCGCGCAACCCCGGCCATGCGGCGGCTCGTCGCCGAGACCCGGTTGCACCCGGCCGAGCTGATCCTGCCGATGTTCATCCGCGAAGGGGCGGCCGAGGCGCAGCCGATCGCAAGCATGCCCGGCGTCGTGCAGCACTCGCTCGATTCGTTCAAGGCGGCGCTCGGTGAGGCCGCCGAGGCCGGCATCGGCGGCGTGAACCTGTTCGGCGTGCCCGAGCACCACGATGCAGTGGGGTCGGGCGCGACCGATCCCGAAGGAATCCTCAACGTCGCGGCCGAGATCGCGAGGCACGAGGTCGGCGACGCGCTCGTCATTCAGACCGACCTGTGCCTCGACGAGTTCACCGACCACGGGCACTGCGGCGTGCTCGACGAGGCCGGCCGCGTCGACAATGACAGGACGCTGGTGCGCTACGCCGAGATGGCAGTGGCGCAGGCCTCCGCCGGTGCCCATCTCGTCGCACCGAGCGGCATGATGGACGGCCAGGTCGCCGTGATCCGCGAGGCTCTCGATGAGCACGGATTTCAGGACGTCGGCATCCTCGCCTACTCGGCCAAGTACGCGAGTTCCTTCTACGGTCCCTTCCGCGAGGCGGTCGACAGCCAGCTGCAGGGCGACCGGCGCACCTACCAGCAGGACCCGGCGAACCGCCGCGAGGGCCTGCGCGAGGCGACGCTCGACCTTGCCGAGGGTGCCGACATCGTCATGGTGAAGCCGGCGATGGCGTACCTCGATGTGCTTGCCGAGGTGGCCGCCGTGTCCGACGTCCCGGTCTGGGCCTACCAGGTCTCCGGTGAGTACGCGATGGTCGAGGCGGCGGCCGCGAACGGCTGGATCGACCGCGACCGCGCCATTCTCGAGACCCTGACCGGCATCCGCCGCGCCGGCGCGGACGCCGTGCTGACGTACTGGGCGGTCGAGGTGGCCACCCGACTGCTCGACCGGTAGCACCAGCCCGGCAAGCCCTCCAGCTCCGATCGACGATTGAGGCATCCGTGACGAACCCGACTCCAGTGACCACGACCGCGCTGACCACGACCGCGCCGACCACGACCGGCACCAACGAGACCCAGTTCGACCGCGCGCGCCGCGTCATTCCGGGCGGCGTCAACTCGCCGGTGCGCGCGTACCGCTCGGTCGGCGGTGCGCCTCGCTTCCTCACCTCGGCGCGTGGCGCGTACGTGACGGACGTCGAGGGCCGCGAGTACGTCGACCTCGTCGCGTCGTGGGGTCCGGCGATCCTCGGCCACGCGCACCCCGAGGTGGTTCGAGCGGTGACGGATGCCGCGGCCCGCGGCCTCTCGTTCGGCGCCACGACCCCCGCCGAGACCGAGCTCGCAGAGACGGTCGTCGAACGGCTGTCGGTCGCGATCCCGCGCGGCGACGTGCGCGATGACCCACGAGGTGATGCGCTCGGCAGCGGCGTTCCGCAGCGGCTCGGGCTCGTCGACGAGCTGCGCCTCGTGTCGACGGGCACGGAGGCGACCATGACGGCGATCCGGCTCGCACGCGGATTCACGGGGCGCCCGCTGCTGATCAAGTTCGCCGGCCACTACCACGGTCACTCCGATGGGCTGCTCGCCGAGGCGGGCTCGGGCGTCGCGACGCTCGCGCTGCCCGCGTCAGCCGGTGTTCCCGAGCCGATCGCCGCCCAGACCCTCGTGCTGCCCTACAACGATCTGGATGCGGTGCGCACCGCGTTCGAGGCGCACTCCGGCGAGATCGCCGCCGTCATCGTCGAGGCGGCGGCCGCGAACATGGGCGTCGTCGCGCCACTGCCCGGGTTCAACCGCGGGCTCACCGAGCTCGCGCACGAGCATGGCGCGCTGCTGATCCTCGACGAGGTCCTGACCGGCTTCCGCGTTTCGGCCAGAGGGTTCTGGGGCCTCGACGCGCTGCAGACGCCGGGGGGCGCGGTGGACTATCTGCCCGACCTCACCGCCTTCGGCAAGGTCATCGGCGGCGGCATGCCGCTCGCGGCCATCGGCGGCCGCCGCGAGGTGATGGAGTACCTCGCACCGGTCGGGCCCGTCTATCAGGCGGGCACCTTGTCGGGGAATCCGCTCTCCGTCGCGGCGGGCCTCGCGACGCTGCGCCTCGCCGACGCCACTGTTTACGACCGCCTCGACCAGGCCAGCGAGACCTTGCAGCGCGAGGTCTCGGCGGCGCTCACCCGCGAGGGTGTGGCACACAGCATCCAGCGCGCGGGCAACCTGTTTTCGGTGCTGTTCGCAGAGCGGCCGGCGGTCGACTATGCGGACGTGCAGGCACAGGATTCCTTCCGCTTCGGCCCCTTCTTCCACGCCATGCTCGATGCGGGCGTGGCGCTCCCGCCGAGCGTGTTCGAGGCCTGGTTCGTGACGGCGGCCCACGACGACGAGGCGCTCGGTCGCATCATCGAGGCGCTTCCGGCCGCGGCGCGGGCGGCCGGGGCCGCCCGCCCCTCCGCCTAGCTGCCGCACGGAGGCCCGCTGCGCTACAGTTCCGGGATCGCGCGCCTCTCGTACCAGGCGCGCGATCCCGGAACTGTAGCGCGCAGCCGGCCCAGCCGGCCCCGAGGCGGGCGGCCGCGGCCGGGAATTCTCCTGGCTAGGCCTGGCCGTGGCTCGCGCGGCTGCGGCGCGACAGCGAGTCGACGATCACCGCGAGGAGCAGGACGGCTCCCGTGATGACGTAGCGCTGCGGCGCGCCGAGGTTCATCAGTGTGAGGCCGCTCGAGATCGACGCGATCACGACGGTGCCGAGCAGGGCCGACCATGCGGAGCCGCGGCCGCCGAAGAGGCTCGTGCCGCCGATGACCGCGGCGGCGATCGCGTCGAGGTTGACGTCGCCGGTGCCGGCGCTCTGGCTCGCCGCGCTTAGGCGAGCGGCCGCGAGAATGCCGCCGACGATCGCGAACAGCGAGGTCAGCATGAACACCGACATGTAGATGAAGGTCGTGTTGATACCGCTGCGCCGTGCGGCCTCGACGTTACCGCCGACGGCGAAGATGGAGCGGCCCCAGCGCGTGCGCTTCAGCAGGAACTGCATCAGCACGACGATCAGGACGAAGAACACGAACATCACGCCCGTGCCGCGGTCCGTCGAGAGGTACCAGGCGACGCCCCCGAGCACGACGGCGAGCACGATCACCTTGGCGAGCGTGACCGAGAGGGACTGCACCGACAGGCCGGCCTCGCGGCGTCGGCGCGCCCGCGAGAGGTCGCTGAACAGCATCGCGAGCGCGGCGATCAGGACGATCGCGTACACGACCCACGGGGGCAGGAACCAGGTGTTCGCGAACTGCACGATCCAGCTCGAGAAGCTCAGGTTGATCGAGCCGAGCGGGCCGAGGATCCAGAGCTGAAGGCCGAGGAATCCGAGCAGGCCGGCCAGGGTGATCACGAAGCTCGGCACGCCGAATCGCGTGAACAGGATTCCGTACAGCGCACCGACCGCGGCGCCGACGACCAGTGCGACGATGATGGCGACGATGATCGGCCAGTGCAGCGACGTCATGCCGACACCGAGGATCGCGGCGGCGACACCGCTGACCGATCCGACCGACAGGTCGATCTCGCCCAGCAGCAGCACCAGCACGATGCCGACCGCGATGATGCCCTCCGACGCCGACTGCATCGCCAGGTTCACGAGGTTGTCGGCGGAGAGGAACTTGGGGCTGAGGATCTCGAAGATCGCCCAGATGACGACGAGGCCGATGATGACGGGCAGCGAGCCCAGGTCACCGGTGCGCACCCGGCGTCCGAAGCCGGCGATCGCGCCGCCGAGGCCCTCCGCGTGAATGAGGCGCTCGTCCTGCAGGTCAGCCGCCGCGAGCGACATGGTCGAGGTGCGGTCCTGCGGTTCGGTCTTGGTCATGCCTGGGTCTCCGTGTCTTGCGTGGCAGCGGGCGCCGCTGCAGCTGCCGTGGTCGATGCCCGACGGGCCACGACGTTGTCGGTCGCGCCCGTGATGGCGGCGATGATCTCCTCGTAGCTGACGTCGCGAACGTTGAAGACGCCGTTGTTGCGGCCGAGGCGCAGAACGGCGACCCGGTCGGCGACGGCTTGCACGTCTGCCATGTTGTGGCTGATCAGAATGACGCCGAGGCCGCGCTCGCGCAGACGCTCGATGAGGTTGAGCACCTCAGCGGTCTGGGCGACGCCGAGCGCCGCGGTCGGCTCGTCGAGGATGACCACCTGGGGCTCGCCGATGAGCGAGCGGGCGATGGCGACGGTCTGCCGCTGCCCGCCCGAGAGCGACGCGATGGCGATGCGAACGGATGGGATGCGCGCCGAGAGCTGGCGAAGCAGCTCCCAGGAGCGCTTCTCCATCTCCTCCTCGTTGAGCACGACGCCGCCGACGACCTCGCGGCCGAGGAACAGGTTCGACACCACGTCGAGGTTGTCGCACAGCGCGAGGTCCTGGAACACCGTGGCGATGCCGAGCTGCTGCGACGCGGTCGGGGACTCGATGCGCACGTCGCGGCCCTCGAAGGTGATGGTGCCGGAGTCGTGCGAGTGCACCCCGGCAAGCACTTTGACGAGGGTGGACTTGCCCGCGCCGTTGTCGCCGACGAGGGCGACCACCTCGCCCGGATAGACGTCGAGGTCGACATCGGTGAGTGCCTGGACCGCTCCGAAGCCTTTCGAGATGCCCTTGAGGGACAGGACGGGCTGGCGGTCGAGTACCGGGGTTGCCGACTCGGCGGCTTCCATGGTCACGGATTCTCCTTCAGATCTGAACGAAATCCACTCATGGTCCGGTCGGCCCTGCGGGTGCAGGGCCGACCGGACCGGAGGAGGGAGGGTTACTTGACGCCGTTCTTGGCGCAGGCTGCGGCGAAGGCCGAGGTACAGATCTGCGCGACGGAGTTGGCGCCGTAGAACTGGTCCTTCACGACGGTCGACTCGATGTTGCTCGCGGTGACGGCGACGGGCTGCAGCAGGTACGACGGAATCGATGCGCCACCGGCGGTCTTGGTGGTGGTCGGCGCGGTGTCCTTCGTGCCCTTCGTCAGGTCGACGGCCAGCTGCGCCGCCTGTGCGGCCTCCGGCTTGATCGCCTTGTAGACGGTCATGTACTGCTTGCCGGCGAGGATGTTCTGAATGCCGGTGAGCTCGGCGTCCTGACCCGTGATCGGGACCGGGCCGAAGCCCGCGGCCTGCTCGGCAGCGATCGCGCCGCCCGCCGTGCCGTCGTTGGCGTCGTAGATCGCCTTGATCTTGGAGCCGAACTTGGTGATCTGACCGGCGACCCAGTTCTGCGCCTGGGTCGGGTCCCAACCGGGCACCTGGTACTCGGCGAGGATCTTGTAGCCGCTGGTCTTCAGAACGCTGTCGGCGCCCGCCTTGAACTGCGTGGCGTTGTTGTCGGTGGGCGAGCCGTCGACCTGGAGGATGCCGCTGCCGGCCGGCAGCTTGAGGTCGTTCTTCAGGTGGTTCACGAGCGCGGTCGCCTGCAGCTGGCCGACCTTCTGGTTGTCGAACGACACGTAGTAGTCCGAGTCGGGGCTGTCGATGAGGCGGTCGTAGTCGATGACGGGGATGTTCTTGCTCTTGGCCTCGGCGACGATCGATGCGGCGGCCTCGCCGTCGTACGCGTCGATCACGAGGACGCTGACGCCCTCGGTCATCATCGATTCCGCCTGCTGCTGCTGCTTGCTGGCGTCGCCATCGGCGTCGGCGTAGAGGACGGTGCAGCTGGGGCAGTCGCTCTTGACCGCGGCCTCGAAGAACGGTTTGTCGGCGGCCGCGTAGCGCGCGGTCACGTCATCGGGGAGAAGCAGACCGATCTTGGCCTTCGCGGCGCTGGACGACGAGCCCGCCTTGGACGGGCTCGTGCCGGAGCCGTTCGAACAGGCCGTGAGCGCCGTGGCGGTGATGAGGACGGCGGCCGCGACGACGGTCGCTCGTCTCAAGGTGGCAATCTTCATTGAAAAACCTCCGGATAGCGTCCGCCATCGTTGGCGGCTGGACGAGCATCTCAGTTCCGGTTGTTGGCGTCAATTCTTGAACACAAGCGACTCATAACAAATTTGTTGCGGCTACCTGGGACTCGAGATCGAGCTCTGGATGCAGCGGCAACCGGTCCACCGCGTACGCCACGGCGCCCATCGTCGCGGCCCGATACCCGAGCTGGCCCTGGACGATGTCCGGCCACGCGTCGCGCCCGACGATCACCGATCGTTCGACGGTGTGCCGCAGCGGTCCGAGCAGCAGCTCGCCGGCACGCGACAGCTCGCCCGAGACCACGATGCGCTCGGGGTCGAGCAGGTTGCAGAGATTGGCGGCGGCCAGGCCGATGGTGCGGCCCGCATCGCCGATCGCGCGGATGCATGCCGCATCGCCGTCCATCGCGGCGACGATCACGTCGGCGAGCTTGTTGATACCCCGGTTGTCGGCGAGCGAGTCGAGGATCGCGGAGCCGCCGGCGATCGCCTCGAGGCATCCGCGATTGCCGCAGCGGCAGACGGGCCCGTCCTCGCGGATCACGGTGTGCCCGAACTCTCCCGCGAGCCCGCTGTGCCCGTAGAGGAGGTGGCCGCCGGTGATCAGCCCGGCTCCGATCCCGTCGCCGACCTCCAGCACCACGGCGTCCCGGCGTCCCCGCGCTGCCCCAAGCCGGAGCTCGGCGAGCGCGGTGAGGTTCGCCGCATTGTCGACGAACACGGGCCGATGCAGGCGCCGCTCCATCACCTCGCGTACGACGACGTTGTCCCACCCGCGCATCATTCCGCGGCGGGCGATGATGCCGGCTCGGCGATCGTAGGGCGCCGGCAGTGCGATGCCGAGCCCGAGCAGCTCGCCCATGCTCGCGTCCACCGAGTCGAGCAGGTCGGCGAGCAGCAGCATCACGCGGTCGAGCTCGTTGTCGGCGCGATGGTCCTTGGCGAGCGGCATGTGGCTCTCGGCCACAACTGTGCCCGCGACATCCGACAGCGCGATGCGCATGTGCCGTGCCGAGAAATGGACGCCGGCGACGAGCCCCAGCTTGTGCGCGAGGGTGACGTGCATCGCGCGCCGGCCGCTGCGCGTGCTCGGGGAGGTGTTGAGCACGCCGGACCCGGCGAGCTCCTTCACGATGTTCGAGACGGTCGCCGGACTGAGGCCCGTCGCCCCCGCCAGCTCGACCTGGGTCAGGCCGCCGTGTTTCTTGACGGCGTCGACGATTCGCGCCCGGTTGGCTTCACGAAGTGAAGTCTGAGATCCGGGAGTCCGCCGTCGGTCCGCCACGACAAGACAATGTACACACCGCGACAGGGTGCAGCGGTGTGAGCTCGCGCTGTCCCGTGAGCGCACCCCGTCGGCGCACCTGTGGCGCGACCCGGGAACGCGAGGTGGCCGCACTCCTAAACTCGTCGTATGGCCGACCTGCACGTGCATCGCGACCGTCTCGAAGTGCGTCTGTCCGCAGCCGAGAAGGTGCTCGCGCTGCGCCGGACCGACCTCATCATTCCGCGCGAGTCGATCCGCTCGGTCGCCATCACGCAGGACCCGTGGATCTGGGTGCGCGGCGTACGGGTGCCCGGCGCGGCGATTCCCCTGACGCTCGCGATCGGCACGTGGAAATACCACGGCGGCAAGGACTTCCTGATCGTGAAGGGAAAGTCGCGGCCGGCGGTCGTGATCGACATCGATCAGAGTGCGGATTCCCGTGCCGACGGCGCCGAGATCGCCGAGGGCTACGACCGGGTGATCGTCTCGACGCAGCACGCGGCCGCACTGATCGAAGCGCTCCGCGAGGCGGGGTAGCGGTCCGCGGGGCTACAGCGCGTAGATCGTCCAGCCGGCCGTGTGCGACTCGCCGGGCTCGAGAACGACGAGATCCGTACCCGAGTTGAAGGCATCCGGCGGGCACGTCATCGGCTCGACCGCGAGGCCGATCCGGCTGATCTCGGGCTGCTCGGGCTTGTCGGCCGTGTGCACCTGCACCCACGGGCACGCGGAATCCCACGAGATCGCGACGCCTGACCCGTCTGCAGTGCGCACCTCGACGGCCGATCGTCCGGCGGCGTCGCGCTCGAGCGACGTGAACGCATGGTCGATGAACACCTGGCCGATGGTGCGCGCCTCGCGGAAGTCCCACGCGCCCGCGCCCTCCGAGCCGCCGGCGGCGGTGACGGATGCCACGCCCACCGGCAGCAGACGATCCGGGGTCACTTCGAGCACCTCTGCGGCCGGCAGCAGCAGGGTCCAGTCGTCAACGAGGCCGGGGCCGGCGACGAGATAGGGGTGCGGCGCGGTGCCCCAGGGCGCAGCATCCGCCCCGGTGTTCAGCCCCGTGATCGCGGAGTGCAGGCCGTTCTCATCGAGCTCGAAGACGACCTCGACGTCCACGCGGTGCGGGTAGCCGAGCTGCGCGACGATCGTCGCCCCGAGCGTCACGCGCGACGGCGTCTGCTCGATGGCGCCGAAGTCGAGCCAGGTGGCGAGGCCGTGCAGCGCGTTGCCGCGCTCGGGCTCGGTGAGCGCGACGAGCTGCTCTACGCCCGCGAAGGTGTAACGGCCGTCGGCGATGCGGTTCGGCCAGGGCGCAAGCGACACCCCGCGATAGGCGGGCCGCATCTCGTCGGCGTCGAACCCCACCACGAGATCGCGACCCTGATACTTCAGCTCCCGAATCGACGCCCCGATCGACGCGATCGTCGCGGTGTAATCGCCGAAGCGGAGCTCGTATTGGGTGCCGGAGAGCGGTCGCGTCATGAACCACACGCTATCGAAGCCGACCGGCGCCGGCCCACCCTCGCGTTGCGCTCATGGGTCGCGCATGTAACGGCTCGTCACGGTCGCTGTTGCGTAACCCATTTGTGGGCATATGGTGATCCGCACCGGGCGCAGGGGACGCCTGGTGGCCGCGTCATTTCGCGGCCGTTCGCTGTTTTTGCCAAAGGTGGTAACTGAACAATGAGATCCACTCGCTCCGGGCGCGCCCGGGCAGGTTTCAGTCGGGCGCTGCCCGGCCGGGTGACGATCGGGGCGGCTGCGACCGCGGCCGTGGCACTGGCTCTCGCGGGCACGTCGCTCGCCCAGGCCGCGACACCGGCCCCCTCGCCGGTGCCCCAGGGCGTCGTCGGCTCGGCGCTTCCGGGCGCGAAGCCGTTCGAGAACACGCCGGGGAGCACGCCGGAGGCCGTGACCTTCGTGCTCAAAGAGCGGAACGCTGCGCAGCTCGAGGCCCTGGTCGAGGGCGGTACGAAGCGTTTCGTCAGCGTCGGTCAGTTCAAGGCCGAGTACGGGCAGAGTGACGCCACCGTCAAGGCCCTCACGAACTACCTGAAGAGCTACGGAATCTCGACGACTGTCTACGCGAACAACATCGACGTGTCCGCGACGGGCACCGCCGACGAGTTCAACCGCGCGCTCAGCGTCACCCAGAAGCAGTACCACGTGCCGGCGGTCAAGGGCTCGGCGGGTCGGCCGGGGCACCCGGCGCAGACCATCCACGCGCCGGCCGCGGCGCCGAAGCTGCCCGGCTCCGTCGCCGCGTCGGTCGCCGTCGTGCTCGGCCTCTCCAACTACGCACCGTATGAGAGCAACAGTCAGAACTCGTCGGCCATCGAGGGCAAGACCGCGCCCGCGGACACCGCCACGTACAGCGGCGACTGCACCGCGCTCACCGGGCTCTCCAGCGCGTGCAACACGCCGCTCGACTTCGCGTCGCGCTACGGGCTCTCGCCGCTCGAGAAGAAGAGCGACGGCGCGGGCCAGACGATCGGCATCGTGACGCTCGCGGCGCTCGACCCCGGCGCGCCGCAGTACTACTGGTCGAACATCGTCGGCCTGCCGAACACGAACCGCAGCGTCACGGTCAAGAACATCGACGGCGGCCCCGGCGCTCCGAGCGACGCGGACGGCACAGGCGAGACCGACATCGACGTCGAGCAGTCGGGCGGTGTCGCGCCCGGCGCGAACATCGACGTCTATCAGGCGCCCAACACGGATGCCGGATTCGCGGACGCCTTCTTCCAGGCCGCGAGCGACGACACCGCGGGCAGCGTCTCGACGAGCTGGGGCGAGTCGGAGACGATCATCGCAGCGGCGGCTGCCGCCGGCCAGGAGCCGTCGAACTACGAGGCGGCGTTCGACGAGGCGTTCCTCGAGCTCGCCATCCAGGGTCAGTCGACCTTCGACGCCTCGGCTGATGAGGGCGCGTACACGGCGATCGCCGACGCGGGCACGACGAATCCGTCCGTCGATGTCAGCGCCGCGAGCCCCTACGTCACTGCGGCCGGCGGCACCACGCTGCCGTTCTCGCACACCTTCGGCGCGTCGCTCGGGCTCAGCCTGCCGGTCACGGTGAGCGCGGAGCGCGCCTGGGGCTGGGACTACCTGTTCGGCGTGACGGCGGCGGAGCACAACATCCCGCTCGCCGAGGCCGCCGAGTCGGACGTCTCGGGTGACGGCGGCGGGTTCTCC
Source organism: Gryllotalpicola reticulitermitis (assembly GCF_042651345.1). Classification (NCBI taxonomy): domain Bacteria; kingdom Bacillati; phylum Actinomycetota; class Actinomycetes; order Micrococcales; family Microbacteriaceae; genus Gryllotalpicola; species Gryllotalpicola reticulitermitis. The sequence goes on from NZ_JBHSCN010000005.1 coordinate 1,058,737, forward strand.
GTCGATCAGGCGACCCCGTCGTACCAGAAGGGCGTCTCGGGCACGCAGAGCTACAGCGCCGTGCAGTACTTCACGCCGACCGACTACCAGGAGATCGCACCCGGATTCACCGCGCCGACCGACTGGAGCTTCAACCCGACGCCCAAGGTGACCCACGGCACCGCGACCGGCCGCGCGATCCCCGACCTGTCGACCGACGCCGACCCGGAGACCGGGTACCTGCTCTACGAGCCCTCCGCGACGCAGGCCAACAAGGCGCCGCTGCAGGGCGGCTGGGGCGGCACGAGCTTCGTCGCCCCGCAGCTCGCGGGCGCATCGGCCGTGATCGACTCGGTGAACGGCGGCCGTGCGGGCCTCTGGAACGCGGCGATGTACAAGTCGGCCAGCTCGCGCAGCTCTGCCTTCACGCCGCTCAACACGCCGGGGACGAGCAACGACAACCTGCTCTACACCGGCACGCCGGGCACCGTGTTCAACCCGGCGACCGGTCTCGGCACGCCGAACCTCACCAAGCTGGCGGCCGCTCTCCGGTAGCCCACGCAACCACGCGCGGCAAATCGCGCAGAACGACCGGCCCGTGGCGAGCGTCTTCGCCGCGGGCCGGTCGCGCGTCGCATGCATTCGACGCCCACGTCGTCTGGTTAGGATTTCCGGCGTGCCACGATCGACGCGCCGCCGCCACGCCCTCACTGCGGTACTCACCGCCTCACCGCGGCACTGACCTTGACGGTGCTGGTGATGATCCCGACCTACAACGAGCGGGACAACCTCGAATGGATCGTCGGGCGTGTGCGAGCCGCGCAGCCCGCGGCGCACGTGCTGGTCGTGGACGACTCGTCCCCCGACGGAACGGGTGAGATCGCGGATGCCATCGCCGCGGCCGATGATCAGGTCCACGTTCTGCACCGCCGCGGCAAAGACGGCCTCGGCCGGGCGTACATCGAGGCGATGCACTGGGGCGTCGCAAACGGGTACGAGATCCTCGTCGAACTCGACGCCGACGGCTCGCATCAGCCCGAGCAGCTCGGCCGCCTGCTGGCGAAGGCGCAGCCCGCTGACGGCACGGAGCCCGTCGACCTCGTGCTCGGGTCACGCTGGGTACCCGGGGGCGCCGTCGAGAACTGGCCCGCCTATCGCCGGCTCATCTCGCGCACCGGCAGCGCCTACGCGCGGTGGGTCCTCAGGCTGCCCGTGCGGGACGTCACCGGGGGTTACCGTGCGTTCCGGGCATCCGCTCTCGAGAAGCTGGCCCTCGACGACGTCGAGAGCCACGGCTACGCGTTCCAGGTCGACATGCTGAATCGCGCGGTGCGCGCCGGCGTGAGCGTCGTCGAGGTGCCGATCACCTTCGTCGAGCGGGAGCGCGGCAAGTCGAAGATGTCGCTCGGCATCGTCGCCGAGGCGATGCTGCGGGTCACGCTGTGGGGACTGCGCGGCCGGCGGTGACCGTGCGGCGGTCGGGGCGATCGCGGGCTCGCGAGACTGACGGCACCGCGCACACCGACCGTAGGCTCGTGTCATGACCGAAACCTGGCACGACCCGTACAAGGAACTCGCCGAGCTGCGCGAGTTCGGCTCGTTCGATGTCACGAGCACGTCCGTCGCCGACGGGCAGCCGATCGCGACGCTCCACCGTTCGCCCGGCCAGGGCGGCTCCTCCGTCTCGCCGCAGCTCACCTGGACCGGATTCCCGGCCGACACCAAGAGCTTCGCCGTCACCGTCTTCGACCCCGACGCGCCGACCCAGTCGGGTTTCTGGCACTGGGCGGTGTTCAACATCCCCGCATCGGTCACCTCGCTCGACGAGAACGCAGGAGCGGAGGGCGGAAGAGGCCTGCCGGCCGGTGCCGTCATGCTGCGCAACGAGTTGGGGGAACGCGCGTACACGGGCGCCGAGCCGCCCGTGGGCACCGGCACGCACCGCTACTTCACGGTCGTGCACGCGGTCGACGTCGACTCCCTCGACGTGCCCGACGGCGCGAGCCCCGCGATCCTCGGTTTCAATCTGCACTTCCACACGCTCGCCCGCGCGATCATCGTGCCGACTGCGAGCGCCGAGGACGCGAGCTGAGTCCGGCAACGGCGCTGAGTCCGGCAACGGCGCTGAGTCCGGCAACGACGCTGAGTCCGGCAACGACGCGGAGTCCGGGCACTGGCACCCCTCGATAGGGTGGCACGCGTGGAAACGCATCGCATCACGGTTCATCGCAGCGACGAGAACCTGGCCAAGGAAGACCAGCTGGCCTGGAAGATCGCGCAGCTCGCGGCCGACCGGGCAGCGGTCGACGACGAGGTCGCCGACATGGTGGTGAACCGGGTGATCGACAACGCGGCGGTGGCCGCGGCATCCCTCGTGCGGGCCGCGCCCGCCGCTGCCCGCGCTCAGGCGCTCGCCCACCCCATCTCGATCGGCGGGGCGGGCTCCACCGTCTTCGGGGCGCCGCGACGGGCATCCGTCGAATGGGCCGCCTGGGCGAACGGGGTCGCCGTACGCGAGCTCGACTTCCACGACACGTTCCTGGCCGCCGAGTACTCGCACCCGGGTGACAACATCCCCCCGGTCGTCGCCGTCGCCCAGCACGCGGCCGCGCGCGGCCTCACGGGCCTCGACGTCATCCGCGGCATCGCGACCGGCTACGAGGTCCAGATCGACCTCGCCCGCGCGATCAGCCTCCACGCGCACAAGATCGACCACGTCGCCCACCTCGGCCCGAGCGCCGCGGCGGCCATCGGCTCGCTGCTCGGCCTCGACGCCGACACGATCTACCAGGCCGTGGGTCAGGCTCTGCACACCACGACAGCGACCCGCCAGTCGCGGAAGGGCGCGATCTCGTCGTGGAAGGCGTACGCGCCTGCGCTCGCCGGCAAGGTCGCCGTCGAGGCGATCGACCGCGCGATGCGGGGGCAGACCAGCCCGACGCCGATCTGGGAGGGCGAGGACGGCGTCATCGCGTGGCTGCTCGACGGACCGGATGCCGCTTACGACGTCGCGCTCCCCGCGCCGGGCGATGCGAAGCGGGCGATCCTCGACTCGTTCACCAAGGAGCACTCCGCCGAGTACCAGGCGCAGGCGTGGATCGACCTCGCGCGCAAGCTGCACAACGAGTACCCGCTGCTCTTCGACGACCCTGAGCGCATCGAGTCGATCGTGCTGAAGACCAGCCACCACACCCACTACGTGATCGGCTCCGGCGCGAACGACCCGCAGAAGTACTCGCCAGACGCGTCGCGCGAGACGCTCGATCACTCCGTTCCGTATATCTTCACGGTCGCCCTGCAAGACGGCGGCTGGGACCACAGCACCTCGTACTCGCCCGAGAGGGCGCACCGCCCCGACACGGTGGCGCTGTGGCAGAAGGTCACGACCGTCGAGGACCCGGAGTGGACGCGGCGATACCACTCGCTCGACCCTGCTGAGCAGGCGTTCGGCGGCGCGATCGAGGTGAAGTTCACTGACGGTTCGACGATCGCCGAGGCGATCGCCGTGGCCGACGCGCATCCGTACGGCGCGAAGCCGTTCGCACGCGAGGACTACATCCGCAAGTTCCGGACTCTCGCCGCCGATGCGCTGGAAGGGTCGGAGATCGACCGGTTCCTCGATGTCGCCCAGCGCCTGCCCGAGCTGACGGCCGACGAGCTCGGCGAGCTCAACATCGTGGCCCGCTACGGCTACCTGGCTCAGGCATCCGTGCCCGACGGGCTGTTCTAGGCCGTCGAGAGACGGCGAGAGGAAGGGGCGATCGTGTTGTATGCGGAGTCGACGGCGGCGGTCAAGCGTGCGGGTTTTCGGGAGCGGTTGTCGAGTGGGGAGTTGCTGCGTTTTCCGGGTGCGTTCAATCCGCTCTCGGCGCGGTTGATTCAGCAGCGGGGTTTTGATGGCGTGTATGTCTCGGGTGCGGTGGTGGCGGCGGATCTGGGGTTGCCGGATATCGGGTTGACGACGTTGTCGGAGGTCGCGGGCCGGGCGCGGCAGATCGCGCGGATGACGGAGCTTCCGGTGCTGGTGGATGCGGACACGGGGTTCGGTGAGCCGATGAACGTGGCCCGCAGCGTCCAGGAGTTAGAGGACGCGGGGGTCGCGGGGGTGCATATCGAGGATCAGGTGAATCCGAAGAGGTGCGGGCATCTGGACGGGAAAGAGGTCGTGGATGAGCAGACCGCGATCAACCGCATCCGTGCCGCGGTTCAGGCGCGCCGGGATGCGAACCTGCTGATCATGGCGCGCACGGATTCGCGGGCCGTGGCGGGTCTGCCGGCCGCGATCGACCGGATGAAAGCGCTGGTGGATGCCGGGGCGGATGCGATCTTCCCGGAGGCGTTGACGTCGTTGGCGGAGTTCGAGGCGGTGCGGGCGGCCCTGGACGTGCCGATCCTGGCGAATATGACCGAGTTCGGGAAGTCGGAGCTGTTCACGGTGGATCAGTTGCGGGACGTCGGGGTGAACATCGTGATCTGGCCGGTCTCGCTGCTGCGCCTGGCGATGGGGGCGGCGCTGGCGGGGCTCGAGGAGCTGGAGACGGCGGGGTCGTTGGCCGGTTTGCTGCCGCGGATGCAGCACCGGGCCGATTTGTACGACCTCATCGACTACGCGGGGTACAACGCGTTCGATTCCGGTGTCTTCAACTTCACGCTCGAGAAGTAACACCCTGCTACACGCTCAAGGAGGAGCACATGACTGACCAGCCGGAGATCAAGAAGGGTCTGGCCGGGGTCGTGGTCGACACGACCGAGATCTCGTCCGTGAACCAGGAGACGAACTCGCTCCTGTATCGCGGCTACCCCGTGCAGGAGCTGGCCGCGTCCTGCTCATTCGAACAGGTCGCGTACCTGATCTGGCACGGCGAGCTGCCGAACGACGAGGAACTCGGCGCGTTCGAGGAGATCGAGCGTGCGCAGCGGGCACTCGCGCCGGAGATCGCGGCGATGATCGAGTCGGCGCCGGTGTCGGGGCATCCGATGGACGTGCTGCGCAGTGCGGTCAGCCTGCTGGGCACATACGAGACGCATGCGTCGTTCGGCACCCGGAGACCCGAGGACGAGCGCAGCGATTACGCCAAGTCGGTGCGCCTGTTCGCGCAGCTGCCCGCGATCGTCGCGTACGACCAGCGGCACCGGCACGGCATGGACCCGATCCCGCCGCGCGCGGACCTCGACTACTCGTCCAACTTCCTGTGGATGACGTTCGGCGAACTGCCCGATGCGGTCGTCATCGACGCGTTCCGCCGCTCGATGATCCTGTATGCCGAGCACTCGTTCAACGCCTCGACGTTCACCGCCCGCGTCGTGGCCTCGACGCTCTCGGACCTGCACTCGGGCGTCGTGGCCGCGATCGGCGCCCTGAAGGGCCTGTTGCATGGCGGAGCGAACGAGGCGGTGATGGCGACCTTCGCCGAGATCGGCTCCGCCGACCACGCCGAGGCGTGGCTGGAGGACGCGCTGGCACGCAAGGCGAAGATCATGGGCTTCGGACACCGCGTCTACAAGAACGGCGACTCCCGCGTCCCGACCATGAAAGCCGCGCTGGACACCCTCGTCGAGCACTACAACCGGCCCGACCTGCTGGCCCTGTACGACGCCCTGGAACACGCCATGGCCGAACGGAAGAACATCAAACCCAACCTCGACTACCCCTCCGGACCCGCTTACCACCTCATCGGCTTCGACACTCCGACCTTCACACCCCTGTTCGCCGCCGCGCGCGTGACCGGGTGGACGGCGCACTTCATGGAACAGCAGCACGCCAACTCGCTGATCCGGCCCCTGTCGCTCTACACCGGCCCGGCCCAGCGCGAGGTGTAGCGCCGACAACGGAGTTGTTGCGCGCAAACGCGCCGCGGAGCAGCGACAACTGCGTATTCGATGCACGCCGACGCGCCGGGGCGGCGGTGTCAGCCGCGCCAAATACAGTGGGCGGGTGACATTGGTGACGGATGCTTCGAGCGCGGTCGATGCTGCGCTCGACGCCGCCGACGAGGCATCCGCCGCCCCGGTCACCACGATCTACGAGCCGGCTCTTCCCGTCGACCTGCGCGCCACGCTCGCGCCCATCGGCCGCGGGCCTTACGACCCGACGACGCAGTGGTCGGGCGCCGGAGTGTGGCGCACCTTCCACACGCCGAGCGGCCCTGCGACCCTGCACCTCGAGCAGTCGCGTGTCGGCGCTCCCGTGCGGGCGCGCGCGTGGGGTCCCGGCGCCGAGTGGGCGATCGACGGCGTGCCGCAGCTGCTCGGACGCGACGACGACTGGTCGCAGCTCGATGTGGCGGCGCATCCGTTCCTGGTCGAGACGCTGCGGCGCAACCCGGGGCTCAGGCTGCCCACGACGCGGCGGGTGTTCGAGGCGCTCTGCCCGGCGATCCTCGAGCAGAAGGTGACGAGCCTCGAGGCGTACCGCTCCTGGGCCGCGCTCGTCACGCGCCTCGGCCACCGTGCTCCCGGCGCGGCGATCGAGCCGCGCATGCCGGCTCGTCTGAGGCTCGCGCCGACGGCCGCCGAGTGGCGCTTCGTGCCCAGCTGGGAGTGGCATCGAGCCGGTGTCGACCCCACCCGCAGCCGCACTCTCGTCGAGGCCGCAGCGCGCGCGGCGGCGATCGACCGGGTGACGCGGGCCGATGCCCTCACGAGCCTGCGCGGCGTCGGCGTGTGGACGGCCGCCGAGGCGATGCAGCGCAGCCACGGCGACCCCGACCAGGTGTCGGTCGGCGACTACCACGTGCCGCACTTCGTCGGCCACGCTCTCGCGGGCGACAGGAACTGCGACGACGACGGCATGCTTGAACTGCTCGCACCGTGGGTGGGGCAGCGGCAGCGGGTCGTGCGCCTCATTCTCGCGAGCGGCCGCCTGCCCGAGCGCCGCGGCCCGCGCGCAACGATCACCGACCACCGCTGGAGATAGCGATGACCGAACTGACCGAGATCGCCGACACTGCCGTCGAGCAGGTGCGCGCGTGGCTGGCCGAGCCCGGCTCCACGCAGACGGTCGGCGCCCGCCGCCTCGCCGAGCTGCTGCGCGAAGAGGGTGGTCTCGATTTCGCAGTGCGATTCGTCGACGGCGTGGCCCGGCCGCGCGATCTGTGGGTCGCCGCACGGAATCTGCGTCTGCTCGCGGGTCGTGTCCCCGAATCACTGCACGGCGGGTTGCGCACAGCGATCGGCCTCGGTGGTCAGCTCGGCCCGGCGTTCCCGTGGGTCGTGGTGCCGGCGGCGCGCGCCGCGCTGCGCCGCCTCGTCGGCCACCTCGTCATCGACAGCAGCCCGGCGCGGCTCGGGCCGGCCCTCGCGCGCCTGCGCGGGGCGAGCCAGGCGCCCGTCCGGCTCAACCTCAACCTGCTCGGCGAATCCGTGCTCGGAGAAGAGGAGGCGGGGAACCGGCTCGCAGGCATCCGTCAGCTGCTCGAGCGGCCCGACGTCGACTACGTGAGCGTCAAGCTCAGCAACGTGAGCAGCGAGCGGCAGTTGTGGTCATTCGACGAGACGGTCGCCCGGCTGACGCAGCGGCTGATCCCCCTTTACGAGGTCGCGGCGGGCAGCGGCGGAACATCGGTCGCGCGCGGGCGCACGAAGTTCATCAACCTCGACATGGAGGAGTACGGCGACCTCCACCTCACCGCCGCGGTGTTCCGGCGCCTGCTCTCGAATCCGCGACTCGCGCACCTCGAGGCCGGCATCGTGCTGCAGGCCTACCTGCCCGACACGCTCGACGTGCTGCAGAGCCTGACCGAGTGGGCGCAGCAGCGGTGCGCCGACGGCGGTGCGCCGATCAAGGTCCGCATCGTCAAGGGCGCGAACCTCGCGATGGAGCGCGTCGACGCCGAGCTGCACGGCTGGCCGCTCGCAACCTGGGGCAGCAAGCTCGACACCGATGTCAACTACAAGCGGCTGCTCGACTGGGCGCTGACCCCGGAGCACGCGCAGGCCGTGCGCATCGGCGTGGCGGGCCACAACCTGTTCGACGTTGCGTTCGCGTGGGAGCTCGCCGGGCGGCGCGGTGTGCGCGAGCTGATCGATTTCGAGATGCTCCTCGGCATGGCATCGGATGCGGTGGCGCGCACCGTCGGCGGCCTCACCCTCTACACGCCCGTCGTCGCCCCCGACCGCTTCGATGTCGCGATCTCGTACCTCGTGCGCCGCCTCGAGGAGAACGCGAGCCCCGAGAACTTCATGTCGGCGATGTTCGCGATCGATCCGGAGTCACCGGTCGGCGCCCCGCTGTTCGAGCGCGAGCGCGACCGTTTCCTCGACGCCGTGGATCGCTACGAGGCGCAACGGCTGCCGATGGGCGTCGCGCCGATGCCCAACCGCCAGCAAGACCGGGGCCGCGAGTGGCAGGACGAGAACGCGACCGCGCTCTTCCACCCGCGCGTGAATCCGGTCGATCCGGCCGGGCAGGCGGCGGGCGACGCGGGCCTCACGAGCGCCGTGCTGGGGCTGCCGCTCGGCACCTCGTGGACCCTCGCCGCCCCCGAGCCGTCCGAGGCGTTCGAGCCGGCGAAGCCGCCCGAGTGGCACGCGCGCGGCGATCGGCGCAGCTTCCGCAACACGTCGGACACCGATCCGTCGCTCCCGGCGAACCGCGCGTGGGCGCGGCGCATCCTGTCGCGGGCACCCGGCAGCGACCTCGGCATCGCCGCCACGGTCGCGGCGCGGGTCACCGAGCCGCGGAAGCTCAGGCAGTTGATCTCGCGCGTTCGCGCGGCGGGAGTGCGCTGGGGCACGGCGCCGGGCAGCGAACGTGCCGACGTGCTCGACTTCGCGGGTCTCGCCATCGCCGGCAACCGCGACCAGCTCATCGAGGTGATGGTCGCCGAGACGGGCAAGACGATCGCCGAGGCCGACGTCGAGGTCAGCGAGGCCGCCGACTTCGCCCACTATTACGCGGCGCTCGCGCGCGAGCTCGACACCGTGCAGGGCGCGCACTTCGTGCCGAGCGCGCTCACCGTCGTGGTTCCGCCGTGGAATTTCCCCGTGTCCATTCCGGCCGGCGGCGTCCTCGCCGCGCTCGCGGCGGGAAGCGGTGTCATCATCAAGCCCGCGCCGCAGGCCACGCGCTGCTCCGCTGTGCTCGTCGACGTGCTGCACCGCGCGGGGGTTCCGCGCGACGCGCTCGTGCTCGCCGACATCGGTGAGACGAGCGAGCCCGCGAGCACGGGTGACGCCGCGCCCGACGCAGCGCCCGATCCAGTGCCCGAGCCGCCGTCGACCCTCGCCCGTGACCTGATCAGCGACCCGCGCGTCGACCGGGTCGTGCTCACCGGTTCGCACGAGACGGCCGAGCTGTTCCGCTCGTGGCGCCCCGACCTCGCGCTCCTCGCCGAGACGAGCGGCAAGAACGCCATCATCGTGACGCCGAGCGCCGACCTCGATCTCGCCGTCGCGGACATCGTGCGAAGCGCATTCGGAAACGCGGGGCAGAAGTGCTCGGCGGCATCCCTCGTGATTCTCGTCGGCTCGGTCGCCGACGACGCGCGCTTCCGCCACCAGCTCATCGACGCGACTCGCAGCCTGCGCGTCGGCGCTCCGACCAACGGCTCGACCGACGTCGGGCCCCTCATCGAGCCGGCGTCCGGCAAGCTGGCGTGGGCGCTCACCGAGCTCGACGACGGCGAGGCGTGGCTCGTGCGCCCGAAACAGCTCGACGAGGAAGGGCGCCTGTGGTCGCCGGGCATCAAGACCGGCGTCGCGGCGGGCAGCCGCACCCATCGCACCGAGTTCTTCGGGCCGGTGCTCGGCATCATGCAGGCCCGCACCCTGACCGAGGCGATCGCGCTGCAGAACGCCGTCGACTTCGGTCTCACCGCCGGGCTGCATTCGCTCGACGCGCGCGAGATCGGGCAGTGGCTCGGGTCGGTCGAGGCGGGCAACCTGTACATCAACCGCCACATCACGGGCGCGATCGTGCAGCGTCAGCCGTTCGGTGGCTGGAAGCGATCGGCCGTCGGCCCGACCGTCAAGACCGGCGGTCCGAACACGCTGCTGCCGCTCGGCACCTGGCGCAGCGTCCGCGGGGAGCAGGGCAGCAGCCTGCACCTGCGCGGCCTGTCGCGTGACGTTCAACAGCTCATCGAGCTCGGCCAGAGCGCGATGTCGTTCGAGCAGTTCGACGTCGTGCGCCGCTCGGCCCTGTCGGACGCGATCGCGTATGCGACCGAGTACGGCCACGTGACGGATGCCGCGGGCCTCCAGGCGGAGCGCAACCTCCTGCGCTACCGCCCCGTGCCGGTCAGCATCCGTCTCGGGGCCGACGGCACCATCGCCGATCTGCTGCGGGTGCTCGCCGCAGCATCCGTTTCCCGTGCTCACGTCGACGTGACGAGCGCGATCGCGCCGCCCGAGGGCGTCGCGGCGTGGCTCGACGCGCACAACATGCCGCTCGTCATCGAAGACGACGAGACCTGGCTCGGTCGCCTCACCTTCACACCGACGGAACGCGTGGTCGGAACGGCCACCCTGCTGGGCGTCGTGACTCCCGCTGCGGTCGGAGCCGGTGTGCGGCGCATCCGTCTGATCGGCGGCAACGGCCTCGCGGTGGCGCGTGCGCTGCGCGGCGACCCCGACGTCGCGATCTACGACGCGCCCGTGACCGCGTCGGGCCGCGTCGAGCTGCTCCCGTTCTTCCGCGAGCAGTCGATCTCGATCACGAACCACCGCTACGGGGCCGTCACCGACCTCACCGACGGGGTCATCTGACCGACGGGGTCATCTCGCGGTACTGGCTGCGCACGCAGTTGCCTGTGGTGGCTGGGTGGCTCGTGCTGGCTGGGTAGCTTGTATTGACGAGGCGGCTCGCTCAGCCGAGCTGGGCGCGAATCGCCGCGAGGGCTGCGGCACGGGCCTCGTCTGCCGTCACCCCGAGGCCGGCCGCCCTGCGCGCGAACTCGGTCGCGGCATTCTGCAGCTGCTGCTGCACGACGTTGCCCTGGGCCGTGATGAAGCTGCCGCGCCGGCCGAAGGTCTCGACGATGCCGTCCTCTTCGAGCAGCCGGTAGGCGCGAGCCACCGTGTTCACCGCGATCCCGAGCTCGTCCGCGAGCCGGCGGACCGTCGGGAGCTTCGTGCCGGGCGCCGCGGTGCCGCCGCGCACCTGGTCGAGGATCTGCTGGCGCAGCTGCTCCGAGGCGGGTGCAGGGTTTGCCACGTCGATTCCCAGTTCCATATCAGCTTCCCCTCAATCGCCCGAGCTCGCCGTGGGGACCGACCGTGACGCCGAGCCGTGAACCGCCGCCGTCGGTGCGCCGATTTCCCAGGTCAATGACCATATCCAACCGCGCGGGAGCGCAGCCCGGCAAACCCGAAGCTCCGAATCCCCGGTGAATGAGACCGACAAGGCGACGCAATGCCGCTGCCTGGTGCAACGCGCAGGCACGGCGGCTTGACAACCGGGAAGCCCGTCCGGATGACCCGCATAGAGTTCCCCGCGGTCCCCGAAGACCGAACGGTTCCCGAAGACCGAATGGTTCCCGAAGACCGAACGGCCCCGAAGGTCGAAACCGTTTTTCTCCCCCCACTCCGCCGAACTCGAAAACGAAATGCGATCCACCCTGCCTCCCCGCCATGCCCACAGCTGGCTTCGCAGCCGTTCTGCACGCCTGCTCGCCGGCACCTCGCTTGCCCTGACCGGATGCCTCGTCGCCGCCGTCCCTGCCCAGGCGGCGGTCAAGTCCGCGGTGCCGTTGGGTCACGTCGTCCACTCGGCCGAGTCGGCGCACTCGGCGCAGTCAGCGCAAGCAGGCCAGTCAGCGCAGGCAGGCCGCTCCGCGGGGTCAGCGCAGTCCGCTGACGCGCCTGCCGCGACGGTCGGTGCGACGAGCGCGGTCAAGGATGTCCGCGCCGCCCGAGCCGCCGGCATCGTCGGCGTCGCCGTCAAGGCTCCTGCCGCTGACATGCAGACGCTCAACGTCGCCGCGACCGTTGCGGCGCCGAGCATCGTCAAGGACTCTTTCGCCGCGGTGCCGCCCACCGTGTCCCAGGTGCTGCACCGGGCCGCCCCCGCGGCATCGAACGCGACCGTGACGTCGACGTCGGCGGCGCTCGGTGCGGCCGCGGGCGATCGCGCAACGGTGGTCGCCGCGGCCCTCAGCTACCTCGGCGTGCCGTACGTGTTCGGTGGCGCGAGCCGCCTGGGCATCGACTGCTCCGGACTTGTCATGGATGCTTATGCAACGGTCGGCGTTCAGCTCGCGCACTACGTGCCGACCCAGGACGCCGCCGGCCACGAGATCACGCAGGCCGAGGCGCAGCCGGGCGACCTGATCGTGTTCGACAACGAGGAGCATGTCGCGATCTATCTCGGCAACGGAAAGCTCGTCGCCGCCCCCGCGCCGGGCCGTAGCGTCGAGATCGAGTCGCTCAGCGAGTGGTCCGGCGTGGCGTACCACTTCACGCGGGTGCTGCCCGACTGAGCTCTCCGACTGAGTTCCGCGTTGCGCGGTGCGCCAAAACTGGGAGGGTCCCGTGTAGGTCGCCCACTTGTTTTGATATGGTCGCTGAGTTGACCTCGATCGGCCGGTTCCGGGCACTGAAACGGGGTGGCCATCCGAACCGCGTGAGGAGCTTGAGCTGTGACAGATCAGAGGGTCGACGCGTCCCTTGACGCCTTCGATGCTCTGATCGTCGAACTCGCTGCAGCGGGCGAATACCCCGACGCGGAAGTCAGGGCGCTTCGTGCCCAGGCCGCGGTGCCGCAGACCCAAGAGATCCCGGTGCAGGGCGCCGGCCGCTGGGTCATGGCGCCGGAAGACGTGCCTGTCGTCGCCGAGCCCGTCGTGGCCGCCGAGTCCGCGCCGGAAGCTGTCATCCCGGCACAGCCGATGACGCGCCGTGAGGCCCGTGCCCTGCGCGAGGCTCAGGAACGCGCCGAAGCAGACCGGCTGCGTGCGGCCGAGGCGCAGCAGCGCGCGGAATCCCTCGCCGAGGCGCAGGTCGAAGAGCGCGTCGACGCCGAGAACGTGCGCCGCACGGAAGAGGCCATTCACTCGCACAGCGCCCGCCCCCTTGCCGAGCAGGTCGCGCCCGAGGCATCCGCTGAGGTCGACACCGCGAGTCTGCTCGCCGCTGCCGCGCCGAAGCCGCAGCGCCGCAGCGCGCGGCGCACCCTGCTCGCGACCGTCGGCGCATTCGCGATGGTCCCGGCCCTGTGGGTCGTTCCTCCCGCCACCGCAGGCACTGTGCCGGGCAGCCAGGTCGCAGACGGGCACGGGCACACAGCGCAGCAGATCCTCCAGGTCGGCTCCAACGTGACGTCGCCGACCATGCAGAACGTCGACTACATGGCGACCGCGATCGCCTCGATCGTCGCGCGAGAGGGCGGGGCATCCGCTCAGGTCGCAGCGCCCGCGATCGTCGACGCGATCTCGACGGGCGGCACGCGTGCCAAGATCGTCGAGGCGGCGCTCAGCTACATCGGCACGCCGTACGTCTTCGGCGGCTCGAGCCACACCGGCATCGACTGCTCGGGCCTCACCATGCAGGCCTACGCCGCTGTCGGCATTCAGATGGCGCACTACGTCCCCACGCAAGACGCGATGGGCACGCAGATCCCCCAGTCCGAGGCACAGGCCGGCGATCTCGTCGTCTTCAACAACGAAGACCACATCGGCATCTACCTCGGCGACGGCCAGGTGCTCGCCGCGCCCGAGCCGGGTCGTCGCGTCTCGATCGAGTCGGTCGACCTGTGGAAGCCGATCGGCATCCACTTCACGCGTATTCTGCCCGCCGGGAAGTGAGCGTGCGGCCTCAGGCCGCAGAAAAACGTCATGGCCCAGAAATAGGGCACACGCCCAACGCTCGGTAGCATCCGAACATGACCATGACCCCTGCAGCGCCGACGACGACCCTGGTGGAGGCCGGCGGCATCGAGGCGATCCCCGAGGACCGCCGCCACGGCTCACCCTGGCAGCTCTTCGCGACCTGGAGCTCGCCGAACCTCGAGTTCGCCACCGTCTACGTCGGCCTGATCGCCGTCGCCTACTTCGGGCTGAGTCTGCCCGCCGCGATCCTCGCAGTCGTGATCGGCAATGCGCTCGGGTCGCTCACGCAAGGCATCCTGTCGACGTGGGGGCCGCGCGAGGGTCTCGCTCAGCTGGTGCTGAGCCGCACCGCGTTCGGGACCCGCGGCAACATCCTGCCCGCGGCGATCAACACGGTCATGGCGGGTCTCGGCTGGTTTGCGACAAACTCGGCGAGCGGAACGCTCGCGCTCTCGGCTCTCACTGGCATGCCGGCGTGGCTGGCGCTCATCATCGTCGTGGTCGTGCAGGTCGGCCTCGCGTTCGTGGGGCACGACCTGGTGCAGCACTTCGAGCGCTACGCGGCGATCGTGCTCGGCATCATCTTCCTCCTCGCCGTGATCGTGATCCTCGCCCACGTGGGCGGCGGCCACGCCCCGAAGGGCGCGGGCTGGCCGTTCGGCGGCTTCACGCTCACCGTCTCGGCGGCGTTCGGCTATGCGGCGGGCTGGAACCCCTACGCGAGCGACTACACGCGCTACCAGAAGCGCGACGTCAACAAGCTGGTCCTCGGCTTCGCGGCCGGCCTCGGCAACTTCATCAGCTGCACCGTGCTCATGATCGCGGGCGCGGCCTCGGTCTACGTGCTGTTCCCCGGCAGCAACCCGACGGACAGCTTCGTGCACTCGCTTCCGACCTGGCTGCGGGACCTCACGCTGCTCGCGATCTGCGTCGGTGCGATCGCGGCGAACGCGCTGAACATCTATTCGGGTGCGATGTCGTTCCTCGCGGCGGGCATCAAGATCCCCTTCAGCCTGCGCCGCGCGATCATCGCGCTCGGCTTCGGTGTGATCGGATTCTTCATCGCCCTCGCCGCCGTCATCAACGCCAACTTCTCCGACTGGTACGAGAACTTCCTGCTCGTCATCGCGTACTGGATCGCGCCGTGGCTCGGAGTCGTCCTCGTCGACCGCTTCCTGCGTCGGGGTACGTCGATCGCCGCGCTTGTGCCCGACACCGCGAGGTATCGCAACTGGGCCGGCCCGATCGCGCTCGTCGCGGGCGGCGCGATCTCGATCTGGCTGTTCTCGAACCAGACGTTCTATGTGGGACCGGTGGCGAAGAGCACGGGTGTCGGCGACATCACGCCCTACGTCGGCTTCGTGCTGGCGGCGATCATCTACTGGGTGCTGTTCCGGGCGCTCCGAGTGCGGCTCGGCGGTCCGCTCAGCGATGAGCCCCAGCTGATCGTCGGGATCGACGCTGCGGACGAGATCGCCTGATCACGCGATCATGGGCGACGAAACGCGTTACGAGACGGATGCCGCGATGCTCGTCGTCGCCGCGGAAGAGGCGCGTGCGGGGCTCGCGGAAGGCGGCATCCCGATCGGTGCCGCCCTCTTCACCCGAGACGGCCGGTTGCTCGGCCGGGGCCACAACCGGCGGGTGCAGCACGATGATCCGTCGGTGCACGGCGAGACGGATGCCTTCCGCAACGCCGGCCGGCAGACGTCGTACCGTGACACCGTCATGGTCACGACCCTCTCGCCGTGCTGGTACTGCTCGGGGCTCGTCCGCCAGTTCGGGATCGGCCGCGTCGTCGTCGGTGACGACCGCTCGTTCCTCGGCGGCCAGGGATGGCTCGCCGAGAACGGCGTCGAGGTGACGGTCGTGAACGACCCGGACCTCATCGAGCTGATGAGCACCTGGATCGACGAGCACCCGGCCCTCTGGAACGAGGACATCGGCGAGGACTGACGCGTCGCGCTACAGTTGCGGGCCCGCGCGCCTCTGGCAGGCGTGGCGCGGGCCCGCAACTGCAGCGCAGCGCAGCGCTGCTCAGCGCTGCTTAGCGCACGGGGGAACTGAGCAGCACCTCGCCGGACGACGCGTCCCGGACCTGCAGGGTGCGCAGCTGCGAGACGGCCAGGTCGACGGCGCCCGAGGCGTGAATCGTCGCGCCCGGCCACGCGGACCACGAGGCCACCCGCGTGGCGGTGCCCGAGGCGTCGGTCACGTAGAGCGCGTAGCGGCCGGTCGAGTCCGCATACCCGGTCGAGCCTGCATCCCCTGCATCCCCTGCGTTCCCTGCATCCCCTGCGTCCCCCGCACCCACTGCATCACCCGCGGGGCCCGCCGACGATGGCGCGGAGTCGTACCGGCACGTCATCGTGAGTGCCGTGCCCCAGCGCTTCGCCGTGAGGTCGACGGTCGCGGAGAGCGGGCCGGGCTCCGCCTGCGCGAGCGCGACCGAGGCCGTGGGCCGAGGCGGCGCGTCGAGGCGCATCGGTATGACGACGGCGCCGGCGATCGCCGCGGCGGCGACCACAGCGGTTCCGGCGGTGAGCCACCGCCGGGCAAGCCGCCGGCGCCGCACCCGGTGCGCGAGGACCGCCAGCGTCTCGCCGCTCGCGCTCGCGCTCGACGGCGCAGGCACGGCCTGCGCGAGCGACGCCCGCCCGACCGGCATGACGCCGGAGCCGACAGCGGTCTCACCGGTCTTACCGGTCTCACCGGTTCTGCCGGTCACGGCGCGCGGAGCGGGGAGCCGCCCGAGCAGCGCCGGAATGCCGGCCAGCTCAGCGATCGACGCGCGACATTCGGGGCACCCCTCGAGGTGCTCCTCGAAGGTGCGCCGGTCTTCGGGCGACAGCGCCCCGAGCACATACGCGGCATCCCATTCGTGCAGCGATTCGGCGCTCATCGCGTCACCCCCTTCTCTTGAAGCGCGAGCCGTAGGGCGCGCAGTCCGTAGTGCAGCCGGCTCTTCACGGTGCCTTCCGGCACGCTGAGCTCGGCCGCCAGCTCGGCGGTCGACAGGCCGCCGTAGTATGCCCGCACGATGACCTCGCGATGGTCGGCGCTGAGGCCGGCGAGCGCGTCGCCGATGAGCCAGGCGTCAAGCATCCGTTCAGTCTCGTCCGCCACGACCGGCTCCGGCATCGATTCGGCCGCGGTCGGCGTCTCGTGTCGGCGCCGCGCGCTGCGTGCGTCGTCGATGACGAGGTTGCGGGCGACGGTGAAGAGCCAGGCCCGAGCGGATGCCTCTCGCTGATCGAGCACCGCCGGCTTGCGCCACGCGCGCAGCAGCGTCTCCTGCACGATGTCGTCGGCCTGCGCGGCGTCGCTCGTGAGCGACATGACGTACCGCCACAGCGGGCGCGCGTGCTCGTCGTGCAGTGCGCGCAGCAGTGCATCGTCGCTGGTGGATCCTCTCGGCATCGCCGCACCTCCTCACCACAGAACACGAGATGCATGGGGCTCTGGTTCAGGGCATCCGCCGAAAGCCGCGAGCTTCACGTCGTGTCGCGTCATGCCGTGACGTTTCACAGACGTGACGCATCATGCCGTGACGCTTCACAGACGTGACGCTTCACAGAATGGACCTCAACAGCGTCGATATGGTGCGGTCATCGTGAACTTCGACACCTTCGCCGGGCTGCCCCTGCACATTCTGCTCGTCCATGTGATGGTGGTGGGCGGCCCGCTGACGGCGCTCGCCGTGCTGCTGCACGCATTCTGGCCCGAGGCGCGCCGCCGCCTCGGCATCGTCACGCCGATCGCGGGGCTCGTCATCCTGGTGCTGACTCCGATCACGGTCAGCGCGGGGGAGTACCTTCAGGCCGTCCTCGGCACGACCCCCGCGATCGCGCTGCACGTCGAGCGCGGCCTCACCCTGCAGCCATGGTCGATCGCGCTGTTCGCGGTCGCGCTCGCCGAGTGGGCATGGTGGCGGGTGGCGCTCGGGCCTGCGTTCGGCCCGCGGCTGACGCCGGTGGTGCGGTGGGGCGGCACGACGATCATCTGGGTGGCCGCGGCCGTCATCGCGATCGGATTCCTGATCGACATCGTCTTGATCGGCGACAGCGGCGCCCGCGCGGTCTGGGGCAGCACACTGCACTGAGCGGGTGGGGACTGCGGCGGCAGTCGCCGCTCGCGTCAGGTGCGGAAGACCACGTTCTCCGGCGGCTCGCCGGCGAGCAGATGGTCGATCTGGCGGCGCAGCAGGCGTGCCATGCGAGGTTCCATCGCGGATGCCGCACCGCCGACGTGCGGGCTGATGATCACGCCCGGGGCGGTCCACAGCGGGTGGTCGGCCGGCAGCGGCTCGGGGTCGGTCACGTCGAGTCCGAAGCGCAGCCGCCCCGCCTCGGCGAGAACCGCCGACGTGTCGAGCACCGGCCCGCGCGCCACGTTGACCACCACGGCGTCGTCGGGCAGCAGCGCGAGCTCGGCCGCGCCGATGAGTCCGCGGGTGGCGTCGGTGAGGGGGGTGCCGATGACGACGACCTCGGCCCGGGGCAGGAGCTCGCTGAGCTCGTCGATGCCGTGCACCTCGCCCGAGGCATCCGTTCGTGCCCGTGAGGCAACGCGGATCACGCGCGCCACCTCGAACCCTGCCAGGCGCTGTTCGACCGCTTTGCCGACGCCGCCGTATCCGAGGATCAGGACCGTGCGGTCGGCGAGAGCCGGTCGCCGGCCGCCGCGCCACTCGCCGTGCTCGGCCTGCCGGACGAAGTCGTCGATCCCGCGCTGCGACGCGAGCAGGAGCGCGAGCGCGAGCTCGGCCGTCGCGGTCTCGTGCACGCTCGAGGCGTTGGCATAGACGAGCCCGGCGGGCAGCGCGTCGCGCACGCCGTCGTAGCCGATCGACTGCGACTGGACCAGGCCGATGGAGACGCCGTCGAGCCGGCTCCATTGCGCACGACCCTGATACGGCGGCACGAGGATGTCGATGTGGGGCACGGGAGGCGGCCCGTCGACCCCCCACGTGACGAACGTCACACGGTCGTCGCCGAGCGGGGGGAGATGCTCCGCGAGCGCGGCAGTGAGCCTGTCGTCGGGCAGGCTGACGATAATCCGGTCAGGCATGGCGTCAGCCTATCGAAACGATTCGACTCGTGACGTCCCCGCCTGCGCCTGCGATCGCCCCGGCCTGCGCCTGTGGGTCGGCACCCGGTCATGACCGCGATACACAGCGCACTCGCGACGGAAACGCCGCCGCAACACGCCGTTCCTAGATTCGGCTCATGGCAGATCTGTTCGCCGGTTACGGCGCAACGCTCGCACCGGGGCGGCGTCCCGCCTTCGATGAGATGTTCGCGGGGCCGGCGGAGGACGGGCACGTTCGCGCCCGCGAGCCGTACCGCCTCTTGCACGCCGCGCTCAGCAGGATGACGCAGGAAGAGCTGCGTGGGCGCGCCGATGCCCTGGCGAACTCGTACCTCGCCCAGGGCGTCACGTTCGACTTCGCGGGCGAAGAGCGGCCGTTCCCGCTCGACGCCGTGCCGCGCGTCATCCCCGAGAAGGAATGGCGCGACGTCGAGGCCGGGGTGCGGCAGCGCGTGCGGGCGCTGGAAGCGCTGCTCGCCGACGTGTACGGCCGGCAGGATGCGGTGCGCGACGGCGTGCTGCCCGCGTCGCTCATTGCGACGTCGGCCCACTTCTACCGGCAGGCCGCGGGCATCGAGAGCGCGAACGGTGTGCGGGTGCAGGTCTCCGGCATCGATCTGATCCGCGACGAGAAGGGCGCGTGGCGCGTCCTCGAGGACAACGTGCGCGTGCCGTCGGGCGTCTCGTACATCGTCTCGAACCGTCGGGTCATGGCGCAGACGCTTCCCGAGCTGTTCGCGTCGATGCCGGTGCGGCCGGTCGGCGACTACCCGCATCGCCTGCTCGAGGCGCTGCGCGCGTCCGCGCCGGCGGGCGTCGACGACCCGGTGGTGGTCGTCCTCACGCCGGGCGTGTTCAACTCGGCCTATTTCGAGCACACGCTGCTCGCGCGGCTGATGGGCGTCGAGCTCGTCGAGGGCCGTGACCTGTACGTGAGCGGCGGCCACGTGTGGATGCGCGCGACCGCGGGCCCCACCCGCGTCGACGTGATCTACCGCCGCATCGATGACGAGTTCCTCGATCCGCTGCAGTTCCGCGCCGACTCGGTGCTCGGTACCCCGGGGCTGCTCATGGCGGCGCGCCTCGGAAACGTCACGATCGCGAACGCGGTCGGCAACGGCGTCGCCGACGACAAGCTCGCCTACACCTACCTGCCCGACCTGATCCGCTACTACCTCAGTGAGGAGCCGATCATTCCGAACGTGGACACCTGGCGGCTCGAAGACCCCGGTGCGCTCGAAGAGGTGCTGGACCGACTCGACGAGCTTGTCGTGAAGCCCGTCGACGGATCGGGCGGCAAGGGTCTCGTGGTCGGGCCCGCCGCGTCGCGCGCGGAGCTCGACACCCTGCGGCAGAAGCTCATCGCCGACCCGCGCGGCTGGATCGCCCAGCCGGTCGTGCAGCTCTCCACGATCCCGACGCTCACGGAAGACGGCATGCAGCCGCGGCACACCGACCTGCGCCCCTTCGCCGTGAACTCGGGCAACGACATCTGGGTGCTTCCGGGCGGACTCACGCGGGTCGCACTCCCCGCGGGTCAGCTCGTCGTGAACTCCTCGCAGGGCGGCGGATCGAAGGACACCTGGGTGCTCGGCCGCGGCAAGGCGCCGACCACCGACGCGCACGACATCTCGGCCATCACCGCAGCACAGGCGGCGCCGCTCGACGACGGCACGGCGCGACCTCCGGGTCTCGGCGACGCAGCCCACGCAACGCCGCTGCTTCCGCCCCAGGCGGCGCCCGAGGATCAAGCTGACGGATCGGCGCGCCAGCAGCAGCAACAACAGCAGCAGGCCCAGCGCCAGCAGGCCCAGCGCCAGCAGCAATCGCAGCGCCAGCAGGAGGTGGTGCAGCGTGCTGTCTCGGATCGCTGAGTCACTGTTCTGGATCGGCCGCTACCTCGAGCGCGCCGACGGCACGGCGCGCATTCTCGACGTGCAGCTCCAGCTGCTTCTCGAGGACCCCTGGGTCGACGAGGACACCGCCTGCCGTGCGCTGCTCGGCGTCATGGGCTCCGTGCCGCCGCCCGGTGCGCCGATCGACCGTGACGCCGTGCTCAGCATGCTCGCGGCCAACCGGCAGCATCCGGCATCCATCGCGTATTGCCTCTACGCCGCGCGCGAGAACGCGCGACGGGCCCGCGAGATCGTGTCGAGCGAGCTGTGGGAGTGCCTCAACACGACGACGCGCCGCATGCCGAAGCAGATCGCGAACGAGCGGGCGCACGACTTCTTCCACTGGGTTCGCGAGCGGACGGCGCTCGCCGTGGGTACCAACGAGACCGTCATGAGCCGCGACGACGCATATCACTTCTTCACGCTCGGGCTCGCGCTCGAGCGCGCGGACATGACGGCGCGGCTGCTCGCGACACGGGCCCTGACGGATGTCTCCGGCCCGAGCTGGACAACGATCCTGCGCTCCTGCGGCGCCTACGAGCCGTACCTGCGCACGTACCGCGGCGCATCGTCGCTGCGCAACGCGGCGGAGTTCCTGCTCATCGACCGGGTCTTCCCCCGCTCGGTGCTGTTCTCGATCAGCCAGGCGGCCGACAGCCTCGCGGCCCTCGAGCCCCGCCACAACCGTCTCGGCGCCGGCGACCCGGCGTCACGGGTGCTCGGCCAGGCGATCGCGAGCCTCGAATACCGCCCGATGCCCGAGATCCTCGCCGACCTGCCGGGCGCGATGGGCGGAATCCAACGGGCGACCGGCGCGGCGAGCGCCGCGATCACGCAGCGCTACTTCCCGTCGCAGGTCGTGCCGACCTGGGCGGGCGACCGGGTCTGAGCAGCGGAAGGCGTACAGCGCAGATGAAACGAATCAGGGTCACCCACACGACCGGCTTCCGCTACGAGGGCGACGCGAACACCTCCTACAACGAGGCACGGATGCTTCCGGCCACGCGTCCCGGCCAGTTCGTCCTCTCGGCGCACCTCGAGACGCACCCGAATGCGCCCCAGTACGCGTACACGGATTACTGGGGCACGCACGTCACGACCTTCGAGGTGCTCTCGCCGCATCGCGAGCTCGTGCTCTCGGCGTCGAGTCTCGTCGAGCTCGTCGAGCAGCCGCACGAGGAGTGCGAGGTCACGTGGGATGAACTGCGCGAGCTCAGCCGATCGAGCGTCGCGGTCGTCGAGCAGTTGCGGCAGAGCATCCGTACCGAGCCGTCCGACGAGCTCGCAGAACTCGCCCGCTCGATCGCCGACGCGGCGGACGGCCCGTGCGACACCGCCGAGGCGATCTGCCGCCGGGTCGGCGAGGAGGTCGAGTACGTGACCGGCGCGACCGCCGTCGACGGCACGGCGCGCGACGCGTGGGCCAAGCGCAGCGGGGTGTGCCAGGACATCGCGCACATCGCCATCGGCGCACTCAGGTCGGTCGGGATTCCCGCGCGGTACGTCTCGGGCTACCTGCACCCGAAGCCGGACGCTCCGATGGGCGAGACGGTGGTCGGCGAGTCCCACGCGTGGGTCGAGTGGTTCTGCGGTTCGTGGCGAGGCTACGACCCGACGAATCTGATTCCGGCCGGCGATCGCCACGTGTACGTCGGACACGGCCGCGACTACGACGACATCGCGCCGGTTCGCGGGGTGTACGCCGGGGCCGGGACCCGCGACGCGTTCGTCACGGTCGAGATCACGCGCGAGGCGTAGCGGGTCGCAGGTTGCGGGTCGCGGCCTGCTGGTCGCGGGGCTGCGAGTCGCGGTCCGGTTCAGGCCGCGGCGACCTCGGGACGTGCGGCTTCCGGCTCCTCCATGATGAACGCGGGGCGCCCACGCAGTACCCGGAGTCGCAGGCCGCGGTACCGCACGAGGTAGTACACGCCCACGCCGCCGGCGACGATGCCCGAGGCGGCGCCGACGCCGAGCCCCCAGCGCGGCCCCATCGCGTCGGCGACCCAGCCCACGATCGGGGCGCCGATGGGCGTGCCGCCCATGAAGATCGCCATGTAGAGCGCCATCACCCGGCCGCGCACAGCAGGGTCGGCGGCGAGCTGAACGGTTCCGTTCGCGGTCGTCATGAGGGTCTGCGAGAAGAGTCCGATGATCGCGAGGGCGGCGCCGAAGAGCCAGAAGTTCGGCATGATCGCGGCGATGAAGCATCCCACGCCGAACATCAGCGCCCCCGCGAACAGCAGCGAGACGCGCGGTTTCTCGCGCCGCGCCGACAGCAGTGCGCCGATCACCGAGCCGACCGCCATGATCGAGGACAGCACCCCGAACTGCCCGGCACCCTTTCCGAACACCGTCGACGCCATCGTCGACGTGAAGATCGGGAAGTTGAGCCCGAAGGTTCCGATGAGGAACACCATGATGAAGATGACGACGATGTCGGGGCGGTGCCGCACGTAGCGGATGCCTTCGATGAGGCCCGTGCGCTTCGTCGAGCGGATCTGCGGGTTCAGCTGGTCGCGCCGCATCAGCTGCAGCGAGATGAGCACCGCGGCGAAGGTGATCGCGTTGATGAGGAACACCCACCCGGCTCCGACGACCGCCGTGAGCAGACCCGCGACGGCCGGCCCGATGGTGCGCGCGGCGTTGAACGACGCCGAGTTGAGGGCGACCGCGTTGGAGAGGTTCTGCTTGTCGACGAGCTCGCCGACGAAGGTCTGCCGCGCCGGGGCGTCGAACGCGGCGACGATGCCGAGCAGCAGCGCGAACACGTAGACGTGCCAGAGCTGCACGACGCCGGTGACGGTCATGATGCCGAGGCCGGCGCCGAGCAGGCCCATGGCCGCCTGGGTGCCCATGAGCAGTTTCCGCCGGTCGAAGTGGTCTGTCGCCCACCCGGTCACCGGCAGCAGCACGATCTGCGGGCCGAACTGCAGCGCCATCGTCACGCCGACGGCGGTCGCGTTGTTGTGGGTCAGCTCGGTGAGGACGATCCAGTCCTGCGCGGTGCGCTGCATCCAGGTGCCGACGTTCGAGACGAGCGCGCCGACGAACCAGATGCGGTAGTTGATCCCCGCGAGGGACCGGAACATGTTTTTCAAATCACAGCTGCTTTCACGACTCCGCTCACGAGTCGGCGAGGTCTTTCATGATTACGGATGCTTGGCGCAGCGTCTCGCGCTGCTCGGGGCTCAGGTCACGGGTGCGCTTGTGCAGCCAGTGCTCCCGGCGCCGGCGGGTCTCGGTGACGAACGATGCGCCGGCCGGGGTGACGCGCACGACGACCTTGCGCCCGTCGTCGGGCGAGCCCTCGCGGGCGACGTAGCCGCCCGCGACCAGAGCGTTCACGCGCCGGTTCATCGACGGCGGCGTCACGCGCTCGGCCTCGGCGAGCTCGCCCACCGTGTGCGGCCCCTCGCGGAACAGCTGGGCCAGCACGCTGAACTGGCCGTCGGAGATGTCGTCGCTCGCCTTCTCGGCCCGGATGCGACGATTGAGGCGCCCGACTGCGATGCGCAGCTGGGCGTCGAGGTCGAGCTCTTCGGTCACCCTTCGATGATACTACTTAGCCTTCGCTAATTAGCTGAACGCAACTAACCACTGTGAGGCGCAATTCTTCGCCAGGATGAGCCTGTGCCGACTTTCACCGACGACTACGGCGTCGTGGTCACCTACTACGAGTTCCCGGTCCGCGACCCCCGGGCCGTCGTGCAGCTCGCGCACGGCATCGGCGAGCACGCGGCTCGCTACGCCCACGTCGCGCGGGCGCTCAACGACGCGGGTTACGCGGTCTTCGCCGACGACCATCGCGGTCACGGCGCCACCGGGCTCGCGCAGTGGGGCGAGGACGCCAAGCTGCTCGGCAAGCTCGGCCCCGGCGGCCTGCGTGCCACGATCGAAGACCTGAGGCACCTGGAGCGGCTGATCCGCGAGCAGCACCCGGGCGTGCCCGTGGTGCTGCTCGGCCACAGCTGGGGCTCGCTCATGGCGCAGCGGCTCATCAACGAGCACGCCGCCGACTACGACGGCGTCGTGCTCACCGGAACGGCGTATCGCGTGATCGGCTCGATGCGCGCGGGCAACCTCAACGCTCATCACAAGCACCTCGGCACGACGGGCCGGGAGTGGCTGTCTCGCGACCTCGCCGTGCAGACCGGATTCAACGACGACCCGCTGACCTTCGACGCCGATGTGCTCGGCAAGTTCGGGCTGATGGACGCCCTGCGGCTGCTCGGCCGCCCTGCGCGCAATCTCGAGCGCGACGTGCCGCTGCTCATCATGGCCGGATCGGACGATTCGCTCGGCGGCGAGAAATCCGTCGTCAAGCTCGCGAACGCCTACCGCGCGCGCAGCGGGCTGTCCGACGTGACCGTGCATGTCTATACGGATGCCCGGCACGAGCTGTTCAACGAGACGAACAGGGACGAGGTGCTCGCCGACCTCGTCACGTGGTTGCGCAAACGTTTCAGTTGAGTGACTCGATCGCTTGACTTAACCAGTTAAGCGCGCGACCGTCGGGGCAGGACCCGGGCCACGGGCCTGTTCAGGACGTCTCAATGAGGAGTCATCCATGATCATTCGCACTCCACGTGCGGCCGTCGCGCTCGGCGCCGGCCTCGCCGCGGCGGCACTCGTCGTCGCACTCTCATCACCCGCCATGGCGGCGACGCCGCACACCCCGCCCGCACCGCACGGGCCGGTCGCGCCGCAGAAGACCAGCCATGTGCTCGGACAGGCGAAGCTCTTCGTCGCCGCCCCGAGCAGCGATGCCGTCAAGCAGACCATCCAGCTCGCGGCGCACCACGACACCACAGACGCGATCGCGCTCGCCAAAGTCCTCGCGACACCGCAGGCCGTGTGGCTCGACGGCGGCACGCCGGCCCAGGTCCGCAAGACCGTGCAGCGCACGATCGCCGCGGCCACCGTCGAGAGGACGGTGCCGGTCTTCGTCGCTTACAACATCCCCGGCCGCGACTGCGATCAGTACTCGGCGGGCGGCGCGACCGATACGGCGAGCTACGAGGCCTGGATCGCCGCGATCGCCGCAGGCATCGGGAACGCCAAGGCGGGAATCCTGGTCGAGCCGGACAGCCTCGGCCTGATCCCGTCGGACTGCATCGCGACGCACGGCCTCACGACGGCCGAGTATCCGTTCACCGACGCCGACCGTTACGCGCAGCTCAACTACGCCGTGCAGACGCTCGAGGCGAAGCCGAACACGAGCGTCTACCTCGACGCGACGCACCCCGCGTGGGAGAACGTCGGTGACATCTCGTCGCGCCTCATCAGCGGCGGCGTGAACAACGCCCAGGGCTTCTTCGTGAACGTGTCGAACTACCAGTACACGGTGAACGACGTCGACTACGGCACGTGGATCTCCGACTGCATCGCGCTCGTGAACGCCGGTGAGACCACGGCGGCGAACTGCTACAACCAGTACTGGAACGGTGGTCCGAACACCGGCTGGAACGGCGTCGCGCTCGACGACTACAGCCCCTGGCAGAGCACCGATCCGTCGCAGCTGTCGACCTACGCGGGCGACATCACCCTCAAGTACGACAACGACCTCGCGTCGGCGGGCGTCACGCCGACGGCGCACTTCGTCGTCGACACGAGCCGCAACGGCACCGGGCCGAACGACATGTCTGCCTACGCCGCGGCACCGTATGACCAGAGCACCGCGACGATCTCCGCGCTCGTCAGCGGCAACTGGTGCAACCCGCCGGGGGCCGGCCTCGGCCTCACCCCGACCACGCGCACGGGCAACCCGCTCGTCGATGCGTACCTCTGGGTGAAGACCCCCGGCGAATCCGACGGACAGTGCGATTCGGCGGGCGGGGCGCGGGCGTGGGACTACGGCGCGTACACGCAGCCGGGCTGGCCGACGGATGCCTCGAGCCAGGCCCTCTTCGATCCGCTCTGGGGCCAGGTCGATCCGGCGGCGGGCGCGTGGTTCCCCGCGCAGATGCTCGACCTGATCAGGCACGCGAACCCCGCGCTCTAGGGGTAGGCGCAGTCACCACCACCCATGCGCTCAGGCATAGCCTGGGGGCATGGGTGGTGGTCGATCAGATGCACGGTGAGTACAAGGTTCCCGGGGGGAAGCTCGTCGTCGTCGACCTCGAAGTGACCGCCGGGCGCATCTCCGATTTCCGACTGGCCGGCGATTTCTTCCTCGAGCCCGACGAGGCACTGCCCGCCATCAACGCGGCGGTGAACGGGCTCCCTGAGGAGGCCGACACCAAGGCGATCGCGGATGCCGTGCGCCAGGCTCTTCCCGAGGGCGCGGTGCTGCTCGGCTTCTCGCCCGAGGCGGTCGGCGTCGCGGTGCGGCGCAGCCTCGCGCACGCCACGAGCTGGAACGACTACCAGTGGGAGATCGTGCACGCCCCCGCGGTGAGCCCCGCGACCCATCTCGCGCTCGACGAGGTGCTCACGGCATCCGTCGCCGCCGGCACGCGCAACCCCACGCTGCGGTTCTGGGAGTGGGACCAGAACGCCGTCGTCATCGGCAGCTTCCAGTCGGTGAAGAACGAGGTCGACCCCGAAGGCGCCGCGCGGCACGGCTTCGAGATCGTGCGACGCATCACGGGCGGCGGCGCGATGATGATGGAGAAGGGCTCGGTCGTCACCTACTCGCTCTACGCGCCGATCGACCTCGTGCAGGGCATGACCTTCGCCGACAGCTACGCCTACCTCGACGAGTGGGCGATCCTGTCGCTGCAGGACATGGGCATCGACGCGAGCTACGTGCCGCTCAACGACATCACGAGCCCCAAGGGAAAGATCGGCGGGGCGGCGCAGAAGCGTCTCGGAGCGGGTGCGGTACTGCACCACGTCACGATGAGCTACGACATGGACGGTCAGAAGATGACCGAGGTGCTGCGGATCGGCCGCGAGAAGATCAGCGACAAGGGCATCGCGTCGGCCGCGAAGCGGGTCGACCCGCTGCGCAGCCAGACCGGTCTGCAGCGTGCGGAGATCATCGAACGGATGAAGGCGCGCTTCACCGCCATGTACGGCGCGGTTCCCGGCGACATCACCCCCGACGAATACGCGGCCGCCGCGCGCCTCGTCGAGACGAAGTTCTCGACCGACGAGTGGCTGTACCGAGTCCCCTGAGAATCGCGGTTCAGTCGCATTGGGTACCCTGGTGCGCGTGACCCCCCTGATCGTCGCGGCCATCGTGGCCGCAGTCTGCCTTCTGCTGTGGGGTCTGCACCGCCTCGGCGTCGTCGATTTCAGCGACAAGACGCAGAAGCGCGGCTCGGGCTCGGTGGGCAGCGGCATGCTGGGCGCGGCGCTCGACGAGGTGTTCCACCCGGTGCGCTACGAAGCCCAACAGGAGCTCGGGCGCCAGAGCCGGCTGCCGGCGCCGGCACCCGAGGCAGACGGTGACCCGCTCGGCATCGGTCAGGCGGGCGACCCGCGGCCGGGCCACATCGTGATCGAGCTCGACGAGTGGGGTCACACCGCTGGCGCGGCCCCCAGTTCGTCGAAGACCTCGGTGTTGAAGCGGTAGGCGAGCCGCGCCTCGTCGATGACCAGCCGGCGTTCCTCGGGTGACCAGGGAGCGGCATCCAATCGTGCGTGATACGTGTTGCGGAACGCGCGCGGCTTGGCGATGCCGTCGAAGCGGTAGAAGCCGACGCCCCGCTCCTCGAATCCGAAGCTGCGCTGCATGAGCGTGCGGACGATCTGGCCGCCGGAGAGGTCGCCAAGGTAGCGCGTGTAGTGGTGGGCGACGAAGCCGGCCGGCCAGTCGGAGGCGACGGAGCGGATGCGTGCGGCATAGCTGCGCGTGCTCTCGAGCGGCGCGATCCGCTCGCGCCAAGCATCGCCGAGGAGGAAGGCGAGGTCGCTCTCGATCGCGGGG
The DNA here is from genome assembly GCF_042651345.1 of Gryllotalpicola reticulitermitis. Classification (NCBI taxonomy): domain Bacteria; kingdom Bacillati; phylum Actinomycetota; class Actinomycetes; order Micrococcales; family Microbacteriaceae; genus Gryllotalpicola; species Gryllotalpicola reticulitermitis. The sequence continues at coordinate 1,087,341 of NZ_JBHSCN010000005.1, forward strand.
AGCCGGGTCAGCTCAGGCGACAGGAACTCGGTGACGACGGGTTCGGAGGCGAGCAGTTCGGCTGCGCGCTCGAGCGCCGCGTAGATGAAGTAGTGCTGGGCGACCAGAGCGATGTAGTCGTCGCGCGAGCGGTTTCCCGATAGCAGCTGCGTGATGAACTCGGACCGCTCGCTGCGGGAGTGATCCTGCGCCGTGCCGTCGCGCAGTGCGGCGGAGAACGATGGTGCGGCGGAGATCGGCGGCTGGTCGGATTGGGCGGGCTGGTCGGCGTGGTCGGCGGACGGGGCGGCGGGCAGGCGGTGCTCCGGAGTCTCGATCATGGCGACAGCGTAGCGGGATTTGACCCTCCGGACTTAGGTAAGGCTAACCTTTATCAGATCGACGCCAGAAGCCCCTTCCCGCACGAGGAGACCCCATGCGCCGCTTCCTGACCGCTCCCGTCCGTGCCAGTGTCGCTGTTGCCGTCGTGACGGTGCTGGCCCTGTCGGCCTGTACCGAAGGCGCGTCGCCCGGCAGCACCGGCGGTGCGCCGAGCATCGCAAATTCGTCCGGCGCGAATCTGCCGGACCCGAAGACGATCGCGGGGCCATCGACCGCCGGATCCGTCCCGGAGGTCGTGCCGCTCGACGGCGTGAGCACCCCGCGCCTGCCTGTCAAGGTGACCGACCACCGCGGGCGCCCGGTGACGGTGACGGATGCCTCGCGCATCCTCGCGCTGGACATCTACGGAACGCTGGCCGACACCGTGATCGCCCTCGGGCTCGGTGACCGCATCGTCGGGCGTGGCTCGTCCACCACGGCCGCCTCACTCGCGTCGCTCCCGGTCGTGACCGAGAACGGGCATCAGCTGAACGCCGAGGCGATTCTGCGACTCCGGCCCACGGTCGTGCTCACCGACACCTCGATCGGGCCGCTTGCCGTGCAGCAGCAGCTGGCCGCGGCGAAAGTGCCGGTCGTGTTCTTCGACCCGCAGCGCACGCTCGCGAGCACCGGAGCGCTGATCCGGGCGGTCGCGGACGCGCTCGGCGTCGACGAATCCGGTGCGCGGCTCTCGGCACGCGTCGACGCGGAAGTCGCGGCCGGGCAGGCGAAGATCGCGGCGATGGCCCCGGGCGATGCGTCACGACGGCTGCGCATGGTGTTCCTCTACGTGCGGGGAACGGCGGGAGTGTTCTTCGTCATGGGTGCGGGGAGCGGCGCATCCGAACTGATCGCGGGGCTTCACGGCATCGATGTCGCAGCGGAGGCCGGGCTGAAGGGCATCAAGCCGGCGAATGGGGAGGCGCTGCTCGCGACGAATCCTGACCTCATTCTCGTGATGACCGACGGACTGAAATCGACGGGCGGCGTCGACGGGCTGCTCGCGCGCCCGGGTGTGGGGCAGACGACGGCGGGCCGCGCGAAGCGGGTCGTGGACATGGCCGACGGCCAGGTGCTCTCGTTCGGTCCGGGGTCCGCGGCCGTGCTGCTGTCGCTCGCTCGGGCCGTGTACGACCCGGCGGGCGCGCACTGATGCGCGGGCCACGCATATTCGTCCTGATCGGGCTTTCTCTAGGCCTGATCGGTGTCCTCGCAGGTTCCGCCATGGTGGGGCAGTTCGGGGCCGACCTCGGCGAGATCGTCGGGTCGATCGGACGGCGCATCGGTCTCGGCGCCGGCCGCCTCGGCCTGGGCCTGGGCCTGGGCCTGGGCCCCGACTCTTCGTCTGCGCCTCTGCCGGCAACTGGATCGGCGTCGGTGTCGGCATCGGCCGACGCGCTGTACCTCGACGGCGCGCTCTGGAACGTACGATTCCCGCGGCTCGCGCTCGGCGCGCTGGTCGGCGGCGCGCTGGGCCTCGGCGGCGCTCTCATGCAGGGCGCGTTCGGCAACCCGCTCGCCGAGCCCGGCGTCATCGGCGTCTCGGGCGGGAGCGCCGTCGGCGCCGCGGCCGCGATCGTCGCCGGGTGGGACTTCGCCGGGGCGACGACCGTGCCCCTGCTCGCCCTGACGGCCGGTGTCACGACCGCGGTGCTCGTCTCCCTGCTCTCGCGTTCGGGCGCGCGAACCGAGGTGCTCTCCCTCGTGCTCACCGGGATCGCCGTCAACGCGATCGCGTCGGCGCTGATCGCGTTCCTCGTGTTCATCGGCGACACGGCGAGCCGCGAGCAGATCGTGTTCTGGCAGCTCGGATCACTGAGCGGCGCCGACTGGGCGGCCGTCGGCGCGGTCCTTCCCTTCATCGTCGTCGGCACGACGGGCGCGCTCGTGTCGGCCCGGCGTCTCGACCTGCTCGCGCTCGGTGAGCGGTCCGCGGGCCATCTGGGAGTCAGCACCGAGCGGCTGCGGCTCCTCTGCGTTCTGTGCGTCGCCATCCTGACGGCAGCTGCGGTCGCGTACGCGGGCATCATCGCGTTCGTGGGCCTCATCGTGCCGCATCTGCTGCGGCTCGCGCTCGGCCCTGAGCACAGGACCCTGCTGCCGGCGTCCGCGTTGGGCGGGGCACTGCTCGTAAGCGGCGCGGACATCGCCGCGCGCACCGTCGTGTCGTTCGCGGACCTGCCGATCGGCATGTTCACGGCGTGCGTCGGCGCCCCGGTGTTCTTCGTGCTGCTGCGACGCAGCCTGCGCGGGGCTGCGGCATGAGCCTCGTCGCGGAACGCCTCGGGGTGCGGCTCGGCGGTCACGACGTGCTCACGGGCGTCGAACTCGCGCTCGAACAGGGCACCATCACGGCGCTCGTCGGGCCGAATGGCGCGGGGAAATCGACGCTGCTCGCCGCATTCGCCGGTGATCTCAGTGTCGCGTCCGGCAGGGTGCTGCTCGACGGGCATCCGATCACTCGGTTCGCCCCTCGGGATCTCGGCCGCCGTCGCGCGGTCCTCGTTCAGCAGCCGCAGACGGCGTTCGCCTATCGGGCGGGAGCCGTGGTCGCGATGGGGCGGTGGCCTTGGGAGGGCACCGCGCTCGCGGCTGATGACGAGAGCGCCATCGCCGGCGCGGTGGAGCGGGCGGATGTCGCGACGCTGGTCGATCGTTATGCGACCGCTCTGTCGGGCGGCGAGGCGGCCCGGGTCGCGTTCGCTCGCGTCGTCGCGCAGCGCACGCGCGTGGTGCTGCTTGACGAGCCCACCGCGGCGCTCGACATCGGCCACCAGACGAGAGTGCTCGCCACTGCGCGGGACCTCGCTGCGGCGGGTGCGCTCGTCGTGATCGTGCTGCACGACCTGAACCTCGCGGCCGGATACGCCGACCGGATCGCAGTGCTCGACCGGGGCCGGGTCGTCGCCGACGGGGTTCCCGCCGAGGTGCTGACCGGCCCGACCCTGAGCGCTGTGTACCGGCATCCGATCTCGGTCGTGGCGCACCCGTTGTCGGGGGTGCCGCTCGTCCTGCCGCGGCGGGGGTGATGGGCGGGGTGGATCGGTGGGGCTGATCGGCGAACTTTTTCGTTGACCTCGGGACCCGCGGGTCGCTAACGTCACAACTTAGGTAAGGCTTACCTAATATCCTCACGCACCACGCACCACGCACCACGCACCACGCACCACGCACCACGCCATCGCGTCGTCACCGCACGACCGCGCCACATCCGCACCTACGCGCACATGGAGCACCATCATGTCAACGCACTCGACTGAGTCGATCCCCCCACCCGCGTCCCGCAGGCGTCGTTCGCCGCTCAGGGGATTCGCGGCCCTCAACGCCATCGCCGTCGCGCTGGTCGCCACCATTGCCGGCGTCGCACCGCGCGCTACGGCCGCTGCCACGCCCAGTGTTGTTGCGCCCAGTGCTGCCGCGCCCAGTACTGTTGCGCCCGGTGCCGCTGCGCCCGGTGCTGGCATACCGGCTGAGATCCGCGGCGGCACCCTCAGCTGGGGCATCGACGCCGACCACCGCAGCAGCTTCAGCGACCCGAGATACGTGAGCCTCGACGGCGGTGCAGTTCAGGACGGCACCGGAGGCCCCTTCTCGTTCGCGGTCGACCCGAGTCGCTCCAGCTGGAACGAGCAGGACGGCACGGGTTCCGTTCAGCTGACCGGATCTGTACAGCTGGGCTATTTCCTCGGCCAGCCCTCACCCGGCACGACCGTAGGCAACTACGTATACGTCAAGGACCCGGTCATCACCATCGACGGCAAACGCGGCACGCTCAGCGCGATGAGCGCCGGCAGCTCGCACGACCAGCTGACCGAACTGCCGACGCAGGCGCTGCAGGTGCGTGAGCTCGCGACGCTGAGGCTGCCAGATCCGGTGATCGACGACGCCGGTACGAGCGTCACGTGGCCGAACGTATCCACCGCGGTCACGGAGGCCGGCTCGCACACCATCGCCGCCCTCGTCGACGGTGGTGTGCGGTACCGGGAGCCCGGCTCCGCGCTGGACCCGCTGAGCTTGCGCCTCAGCCGCGACGCGCCGGTCGCGCCAGTGCCAGAAGCGCCGCCGGGCACGTCGCCGGATGTGTCGCCCGGGGCTCCGCCGGACACACTGCCGGACACACTGCCGGATGCCCCGCTGGGTGCAGTCGAGACGACCACGTCGGTGCCGGAACTCAGCCCCGCAGCGCCGGTCGTCGCTGGGGTGCCGACCACCCTGGTCGCGCGAGTGAGCGCCGCCGACGATGCCGCGCCGGCCGGCACGGACGGCTTTGCCAACGCGACTCCCGCGCTGAGCAGCAGCCGTGGCCTCTCTGACGTCACCGGCGCGGCGCCGGCCGGCACGGTCCGCTTCGCCGACGCGACCGGCGTGATCGGCGCCGCGCCACTGAAGGACGGCCGCGCGGAACTTCGCGCGACTCTCCCCGCCGGCGGTCACGCCATCACGGCCAGCTATCTCGGCGACTCCGTGCACGCGCCGTCGACGAGCGCTGCCTCCGCGAACTACGGCGTCGTCGACACGTCGCAGCCAACACTGTGCACGCCGGGTCCGGATGCGCCCACCGCACACGGGGTGACCGCCGAGTGGGATTGGTCGGCCTACAGCAACGGCGCCTCCGCGTGGCCGAAGTACGCGGGCGGTGACGCGGCGGTGAGCACCGACGGGCGGACCTTCGAGCTCTCGAGCGGCACCGCGACGGCGGATGCTTCGTGCGCGACCTTCGCGTTCAGTGGCACTCTGCGCGTCGAGGCGTACCAGTCGTTCTTCCCGTCGCATGGCCAGTGGATCGAGCTCGTCGACCCGACGCTCACGATCAACAGTGCCGGCGATGGCGCCTGGAGCGCCGGAGTGCGCGCGGGGGAGAGCGCGTACACCGGCGCGGAGCCCCTCTCGCGCGTGGCGGTCGCCACCGTGTCCGGTGCGCGCTTTCCGACGTTGAGCACCGCGGGTGGGGCATCCGTTCAGCTGGACTACGCGAACACGGTCGCGCCCGGCACCTGGTCGGCCGGGTACGGCGACGCGTGGGCGAACGGATTCGTGATGCTCGCGCCGAGCTCGATCCGGGCGTTCTACTACACCTCGGGTGCCACGGCCGCGCAGGCGAGCAAGCCCCCGTCACCGGTGCGGCTGACCTGGCCGGCGCTCGGGCAGGCGGATTCCCCGAGCGGTCCGGCCAACCCGGCGACCCCCGCGAGCCCTGCAGGCCCCGCCACCCCGGGTGCCTCGAGCCCCGGCAGCCTGAGCTGGGGGTTCCTGTCTTCGTGGCGCGATTACGTCACCGCCAACGGTTCTATCGCGGTGTCCGACGGCGCGAGCAGAGCACGCGAAGGAACGTTCCAGTTCGGCCAGGCCGCCGGCGGCGACTATGACCCTGCGACCGGGAGCGGCACGATCAGGTACCGCGGTACGGTGCGATTCTCCAGTCAGGCGCACGGCTTCGACATTGCGATCGCTGACCCTCACGTGGTGATATCCGGCAAGAGCGCGACCCTCTCAGCGCGGGTGTCGACGGCGGACACCGCGGGCACGGGCAGCATGACCCGCACCGATGTCGCGCGGGTGGATCTCGGTGCGGCGACCCGCACCGCCCAGGGCGGCGTCATCACATGGTCGGCTGCGCCGACGATCTTCGCTGCCACGATGCGGCCGGCCGGCTGGGCGCGCTACGCCGGGCAGTCGGCGGACCCTGTGACGGTGCGCTTCGGAGTCCCGGCCACGAACACCGGTCTCGCGGACGCCGACCTGAGTCACGGTTCGGGCGGCCGACCCGCAGCCTCGGGCGTTGGTCCCGGCTCCGGTGCTGGTGTCGGTGCCGGTGCCAGTGCCGGTGGAGCGGGCGCGGAGGCCGGCGCGCTCACGGACGCGGCGTCCAACTCACCGGGCGAGACGTGCGTGGCGCGTTCCTCCGTCGGTGCGGAGCTCGACTGGGGAGTGAAGCGCAGCTTCCGCGACTACATCGTCGGCGGCATCGCGAACGGCGCCATCACGACCTCGGGTGTGGGCACGAACGACAGCGGATTCCGCTGGAACAACGGTTCCGGCTCGCTGAACCCGAGCAGCGGCACCGGGCGCGTCACGTTCACGGGCAGTGTGCGGATGACCGGCCACGACGGAGTCCTCGACCTGACCATCGCAAACCCGCGCCTGGTCCTGACGAGCGCGAGTCGTGCGTCGCTCTACGCGGATGTCACATCCGCGGCCCCTGATGGTGGCGCACCGAGTACGCGCACCGCCGTCCCCCTCGCCTCAGTCGCACTTCCCGGCAATGCGCCGGTCGGTGGTTCGCTCACGGTTTCGGGGGCGGCGGCGACGCTCACTGCTGACGGCGCGAGTGCGTTCGCCGGCTATTACGCCGCTGGTCAGGAACTCGACCCCGTGTCGTTCGTGCTGCCGCTCGGCGGCAAGGTCGGTTGCGACGCGTATTCGAGTGCCAAGCTCGCGAAGACAGGCACGAATGTGTCGTCGGGTGAATGGTTGGCCGGCGGCCTGCTGCTCTTTGGAGTCGCCGCGCTTGTCGTGGCGCGCCGGCGGAGTGCGGTGCGCTGACGGGACCATCCCGCGCAGCACACAGCGGGCGGCTTGGACTTCGCATTCCGAGCCGCCCGCACCCGCACTGCGTCGCACCCGCACTGCGTCGCACCCGCACCGCGCGTCACCGCGCCGGGGCGGCGACCGCTCGCGTGGAATGATCGACAGCATGCCGCTGTGGAGCCCCGACTACCCGGACACGGTTTTCCACGCCGACAATCTCGAGATCCTGCCGGAGCTGCCAGACGGCGCATTCACCGTCGTCTACCTCGATCCGCCGTTCAACACGGGACGCTCGCAGCAGCGCCGTTCGACGACGTCGATCAGACAGCCGCCTGCGTCGAGCACAACAGCAGTGCCGGGCACACCGGCCGTCTCGGCGATGCCAGCGCCGCAGACCGCGTCAGCCATGCCGACAGTGCCGACAGTGCCGACAGTGCCCGTGCTGCCAACCGCCACGGCCGCCCCAGTCACGCCAGTCCCGGCGCGAACCGGACTGGTCACGGGTTTCAAGGGCCAGACCTACCAGCGCATCAAGGGCGATCTGCTCGGTTACGACGATGTGTTCGACGACTATTGGGCGTTCCTCGAGCCGCGGCTCGTCGAGGCGTGGCGTCTACTGGCCGAGGACGGCACCCTCTACCTGCACCTGGACTACCGCGAGGCGCACTACGCAAAGGTCCTGCTCGATGCGCTGTTCGGTCGCGAATGCTTCATCAACGAACTGATCTGGGCCTACGACTACGGTGCCAAATCGAAACGGCGCTGGCCGACGAAGCACGACACGATCCTGATGTACGTGAAGAACCCCGCCAAGTACTACTTCGACTCGGAAGCGGTCGACCGCGAGCCGTACATGGCGCCCGGTCTCGTCACGCCCGAGAAGGCGGCACGAGGCAAGTTGCCGACGGATGTCTGGTGGCACACCATCGTGTCCCCGACCGGCAAGGAGAAGACCGGGTACCCGACGCAAAAACCGGCGGGGCTGCTCAGACGGATGCTCCAAGCATCGTCCCGCGAGGGCGACTGGGTTCTCGACTTCTTCGCGGGCTCGGGCACGACGGGTGCTGTCGCGGCTGCGCTCGGTCGCCGTTTCGTGCTCATAGACGAAAACCCCGAGGCGATCCGCGTGATGCGGAAACGCCTCGGGGACGGTGTGTTTTCGTCGCGCCTGCCCTAGTCAGGCGCCAGTAGGCAGATCGGCTAGCGGTCGACGCGGTCGCCGGTCAGGTCGAGCGCGCCGGTCTGGATCGACGGGCCGACGGGTGAGCCGGCCAGGTCGGCACCCGCGCGTGCGCTGATCTCGACGTCCTCGGCAGGGTTCTCCGTCGCTGCGCTCTCCGCAGCGGCGGCGTCGGCCTGCTGCTGCAGGGCCGAGACCTTGCGCAGCGGCGGAACGCGGAAGAACAGGCTGAGGATGAACGCCAGCGCGAGGACGAACATGCCGACCCAGTAAATCGTGATCGTCGATGCGTTGAAGCCGTTCAGGAACGGGCGCTTGAGGGCTTCCGTCGCGTTGTTCAGGAACGACGTGTTGCTCGTGTCGATGTTGGTCGAGCTCTTCGACGACGTGCCGCCGTTGACCTGCTTGATGATCGTCGGAACGACCTGGTTCACGAATCCCTCGCGCTGAGCGGCGTTCGAGAAGTCGAGCCCCTGCGGAGCCTGGGCCTTGAGCGGGGTGACGATCGGGGTCCAGAACTGCTTCATGATGCCGGCGTTGTGCGGTGCGGTGGCAACGGTCGGGTTGAGGGCGTCGTCCAGCGCGGCGGTGAGGTCGTGCTTGTTGGTCGTCGCGGTCTGGATGTTTCCAGGCAGCACCGAGAACAGTACCGACAGGAGCACAGCCGTACCGAGCGTTCCACCGATCTGACGGAAGAACGTCGAGGAGGCGGTCGCCACACCCATGTCACGCGGCTCGACCGAGTTCTGGCTGGCGAGCGTCAGGGTCTGCATGAGCTGCCCGAGGCCGAGGCCGATGACGAACAGCGCGATCAGCATGTACCACAGCGGCCGGTCGACGGTCATGAACGTCAGCAGGTAGAAGCCGACGCCCGTGAGTGCCGTGCCGATGACCGGGAAGATGCGGTACTTGCCGGTGCGCGAGATGATCTGGCCCGAGGCGATCGAGGCGACCATGAGGCCGAGCACCATCGGCAGCGTCGCGAACCCGGACGCGGTCGGGCTGAGCCCGGTGACGATCTGCAGGTAGAGCGGAATGGTCAGCATGGCGCCGAACATGCCGAAGCCGACCAGAACACCGAGGATCGTCGCCATCGAGAAGACGCCGGAGCGGAACAGCTTCAGCGGGATGATCGCGTCGTCCTTCATGAGGGTCTCGACGACGAGGAAGGCGACGAGGCCGAGGGCCGAGATCACGTAGCAGGCGAGCGACGCCGCGGAGCCCCAGCCCCACGTGCGGCCCTGCTCGGCGACGAGCAGGAGCGGAACGAGCGTCGCGACGACGGCGGTTGCTCCCCACCAGTCGATGCGGACCTTGCGGCTGGAGAACTTCGGCAGGTGCAGGAACGCGAGGACCATGAACAGCGCGGCGACACCGATCGGCACGTTCACGAGGAATACCCAGCGCCAGCCGGAGATGAACAGGATCTGCGACGTTCCCGCGAACAGGCCGCCGATGAGCGGGCCGATGACGGAGGAGATGCCGAAGACGGCCAGGAAGTAGCCCTGGTACTTCGCGCGCTCTCGCGGAGACAGCATGTCGCCCATGATGGCCAGCGGCAGCGACATCAGGCCACCGGCGCCGATGCCCTGGAAGGCGCGGAACCCGGCGAGCATGATCATCGAGGTGGAGAACGACGAGGCCGCGGAACCGATGATGAACACGGCGATCGCGAAGATGTAGAGCGGCCTGCGGCCGAAGATGTCGGAGAGCTTGCCGTAGATCGGCGTGGCGATCGTCGAGGTGATGAGATAGGCGGTCGTCACCCAGGCCTGCTGGTTGAGGCCGTGCAGATCGTCACCGATGGTACGGATCGCGGTACCGACGACGGTCTGGTCGAGCGCACCGAGGAACATGCCGGCCATGAGGCCGTAGATGACCAGCAGGATCTGCTGGTGCGACATCACCGCCTTGGGTCCGGACGGGGCGCCTGCGGGCGCGACAGCTTCTGACATTGAGGTCCTTTTGGTTGAGACGATGCCGAGCACGGTGCTGCTACACGGTGCCCGCTACACGGTGTTGGCTACCCGATGCGTGCTGCAACGTGGGAGCCGTTACGCGCCGATCATGCCGACGCGGCCGACATGGGCGGAAAGAAATTTGCGGTGACTGCAAATTTACACCTTGCGAAGCGGTTTTACCAATCGACGGTGAACCAGTTGATCCACCAGCAGGGTTACGCAGCCGAATCGAGTTGCGCAAGGCCCCTCTCGATGGTCGCGATCACCGTCGGATCGTCCGGCACCGTGCTCGATCGGAAGCGGGTCACGGAGTCGTCCGGCGCGATGACGAACTTCTCGAAGTTCCACTTCACGGGGCCGCCGAGCTGCGCGTCGTCGAGGGTCTGCGTCAGCTCGTCGTAAAGCGGGTGCGCCTCCTCGCCGTTCACGTCTGTCTTCTCCATCAGGGGGAAGGTGACGCCGTACGTCGCCCTGCAGAACTCAACGATCTCGCCGGCCGTGCCGGGCTCCTGACCGCCGAACTGGTTGCTCGGGAAGCCGAGCACGGTGAATCCGCGCGGCTCGTAGTCCTTCTGCAGTTGCTCAAGGGTTTCGTACTGCGGGGTGAAGCCGCACTTCGAGGCGACGTTGACCACCATCACGACCTTGTCGGCGTAGGCGGCGAGCGAAGTGGTGCCCCCGTCGATCGTCGTCAAGGGGATGTCGCGGATCGATGACATGACTACCCTTCGAGCGCTTCGTCGACGATGCGCTTGGCCTCAGCCTGCACCTGGGCGAGGTGTTCTGCACCTTTGAATGACTCGGCATAGATCTTGTACACATCTTCGGTGCCCGACGGCCGCGCGGCGAACCACGCGTTCTCGGTGACGACCTTCACGCCACCGACAGCCGCACCGTTGCCGGGCGCTTCGGACAGCTTCGCGACGATGGGGTCGCCCGCCAGCTCGGTCGCGGTGATCGCATCACCGGACAGCTTGCCGAGCTTCGCCTTCTGCTCCTTCGTCGCGGCCGCGTCGATGCGCTCGTAGACCGGGTCGCCGAACTTCTCAGTCAGCTCGCGGTAGAGCTGCGACGGGCTCTTGCCGGTCACGGCGATGATCTCGCTCGCGAGCAGGGCGAGCAGGATGCCGTCCTTGTCGGTCGTCCACGCAGTGCCGTCTTTGCGCAGGAACGAGGCACCGGCTGACTCCTCGCCACCGAACGCGACCGAGCCGTCGACGAGGCCGGGCACGAACCACTTGAAGCCGACCGGCACCTCCCACAGCCGGCGGCCGAGGGACTCGGCGACGTGGTCGATGATCGACGACGACACGAGGGTCTTCCCGATCGCGGCATCCGCTCGCCAGTCCGGCCGGTGCGAATAGAGGTATTGGATTGCGACCGCGAGATAGTGGTTCGGGTTGAGCAGACCGCCGTCGGGGGTGACGATGCCGTGCCGGTCGGCGTCGGCGTCGTTCCCGGTCACGACCTGGTACTCGTCTTTGTGCTCGAGAACGCTCGCCATCACGAACTTGCTCGACGGGTCCATGCGGATCTTCTCGTCCCAGTCGAGCGTCATGAACGGCCACTTGGGGTCGACGCGCGGATTCACGACAGTGAGGTCGAGCCCGTACTTCTCGCCGATCAGCTTCCAGTAGCTGACGGATGCGCCGCCCAGCGGGTCAGCGCCGATCTTCACCCTCGCGGCCTTGATCGCGTCGATGTCGATGATGTTGACCAGGTCGGCGACGTACTCTTCGCAGAAGTCGTAGCCTTCGACCCCGCTCGGCTCTGCGCGATCGACCCCCTTCAGCCCATTGGCGATGAGTTCGTTGGCGCGGTTCGCGATCCAGCTCGTCGCGTCGGTGTCAGCGGGACCGCCATGCGGGGGGTTGTATTTGAAGCCGCCGTCGCGGGGCGGGTTGTGGCTCGGCGTGACGACGATGCCGTCGGCCTGCGGGAGACCGGGGTGCTCGCGGTTGTACTTGATGATCGCGTGGCTCACCGCCGGCGTCGGCACGTAGTCGTCGTGCGCGTCGGTGTACACCTCGACCTGGTTGCCGATGAGCACCTCGAGCGCGGTCGTCATCGCCGGGCCCGAGAGCACGTGCGTGTCTGCGCCGATGAACAGCGGGCCGGTCGTGCCCTGCGTCTCGCGGTACTCGACGATCGCCTGGGTGCATGCCGCGATGTGGTCTTCGTTGAACGCGGTGTCGAGCGACGAACCGCGGTGCCCCGAGGTGCCGAACACGACCCGCTGTGCCGGGATCGACGCGTCGGGCTTCAGCTCGTAGTAGGCCCTGACCACGGCTTCGTCGTCGATCAGATCGGATTCCTGCGCGTACGTCCCTGCACGAGAAGTCATATTCCCCATCCTGTCAGCGCCGCCCGGCTCTCAACACCCCGTTGCGGGCGTGCGAACTCGCAGTTGCGCGATGACGCCGTGCTTCGGGATGAGTCGTACGGGTTCTCGCCCCGGCCAGTCGAGCGAGTACCTCGATCCGCGCCGCTCAACCCGGCCGCCCTGGTTGTGCAGGTTGAGGTGATGGAACCTGCACAGCAGAACCCCGTCTCTGGTTTCCGTCTTGTGATTCAGCTCATGTTCGGACCACGGATTGACGTGATGCGCTTCACACGCAGCCGGTGGCATCGTGCACCCGGGCCACAGGCACCCGCCGTCTCTGAGCGCCAATGCCTTGCGTTGTCGTGTCGAGAAGGTGCGCTCGGCTTTGGTCGCGTCGATCGCTCGCCCCGTCTCGTCGAAGAGCACCCCGGCGACCGCGCCGTTGCAGATCGCGCTGACGATCTGAGCACCGCCGACGGGCTGGCTCACCCCGTCGAGCCACCCGAGACCGTCGCCGGGGGAGGCGATCGCACTGCGGAGCTCCGTCGTGGTCACGGCGATGTTCACCGTGGGCACGTATTTTCCGAACTCGCCGGATGCCGCGACGCCCGCTGCGACGAAGCCGGTGAGCGCGTCGGCGAGCAGCTGCTCGTTCGACCGAGGGTCGAGCTCGAGCTCGGTGGCGCGCTCGCGCTCTTCCGCTGTCATGAAGCGCGGGCCGCCGAGGCGCGGTGCGAGATGACGGAAGAGGGGAGTCCAGATCTCGGCGTCGGTCAGGGGATCGACCAGCAGGTCGTACTTGACCATGCCGTCGGCGCGTACCACCCGCTTCAACGAGCGCTGCGAGTGGAGCCGTTCCGCGTTCTCGCGGGCCCACTCGCGGTCGAGGCAGGCGCGCATCGCCTTCGCCGCCCGTGACACGTCTTCCGCGGTGAGCTCGCCCTGCCAGCAGTCGTCGATGAGCTGCAGGGCCGCGTCGCGCCAGGCGCCCCCTCGCTCCGCCGGCGACGGCTCGCCGAGCGCGGCTCTCAGCCGGTCGCCCTGGTCGGTGGAGAGCCACCCATTGCGCATCGCCACCGCGACTGGCGCGTCCCATGCGCCGGTCAGCGTGCGCAGCACATCGAGCGATCGTGGCGCCGGCTCGAAAGACAGCGTCGCGCGCGGCGCTGTGCCACGCTCCCGTGCGTCGGGAGAGGCGAGTGGAGCTATCGCGTGCGCCGTCTCGAGCATTCCGCCGACTCGGACGGCCTTGATCGCGTCGCCGCGCGTGCTCCCGGTGATCTTCTGCACGAGTTCTGCGCCGGACTTCACGCCCGCGCGCCGCGCCAGTGAGTCGGGCCCGAGATCTCGCGCGGACTTCCGGTCGATGTCGGCGGCGACCAGCGAGATCGCGGCGTCGACTCGCCGTCGCAGGGCCGCGAGCTCGGTCAGCAGCGTCGTCGTCGCCGCGCCGGACAGCACGGCGACGTCGTTGACGTCGGGGAGCGCGTCGACTGCGGAAGCAGTCAGCTCGCGAACCCGCCTGATGATCTCGGCCATGAGACAAAGCTACGAGTGACCACCGACATCAGCGCCCCGAAAGGCTACTCAGAGCCGAATCTGTGTACAACTCAGCGAAATGGTCTCCGGTGCTGGGCAAGACCCGCCGCGCCGCCCGCGCCCACCCCCGGTACGCCACCCCCGCCCCACCCCGCGCCCCACCCCCGATCCCCACTACCCTGAATCCCGTGACAACGCACGGTGAGAACGCCTCAGAGACCTATAGCTACCTGGGCCCCGCCGGCACGTTCACCGAGCTCGCGCTCAAGCAGGTCGACGCGGCGCAGGGCAAGCCCTGGCGGGCCGTCAACAACGTGGGCGAGGCGCTCGACGACGTCGTCACGGGCCGGTCGACGGCGGCTGTGATCGCGATCGAGAACTCGATCGACGGCGGTGTCGCCGCGACGCAGGACGCGCTCGCGACCGTGCCGGGCCTCCGCATCATCGGCGAGTACCTCGTGCCCGTCGGCTTCGTCCTCGTGACGCGGCCGGGAACGACGATCGACCAGGTGCGCACCATCGCCGCGCACCCGGTGGCGTATGCGCAGTGCCGCGGCTGGCTCGACAAGAACCTGCCTGAGCACTCCTATGTCCCCGCGGGCAGTAACGTGCAGGCGGCGTCGCAGCTGCTCGAGACGGATGCGGCGGGCAATCCGGCATCCGTCGCCGATGCGGCCATCGCGCCGCCCACGATCGTCGACCATCACCCGCTCGACGTGCTCGCCGAGAAGATCATCGACAACCCGCACGCGGTGACGCGCTTCGCTCTCGTCAGCCGCAGCCGTGCGATCCCGCCGCGCACCGGCGCCGATAAGACGAGTCTCATCGCCGAGCTGCCGAGCGACGCGCCGGGCTCGCTGGTCGAGCTGCTCGAGCAGTTCTCCACGCGGGGCGTCAACATGAGCCTGCTCGAGTCGCGGCCCATCGGCGACGCGCTCGGGCGGCACCGCTTCATCATCGACCTCGAGGGCCACATCACCGAGGAGCGCATCGCCGACGCGGTGCTCGGCCTCTACCGCTTCACGCCCCGCGTGATCTTCCTCGGGTCATACCCGAGGGCCGATGGCGAGCCGCCCGAGTTCGATCCGCGCTACGCGGACGAGGTGTTCGTCGAGGCGCGCGACTGGCTGAGGGCACTCGTGAGCGCGGAGCCCACCGAGTCCTGAAGCTGCACCACTCGGTCGCGCACTGCCTGCTCGAACGCGTTCGCCCAGACCACGTAGCCGCGGTCGTTCGGGTGGAACAGGTCGCCGGCGAACTGGGTGGTGACGCCGCGCACGCCCTCGCGGCGCATCGTGTCGTGCAGGTCGACGACGCGCAGCCCGTATTTCGCGGCGGTGCTGCGCAGAATCCGATTGCCGGCGAGGGCTTTCCGCTCGCCGGGCAGGAAGTAGAAGCTCGGCAGGTCGGCGACGATGGCGTGGGGCGGCAGCTGGGAGAGCAGAAGGTCGAGCTCGCGCTCGAACCGCTCAGCGTCCCACGCGGCGATGTCGTTGGCGCCGACCGAGACGGTGATGACGGCCGCGTCGACCAGCTCTGACCTGATGTGCAGGAAGCGCGGCAGTTCCTTCTCGATCGCCGTGCCGAGCGTGGCACCCGAGATGCTGAGGTTGACGACCCGCACCGCGAGTCCGGTGCGCTTCTCGAGGCGCTTCGCGAGCACGCCGACGTAGCTGCGGGCGGGCCGCGAGGCTCCGATGCCCTGGGCGGCCGAGTCGCCGATCGCGATGTAGACGAGGTCGCCGGGCAGCTCGCGCCGGGCGCGCCAGTACGCGCTGTGCACCGGGATGTTGTCGGCGAGCAGGCGCTGCCACGTCAGCTGGCGGCGGCGGAGCCAGCGCCCCCAGATCAGCCCTGCGCCGACGGCGAGCCCGACGGCCCCCGCGGCGACGATCGCGCTCCGTGCCCGCATGGTCTCAGGGTACGCGCGCGACCTCGGGGGGCACCCTGACGATCAGGCTTCTGGGGTCGGTGCGGAACCGGGCCGCCGTGACGAGCCCGAACGCGTCGCCGTCGAGCTCGGCGTCGAGCGGGTGGTCGAGCTTCAGCGAGACGACCGGGCCGCGCGTGTACTCGAGCACGTTCGGGAGCACGCGCGAACGGAACGACATCATCTTCCGGCCGAAGCCGGTGCGCCGCAGGACGTGGTTCTCCCACATGACGGCGCGGCCGATGTACAGCCAGCCGAACACCGTCTTGGGGTGCATCACGGCCACGTCGAGCACGCCGTCATCGATGAGCGCGCCGGGCAGCAGCTCGACGCCGCCCGGCAGCGCTCCGACGTTGCCGACGAGCACCGAATGCGCGTCGAACGAGCGCACGGTGTCCTCGCCGCCTGGCCGTTCGACGCGCAGCTTCGTGTGAGTCGGCTTCGAGACGAACACCGAGCGCAGCACGCCGTCGACGTAGGCGATCCACCCGATCCGCTGTTTGAGCGCGGGGCTGGTGTTCGCGATCATGGCGGCGTCCACGCCGACGCCGGCGACGACCATGAACGGATGCTCGGTCACCCGCTCATCGGGTGAGGTGAACTCGGCGATCCCGACGTCGACGACCCGGTCCGCGCCGGTGAAGGCGAGCTCGACGGCCGCGTCGGGGTGGCCGATCGGGATCCCGAGGTTGCGCGCGAGCAGATTGCCGGTGCCGCTCGGCACGATGCCGAGTGCAGTGCCCGTGTTGCGCAGCGCCGCGGCCACCGAGCGGATGGTGCCGTCACCGCCCGATGCGATGACGAGTCGCGCGCCCGCGGCGGCGGCCTCGGCGGCCGCTGTGGCGCCGTCGTCGTCGCGCGTCGTCTCGAACCACAGCGGACGCCCCGCATCGGAGTCGTACGCGTGCCGCGCGATCGACTGACGCACGCGCATGACATCGCCCTTGATGGGATTGACGATGGCGGCGACCGTGCCGGCGGAGTCGCGGGCCTCAGTCATTAGCCCAAACTACCGCGGCCATAGACTGAGGCATGTGATCGACCCCGTTCTGCTGCGCGAGAATCCCGATGTCGTGAGAGCCTCGCAGGTGGCCCGGGGTGAGTCTGCCGAGACGGTTGATGCGGCCATCGCCGCCGACATCGAGCGTCGCAGCGCGATCAGCGCCTTCGAGGCGTTGCGCGCCGAGCAGAACGCGCACGGCAAGCTCGTCGCGAAGGCGCCGAAGGACGAGAAGGCGGCGCTCGTCGCGCAGGCGCAGGACCTCGCGGCGCGGGTCAAAGCGGCGCAGGCCGCCGTCTCCGACGCGGAGGCCGTGTTCGAGGCATCCGTTCGCCGCCTCGGCAACGTCGTCATCGACGGCGTGCCCGCCGGCGGCGAAGACGACTTCGTGGTGGTCAAAACGGTCGGGGAGATCCCGAGCTTCGACTTCACCCCGCGCGACCACCTCGAGATCGGCGAGCTGCTCGACGCGATCGACATGCAGCGCGGCGCGAAGGTGTCGGGCGCGCGCTTCGACTTTCTCAAGGGAATCGGTGCTCGCCTCGAGCTCGCGATCATGAACATGGCGCTCGACAAGGCGCTCGCCAACGGCTTCATTCCGCTCATCACGCCGACGCTGGTGAAGCCCGAGATCATGCAGGGCACGGGGTTCCTCGGCGCGCACGCCGACGAGATCTACCGGCTGGAGGCCGACGACCTCTACCTCACGGGCACGAGCGAGGTCGCGCTCGCCGGGTATCACGCCGACGAGATCGTCGACCTCGAGAACGGCCCGCTCAGGTACGCCGGCTGGTCGACGTGCTACCGCCGCGAGGCGGGCTCGGCCGGCAAGGACACTCGGGGAATCATCCGTGTGCACCAGTTCAACAAGCTCGAGATGTTCGTCTACACGAAGCCGGAGGACGCCGAGGCGGAGCACGCCCGGCTGCTCGGGTGGCAGGAAGAGATGATGAACGCGCTGGGCCTCAGCTATCGCGTCATCGATACGGCCGCCGGTGATCTGGGCTCGTCCGCGGCGCGCAAGTACGACGTCGAGGCCTGGGTGCCGACCCAGGGCGCGTACCGGGAGCTGACGTCGACGTCGAACTGCACGACGTTCCAGGCGCGCAGGCTGGGCGTGCGATACCGCGCGACGGATGCCGCAAACGCCGGCAGCGCCGGCAGCGCGGGCAAGACGACGCCGGTCGCGACGCTCAACGGCACGCTGGCCACGACTCGCTGGATCGTCGCGATCTTCGAGACGCACCAGCAGGCCGACGGCTCGGTGCGCGTGCCCGAGGCGTTGCGGCCGTACCTCGGCGGCCTCGAGGTGCTGACGCCCGTAGCGGCCCGCTGATGCTGATCGGCCTCGACGTCGACGGCACGCTGCTGCACGTCGACGAATCCATCTCCGACGCCGTGCGCGAGCAGGTCGATCGCGTGCAGCGCCTGGGCCATGAGGTGACGCTCGCCACCGGCCGCAGCTGGGAGACCGCGGCGCCGATCCTCGACGGGCTGGGCCTCGCGCCCGAGTACGTCGTCTGCGCCAACGGGGCCACGGTGATGCAGCGCGACCTCGCCGAGCCGAGCGGGTATCGCCGCGAGTGGGTCGAGACCTTCGACCCGACCGAGGTGCTCGAGACGATCCGCGGCCATCTGCCGCGCGGCAGCTACCTGGTCGAAGACGCCGTGGGCTTCCGCCGGTACACCGAGGGCATGACCGAGTGGTCGCTCACGAACGCCGAGCAGGTCGACTTCGAGCAGTTGAGCGGATTCCCCGCGAGCCGTGTCGTCGTCGTCTCGCCCGACCTCGGCACCGAGGAGTTCCTGCACATCGTGCGCAGTATGGGCCTCACCGAGGTGTCGTACTCGATCGGCTGGACGGCGTGGCTCGACATCGCGCCGATCGGCGTGAACAAGGCGACCGCGCTCGAGCGCGTGCGCGACGAACTACGGATTCCTGGCTCCGAGGTGCTCGTCGTCGGTGACGGCCGCAACGATGTGGAGATGTTCCGATGGGCGGTCGCAGGCGGCGGCCGTGCGGTCGCCATGGGCCAGGCGCCCGACGAGGTGAAGGCCGCGGCGAACGAGATCACGGGTGCCGTCGACGATGACGGCCTCGCCGCCGTTCTCGCCCGGATCGACTGACTAGACTCGACCACGGATGCGTGGCAGAGCGGCCTAATGCGGCGGTCTTGAAAACCGCTGACGAGCGATCGTCCGGGGGTTCAAATCCCTCCGCATCCGCCGTTCGGCGGCCTTCGATGGCGCGCTTACCAAACGCACAAGCCGTTGCGTGATAATGGCCCTCAGGCTTTTCTCGACGCGCGCCTCCCTCGACGGGCGCCATGAAACCTGAGGTGATATGAGTTCTCCGCGACGTGCGATGGCGATGGTGCGGCATGGGAAGGCCGCGGCCAGGCATCCGCTTGTCTTCGCGGGCAAACTCGTGGCCGCTGTCGTCACCGTCGCGGTGGTGAGCACGGCCGGAATCGCGGGCATCGCGCTCGCCGACGTGACCGGCAATGTGGTCTCGCACCCGGTCGTCCACCTCGTCCAGCAGGACGGCAGCTCGGTTGCGAAGTCGGTCTCGGCGTCGGCACTCAACGGCGAGTTCAACATGCTTCTCGTCGGCTCGGACACGCGCACCGATCAGGGCGCGCAGTATTCGGATGCCGCAGACCAGAGCGCGTCGAGCGGCTTCGGCAACAACGACGTGACGATGCTGCTGCACGTGAACGCGGCGCACACGGCGGCGACGGTCGTGAGCTTCCCCCGCGACATGATGGTGTCGATCCCGCAGTGCCCGAACGCCGACGGCGGCTGGTACGACGCGATGTCGTCGCAGATGCTCAACTCGTCGCTCAGCTACGGCGGCCTCGCCTGCCCGGTGCTCACGATCGAGAACCTGCTCGGCATCACGAACATCAACTACGCGGCCGAGATCACCTTCGACGGTGTGGCCGCGATGTCGAACGCGGTCGGCGGAGTTCCCGTCTGCCTTGCGACGCCGCTGAGCGACCCGTACGTCGGATTGAAGCTGCCGGCCGGCACGTCCACTCTGAAGGGCCAGCAGGCGCTCGAGTTCCTGCGCTCGCGGCACGGTGTCGACGACGGCAGCGACCTGAGCCGCATCAGCAGCCAGCAGAACTTCCTGTCGTCGCTACTGCGCACGACGACGTCAGCAGGCACACTGGCTAACCCGGTGAAGCTGTTCCAGCTGGCCGATGCCGCCACCAAGAACATGACGCTCTCCGACACGCTGCGGTCGAGCCAGACCATGGTCGGCATGGCGCTCGCGCTCAAGGGAATCCCGCTGTCGCAGATCACCTTCGTGCAGTACCCCGTCGTCGCGGACCCGACGAACGCCAACCGCGTCGTCCCTGATGAGACCGAGGGGCCCGTGCTCGCGCAGGCGATTCAGAAGGACGAGCCAGTCTCGCTCTCGGCCTCGACCGGGCGCGGAACGGAGCTGAAGGGCGGTTCGACGGCCTCGCCGAGCCCCACGGCGGCCTCGACTTCTACTCCTTCGCCCACACAGACGCCGGGTGGCTCGACGCCGACATCGACGCCGAAGCCGACGGCGGTCGCGCTCGGTCAGAACGCGACGGGTCAGACCGCCGCGGAGCAGACCTGCACCAAGGGCGTCAATGCCGGTAACTTCTAGTGCCGGTAACTTCTAGTGCCGGGAACTTCTAGTGCTGGCAACTTCTAGTTCCGGTAGCTTCTAGCGAGTGAGTGACCAGCGTGCCGAGCCCGGGCTGGGCGTCGGCCTGCTGGTCGTCCTGTCGGTGCTGGCGGCAGCCGCTCCGCTGTCGATCGACTTCTACCTGCCGTCATTCCCGCAGGTGCTGCGGTCGTTGCATACGGATGCCGCGAGCGTGCAGCTCACCATCACCGCGTTCCTCGTGGGCGCGGGCCTCGGCCAGGTGGCGTGGGGCCCGATCTCGGATCGCTTCGGGCGGCGCCGCCCGCTGCTGATCGGCAGTTCCATCGCAGTGCTCGCGGCGGCTGCCGCGGTGTTCGCGCCGAACGTGCAGATCTTGATCGGCGCGCGGTTCGTGCAGGCGCTCGCCGGCGCGGCCGGCATGGTGGTGAGCCGCGCCATCGTCACCGACCGCACGAGCGGCTTCGTCGCCGCCCATTCGCTGGCGCTGTTGCAGACGATCGTGACGGTCGCGCCGATCATCGCACCGGTGGTCGGCGGCCTCGTGGCCGGCCACCTCTCGTGGCGCGGGGTGCTCGGCGTGGTGCTCGCGGTGACGGTGATCCAGGCGCTCGGGGCGTTCACCGCGGTGCGCGAGTCGCTGCCGCCCGAGCGCCGCACCCCACGGCTGCGATATGCACACATCGGGCAGCTGCTCGGCCGCCCGGGCTTCCTGGGCTATGCGGCGACGATCGCGTTCACCTTCGGGCTGTTGATGGCGTACATCTCGTCGTCGTCGTTCGTCTACCAGCGCGTGATCGGCATGCCGAGCTGGGCGTACGGACTGGCGTTCGGCGCGAACGCCCTGGGCATGATGCTCGGCGGCGCCACCTCGGTGCGCCTCGCGCGGCGGCACGTGCACCCGGCTCGCGTCGTCCGAGTCGCTCTGGTCATCGCCGTTCTCGGTGCGGCCCTGGTGCTCGCTGTTGTGCTGTCGCCGCTGCCGACGTGGCTGATCGTGTTCCCGCTGTGGTTTGCGGTCACCTCGGTCGGATTCATTCAGGGCAACACCACCGCCCTCGCGATGGAGCAGAGCCGTGGCATCGCCGGTGCGGGCAGCGCGGTGATCGGTGGCCTCATGTTCCTGCTCGGGGGTGCCATCTCACCCCTCGGTGGCGTCGCCGGCGATGCGACGGCGCTCCCGTTCGCGATCGTGATGGTCTCGAGCGGCGTGTGCGCGCTCGGCGCATTCGCCTCTGCCCGGGCGTTCGTGCGCCGCCACCCCGACGCCGAGCGCGGCTTCGCGCGGACGGCTGCCTGACCTCGCGCACCGCGTCGTACCGCCGACTCTCTCAACCCCAGCCCTCCCGACCCGCCGCCCACGACCCCGACTCCCGGCCACTCATGAATGGGTAAAACCTAGGTGTGTGCAACCGACATGGTCCAGCAAACTCGCGGGTGTCGCCGGCTCGTCTACGTGGAACCACGCATGTACCACCTAGGCCTCCGAAGCCGGTGAGTGGTGCGCCGTGGGGTACCGGGCCAGTTCGTGCGTGCCTCCACGCATTCGGTCCACCACGCAGCACTCAGAGTCGCGACTGTTACGTGTGCTTCGCCGCGGCGGCGTTTTCGCCAGGCGGAGCCAGTGGTGGCCGGGCGACCCGCCTGCTCGCCAATCTCATTGACGAAAGGATCACGAGACGTGACGCAATTGCCAGTGTCAGAGCCGGGAACGAAGAAGAGCCGGCTTGCGAAACGCCTGATCATCGTGGGGTCGGTCACCGCTCTGGCGGCCGGTGTCGTCGGCATCGGCGCGCTCGACACCCTGAGCGCTTCGGTCGGCAACAACCGCTCGACGGTGCAGGGCACGCACGCCACCGCTCCGGACGTGAAGGTCGACGGCACGCCGTTCGCGATCGAGTACACGAGTGCCGGCGTGGTGAACGGCAGCGTGCCGTCGAAGTGGGAGTTCACCAACGTGGGCGATGCGAACGCCGACTGGGACGCCGTGTTCGCCACGGAGGCCGCCAGCGACTCGCGGGTTGCTGCCGCGACGCACCTGTCCGCGAACGTGCCGATCAGCTTCCAGCAGGAACCGGCGGGCCTTTACAGGGGCCGCATCGACCTCGACCTCGGAACCCTGGCCAATCCGATCTCGGTGAAGCAGGCGTTCGAGAACTGGCGCGCTGAAGGCGGCTATGTGGAGCTTAAGCTGATGAGCGCGGTGCTTACCCCGCAGCGGTCGGACGCGCGCATCACTCTGGGAAACTCCGGCAGGGAATACCTCAGCTTGCCCGGCTCCCTGGGCACCTCGATCGACCTGACGATCACGCCGACCATCGACGAGCTGGCGGCCGGCCCCATCGGGCAGTCCGTGCCCGAGGGCGAGTCGCGCGTGGCGGTCGCCTCGTTCGACTTCACCTACCTGAAGGCATACCCGGCCCTCGCGCCGTAACCCTCACGGCCGCCTAAGGGCGCGTTCGGCGGCATGAACTGTGCCCGATTCGCGCGAGTGTTCCCGTTGTATTGGGCACACTTGCGCGAATCGGGCACCCCGCGCGTCAGGGGGCGCTGCTCAGTTGAGGCTCGGCGGCGTGAAGGTCCACGGGGTGTTCTGCGTGTACGAGCTGCTGGTCGTGCCGTTTCCGAGCTCGCCGTCGCCGCCGTAACCGGCTCCGTAGACCGTGCTGCCGTCGGTGCTGAGGTAGGTGCTGACGTCGTAGCTGCCCGAAGCCTGCGCAACGCCCGAGGCGACGACCAGCGTCGGTGTCGTGACCACGCCGCCCGAATTGACGCCATTCATGAGCGAATTGTCCGACTCGTACCCGACGGAATAGAGGGCACCGGGCGAGGTGACCGCGAGTGAGTAGTCGTAGCCGGCGTTCAGACTCGAGACGCCGCTCGGCCACCCGCCGAGTTGGGTCGCGTACAGCACGTCGCCGGTTCCGAGCGAGGCGCCCGCGCTGCTCTTCGAGCCGAGCTGGTAAGTCGAGTTGTAGCCCCAGCCCCAGACCGCGCCGCTCGTGTCGAGGGCGATCAAATGCCGAGCGCTGTAAGAGAGCTGCGTGACGTTGCCGAGGCTCGTGAGAAGCGACGTCATGACGAGGGTCGCGATGCCTGTCGTGCCTATCGTTGTACCGTTCGCGCGTTCGCCCTCGGCGGCGGTGCCCCAGACGAACACCTGACCGCCGGCCGCGATCGCGCCGCCACCCCAGCCGCCCTGAGCCACCCACGTCGCCGAGGCGGGGATGCCGGTGACCGCGGTGGGCGTCGACATCGACGAGCCCAGGATGTTGCCGTTGGCGAAGTATCCGTTGGCGGATCCCCACGAATACACGTGACCGTCCGTTCCGACCGCGGAGGCCGTGTAGGTCGACGCGGCGATCGTGCCGTAGGACGGCGCGGCTCCGATGGCGGCATTGGGCCGGATCTGCACGGGAACGGGAATCTTGACCTGCCCGATCCCTGCGGGGCTCGCCGTGGTGCCCTGACCGGCCTCGCCGTCGGGGTTGTACCCCCAAGACCACAGCACGCCGGCCGCGTCCAGCACGTAGGAGGTGCCCTGGCTGGTCGCCACGTCGACGGCGGGCGAGCTGAAGCCTGACGGCATGCTCAGCAACGTCGGCATGAGGACGTTCGTGCCGACCTTGCTCGGGTTCGCCTGGCCGTACGGGTTGTACCCCCAGCCGTAGACCGAGCCGTTCGACCCGAGGGCCAGCGTGTGGGCGGCCGTCTGCTGTTCGTTCGCGGTCGCGATCTTCACGAACCCCCAGATGCTGACGGGCACGCTGACGGGTGTCGCGGCGACGTCCTGGTTGTTGGAGACGTTGTAGGTGATCGTGTAGCTGCCCATCGCGGTGCCCATCGCCGCGCCGGTGAGGTTCGGCGACGAGGTGTACGTCTCGGAGGCGGTGATGTCGCCCTGCACCGAGTCATTCGCGGTGGTGAGGCTCCGCAACCAGGCGTCGACGCTCGGCTGCCCGGTCGCGCCGAGCTGGCCCACGAACGCGCTCGTGACCTTCGCGTGCCCGTCGGTCCCGGTCGTCACGGCGCTGATCACCGGCGGCTGCCGCGCCGCGGTCAGGGCGATCGTGCCGTACTCGCTGTCGGTGAACGCGGCGCTGGTGACGCTGGTGAAGAAAGTCGCGGGGAGCGCGGCGACGGCGAGCCCCGCCACGATGAGGCGCATGGGCCGCCGAAGTCGGTTCACGTTCATGATGCGGATTCCTCAGCCAGTGGTGGATGCGCCGGACACCCGCGCGACCATGGCGACGGTCGAGCTGGCGAGCACCGCGCTCGTAAGCTGCGCCGAGACGCTGATCTTGACGGAGGCACCCGGCGCGAGCGCGTCGAGGGGGAGCGCGCCGAGCGCGGTGGTGGGCACGCCCGACACGTCGATGGCGCCGTCCGCGCTCACCACCGCCCAGCTGAGCGCGGCGAGCATCGCGGCGCTGCTGTCGGCTGCGGGGTTCTGCACGATGGCGAGGGTCGCGGTCGAGTCCGTCGTCGACGTCGGCGCGTTCCGGACCCAGAAGGATGTCGTCGCCGTGGTGCCCGGCAGCATCGCGCCGCCGTTCGCGACGGAGAAGGTCAGGGGCGCCTGCGTGTCGGCCGGGATGTTGTCGCTGCCGCTCGCGCCCGGGGCGATCGTGTCGGACCAGGTCGACCCGTCGGGGCTGATCTGCAGGTCGTAGCTGCCGGCGCCCACCGTGGGGAGGTTCGTGTATTCCGAGTCGCTGTACATGGCATCGGTCATGGCCGTCGTCGCGAGCGCGACGAGCACGGCGCCCGCGAGTGCGCCGAAGATCGCGCGCCGCGCGCGACGGGGTCGCGCAACGATGACGGGATAGTCAGGCATCCGGCATCCTTTCGGGAACGAGTGGGAACGAGCGGGAACGAGTGAAAACGAGCGGGAACGCGGAGGAGTTCTTTGGGTGAGGCCGGCTCCGGTCGGGCGGCCCGCTCAGCTGGTGCTCGACGCCCCGTCGACCTCGGCGGTGAGGAACGCGGCTTGGCCCTGCAGGGCGGCGTTCGCGGTCGCGCTGCCCTGGTCGGGCAGGCTCACGACGACCGTGTAGCTCTGTACATCGCCCGGCGCGAGGTGGGGTTTCGACAGGTCGACGCCCGCGGCCAGGTCCGTGTAGCTCTGCTGCGTGACGGTCGCCGATCCGTCTGAGACGGAGAACTGCAGGGCGCTGAGGAGCGCGGTGTCCGACGTGCCGGCGTTCGTGTCGAGCACCAGTTTGAAGTCGTCGATCACTGCGCTCTGGGTGCTGTTCGGCGCGTTGCGGACGGTGAACGTGAAGGTCTGGTTGGTCGTGGCGTCGCCCGGAATGAGGTTGTTCGCGGCAACGTTGCCGACGCTGCTGCCGGCGACGACGGCGGGCGCGGCGGTATCGGTCGCGAGGTTGTCTGCGGTGCCGGGGGTCAAGGGGCTCGTGGTGTCGAGCCAGGCCCCGCTGTCGCCGGCGACCTGGATGTTCCACGTCGCCGCACCCAGACCGCCGCCCGTGCTGTTGAAGCCCGCGTACTCGGAATCGGTGAAGGCAGCCGTGGTGACCGCCGCGATGCCGACGGCCGCGAGCACCCCGAAGAAGAGGAGGCCGGCGAGGCGCCGCTTGCGCAGCTTCGGCTTGACGATCACCGGAGTATCCGGTGTCGTCCCGTCGGTCGCGGTGCTCTTCATCATGCTCTCTTTCGTCACTCGCGTGCTGGTATGTCCAGTCCAGGCCCGCGCCCGCGCGCGGGAGGCCGGTGAGTGGCGCACTTGAGTGGTGGGCGGGGTGCGAGTGAGTGAGCGCCACGCCGGGCTGAGCGCTACGCCTGGGCTAAGCGCTACGCCTGGGCCGAGCGCTACGCTCGATGGCACGGCGAGGGGAGGCGTTCCTGGTGGCGGAGCTCACGCTCGATGCGGTGCGCCGCGACGCGCTGGAGTATCTGCGCTCCGGCACGAGCGTCAACCTCCGGGGGCTCCCCGGTTCCGGCCGTTCGTCCCTGTTGCGCTCGATCGCGGACGCGCTGGAGGCGGCGGGCTGGCTCGTCGTGCGCGTGAGCGGCAACAGCGCTCTCGCGGACAGGCCGCTCGAAGCCCTCGCCCTCGCCGACCTCGGCCCGTCGGCCGCGGGGCGCACCCGCATCACGGTGTCATCGGCGGTGGAGGCATTGCGCCGCGCGCTCGAGGGCCGGAACTCCGTCGTGGTCGCCGACGACGCCGACCTGCTCGACGATGCGTCGGTCGGAGCGATCTCGGCCGCGATCGATGTCGGGGGAGCAACCCGCGTTCCGCTGCTGTCGTCCGAGTCGACGGCGCGCAAGCCGGCGCGGCTGTCTCTGGCCGCTCTGGTGCACCCGGGGGTGCAGCTCAGCATGCCGCCGGTGTCCTTCGAGGACTCGGTGCAGATCGTGCGCGCGTCGTGCGATGGCCGCCAGATCCCGAGCGACGTGGTCGCGCTCATGCACGCGCGCGCCGGCGGGCTGCCGGGTCTCATCGCGATGATCGCGAGCACGGCCCAGCGCCGCGGCCTCATCCCGCAGAACGACGGGGCATGGTCGGCCGGGGCGCGCCTGTGGACCCCTGAGCTGTCTCACGCGGTCGCTCCGTTCCTGCAGGGCCTCGAGCCCGCGGCGCTTGACGGCATCACGGCGCTCGCCCTGGTCGGCACGGTCGACATCGACGTGGCGCAGCGCTTGATCGGGTGGGAGGAGCTGGAGGCGCTCGACGATCGCGGACTGCTCACGCTGACGGATGCCCCGAGCGGGGTTCTGGTCGGCGTGTACCCGCCGCTCCTCGCGGAGTTCCTCCACGACGATCGCATCAGCGCCCGCCGGCTGCGCGTGCTCGGCAGCGTCAGCGAACGCCTCGCACGGGCGGATGCGCCGGGACAGGTGCAGGTGCAGACGCGACTCGCCGACCCCATGAACGCGCGCGCCGCTCTCGGCGGCGGGGGAGACCGTGAGCAGGCCAACGTCGTCCTGAACCGGCTCGTGTTCGAGAAGCGGACCGCGGAGTCACTGGTGCTGCGGGCGGAGTGGCAGCGACGCGGAGACGCGGCATCCGCTCTGAACTACGCGCTCAGCCTGCTCGTGCGCGGCTTCGACCTGGACGAGGCCGAGAGAGTGCTGAGCACTCCTGTCGCGCCGGCCGATCTGGAAGGGCGCGCCCTGCTCACGGTGTGGCGTGCGCTCCTCATCGCCTACGCGCACCACGACCTCGCCGCGGCGGAGGCGCTGCTCGACGAGGTCAGGCCGACCGTCGGCGCCTGGTCCCGCCTGCTCGACGCGAACCGCCGCCATCTGCGCCTCTTCCTCGACCGCGCGCAGAGCGCGGGCGCCGCAGGCGCGTTGCCCGTGCAGCCGGGCGGCGCGTCATCCAACGTCGCTCCGCCGGTGGCTCCGCCCGTCGTTCAGCCGGTCGCTCCGCCCGTCGCTCAGCCCGTCGTTCCGCCCATCGCTCCGCTCGTCGCCGAATTCGAGCGGCAGCTGCGGGCCGAAGAGCTCATCGCCGCGGGATTCCCCGAACGCGCGCTCGCCGTGCTCGATGAGTCCGCGCCGGCCGACCTCACGGACCCGATCATCCGAGAGGGGATGGACGCGGTGCGCGGCGTCGCGCTCGTCGTCGCCGGGCGCCTCGACGAGGCCGAGCGGTGGGCACGGCCCCGATACGACGACGGGCTCGCGACGCTCGACCCCGCGTCGATCATCTCCCACGGCTACGTGCTCACCCTCGTCTATTTCCTGCGCGGTGATGAGGACGTCTTGCGTGAGCACATCGGGCCGCTGCTCGCCCTCGGCTACACGCCCCTGCGGTACTCGCACTACAAGCTCGGCACCCTCGTCGTCGCGACGCGGCTGGCCGCGCGCAGCGGCCGCGCCGCAGTCGTGCGCTCGCTCGCGGAGCAGGTGGCGGCGATCGGACTTCGCCGGGGACCGTTCCCGGTCATGGTCGCGGACCTGGCGTGGGCCCACGCCGACCTCGTCACCGGCCGCGACGTCATCGATGTCGCCGATGAGTTGTGGCACGCGTTCGAGGACCTCGCGGCGCGCGACTACCCGGTGACCGCCGCCGCGACGGGGCTCAGGTCGATCGAGACGTCGCCGCAGGCATCCCGCGCCGCCGATGTCGCCGCGCTCGCCGCGAGGTGCGAGTCGGAACTCGTGTCGATGATCGCGCGCTACTGCGTCGCGCTCAGCAGTGACGACGCCGCGCTGCAGCTGCGTGAGGCTGCGGCGCTGGCCGGCGCCGGCTACCTCGGCTTCGGGCTGCGGCTGCGCGTCGCCGCCGTCGGCCTGCTCGGCGACGACGACCCCGCCGCCCAGAACGAGGCGCAGCAGCTGCGCGCGGACCTCGAGCAGGCGGGACCCGGCTACCGCTACCTCGCGAACGGGCTCGCGCCGGCCGCTCAGCTCACGGCGCGCGAGCGGCAGCTCGCGAACCTCGCCGCGCAGGGATTCAGCAATCAGGACATCGCCGAGCGCCTGAGGCTCAGCGTGCGCACGGTCGAGAACCACCTGAGCCGCTCCTTCCGCAAGCTGGGAATCGACAGCCGCGAGGCGCTGGCCGCTGCATTACTCAAGAACGGCGTCTGACCACCTCACCATGACCCGGGTGCCACTCAGCGCCGGTACTCATGCGGTCATCGGCCTGGGCCGGATCCCCACCATGGAGATGCGAACAACGCAGCTCCGGAAAGGGGAGATCCATATGAGCGACAACATCGGCGGTGCCGCCCCGATCGTGGTCACCAAGTCACACAGGCGCCGTCGCGCTGCGGCAATGCTCGCGGTCGCGTCCCTCGCCACAGCCGGCATCGTCGGCGCGACGATGGCGGCCTTCACGGACTCCGAGTACGCCGGCCTCAACAACGGGCCCGGCCAGGGCGGCTATGCGGCCGCCAACTGGAACATCCAGATCAGCTCGGATAACTCCGATTGGGTGGACACGACCAATCCGAACACCGCGGGCACGACCGACAACACGGCCGACGATGTCCAGGCGCCCATCGACCTCTCGATCGACGGTGCCAGCCAGCTGATCCCGGGCGACGCGAGCACCGACGTGACCACCACGTTCTACGTCCGCAACGACCCCACCAGCACGCAGAACGCAGAGCTCGCCGACTTCAAGCTGATCCCCGACCCCGCCCAGACCACCGACACGACCATGCTCGATGCGCTGCAGTTCACCGTCACCGACGGCACCGACACCGTCACCGCGGTGAGCTACGCCGACCTCAACGCCGGTGTCGCACTCAGCAGCCCCGAGCTCACACCCGGCCAGGTTCAGACCTACACCGTCACCGTGCACCTGCCCGCTCAGGCGACCCAGGCGGAGAACAACGCCCTCGAAGGCCAGGCCGCGTACCTGATCGCCGAGGTCGACGGCACGTCCGCGAACGCCAACTGATCGCTTCCCCGCCGTTCGCTGCTCTCATCGCCGGGCGGCGGGGCACAACCACCCGAAGGGGAGTCACCATGCGCACCGCACCCGTGCGAATCACTCAGAACATCGTCCTCGCCGCCGTGGCCGTCATCGGCGCACTCGCCATCGTCTTCGTCGCCGTCGCCCTCGTCATGGGGCTTCGCCCGGCGGATGTCGTCTCCGGTTCGATGCGTCCCACGCTTCCCGTCGGGTCCATCGTGCTCACGAAGGAGGTACCGGCATCGACGCTGAAGGTCGGCGACATCGTGCAGCTGCCCCGTCAGGACACGGATGGGGTCGTCACGCACCGCATCCAGCACATCGCCGCCGCGAGCAACGGAACGTACCGTCTGACGCTCAAGGGCGACGCCAACAAGCTGGCCGACCCGCAGCCGTACACGGTGCGCACCGCGGGGCTCTACAAAGGCGACATCCCGGTGCTCGGCGCGGTCGCGGAATGGGTCAAGACCTACCCGGTGTACGCCGTCGCCATCATGCTCGGGACGCTGACCTTCGCCTTCTGGGGACGCTCCACCGTCGCCGTCGCAATGCCCGACGGTTCAACGATCGATGGCCTCAGCCGCAAAGAGGCCGAGCGCATCATCGCGGTGTACCGCGGGGCGCCGCAGCACTGAGATCTCAGCGCGGAGACCGCAGCGCTGAAAACCAATGCGGGGCAGCGGTTACGCGGCGACCGCCGAGTTCGCAGGCTCCGCGGCGGCGGCGACGGCCAGCTCCCGGCGGCGTCGGAAGAGGAACGCCGCGAGGAGGCCGCCCACGGTGAAGATGCCGGCCGTGACCCAGTACACCGTCGTGTAGCTGTGCAGGGTCGCCTCGATGGCGACCGCCTGAGTCGGCGGCTGATGGGCCGTGACATACGCAGTGGCCGCGCTCGCCGCGATGGTGTTCAGCAACGACGTGCCGATCGACCCGCCGACCTGCTGGCTCGTGTTGACGAGCGCTGAGGCCACACCCGCGAAGTGGCGGTCGACGCCAAGCGTCGCGGTCTGGATCGACGGCGGCATGATCGAGCCCATACCCGCGCCCATCACCATCAGCGGCGGCAGCACGTCGGCCGCATAGGTGCTGTGGTCACCGAGCCGCGTCAGCAGAACCATGCCGATCGCGACGACGAACATGCCGATCGGAACGAGAATCTTCGGCCCGAAGCGCGGATTGAACACGTTGGTGCCGAACTGCGCGCTCAGGATCAGCATGCCGATCATCGGCAGGAACGCCACGCCCGTCTTGATCGGCGAGTAGTCGAGCGAACTCTGCAGGTAGTACGTCAGGAACAGGAAGAGGGCGAACATGCCCGACCCGGCGATGAGGATCGAGAGGAACGACGCTCCGCGGTTGCGGTTGAGAACGACGGCCAGCGGCAACAGCGGGTGCGAGGCGCGCCTCTGCCACAGCACGAACGCGGCGAGCAGGATGACGCACGCCACAAGCAGACCCCAGGTCTGCACGGCACCCCAGCCGTCCGTCTCGGCGTTCGAGAAGCCGAGCACGAGAGCGAACAGGCCGCCGCTGATGAGCGCCGCGCCCGGAATGTCGAGGCGAGGCCGTGCCTCCCCGAGCCGGGGCGTGTGCACGAAGATAAAGGCGCCGATCACCGCCACGATGGCGAAGACGATGTTGACGTAGAGGCTCCACCGCCAGCTGAGGTCCTGGGTGAGGAATCCGCCGAGCAGCAGACCGACAGCACCGCCCGCACCGGCGATCGCGCCGAATACGCCGAAGGCGCGCGCGCGTTCGCGTGGGATCGTGAAGGTGGTCGTCAGAACAGCCAGGGCAGTGGGTGCGAGTACCGCGCCGAATGCTCCCTGCAGCGCACGCGCCGCGACGAGCATGCCGAAGCTGGTCGCCGCACCGCCGAGCGCCGACGACCCCGCGAAGCCGATCAGGCCGATGATGAACGTGACCTTACGGCCGACGATGTCCGACAGGCGGCCGCCGAGCAGCAGCAGACTGCCGAAGGCCAGAGAGTACGCCGTGACGACCCACTGCCGTTCGGCGTTGGTGAAGCCGAGGTCTTTCTGGGCGGACGGCAGCGCGATGTTCACGACCGATGAGTCGAGTACCACCATCAGCTGAGCGGTTGCGACGGTGGCGAGAACCCACCACCGCGTGGCGCTCGGGGCGGAAGTTTCGGACATGAGATGTCTCCTGGTCGGCACAGACGGGGCAGGGTAGAACTTCAGATCGCGTCTTCATCGACACAGTGGCATTGGCAGTGGCCAGAACGTAGCAGATCACGGAATCATTCCCCTGACGGCAGCAGCATTCGAACTCCGCCCCTTGAGCCACTGACTGGAAGTTTCATGCACGACGACATCCCACTGACCGTAGGCCGCGCGAGCCGGGTGCTCAGCGAGCGCATCACGCCGGCGATCCACGCGCGACGCGTACCGCTCGACGTCGAGTGGCACGAACTGCCGGGCGAGCCGATCGCGCCCGTCGACGGCATCGCGCTCGACTTCGCGCCCTACGAGATCGGCACGTCGTGGGGAGCCGCATGGGGCACGACGTGGTTCCGGCTCACGGGCCGCCTGCCCGAGGACTGGGCGGGGGAGCGAATCGAGGCCGTCGTCGACCTCGGCTTCGACGTCAACATGACGGGGTTCCAGTGCGAGGGCCTCGTCTACGTGCGCGACGCCGTGAGCGGTGAGCCGCAGCCGATCAAGTCGCTGAATCCGCGCAACCAGTGGGTGCGGGTGACGGATGCCGCGGCGCCGGGCGACCCGGTCGAGCTGTTCGTCGAGGCCGCCTCAAACCCCGTCTTGCTCGATCACCACCCCTTCCTGCCGACGCAGGAGGGCGACATCCGGACCTCCTCACCGCGCAAGCTCTACACGACCCGGCACATGGACCTGGCCGTGTTCGACGCCGAGGTGCACGAGCTCGCCCTCGACATCGAGGTGCTCGTCGAGCTGCAGGCCGAGCTGCCAGAGAACTCCCCGCGCCGCATGAAGATCCTCCAGGCCCTCGACGATGCCCTCGACGCGCTCGACCTGCAACACATCTCCGAGACGGTGGCCGAGGCGCGCGCCGCGCTCGCCGAGGTGCTGGCGCGGCCGGCCGAGGCATCCGCGCATGAGATCGCCGCCATCGGGCACGCGCACATCGACTCGGCGTGGCTGTGGCCGCTGCGCGAGACGGTCCGCAAGGTCGCGCGGACGACCTCGACGATGGCGACGCTGATCGACGAGGAGCCCGACTTCCGCTACGGCATGTCGAGCGCCCAGCAGTACAAGTGGATCAAGCAGAACCGCCCCGAGGTGTACGCGCGGGTGAAGGCCGCGGTCGGCGCCGGCCGGTTCGTTCCGCTCGGCGGCATGTGGGTGGAATCCGACACCGTGATGCCGACCGGCGAGGCGCTTGCTCGCCAGTTCCTCTACGGCCAGTCGTTCTTCCGCTCGGAATTCGGGGTCACGTGCCGCGGCGTGTGGCTGCCCGACAGCTTCGGCTACTCGCCTCAGCTTCCGCAGCTCATGCGCCGAGCCGGCTTCGACTGGTTCTTCACGCAGAAGATCTCGTGGAACCAGGTGAACCGCTTCCCGCACCACACCTTCGAGTGGGAGGGCATCGACGGGTCGCGCATCTTCAGCCACTTCCCGCCGATGGACACCTACAACTCCCAGCTCTCCGGCGCGGAGCTCGCCCGCGCAACGCGCCAGTTCCGCGAGTCCCGGCGCGCATCGGCGTCGCTCGCACCGGTGGGCTGGGGCGACGGGGGCGGCGGCACGACGCGTGAGATGACGGGCAAGGCGCGGCGTGTGGCCGACCTGGAGGGCAGCGCGCGGGTGCGCTGGGAGCACCCCGACGCGTTCTTCGACCGGGCGAAGGCCGAGCTGCCCGAGCCGCCGGTGTGGGTGGGTGAGCTCTACCTCGAGCTGCACCGGGCCACGCTGACGAGCCAGCACACGACCAAGCAGGGCAACCGGCGCGGTGAGCACCTGCTCATCGAGGCCGAGCTGTGGGCGGTGACGGCTGCGGTGCGAGCCGGGTTCGCGTACCCGTACGACGAACTCGATGAGCTGTGGGAGGTGCTGCTCCTGCACCAGTTCCACGACATCCTGCCCGGAACGTCGATCGCCTGGGTGCACCGCGAGGCCGTCGAGAACCTGCGGCGCGTGGCCGAGGGGGCCGAGGCGATCATCGGGCGCGCGCTCGACGCGCTGGCCGGCACCGGCGAGTCGGTGCTCGTGTTCAACGCGGCGCCCTTCGTGCGGGCCGGTGCGCCTGCGCTGGGTGCGGGGGTGCTGCAGGGGCCCCCGGCGGAAGCGCCTGTGACTGCGACCCGCGACGAGCGGGGCGTGACCCTGCGCAACGAACTGGTCGAGATCGTCATCTCGCCGGAGGGCCTCATCGTCTCCGCCGTCGATCTCGCCACCGGCCGCGACGCGATCGCCCCCGGCGCCGAGGCGAACCTGCTCCAGCTGCACCAGGACTTCCCGAACAAGTGGGACGCGTGGGACGTCGACCGGTACTACCGCAATCGCGTCACCGACCTGCGTGAGGTCGACAGCCTCACCGTCGAGCAGGACGCGGGTGGCGCGCACGTGGCGATCGAGCGCAGCTTCTCGGCGTCCAGCGTCAGGCAGGTGCTGAGCCTCGCACCCGGGTCGCGTGCCCTCCGCATCGACCAGAGCACCGAGTGGCACGAGACCGAGAAGTTCTTGAAGGTCGCGTTCCCCCTCGACGTTCGCGCCGAGCACACCGCGGCCGAGACGCAGTTCGGGTACTACAAGCGCGTCACGCACACGAACACGAGCTGGGAGGCGGCGAAATTCGAGACATCCATGCACCGATTCGTACTCGCCGAGGAGCCCGGATTCGGCGTCGCCCTGATCACGGACTCGACCTACGGCTACGACGTGACCCGCCACGCGACACCCGACGCTGACATCACCACCACGCTGCGCCTGTCGCTGCTGCGGGCACCGCGCTTCCCGGACCCCGAGACCGACCAGGGCCTTCAGACGCATGCGTACGGTCTCGTCATCGGCGCCGATGCGCTCGGTGCGACCGAGGCCGGCATCGCGCTCAACGCGCCGGAGCGTGAGCGCGCGGGTGCCGCGCCGGTCGCGCCGCTCGTCGAGGCGGAAGGCGACGGGGTGCTGATCTCGGCCGTCAAGCTGGCGCACGACCGCTCGGGCGATCTGATCGTGCGCGTCTATGAGGCGCAGGGAAGGCGGACGCGCGGGGTCGTGCGGGTGGCGGGGCCATTCAGCGCGGCCCGCGTCGTGTCGCTGATCGAGGACGAGATGGAGTCCACGAGTACGGATGCTTCGCGCGGCGGCGCCTCGGTCGAGCTCTCCCTTACGCCGTTCGAGGTGCGCACGCTGCGGTTCAGCCCTGTCAGCGCTGGAAGTGCGTCCGACACCCGCGCAATCCTGCCGCCGGCGACGCCGCGCTCGTAGGCTGGTCATGATGCGAGTGATCAGCTACAACCTTCGCGAAAATCATGCGAGCGGCGAGCTCGTGTCGCTCGTCGGGCGCTTCGACCCCGACGTGCTCTGCCTTCAGGAGTGCGGCTCGACGGGCCTGCCCGACAACATCGGCGAACTGCGCCTCGCGGGTGCGACGCTGCGCAACCGGCTGGGCCTCGCGCTCTACTACCGCCGGAAGCGATTCGAGCTGGTGGCCGCCGAATCCTTCGCGCTCAAGAAGTCGCTGCACGATCACGTGCTCGCGCCGGCCGACGAGCGCCTGGTCGGCACGCGTCTGCGCGACGAGGAGGAGGGCCGCGAGGTCGTGATGGCCTCCTTCCACGCCGCCCCGCTGACCGCGCTGAACTCGCTGCGCCGGGCTCAGATCCAGGCGGCGCACGACCGTCTGCGCGAACTCGGCGCGAGTGCCCCGACTCTCATGGTCGGCGACTACAACTACCCGTGGTTCCACAAGAGCCTGCGGGCGCGCATGGTCCAGTCGGGCTACGAGCTGTCACTGAGCGACCAGACCACGTACGCGCGGTACCGCTACTTCAAGGGCCACTTCGACTTCGCGACCTCGGTCGGGCTGGCGATCGGTGGCGTCCAGACGCTGCCGGCGGGCGCGTCGGACCACCGGCCGATCATGGTGTCCGCCGAGTACCAGAAGGCCGTAGGCGAGTAGCGGGGCGGATGCGTGACGCATCCGCCCCCTCGCACTTAGAGGTTCTTGCGCGCCTCTTGTTCGCTCTCTTCCTGACTGCTCGCGATCGCGTTCTGCGTGATCGGCTTGGCGAGCGCCCACCAGACGAAGAGCCCGGAGACGACGATCATGCCGATGCCGGCGACGAGGTTGACGTTGAAGCCGTCCGCTTTGGCGAGCTGGTTGCTCGGCGTGAACGCCGCGCCCCAGATGACGCAGATGACGCCGTAGATCACGAAGAGCACCGCGATGATCATGCGCAGGTCGAAGAGGATGTTGAGCGCGTTGCTCGTGGGCTGAGCGCTGTCGTTTTCAGGCATGGGTGGACCTCCTAGACGAACATGAAGAAGACGTAGCAGATGGCGGCGAGCACGAGCGCGCCGATGCCGAGCACCCACACGTTCCGGTACCAGACCTCATGCGTGCCGGCCGCCTGCGCGTCGGCCATCGCGTCAGGGTCGGTGAGACCGCGCACGAGTCCGGTGAGCGCCGAGTCGGGCTTCGGCTTCGAGAACAGCGAGACGATGATGCCGACGACGATCGCAAGCACGAGGGCGACGCCGCCGCCGAGGTAGCTCGAGCCCTGGGCCGAGATCGGGATGACGCCGATCGAGTTGAGCACCGAGACGGTGATCGCACCCGCCGTTCCCGTCGCGAGGCCCGCCCAGCCGGCGTGACCCGTCGCGCGCTTCCACACGAGACCCAGGATGAAGATCGCGAACAGCGGCACGTTGAAGAACGAGAACAGCGTCTGGATGTAGTTCATGATGTTGCCGAAGTTGCCCGCGATGAAGGCGGTGCCGATCGCGATCAGCGTGCCGATCACCGTCACCCAGCGGCCGACGGTGAGGTAGTGCTTGTCCGGCTGGTTGGGGCGCAGCCAGCCCTGCCACAGGTCGTAGGTGAAGACGGTGTTGAGCGACGACACGTTGGCCGCCATGCCCGCCATGAACGACGCCAGCAGGCCGGCGAGGGCGACGCCCAGGAATCCGTTCGGCAGCAACTGCTGCATGAGCAGGGGCACGACGTCGTTGTAGCTGACGTTCGAGGTGCCGCCCGCATTCAGCTTCTCGATGCCCGGCACCGACACCGCGGCGATGATGCCGGGAATGATGATGACGAGCGCGATCAGCGTCTTCGGGAATGCGGCGATGAGCGGCGTGCGGCGTGCAGCCGACATGTCCTTGGCGCTGAATGCGCGCTGCACCTCGGTGAAGTTGGTGGTCCAGTAGCCGAACGAGGTGACGAAGCCGAGGCCGAGCACGACGCCGATGACGCTCCAGACCGGGTTGTGGATGCCGGTGAGCTCGTGCGCCGGAAATGCGTGCAGCAGGCTGGAGTGGCCCTGGCTGATCAGCTTCTGCTTGATGCCGCTCCAGCCGCCCGCTTTCGCGAGTCCGATGAGGGTGATCGGCACCATGGCGGCGACGATCACGAAGAACTGCAGCACCTCGTTGTAGATCGAGGCGGACAGACCACCGACGAGCGTGTAGACGAGTACGACGAAACCTGCCACGACGATCGCGAGCCACAGCGGCCACCCGAGCAGAGCGTCGACGACGATCGCCATGGCGTACAGGTTGACGCCGGCGAGCAGAACGGATGCCACGGCGAACAGCACTGCCTGGAATCGCTGTGTGGCCGGATTGAACCGGCGCCGCAGGAACTCAGGAACCGAGCGCACCTTCGAGCCGTAGAAGAACGGCATCATGAACAGGCCGAGGAACACCATCGCCGGGATCGCGCCGATCCAGTAGTAGTGGACCGCCTGGATTCCGTACTCGGCGCCGTTGGCGCTCTGACCGAGCAGCTCCGTCGCGCCGAGGTTCGCGGACATGAACGCGAGGCCGGTCACCCACGCGGGCAGCGAGCGCCCGGAGAGCAGGAAGTCGAGGCTGCTCGCCACCGAGCGCCGGGCGATGAATCCGATTCCAAGAACGAGTGCGAAATAGATCGCGACCAGCACGTAGTCGATCGTGCTGGCGTGCAGGCGCAGGCCGGTATCGGCCAGCACCGCTGCGGTTGCTTCGTGGGCTCCGAGCGACGTCATCATCCTCCTCGCCGAGAGCATCCGCCCCGGCACCGTTAGTTAACGGCAACAAACGATACGCCACATGCTTCGTTGCGACCAACAACATATCGGGGGTTGCGGGCGCACCGGCCGAGTGACTAAGCCGCGGCCGCGCGGGAACGCGCGCATAGACATAGAGCGAATTCATTGTCAAGACCTGGGCTGATGTCGGTGGTCGTGCCCAGGATCGAACCATCACAAACATCCGCCGATGGAGGAGGAGATCATGGGCGCCGCAGCCGCAGCTCTCGAGTCTGATGCGTTGGGCACTCCTCGTGCGTTGGGAACCCCTCGTGCGTTGGGAACCCCTCGTGCGTTGGGCACTGGGGTGGTCGATGTCGACGTGACCCCGATCGGCGGCGAGGGCTGGCGTGTCAGCATCAGCCATGCCGATCGCTCCAACCCGTTCGCGCTGCTCGGCTTCATCACGGCCGTGCAGACGCCGGCCGGCGAGCGATTCCAGGTGTGCGTGATCGGGCGCCCCGGCGACGAGATCGAGAAGCCGACGCTGGCCGAGGCGATCGATGTGCTGCGCCCGGACCCCGGCCAGGTCGAGGCGATCCTCGCGGGCGTGCGCCACTAGCTCCTGGCTGCGCCCCGAGTTCCTGGCTGCGCCACTAGTTCCTGGCTGCGCCCCGAGTTCCTGGCTGCGCCCCTAAAGTTAAGGGCGTGTCCAAGGTCCTCAGCTCCCTTCCCGTCGGCGAACGCGTCGGCATCGCCTTCTCCGGTGGTCTCGACACCTCGACAGCCGTCGCGTGGATGCGTGAGAACGGTGCGATCCCCTGCACCTACACCGCTGATATCGGCCAGTACGACGAGCCCGACATCGCCGCCGTCCCGGGCCGTGCCGGCGAATACGGCGCAGAACTCGCGCGCCTCGTCGACGCGAAGGCGGCGCTCGTGGAAGAGGGCTTCGTCGCGCTGCAGTGCGGTGCGTTCCACATTCGCTCCGGCGGCAAGACGTACTTCAACACCACCCCGCTCGGCCGCGCCGTGACCGGCACCATGCTGGTGCGCGCCATGAAGGACGACGGCGTCGAGATCTGGGGCGACGGCTCGACCTACAAGGGCAACGACATCGAGCGGTTCTACCGCTACGGCCTCATGGCGAACCCCGCACTGCGCATTTACAAGCCGTGGCTCGACGCGAAGTTCGTCAGCGAGCTCGGCGGTCGCAGCGAGATGAGCGAGTGGCTCGTCGCGCGCGGCTTCCCGTACCGCGACTCGAGCGAGAAGGCCTACTCGACCGACGCGAACATCTGGGGCGCGACGCACGAGGCGAAGCGCCTCGAGGACCTCGACGCCGGCCTCGACATCGTCGAGCCCATCATGGGTGTCGCGGCGTGGCGTGACGACGTCGAGGTCGCGACCGAAGAGGTTTCCGTGCGCTTCGAAGCGGGGCGCCCGGTTGCGATCAACGGCGTCGAGTACACGGATGCCGTCGCCCTCGTGCTCGAGGCGAACGCCATCGGCGGCCGCCACGGTCTCGGCGCCTCCGACCAGATCGAGAACCGCGTGATCGAGGCCAAGTCTCGCGGTATCTACGAGGCTCCGGGCATGGCGCTGCTGCACATCGCGTACGAGCGCTTGCTGAACGCGATCCACAACGAAGACACCGTCGCGAACTACCACAACGAGGGACGCCGGCTCGGTCGCCTGATGTACGAGGGCCGTTGGCTCGACCCGCAGTCGCTCATGCTTCGCGAGTCGCTGCAGCGCTGGGTCGGCTCGGCCATCACCGGCGAGGTCACCCTGCGGCTGCGTCGCGGTGACGACTACACGATCCTCAACACGACGGGCTCCGGGCTCAGCTACCACCCGACGAAGCTCTCGATGGAGCGCGTCGGCGACGCTGCGTTCGGCCCCGATGACCGCATCGGTCAGTTGACCATGCGGAACCTCGACATCGCCGACTCACGGGCGCGGCTCGAGCAGTACGCGACGCTCGGCCTGATCGGCGGCCCGACGGCCGAACTCGTCGGCACGCTCGAGTCGGGTCACGCCGAGGAGATCCTCGGCGGCGTCGAACGCCTCAGCGAATCGCAGGAAGAACTCGAGCGCGCGACGGATGCAGCGTCCGAGGGCGCCGCGTTCGACACCGGCACGGACTGACGGGTTTCAGTCTTGCTGCGGGTCGCGCCCTCAGTGGCATGAGGACTTAGCCGGCGCACGCGCTCAGAGCTGACACGCGCTCAGCGCTGACGCGCGCTCAGCGCTGACACGCACCCAGCGCTAAGAGGCGGGTCACCCTGGTGGCCCTACTAACCCTGGTGGCCCTGCTAACCCTGGTGGCCCTGCTAACCCCGGCGGGCGTGCCAACCCCGGTGGCCGCGCCCGCACGGGTCGGTGCGCCGCCCGAGCCCACGGACCGGCGTGGGAGCCGTAGACCCAACGCACTTCGGGCACGCCGGCAGTTATGCGCACCCGCCATGGCCCCGTGTCGATCTGACGGTGGTGGTGCCAGCAGAGCAGAACGCCGTTATCGACGTCGGTCTGGCCGCCCGCGCGCCATGCGCGAACGTGATGCACCTCGCACCAGCGCGCGGGGATCGTGCAGCCCGGGATGACGCACCCCCGGTCACGACCGGCGATCGCCCGGCGCTGGCCCGCGCTGAAGACCCGCTGCGCCCGCCCGAGGTGAAGTATCTCGCCGTCTTCCCCGAACACGAGGCGCTGCATTCCCCCGGTGCACGCGAGCTGCTCTGCTGCGCGCACGCTGAGCCGCGCCGACTCGCCATCGGCGACGGCGGCCCCGGTGCGAGCCTCGAGGGCGACTTGATCGATCGAGACGATCAGCGTGGGATGCGCGCCGCCCATCACCGGTGCTTCGGGGTCGCGCGCTGCCGCGGCGAAGACGTCGCGAAGCACGTCGGCCATGCGCTGGCCGCGGGTGCGCCGATCTTCGGGCTGCAACTCGGCTTCGAGCCGGGGCTCGTCAGCTGCGCGTCGCTCGTCTTCAGGCCGTTGCTCGTCTTCGCGACGTGGCTCGTCGTCGGCCTGCGGCTCGAACGACACGCCCCTACCGGACCTCGGGTTCGCGTAGGCGTCGAGAAGGGCTCGCACGGTTGCGGCGTGCTCGGTGGGCAGCAGGCCATTCACCTTGGCGACGCCGTTCCGCACCGCGCCGATGCTGAAGAACCGCTTCTGCATGGCGGCGTCCTCCGCCGGTTCGACGCCGTCAGGATCGAGCGCCTGAGCCCATGCCTCTGCAGCGTCGCGGAGGGCGTCGGCCGGCATCGCCTGCGCGAGCTCGCACAGTTGCGCCTCGGCCGCGCCGACATCGTCGGGTGAGGCGACCCGCAGAGTCGGCACGAGCTTGCCGGCGATCACGTCGGCTTGATCAAGGGTGACGGACCCGGCCGCCACCGCCTCATCGACCACCGGCAGGCTCTGCAGCTTGCGGGACGTCTTCACCAGGCGATGTGCGGCCGCGCGTGTTCCACGGGTGAGGTATTCCACGGCCTCGACGACCGTGCGATGCCCGAGCTTCGCCGCGAGCGACTCGTCGCCCAGGCTTGCGTCGGACCGATTGTCGAGTTCGCGCACCGTTGCCAGCTGCACGGCAAGTGCCTGCTGCGCAGCCTCGTGGGCGGCGGCGAGCACGTCAAGCAGTTGCTGATCAGAGAGGGCGCTGGGCGCAACCGGCACGAGCGCGTCGAGGCGCTCGAGCACCGCGTGCGCGCCAAGCCCCACAACAGCCACGGTCGACCTCCAAGGTCAAAGTCGCCGGATTCGAAGAATCCGTGATCGTCTCGTGGCGCGGGACTTGGTATTAGTGTATCACACGTTCGACTCTCAACTGACAATCAATGCAAATTCGCACGACGAGTATCGAACTGATCGACACTCAGTCACCGCTCGTCTTCTGCTCGGCCAGGTTCGCCCAGTCGTGGGCGAAGATCTGGTCGAAATAGGCCGCGACCTGTGTGTTCTCGATGATCACTCCGGCGTCGCGGTTGTGCAGTGTGCCGGCGCTCGACCAGTTCTGACTCGACACCAGCACCTTCTCGCCGTCGACGACGACGCCCTTGTTGTGAACGTTGTTCTGCAGCTTCACGTCGTTCGTAACGTCGAGCCCGAGCGCCTGCAACTGTTCGAGGTACCCCGCAGTCTCGTACTCGCTCATGATGATCTGCAGCTCGACGCCGGCCTTCTGCCGGTCAATGACGGCCTGAACCAGATCGACGAACGCCTGGTTCGAGGAATCCGTCGTCTTGGGCAGCTCGATGTACTGGAACTGCATGTGCAGCGTCTTCGTCGCGCTCGCGATGAGCGCCTTGACTGCGTCCACGTAGACGCCCGGGTCGGGCGTCAGCAGCGGCGTGATGGTCATCTGGTCGGTGACCGACTTCGCGGCGAAGAACTGAGCGAAGGGCGGCGTCTCGACGGCGGGCTCAAGCAGCTCCGGCTGCTCAGCAGCAGCGGATGCCGTGTTGTGCTGCGACGCGATCGTGTAGTCGTTCTCGAGGTAGGCGCCGAACGTCTTCGTGAGGTCGGGGCTCTGCACGACGACATGCCAGTCACGGTCTCCCGAGCGCGCGGCCGTCGCGTCGCCGGAGTTCGTCACCGGGTCGATCGCCGGCTGGTTCGAGTTGTTCCAGTTCCCGCTCGAGAGCCAGAGCGTTGCCGAATCCTGCGCGGCGACCTTGATGTGGTAAGCGGTCTGGAAGATCGTCGCCGTCGCCTTGGGGTCCATGCCGGACAGCGCCCAGGCCTGCTCGAAATCGCTGCCGAGGGCGGTCTTGAGGTCGCTGACGGTCTGCTCGTCGGTCTGATCGGCGGTCGGATTCTTCGACGGGTGGTCGAGCGTCAGTGTGACGTCCTTCCCCTTCGTCGCGGCCTCGAATGCCTGCAGCACGTGCGCGGAGGTGAAGTCGTACATGCCGATCACGAGGTCGCTCTTCGCCTCACCGAGAAACGACTGCAGCTGGCCCCAGCCTGCGTCCGGCGACGCGGCAACCGAGATCG
Source organism: Gryllotalpicola reticulitermitis (assembly GCF_042651345.1). Classification (NCBI taxonomy): domain Bacteria; kingdom Bacillati; phylum Actinomycetota; class Actinomycetes; order Micrococcales; family Microbacteriaceae; genus Gryllotalpicola; species Gryllotalpicola reticulitermitis. The sequence continues at coordinate 1,130,382 of NZ_JBHSCN010000005.1, forward strand.
TGAGCTCACCCGAGACCGGCGTCAGGCTGACGCCCGCCGGCGGCGTGTAGGCCAGCTGCGTCTTCTTCGCGGCGGCGGCGAGGGCATCCGCCCCCGCTATGTCTTGCGGCTCGGCCTCGGGCGTGGCGACCGCGATCTCGTGCTCGAACTCCGGCACCTTGCCCTGGTCGGGTGCGGTCGCACCGTGCGCGGCATACGCCTGCGGAGTGACGATGGATGCCGCCTTCCGCGCCGACGCGACGCGCACATCGACGGGAGCGCCGCCGATCTCGGACGGCAGCCCGTGCGGGCGCTCGCCATCGACGGTGACGACGATGGCCGGGGTCGACGTGAGCCACCCGTCGACGAGCTCGAACCCTGGTCGCACGCTGAGCACGCCGGGCAGTCGGAACGCGTCGAGACGACGCGAGATCAGTTCAGGCAGTTCGGCGAACGTCGGGGTGTCAGTCACGGCCGCGACCCTACCCCGAACAGGTGACATCGCAACCCCCCGCGGAGGAGCCTGAACGGGCCCCGGCGAAAGCAGGCCGGGTTGGCCCGAGTCGGCCGCGGCGGCCCCAAGTCAGCCCGAGTCAGACGCCGAGGATCTCGCGGCGGAGCTGCGCGGCGCTGACGGATGCCGGTGGCCTGCGCTCCTCGGCGGCACGACGCGCCGCGCGCTGCAGACCCTCGTTAACCGGCGCGGGCACGCCGACACTGCGCGCGAGGCGTGCGATCTCGCCGTTCAGGTAGTCGCTCTCGATGCTGCCGGATCCGCGTGCGAGCGACTGCCAGCTGGAGCCGCCGAGCGGACCCTCCACTCCGGGCACGGGTCGCACGTCGAAGGCGTTGCCGCGCCACAGCGCTTCCTCGTCATCGCTCGGGATCGCGATGCCGGCCGCCGCGTAGACATCGAGGCCCTCCTGCCGGGTGCGCGCGTACAGGTCGCGGGCCGCCTGGTCATCGGTCTGCCCGAGGAGCGCCTGAAGGGAGTTGCCGAGGTTGCTGATCAGCTTGCGGTGCTTCCACGGCATCACGTCGTCGACGACGTGCACGCGGAACGTGGCGTGCTCCCAATCGGTGCGGAGCTCCTCGAGCAGCACGGCGTCGGCCGAGGCATCCGCCTCGTCGATCGCCTCGCCGTACCTGCCCACGATGAACACGCCGCTGACGGGGGCGATGCGCACGGTGAACTCGCCGGGCGCGAGGTGCACCGCCGGCAGCCACACGCACACGCCGAACACGCGGCGGAAGAATCGCAGCGCGAGGCGCTCGGCTTCGACGCCGTTGAGCGCGGTGAGCACGGGCAGCAGCTCGCCGGCGGTTCCGACCACGACGCCCGCCGAATCCTGCACCGGCTGGTCGACCCAATCGAGCAGCGCCCGCTGCAGCTGGTGGGTCTTCGTGGCGAACACCAGCACATCGTCGGTCGTGAGCGTCGCCTCGGACGGCTGGGTTGCGACCGGGGCGTCGACGCGCACCTCGTCGTCGGGGGAGCGCAGCAGCATGCCATCGGCCCTGATCGCCTCGGCGTTGTCGCCGCGGGCGATGACGAGCGGCGGTTGATCACTGTGCTGAGCAAGCCGCGCGGCAACGGTGCCGCCGATCGAACCTGCGCCGACGATGACGTATCTCACGCTCCCACTCTAAGGAGCGGCCGCGGATGCGGCACTTGTTGATCTCAGCGCTTGCCGGTGCCAGCGCTTGCCGATGTCCGTGGCGACGGATAGGAAGAATCCATGCCGGAACTCCCCGAGGTGCATGCGCTCACCGTCGATCTCGGCGCGCGCCTCACCGGCAGGGTCGTGAAGCGGCTCGACATCCTGGCGATCTCCGCGCTCAAGACGTTCGCCATCCCGCCCGACGCGCTGCGCGGCCAGACCATCAGCGGGGTGACCCGTCACGGCAAGTTCCTCGACATTCAGGTCGGCGACATCCACCTCGTCATTCACCTCGCGCGCGCGGGGTGGGTGCGGTGGCGCGCGGGCGAGCCGAAGACGAGTGCGCGCCCGGGCCGTGCTCCGCGGAATCCGCTCGCCGCTCGCCTGCTCCTCGAGCCCGACGGGGCCGGGCTCGACATCACGGAAGCCGGCACGAAGAAGAGCCTGCAGCTCCATCTCGTGCGCAACGCGAACGAGGTCGAGCGGGTGAGCACGCTCGGGCCGGAACCGCTCGACCCGTCGTTCACTCGCGAGGTGTTCGCGAGCATCCTGCGGGCGGCGGGGCGCGCTCAGATCAAAGGTGTGCTGCGCGATCAGGCGACGATTGCGGGAATCGGGAACGCGTACAGCGACGAGATCCTCTGGGCGGCGAAGATGTCGCCGTTCAAACCGGCGTCGATGACGGATGCTGAGACGGCACGCCTCTACGACGCGCTGCAGTCGACGCTGCATGACGCGATCGCCCGGTCCGACGGGTTGGCCGCGAGCGAGCTCAAGGCCGAGAAGCATGAGGGGCTGCGCGTGCACGGCCGCACCGGGCAGCCGTGCCCGGTCTGCGGCACGACGATCCGCCAGGTGACATTCGCCGACTCGAGCCTGCAGTACTGCCCCACCTGTCAGACCGGCGGGAAGGTGCTGGCAGACAGGGTGCTCTCCCGGTTGCTCAAATAAGCAGTTGCTCAAATGAGACTGGCGCTCATCTGCCCGGTTGATTGGCGTACCCTCAGAACTCGATGTACGTCCCAACCGAAGCCCTGTGGGCGCCGCAGTCCGAGCCGGAATCGCGCATCGAGCTGTCCCGTCGTCCGCTGGGGCGTCAGCTGCTCGCCGTCACCGGGCTCTACGCTGCATCGCGCATCTTTTCGACGGCTCTCATCATGCTCGCGACGTGGTTCGTCGTCACCCACGGCTGGCACATCCCGTGGCTGACGACGACGCCGTCGTTCTGGATCAGCGACGGCAGCTGGACTCCCAAGGTGCCGAGCCTCGCCGATATCTCCGCCCTGTGGGACGGCGCGCGCTACCAGTCCATCGCCACAGTCGGCTACCCGGTGCAGCTGCCGCGCACCAGCGACGGCGCCATCATTCCGAACACCTGGGCGTTCCTGCCGCTGTACCCGTACCTCGTCGCCGCGCTGCAGCTCGTGTTCGGCACCGGCTTCGCGTCCACGGGCGTCGTGGTCGCGTCGGTGTTCGGCGCTGCGGCGACCCTCATGCTGTACATCGTGGTGCGCGACCGGGTCGGCTACCGGCCGGCGTGGTTCACGGCGACCCTGTTCGCCTTCGGGCCCCTGGCGTTCCTGCTGCAGATGGCGTACGCCGAGAGTCTCTTCCTCTTCTTGATGTTCTCGGCGCTGTATCTCATGCAGAGACGCAAGTACTGGTGGATGCTTGCGCCTGCCGTCCTCGCCGCGTTCACCCGGCCGGGAGAGGTGGCGCTGGCGCTCGCCATCGCGGTCGTCTTCGTCGTGCGCTGGCGTGCGGCCCGACGCGACGCCGACCCGTTTCCCATCCGCCAGCGCGTGGCGATGGCGAGCGGCATCGTCGTGACCGGCCTGGCCGGCTTCGCCTGGCCGCTCGTCGCGTGGGTCGTGACCGGGTTGCCGAACGCATACACGGCGACGGAGCTGTCGTGGCGTGACGGATTCCTCGGCCACACGAACTTCCGCATCTTCACGGCCTGGTTCGAGCTCGCGGGCCGCTACCTCGGCGTCGGCGGCGTGCTCATCGTGGTGCTCGTGGTGGTGCTGTTCGCGCTGTGGGTGGGGCGGCGAGGCATCCGCCCGCTCGGAATCGAGATCGTCGCGACGACCGCGTCCTACGCGCTGTATCTGCTCGCTGTGTTCATGCCGCAGCAGAGCATCTTCCGCGTCGCGATGCCGCTCGCACCGCTGATGGGCGACCCGCGCATCGTCGAGCGCGCCTGGCTGCGGCGCGTGATCCTGTTCGTGGCGGTGGCGGCGCAACCCGTCTGTATCGCCGTGCTCTGGTTCTACGCGAACCCGTAGCCGACAGCGTCGCGCAGCACGCGCACGAGCTCGTCGGTGCGCCCGACCAGATCGTCGAACCAGGCGACGGGCTCGAACCGCTCGAGCTCGTCGCGCGGGTGGCCGCCGGTGCCGACTGCAACCCAGGGGATGCCCGAGCCGACCGCGCAGGCGCCGTCGTTGACGGTGTCGCCGATGATGACCGCAGACGGGTGCCTGGCCCGCGCCGCCTTCGCCATCTCGACCCGGTCGCTCCACTCACGGCCGAAGAAGGCGGCGTCCCAGTCGAACAGGGTCACGTCGAATCCGGCCGACTCGAGCTTCAGCCGTGAGACGGGTCGCCCGTTCCCGGTGAGGACCGAGTTGGTGAACCCCGCCGCTGCGAGAGTCGCGACGGCTTCGGCTGCGCCAGGAATCGCGACGCGCGGCACCTCGGCGAAGTGGTCGACGTAGAGGGCGTCGATCGCGGATTCGAGCGGCGTCAGGTCCTCGGGTACGGGGAGCTGCGCGTGCTCGAAGAGCCGCGTCCACACCATGCGCTCGGTAGCGCCCGCGCCGAACCCGGGCCGCTCGAGGTCGATGCCCAGCACATCGTGGATCGCGCGCATCTGCATGCGCGACCCTTCGCCGCGGGTCTCGTGCACGAGCGTGCCGTCGATGTCCCACAACACCAGAGGAGAATCGGATGCCTTCGCCGCGCCACTCACGGCACCAGCCTGTCAGGTTCTGGGGGGGCCGTGGGCCGTGGGCCGTGGGTGGGTGGCGCGCGGGTGCTGGGTGCTGGGCGCTGGGCTGTGAGCAGCCGCTGGCTCGATTTGGGCGGTGCCCGGAGCGGCTGTTATTCTATTCAGGTTGCGCCCGCGCGCCTGTAGCTCAACGGATAGAGCATCTGACTACGGATCAGAAGGTTGGGGGTTCGAGTCCCTTCAGGCGCACACTGTGTTGAGACAGTAGAACGCGAAAAGCCCCGGAATTCCGGGGCTTTTTCGTTTCCTGGGGCGAGTTGAGCAGCTGACCGACGCGCTCGGCGAACCCGGGAGCTCCGGCCGCCTCGCGTCGATGGTGTGCGGCGACAGCGCGTCAGCTGAGACGTGACGGAGGTTGAAGGTCACGAGCACTTCTGCGTTCGCTCGCACGGCCGCGGCGAAATCATGGCGGTCGCCGGCTTCGTTCGTCATCGCCGCTAAGGATCGCACTGGTGTCAAAGAATGCAAGGCCACTCGCCTACGCGTCCCCCTCGTCGGGACGTGAAGCAGCGCCACCCGCCCTGATGAAGCCGACGCGCTCAGGCTGGTCCCGGGCGGAGGGATTCCTTGGGATTCCCGCTGAGCGGCACCGACTCGTACAGCACCGGCGGTCGAAGGGGTGCTGCGAGAAGCGCCGCCAGCCGGGGGACGTTCGGCCGCATCCAGACGGCGTGCTCGTCGAACGCCTCAACGGAGGAGTAGGCCTGGATGATCGTCAACGGTCCGGTCTCATCGGGGGCCTGGTGCACGGAGTAGTGAGTGCAGCCCGGCTCCGCGTGGATGGAAACGGCGAACTCGGTCAACAGTGCGATGAGCTGATCGCGCTGTCCGTCTTTGGGCTGCATCTGGTTGATGCTCACGAACGTCGCCTTCGGGGAAGTCCCGTCGGTGCGCGGCCGTCCGTCGCGGCTGGGGTCTGGCATCACTTGGCCCCTCCAAGGCGCGCGAGGACATCGTCTGCGGCCCGGCGGTCGTGCAGCTGGAGATGCGCGCCCGGGGAGGTCGAGGCGGATGCCGCCACGGCGACGGCGCCGACCTGCTCGGCGGTGATCTGGGCGGTGTCGCCCGTCGGGATGTGTCGGGTCTTGACAGGGCCGAGTTCGAGCAGGAACACCCGCTTGGCATCCTGCAACTCGGCCGTCAGTACGCGGTGCATCATCTGGAGTGCGGCCTGCTCCATGCTCACGAGACCACTGCCGGGAATCGGCGTGGAGGCGGATTCGCCGACGATGATCGAGTAGGCGCCGATCCTGGTCATGCGGGGCAGGGCCGCTCGCAGCACCGCCATGTGCGTCGTCGCGAGCTCTACGAACGCGGTCTGCCAGTCAGCGTTGTCGATCTCCCAGAGCGTCTTGCCGTGCCACCAGCCGCCGATCGGGGCGACCACGTCATCGATGCCGCCGAGCCGGTCGAGCATCGTCGTCACGAGTGCATCCGCACCGGCGAAGGTTGTGTAGTCGTGTTCGAACAGGTGCAGGTGGTCGCCCGCCGCCGCCCCGAGGAGGCTGCGGAACTCATCCGCCCGCTCCAGGCTCCGGGTGGGGACGACGACATCGGCACCGGAGGCGAGGTAGGCGCGTACCGCGCCCTCGCCGACGCCGCCGGTGCCACCGGGAATGAGGACCCGCCGGCCGGACAGGTCGGGAGTCGAAGAGATGTCGGACATACAAATGCTCCTTCAGGAAACGGCGCAAGCAACGCTCGTGAACAATACGTTGGGGTAGCCAACGTTGGTGATCCCAATGTAACACGGAAAGTTGGGGTCCCCAACGGTTACGCTGGGTCAGTGGCCGAGATGGATGATGACCCGCTGGCGCCGGCACGGTTGCGGGCCCTGGCGAGCTGGCAGGCGAGCCGGGTTTCCACGATCGGCGCCCGTATGACCGCCCGGCACATGCCGCTGACGGCGCGCTCTGATTTCGCCGTCCTGGCCGCACTGGAGGAATACGGTCCGCTCAGCCAGGCGGAGCTCGGCCGACGGCTTGGGCTCGACCGCAACGACGTCAGCGGCATCGTGACCCGCCTCGCCGCCGGCGGTCATGTCGACCGACGGCCCGATCCGGATGATCGGCGTCGCAATGAGGTGAGCCTTACTGGCCCGGGTCTGCGTCGCCTCGACGAGATCCAGCACCACGCCGATGCGGCGCAGGCGGAGCTCCTCGCCGGACTCAACGAGGGGGAGCGGAACCAGCTCAACCTGCTGCTGTCGAAGGTTCTGGCAGCACACAGACCAGAGCCTGCCTAAGCCGCTACCTCCGCTGCGCCGGTCAATGCCTCCGTGTTGATGCCACGCCATTCGCCGCGGGTCCCACGCTCTGCCGCACTGTGAGCGTGGGCACCGGAAGCACGCGGTCGCCGTTGGAGTCGAATGTGTCCTCGCTCATCGGGAGCGCCGGCCTCGCGTACGCCCGTGCGCTGTCGCCCGCGTGGGCGTGGTTACCCAGAAGGTCGAGCAGTCGGAGCGTCAATTGCTGGCCGAACTCGACGATCGGATGTTTGAGCGCGGTGATCGGCGGCATGGCTACCTCGCACAGCGGTGAGTCGATGAACGACGCGATGGAGATGTCGTCGGGCACCCGTAACCCGAGCGCGTGGCAGGCCGAGACACCGGCCAGCGCCATGATGTCGCTGTCGAAGACGAGGCACGTAGGCGGCGTATCCGAGCGCAGCAGTTCGACGGCGGCGTTGGCGCCGGCAGCCGGGCTGTAGTCGGTGAATACGGTGACGACGGACGCCTCGTGCTCCCGCGCCCAGAGCAACGTGGCTCGCTCGCGAACGAGCACCGCGGCCTTCAAAGGGTCTCCACTGATCCAGCCGATGCGGCGATGGCCATGCTCCAACACGTGGTCCAGCAGCCCCGACACTGTGGGCAACTCGGGCAGCCACACCGACGGGGCGTGCGCACCGCCACTAGGCGCCGGTTCGCCAGAGACCCCCGGCTGAACGTTCAGCCGGCTGTGGAAAGCAGCGAAGGGCAGCCCGAGCTCATTGAGACGGTCGAATCGCCAGTCGGGGGCATCCACGTCGGACAGCAGGACTCCGTCGACACGGCGCTCGGCCGCCCAATGCGCGTAGAGCTCGTCCTCCTCCTCGCGCTCGGTGACGAGTTTCGCAACCAGAGACAGCGGGGTGGCGGCGAGCGCAAGCTCAATGCCGGAGAAGAGCTCGGTGAAGTACGGATCGATGGTGGGCGATTTGGGGGTGCGCACGATCGCCCAGCCGAGGGCATCCGCTCGCGAACCTGACAGCGCGCGCGCGATCCCGTTCGGGAACCATCCGAGCGCCGTGGCGGCGTCGCGCACGCGGGCGCGGGTGGCGTCGGAAACGCCTGGGCGGCCATTGAGGGCGTGTGACGCCGCACCCTTGCTCACGCCGGCGGCACGGGCAACATCGGCGATTGTCGGGCGAGCGGGCATGGGGGAACTTTAGGTCATATTCCTCTTGCGGATGTTGTCAAAACACTTGCGCGGGCTCTTGAGTAGTAAACCGGTTTTGCGATAACGTCTCGGCCAGGTAATAAACCGGTTTACTTCGGTGCACCAAGAACAAGGGAGTTCGAACGTGGATAGCGACGCAGTTCGTCGGCTCAGCCGACGCGGATTCATTGGAGTGGGAGCGGCGGCGGCCGTGACGCTCGGCCTAGCGGCATGTGCGCCGAACAGCGGCGGTACCACTCGCGGCGGGGGCACGCTCAAGTTCTGGGACATGGTGTGGGGCACCGGCACCCCCTACACGAACGCTTCGCGCAAGATCGCCAGCGCGTACAAGCCGACGGGCAAGAACCTCGGGGTCACCTTCCAGTCGGTGCCCTGGGATAACTGGTACCAGACATTCACGTCGGCGGCGGCATCGAAGACGACCCCGGCGGTTGCGTCGGGTGCTGCGTTCCTGCCGTTCTACTTCCTGGAGCAGGGTGCCGTCGCTCCGGCCGACGACCTCGTCAAACTGCTCGACAAGAACGGCACGAACGACTTCCTGCCGGGTCTGCTGCCGTCGATGAAAACGAGCAAGGGCTACGCTGGCGTGCCGTGGTCTCTTGATCTTCGCGTTCTTTGGGTCAACACGAGCATCTTGGAGAAGGCCGGCGCGGAAATCCCGACCGACTGGGACAGCTTCATCACCGCAGGATCGGCACTGAAGAAGCAGGGCGTGGTCGGCTTGGGCATGGCTGCCGGCAGCACTACGACCGACGCTCAGCACACCGTCGGCGCACTCCTCATCAATAACGGCGGCGGCCTGTTCGACGCGGACGGAAACCCGGATTGCGTCACGGATCGCAACGTCGAGACGCTGGACTTCCTCAATGAGTGCGTTCAGAAGGGAATCATCGATCCCAACGCCGCGAGCTACACGTCAGACAATCTTTCGAACGACTGGCTGAGCGGGCACATCGGAATGGGCTTCAACCAGACCGGCCTCGACAAGACCTTCCCGGCGGCCAAGCAGGGTGACGTGAAGGTCATCGACCCGCTCACGGGCCCCCACGGCGACAAAGGAACGGTCTACTACATCAACCCGCTGATGATGTTCACGACGACGCCGTCGCAAACCTCCTCCGAGGCGTTCCTCGCCTATTACCTCGACCAGATCCACGTGTACTGGACGAGTGGCGTCGACACCGACCTGCCGGTGAAAAAGTCCATCACGAACCTTCCGGTGATCCAGAACAACCCGAACCTCGTTAAGTCGATCAACGAGTGGCAGCCGATCGGGCAGACAATCGGCGCGAAGGATCCCCACGCGTTCGGTGCCCTGAACGCGGTGGATGGCGGCTCCGCGAGCGCGGCATTTGTGCAGCAAATCGTGCAGGGCAAGCAGTCGTCAAAGCAGATCCTGGAGACGCTACAGGCGGCACTCGAGAAGCTGGTCAAGTAGCGCGTGAGCACGCACACTCTCTCATCTGGACCGACCGCTCTCGTGCGTCGCCGCGGGCGTCGAGGCGCTGTGTTGGGACGTCGCATGACTATGACGACGTTCGCGTTGCCCGCCTTGATCGTGATGCTGGTGGTGAACGCGTACCCGGTGATCTACGCGGCCGTCCAGTCCCTGCACAATGGGTCGCTTTTGCAGACTGGACCGTTCGTCGGACTCAGCAACTTCGGCGCAGCGCTGACTGATCCGGCGTTCTGGGCAGCGGCACGGTTCACGCTGATCTTCGCGCTGTGCGGCGTCTTGGGGAGCTGGGTGATCGGGTTCGCGCTCTCGCTGCTCCTCCATCCGGACTTCCCGGGCAAGTCTCTCTACCGGGTGTTGCTCCTTGTCCCGTGGATCGTGCCGATCGTGGTGTCGTCAATGAGCTGGAACTGGCTCGTGGCCACGCGTACCAGCATCGTGCCGGAACTGGCGCGGAGCGTCGGCATGGGCAACGTTCTCTTCCTCGCGAACCCGACGCTCGCCGCGGTGGTGGTGTGCGTCTTCAAGGTGTGGATCAGCTACCCGTTCATGATGATGATGTCGTCGGCCGCGCTGGAGACGATCGACCCGAGCGTCTACGAAGCGGCGCGCGTAGACGGAACGACGGGCTGGCAGCAGCTGCGCTACATCGTTCTCCCCATCACAAGTCGGTCGACGTACATCAGCTGGATCCTGATGGCGATGTTCTCCGTGAATGACTTCGCCACGATCTACCTGATCACTGGTGGTGGCCCCGTCAATTCGACGACGTCGCTTGTCGTTCTCGCGTATCAGTCCGTCTTCCAGAACTTTCAGCCGGGGTATGGCGTCGCGGTTGCATTCCTCATGACAGCGGCACTCGTGATCATCTCGGTCGTGCTGTTCCGGCAGATTCGAAAGGCTGGCCTCGAATGAGCTCGCAGACACAGCAGGCTGCAGTGGCCGCGTTAGGCTCTGCGCGGCCGGGGGAGCGGCCATCCTCGAGTAGCCCAGAGCTGCGAGGGCAGATTCTTCAGCGTCGCCGCCGCGTCGCAGGCATTCGTCGCTCGCTCATCGTCGGCGTTGTCACCCTCGTCCTGCTGGTTCCGATCCTCGTCGTGTTGTGGCTGTCGCTACGGCCGAGGCTGTACTCGAACATCCCGGGGCCGACGCTGAGCAATTACAGCTACATCTTCGGGCATACCCAGGTGCTGGTCTGGCTGGGTAACAGTCTGCTGGTCTCGATCCTGGCCACCGTGGTCTCAGTCGCGGTAGCTGCGCCAGCCGGCTACGTCCTTTCGCGTGGTCGGGGCCGCGTGGTGTCTGCTTTCTCGCTGCTCATCTTCGTCGTGCAGAGCTTTCCCGTCGTGGTGTTCATCATCCCGCTCTTCATCCTGTTCTCCGCGGTCGGGCTGGTCGACTCGCTCGGCGGGGTGGCCATCGTGTATGTCGCCTCATCGACATCCGTCGCGTGTTGGATGATGGCGGCGTACTTCGACACGATCCCCATGGCTCTCGAGGAGGCGTCGTGGATCGACGGAGCGTCACTGTTCGGGGGCTTTGTGCGCATCGTGTTGCGCAACTCGCTCCCCGGCATACTGTCCACGGCGATCTACAGCTTCTTGCTCGCCTGGAACGACTACCTCGTCGCGCTCGTGTTCCTGCGCTCTGATTCGCAGTTCACGCTGCCGATCGGGCTGCAGACGTTTTTCCAGCAGAACCAGACGGACTGGGGGCCGGTCATGGCCTGCGCGGTCGTGATGCTCGCGCCGCCAGTAATCGTGTTCGCCGTCCTCCACCGCTTCTTCAGCGTCGGCGGCATCGGCGGCTCGCTCGCCGGTCGGTGAGCGTCACCGCGCCGACTTTACGCGGTCGACCTCGCGCCGGCACGCCTCACCCATTTGTCCGTCACCGACCGCTGTCTGATTGGCCAATCGAATGTCTCTCACAGAAGCAAGTCCCGCTGCGATCTTCCTTGCCGCACGACATGACGCCGTCGGAGTACTCGCGGACCGGGTCGTTCCGCGGGACGATTGGCCGTCGGCGTCAGACGCGGGGGCGCTCGAATTCCTCGGCACCGTGTTGGGCGAGCGCGAGGATTGGATTCCGCGGCTCGACGAGCTGCTCACGGCGATCGACCCCACCACTAGCGAGCACTGGGAGTGGTTCGCGCAGCTCATCAGTGGCGGGTTCTATGCGGACCCGGCGAATGGTGGCAACCGAGGCCGTGCATCGTGGCGAATGCTCAACTGGCGACCTGAACCGAGAGACGGCTGGCCGGCGACGGTTCCTGTTGATGACGCTCTCGTTACCCCGACGACGCCCGGCGCACTGAGACAACGATATGACGCCATCGTGATCGGTTCGGGTGCGGGCGGTGGCGTGGCGGCGGCGGGGCTCGCTGAGAGCGGCTATCGCGTTCTGGTCGTTGAGGCAGGTGGGTGGCCGACGGTGGGGGATCTGTCTCGTGACCACATTCGCAATCCCCGGTCAGAATGGAATCTCTCCGTGCTGAGCGGATTCGCCGACTTCGGACACCCTCGTGTGCTGGCTAACAGTGACGGCGAGCACGTGCTGCGTGCGTCGGACCAGGGCTACAGCAACAACGCGTCGACGGTTGGGGGCGGCACCCGCGTCTATGGCGCCCAGGCATGGCGCTTCGCGCCGATCGATTTTCGGATGGCGTCAACGTACGGCGTGCCGGCGGGCAGCTCACTCGCGGATTGGCCCATCGGCTACGAGGACCTCGAGCCGTTCTATTCGCGTGCGGAGTGGGAGCTCGGCGTGAGCGGCGACGTGCGCGATGGCGCGCATTCTGGGTCCCGGTCGAGGCCGTATCCGATGCCGCCGCTGCCCAGAACGCGGCCGGGCAATCGTCTTCGGGACGCGGCAGCGCAGCTCGGCGTCGAGACGGTGGCACCTCCGCTGTTGATCAACTCCCGCCCATACCTCGGCCGGTTGGCTTGCGTACAGTGCGCGCAGTGCGTCGGCTTCGCATGCCCGGTTGACGCAAAGAACGGCAGCCAGAACACCATGCTGACCCGGGCTTTCGCGACTGGCAACTGCAGCATCGTCGTCGCCGCAACCGCCGAGCGCATCGTGACCGATGCCAGCGGGCGAGTCACCGGGGTCGCGCTGGTCGGCGAGTCGCACGACGGCATCTGGCGCCGCAGCATCGATGCCGAGCAGGTTGTAATCGCGGGTGGCGCCGTCGAGTCAGCGCGGTTGCTGCTCAACAGTGCGAGTTCACGCGAGCCGAACGGCCTCGGAAACAATGCCGACCAGGTCGGTCGTCACTTGCAAGGGCACGTGTATGGCGGTGCGACGGCGCTGTTCGAGGACCCGATCGTCGATCTGCGCGGCCCGGGTCCGTCGATCGCGATCACGCAATACCGGCACGGCAATCCCGGAATCATCGGTGGCGGCATGATCGCAGACGAGTTCGTCCCCACGCCGTCGAACACATACAGATACCTGGTCTCGGCTGGCTTCCTGCCGTCGTGGGGCGCAGGCGCAAAGCGAGGCATGCGCGAGCTTGCCGAACGGATGCTCCGCGTGATGGGCCCGATCCAAGAAGTAACCAGCGCCGATTCGCGTGTGTCGATCGACTCGCGCGTCACTGATCGATTCGGTATCCCGGTTGCGCGCCTGTCTGGCGCACTTCACCAGGAGGACTATCGCGCTCGCGACTTCTTGGCCGACCGTGCGAGCGAGTGGCTGGAAGCTGCCGGAGCGACGCGCATCGCGCTGATCGGCCGCGGCCGGTCTGATTGGGCGCCGAGCGGGGGACAGCATCAGGCCGGCACTTGCCGGATGGGCTCGGACCCCGCAAGCTCTGTTGTGGACCCAGAAGGCCGCGTGTGGGGGCACGACAACGTGAGGGTCGCCGACGGATCGGTTCATGTCACGAACGGGGGTGTCAACCCTGTTCTGAGCATCCTCGCCAACTCGCTCCGCATCACCGACCTGATGGTCCGCGCGGGGCGCTGAGGCCGCTTTGGCACGCGGCGCCATCGCCAAACTCGTGTAACCGGCGCCCGCGACACACGCGGACCTCGAGGCGGAGGTGGGAATCTGCAGAGTTCCGCTCTCGCCTGGAGGTCCTCGTCGCAGCGACGGCGCGTCAGAGAGTGACTACGAGCTTCTTCGCGGAGACGCCACGCCTGAGCTGCTTGAGCCCGGCGGGGATCGCGTCGAGGCCGTGGCCGACGACCTCGGCGTCGGGAGCGCTGCGGTAGGCGCCGGTCGCGAGGGCGGCGGGGAGCAAGTCGACGAACACGGCCGGGCCGACCTCGTTGTCCTTGAGCGTGCCGCCCCAGATGCCGCTGACCTGCACGCCGAGTCGCTTGGCACCCCGCGACTGCAGCCGGGTGACGAACGCGGGGGCGGCCGAGGCGACCCGCTTGGTGCCGGGTGCGCGGGCAGCGAGCTGCATGACCGGGCGCACTGAGCCGTTGCCGATCGCGAGCGAGCCGGCCAGCGGACTGTCGCCGATCGCCGCGACGAGCTCGTCGACCGCGGTCGCGCTGTTCCGATCGACGGTCGCGGCGGCGCCGAGAGTGCGGAGGTACTCGAAGTTACGCGGCGATGCGGTGGCCACCACTCGGTAGCCGGCGCCCCGGGCGAGCTGGATCGCGTTGCTGCCGACCCCGGTCGAGCCGCCCCAGACGAGTACCGTCTCCGGCCGTTCGGGCGGATTCGCCGTCGGCAGCGCGAGACCGAGGTGGTCCTGTTGGAACAGCCCGGTCGCCGCAGTCGCCAGCTGCAGCGGTAGCACAGCGGCCTGCTCGAAGCTCATCGTCTCGGGAATCGGCGAGACCATGTGCTCCATCAGCACGGCGAAGTTCTGGAATGCGCCCTCGGCCGGCCGGTTCTGGGAGCGTTCGAGACCGAGCGCGAGCCCAAGAATCCGATCGCCCGCATGAAATCGGGTGACGCCCGCGCCTACCTCCACGACGTCTCCGGCGACGTCCCCGCCGAGGACTGCGGGGAACTTCAGCCACGGTGCGACAAGTCCGAGCAGAACGCCGCTGACGCTGTCGACCAGATTAAGGCCGACCGCGCGCACGCGCACGACGATCTCGCCCGGCCCAGGCGGGGTGTACGGCGCGGGGCCGACCGTCAGTCGGGCGAAGCGGTTGCGCAGCCACAGCGCGGTGTTCTGTTCGGGCACGGCATTTGCCTTTCGATGATGACATGCGATGCCATCACTGTATCAGTGACGACACGGCATGTCATCACGTAGGCTGAGTGAATGAGCCGGTGGAGTCCTGACGCGCGCGAGCGTCTCGAGGCCGCCGCCCTCGACCTCTTCGAGGAGCAGGGCTTCGCGGCCACCACCGTCCCGCAGATCGCCGAGCGCGCAGGGCTGACCACCCGGACCTTCTTCCGGCACTTCGCCGACAAGCGCGAGGTCATCTACGCAGACGATCAGCTCCCCGCCATTGCGCGGCGCATCCTCGCGGAGGCCCCGTCCGATGCGGACCCCCTCGAACTCATCGTGGAGGGCATCCGGCGCTTCGCCGATGACGAACTCGAGCAGCAGCGCGCGAAGGTACTGCGACGCACCGCGATCATCATGTCTGACGCCGGGCTGCTGGAGCGAAGCCTGCGCAAGCGCGCCGACCTCGCCGCAGCCATCCGTATCGGCTACCTCGAGCGAGGCATCCCCACAACGACTGCCACGCTGCTCGCCGAGACCGTCGCGAGCGTCGTCGAGACATCCCTCGCGGCCTGGGTCGGTGGCGACGATGGCCGCCCGCTCAGCGACATCACCGCCGAGCAGCTGCGGATGCTTCGTGCCGCGCTCACGACGGACGCGACCCGCCTCGATGCCCAGGGGAAGTCCTGACGGGCGGCGGCGCGGGCGCAAATACGCTGCTCAGCGCGTGAACGACTGAGAGGCGACGCCGTTGACGGTCGTCCCGCCCTGCTGCCAGTCACGTGCCGTCGCCTCGAGGAAGGCGAACGGGAAGCCGAGCTCGGGCGTGGTCAGCTCATCGAGGCGGTGGAGCTCGTCCGCCGGGACGTCGATGTCGAGCGAGCCGAGGTTCGCGTCGAGCTGCTCGACGGTGCGGGCGCCGATCAGCGTGGTCGTGACCGGTTGCTGCTGGCGAACCCAGGCGAGCGCGACGGATGACACTGAGGTGTCGAGCTCCGCGGCGATGCGTCCCAGCTCGTCCAGGAGGGCGAAGGTGCTCTCTGTGAGGTAAGGGGAGGGACGCAGCGCCGCGCGACCTGAGCCCTCGGGCTTCAGATTGACGCGGGTGTACTTGCCGGAGAGCACGCCGCCGGCCAGTGGGCTCCACGGCGTGACACCGAGACCGAGTGCGCGCGCCGCGCCGAACAGCTCGCCCTCAACCGTGCGCTGCACCAGGGAGTACTCGACCTGAATGCCGGCGATCGCCGACCACCCGCGCAGCTCCGCGATGGTCGCCATGCGTGACACGGCCCAGGCCGGCGTGTCAGACAGGCCGATGTAGCGGATCTTGCCGGCGCGCACGAGGTCTTCGAGTGTGCCCAGGGTCTCGTCGACGGGCGTGTGCCGATCCCAGTTGTGCAGCCAGTACAGGTCGACGTAGTCGGTGCCGAGCCGGGCGAGGGATGCCTCGAGCTGCTGCACGATCGCCTTACGGCCGGCGCCTCCGCCGTTCGGGTCGCCGGGGAACATGTTGCCCGCGAACTTCGTCGCGAGCACGACGCGATCGCGCAGGCCCGGATGCTTCGCGAAGTAGCCGCCGAGCGTCTCTTCCGAGCGGCCACCCGTGTAGCCATTCGCGGTGTCGATGGCGTTGCCGCCCGCGTCGAGGTAGTGGTCGACGATCGCTTCGGAGGCTGCGGTGTCAGCGCCCCAGCTGGGGTCGCCGAAGGTCATTGCGCCCAACGTCAGTGGGCTGACACGCAGGCCGGTGCGGCCGAAGGTGCGGAAGTCGGTGAGGTTCACGATAAAGCTCCAATCAGACTGACTAGTCGGAATTAAAAGTACGCTGTACTGACGCGGACGTCAAACCGACTAGTCAGTCGGATATACTGGAAGCCATGGCCTACGACTCTGCGGCGATGCGTCAGCGCTTTCTGGACGCGGCCTTCGACGAGTTCGTCCAGCACGGCCTTGCGGGTGCGCGCGTCGATCGCATCGCCGCAAAGGCGGGCGCGAGCAAACAGGCGATCTACTCGTACTTCGGGTCGAAGGAAGGCTTGTTCGATGCCGTCCTCACGCAGCGGCACCACCAGATGATCGAGGCCGTTCCGCTCACGCCCGACGATCTGCCCGGCTATGCGGGGGCCATCTATGACTACCTCACGGAGCATCCCGAATACGCGCGCCTCACGATGTGGCGCCGGCTCGAGCGCGAGGACGCATCCGAGGCGGATGTCGAGGCCTACCGCTCCAAGCTCGGCCAGCTCGAGCACGCCGTCGGGGTCGACACCACCAAATGGGGTGTGATCGACGTGATTCTGCTGGTGCTTGCCGCGGCGAACGCGTGGGAGAGCATGGCGCCAGGCATCCGTAACCTCGATCCGGATGCGACGGGGCCCGCCGATCGTCGAGCCCGGGAACGGCGCGCACTGACCACCGCTGTCGCGGCGGCCGCGGCCGCGTTGACGGCCCCGGCATCAATCGATAGTTAATGGCTTGACTATTAACTACTTACCTATCTAGGCTCGAAGGGCGGCGCTGACCGCGGCCCCGGAGAGCGCCTCCGGCGGCGTTGTACCGAAGGACGGCCATGATGACGGCAGAAACCGACGCGATCGCTGTGGTGCGACGCAGCCTGGCGCTGTGCCGAGCGGGCAAGGACCGCCCGCACACCGCCGACGGCGACGCGAACTCGCAGGAACTGATCAACCAGGAGTGGAAACCGGTCGATCCGGACGGTGAATCGATGGATCTCGGCATCCTGCTCACCATGACGGGGCCGCGCATCGAGTTCTTCGACGAGCAGGTCCTGAACGCCATCGCAGGCGGGATCACCCAGGTAGTGATCTGCGGGGCGGGATTCGACGACCGGGCTCTGCGCTTCCGCACCCCGGGGCTGCGATTCTTCGACCTCGACCTGCCCGAGGTGTCGGCCGAGAAAGCTCGCCGGCTCCGCAGCGGCGGCGCTGACACGTCCCGGCTGACGCTCGTCCCGATCGACTTCCGCACCGACGACGTCGCCGCGGCACTGGACGTCGCCGGCCACGACGCGAGCCAGCCGACCCTGTTCCTCGCCGAGCACCTGTTCGTCTTCCTGACGAAGAGGGACGTGATCGCCCTCCTCGCCGGCCTGCACCGGCGCGCTGCAGCGGGAAGCCGTCTTGCGGCGACGCTGGAATCGCACGCCGCCGGTCTCGACTCCGACACGGTGATCGCCGAGTTCAACAGGGAATTCTTCGGCGACATCGTGGCGATGCCGTCGATCTACTCGCGGAGCACGTTCCTCACTCTCTTCGTCGACGCCGGCTGGGCGGTCGAGGCGCCGGACGTCGTCAGAGGCGTCCCGCACACGGATGTCATCGACACGGAGTTCGTCTCCGCGATCGCGTGATCGCGTGATCGAGCGATCGAGCGATCGAGCGATCGAGTGATCGAGTGATCGCGTTATGCGCGTCGCATGGTCCTAGCCGCGTCCGTTAGCGTCGGCCGTATGCCATCCCGTCGCCCGGTCGCCGTCAGCGCTCTTGAGAAGCTCCGCGTGATCAACTGGGCGCAGGTCAGAGCCGGGCAGGAGTGGATTCGCAGTCGCGGACTGACGCTGCAGCAGGCATTCGTCCTCAACTATCTGGCCGAGCATCCGGGAGCGATGCAGCGCGACATCGCGAACGCGACGCGCACCACCGCCGCGAACGTCTCCGGCGTGGTGCGCGGGCTGGAGGGCCGGGGGCTCGTCGAGCGGCGCACCGCCACCGGCGACGAACGCAGCAAGCGCGTCCACGCCACATCCGCAGGACTCGCGCTCCTCGACGGACGCGACGCGGCGATGGCCGCCGTCGACGAGAGCCTCCTCGCGCCGCTGGACCCGTCGGAGCGGGAGTTGTTCGATCACCTCCTCGACAAGATCACGGCCGGACTTCCCGCGCCAGAACCCGAGCAACTCGAGAGCGACTAGACATCGCGGTTAGACACCGCGGCTGCGCGCCGAGACTAGGGACCGCGCCACAGGCATCCGGGCCTGACCGGCGCCGGGGACCGCGAGACGCGCGATCACGCGGAAGGCGCGTCGTATTCCGACGGCTGGTTGAAGATCACTGCGAGCGCGACGATCTTGCCGTTGCGGATCGAGAAGTAGTTGCTCAGGATCAGCTCGTCCGGCAGGTTCGTCTTGTCGTAGTCGCCGTCGTAGCGGCCGCGCACGATCACGTCGCCGTAGTGGTCGAGCACCTCGACGGGGTCGATGGTGACGTGGTCGCCGACCATCTCCTTCTCGACCCACCGGCGCACAGCATCCGTGCCGCGGATCTCGCGCCGCGCGTCGTTGACGTACGCGTCCTCTGCGAACGTCGCCATGATCGCGTCGACGTCGAACGAGTTGACGGCGCGCAGGTGCTCGGCGACAACGCCGTCCAGGGGGATCTCGGTAGCCATGCTGGCTCTCCTTTCGTGTCGTTCTCGGGCTGTTCCCGGAACTGGTTCCACGTTGGGCGATGCCGCAAGGGGAGGGTCAAGTCGCTGTCGGCACTGGACTCTCCCCTTACCGGAGAGTCCACACTGGGCTCATGTCCGAGCTGCTGTCGATCGGCGACTTCGCCCGCGCCACCCACCTGAGCGTCAAGGCGCTGCGGCATTATCACGAGCAGGGGCTGCTGGAGCCGGCGCAGATCGACCAGGCATCCGGGTACCGCCGCTACGGGCTCCGTCAGATCGGGACCGCGCAGATCATCCATCGCTTCCGTGACCTCGGGATGCCGCTGGAGGACATCCGAGACATCCTGCACACCAGTGATCTGTCTGCCCGCAACGAGCTGATCGCACGCCACCTTCGCCGCCTCGAGCGCGAGCTCGCCGGCACCCAGGCTGCCGTCGCGTCACTGCGCGATCTGCTCGAGCATCCGCAGGTCGCGACCCCGATCGAGCACCGACGGCTGCCGGCGCGCCGCGTGGCCGCCGTGACCGGAGACGTCGCGACTCCTGACATCGGCGCCTGGTACAACGGCGCGCTGGGCGAGCTGTACGCGGTCGCCGACAGCCAGCACGTCGAGCCGACGGCCGCTGCCGGGGGAATCTATGCCGACGAGGTGTTCACGGTCGAACGCGGTGAAGCCACCGTCTACCTGCCGATCGCGGCGCAGCTGCGGCCAGCCGGACGCGTCCACCTGCGTGAGCTGCCACCGGTGGAGCTGGCGGTGATCGGCCACGACGGCCCGGACGAGGGGATCGACCGCGAGTACGGCGCCCTTGCCGACTACGTGAGCCGCCACGCCTTGGCGGTCGAAGGTCCGATCCACGAGTTCTACCCCGTCAACCGGCACCACACCGCGGACCGCACCCAGTGGCGCACCGAGATCGGCTGGCCGATCTTCGCCACGGCGACGACCCCGTGAGCGGGCCGTGACCGGGGCCTTAGCGTCGCGGAGTCGGCCGGGGTTCGCGCGCGGCTCACCGTGTCGCTGCGGCGCGGCGGATCATCTCGATGGTTCTGCCGGGGTCATCGACCTCGATGACGAGGTATGCCAGCCGGTTTCCGTCGAGCTCGATGACGATCGCTGAGCCGCCGTAGCGGTACAGCCACCAGCTTGGGCCGTCCGCGCCGACCATGTATCCGGCGCGCACGCGCCCCGGCAGCCCTGTGCCGCCCACGCGCAGGTTGGCAGGATGCGACGAGCGTGGGTCGGGGTCAGCTCGGCAACCGACGACCTGGTTCAGTGACGCGACGATCCGTGTGGTGAGGGACAACACCTTCCACGGGCCGCGCGGGACGACGATGAGGCGGCCGTCCTCGATGATGACGTCGGCGAGTCCAGCCGCATCCGATCCAGCCGCGTCCGAACGTGCGCGCCGAGCTGAATTGATGCCCCACCATACGATCGCAAGGACCCCGACGGCCGCACCGACCCCGATGAGCACTCCGCCGAGAGCCTGCACGGTTGTCAGGCTACGCCGCGCGAGCCGGGCGAGCAGAGCCGGCCGGGCGAGCCGAGCGAGCCGGGCGATGCCGCAGGGATGGGAGGATCGCTTCCATGGCAGATGAGCTGGACCGCGGTGCGCTGGTCGCCACGATGCGGCCGTGGTCCGTCGGCATCAATGCCGCCGGCTACCCCGTCTCCGCCGGCTTCCCCGGTGCTCGTCGGTTCCAGATCTACGAGGGTGGCCTGCTCGTCCAGGCCCTGTCGGTCGTGCAGTTCATCGAGCGCGCTGAGATCCTGGCGATCCTGCGAGTGCCGCTCGGCGTGCGCGTGCACTGGGAGCTCGGCGCGGGCGAGGGAATCGCCTTCGTATCATCGCCGGCGCGCGGTCGCATGATCCGGGCGCTGGAATCAGCCGGCTACACCGTGGCCTGACCCGTGCCCGGAATACGCTCGACTGGTGCGCCTGTACCTGTCGTCGTACCAGCTTGGTGACCGCCCCGACCTGTTCGCGAGTCTGGTCACCGGTGACCGGCGCGGCTGGGTGGTCATGAATGCGCTCGACGGTTTGGACGAGACGCGCCGTCAGGCCGATGTCAGCGTGCAGATCGCCAATCTGGGTGCGCTGGGCCTTCGTGCCGAAGACCTGGATCTGAGGAACTACGACCCGGCCACGTTGAGCGAGCGCTTCGGGGCGCCGGACTTCGTCTGGATCCGCGGAGGGAACGTCTTCACGTTGCGGGCGGCGATGGCGAGATCAGGGTTGGACGCCATCGTCACCGAGCGGTTGCGTCAGGACACGATGGTCTATGCGGGCTTTAGCGCGGGTGCGTGCGTGCTCGCGCCAAGCCTCGCGGGCCTCGAGCTCTGCGACCCGACCGACGTGTGCGCCGCCACGTACGGGACGGTCCGGTATGACGGCCTCGGAATCCTCGATCGTCCGGTCGTTCCGCACCTGCACTCGCCGGGCCATCCCGAAACCGAGATTCTCGGAGACGTGGCTGCCCAGTATGCAAGCGCCAGACAGCCGTTCTGGCCGTTGCGCGACGGGCAGGCGCTGGTCGTGAATGGGAGCAGCGTCGCGGTCGTATAGCGCGCAGGGCGCTGGGCGCTGGGCGCTCGCATCCGCAACGGGCGTTCACGCGCCGGACGGCCGGGCGGTCAGACCGGGCGGTCACACCGGAACAGCCGCCTCGCGCAGCGCGGCTTGAACCGCCGCGATCGCGGGGTTGGTCTGTGCGACGGCACGGGTGGTGACCACCACGCGCCGATGGTGCTCCGGCGACAGCAGACGGCGGTGCACGTTCGATTCGGGGTGCGGCGGAAGCAGGTCGGGCAGGAACGCGACGACGTGGCCGGCGCCGGCGAGTCGCTCGTGCACGACGACATCCGTCGACTCGAACTGGATGTCTGGCTCGAAGCCCGCGGCGCGGCAGGCCGCCACGGCCCATTCGCGGGCGGGGCTGCCCTCAGGTTCCAGGACCCACGGGGCGTCGGCGTAGGCCCGTAAGGTCTCGTGCGATGGCGCGTGCGCCGATTCGGACAGGCGCATCGGGTCGGTGAAGAGCAGCTGCTGGTGCAGGAGCGCGGACCGCGCGAGCGGGTAGCCGGGGTAGACCTCGTCGACGACGAGGTCGAAATCGCGGGGGAGCAGGCCGGAGCGAGCGAGCTCGGACTCGGCCTGGACGATCTCGACTCGCAGCAGCGGGTGGTGCTCCTTGAGGTAGGTGAGCGCCGGGGGGAACAGCGCGAGCACCGCGGTCTGGAACGCGGCGACGCGCACGGTCCCGCTGATCTCCTCGCGAGAGCGTGCCAGGTCGGCCTCGGCCTGTTCGAGGCGATTGAGGATCGCCTCGGCGTGCGTGACCAGGATGTGCGCCTGCGGGGTGAGCCGCAGCCCCCGGCCGTCAGGTTCGAGGAGCGTGGCGCCGACCTCTCTCTGCAGCAGTTTGAGTTGCTGCGAGACGGATGCCGAACTGTAGTTGAGAGCCTCCGCCACGGCGGCGATCGTGCCGCGGAGCGAGAGCTCACGAAGGAGCCGCAAGCGGTGCAGATCGAACTTCACAGGCACTCGCGCTCCAATTGTTCGGCTTCTCTTAACGATAGTAGGCGGACAATGTTGCTTTTCCTGAGGTAGGCGATGACCGCACCATCGTCTGCATGGTGGAACTGACAACCGAAGCCCTGTGGTACGCGAATCCGACGAGTCGAGGCTGGTCGTGTGAGCCGCCGGTAGAGACTGCGATCGAGTTCCACCGCGGGCTGCCGGGCTACGCGCCGACGCCGCTCGTCGAGAGCCCCGCGCTGGCAGCCAAGCTCGGCGTCGGCCGCGTGTTCATCAAGGACGAGTCACAGCGTTTCGACCTCGGCGCCTTCAAGTTCCTGGGCGCTTCGTGGGCCGTGCATCGCACGATCGCGGAGAATCCGACCGCTGTCACGATCACGACCGCGACCGACGGCAACCACGGCCGGGCCGTCGCGCGCATGGCGCGCGAACTCGGGCTGGACGCGGTGGTCTTCATGCCGCGTGCCGTGCCCGTGCTCGCCGTCGACCGCGTCCGCGCCGAAGGCGCCGAGGTCACGGTGCTCGAGACGGACTACGACGGCGCCGTCAAGGCGGCGCGCGCCTACGCCGACAGCCACCAGAACGTCGTGATCGTCCAGGACACTGCATGGGAGGGCTACGAAGACGTACCCGGCTGGATCGTCGAGGGGTACTCGACGCTGTTCGTCGAGATCGATGAACAGCTTGCGCAGCTGCACGCACCTGAGCCCACGATCGTCGCCGTGCCGGCTGGTGTCGGCAGCCTCGCGCAGGCTGCCGTCGCGCACTACCGCAACACTGCGGTCGCGCGGCCGCCCCGCCTGCTCGCCGTCGAGCCGGACACCGCGGCCTGCGTGCTGGCGAGCGTGCGCAGCGGCCGACTCGAATCGGTCGAGACGGCCGGCACGATCATGAACGGATTGAACTGCGGCACGCCGTCGTCACTCGCGTGGCCGTATCTGCGCGGCGGCCTCGATGCCGTGATCGCCGTGACGGATGCCGCATGCCGCGCCGGCATGGAGACGCTCGCCTCAGCCGGGGTGCCATCGGGCCCGTCCGGCGCCGCGGCGTTCACCGGCATCCGTGCCGCTCTGACCGGCGCCGGCGCAGCCGAGCGCCGCGCCCAGCTCGGCATCGACGCGAGCTCGACCATCGTCTGCCTGTCCACCGAAGGCCCCATCCGCTGAATCCCGCACCACGGCCGCACCAACCACCAACCACCAAACCCGCACCACGCCACCTCACCCGCCGCCCCCAGGAGAACCCCGTGACACTCACCGCAACGCGACCCGAAGCCGGACTCAAACGGCATCTTTCCGGTCTGAACATTCTGCAGATCGCGATCAACTCGATCATCGGCACCGGTTGGCTGTTCAGCTCGCTGAACGCCGCCGCGTCCGCCGGCCCCGCCGCGCTCATCGCCTGGTTCATCGCCGCCGCCATCATGGTGCTGATCGCGTTCAACCACGCGGAGCTCGGCGCCATGTTCTCGGTCGCCGGCGGCTCGGCGCGATTCGTGCACTACTCGCACGGGACCACCGCCGGTTTCGGCATCGGCTGGATGGTGTGGATCTACGGCGCCGCCACGGTGCCGATCGAGGTCCAGGGCGTGCTGTCCTACGCGGAGGGTTACCTGCCGAGCTGGCACATGTTCCACAACGATGGCACCCTCACCGGCTTCGGCTACTTCATCGCCGCCGTGCTGCTCGCCGTCTTCGTGGTCGTGAACCTGTTCGCCATCCGGATGCTGGGACGCATTCACAACTTCATCACGTGGTGGAAGATCGCGACGATCGTGCTCGTGATCGCCGCCATCATCACCGTGCACTTCGACGGCTCGAACTTCAGTTCCCACGGCTTCGCGCCGTATGGCGTGAAGGGCATCCTCGCGGCGGTGGCGATCGGCGGAATCGTGTTCGCCTACACCGGCTTCGAGCAGACGGTGCAGCTCGGCGCAGAGACGTCGAACCCCGGTCGCAACATCCCGTTCGCCCTGCTCGGCTCGGTGATCATCTGCACCATCCTGTACGTCGGCCTGCAGGTCGCTTTCCTCGGCGGCATCAACCCCCATCAGCTCGTGCACGGGTGGTCGGGCATCAAATTCAACGGCGACACCGGGCCGTTCGCGACTCTCGCCACGGCCGTCGGGCTCAGCTGGGTCGCCGTGATCATCTACATCGACTCCGTCGTCTCGCCCGGCGGCAACGGCATCGCCTACGTCACCTCGACGGCGCGCGTCGCCTACGGGCTCGGCCGCAGCAAGTACGTGCCCGCGCTGTTCTCCTACGTCAACGCGCGCGGCGTGCCCCTCGTCGGCGTTCTGCTGACCTTCGTCGTCGGGCTGCTCGCCATGCTGCCGTTCCCCAGCTGGCAGTCGCTCGTCGGATTCCTCACCTCCGCGACCGCCGTGCTGTGGGCCGGCGTGCCGATCGCTCTCGGCGCGCTCCGCAAGACCTTCCCCGACAAGCGCCGCCCGTTCCGGTTGCGGCCCGCCGGCCTCTGGGCGCCCGTGTGCTTCATCTTCTGCGACCTGCTGCTGTTCTGGACAGGCTGGCAGACCGACTGGAAAGTGTTCGTCGCCATCCTCCTCGGCTACGCGCTGTTCATCCTGAACCGCGTCTTCCAGAGCCCGGGCGAGCGCCCGAACCTCAACCTCAGGTCGTTCTGGTGGATGGCCGTCTGGCTGGTCGGCATGGCCGTGATCAGCTACTTCGGCACCTTCGGCGAGGCGAAGCACCCGCACGGCCTCGGATACCTGCCCTTCGGGTTCTGGGACACAGCAGTCGTCGCCGCCTTCAGCCTCGGCGTCTACTACCTGGCGATCGCAACGCGACTTCCGGCGGCGCAGGCCGCGCTCTACGCGCCGGACGAGCTCGAGACCGGTGCCGTCGACCTGACCGAGATCGATGCCATGGCGGCTCGCGGGGTGTGACGGGACGCGGGGCGCGGCGGCCCGTGCCGTTCCGGGGCCCGGGTGTGCCTGCCTTCCGCACCGTCCGCTGCGGGTCCATGATGGAGCCGTCCGTCAGAGGAGGGGGCCGACATGCGCGCGTCACGGCGGCTCCCGGGCAACCCCTGGCCGCACGACATGGTCCTCGCCATCGACAGCCCGCCGTTCCTGCTCGACCTGCTGTGGATTCGCGAGGCATGGGGCCTGCGCCCGCGCGGCGGCGACCTGCCGCCCGCGCTCACGACGACGCCGGTGCCCGTCGACCCGGCCGCGCGTGCCGCCGCACCGATTTCGGAATGGGAGGCCGGCTGGCCGGACGTGTGGGATGCCTGCCTCCAGCACGCCGGCGAGGCGCGCGACGATGACCTGCTCCAACGCATCCGGCGCACGGACCTGAGCAGCGAAGAGCGCCACGCCCTTATGAGCCGACTGCGCGGACCGGCCTGGCACGATCGCTTCGGCACTGACGCGTACGCCGATGGTCGACGGGAGTGGGCGAACGGCGCGGTGAGTGAGAAGCGCGCGGCGTTTCGAGACGTCGAGCGGTCGCTTCTCGACGCGGTGATCCCCGCCTGGAAGGCGGGCCTCACCACCATCGTCGAGATTCCATGCCGCGGCACCTTCACCCGTCGAGTCGGCGCTCACGGGCTGCTCGTCACCGCCGGGACCCGCGCCGACGACGTACAGTACCGGCACGCGCTCGCCCTGTTCCAGTAGGCAAGGAAGCAGCCCCAGACTCGAGTGATTGTCGCGCACGTCGTTGCGCGATGCATCGCCATAGACTCTCGCGCGTGTTCAGGCGAATGATCTACCACCCGGCCGGCACGCGCCGCGCGGCGAAGCCGGATGACGTCGTGCTTGACCGCGGACGCATTCAGCTGCGGGGCGTACAGGTCAACCCTGGGCGCAAACGCGGCCTGGTCTACTTCGGCGGCAACGCCGAGAACTCCGAGGTTTGGGCATCCGCCTTCGGTGCAGCCTTCCCAGAGCACACGATCTACCTCTTTGCATACCGCGGGTACGGCGCCAGCAACGGCAGACCGACCCAGCGCGGCATCGTCGCTGACAGCGTCGCGCTTCATCAGCTGGTCGCCCAGAATCATCCGGAACAACGAGTGGATGTCATCGGCCGCAGCCTGGGGAGTGGCGTCGCCGTCCAACTTGCAGCCCGCGTTGCGCTTCGCCATCTCGTCCTCGTGACGCCGTTCGAGTCGACTCTTGGGTTTGCGTCCGGCATTCCGCCATGGATCGCGGGTCTGCTCATCTCCGATCACTGGAACTCGGCGTCGGCCGTCACGAAAGTCAGCTGCCCGACGCTCGTGCTCCGCGCCGGAAATGACGCGACGGTGGTTCCGGCTCGAACCGATGCGCTTCTCACGGCCGCGCCATTCGCGACGGTCCGCAGCTTCCCTGCCGCAGACCACGGCAGCATCGCGCGTGAGGACGACTACCTTCCCACGATCGCGGCTTTCCTCGCGAACTGACGGGCTCATCAATCGCGGTGCGTGCCGCGAGCGCCGGCGACTTGCCCGCGTGCGAGTGACGCTGCCCCTCGGACGCCGTCCTTTAGCGACCCGGTGCCGTCGCACACAAGGGACGTGACCCATGCGCTGCGCGCTGCAAAACTGGCGAGCATGCGGATTCCGTTCGAAAAGTCGCCACGTTCGACGGTCGGTCTCGAGTGGGAGCTGATGCTCGTCGACCCCGACACCGGGGAGCTCGTTCCGGCAGCCCCCGGGATTCTGCAGGTCCTCGACGGCGGCCCGCAGATCACCGCCGAGCTGCTGTCGAACACCGTCGAGATCACCAGCGATCCGCGCGAGCGGATCGCCGATGCGGTGAACGACCTGCGGCGGCGCGTCGACCTCGTGCGGCCGGAGGCCGAACGCCACGGGGCGCGCCTGACCTCCTCGGGCAGTCATCCGTTCGCCCGCTGGCACGAGCAGCACCTCACCGAGAAGAGCAGGTACCGCACGCTCATCGACCGCACCCAGTGGTGGGGGCGCAACCTGATGATCTGGGGCGTCCACATGCACGTCGGCGTCGACGACGTCGACAAGGTGTTCCCGATCATCAACGAGATCACGCGCTACCTCCCGCACCTGCAGGCGCTTTCCGCGTCGAGCCCCTACTGGGCCGGCGACCAGACCGGGTATGCGTCCAACCGCGCGCTCGTGTTCCAGCAGCTGCCGACGGCGGGTCTGCCGTGGGAGTTCGCCGACTGGGCCGCGTTCGAGCGCTACGTCGACGACCTGGTCGGCACCGGTGTGATCGGCCAGGTCGACGAGCTGCGGTGGGATGTGCGGCCCTCACCCCACTGGGGCACCATCGAGATCCGCGCGAGCGACTCGATGAGCAACGTGGCCGAGCTCGGGGCGCTCGCCGCTCTCGTGCAGTCTCTGGTCGAGTGGTGCTCCCGGCGCCTCGACGCGGGGGAGGTGTTCGAACCCCTGCCGCCGTGGTTCCACCGCGAGAACAAGTGGCGTGCCGCGCGCTACGGGCTCGATGCGACCGTGATCACGGGGCGCGACGGCAGCCAGGCATCCGTTCGCGATCACCTCGACCAGCTGCTGCCGACGCTCGAGCCGGTCGCCGCCGATCTCGGTTGCAGCGCCGAACTCGCGACGCTGCGGCGGATTCCCGAGCTCGGCGCGGGCTACCAGCGGCAGCTCCGCGTGGCTCAGGCGAGCGACGGCGATCTCGTCGCCGTGGTGAAGCACATCGTCGACGAGTTCGACGCCGAGCGACCGTTGCCCGCGCCGGTCGTGGAGCGCGGCGAGGTGCGATGACCGAGCCGGACCTCCCGACCCAGACCGTCGAGCTGCTGCGCGAGCTGATCCGGAACGCCTGCGTCAACGACGGCTCGCCCGATTCCGGCGGTGAGGCGCGCAATGCGGCGACGCTCGAGCGCTTCCTCACCGCGCCGGACCTGGACCCGGACCTGGCCCCGGCCGCGGGTGCCGCCGCCGGTCCCGGCCTGAGCATCCAACTGCTCGAGCCGCACCCCGGCCGCGTCTCGCTGATCGCCGAACTGCCCGGAACCGACCCGACCGCGCCCAGCCTGCTGCTGCTCGGCCACACCGACGTCGTGCCCCCGGGCCGCGGCTGGGCGCGTGAGCCGTTCGGCGCCGAGATCGTCGACGGCGTCATCTGGGGCCGCGGCGCACTCGACATGCTGCATCTGACGGCGGCGTACGCGGTCGTGATCCGCACTCTGGCGCGGAGCGCGGTACGGATGCCGGGAAAACTGATCTTCGCGGCCGTCGCCGACGAGGAATCGGGCGGCCACTACGGCGCTCAGTCGCTCGTCGCACAGCGCCCGGACCTCCTGGCGGTGAGCGGCGTGCTCAGCGAGACCGGCGGTATTCCGCTCGCGTCGGGCGGTGCCGTGCGCGGGGTGACGGTGACAGTGGGTGAGAAGGGGATGTCGGGGCGCCGGCTGCGCTTCGAGGGGCATCCGCGGCACGCCTCGACCCCGTGGGGAGCCGACAACGCTCTCGTGACAGCCGCCGATGCGGTCTCGCGCATCGCGGCGCACCCGGCGCTCGCCGAGATCGACGACCTCTGGCCGCAGTACGTCGAGGCGCTCGACGTGCCGCCCGAGCTGCGCGCCGCGCTGACCGACCCGCTGCGTATCGACGCGGCGCTGCCCGAGCTCGGACCGCTCGCCGGGCTCGCCCATGCGGTCACGCACACGACCTGTTCGCCCGACATCATTCGGGCCGGCGAGAAGCTCAACGTCGTTCCGCAGAGCGCGCACGTCGACCTCGACATCCGCACGCTGCCGGGTGTGAGCGCCGGCGCCGTCGACGCGTACCTGCGCGACGCGCTCGGGCCGCTGGCCGACCGGACCGCGATCGAGCCGATCGGCTCGGAATCCGTCGCGAGCCGGTCGCCGCTCGGCACCCCGCTGTATGCGGCGCTCGCCGAGGCCGTCGACACCGCCTACCCGGGAGCGCGGGCGGTGCCGGTGATCGCGCCAGGCGCGGCAGACAGCAGGCTGTTCCGCTACGCAGGCGTGCCGGCTTACGGCTTCGGCATGTTCTCGCCCCGGTGGACGCACGCCGACTTCCGGCACCTCGTGCACAGCGTCGACGAGCGCATCGACGTCGAGACCGTGGGCCTCGTCGTTCGCGCGGTGCTGCAGGTGGCTGAGCGCGTCCTCGCCTGAGCCGCCGGTAGGGTGAATCCGTGACGGCACTGGAGCGGCGTGGGCGCTGGTGGCGTTTCGCGCTGGTCCTGATCGTGACGGCGCTCGTGCTCGTGCCGTTGGCGGGCACCCTGTCGAACGCGCTGGGGCTGCCGGGCATACACGGGCCGGCCGGGCCGGCCGGGCTGGCCGGGCCCGGGCGATCGTGGGCGGCAGGCATCCGTCAATCGTTCGCCTCTGCTCTGCAGCCGCCCTCGAGCTACTGGTTCGAGAACAGCCTCATGCTCGCCCTCGGCGCGGTCGTCGTGTGCATCGTGCTCGGCGCGCCGGCCGGCTACGTGCTCGCGCGCGGTCGCGGGCGTCTCGTCTCGGGGTACGCGCTCGCGATCTTCCTGCTGCAGTCGTTCCCGCCGGTGATGCTGATCGTGCCGCTCTTCCTGATGTTCGCGCGCGTGCACCTGATCGACAACCTGTTCGGCCTCGGACTCGTCTATCTCGCGCTCACGCTGTCGTTCGCGATCTGGATGTGCGCCGCGTACGTCGACACGATCCCCATCGAGCTCGAAGAGGCGGCCTGGATAGACGGATGCTCCGTCTTCGGCGCCTTCTTCCGCGTCGTGCTGCGCAATGCGCTGCCCGCCATGCTGACCGTCGCGATCTTCACGTTCCTCACCGTGTGGAACGAGTACATGGCGGCGCTCATCTTCCTGCGCTCGATCAACAACTACACGCTCGGAGTCGGCCTCCAGGCCGCCGGCCACTCGCCGGTGCTCGCCGTGGTGATGGCGCTGCCCCCGGTCCTCGTGTTCGTGGTGCTGAACCGCTACTTCAGCCTCGGTGGCGTTGCGGGGTCGCTCGCGGGGCAGTGAGCGCGCGCGTCGCGTCGACCGCGGCGGCGAGAGCGGTGACGGACGCCTCGAGCTCGGCCGCCTCGACATCGGCGGTCCACGTGAAGCGGAGTGCGGCGGAAGCGTCATCGGTCGTGAGCCCGAGGGCGACGAGCACGTGCGACGGTTCCGTGCGCCCGGCCGCGCAGGCGGACCCGCTCGATGCGATCACACCGTGCCGCTCGAGTTCGAGCAGCACGGTCTCGCCGTTCACCCCTGGAACGACGAACGAGGCGTGACCCGGCAGCCGGGCGTCGGGATCGCCGGTGAGCCTGACGCCCGGAATACTTGCACATACCTGTGCGATAAAACGGTCGCGGGCGGCATCGCCCGGCTCGCTTGCGGCGCGCTCGGCCGCCAGCTCACGGCACGCCGCCGCGAGCGCGACGGCCCAGGCGACGTTCTCGGTGCCGGAACGGCGTCCGCGCTCCTGACCGCCGCCATGCAGTAGCGGCTCGAGCGGCACGCCGGCTCGGACGAACACCGCACCGGAACCCTTCGGCGCGCCCAGCTTGTGGCCGGACAGCGAGAGCGCGTCGACGCCGAGCGCCGCCACGTCGATCGGCAGGTGCGCCGCCGCCTGCACGGCATCGGTGTGGAACAGCGCTCCCGCCTCGTGCGCCACCGCCGCGAGGGCGGCGATGTCCTGCACGGTGCCGACCTCGTTGTTGGCCCAGCCGATCGTCACGAGCAGTGCTGTGCTGGTGCCTGTGCCTGTGCCTGTGCCTGTGCCGGTTCCTGTGCTCGTGCCCGTGCCGGTTCCTGTGCCGAGGGCGGTGCGCAGCGCTGCCGGCGAGACGCGGCCCGACGCATCCGTTTCGGCGAACGTCACCGCGAAGCCGTGCACCCGCGCGAGATAGTCGACCGACGCGAGCACCGCCTCGTGCTCGATCCGCGTCGTGACGATGCGCCGCGCGTGCGACCCGGCGGCGTCGAGCGCTGTGCCGAGCGCTGCGCCGAGCGCCAGCCCCTTGATGCACAGGTTCGCACCCTCCGTACCGCCGCTCGTGAACACGACCTCGGCGGATCGGCAGCCGAGGAAGCGTGCGACGGCGGCGCGGGCATCCGTCATGCCGCGCGCCGCCGCGAGGCCCGGCTCGTGCACGCTCGACGGGTTCCCGAACGTGCCGGTCAGGTACGGCCACGCCGCCTCGAGGGCGGCGCGCCGCACCGGCGTCGTCGCGGCCGCATCGAGCAGGATCATGGCGCGAGCACCACGTCCAGCCCGAGGTCGAGGGCGCGGGTCGAGTGCGTCAGAGCTCCGACCGAGATCAGGTCGACGCCGGTTTCGGCGATCGCGCGCACGGTGTCGAGGTTGACCCCGCCCGAGGCCTCGATGGTCGCCCGGTCGTGGACGACGCGCACCCCCTCACGCAGTTCGTCGATCGAGAAGTTGTCGAGCATGATCGTGTCGATGCCGGCCGCGAGCACCGCCTCGATCTGATCGATGCGATCCACTTCGACCTCGAGGTGCACCGTGTGGCCGATGCGGCGGCGCACCTCGCGCAGCGCCTGTGTCACCGACAGGCCGCCGGCGGTGAGCACGGCGAGGTGGTTGTCCTTCACGAGCACGGCGTCCGAGAGCGAGTAGCGGTGGTTGTGGCCACCGCCGGCGACGACCGCGTGCCGCTCGAACGCGCGCAGGCCCGGGGTCGTCTTCCGCGTGTCGACGATGCGGGCGCCCGTGCCCTCGACGGCCACGACGTAGCGCGCGGTGAACGTCGCGATCCCGCTCATGCGCTGGATGAAGTTGAGCGCCACGCGCTCGGCCGTGAGCACCGAGCGCGCCGGCCCGCTCACCTGGGCGAGCACCGACCCCGCCGCGAAGAACGCCCCGTCGGGCTGCCTCACGGTCGTCTCGATCGCCGCGTCGGTGAGCCGCATCGCGGCGGCGAACACGGCACCGCCCGCGAGCACCCCCGACTCACGTGCGACGAGGCGCGCCGTCGCGGTCGCATCGGCCGGGATCACGGCCTCGCTCGTCGCGTCGCCCCACGGGGCGTCCTCGGTGAGCGCTGCGGCGACGGCGGCGTCGATGATCTGCGGGGTCAGCATGCGGATACTCCTTGTTGTGCGTGCACTTCCAGTCGTTCGTGCGCTTCCTGTCGTTCGTGCGCTTCCTGTCGTTCGTGCGCTTCCTGTCGTTCGTGCGCTTCCTGTCGCTCGTGTACTGGTCGTCGTGCGTGGACCCGCCGCTCGGCGAACTCGGGTCGGGGCAGCGGGAAGTCGGTGCGGTAATGCGCCCCCCGCGACTCTTCGCGTGCGAGCGCGAAGTCGACCACGATGCGCGCGAGATCGAGCAGGTTGCGGTCTTCGGGCGTGGTCGCGTGCCACGTGTCGAGAACGGATGCCGCCCGCTCGAGCCCCTCGCCGGAGCGCTGCACCCCGGCGTGCTCCCACATGAGCCGCTGGAGCGCGCTGCGAGAGAAGCTCCCGCCCGCGCGACCAGCGCCGCCAGTGCCCCCAGCGTTGCCCGCGCCCCCCGACGCACCCGCGCCGCCGCGCCGAGAACGGAGTTGTTGCGGCTGCGCACCCCCGAAACGCGCATCTTCTCCGGTTTCGATGCCGCGCGCGTCGAGGACGTCCGCGATCGCGCGGTGCGCGAACACCGCCGCCTCGAGAAGCGAGTTCGAGGCCAGGCGATTCGCGCCGTGCGCTCCGGTCGACGCGCACTCGCCGACGGCCCACAGGCCGGGAAGGCTGGTGCGGCCGCGGGCATCCGTCGAGATCCCGCCCATCCAGTAGTGCGCGGCGGGCGTGACCGGAATCGGCTCGCGCGCCCAGTCGTAGCCGGCGGCGCGCGTCGCCGCGTCGATGGTCGGGAAGCGACGAGCGAGAACGGATGCCCCGAGCCCGGTCGCATCGAGCAGCACGGGCGTTCCGCCCTGGGCCGACATCTCCGTCGCGATGGCGCGGGCGACCACGTCCCGTGGTGAGAGCTCGGCAGTCGGGGTGTGCACGGCTCGCATGAAGCGCTCGCCGCGGGCGTTTCGCAGCACAGCGCCCTCGCCGCGGACCGCCTCGGAGATGAGGAACGAGCCGGGCGCCGCGAGCGCCGTCGGGTGGAACTGGTAGAACTCGGCGTCCGCGAGCGCGGCACCGGCGCGCCACGCTGCCGCGACGCCGTCGCCGGTCGCGACCGCGGGGTTCGTGGTGTGCGCGAAGAGCTGCCCGGCGCCGCCGGTGGCGAGTACGACGGCATCCGCGTACTCGATGGCCGCTGCCGCGGGTGCCCCCGCCGCCGCGGGTGCGCTGCCCGGATCCGCCGGGTGCGCCTCGGACCCGGGCCGCGCACCGCGGATCGCGACAGCGGAACCGGAACCGGAAGGGGCAGGGGAAACGGAGGCGGAAGGGGAAACGAGCACGGCGCGCGGGGCGGCGAGCTCGACGCCGACCACACGACCGGAGTCGACCACCAGGTCGGTGAGGGCGGTGTGCTCGCGGACCGTGACCCGAGGGGCGTCCGCGAGCGCTGCGATGAGGGCGCGCTCGATCTCGGCGCCGGTCGCATCGCCGCCGGCGTGCAGCACCCGTGCCGTCGAGTGCGCGGCCTCGAGGCCCCGCGCGAAGCCCGTGCCCGCGCCCGCGTGGGCGTCGCTGCGGTCGAACCGGACCCCCCGGGCGATGAGCTCGCGCACCCGGTCGGGGCCTTCGGCGCACAGCACCTCGACGGCCGCGGGGTCGCACAGCCCGGCGCCGGCAGCGAGCGTGTCGCTCACGTGCGACGCCACGGAGTCGTCGGCGAACATCGCCGCGGCGATGCCGCCCTGCGCCCGAGTCGTGTTCGCATCGGCGAGCGAGCCCTTGGTGATGAGCAGCACGTCTGCTCCGGCCTCGGCGGCCTCGACGGCTGCGAGCAACCCTCCGAGCCCGGACCCCACGACGATCACGCGCATGCCACGCGCCCCTGTTCGCGCTCCTGTGCCCGCTCCCGTTCCCGGCCCTGGCTCCGCGCTACAGTTACGGGCTCGAGCGCCTGGCGCATCTGCCGCGTGGGCCCGCAACTGTAGCGCGCGCCGCCCTCGGTGCCCACCGCTACGCCGCCATCGTCGTGTCGGGGCGGGCGGCAAGCATCCGCTCGAGGGCGATCCGGGCGCCGTCTGCGACCCGCTCGTCGACGGTGATGCGGTTCACGACGCGGCCGGCGACGAGTTCCTCGAGCACCCAGGCGAGATAGCCCGGGTGAATGCGGTACATGGTCGAGCAGGGGCAGATCACCGAGTCGAGGCAGAAGATCTCGTGCTGCGGGTAGTCGGCGGCGAGCCGCTGCACCAGGTTGATCTCGGTGCCGATCGCGAAGGTCGAGCCCGCCGGGGCGGCGGCGATCGCCTTGACGATGAAGTCGGTCGAGCCCGCGGCGTCCGCGGCGTCGACGACATCCATCGGGCATTCGGGGTGAACGATCACCCGTACGTCGGGGTGTGCGGCCCGCGCCGCCTCGATCTGCGAGACGCTGAAGCGCTTGTGCACAGAGCAGAAGCCGTTCCACAGGATGACGCGCGAGTCGCGCAGCGCATCGGCGGACAGGCCGCCCGAGACGCGGGCGGGGTTCCAGAGGGGCATCGCCGAGAGCGGCACGCCCATCGCCTTGGCAGTGTTGCGACCCAGGTGCTGGTCGGGGAAGAACAGCACGCGCTGCCCCCGTTCGAACGCCCACTCGAGCACGGTCGCCGCGTTCGACGACGTGCAGACGATTCCGCCGTGCTCGCCGCAGAACGCCTTGAGCGCGGCCGACGAGTTCATGTAGGTCACCGGGATCACCGGCACGCGCCCCGATTCATCGGGTGCCGAACCGAACAGTGCCTCGAGTTCGGCCCAGCATTCCTCGACGGAGTCGATGTCTGCCATGTCGGCCATCGAGCACCCCGCGGCGAGGTTCGGCAGGATGACCGCCTGGTCGTCGCCCGTCAGGATGTCGGCCGTCTCGGCCATGAAGTGCACGCCGCAGAACACGATCGCCTCGGCGTCCGGCAGCTCGCGTGCGGCGCGGGCGAGCTGGAACGAGTCGCCGACGAAATCGGCGTACTGCACCACTTCGTCGCGCTGGTAGAAGTGCCCCATCACCGCGACGCGGGAGCCGAGGGATGCCTTGGCCGCCGCGATCCAGTCGGACAGCTGCTGCGGCGTCGCCTCGCGGTACCGCGCAGGCAGCTCGCCCTGCGTGGGCGAGCCCGCAGGCAGGCTGTCGCCCTGCGAAGCGCCCGGGCCGTAGCCCGGCATGCCGAGATCGAAGGCCCACGGGCCGTCGGCGAGTTCGGGTGCGCAGGTCTCGCCCTGCAGGCCGCCGTTCGAGATGCCGGCGATGGTGTGGGCGACGGATGCTTCGAGCCGGTCACTCAGGAGGGTCATGACGTCTCTTCTCCTACTGTTCTCACTGCCGCCCGTTCTCGGGGCCGGCTGTTCTCACTGCTGCTGACTGTTCTCACTGCTGCGCCGCACGGCCCAGCGGGCCCTGGTCGGCGAGATCGACGGTCGTGTTGTAGCGGTACAGGCGCGGTGGTCGATGCCGCACGCCCGTGAGGACCTCGCCGGTGTCGACGAGGGCTCCGGTCGCCTCGACCTGGCGGCGGAAGTTCGCCGGGTCGAGGACCTGGCCGCGCACGGCCTCATGCACCTCGCGCAGTTGCGCGAGCGTGAACGTGTCGCCGAGGAAGGCGCTCGCGATGCGGCTGTACTCGACCTTGTTGCGCAGCCGCCACAGGGCGTACTCGACGATCAGATTGTGGTCGAAGGCGAGGCGCGGCAGCTCCTCGGCGCGGAACCAGCGCACGTTCTGGCCGACGCGCGCGGCGCGCGCCTCTTCCTCGCCGACGAGAGCCCAGTAGACGACCGAGACGACGCGCCCGACGGCGCGGCCCGTCTCCTCGCCTGGTGCCGTGTCACCTGAGCGGTGCGGGTCGCCGAAGGCGTAGAGCTGCTCGAGGTACCGGGGCGCGAGCCCGGTCGTGCGTTCGAGCGTGGCCGTCGCGGATTCCGCGAGGCCCTCGTCATCGCCGAGGGGCCCGCCGGGCAGTGCCCACATGCCGTCGTACGGCTCTCGAATGCGGCGCACCAGCGGCAGCCACAGGGCACGCTCGCCCTCGTCGCCGCCGAATCGGCCGGAGGAGCGCAGCGCGAAGATCACGGTCGAAACCGCGAGCGAGGCGTTCACACGTACCTTCTTTGTTATGGTCAGCGCCACTCTAACCCCGCGCAGCACTTAATGTGCAAGTGACTTGAACTGAAGTTAGGCGTCGCTGAATGCTGGGGGACGGCCCGCTGGGCTCGCCGCGTGCCGAGCCCTCATGGAAGGCTTGTCAGCCGATGAGCATGAGTGAGCAGCCCGATCAGCCCAGCACCCCCGATCAGCCCAGCACGCCCGATCAGCCCAGCACCCCCGATCAGCCCAGCACGCCCGATCAGCCCAGCGCGCCGAGCGAAGCGAGCCTGCGCCGGTGGCGCCGTTACCTTGCGGATGAGCGGGCCGAGGCATCCGTTTACCGTGACCTCGCCAGCCGCCGCCAGGGCGAGGAGCGCGAAATCCTGCTCGCGCTCGCCGACGCGGAGTCGCGGCACGAGCAGCACTGGCTCGACCTGCTCGGCGCCAGGGTCGGCAAGCCGCTGCGCACCGATCTTCGCACCCGCCTGCTCGGGTGGCTCGCCCGCCGCTTCGGCTCCGTGTTCGTGCTCGCGCTCGTGCAGCGCGCCGAGTCGCGGTCGCCGTACGAGTCGGACCCCGACGCGACCGATGAGATGGCCGCGGACGAGCAGATCCACGAGGAGGTCGTCCGCGCACTCGCCGAACGGGGCCGCAGCCGCCTCTCCGGCACGTTCCGCGCGGCGGTGTTCGGCGCCAACGACGGCCTCGTCAGCAACCTGTCCCTGGTGCTCGGCGTCGGGGCGAGCGGGGTCGCGACGCACGTCGTGCTGCTGACCGGTGTCGCGGGCCTGCTCGCCGGCGCGCTGTCGATGGGCGCGGGGGAGTTCGTCTCGGTGCACTCCCAGCGCGAGCTGCTCGCCGCCTCGACCCCGAACGTCGACGTCGGCGACGCGATCGGGAAGCTCAACGCGAACCGCAACGAGCTCGCACTCGTGTTCCGCTCGCGCGGCATGACCGAGCGTCAGGCCGAGACGCGCGCGGCGCGGCTGCTGTGGGGAATGGGCGCGGGCGCCCGCGACCTGCCCGGCGGCACCGACGGCGACGACCACGAGGCGATCGGCACCGGCATGAGCGCCGCGCTCTCAAGCTTCTGCTTCTTCGCGTCGGGCGCCATCGTGCCGGTCATCCCGTATCTCTTCGGCATGTCGGGGCTCGGCGCGGTCGCGCTCGCCACGGTGCTCGTCGGCATCGCGCTCGTCGGCACGGGCGCGGTCGTCGGCCTGTTGTCCGGCTCGTCGCCGCTGTCGCGCGCACTGCGCCAGCTCGCGATCGGCTACGGCGCGGCCGCGGTGACGTACCTGCTCGGCCTGCTGTTCGGGCACGTCGCCGGCTGAGCCCGAGATCGGCGGCGGATGACTGTGCTGGGCGATTTGTAACCGGAAGCGATGCCCATTGTCAACGGGGTGATCCGCACGCGGGGCTGCCGCTTCAATGGAACTACGCGCCACCTGATGCAGGGCGGGGGAGCGGTTAGTGGGGACAGAGGGCCTCGTTCCGGATGGGGAACGAGGCCCTACCCATGTCCGGGCGCGCCGGTGGGACTACCAGCGCCGGTGGGACTACCAGTCGGCGACCTCGCCGGTCACCGAGGTGAGCAGGTCGATCGCTCGGTGCGGGTCGCTGAGCGGGCTCGAGAAGTACGTGGCACGGATGCCGTAGGCCCGCAGCCGCTCGAGCTCGGCGAGCAGCGAGTCGCGAGTCGTCTCCTCGTCGATGCGGCCCTGCGCGGTCTTCTCGATCGTGTCGAAGTCGCGGCCGACCGCGTCGCAGTGACCCTTCAGCACGTCGATCAGGTGGGGGAAGTCGGCGTTCGCGAACCAGTTGGAGGCATCCGCGTACTGCGCGACGAGACGCAGCGTCTTGCGCTCGCCGACGCCGCCGATGATCAGATACGGGCGCGGCTGCGAGATGGTCTTCGGCACCGAGAGCGTGCGCCCGAGCTGGTAGTAGCGGCCTTCGTACGGCTCTTCCGAGTCGCTCCACATCTGCAGGATGATCTGCAGAGCCTCTTCGAGGCGCTCGAAGCGCTCCTTCGTCGGCGGGAAGTTGAAGCCGAGGCCCTTCGACTCCTCCTCATTCCAGGCGGCGCCGATGCCGAGCCCGGCGCGACCGCCGGAGAGCACGTCGAGTGTCGAGACCGCTTTGGCGAGCAGCCCGGGCTCGCGGTACACGACACCCGTGACCATCGTGTGCAGCAGCACCTTCGAGGTGTTGGCCGCCAGGAAGCCGAGGAACGTGTACGCCTCGAGCATGTCCTTCTCGGGCGGCCCGTAGCCGCGGATCTGCCAGAAGTGGTCCATGACGGTGAGGCGCGCGATGCCGCCGTCTTCTGCGTCGTGAGCGATGCGGGTGAGGGTGGGGCCGAGTTGCTCGGGCCCTGAATCGAAGGTCAGGTGTGCCAGATGAAAACCGAGGTCCATAGCGGCCACGCTACGCCGGAAGCCCAGCTACGGATGGTTGAGTGTCCCCCATGCAGGTGATCGTCGATCTGGTCCTCGCGGTCGTTGGGGTCCTCACGGTGATCCGCTATGCGCGGCGGGGTGTGATCGCGGCGGTCGCGGCCCTCATCGGCTGGGCGATCGGGTTCTGGGTCGGGCTGGTGCTCGCGCCGGGCATCGTCTCCGCGGTGGGTGCGCTCAGCTCGCTGCAGACCTGGGGGCGCAGCATCACGGTGCTGATCATCACCCTGCTCATCGCGGCGGTGTGCGCGACCATCGTGATCACGATCGGCAGCTTCATCCGCAGGGCCGTCCGGCCGCTCCCGGTCGCCGGTGGCGCCGACGCCGTGCTCGGCGCCGTCTTCGGGCTGCTCAGCTGGGCGGTCGTCGTGTGGCTGCTCGCCGGGTTCGTCGTCTCGACCGGGTACGGCCCCGCGACGCAGCTCGCGAACTCCTCGCGCATCGTCGCCACCCTCGATTCCATCGCGCCCATGCCGACTGCGCGCGTCTTCGGCGCCGTCGACGACGCGATCGCGGCCGCCGGCCTGCCGAAGGTCTTCGAGTCGACCGAGCAGGAGAAGATCCCGAACATCGCGGCACCGACGAGCGACGTGCCGTCGGCCGTGAGCGCTGTCGCGGATTCGATCGTCGAAGTCCAGGCGGACGAGCCGCAGTGCGGCACCGCGTCGTCGGGAAGCGGGTGGGTCGTGGCATCCGATCGCGTGATCACCAACGCGCACGTCGTCGCCGGCTCGTCCTCCGCCGACGTTCTCGTCAACGGGAAGAGCGAGCGCCTCTCGGCGACGGTCGTCGGTTACGACCCCGAGACCGACATCGCCGTTCTCGACGTGCCGGGGCTGCACGCGAAGCCGCTCGCGCAGAACCCCGCCGTGCAGGGCGTCGGTGCGAGCGTGTTCGCGGCCGGCTACCCGGGCGGCGGCACGTACACCGTCGCGCCGGGCCGCGTGCGCGACAGCATCCGCGCCATCGGCAAGGACATCTACGACGACAAGACGGTGACCCGCGACGTCTACTCGCTGCGCGCCATCGTCCGGCCGGGCGACTCGGGCGGCCCGCTGCTCGACGCGCAGGGACGCGTCACCGGTCTCGTGTTCGCGATGTCGACGACGGACTCCGAAACGGGCTATGCCCTGACGTTCAAACAGATCGCCCCGACGCTCGAGCGTGCGGCGACCCTCACGAAACCGGTCGCGACCGGCGCCTGCGTATCCGGCTGATGTGGAGTTTCTGTGGGTGTTCCTGGGAACAATCGACGCGTGACTGAACGGATGCCACGCCTCCTGCTCATCGAAGACGACGAGCGCCTCGCGCCCATCATGATCGAGTATCTCGGCGAGGCGTACGACGTGACGCACCGCGCCGATGGCGACGCGGGGCTCGCGACGGCGCTCGCCGAGGAGTTCGACGTGCTGGTCGTCGATCGACGGCTGCCCGGGCGCGACGGGGTCGAGGTCGTCCGCGGCATCCGTCGTGCGCGCATCGCCACGCCGATCATCATGCTGACCGCGCTCGGCGCGACCGATGACCGCGTCGAGGGGCTCGACGCGGGGGCCAACGACTACCTCGTCAAGCCGTTCGAGTTCGCCGAGCTGCTCGCGCGGCTGCGGGCGCTGCGTCGCACGTACACGGCGAACGACTCGTCGCTCACGATCGGCTCGTGGGAGTTCTTCCCCGAGGACCGCATCATCCAGTCGCCGTACCTCGGGCCCGTCGCGCTCACGCCGAAGGAGACCGAGCTGCTCGCTCTGCTCGCCCACAGCCCGGATCGCACGTTCAGCCGCAGCCAGATCCTCTCGGCGGTCTTCACTCCGAACGACCTGCCGGGCACGGTCGACACCTATGTGCACTACCTGCGCCGCAAGACGGAAGAGTCCGTGGTGCTCACGGTGCGCGGCAAGGGGTACCGGCTGGGGTATCTGTGAGCGAGCCTCGCGCAGGCAGGGCCAATACTGGCCGGGCGAGCACAGACAGCGATGTCCTCGCCGTGCGCAAGGCGGCGGCATCCGTCACGCGGCGGATCTCGATCGCGAGCTGCGCGCTCGTCGTCGCGATCATCATCGTCGCGGTCGGCGTCGTCATCTGGCAGTCCGAGCCCAGAGAACTGGCCGAGACCAACCGCCCCGGCGAGGACAAGATCTACATCAGCGCCACGAAGGTGCTCATTGCGCTCGTCATCATCGGCGCAGCCGCCATCGTGTTCGCGGCGGTCATCAGCTGGCTGATCGCCCGGCGCGCCGTGCGTCCGCTCGGGCAGGCGCTGCAGTTGCAGAGGGCGTTCGTCGCCGACGCCTCGCATGAACTGCGCACACCGCTCGCCGTGCTCGACGCGCGGCTGCAGCTGCTGCAGCACCGCCTCGGCGCGACCGACCCGAGCGCGCGCACCGTGACCGAGCTGCGGTCGGACACGGCGGCGCTCATCGGCATCGTCGGCGAGCTGCTCGCGGCGGCCGGCGGCGAGCAGGGCGAGCCGGACGAGGTGACGGATGCCTCGGCCACCGCGGCGGAGGCGATTGCGGCCCTGCGCCTGCTGGCCGACGCGCGAAACATCCGTATCGAGCTGACGGGCGATGTTGGCTCCGAGCTCGCGGCCGAGCCTGGTGCGGCCGAGCCTGAAACTGATCGCGCACCCGATCGCGCAACGCGTGTTCTGATGCCGCAGGTGTCTTTCCGGCGCTGCGTCACCGGACTCGTCGACAACGCCATCGGGCACACCCGTGATGGCGGGTCCGTCGAGGTGGATCTCATTGCGGCGCCGCGCACCGTGACGCTGTCGGTCGCGGACCACGGCCCCGGCATCCGCGGGATCGCCCCCGAGCGGGTGTTCGACCGCTTCGCCCACTCGGATCCGGACGAGAGCGACGGCCTGCCCCGCCGCCGCGGCTTCGGCATCGGCCTGGCGCTCGTGCGCGACGTGGCCGCGCGCAACGGCGGCACGGTGCGGGTCGACAGCACCGGCCCGGAAGGCACGGTGATCTCGCTCGAGCTGCCCCGCGTCTAGGCGGGCGGCAGGTTCGCGCGCAGCTTCGTGGTGAGCCGGGTGAGTTGCTCGAGCTCGTCCGGGCTGAGTGCGTCGCCGACGATGCGATCGATCGATGCGCCGTGCACGCGCGCGACGGCGTGGAACGCGTCGCGGCCGGCGTCGGTGAGGCGGATGACGGTGCCTCGCGCATCCGTCTCGTCGGGCAGCTTGTCGACCAGTCCGCGAGCCGCCAGCCGATCGACGAGCCGGCTCACGCTGGGCTGCGTGAGCAGCACTGCCCGGGTGAGGTCGCGCAGCCGTAGGGCACGGTTCGCGGCGCGCGTGAGGGTGAACATGACGTCGTACTCGTTGAATGAGATGTCGTTGCGGGGGAAGTCGGCGCCGAGGCGGCGCATCACGGCGACCTGAGCGCGGAACAGCGCCTCCCAGGCGGCGACCGAGCGCGCCTCATCTCTCATCCCGCCAGCCTACGATCGCCGTGCGCGGGCGCTGACACAGAGAAGGGCCGGAGCCTTGTTAGCTCCGACCCGTCTCTTGCACCAAGAGTGTCCTGCAATCACATTCCGCGCCGGCTGCCACAGCAAACAACTAACGCTCTACGAATGTATAACGGGCTGATAACGCTGTCTAGTT
This sequence comes from Gryllotalpicola reticulitermitis, assembly GCF_042651345.1. NCBI lineage: Bacteria > Bacillati > Actinomycetota > Actinomycetes > Micrococcales > Microbacteriaceae > Gryllotalpicola > Gryllotalpicola reticulitermitis. The sequence goes on from NZ_JBHSCN010000005.1 coordinate 1,173,195, forward strand.
ATCGTTTCGTGATTTTTCCTGCGACTTCGTTATGCGTCGGCAAGCAGAACGTCCTGAACGGCCGCCGGTCTTGAGCAACGTCATTTCTGATTCATCTTGCGATCCATCTGTAACGAACCTCCCGTCCGGGGCAATGCACCCCCACGGCGGCACTTACGGCCGCCACCGACTACGGAGGTTTATCCGAAGATGCAGAATCGAAAGCTCATGATGCTGTCGACCGGCACTGCGGTTGTCGTTGGCGGATGCCTGATCGGTGGCCTCGCGGCCAACGCAGACCCGGTCCCGGCATCCCTGTCCTCGACCGCCGCGCCCTCGACGGCTGCACCCACCTCGGGCGACCCTGCCGGCACTGCTGGCACCGGCACCTCGCCGACGAGCACATCGACCGGCACACCCGCGCCGACGTCCTACGTGCCTGTCCCGGTGCCCACCGCGACCGGAACACCGAACCCGGCTCCGACGTCGACCACGCCGCCCAAGCCGTTGCCCACCCCCGTGCACCACCGCAAGCACCATCACCACCGCCGCCACCACTTTGGCTGGTGGGGCTGGCTCGCCTTCTGGCACACGCACCACGCTCCGGTGACCCCGAAGCCCGCGTCGAGCCAGCCAGCCACGAGCACCCAGGCTCCGTCCGCATCGACGACCTCGAAGCCCGCGACCCCGGTCATCCCCGCGAAGCCGGCTGTTCCCGCGAAGCCCGCCGTCCCGGCCACGCCCGCGAAGCCTGCTGTTCCGGCCGTCCCGAGCACGCCGGCACACAGCACGGTCCCGGCCGTCCCGGCCAAGCCCGCAGTCCCGGCCACACCGGCCCCCCCGGCTTCGCCGTTCGGCTCGACCGGCTCGGCCGGCAGCATCCCTGCTCCGACCGTGACGCACGTGCCGACCCCGGTCGCGCACTGGACCGCTCCGGTGGCGCGCCACGCCCCCGCGACGCAGCAGCACGCGCCTGAGCCGCACGCCGGCGCACGCCGCTAAGCGGTAAGCACAAGACAGGGGCGCCGTCGCCGAGAGGCGGCGGCGCCCACGCACGCCCGGATCAGTGGCCGCGGATCAACAGCGGCCGATCAGTGCCCGCCGATCAGGGCTCGCCGATCAGTACCCGACGACGAAGCGCTGGTTGATGTGGGTCGGCGTCACGATCTCGTCGACGAAGGCCAGAGCGTAGTCAGCGCCTGAGATCTCAGACTTGCCGTCGGAGTCGCGCAGCACGGTGTCCGCACTCGTGCGGTACGAGCCGATCGGGGTGCCCGGGTTGTAGCCGCCGTACGTCTCGGCCGGGCTCACGTAGAACCACTGCAGACCGGCCGGAGTCTCGTCGCTGCGCAGCCAGTCCAGAACGCCGGCGTGCGCGACGGCCTCGGGCTTGTAGGCCTCGACGAAGTCGGGGCTGTCGACCAGCCGCGGGCCGCCGACGCCCTCGAAGGTCGAGCCCGCGCCGCCGACGAACGCGAGACGCGCGTCCCCGGCGACAGCACCCTCGGCGAGGCCCGGCACGAGCGCCGGCAGGACCGGGTTGTTGTCGCCGTCGACGGCATGGATCGCGACGATGACCACATCGTGGTCCGCGGCGAGCTTGTCGGTGAAGGCGCGGTCGGCGATGTCATCCGTGACGTAGGTGACGCCGTCGATCGGATGCTCCGGCTCATGCCGCGCGACCGCGGTGACCTGGATGCCGCGCTTCACCGCCTCCGCAGCGATGTTGCTCCCCGAGTACCCCGTGCCGCCGATGATCGCAATAGATGTCATAGGACGGACAGCGGTCGGCGCCGCTGTCGTATTCCATGCATTCGCAACAAAACTCGCGGGCGGCGAGGACGCCCGCGACAACAAACTCAGAACCGGTCAGGCGACGGTGCGTGCGACTGGCGGATCGCGACGTCGGCGTGCCGATCGAAGCGGTATCCGACGCCGCGCACGGTGCGCACGATGTCCTCGTAGCGGCCGAGCTTGGCGCGCAGGCGTCGCACGTGCACGTCGATGGTGCGCTCGTTCGGGATCTCTTCGTCGCTCGCGGCCGACCACAGCGAGGTGATCAGCTCGGTGCGCTCGATCGTGCGTCCTTCGCGCAGGACGAGGTACTGCAGGAGCTCGAACTCTTTGAACGTGAGCGACACGCGGTCGCCGTCGAGCAGCAGGTGGCGCCGGGTGACGTCGATCACGACGCCGGTCTGGTCGGCCCGCTCGTCGCGGGCCTCGCTGGGCCGGAACTTGGCGACGGCGGATGGGTCGCGCAGCGCGAGGCGAACCACGTCGACGTCGCGGCCGCCGGCGCCCTCTGGCGCGAGCGCGACCGAGGCGAACGATTCTGCGCCGGGGGCGACCTCGGCGAGAACCCGCTTGAGTGCGGCGACGACGGTGGTGAGGTCGGTTCCGGCCGCGGCGGCCTTGGCCTCGTCGAAGCCGACGTAGAGCCCGAAGCCCCGCGGGGTGCCGGCCGGTCGAGCTGCGGGGGAAGCGGAGGTGAGAGCGGAAAGGGGAGCGGTGATCGTCATGCGGATCAAGACCTTCTGGTGATGATGCGATGGCCGGCACCTGAGGAGGTGCGAGCGGCCGAGGTGCGCGTCTGCTGTGACGCGGCAGGGGCGGATGCCTCAGACATCCGTGGAGTCCGCTTCCCGGTGATCAAGCTGCGATGAGCGATCGGTGTCGGGGGGACTCAGGCGAACGGGGAATTCAGGCACACATTCGACACATCATGACTGCACAGCCGGGCATCATCATGCCGGCCGTCTCGCTCACCTCAAGGGTGGGACGAAGGCGCAGGGTGTCAGTCATGCCGCCCAGCAAAACACGTAACGTGGCGAAAAGTCAAGAAAAAGTCAGCCCGCGAGCCCGTAGAGTCGATCGCCCGCGTCGCCGAGGCCGGGCACGATGTAGCCGTTCTCGTTGAGTCGTTCATCGAGGGCGCCGAGCACGAGCGTGACGTCTTTGCCGACAGTGGCCTGCTCGACGTGCTCGATGCCCTCGGGGGCGCCGAGAATGCAGATCGCGGTCACGTCTGATGCGCCCCGCTGGAAGAGGAAGTCGAGGGCCGCGCCGAGCGAGCCGCCCGTCGCGAGCATCGGGTCGAGCACGAAGCACTGCCGGCCGGCCAGGTCGCGCGGCAGACGCTCGGCGTACGTCGTCGGCTGCAGCGTCTCCTCATCGCGCGCCATGCCGAGGAATCCGACCTCGGCGTTGGGCAGCACCGCCATCATGCCGTCGAGCATGCCGAGACCGGCGCGCAGGATCGGCACCACGAGCGGGACGGGCTTCGAGATGGTGAGGCCCGTGTACGGCGCGACGGGGGTCTGCACGGTGACCGGCTCGACGCGCACATTGCGGGTGGCCTCGTAGCTGAGCAGCGTGATCAGCTCGGCGACGAGAGACCTGAACTGCGGGCTCGGCGTGTTCTTGTCGCGGAGGGCCGTGAGCTTGTGGGTGATCAGCGGGTGGTCCGCCACGTGCACGCGCATAGGCTTCAGGGTACTGGACCACCCGGGGCTGGCCCCGGCCGCGCAAGCGATTCGACACTGAGCGATTCGACGCTGAGTGATACGACGCTGGGTGGTTCGACGCTGAAGGGATTCGATGCTCATACCGCCGCCGGAATATGACGCGTGGATGGGCCTCGCGCTCGATGAGGCGCGCGCGGCGCTCGCCACGGGCGACGTGCCGGTCGGCGCGGTCGTCGTCGGGCCGTCGGCCGAGGTGCTCGGGCGCGGTCGGAACGCGCGCGAGGCGCGACAGGACCCGACCGCGCACGCCGAGATCGAGGCGCTTCGGGCCGCGGCGGCCGCGCGAGGCGAGTGGCAGCTGACGGATGCCGTGCTCGTGGTCACCCTCGAGCCGTGCGCCATGTGCGCCGGTGCGATCCTCTCGGCGCGCGTGCCCACGGTCGCGTTCGGGGCGTGGGACGAGAAGGCCGGCGCCGCCGGCTCGGTCTACGATCTGCTGCGGGATCGCCGCCTGCCGCAGCGCGCGACGGTCTACGCGGGCATCCGGGAGCCCGAGTGCGCGGCCCTGCTCACCGAGTTCTTCGACGAGCGCCGCGCGCCGAGAACGGAGTAGGTGCGGCCCGAACGCGGCCTGTGGCGCAACAACTCCGTTTTCGATCGCGGCGCCGGGCGCGCGCCCGGCACTAGGGTCGGTAGACGTCGGGCTCGAGGTAGATGAGGTGCGCGACCGGCACGGCGGCACGGATGCGCCCCTCGATCACGTCCGTGGCCCGCGCGGCATCCGCCAGCGACCGCTCGGGCGGCATCGCGATCTTCGCGGCGACCAGCAGCTCCTCCGGCCCGAGGTAGAGGGTGCGCAGGTGGATGATCCGGTCCGTCTCGCCGCCCGCGAGCACCGCCTGCTCGATCGCTCGCAGCTCGCCTTCGGTGGCGCCCTCACCGACGAGCAGGCTCTTGACCTCGGTGCCGAGCACGATGGCGACCGTGACGAGCAGCGCGCCGATCGCGATCGATCCGGCCGCGTCGAAGATTCCATTGCCCGTGATGAGCGAGAGCGTGACGCCGATCAGCGCGAAGATCAGGCCGGTGAGCGCGGCGACGTCCTCGAGCAGCACGGCAGGCAATTCCGGATTCTTCGCACGCCGGATGAACTGCACCCACGTGCCGGAGCCCTTGTGCGATCGCGACTCGCGCATTCCGGTCCGAAGCGAGGTGCCCTCGAGGACAGCGGATGCCAGCAGCACCGCGATCGGCAGCCACCACAGCTCAGGGCGCACGTAGTGCGACGCCGACTGGACCTTCTCGATGCCCTCGAAGATCGAGAAGACCCCGCCGACCGAGAACAGGATGATGGCGACCACGAACGCGTAGATGTAACGCTCGCGGCCGTATCCGAACGGATGCGCGGGGTCCGCGGCACGTCTCGCGCGCCGGCCGCCGAGCAGGAGCAGCAACTGGTTGCCCGAGTCGGCGAGCGAATGCACGGCCTCCGCGAGCATCGAGCTCGACCCCGACAGCAGGAACGCGACGAACTTGACGATCGCGATTCCGACGTTGGCGCCGAGCGCGGCGAGGATCGCGAGCGGGCGGCCGCCCTCGGGCTGGTCGCCGCGCTCATCCCCGCGCTGGTCGCTCACGCGGCCCATCATATGAGTGGGCTCTGCGCCCGTATGGTGGGGGCATGAGCGACGCTCGAACGATTCAGCTGCCCGCCATCGCATTCATCGGCGCCGGTTCCATGGCCGGCGCGATCATCAACGGTCTGGCGTCGCCGGTGGTCGACGTCGAGGGCGGCATCCGCGTCACCAGCCGGAGCGCAGCGACCGCCGCCCGTTTCGCCGAACTGCGCGGCGTGAGCGCGCACGCGACCGAGAACGAGGCGGATGCCAACCCCGAGGCCGTTCGCGGCGCCAAGCTCGTGGTGCTCGCCGTGAAGCCGTACCAGGTGCCCGACGTCCTCGCCGAGATCGCGGGGGCCCTCGAGCCCGGCACCGTCGTGGCGAGCGTCGCCGCAGGGGTGACGGTCGCGACGATGGAGGCGGCGGTTCCGGCATCCGTTGCCGTGGTCCGCACCATGCCGAACACGCCCGCGCAGGTCGGTCGCGGTGTCACCGGGGTGAGCGGCGGAACGCGCGCGACCGCCGATGACGTGGCGCTCGTGCGCGCCCTCTTCGAGACCGTCGGTGCGGTGGTCGAGGTGCCCGAGTCGCAACTCGATGAGCTGTCGACGATCTCCGGTTCCGGGCCCGCCTACGTGTTCCTCCTCATCGAGGAGTTCACCAAGACCGCCGTCGCCAAGGGCTTCTCGCGCGAGCAGGCGGAACTCCTCGTCGGGCACACCTTCCTCGGCGCGGCAGAGCTGCTCGCGGCCACCCATGAGGAGCCGGCCGAACTGCGCCGCCGCGTCACGAGCCCGGGCGGCACGACCGAGAAGGCCATCGAGGTGCTGCAGGCCGCCGACCTGTCGGGGCTCTTCGATCGCGCGACCGACGCCGCACTGGCGCGGGCGAGGGAGCTCGCCTCGGGCGCGTAGCGCTAGTCGTCGAGCGAGGCGAAGCGTTGCACATCCGCCTCGCCGCCCGAGACGACGATGATGTCCTCGTGCTCGACGATGGTCGAGCTGCCCGCATAGGTGAACGGCTTGCCGGGCTCCTTGATGCCGACGACGGTGACACCGTGCACGCCGCGCAGGTCGGACTGGGCGAGCGTGCGGTCGCTGATCGCCTTCGGCGCGAACATCTTCACCAGCACGAAGTCGTCGTCGAACTGGATGAAGTCCAGCATCCGCCCGCTCACGAGCCGCGCGATGCGGGAACCCGCCTCGGCCTCCGGGTAGATGACGTGGTGCGCGCCGATGCGCTCGAGGATCCTGCCGTGCGCGGGCGAGATCGCCTTCGCCCAGACCTGGGGGATCCCGAGCTCGACCAGATTCGCGGTGACGAGCACGGATGCCTCGATCGACGACCCGACCGCGACGATGGCGATCTGGAAGTCGTCGGCGCCGATCTGGCGCAGAGCATCCACCTGGGTGGCGTCCGCCTGCACGGTGTGGGTGACCCGATCGGCCCACTCCTGTACGCGGGTCGCGTCGCGGTCGACGGCGAGCACCTCGCGGCCGAGCAGGTCGAGCTCGGTGGCTGCGGCCGAGCCGAAGCGGCCGAGGCCGATGAGCAGCACGGGCGCGTCGTTGTGAATCGGACTAGCCAACGATGGGCCTCTCTTCCGGGCGGGCGTAGAGCCGCTGGCGCTGGCTCTGGGCCAGTGCGGCGGCGAGCGTGATGCTGCCGATCCGGCCGAGGAACATCGTGGCGGCGAGCACGTAGACGACGGGCGGCGACGCGCCCATGGCGAGGCCGGTCGAGAGACCGCAGGTCCCGAAGGCGCTGATCACGTCGAAGAGCACGTGGTCGAGCGAGTCCCCGGTGATCGCGAGCACCGTGACCGAGGCGGAGGCGACGATCGTGGCGCCCCACAGCACGACCGAGACGGCGACGCGCAGCACGTCGTTCGGGATGCGACGGTGGAACGCCTCCATGCTCTCGACGCCTTTGGCCTCCGCGATCGCGGCGAGGAACAGCACGGCGAGCGTCGTCACCTTGATGCCGCCGGCGGTCGAGGCCGACCCGCCGCCGATGAACATCAGCATGTCGGTCACGAGCAGGCTCGAGCCGTGCAGGTGCGAGATGTCGATCGTCGAGAACCCGCCCGAGCGGGCCATGGCCGAGAGGAAGAAGCTCTGGAAGACGCCGTCGCCCGCGCTCAGGTGTCCGAGAGTGCGGGGGTTGCCGTGCTCGAGCAGCCAGTAGAGCACGCCGCCGAGCGCGAACAGCACGAAATAGGCGACGAGCGTGAGCTTGACGTGCAGCGAGATGATGCGCCGCCTCTGGCCGGGATGCCGGACGACGCGGGCCAGGGAGTAGATGACGGGGAATCCGATCGCCCCCAGCATCACCGTCAGCCCGATCGTGGAGAGGAACGCGTAGTCGTGCGCGAAGGGGACGAGGCCGTTGCTGTTCGGCGTGAATCCCGTGTTCGTGAACGCCATCGCCGAGTAGTAGACGGCGTCCCGCGCCGCGGCGCCGATCGTGAAGCCGTGCGTGAGCAGCAGCGGGAAGAGGATGACGCTCGCGGCCGCCTCGATCGCGACGACGCTGATCGCGATGGTGACCAGCAGCCCGCGGACCTCGCCCAGACGCACCGCCTGGCCCTCTGCCACGGGGCCGCGGTGCGCGCGCAACGGGTTGGTGTCGCCGGCGGCGATGAGCCTTGCGCGCAGTCCCAGATGTCGGCTGATGATGAGGCCGAGCGTGCTGGCCAGCGTCAGCACGCCGATGCCGCCGATCTGCACGCCGAAGTAGATGACGACCTCGCCGAACCTCGACCAGTGGGCGGTCATGTCGACCGTCGAGAGACCCGTGACGCACACCGCGGACACCGCGGTGAAGAGCGCATCGGCGAAGGGGGTCGCCGCGTGGCTCGCGCTGGATACGGGAAGGCCGAGGAGAGCGGTCCAGAGCAGCACGAGCAGGGCGAACACGATGATGGCGAACCGGCTCGGGCTCGCCGCCGCGAAGTCGGACAGCGCCTGGCGGAGACGGCGCGAACCGGGTCGCGCCCCGACCACCGTCACCGGCACCGAGCCTCCTCCACGCGCCCATCCTGCCGTGCCCTCTGCGGACTGGCTACTCTTTCTGCATGGCCGACATCTTTGACATCGTTGCGGACTCGACCAGGCGAGAGATCCTCCAGGTTCTTCTGGAGGCGCAGTCATCGGTGAGCGGCGAGGTCAGCGTGTCGCAGATCGTGCACGCCCTCGAGTTGAGTCAGCCGACCGTGTCGAAGCACCTGAAGGTGCTGCGCGACGCGGGGCTCGTCGCGGTGCGCGAAGAGGGCCAGCACCGCTATTACCACCTCGACTCGACGCCGCTGGAGGCGATCGACGACTGGCTGCTGCCGTTCCTCGGCACCACCGAGGACATCGAGCCGACGGATGCCTCGGCCATCGGCGCCGCGTCGTCGGTCGGCTTCGGCGCCACTGGCCTGTCCGAGTCGCAGCGGGAGTTCGCGGCCTCCGTCGGCAAGGTCGCCGCCGGTGCTGCCGCCCGCGCTGCGGCGGTGGTCTCGAAGGTCAAGCGCTGAGGCCGGCCGGGGCCCGATTCGGCGCTTGAGGCGGCGTGCGGTAAACTTGCTCTTTGTGCCGCGGCGAGTCGCGGCATCCCCGATCTTTGTGAGGTTTCCGTGGGTTCTGTCATCAAGAAGCGCCGCAAGCGCATGGCGAAGAAGAAGCACCGCAAGCTTCTTCGCAAGACGCGCCACCAGCGTCGCAACAAGAAGTAGGCGTCCGCCTGCTTCAGTAAGTCGGTCGGTCTCGACCGACTTCAGCTCCGAGCGTCAGGGCACTTGCCCAGGCGCTCGTTGCAGTTAACTCGGTGGAGTTAACTGGACGAGTGTCCGACCAATCCAGCCAGCCCGAACATCGCATCACCTTCTATTCGAAGCCCGGCTGCCACCTGTGCGAAGACGCGCGGGCCGTCGTCGACGACGTCGTGGCCCGGGTCGAGGAATCCGTCGCCGGGGGCATCGCGATCGACGAGGTCGACATTCTCGGCGACCCGGCGCTGCAACAGCGTTACGGCGAGGAGATCCCCGTCGTGCTCATCGATGGGAAGATGCACACGTATTGGCGCGTCGACGCGGCGCGTCTCGAGAATGCGTTGAAGGAGCTGGCATGACCCTGCGTCACATCGTCGCGTGGACCCTGAAAGCGGATGACGCGGAGCAGCGTCGCAGTGACGCGGAGGGCATTCGAACCCGCCTGCTGGCCCTGCGCGGCGTCGTGCCGTCGATCCAGGCGATCGAGGTGATCATCGACGAGGTCGACGAGCGCCCGACGAACTCGGTGGCCGTCGTCGCCGACTTCGCGGACGCCGCGGGGCTCCAGGAATACCAGGTGCACCCGGCTCACCTCGAGGCCGCCGCCCTGACGCGTGCGGTCGTCAGCTCCCGTACCGCGGTCGACGGCACGGTCTAGCGTCCCAGATGCGCCGGACGGACCGGAGTGCGCCGCACGGGCATCCGCACCGCGCACTCGAGTCCACAGAGCGCACCTGAGCGGGGGAAGGGGCGCGGCGCTACGGCGCCAGGCGCGTCGGGCCGCGGAACAGCAGCGTCGTCTCGCGGATCGACTGCTCGCCGAGTAGCAGCATGAGCACGCGGGCGAGGCCCATGCCGAAGCCGCCGTGCGGGGGCACGCCGTACTTGAAGAACTCGAGGTACTCGCCGATGCCGGCGGGGTCGAGGCCCTTGTCCTTCGCGTTGGCGATCAGCTCGTCGATGCGGTGCTCGCGCTGTGCGCCGGTCGTGATCTCGGTGCCGTTGTAGATGAGGTCGTAGCTCTTGGTGAGCCCGGTCTCGGCGTCGCGCATGTGGTAGTAGGGGCGGATGTTCGTCGGGTAGTCGGTGACGAACACGAAGTCGTGACCGAACTCACCCTTGACGTAGGCGCTGATCTGGCGCTCGCCCTCGGGGTCGAGGTCGCCGTCTTCGCGGGGCACCGTGTAGCCGCGCGACTCCTTGAGGACCGTGTGCACCTCGGCCAGCGGAATGCGCGGGAACGGAATCGCGGGCACCTCGACCTCGATGCCGAACAGCTCGCGGATCTCGTCGCCGTGCTTCTCTTTCACCGCCGCGATGCCCGCGGCGAGCAGCTGCTCCTGCATCGCCATGACGTCTTCGTGCGAGTCGACCCACGACATCTCGGCGTCGACCGAGATGAACTCGGTGGCGTGACGTGAGGTGAACGACGGGTCGGCCCGGAAGACGGGGGAGATCTCGAAGACCTTGCCGAAGCCGGCGGCCTGGGCCATCTGCTTGAAGTGCTGCGGGCTCTGCGCGAGGTACGCGGTGCCGAGGTCGAAGTAGTCGAGCTGGAACAGCTCGGCTCGCGACTCGGACGGCGACTCCATCAGCTTCGGGGTGTGGATCTCGACGAATCCGTTCTCGACCCACCAGGTGCGCCACGCGTGCTCAAGCGTCGTCTGCACGCGGAAGATCAGCGCGTTCTTCGGCTGGCGCAGGTCGAGCCAGCGGTAGTCGAGGCGCTTGTCGAGGCTCGAATCTGCGGCGATGGGCGCCTCGGGCTCGGACGGTGCCGCGACCGAGAGGTCGCCGATCTTCACCTCGAGGCCGCCGAGCTTGACGCGCTCGTCGTGCTTGAGCTCGCCGGTGACGCTGATGAACGTGCCGAGCGACAGCGCCGTGATCGACTCGGTGAGGGCGACGGCCGCTGCCTGCCGCGCCGCGTCTTCTGCAGTGCCGTCAGCTGCAGTGCCGTCAGCTGCAGTGCCGTCAGCTGCAGTGCCTTCAGCGCCGCTCGCGACCTCGCGCACGGCCGGGTTCACGAGCTGCGCCGCACCGGACTCGTCGCGCAGGACGATGAACTGCACCTTCTTCTGATCGCGCACCGTCTCGACCCAGCCGGCGACGGTCACCGGGCCGTCTTCACGGGCGGACAGGTCCTTGATGAGGGTGCGTTCGGTCACGGGGGACGAGTCTACCGGGCCGCTTCTTCCAGGAGTTTCAGGGGTTGGGCTTCCGTAAACTGGCGCACGTGGCAAGTCGGCTGGTGCATCTCGTGCGCCATGGCGAGGTGTACAACCCCGACCATGTGCTCTACGGGCGACTCCCCGACTTCCATCTCTCGCAGCTCGGCCGGCGCATGGCGCAGGCGGCGGCCGACGAGTTCGCGGCCCGCGAGCGCCCGGTCGCGGCGCTGATCGCCTCCCCGCTCGTGCGGGCACAGGAATCCGCCGCCCCGTTCGTGACACGCTTCGAACTCGACCTCCGCACCGAGCCGCGCATCATCGAGCCGCGCAATCACTTCGAGGGCAAGGTGATGGAGAAGGCCGTGAAGAACCCGGTCAACTGGCCGTGGCTGATCAATCCCGTGCGCCCGTCGTGGGGCGAGCCGTACGGCTCGATCGCGAAGCGCATGACCGCGGCGATGGCGGATGCCTTCACGCTGCCGCCCCTCGACGACCAGACCCCCGGCGACGTGGTCATGGTCAGTCACCAGCTGCCGATCTGGGTCACGCACCTCGCGCTCGCGCAGGAGCGCCTCATGCACGATCCGCGGAAGCGTCGCTGTAACCTCTCGAGCATCACGACCTTCGAGCAGACACCGGGTGGCGCGATCCGCGAGGTCGACTACGCCGATCCCGCCGCGCCGCTGCTGCCCGCCGCCGTCGATGTCGGGGCGGTGTAGCGCGTGGCCTCGATCTCCAGGGTGCGCCGGCTCGCGGCATCCGTCATCTCCGCTGCGGCCGCCGTCGCGCTGCTCGCCGGCTGCACCGTGACCGCGCTGCAGTCGCAGTACGACAACGCCGACAACAAGGGGTACATCGCCGGCAGCGGTGTGACCGAGATCAAGCCGGCCGATCGCAAGGCGCCGGTCGTCTTCTCCGGCACGACGGAAGACGGCACGACCTTCTCGTCGAAGGCGTACAAGGGCGACGTCATCGTCGTCAACTTCTGGTACGCCGGCTGCCCGCCGTGCCGCCTCGAGGCGAAAGACGTGCAGAAGCTCAACGCGCAGTTCCAGGGCAAGGGCGTCCAGTTCGTCGGGGTGAACACCCGTGACGACGGCCCGAGCGCGAAGTCGTACGACAAGACCTTCGGCATCACCTACCCGTCGATCCTCGACGCGGACTCGGGCAAGGTGCAGCTCGCGTTCAGTGGCGCCTACCGGCCGAACTCGACCCCGACCACGCTGATCCTCGACAAGGAGGGGCGCATCGCCGCCCGCGTCGAGGGCCCGATCAACGACCAGCCCTCGACGGTGCAGACGCTCATCACCAGCGCGTTGGCCGAGACCACCCCATGAGCTTCGGGCAGCTCGTCTCGAGCGGCCAGTTGCTGGTCGCCGTCCCGATCGCTCTGCTCGCGGGGCTCGTCTCGTTCGCGTCGCCCTGTGTGCTGCCGCTCGTTCCCGGCTATCTCGCGTACATCGGCGGCTACACCGACGGGCGCTCGACCGCGGCGCGCGGGGACCGGCGCGGTCAGAGCCGACTTGCCCTGGGCGTCCTGCTCTTCATCCTCGGCTTCGCCGCAGTGTTCGTCGTCGGGGGCTTCATCTTCGGGGCGCTCGGCACCTGGCTCAACATCTACCGCGAGCTGATCACCCGCATCGCCGGCATCGTGGTCATCCTGCTCGGCCTCGTCTTCATCGGGCAGTTCTCGTTCCTGCAGAACATCGTGAAGCCCAGCTGGCGCGCCGGCTCCGGGCTCGCGGGGGCGCCGCTGCTCGGCATCGCCTTCGCGATCGGCTGGAGCCCGTGCACCGGCCCGACTCTCGCCGCCATCGACGCGCTCGGCTTCAACGGCGGCTCGCCATGGCAGGGTGCGCTGCTCGCCCTCTGCTACGCCCTCGGCCTCGGCATCCCGTTCCTTCTGATCGCGCTCGGTCTCGGCTGGGCGTCGTCGGCGGTCGCGTTCCTGAAGCGGCACGTGCGCCTCGTCAATGTGATCGGCGGCGCGCTGCTCATCGTGATCGGCGTGCTCATGGTCTCGGGTCTCTGGAACACCTGGATGCTTCAGCTGCAGGAGGTGATGCCGTATTTCCGCACGGCAGTCTGACGGCACCGCGCAGTTCTCGCGCACCGAGCTCGGAGACCTGCTGCCGAGCGACCACATCGACACGATCGACCCGGGCGACGGCCCCGCGACGTCGGGCCGCCTCGGCCCGTTCGGCTGGGCCCGGTGGTTCTGGCGGCAGCTCACGAGCATGCCGACCGCGCTCATGCTGCTCCTGCTGCTCGCGCTCGCGGCCGTGCCGGGGTCGCTGGTGCCGCAGCAGTCCGCCGACCCGAACGGCGTCACGCAGTACAAGCTCGACCACCCGACGCTCTACCCGATCCTCAACCACCTGCAGGTGTTCAACACCTACTCGTCGGTGTGGTTCTCGGCCATCTATCTGCTGCTGTTCATCTCGCTGATCGGCTGCATCATTCCGCGCGTCAAGCACCACGTGCAGGCGATGCTGGCGCACCCGCCGAAGACGCCGTCGCGGCTGACCCGCATGGTCGGCTATCGCGCGGAGCCGGCACCCGAGGGTACGGATGCGCTGGCCGCCATCACCGCAGCCCAGAAGCTGCTGAGGAGCCAGCGGTACCGCACCGTGGTCCTCACGGGCCCCCGCGAGATCTCCGTCTCCGCCGAGCGCGGCTACCTGCGCGAGACCGGCAACCTCGTCTTCCACATCGCACTGCTCGGCGTTCTCATCGTCGTGGGCATCGGCGGCGGCTTCGGGTGGACGGCGCAGCGCATCGTCGCCGTCGGCCAGACCTTCGTCGACACCAACGTCAACCTCGACTCGTTCAACCCCGGCCGCTTCGTCTCGGGCGACAACCTGCCGCCGTACTCGGTGCGCCTCGACGATCTCAAGGTGCAGTACGAGAGCAGCAACGTGAACGCGATCGGCCAGCCGCTCGACTACGACGCATCCGTGACCGCGACGAAAGCGAACGGCGCCGTGACGAAGACGCACATCAAGGTCAACCACCCGCTGCAGATCGACGGGACGAACGTCTACCTGCTCGGCAACGGCTACGCCCCGGTGCTGACGATCCGCGACGCGAGCGGCAAGGTCATCGGCCGGCAGGTCGTCCCCTTCCTCGCGGACGACGCGAACCTCACCTCCCAGGGCGTGGTCAAGGTGACGGACGGCCTGCCCAAGCAGCTCGGCATGGTCGGCGTCTTCATGCCGACGGCGGGGCGGGCGGCGAACGGGCAGCTCGTCTCGACGTACCCCGGCCTCAAGAATCCGCGCGTCTCGCTCACGGTCTACCAGGGCAACCTCGGCCTCGACACCGGCGTGCCGCAGTCGGTCTACGAGCTCAACACCGACAAGCTCACCCAGATCGCGGGCCCTGACGCGAAGGCGCAGGCCCTGGACCTCGGCATCGGCCAGACAGCCCAGCTGCCTGATGGCCTCGGTTCGGTCAGCTTCGACAAGGTGGAGCGCTACGCGTCGCTCGACATCCACCGCGACCCGACGCAGGGCTGGGTTCTCGTCTTCGCGATGCTGATCCTCGCCGGCCTGCTCACCTCGCTGTTCGTGCCGCGGCGTCGCATGTGGGTGAAGGCGAAGACGGATGCGTCGGGCGCCGTCACCCTCGAATACGCGGGCCTTGCCCGAGGCGAGGACCCGAGGCTCGAGGAGGCGGTGGCCGCGCTGGCATCCGCTCACGTGCGACGCGTCTCGGCCGATGCCGAATCTGTCGGCTAACTCAATAAATCGAAGGCGTAGCGTACTGACGTGACCGATACCCTCTCCACCATCTCTGAGATCGCGATCTACGTGGTCATGGGGCTCTATACGGTCGCCTTCGTGCTCTTCGTGCTCGATCTGGCACGGCGCAGCTCAGAGGGCGCCGAACCGGCCGTTGTGCGCAGCGCAGTCGAGCGCCGCGCCGAGGCCGCCGCCGCGGGCGCGACACGCTCCGCGACCGCCACTCTCGTGCGCCAGTCGACCGACACGGTCGAGAAGGTGCCGGCGCGCGGCGCCGCCACGTCGCGGCTGATGCGCGCGGCGATGACGGTGACGACGGTCGGCTGGGTGATCCACCTGCTGTCCGACATCACGCGCGGCGTCGCCGCCGGCCGCGTGCCGTGGGCCAACATGTGGGAGTTCTCGCTCACGGGCACGCTCGTGATCATCGGCATCTTCCTGGCCGCGAACCTGCGGTGGGACATCCGCTGGATCGGCACGTTCATCACCGGCCTCGTCTGCGTGCTGCTGATGATCGCGCAGACCCGCTACTACGTGCCGGTCGTCCCGCTGCCGCCGGCCCTCCAGTCGTACTGGCTCGTCGTGCACATCCTGGTGGCGATCCTCGGCACGGCGTTCTTCGCGCTCGGCTTCGCGCTCTCCGCGGCCCAGCTGCTGCAGGGGTACCGCGAGCGCCGCCAGGAGTTGTCGCTGCCGCCGGTCATGCCGTTCCTCAAGAGCCTCCCGAACGCGCTGACGCTCGAGAACCTCACGTACCGCGTCAACATCATCGGCTTCATCTTCTGGACTTTCACGCTCATCGCCGGCGCGATCTGGGCCGAGAAGGCCTGGGGCCGGTACTGGGGCTGGGACACCAAAGAGGTCTGGACCTTCATCATCTGGGTGATCTACGCCGGCTACATCCATGCACGCGCGACGCGCGGCTGGCGCGGGTCGCGCTCGGCGTGGCTCTCGGTGGTGGGTTTCGCGGCCGTCATGTTCAACTTCGGCATCGTGAACGTGTTCTTCCACGGCCTGCACTCGTACTCGGGTCTGTCGAGCTAGCGGTCGGGACCTGTCGAGCTAACGCTCCGGGGCTGCCGGGCGAAGCGGCTGTCCGCCGCGGCTCACGCCACATCCAATACATCCGAGCTAATACGTCCGAGACTTTGGGCAGCCTCTCGAATCACTGTCGTGAGGGAACACTTTTGCTGCGCGTTCTACCGCGCGTCAAAAATGTTCCCTCATGACAGTCGCGCGACAGGGTCCCGTCGGGTCTGCGTCTCGGCGCACACTGAGGCTGCTCGATGCGAGCGGGTTTCCCGATGCAGGCGCGAGCGGGAGTGCCGATCCGGGCGCGAGCGGGTTCGCCGATCCAGGCGAGGGCCCGCCCACTGAGGGGGTTCGCGGCGTGCTGGGGCTGGCGTCACCCGATCCGGGCGTGCTCGATGTCGAGCTCGACCCGCGCGGCGGCGAATCGGGCGATGCCGAACTGCAGCGGCGTGCCGTCGGTGAGAGTGTCGAGCGAGCGCACGACGAGCACCACCGAGCCGGGCGCGAGCCGGAGCAACTCCGCTTCGTCGGCCGTTGCGTAGCGGCCGCCGACTGTGGTCGCAGCACGCAGATAATCGGCGATGCCGATCTCTTTGAGCGAGCCGGTGACGGTGCCGAGCCTCGCGAAGATCTCCGGCAGCCCCGGGACCTGCTCGGCGACCCACCACTGCGTGCCGAGTGAGATCGGCTGACCGTCGACGAGGCGCATCTGCTCGAGCCTGAGTGCCGGGCGCCCGTCGAGTCGCAGTCGTTCGGCGATGTCGGCGGGCGGATCGGGCTCGATGGCCGAATCCAGCAGGCGAGCGGATGCCGTGCTGCCGCGCAGGCTGTCCGTCAGGCGCGTGCGCGCACCGATGCGGTGTACGAGCAGGGTGTGCTCGGCCACGAAGGTGCCGCTGCCCCGCTTGGAAGTCACGAGCCCGTCGGCGACCAGCGCCGCGACGGCCTGTCGAACGGTGTTGCGATGCACCTCGAAGCGCGCCGCCAGGTCGTTCTCGCTCGGGAGCTTGGCGCCGGCGGGCCACGCGCCGTCCGCGATCTCGCGCCGGAGCTCTTCGGCGATGAGTCGCCACGTGGAGTACCCGCTCGGTGACCTGCTGCTCTGAGTGCTCATGTCGTCGGCACTCTACCGACGCCGGGGCCGGGGCTCGGTCAGCATTCGCACGATGTATCACCCTGAACGGTCGATCCGGGGTGGCGGATCGTGCGTTCTGCGACACGGAGGGTGCTCGCTGGCATCCGTTCGCGTGCCGTTTACCCCACGGGCTCGAGAACAGGGCTAGCGTGAAGTTATCTAGATCACTAGACAACTTATGGAGGATGCGTGACGCAGCAAACGGTGGCGGCGGGTCGTGAGTCGCTCGCGGACGGTGAGCGGCAGCGACAGCGCTGGATGCATGCCCTCGCCATGGCCGAGACGGATGTCCTGGCCGGCGCCTGGCAACAGTGGGCTCCCAAGCCCGAGGTCGAGGCGATCCGCGGGCCGGAGGCGGGCCTCGTGATGGTCCGCAGCCGCGTCGACGCGGGCGGGGCCAAGTTCAACCTGGGCGAGGCGACGGTCACCCGCGCGACGGTGCGTCTGCACGGCGAGCCGCTGGCCGCCGACGTGCTCGGCACCGCCTACGTGCTCGGCACCGACCTCGAGCACGCGCGGCTCGCCGCGATCTTCGACGGCCTGCTCGCCGACGACGCGCAACGGCAGCGCGTGCTGAGTGAGGTCGTGACCCCGCTCGAGGAGCAGCAGCTCGCCCGCGACGAGGCGCGTCGCGCGGACTCGCGCAGCACTCTCGTCGACTTCTTCACTGTCTCGAGGGAGCACGAATGAGCACCGTCACGGACCAGCCGTCCGCCATTCCCAACCCCGGATTCGCCGACCCGACACGCGAGGCCCAGTCCGCGTTCCGCTCGGTTCTCGATGCACTCGCGCACCCGACGCGGTCCTACCCGCTCGCGGGCCCGGCGCAACCGCCGGCCGCGCTCGGCAGCGGGCTCGGCGCCATTGCGCTGACCGTGCTCGACGAGGACACGACCGTGTGGCTCTCCGGTGCGCTCGCGAGCGACGCCGAGGTCGTCTCCTGGCTCAGCTTCCACACCGGGTCGCGGCGGGTCGACGACCCGGCGCTCGCGGACTTCGCCTTCGCGACCCCCGATGCGCTGCCCGTGTTCGACACCTTCCGGCAGGGCACGGACGAGGCGCCGCACCTGTCGACCACCGTCGTGGTCGACACCCGCGAGATCGTCTGCGATTCACCGCGGGAAGTCCACCACTTCACCGCGACCGGTCCCGGCATCAACGTCGAAGCGGAGCTCGACGCCCCCTGGGCCGACCACATCACCGACTTCGCGGCCCAGTGGCGCGCGAACGTGCGGCTCTTCCCGCGCGGCGTCGACCTGCTGATCGTCGATGAGGGGAGCATCTCGGCGCTCCCGCGCACGACGCAGCTCGCGTCGCTGAACCCTGGACAGGAGGCCTGATGTACGTCGCAGTCAAGGGCGGCGAGAAAGCGATCGCCAATGCCCACGCCCTGCTCGCGAAGGAGGGTCGAGGCGAGGAATCCGTCCCGCAGCTCACCCACGAGCAGGTCGCCGGGCAGCTTTCCGTGCTCGTCGCCCGTGTCATGAACGAGGGGTCGATGTACGACCCCGCACTCGCCGCCCGCGCCATCGTGCAGGCGCAGGGCGACGTGCTCGAAGCGATCACGCTCGTGCGCTCGTACCGCACCACGTTGCCGCGCTACGGCTACACCGAACCCGTCGACACGGCAGAGCTGCCCCCGCAGCGCCGCGTCTCGGCGACGTTCAAGGACATCCCGGGCGGCCAGCAGCTCGGCGCGACGTTCGACTACACGCACCGCCTGTTCGCCGATGGCGGCTACGGCGGCGAGTTCCAGGAGAACGACAGCGCCTCCGCCCAAAACGACAGCGCCGCCGGCAAAAACGACGCAGCCGAGCACGACGAGGCGATGCCCCGGGTCGCGGATCTGCTGGGCACCGAGGCCCTCATGGAACCCGAGCGCCCCGCAGGATTCACCGACCCCGAGCCCGCGGACCTCACGCGCGAGCCGACGCTGTTCCCCATGAGCCGCGCCGAGCGACTGCAGGCCCTGGCTCGCGGCGACGAGGGCTTCCTGCTCTCGCTCGGCTACTCGACGCAGCGCGGCTTCGGTCGCACGCACCCCTTCGCCGGCGAGATTCGCGTCGGCGAGGTCGAGGTCGAGTTCGTGGCGCCCGAGCTGGGCTTCGCCGTGCCGCTCGGCCGGATCGAGCTCACCGAGTGCCAGATGATCAACCAGTTCACCGGGAACGCCGATACCGCGGCGCAATTCACGCGCGGTTACGGCCTCGTGTTCGGTCGCGCCGAACGCAAGGCGATGTCGATGTCACTGGTCGACCGTGCGCTGCGCCACGAGGAGTTCGGTGAGCGCATCGTCGCCCCCGCGCAGGACGAGGAGTTCGTCATCACGCACGCCGACAACGTCGAGGCGACGGGCTTCGTCGAGCACCTGAAGCTGCCCCACTACGTCGATTTCCAGGCCGAGCTCGGGCTGGTGCGGCGACTGAATCGTGAGTTCGAAGAACGGCGAGCGGATGCTTCGCCGAAGCAGGAAACGGAGGTGGTGTCGTGAGCGAGACGCCGGGAGCAACCACGCGCGCCGAATTGAGCAATGGCCTGCCGCAGTACAACGTCGGCTACCTGGACGAGCAGACCAAGAGGATGATCCGCCGCGCACTGCTCAAGGCCGTGGCGATCCCCGGGTTCCAGGTGCCCTTCGCCTCGCGAGAGGTGCCGATGCCGCGCGGCTGGGGGACCGGCGGTGTGCAGGTGACCGCCGCGATCATCGGCGAGCAGGACACCCTGAAGGTGATCGACCAGGGAGCCGATGACACGACGAACGCCGTGTCGATCCGTGCATTCTTCGCGAAGGTCGCGGGTGCCCGGACGACGACGCACACCGCGGACGCGACGATCATCCAGACCCGGCACCGGATTCCCGAGCTCGAGCTCACCGAGGGGCAGACCATGGTCTACCAGGTGCCGATCCCCGAGCCGTTGCGCTTCCTCGAGCCGCGCGAGACCGAAACGCGACGCATGCACGCGCTCGAGGAGTACGGCCTCATCTACGTGAAGCTGTACGAGGACATCGCGAAGTACGGCCACATCGCCCAGACGTACGCGTACCCGGTGATCGTGAACGGCCGCTACCTGATGGACCCGTCGCCGACGCCGAGCTTCGACAATCCGAAGCTCGATCAGAGCCCGGCGCTGCACCTGTACGGCGCAGGCCGCGAGAAGCGCATCTACGCGGTACCGCCCTATACGGATGTCGTGAGCCTCGGGTTCGAGGACCACCCCTTCGAGCCGCAGCGCTTCGAGCAGCCGTGCGCGATCTGCGGATCGACCGGCGTCTACCTCGACGAGATCATCACCGACGACGCGGGCGGCGTGATGTACGCGTGCTCGGACACGGACCACTGCGAGCGCACAGTCGCTCGTGCCGCCTCGGCCGAGCAGTCCGGCGCCGTCGCGGCGCAGCAGACGACGCAACCGCAACAACAGGAGGTATCGGCATGACGCTCGAACAGTTGCACCTGGGGGCCGACGAGCGGCCTTTGCTCGAGGTGCGCGACGCGGGCCACAAGTACGGCGACCGCTACGGATGCCGGGACGTGAGCTTCGAGCTGTGGCCCGGCGAGGTGCTCGCCGTGGTGGGAGAGTCGGGCTCGGGGAAGTCGACCCTGCTCGGCACGCTGTCCCAGCGTCTCGACCTCAGTGAGGGAAGCATCCGCTATCGCCTCGCCGACGGCGAGGTCGTCTCGCTCGCCGATCTCAGCGAGGCGCGCGTGCGCCGCCTGTGGCGCAGCGAGTGGGGCTTCGTGCACCAGGACGCGGCCGACGGGCTGCGCATGCACGTGAGTGCGGGCGGCAACGTCGGCGAGCCGCTGATGTCGACCGGCTGGCGCCACTACGGGAAGATCCGCCAGGCGGCAGCGGAGTGGCTCGAGCGCGTCGAGATCCCGGTCGACCGCATCGACGACACCCCCGCCTCGTTCTCCGGCGGCATGCGCCAGCGTCTGCAGATCGCCCGGAACCTCGTGGTGTCGCCTCGACTCGTCTTCATGGACGAGCCGACCAGCGGACTCGACGTGTCGGTGCAGGCGCGCCTGCTCGACCTGATCCGCTCCCTCGTCGCCGAGCTCGGCCTCGCCGTCGTGATCGTGACCCACGACCTCGCGGTCGCGCGCCTCATCTCGCACCGCACCCTGGTGATGAAGGACGGCACCGTCATCGAGTCCGGCCTCACCGACCGCGTGCTCGACGACCCGCAGGCCGCGTACACGCAACTTCTCGTTTCCTCGATCCTGCAAGGGTGAACGCAATGACCATGACGCAGACCGTTCTCTCCGTCTCCGACGTCGAGAAGAACTTCACCATGCATCTGCAGGGCGGCACGCGGCTCAACGTGCTGCGCAACGTGAACTTCGAGGTGCACGCCGGCGAGTGCGTCGTGCTCGGAGGCGCCTCAGGTGCGGGCAAGAGCTCGATCCTCAAGATGGTGTACGGCAACTACGCCGCAGCGGGCGGCTCGATCGTCCTGGACGCCGGGACAGCAGGCGGGGCCGTCGACCTCGCCATCGCGGACCCGCGGCGGGTGCTCGCCGCGCGCCGGGACTCGATGGGCTACGTCAGTCAGTTCCTCCGCTGCGTGCCCCGCGTTCCGGCGATCAGCGTCGTCGCGGAGCCGCTGCTCGAGCGTGGTGTGGGCGCCGACGAGGCACGCGACCGTGCCGCGGCACTGCTCACTCAGCTGGGGATTCCGGAGCGGCTGTGGACGCTCCCGCCCGCGACGTTCTCGGGCGGCGAGCAGCAGCGCGTCAACATCGCCCGTGGCTTCATCGCGGAGCTGCCGATGCTGCTCCTCGACGAGCCGACCGCGTCACTCGACTCGCGCAACCGCGATGTCGTCGTCGACCTGATCGCCGAGAAGCGGGCGAAGGGCGTCGCGATGCTCGGCATCTTCCACGACGTCGAGGTGCGCGAGCGCGTCGCCGACCGGATCATCGACGTCGAGGCGTTCGCGTGAGCGCGCGGGTCGCGATCTACGCGGCACCCGGCTCACTGCCGGCGGATGCCGTGGGCGCCCGTCTCCTCGAGCAGGCGGAGTGGTGGATCGGCCGCAGCGCGGCGGGCAACCCGGTGGCGCCGGCGGCGCCCGCAGGCTGGAGCCGCGCCGACGTCGACGCGATCACGATCGACGCGCGGCGCTACGGCTTCCATGCCACGCTCAAGGCGCCGTTCCGGCTCGCCGAGGGGCGTACGCTCGCCGACCTCGAGCAGGCGGTCGAGCGCTTCGCCGCCGCGCATTCCGTCGTCGAGGTCCCGAACCTGGCGCTCACGCGCCTCGGCGCCTTCTTCGCCATCATGCCGGGCGCACCGGCCGAGCCCCTGTACTCGCTCGCGGCCGAGGTCGTCACCGAGTTCGACGAGTTCCGGGCCCCGGCATCCGATCAAGAGATCGCTCGCCGCAATCCTGCGGGCATGACCGAGCGCCGGCGCGAGCTGTTCGAGCGCTGGGGCTACCCCTACGTCCTCGACGAGTTCCGTCTGCACTTCACTCTCACCGACCCGATCGAGCCCGAGCGGCGGGACGAAGTAGAGGCGGTGCTCGCCGAGTGGTTCCGGTCGAGTCTCGGCCGGACGCTGCCGATCGACTGCCTCGCGATCTATACGGAGTGCGAGCCCGGAGCCCCGTTCGAGCTTCACGCGGTGTACCCGCTCGGCTCCGCATCCGCCCCCGAATCGTCCGCCACCGCCCGAGGCTCCCAGAACGCCGAGCCCGCGACCCAAGGAACCCGATGACCCGCGAAACCGTCCTCACCAACGCCCGGATCGTGCTCGACGACGCCGTCGTGACCGGCTCGGTCCTCATCCGCGATGGGCGGATCGCCGACGTGGGGGCTGCGCCCGCCACCTCGTCCGGCGTGATCGCCGAAGACCTCGACGGCGACTACCTGCTGCCCGGTCTCGTCGAACTGCACACCGATCATCTCGAGTCGCACATCCAGCCGCGCCCCGGCACCAACTGGGACCCGGTTCCCGCGGTGCTCGCCCACGACGCCCAGATCAGCGGCGCCGGCGTCACGACCGTGTTCGACGCGGTGCGCATCGGCGGCATGGAGGCGCAGGCGCGCCCCGTGACCGACCTCGCGGCGCAGGTCGCCAGCGCGATCGGGTATGCAAGCGATGCCGGCATGACCCGCTCGGAGCACTTCATCCACGTGCGCTGCGAGGTCTCGTCCCCGAACGCCGTCGAGGAGTTCGAAGCGCTCGCCGGCGTCGGCCACATCCGCCTCGCGTCGCTCATGGACCACACGCCCGGCCAGCGCCAGTACGCGGACGTGGAGGCGTTCCGAACGTACATGGTCGGCAAGGGCCACATCTCCGACGAGAGGTTCCTGCCCTATATAGAGGAGCTCAAGCAGGTCGCCGCGGTGCACTCGGTGCCGAACCGGGCCGAGATCGCGCGGCGCGCCAAGGAGCGCGGCATCGCGCTCGCCGCGCACGACGACGCGACGATCGAGCACGTCGACGAGTCCGCGGGCTTCGGGGTGCTCATCTCCGAGTTCCCGACCACGCGTGTCGCGGCGGAGGAAGCGCGCAAGCGCGGCCAGCTGATCGTCATGGGCGCGCCGAACATCATGCGCGGCGGGTCGCAGTCGGGGAATGTCGCGGCAGCCGAACTGCTCGCGGCCGGGCTGCTCGACATCCTCTCGTCCGACTACGTGCCCGCGAGCCCGCTGCAGGCCGTCTTCCTGCTCGACGCCGAGGGAACTCTGCCGCTCGTCGAGGGCGCCAAGATCGTCTCGTCGAACCCGGCCCGCGCCGTCGGGCTCACCGACCGCGGCGCGATCGAGGCCGGCCGCCGCGCCGACCTCGTGCGCGTGCGCACTCACGACCTGCCCCCGAGCGAGAAGCGGCCGTTCGGCCACCGCGTGCCCGTGGTGCGCGGCGTATGGCGTGAAGGGGCGCGCGTCTCATGACCGCCGAGCCTGCGAGTGGGGCACAGATCGGTCCCGGCGCCTTCGTCGCGATCGTCGGGGCGAGCGGCGTCGGCAAGGACGCGCTCATGAGCTACGCGCGTGAGCGCCTCGCCGCCCGCGCGCAGCCCGCACCCGACGTGCATTTCCCGCGTCGCGTGATCACACGGCCGGCGGGCGCGGGCGAGGAGTTCGACTCGAGCGACGAGGCGGCGTTCACGGATGCGTCGAGCTCCGGCGGTTTCGCGATCTGGTGGCGCGCCCACGGGCTCGGCTACGGGATTCCGGCGTCCGCCGACGATCGCGTGCGCGCTGGCGGCGTCATCGTCGTCAACGTCTCGCGCGCCATGCTCGACGATCTCGCGGCGCGCTACCGCCGGCTGGTCGTGGTGCGGGTCACCGTGTCCGACGAGGTGCGCGCCGCGCGGCTCCACGCGCGCGGGCGGGAGGAGGCGCACGACATCCGTCAGCGTCTCGCCCGGCACGACCCCGCGCCCGACTTCCCGGTCGATGCCGAGATCCGCAATGACGGCACGCTCGCCGAGGCCGGCGAGCAACTGCTGCGCATCATCTCCGACGCCGCGGCGCTGGCGCTCGACGCATGACGCGCTATCAACAGCTCGCCACGGAACTGCGCACCCGCATCACCCACGGCGACTTCCCCGTCGGAAGCGTGCTGCCCTCGGAGCATGCGCTCGCCGCCGAGTACGGCATCTCCCGCGGCACCGTGCGCAACGCGCTCAGCGTCCTCGCGCTGCGGGGGCTCGTCGAGCCGACGCGGGGCAACGGCTGGGCCATCTCGTCTGCGCTGCAGACCCGCGAGTTCAGCTCGATGCGAAGCTTCCCCGAGTGGGCCGAGAGCCAGGGGCTGCGCCCCGGTGGTCTCGTCGTCGAGTCGAGACGGGACATGCCCACGCCGACGGAGGTGCGCGCCCTGCGCATCAATCGACGCGAGCCCGTGCTGCGGGTGACGCGTGTGCGGACGCTCGACGACAAGCCGGTGATGATCGAGCGCACGGCGTTCGCGCCGTGGGTCGCCCCGATCATCGAGTCGCTGCCGAACGATGAGCCATCGATCGTGCGGGTGCTGCTCAGTGAAGGCATCCGATCGACGCACGGTACGCACCGCATCGACGCCGTCGCCGCGACGAGCGAGGACTCCCGGCTGCTGTCCATCGCACGATCGAGCCCGGTGCTGCGGGTGCGCCGCGAGTACAGCGACAGCCTGGGCCGCATGATCGAGGTCGGCGAGGACCGGTATCTGGGCGGCGCGGTCGCGTTCGCGGTCGAGGTGGCTGCTACCACGGCCTGAGCGCTTGAGCGCCTGTGCGACTGAGCGCTGAGCGCCTGTGCGACTCAACGACTGAGGGCTGTGCGCCGGCGGCGCAACTACTGCCGCGCGCGGAACGTCGTCACGACGCGGGGCCACCTCGGGCCGTCGTCGACGAGAGCGAAGTCGGCACGCAGCCCCGGCGCTATCCGACCGCGGTCCGCGAGTCCGGCGACGGCCGCGCCGCCGGAGGTGATGAGCGCGAACGCCTCGGCGACAGGAAGCGACCTGTCGCGCACGACCCGTGCCACGCTGCCGAGCAGGGCGCTCGGCAGGTAGTCGGACGAGATCGTGTCGACCAGCCCCTCGGCGAGCAGTTCGGCGGCGGCGACATTGCCCGAGTGGGAGCCGCCGCGCAGCAGGTTCGGTGCGCCGGCGACGATCAGCATGCCGAGCTCGCGGGCCCGGCGAGCAGCCGCGAGCGTGGTCGGGAACTCGGCGATCAGACCGCCGCGCGCGGCGAGCTCGTCGATCGCCTCCGGCGAGTCGCAGTCGTGCCCCAGCAGGCGCGCCGTGCCGGTGCGGGCCAGTTCCCCCGCCCACGCGAGGTTCGCCTCGCGCACCTGCTCGGTGGCGCGCGCCTCGTCGATGCGCCGCTGGATGTTCGCCGTCGCCTCCTCGCGATCCGCGCCGCTCGCGACGAGGAAGTCGAGGTGGTGCTCGAGGTCCGCGTACTGGCCCTGGCCCGGCGTGTGGTCCTCGTGCGAGAGCTGGATGGGCAGGGCATCCGCCGGCAATCCCTCGATGCGCCCACGCAGCACCGCCGCGCCCTCATCGGCGCGCACGTCGAAGCGGTGCAGCACTCGGTGATCGACCTGGTGTTCCGTGCCGTCGTGGTGCAGGGCATCGATGAAGTCGGCGAGCTCGCGCGAGGCCTGCGGGCTGCGCACGACGCCCTGCGACGAGTTGTTGTGGAAGCCGAAGCCATGGAACACCGTCGTGATGCCGACGCCCGCGATGCGCGACTCGAACGAGTTGATCGTGAAGTCGAGCGGCAGGTGCACAGAGGGGCGCGGGGTGCGCTCCTTCTCGAAGGCGTCGCTGTGGGTGTCGATGAATCCCGGTGTGAGCAGGTACCCGCCGCCGTCGACGTCGCCGCGCAGGGGCGCGCCCGACGCGGTGCGCTCGACGACCTCGACGATGCGGCCGTCCTCGACGACGACCGCGGCGGATTCCGTCACCCGGTCGGGCAGCACGGCGCGCACGTCGCCGATGGTGTAGGACGCGGGGGATGCCCCGAGCCGCCACGGCGTGGCATCCGCGGTTGATTCGCGTTCGGTTTCACACACAGTCATGCGATGAGTTCCTCCAGTGGGGGTGCGCCCTCAGCGCGTGGGGGCGAGGTGATGCAGCAGATAGCCGGCGATGCCGGCGGAGTCGAACGAGTCCCAGCCGGGCAGCCGGCGGTCGCCGATGAACCACACGGTCTCCTCGAGCTCCTCGCGGCCGCCGTGGCCGCCGCCGTCGCGGTGACCGTGATCGGTCGTCACGACGACGGTCCATTCGTCGCGGTCGGCGCGGGCGTCGAGAGCGGCGAGCACGTCGCCGACAAGCTCGTCGACGCGTTCGATGGCGGCGGTGTACTCGCTGCCCGTGCCGATGCGGTGCCCGGTGCCGTCGACCTGCCCGAAGTAGATGAAGCCGGCGGTGTGGCCTGTGCCTGTGCCTGTGCCTGTGCCTGTGCCTGTGCCCGTGCCTCTGCCTGTGCCTCTGCCCGTGCCCGTGCCCATGCCCATGCCCATACGGATGCCCGTGCCCGCGTCCCCGTCCGCGAGCGCCGCGACCGCGCGCTGCGCGACCTCGGCGTCAAGGATGGCCCAGTCCTCGTCGTGCCCGGCCTCGTCGGGGTCGCCCTCGATGCCCTCGGCGGTGACGAGCTCGGCGTCTACGGTGAGGACCGGGCCGCAGCCCATCGCGGTCGCGAGCGGCGCCCAGCTCACCAGGGCGAATGGCCGGCCGCCGTGCTGCTCGGCGTGCAGATCGAGGAAGTCGCGGAAGCCGTCGACGCGCGCCTGGCGGACGTCGTTGTCGGGCACGCCGTGCTGGTCGGCCCACGCGCCGTAGAGCACGGTCGACCACATGGGGCCCGAGATGGTGGCGGTGTGGGGTGGAATGCGCCCCTCGCGCAGGAATCCGCTCTCGATCAGCGAGTCGAGGTGCGGCGTATGCGCTGCCGTCAGCCGGTCGAGCCGGACGCCGTCGATCCCGATCAGGAGTGCGCCGCTCACGGGTTGAGCACCTCAGCGGTGAGCGCCTGGATGAGCGCGTGGTGCACGATCCGGCTCGCCGTGTCGGCGGAGCGGTACGCGTCGGCCGGCGCACCGGCGACGAGCACGACGTCACAGGTCTCCGCGATCGGCGAGTTCGCGAAGCTGGTGATCGCGACGGTCGGCGCACCGCGCACCGCGGCGATTTCGACGGACCGCAGCGTGTTGGTCGTCGTGCCCGAGTGGCTGACCCCGATGCACACGTCCTGCGGTCCGAGCAGGCGCGCGACCGCCTCCTGCGTCTCGACGTCGCTCGGGTACTGCACGGTGAGTCCCGCGCGGGAGAGCGACGAGCCGAGCGTGACGGCGACCGGCTGCGACGGCCCGGACGAGCAGATCAGCAGCCGCTCCGCCGAGCGGATCACGTCGGCCGCCCGGCGCAGGACGCGCACGTCGATGCTCGCGACACTGCGTGCGAGGTCGTCGAACGACTGCCAGAGCACACGCTCGGCCACGGATTCCGGTGCGGGGCGCCCCTCGACCGTCGAGCGCAGCCCGTGCCCGAGGCTCGCGGCGAGCCTGAGCTGGAAGGCGTTGTAGCCGGGCAGCCCGAGGCCCTGGCAGAACCGCACGACCGACCCGACCGAGGTCTCCGACGTCTTCGCGAGGCGCGCGGCCGACATGCCGATGACGTGATCGGAGTCCCGGAGCACCGTCTCCGCAACCTGCCTCCCGCTCGCGGGGAGGGAGGGGACTCGAGAGCGGATCAGCTCGAGCAGGTCGCCCTGGTTACCGAGCTCGGGGCTCTGGGCGTCCGCAATACTGCGTGTCACCCTCCGAGGCTCAGCACGCAGATTGACGCGCAAGTGAACGGACGGCGACATGGAATGGCCATTCCCATGGATGTTCGGGAGCGTAATTTCGTTCCACATTCCGGTTCATCCGGCGTTAACCGACCCCTGCAGACAGCAGTTCGGAAACCTCGGCGTTGCTTGCCTCCGGTTCGTCGCCCGTTCACATCCGCCAGTGACGGTGAAAAGCGTCCGCTGACCCCCGGCGGCCTCTGCCGGGGCACATTCCCACCCGAAAGGCCCATCCAGATGCCCTTCCGCATCCGTACGAAGGTGGCTCTCGCCGCCGCGTCGAGCATTGCGCTGGTCGCTCTGCTCGCCGGTTGCTCGACCTCCTCAGCAAGCTCCACGAAGGCGACGAGCGAGCCCGGCAAGTTCGCGCTGAACTCCAAGACCCTCGTGGTCAGCAGCCTTCCCTCCGACAACGGCAGCGACCCGAACGCGTCGCTCGACAAGTACCTCGGCAAAGAGACCGGCCTCACGATCAAGTACGTCCCGACCACGTCGTACAGCGCACTGATCGCCGCCGGCGTCGCGAACCAGCTCGACGTCGCGGTGTTCTCGGGCGCCACCTATGTCACGGCGCTGAACAAGGGCGCGAAGCTCGACGTCGTCTCGGCTGAGATCACCTCGCCGGGCCTCACGGTTCCGGGCTACTACTCGGACCCGATCGTCGCGAACAAGAACGCGTCGAAGTACCAGACGGTCTCGCAGTTCAAGGGCAAGAAGATCTGCTTCGTCGACCCGACGTCGACCTCGGGCTACTTCTACCCGCTGCTCGCGCTCAAGGCCGCCGGCATCGACATCACCCCGACGGGTACGGATGCCTCGGGCAACCCGACCTTCAAGGACTTCACCGCCTACTTCGCCGGCACGCACCCCAAGTCGGTTGAGGCGGTCGCGAACGGCCAGTGCGACGTCGGCTTCGCCGAGGACGCCGAGTCCGAGGCCAAGGGCTCGGGCGTGACCGTGGTCAAGGACGCCGCGAAGGTCGGCGACGGCCTCGGGCGCCAGCTCGTTCCGGGAAGCCCCGTCGTCATCAACGACCAGCTGCCCGCCTCGCTGAAGACGAAGCTCACCAAGATTCTCGGCACCGTCAGCCCGACCACGCTCAAGAACGCCGGCTTCCCGCCGCCCGCGAGCGAGGACTTCTACGGCATCCTCCCCGAGACGAAGTCGTTCTACGACCCGATCTACAAGGGCTGCGCCGACCCGACCATCGCGAAGGCGGCCTCGGCCGTCTGCGGTTGATGACGCGCCCGCTCCCACGAGAAATCAATAGTCAGAGAACCGAGTAAGCCAGCATGAGCACGACGACCTCCCCTGTCATCCAGGTGACCGCGGTCACGAAGGACTTCGGGTCGACTGTCGCATTGAGCGACGTCGAACTGACGGTCAACCGGGGGGAGGTCGTCGTGCTGCTCGGGCTTTCCGGTTCCGGCAAATCGACACTCCTGCGCCACATCGACGGACTCGAGCGGCCCACGAAGGGCACCGTCGAGGTGCTCGGTGTGCACGTTCCGAAGCTCAGGGCGAAAGAGCTGCGGCGACTCCGGGGCCGCGTAGCGATGATCTTCCAGCAGTTCGAGCTCGTGCCGTCGCTGACGGTGCTGGAGAACGTGCTGACCGGCGCGCTCGCGCAGCTCAGCGGCCCGAAGCTCGGCCTGTGGGCGTACCCCAAGTCCTTCAAGCAGCGCGCCCTGCAGCACCTCGACCGCGTCGGGCTGCTCGAGAAGGCGTACCAGCGCGCCGATCAGCTCTCCGGGGGCCAGCAGCAGCGCGTGGCGATCGCGCGAGCGCTGATGCAGGACCCCGAGATTCTCCTCGCGGACGAACCCGTGGCGTCGCTGGACCCTGAGTCCAGCGACCAGGTCATGCGGCTGATCCGCGAGATCGCAGCGGATGACGGGCTCACGGTGGTCTGCTCGCTGCACCAGGTCGACCTGGCACTCGGGTGGGGCGACCGCATCGTCGGTCTGCGCCACGGCGAGGTCGTGCTCAACACGCCTGCGCTCGGCCTCTCCAAGGAGGAGGTCATGGAGATCTATGGCCGCGTCGCTACCACGACGACCGAGCTCACCGCGATCGAGGCCGAGCTCGTCGCGAACTCGGCCGAGTCCGCCGCGACGACGAGCGCCTCCGCGATGACGGAGCCCGCCGCAGTGACCGGGACCGTACTGTGACCGCCACTGCTCAGGCGCCCACGCGGACCCGTGCCCGCGGGCCGGTCAGCCCGCAGACGCTCTCCGGCGAACCCCCGCGCCGCCGTGTCTCCGCCGAGCGGATCGCCGGCTGGGTCGTCATCGTGGCCCTCATCGCCTTCTCGGTCTACTCGCTGTCGCAGATGGGCCTCGACGCCCAGTACATCGCGACGGCGTCGCAGAAGGTGCACAGCTTCTTCGGCTCGACGACGAACGCGATCAGCTTCCCGCCGTTCGCCGACCTCATCTACCTGACCGGGCTGACTCTCGGCGTCGTGATCCTCGGCACCGTGATCGCCGCCCTCATCTCCATTCCTGTGGCGTACATCGCGGCGGCGAACACGGCGCCCACGCCGTGGCTGCACTGGCTCGGCCGGGCGATCGGCGTGCTGACGCGTGCCGTGCCCGACGTCGTGATCGCGTTTTCGCTCTCGCTGATGTTCGCGCTCGGGTCCACGATCCCGGGCATCATCGCGATCGGCATCCACTCGATCGGCATGATCTCCAAGCTCTTCGCCGACGCGATCGAGCAGGTCGACGAAGGCCCGCGGCTCGCGATCCGCGCCGCCGGCGGGTCCAAGGCCCAGGAGTTCTGGGCCGGCGTCTTCCCGCAGGTCCTGCCGTCATGGATCGCGACCGCACTGCACCGCTTCGACATCAACCTGCGCGGGTCGGCGATCCTCGGGTACGCCGGTGTCGGCGGCCTCGGCTACGCGATGATGCTCGCGTTCAATCAGTTCAACTACGGCCGCGGTCTCGGCATCGCGTTCGTGATC
Organism: Gryllotalpicola reticulitermitis; assembly: GCF_042651345.1. NCBI lineage: Bacteria > Bacillati > Actinomycetota > Actinomycetes > Micrococcales > Microbacteriaceae > Gryllotalpicola > Gryllotalpicola reticulitermitis. Next base: position 1,204,359 of record NZ_JBHSCN010000005.1, read on the forward strand.
TTCCTGCTGTGCATCGTGCTGGAGATCGTCTCCTCGACCATCCGCCGCACCCTGCTCGGCATCGAGCCGGCCGGCAACAGCATCGGCGACCGCCTGGTGCGCGTGGCGGGTCGCCGCCGCGCAAGGGCCGCGGCCCGCGGTGCCGGCTCGGTGCCCGCCGCCGGCTCGCTGCCCGCCACCGCTACTGGCACCCCAGGACGACTTGCGCCCCTCACCGTCGAGGCCGCGATGCGCCGCCCCTGGTCGCGTGAGCGTGTGCGCGACACCTCGTGGGGCATCATCGCCGTCGCGGTGGTCCTCGCCTCGATCTGGCTCGCTCAGGTGGATCCGCGGCAGATCATGTGGAAATACGTGTGGCCGGGCATCCGTAGCTTCTGGCCGCCGAATCTCGGCAGCGTGGGCGCGAGCGGCCTGCTCGCGGCCACCATGTCGACCCTTGAGATCGCATTCGCGGCGGCCATCATCTCGCTCGTCTTCGCGCTCGTGATCGGTTCGTTCGCGGCGCGCAACATCGCGCCGAACGGAATCGTGCGAAGCGTCTTCCGCGTCATCCTGACGATCCTGCGCGGCATCCCCGAGCTGATCGTCGCCCTCTTCCTCATCGTCATCGCGGGCCTCGGGGCGGTGCCCGCACTGGTTGCGCTGGCGCTCGGCGGCGTCGGCCTGCTCGGGAAACTGATCGCCGACTCGTTCGAGGAAGTGCCCCGCGGCCCCGAGACCGCGCTCAGCGCGGCGGGCGCGACCCGTGGTCAGCGGTTCGCCTCGGCCACCCTTCCGCAGGGGTTGCCCTCGCTCATCGGCAACTCGCTGTACCTTGTCGACTCGAACTTCCGTTCTGCCGTTCTTCTCGGAGTCGTCGGCGCGGGCGGCATCGGCTACTACCTCGCGCTCTCGGCGCCGCAGCTGAACCAGCACGGCATGGTCACAGCCCTCGTCGGCGTCATGATCGTGGTGGTGCTCATCATCGAGGGCATCGCCGCCTGGCTCCGTCGCGTCTTCAAGTAGCGCCGGCGCGCCAGCGCGCCAGCGCCCCCGCTCGGCTGGGGTGCGCCAGACAGACTGACGTGCGCACTACGTCGCGCCGTCGGGCGCAGTTGGGTCTGTTCGGCGCACCCCAGCCGAGCGGGGCGCGGTCAGCCCCGCGACAGCAGCGCGTGGCAGCGCGTGATGCGCTTGAGCCACCAGGCGCGGCGGTCCGCGGGCGCCGCGTTGCGCTCGAGCAGCTCCGGCGACGGCGTGACCCGAGCGGCCGGGATCGCCCCGTCGACGGGCAGCAGCGGAGCATCCGTCACATCCGACGCGAACAGCGCAGCGGTGCCGAGGCCGCAGTCGAAGTCCTGCGTGGGCAGCGCTGCCGCGAGCTGCGCGCCCATCGCGAGCCCGATCGACGTGTCGAGCGCGCTCGAGACGACGCACGGCAGCCCGGCGGCCGCGGCGATGGCGAGCGCCGACCGGATGCCTCCGAGCGGCTGCGCCTTGATGATCAGCACGTCCGCGGCCCCGGCCCGCGCGACCGCGAGCGGATCGGTCGCCTTCCGCACACTCTCGTCAGCGGCGATGAGGATGCCGAGCCGCTCGACCCGGCGCCGCACCTCGACCAGCTCGTCGACGGACGCGACGGGCTGCTCGACGTACTCGAGGTCGAAGCCCTCGAGCGCCCGAATCGCGTGCTCCGCCTCATCGACGTTCCAGAGGGCGTTCGCGTCCACGCGGATCCGCCCCTCGGGCCCGAGCACCTCGCGCACCGCAGCGACGCGCGCCACGTCGTCCTCGAGGGTCTGCCCCGGCTCGGCGACCTTGACCTTCGCGGTGCGCGCACCCGGGTAGCGAGCAAGCACCGCGGGCACCTCCGTCGCGGCCAGCGCCGGGACGGTCGCGTTGACGCGCACCGTCGGGCGCAGCAACGTTGCGTCGGGGCCCCACCCGTAATCGAGTGCGGCGGCGAGCCACGCGGATGCCTCGGCATCGCCGTACTCGACGAACGGGCTGAATTCTGTCCAGCCGTGCGGCCCCTCGAACACTGCGGCTTCGCGCACCGTCACGCCGCGGAACTTCGTGACCATCGGCAGCGCCACGACGTGGACGTTCGCGAGCACTTCGGGCAGCGCAGGCACGACAGGCGCCGGGCCCCCTGATGCCGCCGCGTCGGTCATCAGTTGATGCAGCTCGTCTTGCTGTAGTTCGTCGTCGGCGCGCTCGGCTTGGCACTCGGCGATGCACTGGACGAGCTGGACGAACCCGACGACCCGGTCGACGGCGCAGTGCCGCCCGACGAACCCGTCGAGGGCGAAGAGCCGGCAGCCGCAGGCATCCGCCCGTCCGTCCCCAAAACCACGGTCACGTGCTTGTACTGCGACGACTGCGCGACGGCCGCACCGGGCAGGTGCTGCAGCACGGCCTTCGCCTGCGCCTCGTCGCCCGAGGGGAAGTAGACGGTCGTCGTCTGCTGTGATGACGGGGCATCCGCCGGCTGGCCGGTCTGGAACCCGAGCGACTTGTACGTCGCGAGCGCCGTGCTCGACCCGGCCGCGGTGCCCGCGCCGTTCAGCACGTCGACGGTCACGGACGACGGGCTCGCCGCCTTCGCCTTCGCGACCCGCTGGGCGGCGGTCGGCTGGCCGGAGATCGTGGCGATGAAGTCGGGCATCGCGTCGTAGTTGACCTCGACCACGGAGCCGACGCCCGGAACCGTGCCGTACGGGTCCGCCATCAGGGGGATCGTCGCCGAGTGGATGCCGCCACCCTTCAGGCTCTTGAGCTGCGTGGCGAGCGAGATGAAGCTCAGCTTGTCATCGGTCTCGAGCGACGAGCCGACCGCCTTCACGACCCGGTTGAGCTTGACCGGGTTCAGCAGCGTGCCGGCCGACAGCACCTGCTGGGCCTCGACCGAGAGGAAGTACTGCTGGCGCACCTCGCGGTCGAGGTCGCCGTTCGGCAGGCCGTGCCGCTGGCGCACGAACTGCAGCGCCTGAGTGGCGTTCAGCTGCTGCACGCCGGCGGGGAAGTGGGCGCCCGAGTACGGGTCGTTGACGGCGTTGTTCAGGCACACGGTGACCGGCCCGAGCGTCTTCGCGATGTTGTAGAAGCTGAGCAGGCTCACCTTGACGTAGTGGTTGATGGTGAGGCCGCTGAGATTCTGGATCGTCTCGACGAGCAGCTTCATGCCCGCCGCGTCCTTCTGGGCCGCGGTGCCGTTCGAGGCGGCGGCGCCTTCCACGTAGGCCGCGTTGAGCTTGTTCTGCCCGTGGCCCGGGATCGACACGTACGCGTCGCGCGGGAAGGAGACGAGCGTCGCCGAGGCGCCGTTCGCGGGGATGTGCAGCAGGATCATCGTGTCGGTGTTCGAGCTGCCGCCGTCATCGGTCGTCGACAGCTCGGCGAACTGCTGCTGCGTCATGTTCGCGGGGCGCTGGTCGTTGCCGACGAGCAGGATGTTCTGCGCTGTTCCGGCCTTGCTGCCGCCCACGACACCGCCGACCCGGTCGACGCCGCCGATGAAGTTGAAGTACGTGACGCCGGCGTAGACAGCGACGGCCACGAGCACGACCGCGAGGCCGAAGGCCACCCAGGCGATGGTGCGACGGAGGCGCCGTTTGCGCCCGTCGGACCACCCGCGGCGAGGGCCTTCGGGTTCGTAAAGAGGAAGATCGTCGTATCGAGTCACCACGCGGAACCTTAGCCTGACGGACCTGGGCGACCGGTGGCCACACGCGGGGAGCAAGCTGAGTTCCTCGCTCGCCTTAGGCTTCTCAACATGGCCGATCAGGTGTCCGAGATCTTCGATCCGACGCGGTGGGCGGTCGCGCCCGGCTTCGAGAAGCTGACCGATGTCACGTACCACCTCGCGACAGGCGACGAGCTCGATGGCCGGGTTGCGCGCATCGCCTTCAACCGACCCGAGGTGCGCAACGCGTTCCGCCCGCACACGGTCGACGAGCTGTACGCGGCTCTCGAAGACGCGCGCACGAACCCGCGGGTCGGCGTCGTGCTGCTCACCGGAAACGGGCCGAGCCCGCGCGACGGCGGCTGGGCGTTCTGCTCGGGGGGCGACCAGCGGATCCGCGGCCGCGACGGCTACAAGTACTCGGAAGACGAGACATCGGTCACCGACAATGCCCGCGCCGGTCGCCTGCACATCCTGGAGGTGCAGCGCCTGATCCGCTTCATGCCGAAGGTCGTCATCGCGGTCGTGCCCGGCTGGGCGGCCGGCGGCGGTCACTCGCTGCACGCCGTCGCCGACCTCACGATCGCGAGTGCGGAGCACGGGCGGTTCAAGCAGACGGATGCTGATGTCGGCAGTTTCGACGCGGGCTACGGTTCCGCGTACTACGCGCGGCAGATCGGTCAGAAGCTCGCACGCGAGGTGTTCTTCCTCGCTCAGGAGTACTCGGCCCAGCGCGCCTACGAGATGGGCGCCGTGAACGCCGTCGTGCCGCACGCCGAGCTCGAGCCGACGGCACTCGAGTGGGCGCGGGTGATCCTCGGCAAGTCGCCGACGGCGATCCGCATGCTGAAGTACGCGTTCAATGCGGTCGACGACGGGCTGGTCGGCCAGCAGCTCTTCGCGGGCGAGGCGACGCGGCTCGCGTACGGCACCGATGAGGCGGTCGAGGGCCGCGACGCGTTCCTCGAGAAGCGGTCGCCCGACTGGGGCAGTTTCCCGTGGCAGTTCTGATGACGGTGCTGAGCAGCCGTGTCGCGTGAACTGAGACGGATGCCGGACGCCGACGTCCCGGCGCTGATGGCGGCTCTGCGCGCAGCGGTGGACGGGAGCGGCCCAGCGATATTGCCGTATGACGCTGGTGCTGACAGCACCGCGTCCGACAGCACCGCGTCCGACAGCGCCGCGTCCGACAGTGCCGCGTCCGACAGCGGCGTGCCCGACAGTGCCGCGCCCGACAGTGCCGCGCCCGACGAGGTTGCGCTCGTCATCGAGACGTCGGGGTCCACGGGGGTGCCGAAGCGCGTCGGCCTGTCGGCTGCGGCGCTGATTGCGAGCGCCGAGGCGAGCGCCGACTGGGTCGCGGCGCACGCCGGGCGCGCCGGGCGGGCGCGCCTCGATGGGTCGCCGGTCACGGGCCGCGGCCAGTGGTTGCTGTGCCTGCCTGGGCACTACGTCGCGGGTACGAACGTGCTGGTGCGATCGATCCACGCCGGAACCGAGCCCGTCGTCATGCCCGCCGGCCATTTCGATGCCGACGTGTTCACCGAGTTCGCCGTGCAGCTGACCGCGCCCGAGCGCTATGTGTCACTCGTGCCCGTGCAGCTGGCCCGGCTCGTCGAGACGGCAGAGACCGATGCCGGTGTGCTGACGGTGCTGCGCCGCTTCGACGCCCTGCTCGTCGGCGGCCAGGCTCTGCGGCCCGAGCTGCGTGAACGGTGCCGGGAGCTGGGCATCCGCATCGTCCGCACCTACGGATCGAGCGAGACCTGCGGCGGCTGCGTCTACGACGGCGAGCCGATCGGCGGCACGCGGGCCCGGGTTCGCGACAGCGTGCTCGAGCTCACGGGCCCCACGCTCGCCGCCGGTTACCTCGGCGATCCCGCCCGCACCAGTGCGACCTTCGACACCGACGAGAGGGGCACCCGGTGGTACCGCACCGGTGACCTCGGCGAGGTCGCCGCCGACGGCCGCGTCACCGTGCTCGGCCGCGCCGACAACGTGATCATCTCCGGCGGCGAGAAGGTGCTGCTCGATGCGGTCGAGCGTCACGTGAAGTCGCTGCCAGGGCTCGCCGACGCGATCGTCGTCGCTGCGAACGATGAGCAGTGGGGCCAGGTTCCGGTCGTGGTGACCACCGCGCGGGGAGTCGAGCTCGCACGCATCCGTTCATCGGCCGCCGCCGCCCTCGGCCGCGCCGCCGCGCCGGCTCGCGTCGTCGTGCTCGACACGATCCCCCACCTGCCCTCGGGCAAACCCGATCGGGTCACGCTCGCCGCGCTCGCGGGCGCGAACGGGTGAGTGGTTCGCGGCACATGGGCGATGCCTGCTGCGGCCGGCTCCTATCACCCGCGCAAGCCCCGTGCATCGGCGATGCATAGCCTGCGCCGATAAACTGCGGCCGAAATGTCGAAGAAGCCCAAGTCGAACTCGCGCCGCCCCGGCGGCAATCCCGCAAAGGTGCAGCCCGCCACCGTCGGCGACTGGATCGGCGGTGCCCGCCTGCGCACCCTGCCGCTCGCCATCGCGCCGATCCTGATCGGCACGGGTGCCGCGCGCGCGGTCAGCGACCCGGGCGTCTGGCACTGGGTGCGTGCGCTCGCCGCGCTCGCCGTTGCCCTGCTGCTGCAGATCGGCGTGAACTACTCGAACGACTACTCTGACGGGGTCCGCGGCACTGACGAGTACCGCGTCGGCCCGGCCCGCCTGACCGGGGCGGGCAAGGCGAAGCCGCGCACCGTGCTCATCGTCGCGCTCGCGTTCTTCGCCGCGGCAGCGGTCATCGGCGTCGTCACCGTCATCGACACCCAGCTGTGGTGGCTGCTCATCGTGGGCGCGGCCGCCGTGGTCGCCGCGTGGTTCTACACCGGCGGCAAGCGCCCGTACGGCTACTACGGGCTCGGCGAGGTGTTCGTCTTCCTGTTCTTCGGGGTCGCCGCGACCGCGGGCACGCAGTACGTGCAGGTGAAGCACGTCACCCAAGAGGGCTGGATCGGCTCCGTCGCAGCCGGACTCCTCGCGTGCGCGGTGCTCATGGTGAACAACCTGCGCGACATCGACTCCGACCGGCTCGCTCGCAAGCGCACGCTCGCCGTGCTGGTCGGGAACCGGTGGGCGAAGGTGCTCTACGCCGTCTTCCTGTTCCTGCCGTTCGTGCTGCTCGGCCTGTTCGCGCTCGTCTACCCGATCGCGTGGCTCGGATTCCTCGTGCTGCTGCTCGCGGTCCCCGCCGCCATCATCGCGATGACCGGGCGAACCGGGCGCGAACTCGTTCTCTCGCTGCAGCTCACGAGCTTCACGGCGCTCGCCTTCGCGGTGATTCTGGGGATCGCGCTGGGCCTGTAGGGGCCGGCGCCACTCACGCGCAGTGCCTACTCGCAGTGCCTACTCGCAGTGCCTACTCGCAGTGCCTACTCGCAGTCCGTACCCGCAGTGCCTATTCGCAGTACTCACTCGTCGTCGTCGCCGACAGATGCCTGGATCTCCGCATCCTCCGCCGCGTCATCACCCTTCGCGACCGGCTTCCGGTTGCGGTTCGCGGCCATCTCCTGCGCCATCGCCTCGCGCGGGCCGCGCAGGAAGATATAGGACAGCGCGAAGCCCGCGACCACCGATGCGACCACCCAGACGATCCAATACTGCGACCCGAACAGGATCAGCAGCACTGCCAGCGGCACGGCGATGAACAGCAGCCGCAGCAGGGTGTATCGCAGCCAGGCGGGCATCGTTCTCACGCCTCTTAGGGTACGGCTGAGAGTCTGTGCAGGCGCCCAGCAGCGGGGGCCGCAGCGGGCGATCACAGGAATACGATGAGCACATGTTTCGCCTGTGGCTCGTCATCGGCTTCCTCGCCACGGTGTTCTACGTCTACTCGATCGTGAACGTCAGCCTCGCCCAGCGACTCGGCATGCGCGGCCTTCCGAAGGCCGCCTGGATCGCCGTCGTCGTGATCTTCCCCTTCATCGGAGCGGCCCTCTGGTATTCCGTGGGCCGCGGCGGACTGCGCAGCGGCCGCGTGATCGCCCCCGATGACGACCCCGAGTTCCTCGCCACGCTCGGCAACAATTCGAAGAGCGACGACAACGGCGCAGATGGGTGAACGGTCCGGCCCCGCAGTTCACCCAGCCGCTGCAGGCGACGCCACCCCGGCCACCGGCAATCCCGGCGTCGACTTCTCGATCGACCTGCTGACCTCCCTCGTCCGCCACGGAGTCCGCCACTTCGTCGTCGCGCCCGGCTCGCGGTCGCAGGCGCTCGCGCTGGTCGCGGCCGAGCTCGAGCGCGCCGGCGCGGCTGAACTGCATGTGCGTATCGACGAACGCGTGGGCGGATTCCTGGCGCTCGGCCTCGCACTCGAATCGGGCGCCCCGGCCGTGGTCGTGACGACGAGCGGAACAGCGATCGCGAACCTGCACCCCGCGGTGCTCGAGGCGCACGAGGCGCGCGTGCCGATGATCGTGATCACCGCCGACCGGCCGAGCGAGCTGCGAGGCATCCGCTCGAATCAGACCACGACGCAGGACGGCGTGTTCGGTCACGCGACGCCGTGGTCGCGCGACGTCCATGCGGGGGAGCCGGGCACGGATGCCTCAGCCCTCGCCGCCGAGCTGTGGGAGGCCGCGGCCGGGGGGCGCGCCCCAGCGCACCTGAACCTGGCGCTGCGCGACCCGCTCTCGGCGCCGATCCCCGATCTTTCGCTTCTCGCACCCTCTTTGCTCCCCGGCCCCATCCCCATCCCCGACCCCGTCGCCGCCCTGCTCGAGAGCGGGCCGCTGACTGTCGTAGTTGCTGGGGACAAAGCCGGACCCGCCGCCGAGGAACTCGCGCGCGCCGGTGGCTGGCCCCTCATCGCCGAGGCGTCGAGCAGCGCCCGCTTCGGGCCGAATCTCGTGGTCGCGTACCGCGAGCTGCTCCGCGACGCCGACTTCGGCGGCCAGGTCGAGCGTGCGGTCGTCTTCGGGCATCCGACGCTGAGCCGCGAAGTGCCGGCACTGCTCGCACGCGAGGGCGTCGAGGTGGTGGTCGTCGATGAGTCGGGCGCGGGCGACTTCTACGACCCGGGCCGCAGCGCCCGTCGCGTCGCGAGCGTGGGCGTCGCGGCATCCGTCGACCCGCGTGACCCCGCTACGCGCAGCTGGACCGGCCGCTGGGTGTTCACGAGTCGCAGGCTCGTCGAGGCGTCGGCTGAGCCGGCTGACGGGGAAGCATCCGTGCATCCCGCTGATTCTCCCCATTCTCCCGGGCCTCATTCCCCCGAGCCCCATTCTCCCGAGCCCTCCGATTCCCCCGAGTGGAGCGACAGCGCGTCCCGCGCGGCCTACCTGCGCGACGAGCTCGCGGCGATGCGCGAGCCGGTGACGAGGCGGATGCTCGCCGACGCCGCCTGGCGCTACACCTGGCCCCACGATCGGCTGGTGCTCGGTGCGTCGCGACTGATCCGCGAGCTCGACGCGACGGTCGCCGGCAAGAAGATCACGGTGCACGCCAACCGTGGGCTCGGTGGTATCGACGGCACCGTGGCCACGGGCCTGGGCGTCGCCCTGGCGCTCACGGCCGACACGACCCGGCAGTCGGGCATGACCCGCGTGCTGCTCGGCGACCTCACGCTGCTGCACGACGCGGGCGCACTGCTGCGGGCTCCTGGCGAGCGGATGCCTCCGCTCCAGGTCATCGTCGGCAACGACCGCGGCGGCACGATCTTCGCGGGGCTCGAGGTCGCGGCATCCGCTGACCCCGCCGCGTTCGAACGCGTCCAGCTCACGCCGCGCGACGTTGACTTCGCGGCGCTCGCTCAGGCTTACGGCTGGCGCTACGTTCGCGCGGCGACCAGATCGGAGCTCGATCAGGCCCTGTCCGCGGTGACTCCGGTCCCGACCCTGATCGAGGTTCCGCTCGCGTGAGTGAACGCGCACGTACCTGCCGTGCGCTCCAGCGAACGCGCGCCTGAGCGGTCGAGCGCCTAACTGGTCGCACGCCTGACTGGTCGAGCGCCCGACTGGTCGAGCGTCTAACTGAACGCGTCGACGATCGGGCGGAACTTCATGGTGGTCTCGGCCACCTCGAGCACCGGGTCGCTGTCGGCGACGATGCCGCCGCCGGCGAACGCCGTGACGGTGCGATGCCCGTCCGCATCCGCGATCTGTGCGCTGCGCAGCGCGACGGCCCACTCGCCGGAGCCGTCGGCGCCGATCCACCCGACGGGGCCGGCGTACCGACCGCGGTCGAAGGGCTCCAGCTCGCGGATCACCGCAAGCGCCGTCTGCCGAGGCGTACCCGCCACGGCGGCGGTCGGGTGGAGGGCGTCGACGAGGTCGAGCGCGGAGCATCCGTCGCTCAGCGTGCCCGCCACGTCGCTCGCAAGGTGCCACAGATTCGGCAGCTGAAGCGTGAACGGATCACTCGCGCGCAGCCCGGTGGTGTGGGGCCGCAGCGAGTCCAGCACGCTGTCGACGGCGAACGCGTGTTCGGATCGGTCCTTCGCACTGGCGGCGAGCTCTGCCGCCGCCCCTGCGTCGGTGTCGTCGTCGGCGCCGCGCGCGGCGGTCCCGGCGAGCACCTGGGCGGTGACGCGTCCCTCGGACACCCGCACGAGCGTCTCCGGCGACGCGCCCAGGAAGCCGTCGACGACGAAGACCCAGCAATCGGGATACCCGCCGGCAAGCTCGCCGAGCGCGTGGCGCACGTCGGCGCCCTGCGGCAGCTCGGCGCGCAGCAGGCGCGACAAGACGACCTTTTCGACCTCACCCGCGGCGATGCGATCGACAACGGCGGCGACCGCATCGCCATAGCCGCCGGCAGTCAGCTCGCCCGGAGTCATGGTGAGTCCGAACGACGCGCCCAGCGACGTCGACGAAGGCACCTGCGCCTCCGACACCCGCTGATCCCCGCCCGCGACCGAGACGCGGGTCAGCCAGGACTGGCCGTCGCGACGCCCGACGATCAGCGCGGGCACGATCAGAACGGACGTCGCGGCCGAGTCGTCCGCGAACGCGAAGGTGCCGAACGCCACCAGCCCCGAACCGGGCACCCGCAGGGGATCGACCACGTGCGCCGCCGCGCTGATCGCGCGCCACGCCTCGGCGGCGTCGGCCACGCGCGTCGGCCCCGAGAACTCGAGGCGCAGTGCTTCACCGAGACCCGCGATACCCGCCAGGTTCTCGCCGGCACCGCGCTGCCACAGCAGAGGGCGGTCGGCGTCCAGGAACGGGATCAGTCGGCGGACATCATCAAGCGGGGTGGTCTCGACGGTCAGCGCCTGCACGGGGGCGGCGGTTCGTGTCACGAACTCAGACTCTACGCCGGAGATGCTCATGGTCCGCCGGTGGCCGGCGCGCGCAGTGCTGATCGTCCGCCGGTCCTCGCCCGGCGCAGTGCTGATCGTCCGCCGGTCCTCGCCCGGCGGACACGCCTGGCTAAGCTGGGATGGTGAACAAGGCCGACCTCACGAAGCGACCTGCCGAGGTCGCGTCGATGTTCGACGAGGTCTCCACCCATTACGACCGCATGAACACGGTCCTGTCCGCGGGCAACGACCACCTGTGGCGCATTGCGACGACGCGTGCGATCGCCCCCCGCCCCGGTGAGCTGGTGCTCGACGTCGCCGCAGGAACCGGAACCAGCTCGGCCGCCATCGCCGCCGAGGGCGCTCACGTCGTCGCCGCTGACTTCTCGGCCGGAATGATCGAGGTCGGCACGGCGCGGCAGGCGGGGAATCCGCGCGTCGAGTTCGTGCAGGCCGACGCGACGCAACTGCCCTTCGGCGACGACGAGTTCGACGCCGTCACCATCTCATTCGGCCTGCGCAACATCGTCGAGCCGAAGAAGGCGCTCGCCGAGTTTCTGCGGGTCACGAAGCCGGGCGGCCGGCTCGTGGTGTGCGAGTTCTCCGCTCCGCCGCAGCCCCTGCTGCGGAACGCCTACTACGCCTATCTCAAGTACGGCATGCCGGTCGTCGCGCGACTGGCGTCGTCCAATGCGCCCGCCTACAGCTACCTGATGGACTCGATCCGTGCGTGGCCGCGTCAGCGGCAACTCGCCGGCTGGCTGCGCAACGCCGGGTACGAACGCGTTGCGTACCGCAACCTCACCGGCGGCATCGTCGCCCTGCACCGGGGGTTCAAGGGGGCCGCCTCGTGACGGCATCCGTTCTCAGCAGCCAGTTCGGGCTCGCCGAGAGGCTGACCGCCTCGCCCGCCGAGCGCGCGCTGGCGAAGCAGCTCGACGCGTCGCTGGTGCGGGTCGAGGAGGGGCTGAAGCAGCAGATGCGCTTCGCCGACCGCGTGGCGGACGTCACCGCGACCTACCTCATGAACGCGGGCGGCAAGCGGGTCCGTCCCGTGCTCACGCTGCTCGCCGCGCACCTCGGCAACGGCGTCAACGAGCAGGTCATCACGGCTGCGCAGGTCGTCGAGATCACGCACCTCGCCTCGCTCTACCACGACGACGTGATGGACGACGCACCGCTGCGCCGCGGGGTGCCCACGGCTCAGCTCGTGTGGGGCAATTCGGTGGCGGTGCTCACCGGCGATCTGCTCTTCGCACGCGCCAGCCAGCTGATCGCCGACCTCGGCGAGCGGGCGATCCGGCTGCAGGCCGACACCTTCGAGCGCCTCTGCCTCGGCCAGCTGCACGAGACGATCGGCCCCGACGAGGGCGAGGACCCGGTGGAGCACTACCTCAACGTGCTCGCCGACAAGACGGGCTCGCTGATCGCGGCGGCCGCGCAGTTCGGTCTGGTCTTCTCGGGCGCTCCGACGGAGTTCGAGCCCGCCGTGCGCCAGTTCGGCGAGAAGGTCGGCATCGCTTTCCAGCTCATCGATGACGTCATCGACCTGTCGGCCGACGCCGCAGACACGGGGAAGCAGGGCGGCACCGACCTGCGCGCGGGCGTCGTCACGATGCCGCTCCTCAAACTGCGAGCGCGTGCCGCGACGGATGCTTCGGCCGCCCGGCTCCTCGACCACCTCGAGACGACCGTCATCGGTGCGCCCGACGACGTCGACGTGAGTGCCGGGGTCGAACTGCTGCGCGCCCACCCGGTCACCGCCGAGACCGTCGCCGACGCCCGCGAGTGGGCTCGCCAAGCCGTCGCCGCACTCGACCCGCTGCCCTCCGGCGCCGTGAAGAAGGCGCTCACGCGCTTCGCCGACACGGTCGTCGATCGCTCGAACTAGGCCATCGAGCGGCCCGCCTGCCGAGCCGCCGCGAGCTTCCACCAGCCAAGACATCCCAGACACACCACACACACGCCTCACCCACGCACCACCCACATACCAAGACACATCCCAGGAGACATCCGCAGTATGACGAAGCTTCGCCTCGCGATCGTCGGCGCCGGCCCGGCCGGTATCTACGCCGCAGACATCCTGCTCAAGGCGGAGCGCAGCTTCGACGTCTCCATCGACCTCTTCGATCACCTGCCGGCGCCCTACGGGCTCGTCCGTTACGGCGTCGCCCCCGACCACCCGCGCATCAAGGGCATCATCACGGCCCTGCGCGACGTGCTCGACCGCGGTGACATCCGCATCTTCGGCAACGTGCGCTTCGGCGCCGATCCGGCGACGGGCCTCACCCTCGATGACCTGAAGAAGCACTACAACGCGGTGATCTTCGCCACGGGCGCCGTGCGTGACGCCGACTTGCGCATCCCGGGCATCGAGCTGCCCCAGTCCTACGGCGCGGCCGACTTCGTCAGCTGGTACGACGGCCACCCCGACTACCCGCGCACCTGGCCGCTCGAGGCGAAAGAGGTCGCGGTCGTCGGCAACGGCAATGTCGCCCTCGACGCGGCGCGCATCCTCGCGAAGCACGCCGACGACCTGCTGCCGACCGAGATCCCGGCGAACGTGTACGACGGTCTCAAGGCGAGCCCGGTCACCGATGTGCACGTCTTCGGGCGCCGGGGCCCGACCTCCGTCAAGTTCACTCCGCTCGAGCTGCGCGAGCTCGGCGAGCTGCGCGACGTCGACATGATCGTCTACGACGAGGACTTCGACTACGACGAGCACGCCCGCCAGTCGGTCACCGGCAACAAACAGATCATGGTCATCGACCGGGTACTCCAGTCGTGGCGGAAGCGCGAGGTGGGCCAGGCGAGCCGACGGCTGCACCTGCACTTCTACGCGCGGCCGCTCGAAGTCGTGGCGGATGCGTCGGGCGCCGTCTCCGCGCTGCGGTACGAGCGCACCAAGCCCGATGGTCAGGGCGGGGTCGTCGGTACGGGCGAGATCCGTGAGACGCCGGTCCAGGCGGTCTATCGGGCGGTCGGCTACTTCGGGTCGCCGCTGCCGGGCGTGCCGTTCGACGAGAAGCACGGGGTGATCCCGAACCACGAGGGTCAGGTCATCAACCCTGACAACAACGAGCAGGTGTACGGCACCTACGCGACGGGCTGGATCAAGCGCGGCCCCGTCGGCCTGATCGGGCACACCAAATCGGATGCCATGGAGACGGTCGAGCACGTCATCAACGACGTCGGCAACTGGTGGACCCCGACCTCGCCCGAGGAGGAGTCGATCGTCGAGCTGCTGGAGCAGCGCGGCATCCGATTCACCGATCTCGACGGCTGGCACGCGCTCGACAGTCATGAGATGTCGCGCGGCGAGCCGGAAGGGCGCGCCCGCATCAAGGTCGTCGACCGCGACGAGATGGTGCGCGTCTCGCGCCGCGACGCGTGAGCTAGACGGCCGGATAGATCCCACCCCATCTCTGGGGGTGCTGGACGACTGGTTTGAGGATCATAAAGATCCCTATGGTGAGCGAGCGGTCATGGTGATCGCCCACCACCCCTGGAGTGCACCCGAAGATGAAACGCACCATTCCGGTCTGTGCTGCCCTCGCGGCGCTGACCACGCTCGCCGTCGCGGCGGGCGCCGCGCCCGCCTACGCGGCCGGAAGCACAACCCCTAACGCGTCCTCTGCCAGCGCGAGCGCGCCCGCAACCGCGCCGACCACCGAGAGCCTGCTCGACTACACCGTGACGGGGCCGGCCCCGTCACTCGGGCCGAGCGGACTCCAGTTCAACGGCGCCGCCGCCACAAACGGCAGCAACATCGAGCACACCGAGACGGTGCCGATCGCGTCGATCACCGAGCTGGGCTACAACGTCGTCTCCAAGGCGACCAGCACCGGCGACCCGGCGTACAGCCTCGACGTCGACACGACCGGCAGCGGCGCCGACATCACCCTGCTGGGCGAGCCGCAGTACAACGGCGACCCCGCGAATGCGTCGAACAACTTCGATGTCACCGGCTGGAACTTCTGGGACAGCGCGCTCGACCCCTCGGCCGCGGGCGGCTCGGGCAGCCCCGAACCGCTGTCGTGGTGGGCCACGCAGTACCCGAGCGCGATCGTGCGAGGTCATGGCATCGCCCTCGACCAGACCGCGCAGGCGACGTCCGCCTTCGTCACGTCGACGTCGTTCAACGGCATCACGACGGACTTCACGCTCGGCGCGCAGACGAACCCCATCACGACCTCGACGGCCCCCGCGGGCGGCACTGACACCAAGTCGGCGACGTTCACGGGCGTGAACCAGAAGACGGGCCTCGGGACCGAGCATGACGTGTGGACCGCCTCGTCCGCGTTCGGCACCGTCTACTACAACGTGACGACCGCGAACGCGAAGGCGCCCAAGGTCTCGGTCTCGAAGGCGCCGTCGATCAGCGGCACCGCCCAGGTGGGCAAGACCCTGACCGCGAACCTCGGCACCGTCACTCCGACCGGCGCGAAGCTCAGCTACCAGTGGCTGCTGAGCGGCAAGGCGATCAGCGGCGCGACGTCGAAGACTCTGACCCCCGGTACGAGCTCCTACGTGGGCAAGAAGCTCAGCGTGACGGTCACCGCCGCGATCGACGGCTACGTGTCGTACGCCGCGACGAGCGCCCAGACCGCCGCGATCAAGGTCGGCACGCTCACCGCTCCGGTGCCCACCATCAGCGGAACAGCTGCGGTCGGCAAGAGCCTCACCCTCAAGGCAGGCACGTGGACCTCTGGCACGACGTTGCACTACCAGTGGTACGCATCGGGCAAGGCGCTGTCGGGCCAGACCCACAGCACTCTGTCGCTCGGCACCGCTGAATACGGCAAGACGATCACGGTCAAGGTCTCCGGCTCCAAGTCGGGCTACACCTCGGTCGCGAAGACCAGCAAGGCGACGGGCAAGATCGGCAAGGGTACGCTGACCGTGTCGAAGACGCCGACGATCACGAGCTCGTCGTCCGCCGGCGGCACGCCCATTGTGGGTTCGACGCTCACCGCGCACTCGAGCGGCTGGACGTCGGGCACTTCACTGCACTACCAGTGGTACGCGAACAGCACCGCGATCAAGGGCGCGACGAGCTCGACGTACAAGATCCCGGCGAGCCTCTCGGGCCACACCTTCTACGTCCACGTGACGGGCTCGAAGACCGATTACAACTCGCTCGCGAAGAACTCGGCCGCGACCGCGAAGGCGATCCAGACGCTCGCGTATTACAAGTCGCACTCCGGCAACAAGACGGAGTACAAGTTCGTCGTCACCGGGCTCGAAGGCCTGACCGGCGCGGGCGTCAACGGCGACCCGGGCGGCATCATCGCGGCCTGGGGGACGAAGGGCGCCGCCAACCCGACGGGCTACTTCGTCGACTCGAACAACACCTCCTACACCGAGACGATCACGGTGCCCACCGCCGACGAGCTCGACGTCCTGGTCGACCCCGGTTTCGACAACGCCGGCAACGCGCCCATCGCGACGCTGAAGCTCTATTCGCTGCCGGCGGGAGCGCCGAGTGTCTACTACTCGCTGGCCAGGTCCATGTCCGGCTCCGAGGAGCTCGAGATCGGCATCAACGACCCTGCCGAGTAGCGGGTCTGCCCTCTACACGAGGGTGACATGAGAGCGGATGCCGCGGGCCACGGTTCGCGGCATCCGCTCTCGCGCCTGCAGCACTGAGCGCTTGTGCCGTCCCGGGCGCTCGATGCTCGCGCGACATTAACTGAGAATCACTCGAATTGGGGGTATTTTCTCAGTTAGTCGCCGGTCTAGTTTTTCCCCGGGGATACCCCGCCCCCTTCGCTTCGTTCGCACTCTGGGAGCACTACCGTGGCACGTCGTCGCCTCTTGTCCATTGCGCTCGCTGCCGTCGTCGCCGCAGCGGTGAGCATCCCGTCCGTCCCCGCCTTCGCGGCGGACGCATACGCGCCGGCCGGCGGTGCCAGCACTGCCAGCAGTGCCAGCACCGCGCCGGCAAGCACCGCGCCGGCAAGCGCCGCGCCGACCGTTGCCTCGACGCCAGCACCCACCGCCACAGTCGCACCCCCCGCCGCCGCGCCCACCCCGGCAGCGACCCCCGTGCCGGCAGCGACGCCCGTGCCGACCGCGGCAGCGACGCCGGTGCCGACGGCGACCCTTGCACCGACCCCGTCCGTGACCCCGTCACCGAAGGCGACCCGCGCAGGGCCCTCGACGTCAGTCGCCACCCCAGCAGCCAAAGCCACCCCAGCAGCCAAAGCCACCCCAGCAGCCAAAGCCGCCACGGCAGCTACAGCAGCGACAGCAACAACAGGCACCGTCAGCGGCACCGTCACGCTGCAGGGCGGCGGCGACCCGAGCTCGCTCATCGACGTGAGCATTCAGAACGCGGACTACTCGTACAGCAACGACACCAGCCCGAGCTCGACCGGCGCGTACTCGTTCACCGGCGTGCCGGCCGGCTCGTACATCGTCTCGTTCAACGACTGGGACGGCACGTACCTCACCCAGTACTGGAAGAACACCACCGACTACTCGTCGGCGACCCCCATCGTTCTCGCCGCAGGCGCCACCCAGACCGGCATCAATGCGACCATGACCAAGGCCGGCTCGATCACCGGCACGCTGACCGGACCAGGCGGGGCGCAGCCGGGCAGCGCATCGTTCGCGGTCTACGACTCGAACTGGAACCCGGTCTCATCCAACGCGTCGTTCAATGGCAGCACGTACGTCATCGGTGGCCTGACCACAGGCAGCTACTACGTGCTCGCCACCGACCAGGGCGACGGCTGGGCGCAGCAGTGGTACTCGGGCGCAACCTCCCGCGCGTCGGCGAAGGCGATCTCTGTGACCACCGGGGCCGCGACGACGGGTAAGAACTTCGTGCTCACGGCCGGTGGAACGATCGCCGGCACGGTCAAGCTCTCCGACGGTGCCGACCTCTCTCAGAACTACGTCTCGATCTCCGTCACCGACGCCGACGGCGACTCGGTGGGCAACGCGTCAGCGGATCAGACCGGCGCATATTCCGTGGCCGGTCTCGCTGCGGGCACCTACACCGTCGACATCTCGTCGCAGGGCTATGCCGACGCCATCGGAACGATCACGGTGACGACCGGCGGCACGGCACAGGACAACGCGACGCTGCAGAAGCTCGGCACCATCACGGGCACGGTCAAGGGCTCGAACGGCACGGCGCTCGCGAACGTGCAGATCACCGTCTGGGACTCGAATGGCGATGGCCAAAGCGTCAGTACCGACGACACGGGCGCGTTCCAGGTCACGGGCCTCGCCGCCGGCCAGTACACCGTCCAGGCCGACGCAAGCGGTCTGCCGGTCAGCTATCTCGGGCAGTGGTGGCAGGGGGCCGATTCCCAGGCCGACGCCACGCCGATCACAGTGAGCAACGGCGGCACGGTGAGCGGCATCAACTTCACCCTTGCGCCCGCGGCGACGATCTCGGGAACGGTGACGGATGCGTCGACCGGCGCCCCGATCGCGAACGCGTCCCTTCAACTTGTCTCCACCGCCAACGGCGGCGGTTGGTACACCTCGAGCGACAGCACGGGTGCGTACAGCTTCACGGGCGTCGCGCCGGGCAGCTACCAGATTCAGGCATCCCCTCCGACGGGCGCGAACTACATCGCGAACTACGTCGGCGGCAATGCCAACCCGACCACGATCACGGTCACCGGCACGCAGACGATCACCGGTGAGAACGTGAAGCTGGCCGAAGGCTCGACGATCACCGGAAAAGTGACGGACGCCTCCACCGGCTCGCCCATCGCCGAGGGCAGCGTTCAGGCGTATGGCGTGTCCGGCACCGGTGCGGGTGGCTACTACTACGCCCAGACCTCCTCGGACGGCAGCTACACCCTCACGGGGCTTCCTGCGGGAGGGTATTCGCTCTCGGCGACGTATTACGGCGGCGGTGCCGGATACCAGCAGAGCTCCGTCGATGTGACGGTCGGCGCCGCCGGCAGCACGGTGACGCAGAACATCGCGCTGCAACCCGGCTATGAGATCACGGGACATGTCCAGAACGCGAGTGGGACCGGCCTCGCGAATGTCCAGATCGACGCGTACGACCAGTCCGGTGATGACGTGGCAACAGCCGACACGGACATCAACGGCGACTACACGATCTCGGGCCTCGGCGCGGGCAGCTACCGCCTGCACGCCCAGAGCCAGAACTCCTCCTCGATCGCCCCGATCTGGTACCCGGCCGTGAGCAGCGAACTTCAGGCGACTCAGCTGAACGTCACCACTGCTGCTGGGCGCATCAAGTCCGGCGTCGACTTCACGGTCGCCCAGCTCGGTTCGCTCGCGTACACGCTGACTGACTCTGCCGGCAAGGCCATCACCGAGCTGAACTACGTCTCCCTCACTGTCACGAACTCCGCGGGAGCCACCGCCGCCTACGGTTACGGCGACTCCGGCACGCTCGGGGGTCTGGCTCCCGGCACGTACACGCTGACTGCCTCGGCGCTCGGCTACCTCAACGCGAGTACGACCGTGAAGATCACCTCAGGAACGACCACGGTCACCATCGCGCTCGCCACGCCGAACACCATCGCGGGCTCGCTCACCGATCTGAATGGAGCGTCGGGGGCTCAGGTGCTGGCGACGTCGGCGAGCGGCGAGCGCTACTGGGCCGACGTCGAGGGCACGGCGTACACCTTCACAGACCTGCCGGTTGGCAGCTATTCGCTGCAGGCGACCGTCGGCACGCGCAGTTCGGCTGTCAAGACCCTCACTGTTGCGGCGAGTCCCAGTGCACAGACGGGACCGGCGCTCGACCTCGGCGGCGTCGCCACGATCTCCGGCACCGTACGCACGCCGTCGGGTGCGGCCTTCGACGGCACCGTGTCCAGTACGAACGTCGAGGCGTCGTACGTCATTGCGACCGACCCGGCGGGCGACACCGACTCCGCCTCCATCGCGGCGAACGGCACCTATGAGTTCAGCGACCTCACCCCCGGCGTCGCGTACACGATCATGGTGATGCCGGTCGACAGCGGCCTGCTGGGTACGTGGTACCCGAGCGCGGCGCGGGCGGATGCCGGGAAGACGGTCACGACGGGTGCTGCCGGCAGCACCGCGACGGCGAACGTGACGCTGCTGGCCTCCGACTCGATCACCGGCACGGTCACGGGTATGAGCGCAGCACTGGGCACGGTCGAGGTGCAGGCGCTCGACCTCGATGGCAACCTCCTCGGCACGGCCCAGGTCGCAGCCAACGGCACGTTCGAGATCGACGGCCTGACTCCCGGTACTCGCCTTCTCGAGCTCGTGCAAGACTCCGGGCCTGATGTGGAGCCCGCCGCGACTGCAGGAGCGGGCGCCCAGAACGCCGTGACGGTGAACCTCTCCGGTTACGGTCAGACGGTAGCGGCGGCCGCGCTCGCGGTGCCCAGTTCGTTCGTGAAGCCCGGCTCCCTCTCCGGTCAGATCACCGGCGCGGGTGCCGACGCTGCGAACTTCACTGTGTTCGTCTTCAACTCGAACGGCGTCGAGATGGCGTCGGCCGTACCGGATGCCACCGGTGCATACAGCATTGACGGCGTCGCGCCGGGCAGCTACACGATCGAGGCGACGAACTCGTACGTCTCGACGCTGCTGAGCTCCGCCTGGTACGGCGGCGCGACCGCGAAGGCGGTATCGGTCACCGCCGGCGCCAAGGTCACGGGTCTCAACATCGCGCTTGTCGAGGGCGGATCCATCACGGGAACCGTCACCGACGCGACCACGAAGTCCGACCTGGCCGGCGTCAGCATCAGCGTCTATGACACCAAGGGCGCCAGCGTGGGCTGGGCGACGACCGGCGCCGACGGCAGCTATGAAGTGACCGGCCTCGCGACGGGCTCGTATGTCGTCGAGGCGAGCCCTTCGGCTGGTGCAAGCAGCGTCTCGGCGGCGTACTACGGCGGCGGCTATACGGCGGCGACGGCGACCAAGGTGGCCGTCACCGCGGGCGCGGCGAGCACAGGCAAGAACATCGCACTGCCGCTCGGCGCCACGCTCGCGGGGAAGGTGACCCTCGACGGCAAGCCCGCCGCGGGCGTCTCGATCGAGGTATACGACGGCGCCACGCCCTACGCGGCCGGCGCCGACACGTACTGGATGACGACGGATGCGTCCGGCGCCTTCTCCGTCACCGGAATGGTGCCGGGAAGCTATCGGGTTGAGGCCGACCCCAGCTACGCGGCCAGCCCGATCTCCGCCGCCGCGGTCAGCTACTACAGCGCAACCGCGGGCGGCGCGCCGTCGGCCATCACCCTCGCCGCGGGCGCGACGGCCACGCCGATCACGATCCCGCTCAGTCACGGCGCGACGATCTCGGGCACTGTCACCGACTCGACGCAGCACGGGCTCAGCGGCGTCGAGGTCATCGCGACCTCGACCGCGGCTACCGCGGGCGGCGTGGCTCAGGTCGTGGCCAGCGCGAACACCGAGCTCAACGGCACCTACACGATCATGGGTCTGCCGGCTGGGAGCTACGCGGTGAGCTTCCGTGACACCGGCGCCTGGGGGATCGGCATCGGGCAGTACCGCGCCCAGTGGTGGAAGGACGGCTCGTCGGCCGCAACCGCCACCCCGGTCGCGGTCACGGCGTCGTCGACGACGGCGTCCGCGGTCACCGGCATCAATGCGGTGCTCACCAACACTGCGGCCGCTTCGCTGCCGGCCGGCAAGGTCGCGATCTCGGGTACGGCGAGGGTCGGCTCCAAGCTCACCGCCTCGGCCACCGGCTGGCCGACCGGTGCGTCGCTCGGCTACCAGTGGTACGCCGGCGGCGTGGCGATCTCAGGTGCGACGGGCACGTCGCTCACTCTGGCCGGCACCCAGTACGGCGCAGCGATCACCGTCGTGGTCACCGGCACGAAGAGCGGATTCGACTCGACATCCGTCACGTCGTCGGCCACCGCGAAGGTCGCGGCCGGCACGCTCACCGCCCCCACGCCGACCATCTCGGGCACCGTCAAGGTCGGCGACACGCTGACCGCGGTGCCGGGCACGTGGACGTCCGGAACGAAATTCGCGTACCAGTGGTATGTCGGCACGACGAAGATCTCGGGGGCGACCTCGGTGCACTACACCGTTCCTTCCAGCTATGCGGGCAAGACGTTCAAGGTCGTCGTGACGGGCAGTCAGACCGGTTACACGAGCGTGGCGAAGACCTCCGCGTCGACGAAGGCCGCCGCGCTCGGCACGCTGAGCGCCGCCACGCCCACGATCTCCGGCACGGCGGCCGTCGGCCAGACGCTCACCGCGGCACGTGGCACGTGGACCTCAGGCGTCTCGTTCTCGTACCAGTGGTACGCGTCGGGCGCGGCGATCTCGAAGGCGACCGGCTCGACCTTCCACCTGACCAGTGCGCAGAAGGGCAAGACGATCACGGTTCGGGTGACCGGCAAGCGCAGCGGTTACACGTCGGTCGCGAAGACCTCGAAGGCGACCGGGAAGGTCACCGCCGGCCTGATCAGCGGCCCGACCCCGACGATCAGCGGCACCGCGCAGGTCGGCAAGGCGCTCACGGCGAAGCCGGGCACCTGGTCGGCCGGCGCGAAGCTCGCGTACCAGTGGTACGCGAACGCGAAGGCCGTATCGGGCGCCACCAAGTCGACCTTCACGCCGGCTGCCTCACAGCTCGGCACCAAGATCACCCTGGGTGTGACCGGCTCGCGCTCGGGCTACACATCGAGCACGAAGAAGTCGGCCGCGACCAAGGGCGTCGCTCCGGGGGCTCTGACGGCCCCGACGCCCAAGATCTCGGGCGTCGCGGCGGTGGGCCAGAAGCTCACCGCGGTTCCGGGCACCTGGACCTCCGGCACGTCGCTCAGCTACCAGTGGCTGGCCGGGGGCACGGCGATCGCGGGCGCCACGGGCAAGACATTCGGACTGACCACGGCCCAGCACGGCCTCGCGATCACGTTGAAGGTGACGGGTAAGAAGACCGCCTACACGACGGCCTCACACACCTCGGCAGGGACGGCGAAGGTGACCTCGGGCCTCGTAAGCGGCCCGAAGCCGAAGATCTCGGGCACCGCGAAGGTCGGATCGACACTCAAAGCGAGCGCGGGAACCTGGAGCACGGGCGCCACGCTGAAGTACCAGTGGTACGCGAACGGGTCGGCGATCTCGAAGGCGACAGGCACGTCGTTCAAGCTGACGAGCGCGCAGTATCAGAAGACGATCACCGTGCGCGTGACGGGCTCGAGGTCGGGCTACACCTCATCGACCGAGATCTCGGCCGCGACGGCGAAGGTCGCCAAATAATACGGATGCTGGTCACACCGACGCTGGCAACGCCGATGCTGATCAGGCAGGGGTTGCGCGCTCTACCGGAAGTTCGTGAACTGAAGGTCGACGTCGAGGTCCTTGCCTTTGAGCAGGGCGATCGTCGCCTGCAGGTCGTCCCGTGACTTCGACGACACCCGCAGCTCGTCGCCCTGAATCTGGCTCTTGATCGACTTGGGCGCCTCGTCGCGGATGATCTTGGAGATCTTCTTCGCGTCGTCCTGCTCGATGCCGTTCTTGAGCTTGGCCTCGATGCGATACTCCTTGCCGCTGGGGAACGGCGAGCCGGCGTCGAGGGACTTGAGGGAGATGCCGCGCTTGATCAGCTTCGACTGAAGCACGTCGAGCACTGCGGTGACGCGCTCTTCGGAGCTGGCCTTCAGCAGGAGCTGCTCGCCAGACCAGTCGACGGAAGCGCCGACACCCTTGAAGTCGTAGCGCTGCTCGATCTCTTTCTTGGCCTGATTGACCGCGTTGTCGGCCTCCATCTTGTCGACTTTGCTGACGATGTCGAATGAGGAATCTGCCATGCGGTCCAGCTTATTGAAGGCGTGCGCTCTGGTCGTCGACGCATGCGCGCGGCTTGCCGCAGGTGTGAGCTCTGCCCCCGATTTCGTGGGAGCGCAAGCCCCGAGTAACATTGGGACGCGCCTTCGGCCGGGTGAATACACGCGGTCGGGAGCGTCAACGGCGAGTTACCCAAGCGGCCAAAGGGATCTGACTGTAAATCAGCCGGCTTAGCCTTCGGGGGTTCGAATCCCTCACTCGCCACTCGTGCAAAAGTCCCGGTCAGACACCATATCTGGCCGGGTTTCTTTTGTTTGGTCGGTTGCTACGGCTTACCGTCGTCGATCCACCGCTGATGCGCTCGAAGCCCGTGTGTGATGGCGAGCCGGAGGACGAGGTAGACGATCAGACACCAGACGAGGACCGCAAGCACGGCCACCGCCACATAGAAGACGAGCAACGGGGCGAGATCATGTGAGAACGTCACACCGGTCATGCTTGCACTTGCCGAAGGATCCCTCCCCTGTTTCGTTAACCAACTCAGCCCGCTCCTCTTCGGGTGAGGCGCGGGCTGCGTATGGGTTCTTGGGGTTGAGGTCGCGGCTTCGGGTGCCGCTGGTATCAAGTCTGCGGGTCGCGCCGAAGGTTCGCCGCACTCGCTGGTCAGGAGTCGCTCAACATCGTCTCCGGATCGTCTCCATAACGCCCGCGGACCGCTCTGGACCTCAGGGTTGCCGCAACGCGATCAAAATCGCCTCAGCGGTCGAAGCGCGCCCCCTCCGGCTTCGGCCCCTGCAGGGTGAAGATGAGCAGCACGATGCTGCCAACTATCGCGACAATGCCGCCCACCAGAAGAAGAACACCGCCAATGCCGTGAGCGCCCGCGATTGCGACCACGGCACCGACCGCCGCGAGGATCGCGCCGACCACGGCAAAGATGATCGGGGCGAGCGCCCAGATGCCACTGCGATTGGTGTCGTGGAGCCGTCGCCAAAGCAACGCCAGTGTGGGCACAATGATCGCGAGACCCCAGATCCCCTCGATCACGCCGAAGATAACGCCGACGGGACCGTGGATATTGCGGAGGCCGCTGAGCACGGCGTTCACGATGAAGCCGATCAGGTACCACCACCAATACTCAGAGCGGCTCGCGCGGCCCGAGAACGTGGCGTACTTAGTCCAGAACCGGCGGAATGCGGCGGCGAACGGCGCTCCGTAGTACGGCTGGTCGAGCGGCGGCTCGCCACCACCGGCATACGCCCCGGAACCGTACTGTGCGGGCGGTGGCGGAGGGACGGGCGGCCCTGGCGGGGTCGGCGGCCCAGACGGCGGCGGCGGAAAACCAGACATACGTGAATACCCCCAACTATGTGCCCCGGTCGGCATTCTGATCGCCGCGGGATCGCCGCCAGAGTAGGGCATTAGTCGTGCTGCGCAACAGGGCACAGCAGGGTAAAAGAATGGCGGGCCCACTGAGTCGCACATCTCAGGGGCCCGCCCGCTATGGAGGAATACCGGTCACGCACCCCGATATCGATGACTACATTCGTCGCGGAGGCTGGCAACGGCGTTGCCCCCGGTTATGAATCAGGTGTATGGGGCGGCCGCTTCGCTATCCGGCATCGCGCCCGTACGCTCGGAGGGTGACTGCCGAGAGCGCGCCGACCCCCGCGAACGCCGCGAATCCTGCGAACCCTGCGAACCCTGCCGAACTGCTCGAGATCGCCCGCACGACCGCCCTCGCCGCGGCCGAGCTCGTGCGCAGCAAACGCCGCGAGGGCGTCGACGTCGCCGGCCTGAAGTCGTCGCCGGTCGACGTGGTGACCGAGGCGGACAAGGCGTCCGAGGCGCTGATCCGGTCGCTGCTCGCGCAGGCGCGGCCGGGTGACGGATTCTTCGGCGAGGAGACCGGCGCGGGTGCCACTCCCGACGCGGCCGCCGCGACGGGCATCACCTGGGTCGTGGACCCGATCGACGGCACGGTGAACTACCTCTACGACATTCCGGCCTACGCGATCTCGATCGCGGCGGTCGAAGGCGGCGCCGATCCCGGCGAATGGACCGCTCTCGCGGGCGTGGTCGTGAACCCCGTCCTCGGCGAGGTCTACACCGCCGTGCGCGGAGGCGGCGCGTACCTCGGCGACCGGCGACTCGAGGTCGCGACGGGCAAGGACATGTCGGTCGCGCTGGTCGGCACCGGGTTCGGCTATCGCGCCGAGCGCCGTGCTGAGCAGGCATCCGTCGTGTCGCAGTTGCTGCCGCGTGTGCGCGACATCCGCCGCATCGGATCAGCGGCGCTCGACCTCTGCTCCGTCGCCGCCGGGCGCCTCGACGCGTACTACGAGCGCGGCCTGCAGCCGTGGGATCACGCCGCGGGCGCACTCATCGCGGCCGAGGCGGGAGCACAGGTCGCGGGTCTCAGCGGCGCCCCGGTGACCGACCGATTCGCGCTCGCCGCTGAACCCGCGCTGTTCGCGCAACTCGAGCCGCTGCTGGTCGAGTTCGGCGTCTGACAGGGGCCGTTCGGCACGAATTCGGCGCTCGCAGAGTTCACCTCGGGGTCATAACCCGGCCCCGAGCGCGTAACGGACCGCACGGTACGGTCGAATCTTGGCCACGGGCCAGGGGGTACGGGCTCAGGCCCGCGCCGTCGAACCGGCTCGGGGGAGCAACGTGCGCACGGGAAATCGGGGAACCCTACGCTCTCCTGTGGCGTACCTCTTCGTGCTGCCGGCGCTGCTGATCTTCCTCGTCTTCTCGATCGGGCCGACGGCCTATACCTTCGCGCTGTCGCTGTTCAAGTGGAACAAGTTCAACCCGGCGCTGTCGAAGTTCATCGGCCTCGAGAACTATCAGACGGTATTCACCGGCACGGGTAACCCGAGCTTCTGGTCGACCCTCGGGGTGTCGTTCTACTACGTCGCCGGAATGGTGATCGGC
The DNA here is from genome assembly GCF_042651345.1 of Gryllotalpicola reticulitermitis. NCBI lineage: Bacteria > Bacillati > Actinomycetota > Actinomycetes > Micrococcales > Microbacteriaceae > Gryllotalpicola > Gryllotalpicola reticulitermitis. The sequence goes on from NZ_JBHSCN010000005.1 coordinate 1,230,998, forward strand.
GGTACCGCCCTCGGGCTGGTGTTCGCACTGCTGCTCGCTCGGGGCGGCCGGTGGCTCACCTCGGCGCGCACGATGGTGTTCCTCCCGCACGTCACGCCGATCGTCGCGACCTCGCTCGTGTGGGTGTGGATCTTCAACCCGCAGTTCGGCCTCGCGAACCTCGTCGTGCACGCGACGGGCCATAAGAACATCGACTGGCTCGGGAACTCCGACTGGGCGATGCCCGCGGTGCTCGTGTACTCGCTCTGGCATGAGCTCGGCTTCGTGACGATCGTGTTCCTCGGCGGTCTGACGACCATCTCGGGGGAATTGTCCGAGGCGGCCGAACTCGACGGGGCCAACGCGTGGCAGGAGTTCTGGCACGTCACCTTCCCGCAACTGCGACCGGTCGTCACGCTCGTGCTGCTCATCGAATCCGTGGGGAGCCTGCAGGCGTTCACGCAGTTCTTCGTCATGACCGGGGGCGGACCCGGCTATGCCACCGCGACGCTCGGCTTCCAGCTTTACCAGCAGGCGTTCGTGTTCTCGAACACGGGGTACGCGGCCGCGCTCGCCGTCGTGCTCTTCGTCGTCACCGCAGCGCTCAGCATCCTTCAGCTGCGCCTGCAGGGCGGCACATCGTCTTCCGACTCCCATCACCGAAATCGCACTCGTCAGAACCGCTCTCACCACAACCGCATTCATCACAACCGCACTCACCACAACCGCTCTCAATCTCTGAGAAAGGCCACCACCTCATGAAGCGCACCACCCGCGCAACCCTGTCCGTCCTCGCGGCGGGCGCGGCGATCACCGCACTCGCGCTGACCGGATGCTCGTCCGCCGGCTCTGCGTCCAACTCCTCCAACTCCTCCGGTTCCTCGAACTCCTCGAAGAGCGCTCCCACCCTCGCCCCGAACAAGAAGGTCACCATCACCTTCGCCGAGGCCATGTCCTCCGGCTCCCTCAAGACCGAGCTCGACAAGCTCACGCAGCAGTTCGAGCAGAAGAATCCCAACATCACGGTCACGCTTCAGCCCCAACCGGACTACGGCACCCTCAAGACGAAGGTCGACGCCGCCGTCACGGCGGGCAGCCCGCCGACCATTTCGCAGGTGTACGGCAACTGGGCCGCCGCATATGCGCAGTCGGACGTGCTCGAGCCGTTGACCGCCTACGCCGCCGCAGATCCGTCCGCGGCCGAGGGTCTCTACAAGGGCATCAAGAACAGCCTCTACATCGGCAAGACGATGTACATGTGGCCGTTCAACGCGAGCACGGTCGTCACGTTCTACAACCCCGACATGCTGAAGGCGGCCGGCCAGAGCGTGCCGACCACGTGGACGCAGTTCGCCGCCGTGGCCAAGGCGGTCTCGAAGAACGGCGTCGTCGCGCTTCCGATCGACCCGGGCTCGTCGTCGGGCCCCGCCGGCGGCACGACCATCTTCGAGCTGATCGCGCAGGCCGACGGCACGCCCGTCTTCAAGAACGACGGCACGCCGCAGTTCGACTCGCCCGCCGCCGTCAAGGCGCTCGACTACCTCGTCGACCTCAAGAAGGCCGGCGCCGTGCAGACCGGTACCAACTACCCGGGCGAGACTGCGCTCGGCGCGCAGAAGGGTGCGTTCGACATCTCGACGTCGACGAGCTTCTACTACGACCAGCAGGCCGTCGGCGGCAAGTTCCAGGTGGCCGTCGCGCCCGTGCCGGGGGCCGAGGACGGCACGCGCGTCAACCAGATCAACGGAACCAACATCGCCATGTTCAGCAACGCGAGCGACGACCAGAAGGCCGCCGCGTGGAAATACATGCAGTTCTTGACGGATGCCGAGACGCAGAGCGCGTGGGCGCAAGCCACCGGCTACCTGCCGGTCAACCCGAAGACGCTCGACCTGGCGGACATGAAGGACTACATCGCCAAGAATCCGTACGTCACCTTCGCGAGCAAGGACCTCGCCGACTCGTCGGCCGAACCGCCCTACGCGTGGGTGGACGAGGCCGAGGGTGACCTTGCGGCCGCTCTGCAGTCGGCGCTCGCCGGCAACGCGACCCCCACGGCCGCGCTGAAGGACGCGCAGGACAAGGCCGAGAAGGTCATGGCGTCCGACCAGTAGCCGGGCACGCAGAACACAACAGAACAGGTACGCAGAACAGGTACGCAGAACAGGCATGAAAAGAAGACGGATCCGGCGAGGCCAGGTCGTGCTGGTCATCATCGCCATGGTCGTCGGGCTGGCGTTCCTCGCACCGCTCCTCTGGGTGCTGAACACCAGCCTGTCGAGCCGCGGCGAGGTGTACCGCTTCCCGCCGGCGTTCTGGCCGGATTGGCAGTGGAGCAACTATGCCGCCGCGTGGTCGGCTGCGCCGTGGGTGCGATATTTCATCAACACGGTGTTCATCGGCGCGTGCACGGTCGCGCTGGTGCTCACCACCTCGATCCTCGCCGGATTCGCCTTCGCCCGCATGCGCTTCCTCGGGCGCACCGCCCTGTTCCTTCTCGTGCTCTGCGTGATGATGGTCCCCCAGACGGTGCTCATCATCCCCAACTACGTGATCGCCTCGCGGCTCCACCTGCTCGACACCTACTGGATCCAGATCCTTCCGTTCGGCGCATCCGTGTTCGGCATCTTCCTGCTGAGGCAGTTCTTCCTGTCGATCCCGACCGAGATCTTCGACGCCGCCCAGGTCGACGGCGCCGGACCGCTGCGCATGGCGTTCCAGATCGCGGGGCCTCTCGCCCGGCCGTCGCTGATCCTCGTCGGTCTCAACACCTTCATGGGGTCGTGGAATGCCTTCGTGTGGCCCTACATCATGACCACGAGTCCGTCGATCCGGCCGATCGAAGTGGGCCTGAACGCCTTCTACGGGGTGAATGGAACCGACTGGACGACACTCTCCGCGGCGGTCGTCTTCACCACGATCCCGATCGTCGTCCTGTTCCTGTTCCTCCAGAGATACTTCGTGACCGGCCTCTACTCGACCTCAGGAGCAATTCGATGACGGATGCCCGCGCCACCGCCCGCACGAACACCGCCCGCACGAACACCGCCCGCGCGAACACCGCCCGCGCGAACCCCGCTCACAAGAACGCCGCCCACACGACGATCGAGTTCTTCGGCGGCCTCGGGGTGATCGGTTCGTCGAAAATCGAGATCAGCCATGGGGGCGGCGAGTCCGGTCGCGTGCGTGCGCGCGTGCAGCTCGACATGGGCCTCGAGATCCCGAACGGCGACGACCTCATGGCCGCACCCGTCGGGCTCGGATCTCGGCCGGGCCGCGAGCTGGCCGACCTGCTCCGGATCGGCGCGGCGCCACGCATCCCCGGCCTCTACGATCCCCGCTGGCTGCGCGCTGGCGTCGCAGCTGATGGCGCAGCCGATCTCCCCGCCGATTTCACAGCTGATGTGGCAGACGATCTCTCCGCCGATCTCCCCGCCGATCTCCCCGCCGATCCCGCCACCGATCTCGCCACCGACATCGCGACTGACGCGGCCACCGCCGAGCTGCTGGAGCCGGCCGCCGGCCCTCACGCCCTCTTCATCAGCCATGCCCACCTCGACCACATGGGGCTCGCCGGATTCGTGCGACCGTCCGTCCCGATCTACGCGACGGCGCAGACCGTGGCCCTGCTCCGCGCGCTTCACGCGAGCGGCGACGGCGTGCTCGGCGCCGAGCCCGATTGGCGCGTCATCGAGTTCGGCGAGCTCGTCAGCGTGGGCGAGATCACGGTGCAGGCGCTTCCCGTCGACCACGACGTGCCGGGCGCGTGCGGATTCCTCGTCACCACCCCCGACGGCCGTGTGGCGTTCACGGGCGACCTGCGCTTCCACGGCGACGAGGACTATCTGAGTCACGACTTCGCCGAGCGCGTTGCCGGCGTCGACGTGCTGGTCACGGAGGGCACTTCGCTCTCGTGGGAGCCGCTCGGCGACCGGCCGGCCGGTGAGCACGACATCGTCGAGCGATTCCGCGCGACGCTCGAGACGCAGCGTGGGCTGGTGCTTCTCGCGCTCTATCCGCGGAACGCCGCTCGCGCGCTCCAGTTCCGGTACGCCGCGAGTCGCGCAGGGCGCACCCTCGTGTGGAGCGGTCAGATCGCCGCGCTGTTCGCACGCCTCGGCTGGTCGGATGTCGTGACGTGGGACGAGAGCCGGCCGCAGGCATCCGCGCACCTGAAGGCGATCGCGGCCGCGCGCGCCGACGGATTCCAGTTGACGACCGTCTCGCTCAACGACGTGCACGCGCAACCGGACCGCTTCGTCGTGATGCCCGACCCGCACGACCTGCCGAGCCTGCTCGATCTGCCGATCGTGCCGGGCGACGTGCTGCTGCATTCCAACGGCCAGCCGCTCGGCGAATTCGACGCCTGGTGGCGCCCCTTCACCGCGTGGCTCGACAGGCTCGGGGTCGAGCTGCGGTTCCTGGGTTCGAGCGGACACGCCTCGGCGGACGATCTGCACGCCATGATCGAGCGGATCGCACCGCGCGTCGTCTTCCCGATCCACACCTTCAGCCCGCGCCGGCTTCAGGTGCCGACGGGGGTGCGGCGTGTGATCGCGGAATACGGTGTGCGGTACTCGCTCGACGGTGACGCGCAGGACCCCGACAGTGCTCTGGGCACCGCCGACGCTCTGGGCGCCGCCGACGCGGGACGACGCGGCTAGTCGGTCACGACCCACACTGTCGTGTCCGGCGCGAGGTTGCGCCCGACCGGCTCGCTCGCGCCGATCACGCGGCCGTCGGGGACCTGGATGTCCCACCCGCCGAGGTTCGCGATCACCGTCACCTGGCCGTTGCGCAACGCGATGACGTCCTCGCCGTAGCCGTCGAGGAACTCAAGGGTGCCGAGGCCGAGCTGACGCTGGCGGCGCACCTCGATCAGCTCGCGGTACATCGCGAGCGGCGATGCGGGGTCGGATTCCTGCACATCGCGTGCGTATTCGGCCCAGAGCGCCGGCTGCGGCAGCCACGACGCGCCGGTCGGACTGAAGCCGTACGCAGGGGCGTCGGCTTCCCAGGGGATCGGCACCCGACATCCGTCTCGCCCGTATCGCTCGCCGCCCGTACGGAACCAGGTCGGGTCCTGCCTCGCGTCGTCAGGAAGGTCGACGACCTCGGGAAGACCGAGTTCCTCGCCCTGGTAGATGTAGGCCGAGCCCGGCAGCGCAAGCATCAGCGCAGTCGCGGCGCGAGCCCGTCGCAGCCCGAAGTGACGCTCGGGCACGTGCTTCAGGTCACGCGGCCCCAGGCCCGCGCCCTGCGGGCTGTCGACGGTGAGCGACAGCCGGGTGGCGTGCCGCACGACATCGTGGTTCGACAGCACCCAGGTCGACGGAGCGCCGACCGCCCCGAATTCATCGATCGATGAACGGACGACTTCGCGCAGCGCCTGCGCCCTCCACGGTGTCTCGAGGTACGTGAAGTTGAAGGTCTGCTGCATCTCGTCGGGGCGCACCCACAGCGCGAGGCGCGACAGCGGCTCGACCCACGCCTCACCGCAGAGGGCGCGGTCGCCGTCGTACTCGGCGAGGACCTCGTGCCACTCGCGGTAGATCTCATGCACGCCGTCCTGACCCCAGTAGGGTGCGAGCGGCTCTTCGTCTTCGGCGTCCTCGGCGCCGGGGCGGCCGCCCGTCGCGCCGCCCATCGAGCCGCCGGCACCCGGCGTCGTGCCGACCGCCGCGGGCGGCGTGTAGTCGGGCAGCCCGTCGGCCTTGACCAGCCCGTGGGCGACGTCGACACGGAAGCCGTCGACGCCGCGGTCGAGCCAGAAACGCAGGATGTCGCGGAACGCGGCGCGCACGAACTTCGAGTGCCAGTTGAGGTCGGGCTGGGAGATGTCGAACAGGTGCAGGTACCACTGCCCCGGCGTGCCGTCGGACTCGGTGACCCGCGTCCATGCGGAGCCGCCGAAGACCGACTGCCAGTTGTTCGGCGGCACGTTTCCGTCGGACCCCTTGCCGTCGCGGAACATGTACCAGTCGCGTTCGGCCGACCCGGGGCCGGCTGCGAGCGCGGCCTGGAACCAGACGTGGTCGGACGACGTGTGGTTCGGAACGAGGTCGATAATGACCCGAAGGTCCAGGTCGGTGGCGCGCGCGATCATCGCGTCGAAGTCCCCGAGCGTGCCGAACAGCGGGTCGACGTCGCAATAGTCGGCCACGTCGTAACCGGCGTCGTGCTGAGGCGACGTCATGAACGGTGACAGCCAGATGGCGTCGGCGCCCAGATCGCGGATGCTTCCCAGCCGGCTCGTGATGCCGGGCAGGTCGCCGACGCCGTCACCGTCGGAATCTGCGAAGGACCGGGGGTACACCTGATAGATAACGGCCGACCGCCACCATTGCGCTGCCATACGGCCACGTTACCGGGTGGCGTGCGGCGCCCTGGTTTCGGCTCGGGCAGTCGGCTCTGTTATGATCTTCAGGTTGCCAGCAGGTGCTCCACACCAAGGCGAACGCCCCGATAGCTCAGTGGTAGAGCACTTCCATGGTAAGGAAGGGGTCGTCAGTTCAATCCTGACTCGGGGCTCTGCTCTTCAATGGCTTTGCTCTTCGAGAGCTGCTCTTCGAGAGCTGCGGCGGGATAGCTCAGGTGGTTAGAGCACACGGCTCATAATCGTGGTGTCGCGGGTTCAAGTCCCGCTCCCGCTACCAGAAAGCCCCTTTGGTCAGGGATTCTTCGATCAGAGGGGCTTATTCTTGCGGCGGATCGCCTGGCGCTGCGGCCGTGCTGTGTTCGAGTTGCGTCCGCGCCGTGTCGCAAATCACCGGCTTAACGGATTCTTAGCCGGCGGCCCGATAGAGTCGCCCCGGGTTGAGTGGACGCTGCTCGCGCAAGCGCGGGTGGCGGGGGCCCGGCAGCGTTCTCCCTGCGCGCCGGGCCCCGTAAACAACCAGCCCCCACTTGTACTCGCGTGCGTAACACTGCGCGTAACAACCTCCCCAGCGGCACCGCCGGACCGCCCCGGTACGAGTGATAGCTCGTCGGGACTCATTCGGGAGTGACGTTGTCCCCTCGCCGCTGCGCGCGTCGCGCAGACCGTGCAGACCGTGCAGACCGTGCAGACCGTGCAGGTCGTGCAGGCCGTGAAGGCCGTGCGGGCCGCACCGGCTGCATCCCGCCGCGCTGAGTGGCGGCTCGACCGAGATCGGAGGCGCGGCGCGCACTCGACGCGATCACTGCGACGGTGAGGTTGAGCAGCTCGTGCCCGCGCGACGCTGCCCGCTGGCGGCTGCCGCCACTCCCGCGCCGCGCGCGGAGCCGCAACTGACGCGCGGCCATGACCACTCGCAGCTCTTGGCGTAGCAGGGGCAGTGTGCGCACCGCCAGGCCGAGGCTGTGGGCCCACTCGTCAACGGGTGCGCCGAGCGCCCGCGCGGGGCGGGCAATCCGGACGAACGCCGCCGGGAGCGCCTCAACGCGGGTGGTCCAGACCACGAGAAGCGTCATCGCCAGGAACAGCGCGGTGAGGATGAGCGACTGGAGGTACGGGACGATATTGCCGCCGAAGGCCGCCGTGACCCCCAAGACGACGAGGAACCCGAACAGCGACCACGGCATCCGTGGAATGGCCGAAAGCGGCGGGCGGGCCGCGAGAGTTCCGACCGCGACCAGGACTGCCAGCGCCGCAATGCTGTACCAATTTGGAAGGAGGATGGCACCGACGGTGGCAGCAGCCACGGCGAGCAGCTTCGCCACCGCGCTCACGCGATGCAGCGGTGATGTTCCGGGGATCGTGCGGAACACCAGCGGGCCACGGCGGAGACGCCGCGGTTGGGGCGAGTGGTCGCCCGCACTCGAACCGGTCGTCACCCCGTCAACCATCTCGACTGTGCGGGTGCAGACGCGCTCGAGATCGTCGAAGTCGTGAGAGATGATGACGAGCGTGAGGTGATCGTCCCGACGCAGTCGTTCGAGGAGTTCGACGAGGTCGCGTCGGCTATCGCGGTCGAGTCCGGCCAGCGGCTCATCGAGAATGAGGACCCGCGGCTTGGCGGCGAGCAAGCCCGCCAGCGCGACTCGACGCATCTGACCGCCACTCAACTCGTCGATCGTCCGAGCCGCCAGAGCCGGACTCAGGCCGACGCGTTCGAGACTCTCGGTGACCAGCCCCCGATCAGGCGATGAGTGCGGGTCGACGCCCGCGGCGGCGAGGATGTCGTCGCCGACCGTCCGCTGCTGCAGCTGCAAACGCGCGTGCTGGAACGACACGGCGATGGCGCCGGCGTTCTCGGCGACCGGACGCCCATCGATCAGCACCGACCCGGTGGTGGGCCGCAGCAGGCCGACTAATACCCAGGCGAGCGTCGATTTGCCCGAACCATTGCGGCCTCTGATCACGACCGCTTCACCGGCGTAGATGTCCAGGTTCACGCTGCGCAGGGCGACGACCTCCCAAGGGGTCCCTGCGTCGAAGCGGTGAGCGACGTCATGGGCGGAGAGCACCGGGTCGCCGGAGCGGTCGCCCGCCTCCGCCTGAGGAGCTTCGACGACCCGATCTGTCTCGACGACGCGGTCTGCTTCGACGACGCGACCTGTCTCGACGACGCGACCTGTCCTAACGACGCGACCTGCCTTGACGACGCGACCTGCGTCGAGGTGGATCACACGGTCCGCGCGCGACGCCTCGGTCGCGTCGTGCGTGATGTGCACCACCGCTGCCCCCGTCCGCCGGGGCAGCGTCGCCAACAGATCGAGCAGCGCCGCGCGGCCATCGGAGTCGACCATCGCCGTGCACTCGTCGGAGATCAGCAGCGCCGGGCGCCGCGCGAGCGCCGCGGCGATCGCGAGACGCTGCAGCTGACCGCCGGACAGCGTCTCCGTGCTCTGCGACGCCGCCCCGGAGAGACCGACGGTATCGAGCAGCCGGTCCACGTCTACGTCCCCGCCCCTGCCCACACCCACATCCCCGCCCCTGCCCACACCCACATCCCTGCCCACACCCACCCGCGAATTCGCGAGCAGCCCCCACCGCACGTCTTCGGCGACCGTGCTGCCGATGATGCTGGTCTCCGGCCGTTGGGTGACGATTGCCGTTCCACCCGGCCGACCCAGGCCGGGCGCACCGGGCCGCCGTACAGCGCCGCTCGTGGGTTCGGCTCCGGCCAGCACGGCGGCGAGCGTCGATTTGCCGGCGCCGTTCGGGCCGACGATCGCGACGAACTCGCCCGGATTGATCCTGAGGTCAACGCCCTCGAGGGCCGGGTCCGTCATCGACGGATGACGGAACCCCACGCCGAGCAGTTCAACGGGCACCGGGGCGATCGGCATCCCCGCCACCGCTGCCGCATGGAATGCACGCGTGATCGGATCCGCTCGCGCGATCCACTCCACCCGCTGCATGATCACGACGACGAATGCGTTCGTGGCGAGCATCCCGATCGGCACGAGGACGAGTACGGCGCCGGCAATGAGGACCGGCCACGCGGCGAGCCCGGCATCGACCGCGGTCATCAGCAGGCGACCGTCGGCGTTCGGCGCTCCGAGTGCCTCGGCGACGCGCACGGCGCCGAGCATGCTCGTTCGCATCGAGGCGAAGGCCAGTTCTCGCGCACTCGCGAACACATACAGCAGGCCTACGGCTGCTGCCGCGCTCAACGGCGCCAAGCCGGCCGCAACCAGTCCGACCGTTCCCGCGCCCCGCCGGTGGCGGCGAACGACCCCGCACAGGCCGCCGAGAACCGCGCTCGCGGCGACCACGCCGGTGGCGCTGACTCCTGCCACCAGAAAAGTGAGGAATCCCGCGGCGACCGCCGCCGCCATCACCGCGCGAGCCCGGTTGCGGACGCCCACGATCGCAAACGGCACGACGGCGAGCAACTCGATCACGCCGAGATGAGGGAGAAACGCCCCGACGGATGCGACCACGACGGCCAGCGCGGCGAACACTCCTGCGTCGGCGATCTCCGCCGGCTCAAGCGGTTCACGTCTGCCGCGAGGCGGGTCTGCGGGGCTCACACGGGCTCGTCAGCGCGGATAGACCGCGACGAAGTCGCGTGATGACGGCTGCAGGTAGCGATCGGCGTGCACGTAAGGGTTCGCCGGCGGCAGCAGAGTGGGCATGGCGGTCGTCGATGACGGATGCGTGTACGTGATGTAGTTCGTCCAGGATGGGTTGATGTCGAGCTCCATCGCCGTGACGGCGCCCGCGTCATGAAGCACATTGGCCAGAGTCTCCACGTCCATCGCCGGTCCGACGACCGAGACGATCGAGCCGTCGGCGCGCACGCCGATGCCGCTACGCCAGACATAAGCGAGGTTGCCCACCGTGCGGCCCCAGGCCGCCGCGTTGGCCTGGGTTGCTGCGGGCGAGATCACGCCGTGCTGGATGAGCGGGTCGAGATTCTGCCGGACAGCGGCGATTCCGGGCCCGGGAGCCCCGCCCGGCCATGACTCCACTCGGACGTGCCCATCCGTGGTGAAGACCATTGATGCGGCGCCTGTGCGCAACGGGACGACCGCGTGACCGTTCTGCCAATATCCGCCCCGGGCGTCGGTCATGAGGAATCCCGAGTTGAAGGTGGCGAGCACGGAGCCGAGCTTCGCCGTCGGGATGCGGTTCGCGGCCCCGGCCACAGCGCCGGGCACCTTGTAGCCCGGGTAGAGCGTGAACGAGACGAGGCGGGGGTCCATCCAGATCACCTGAACGTAATAGGAGGTGTGCAGCGAGTCCGGCCGCAGGAATGCGACGCGGGCCGCCGTGCGCCCGTGCACCGCGAACAGGTCGTGCCACGCGCCCTCGCCGGCGAGCGTGGTCGTGTGCACGAGCGGCGCGAGCGGCGGCGGGGGAGCTGTGGTCGTCGCCTGGCCAGTCGCCGTTGCGTGGCCAGTCGCCGGCTGACTGGCGGATGCGTTCGGCCGGGTCCTGGCGGAGGACTTGCCGATCGTGGGCAGGCCGCCGGCGACGACCCCGCCGGTCTTGGGTTTGCTCAGCTGGTACTGGGCCTGTTCCATGCCGGTCACGGCCCAGCCGAGGCCGTGCTGGCGCCCCCACTCGGCCACCCGGGCGGAGGTCGGGTCCGTCCCCGGAGCGGTCAGCGCCCCCGCTAGCGAGATGCCGAGCCACGCGATGACGATGACCACAACGATGACGAGGGCGGCGAGAGCCGCGTGGACCGCGCGTGGCTGCCTACTGAGCTCGCGGTCGAGGCCGGTTTCGGCGCTCGGCTGGCGAAGGCGCATGCGTGAAGCTCCTTGGTTCTGGCTCATAGGTCGAGCCGGTTGAAGATCGGACGGGGGATGCTGCGCACCGCGGCCATGATCGGGCGCCAGACCGCGGGGGCATAGACGACCGGGCGACGAGCGATCACGGCGGCGGCGATTCGCTCGGCGACGTCCTGCACGTCCGCGAGCCGGGCGCCGAACTGCGCGAGCTGGTCGGTCATCGGTGTGCGCGTGGGGCCCGGTTTGATCAGCACGATGTGCAGCTCGGTGGAGGCGAAGCGGTGCTGCAGCCCCTGAGCTACGTGTTCGATGAGGCTCTTGCCCGCGCCGTAGAGGTAGTTGCTGCGGCGGCCGCGGTCCCCGGCGACCGACCCGACGATCGCGAGCGTGCCGTGCGTCATCCGATCGGCGAATGCCTCCAGCCAGAGCGCAGGCGAGACGCCCGTGACGACGAGCTGCTCGTGAGCTGCGCGCAGGTCCTGCTGGGCGGTCTCCTGCGAGCCCAGCGAGCCGTGCGCGATCAGGACGATGTCCGGCTCCCCGGCATCCACCGTCCGCGCAACCATTCGGGCAACCGTCCTGTCGATCTCGTCGACGTCCACCAGGTCGACGGCCTCGAATGTGAAGTGCGATTCGGGGTGGCGCACGGTGAGGTCCCGCTGCACATCCTGCAGGCGCTGTGCGTGCCGCCCGATCAGATGAACCGATGCGGGTCCGGCGGCCAGCCACGCGCGCAGCACGTGCTGAGCTATCACCGAGGTGCCCCCGATGACGACGATGCGTCGTGTGGTCATCACTCAACTCCCCAGAAGTCGTCGCGCTAGATCCGAGGCGATGCCCGGGTCCCGGTAGGTCGCGAACTCGTCGATACGCGGATAGCCCGCACGGAACAGCTCGCGCGGCATTCGCGCGTCCTTGGCGGGGTAGATGCGGCCTTCGGCGGTCGCGACGATGCGGTCGAGTCGCTCCAGCAACGCAGGCGTCTCCGGCGAGGCCGCCGGGAAGTCGAGGGCGACGCTGACCCCGGGCGCGGCGAAGCTCAGCATGCCGACCGGCGGGGTGGTGCCCATGGTCTTCAGCACGCCGAGGAAGGAACCGGTCCCGGTCTTCCCGATCTCTGCCAGGATCTCGCGCGTCGCCTCCCGGGCACTCGCCGGGGGAATGACGCTTTGATGCTGATAGAAGCCCCTCGGTCCATACAGCCGGTTCCAGTTCGCGATCGCATCCAGCGGGTAGAAGAACGTGCGGTAGTGCTCGACCGAGCGGCCCGCGGAGCGCTTCTGCAGGTGGAAGTAGGCGCGGTTCAGCGCCGGGAGCGTCGCACGGTTCACGAGCGAGAACGGCGGGACCAACGGCACTCCGAGGGGACGAGTGCTGCGCTCATCAGGCCCGCGCCCACCACGCCTGCGGTCATCAGGCCCGCGCCCATCAGGCCCGGCTCCATCAGTGGGGGTCGCGCGCGTGAGAATCCCGCGCCGGCCGCCGTCGGTGGTGATGTCGATCCAGGCAACGGTGTAGGGGAACGTGGCCGAGCTCGCCTCGGAGAGCTCGAAGAACTCATCGAGGCTCTCGAAGACGAGCCTCTCGACGGCGAGCCACAGCCCTGGCACCCGCGCCAGCTGCACTGTCGCTTCCAGGATGACTCCAGTGAGCCCGAGGCCGCCGACCGTCGCGGCGAACCAGTCCGGGTTCTCCGTCGGGCTGCACTCGATGATCTCGCCGTCGGTGCGCAGCAACGTCACGCTGAGGACGTGGTTCCCGAACGAGCCGGCCACGTGATGGTTCTTGCCGTGCACGTCATTGGCGATCGCGCCCCCGACGGTCACGAGCGCGGTGCCCGGCGTCACCGGCAGCATCCACCCGCGCGACGAGAACGTCGCTTGGATGTCGCGCAGCAGCACGCCCGACTCGCAGCTGAGGATGCCGGTGTCCTCGTCGAACGCGAGGAACTTGTCCAGCCCGCGGCAGTCCCAGAGGGTTCCGCCCCGGTTCGTCGAGACGTCACCGTAGCTGCGCTCCATGCCGACGGCGAGTCCCGGAAGTGACGAGGCCGCGATGAGTGACCCCGCAGTCCTACGGTCCCGCAGCGCGATCACCTGGTGCGGGTCGTGTCGCAGGCGCCCCCATGAGCTCACCCGAGTCTCGCGCGTCATAGCGGCACCACCACTGCCGCGGCCGCGATCGCGGCGAGCACGCCCGCGGTGATGACGCTCGCGGGGTCGCGCAGCGCGAAGACCACGGGGTCGTCGTGCATCGAACCGCGGTCGGTCAGCATCCAGGCGCGGGCGATCCAGTAGAGCAGCACCGGAACGGCAAGCCATAACAGCACAGGCGCGTCGTACAGACGGTCGGCGGCGAGACTGTTGATGTACAGGCCGAACACCAGAATCGATGCGACCCCCGAGGTGATACCGAGGGATGTCAGCACCCCACGGTCCTTCGGAAGATATCCGCGGCCGCTGCGGGCGGTGTCCACTCGTCGGCCGAGCTCCGCGCAGCGCTTCATCAACGCCAGGCTGAAGAAGATGAAGACGCAGTACAGCAGCAGCCACACCGACGGGACGATGAGCAGAGCGGCACAGCCGGCCAGAACGCGAATGATGTAGAGGGCCGCGAGGACGATGACGTCTGCGACGGCGATGCGCTTCACGAACGCCGAGTAACACGAGGTCGTGACCAGGTACAGCGCGAGGATCGCAGCGACAAGCGGGTTGAGGAACAGAGCGGTGACGAACGCGCCGGCACCGCACAGGACGCAGACCACTAGGGCCTGGGGGATGCCGATCGTCCCCGAAGCCAGCGGCCGATAGCGCTTCGTCGCGTGAGCGCGGTCGGAGTCCAGGTCGCTCAGGTCGTTCCAGATGTACACGACGGAGGTCAGCAGTGTGAATGCGACGAACGCGAGGACGCTCTCTCCCGCGTCGGCCCAGCTGCGTTCCCGGAGACTCGCGAGGAGGGGCACGAACACAAGGGCGTTCTTGACGGATTGATGAAGGCGCACCTGCCGCAGCCACACCCGCCAGGACGGACGCGGAGTGCGCAGATTCTCAGACTCGATCCCCATCGTTGCGATCCCCGACTGCACGGCGGCGGAAGCATCCACCGAAATGGCCCGGCCCGCGTGTCGCCACACGTTCAGATCGCGCTGGGAATTGCCGGCGTAGGTGAAGCCCCGCTCACCGAACCGTTCGATGAGCGCCTGCGCCTTGGCACGACCAGACAGGTTCACGCCGCCTTCGGTCGCGATGACCTCGTCGAAAATGCCCAGCGCATCCGCGACCTGACGGGCGTAGGGCTCCGGTGATGCGGTCGCCAGTACGGTGTGCGCACCGTCCGCCCGCGCCGCAGTCACCAGAGCGACCACAGCCTGGTTGTACGGCAGCAGCTCGGCCTCGAGAGAGACGCGAGCGGCGAGCCAACTCTTGAGCCGCGCAGGTCCGCGCAGCACCATCGCGATCACCGCGATCACCCGTAGCGGGTTGCCGGCGAGGAACCGGACGGTCGCCTCCCACAGCAGATCCGATCTGATGAGGGTCTCGTCGAGGTCAACGCACAGTACTTGCGCGCCGATGACCGGCGTGCCTTCGATGTCGACCATTTCACCCCCGCGCGTCGTGCTTGCTGTTGTGACTGTTGTCGCTGCTGTGGCTGTTGGGCTAGCAGCTGTGGCTGTTGGGCTAACAGCGCTTTCAGGCCAACTAAGCGAAGCGCGACTCAGAATGCGCTAATCGATCAGTGCGGTCGCCAAGGTCGGCCGCCTTCGACCAGCGGTTCGCTCTGCCCAGACTTTTCTGGGAGTTCGGGGGCTGCCTGCGGCTGTGTGAATTCTTCGGCACCCGAGCCCACCATCCATACCGTGGACGGAATGAGTGCCCGGCGAATGGATGCCTGGCGAATGCCTGCCTGGCGAATGCCTGCCCGGCGGATGAATGCCCGGCGCTGGTCGGCGCTCACGGTTGCCGGGTTCGGGTTCGTCGTGTCATTCGCCCTGAGCTGGGTGCCGTCACTCGACTTCAATGAGGCGGCGACTGTGGTCTCCGCACGCCGGCCGTGGAGTGCGTTCTGGACCGAAATCCACCACGTCGACGCGGTGCACGCCACGTACTACGCGTTCATGCACCTGTGGCTGGGCGTGTTCGGCTACACGCCCATGGCGCTGCGCACCCCGGCGAGCATCGCCGCCGGTGTTGCTGCGGGGCTCGTGGTGATGCTCGGGAGCCGTCTCTCCGGTCTGCGCGTCGGCGTCGCCGCAGGCGTCGTCTTCGCCGTGCTGCCGATCACGATGTGGGAGGGCTACTGGGGTCGCGAGTACGAGCTGACGATGGCCCTCGCCACCGGACTCGTTCTCCTGTTCCTCGCTGCGCGCGACCGGACTCTGCGAGAAGAGCGCTCGTGGCCGTGGTGGCTCGCCTTCGCGGTGATGGCCGCCGCGAGCCAGTACGTCTTCGGCTACCTGATCATGGTGTGCATCGGACTCGCCGGCAGCGTGGCCCTCCCCGCGATCCGGAGGCGCCCGCGCGCGCTGAGCGCAATGGTGCGCTTAGGTCTCGCGTCCGCTGTTGCGATAGCAGCATGGGCTCCCATCGCCCTCCTCGAGATGCGCGAGAAGGGGCAGGTGTCCTGGATCCCGGGGCTGTCGGCGAACACGATCACCGGTGTCCTCGAGGTCCAGTACTTCCAAGGAAGCGTGCCCCTTGCGATCATCGGGTGGACCGCCGCGGCCGTCGCCACAATCGGCGGTGTCTGGGCCTGGCGACGCCGCGCCAGTGCCGCCGGCGACGCCAGTGCCACCGCCAGCCCCGGCGCCAGTGCCACCGGCGACGCCAGCGCTACCGGGGGTGCCAGTGCCACCGCCTCGCTCGTCACCATCTGCCTGCCCTGGCTCGTGGTTCCCACCGGCATCCTGCTCGTCCTGACCGGGTTCGGGGCGCACGTCTATGTGCCGCGCTACGTGGCCTTCACCGCCCCGGCGATGGCCCTGCTGATCGCGGCGCCTGCCGCGTGGATCCGTTGGCGCCCGGGACTGTGCACCGCGAGTATCGTCGCCGTTCTTCTTGCGATCGTCGCGCCGACTTGGGCGGCGCAGCGCACGCCTGGTGCCCGTGAAGCGGATACCTGGAACACGATCGCCGCCACGGTCGCGGCGGCAAGGAAAGCCGAGCCTGCGGGCGCTCGCGACGCCGTCGTGTTCGGGGCGGCCCATGCGCACAAGGTCGCCACCTCGCAGGTCATCGCGGACATCTACCCCGCGGCATTCGCAGGCATGACGGATGTCACACTCGCCGTTCCGTATACGAAGGCGAGCGGGCTCTGGAGTGTCGGCAGACCCTTCACTCGGGCGCTGCCGTCAGCGTGCGGGGCCGACTACATCTGGGTCCTCGCCACCGTGGAGTCGCACCAGGCGTCGGCCGCGATCGACGTCCTGTCTGGCAGTCGTTATCACGTCTCCAGGGAGTGGCTCTTCCACGGCGAGCAGCTCGTGCAGCTCGCTGCCGACACCCCTCGTGGGATTCCACGGCGACGGCCACGCAGCCGGCCGGCAGCCGGCGCGCGCCAGACAGCCCGAGCAGCCCGAGCAGCCCGAGCAGCCCCAACAGCCCCAACAGCCCGAATGACCCGAATCACCCTCGCGGCGACTCCGCTGGCACCGTAATATTTCGTAACACGGCCGGATGCGCCGTCACGCGGCCGGATGCGCCGCACCACGACCAGCGCGAGCGAACGAGCGAAACGGAGACCGACGTGGACACGATGGAGATGATGAAGTCCATGGCCCAGTCCATGGCCCAGTCCATGAGCATGGACAGCATGCCGATGGACATGCACATGGACATGGGCGCGATGCAGGAGTGCATCCAGGCGATGAACTCCTGCTCAATGGCGGCGACGATGTGTGCCGCAACGGACATGTCGATGGGTGCCGAGATGGCCACCTGCGCAGCGATGTGCTCGAACATGGCGAACCTCGCCGACGCCGGCATGCGCATGATGATGCGCCCCATGGGCATGAACATGGACGTGATGCAGACGATGCTGATGGCCTGCATGACCATGGGCAAGGCCTGCGCGGCGGAGTGCCGCATGCACGCCGAGATGGACGAGATGTGCCGCTACTGCGCCATGGCGTGCGACGACATGGTGGCGAAGTGCGAGGCCGTCATGGCCTCGATGACTGCGTAGCGCTGGATAACGCGTAGCGCTCGCTGACTGTGTAGCGCTGCTGCGTAGCGCCGGATGACTGCGTTGCGATTGAGCGGCGCCTGCTGGCTACAAGCCAGTTCGGGCGCTACGCGACTCGAGCGGTTGTCACCAGGCGGGCGGCGTCGAGCAGCTCTGCAACCGGGTGGTAGGCCACCGGTTCCCCTGCAATGAGTTCCACGGCAGGGCCCACCACCCGGAGTGTGGCGACGGCCCCGTCAAGGAACACGACGGATGCCGTCGCGCCGGATGCCTCGACAACCAGCCCGTCGCGCCACGCCGAGGGCGTGGCGCCGGCCATGGCGCGCTGGATGGGGAGGACTGTCGACGAGATCGTGCGGGACATGGCTTCACCTACTTCCAGCGGGGCTTGGTGTCTCGAAGTTACGTGGCGGGTGCACCAAGGCAAAGCGAGCTAGTCGCATTCCGTAACACCGCGGTTTCGCGTTTCGCGTCTCGCCGCCGCAGGGGACTCGCGGCGGCAGGGGAATCGTCACGTGACCGCCGTGGTTACGCCGAGCATGACAACTCTCGGATTCGTCGGTGCCGGTCAGATCGGCGGCACCCTCGCGCGCCTCGCAGCTCAGCTCGGATATGACGTCGTCGTCAGCAACTCCCGGGCGCCGGAAACCCTCGCAGACCTCGTGGCCGAGATCGGCCCGAAGGCGCGTGCGGCGTGGGCTGCCGAAGCATCCGCCGCCGCTGATGTTGCGATCGTCTCGATTCCGTTGAAGAACATCTGGCAGATCGATCCCCAGCCGCTCGCGGGCAAGATCGTGCTCGAGACGAACAACTACTACCCGGTGCGCGACGGTCGGATCGCTGCGATCGACGAGGAGCGCGCCACGACGACGGGCCTGCTGCAGGACCACCTGCCGACCTCGCACGTGGTGAAGACGTTCAACCACATCAACTGGAAGCACATCCCGGTGCATGCGGCGCCGGCCGGTGACCCGGGGCGTCGCGCGATCGCCATCGCGAGCGACCACGCGGACGCGCTGGAGTGGGCACGCAACTTCTACGACGAGCTCGGCTTCGACGCGGTCGACGTCGGCTCGGTGGCCGAGAGCTGGCGCATCGAGCGCAACACCCCGGGCTACGGGCCGCGGCTGACCGCAGCAGAACTGAAGGCGCGGCTGTCTGAGGCGACCCGCGCCGTAGTGCACGACTGAACAGCGGTGCACGACTGAGCAAGCGGTGCACGACTGAAAGCGGTGCACGAGTACCAGCGGTGAACACCAGCGCCGGTCAACGCGGCGACAGGTCAGCCGGGCGGCGCGGCGACGGTAAGTGGTGGCGGTGCGGCCCATAGCCACTCGGATGCGTGTGAGCCGTAGACCCACCTGACCTGTGGTCTGCCGCTCAGCATCTGCACCCGCCACGGGCCGGCATCGATCTCGTGGTGATGGAACCAGCAGAGGTGCACAGCGTTGTCGATGTCAGTGCGGCCACCGTCTTTATGGTTGGTTACGTGATGCACCTCGCACCACCGAGCCGGGGTGCTGCAGCCGGGGATGATGCACGTATTCCCATCGCGCAGGGTGAGCGCACGGCGCTGTCGATGGGTGAACGCGCGACGAGTGCGGCCGAGCCGCAGCACCTCGCCGTTGTCGTCGAAGATCACTTCCTGCACGCCGCCCGTGCACGCCGCCTGATCGGCGACGGACACGGGAACCGGCTCGGCGACGCCGTCGAGGAACGCCAGCCCGCGCCCCGCGGCGAGCTCGGCCTCGGTGGTGCGTACCCACACGGAGGGGTGATCGCCGCCGAGCTCGGGGGTCTGGTCGGCGCGGGCCTGTGCCGCGAACACGTCGCGCAAGGCATCCGCCCGCTTCTGGCCGGCGTTGCGCAGATCGCGCGGCAGGAGCGGCTCGTCGCTGGTGTCATCGCCAGCCGTGTCATCGCCGGCGGGCCGGAACTGAACCTTCGCGCGAGGGTTGGCATAGGCGTCGAGGACCGACTGAACAGCCGCGACGTGGGTCGCCGGAAGGAGACCCGAAACCTTTGCCAGACCGTCCACGACCTTGCCGATCGTGAAGTGGCGCTGCTCGATGATTCGTTCGAAACTCGGCTCGATTCCGTCTTGATCGAGCCGTAGCTGCCAGAGCTTCGCCTGCTCGGCCACGAGGTCGGCCGAAATGGCGCGGGCGGACTCAACGAGCGAGGCCTCGGCCGTCGTCACCGCGTCGCTCGCCGCGACGCGAGCCGCCTTCCCGAGGGGCACCATGATCGCCTCGGCGTGCTCGAGTCCGATCTCGCCGGCCGTCAGCGCCTCGTGCACGAGCGGGAACGCGCGCAGCTTTCGAGAGGCGCGCACTCGACGTGCGGCCTCGCGCGCGGTCGACCTCGTCACCATCTCCAACGCTTGTGCCGGGCCGCGCTGGCCGAGTTTGTGCGCAAGTGACTGCTCGCCGTCAGGGGCGCCTTCCGAGCGCACGTCGAGTTCGTGGGTGAGCGCGAGCTGCAGCGAATCGACGTGGCGCGAGAGCTCTTCGACGAGCTCGAGCGCGCCCAGCAGCTGCTGATCGGCGAGCCGCGCAGGGGCCAGTGGAAGCAGAGCGGTGACGCGCGCCATGGCGTCGCTGGCGTCGCTGGCGGTTGCGTCGGCGTCGCTTGCGTCGTCGGCTGCCGGATCATCGCCGGCCAGGCCGTCGGCTCGAGTCATGTCGCCCCCTTCCATCGCCGAAATCGGTACCTTTAGGATAGAACAAACCACCGACACTCACGCGAAAATCGTGTCACCTGTGAATAACTCGGCGCCGGCCCGGTCAACGCACCCGTCATCGCACCACCCCACGTCGCGCAGGCATATTTGCGCACGCGCGGCGTAGCGTAGACACACTGTGAGCGACGACCTCGAAGACCTGTACCGCGAGACGATCATGGATCACGCGCGCACCCCGCATCACTTCGGGTTGCGCGATGGAGCCGCCGCGGAATCGCACCAGCTGAACCCCACCTGTGGCGATGAGGTCACCGTTCGGGTCCATCTCAACGACGCGGGGGATCGCATCGAGGCGCTCAGCTGGGAGGGCCACGGGTGCGCGATCTCTCAGGCATCCGCATCGTTGCTCTCTGACCTCGTCGACGAGCTCGAGCCTGCCGACCTGCGCAGCCGCGTCGACGAGTTCCGCGAGATGATGCGTTCCCGCGGCACCATCGAGGGTGACGAGGAACGGCTCGGAGACGCGGTCGTGCTGCAGGGCGCGTCGCGCTACATCGCGCGGGTCAAGTGCGCGATGCTCTCGTGGGTCGCCGTCGAGGACGCGCTCGCGAAGCTGCCGCAGGCGGCATAGCGCGGCATAGCGCGCCACTGCCGGCTCAGAGCCCGACCCACTCCGAGACCCCGTCGTCGAAGCGCTGTCGCTTCCAGATCGGCACGCGCTGCTTGATCAGCTCGACGAGTTCGGCGCACGCCGCGAACGCCTCACGACGGTGGGGCGCGGCGACCGCTGCGACGAGCGCGGTGTCACCGACCTCGAGCGCGCCCACACGGTGGATCGCCGCCACGCGAAGGCCGGTCGAGGCCGCGACCTCGCGGCAGCATTCGGCGAGGAATCGCTCCGCGTCGGGGTGGGCCTCGTACTCGAGCGCGCTGACCGGGCGACCGCCGTCGTGATCGCGCACGACGCCCGCGAATGTGACGATCGCGCCGTTGACGGATGCCTGCACGAACGCCTCGACCGCCGCCGTCGAGATCGGCTCGGCGCTCACGCTGGCGAGGATCTGCACCATGCGACGATACGTCACCGGGGTTATCGTGACGCAATGACCTCGATCGCGCTGGGCATTCCGCAGCTTCGGCGCGACCCTCGCGCCGATCCGCCGGCCGACGATCGGCCCGACGTTCCTGAGTTGGTGGATCGCTTCGGGCGCATCGCGCGGGATCTGCGCGTCTCGGTCACCGAGCGCTGTTCGCTGCGCTGCACGTACTGCATGCCCGAGCAGGGGTTGCCGCCCATCGACCGGGACGATCTGCTGCGGCCCGACGAGATCGGTCGGGTCGTCGGCGTTGCCGTGCGCGAACTCGGTGTGCGCGAGGTGCGCTTCACCGGCGGTGAGCCGCTCATGCGTCACGACCTCGCCGAGATCATCGGCGCGAGCCGTGCGGCGGCGCCCGACGCCGACCTGTCGATCACGACGAACGGCATCGGCCTCGACCACCGGCTGCCCGCGTTGTTGGCTGCCGGGCTGGACCGCGTGAACATCTCACTCGACACGGTGAACCCTGAGCACTTCGCGCGGCTCACCCGGCGCGATCGCCTCGATTCCGTGCTGGCGGGCATCCGTGCCGCGAAAGCCGCGGGAATCACGCCGCTCAAGCTGAACGCCGTCATGATGCGCGAGACGCTGGCGGATGCCCCCCAACTGCTCGCCTGGGCGATCGAGCACGGCGCTCAACTGCGGTTCATCGAGCAGATGCCGCTCGACGCCGACCACAACTGGGCGCGTGACCACATGGTCACCGCGGCCGAGCTGATCGCGGTGCTCGGTGAGCACTTCGACCTCGCGGAAGTGGGCCGCGACGACCCCGCGTCCCCCGCCGAGGAGTGGCTCGTCGACGGCGGCCCCGCCACGCTCGGCATCATCGCGTCCGTCACGCGCACCTTCTGCGATGCCTGCGACCGCACGCGGATCACCGCTGAGGGCACGGTGCGTTCGTGCCTGTTCGGCGACGATGAGACCGACTTGCGCGCGCTGCTGCGCGAGGGGGCGACGGATGCTCGGATCGCCCGTCGCTGGCGCGCCGCCATGTGGAACAAGCAATCCGGGCACGGCATCTCGCTGCCGGGATTCGCGGCGCCGCTCCGGTCGATGGGGGCGATCGGTGGCTGAGGCGCAGGACGTCGCCGAGACCGGGCGGGCTGGTAGGACCGGGCACGCTGGTGAGGTGCAGGACGTCGCTGCGGCGACGTCGGTGCGGGTGGCCGTGCGGTACTTCGCCGCGGCGACCGAGGCGACTGGACGCGAGGGCGAGTCGCTCGAACTGCTCGCGCCGGCGACGCTCGGCGCCGTTCAGGATGCCCTGCTCGAGCGCTACGGCGAGCCGATGGAGCGCATTCTGCGGTCCGGCTCGTTCCTCGTCGGCGGCGTCGTGCGCCGCGGGCGTGACATTCCCGTGTCGGGCACGGTCGACGTGCTGCCGCCCTTCGCCGGCGGGTGAGAGTTCAGCAGCAGTCAGCCGCGATCAGCCGCGATCAGCGGCAGACAGGGTTCAGCAGCAACCGGCAGCGATCAGCAGCAGCCCGCAGCGATCAGTACCGCGGCACCACCGGGTCGATCTCGCGCGACCACGCGTCGATGCCGCCTGCGAGCGAGCTGACATTCTCGAAGTCGATCGAGCGGAGCATGTCGCGGGCGTGCGCCGAGCGGACCCCGGCGTGGCAGTAGAGCACCGTCGGCGCCGCCGGGTCGAGCTCGCTCCAGCGGGCCGGCAGCTGGCCGAGCGGGATCAGCACTGCGCCGTCGAGCGACGCGATGTCCGCCTCCCACTGCTCGCGCACGTCGACGAGCTGAATCGGCTCGCCCGCTGCGCGGAGCGCCGCCAGTGCCGCCGGGCTGATCTCCGCCGGCGCGGCTTCGTCATGGCCGCCGGCCGAGTTGCTGCCGGCCGAGTTGCCGCCGGGCGAGTTGACCGAGTTGGGCGAGTTGACCGAGTTGACCGAGTCGGGCGAGTTGGGTTCGGTGGGGGACGTCATCGTTGCAGCATCCGTTTCTCGTGAGTTCGGTGTGGCGGGCGGCAGTCCGCAGAAGTCGTCGTAGTCGATGAGCCGGGTCACCGGCATCCGTTCGGGGTCTCGGCCGTATTCGAGCTCGCGGAACGAGCCCTCGCGGGCGTCGTACGCGACCACGCGCCCGAGCAGCGGCCGGCCGATGCCCGTGATCAGCTTGACCGCCTCGCTCACGAGCAGCCCGCCGACGACGGTGCAGACCGACGGAAGCACGCCGGCCTCCGCGCAGGAGGGCACGGTGCCCGGCTCGGGCGGAACGGGGAAGAGATCGCGGTAGCTCGGCCCCTCGGCGTACCACGACACGCCCGCCTGGCCGCCGAACTGGTGCAGGGCGCCCCACACCACGGGGATGCCGCTGAGCGTCGCCGCATCGTCGACCAGGTACCGGGTCGGGAAATTGTCGCTGCCGTCGATGACCAGGTCGTAGCCGGCGAACAGGCCCAGCGCATTCGCCGAGTCGAGCCGATCGAGGTGCACTCGCACGCTGACGTCGGCGTTGAGCTCACGCAGTCGCGCCGCGGCGCGCGCAGCCTTGGGAGCGCCGACGTCGGAGACCGAGTACAGCGTCTGGCGGTGCAGGTTCGTCGTGTCGACCACGTCGTCGTCGGCGATCCCGATCGTGCCGATGCCCATCGCCGCGAGCTGCGGCAGCACCGCGCACCCGAGGCCGCCTGCGCCGATGACGAGCACGCGCGCCGCACCGAGCGCGCTCTGCCCGGCGGACCCGAAGCCGGGCAGCATCAGCTGTCGGGAGTATCGCGCGAGACCTGGCATCACTCGATTCTCACACTGCGTGTCTCACTGCGGTCGCACTGCGTGCCTCACGCAGTGCGCCTCACGCAGTGCGCCTCACGCAGTGCGCCTCGCGCCGTGCGTCTCACACCGCGCGGCAGATCGACTCAGCGTCAGCTCCACAGTGCGACGTGAAATTTGTTGCCCCGGCGGGAGAGACCGCGCGACCCCGTCGGCGACACCATCGCGGTCGTCGCCTCGGCGTTCGTGACGAAGCGCTGAAGCATGCGCGCCTCGGTGCTCGCGCGACCTCCGTCGAGGGTGGTCGCCCACCACAGACCCGCGATCGGTGTGCCCGCGACGGGAAGGCGCACCAGCTCGGACGCGGCCCCGTCGACGGCGCCCGGCTCGGCGAGGCGACCGACGGTGTGGCGCAGGGCGAGCATGACCCCCTCGCCGCCGGCGACCGTGGCGAGGGCATCCGTCTCGCTCGTCAGCTCGACGATCTCGGGCAGCGCGGGCAGCTGGCCGAACCAGCGGCCCTCCTCCGTCGACGGCTCGAAGCTCCCCGGCCCCGCGAACCAGGGCACCGACAGGAGCCGGCGCAGCGGCACCGGCCCCGGCTGCGCGGCGAACGGATGCCTGCGCGAGGCGACCATGACCCGCTGGTACTTGAAGAACGGCACCAGCTCGAGCCCGGCGCTCACGGCCCGGGCCGGCCGTGCGCCGAGCGCGATGTCGTACGCCCGTTCGCGCAGCAGCGTCGGGATGTCCTCGGCACCCTCGACGATCACGTCGACCGTGTCGGGCGGCACCCACTTGCCGAACAGGTCGAAGACGCGGCCGGCCGCGTGCTCGGCGAACGCGGCGGTCGCGAGCACGCGCAGTTCGAGGTCCGACGCGGCGGCGTGCGCGACGTCGCGGCGGGTCGCCTCCGCGAGCCCGACCATCTCGCCGGCGCGCTCCGCGAGGGCGCGGCCGCCGGGCGTGAGTGTGATGCCGGACGAGGTGCGCGTGAACAGCTGATCGCCGAGTTCGACCCGCAGGGCGGCGACCGCAGCGGACACCGCGGGCTCGCTCACGCCGAGCACGGCCGCGGCGCCGCGCAGCGA
The DNA here is from genome assembly GCF_042651345.1 of Gryllotalpicola reticulitermitis. Taxonomy (NCBI): domain Bacteria; kingdom Bacillati; phylum Actinomycetota; class Actinomycetes; order Micrococcales; family Microbacteriaceae; genus Gryllotalpicola; species Gryllotalpicola reticulitermitis. Next base: position 1,255,917 of record NZ_JBHSCN010000005.1, read on the forward strand.
CCCGTGCCGTGCGACCAGCGCAAATGTGCGCAACTGGCCCAGCGTCATCGCCATTGCTGATAACCCTTCGCTTATCACGATGTTGACACCCCGAAACCTCGGGGGCAACGTTGCCGACGGCGAACCAGGTGGTGGTCCGCGCGCAGTGTTGCGGGGCAAGCGGCGCTGCTTGGGAAAGGGGGCCGCCATGCAGATCTCGGCGCCGTTCGACTACGCACGAGCGCAGAGCGTCGATGATGCGCTCGCGCTGCTCACCCGCTACGGCGAGGATGCGCGGCTGATCGCGGGCGGTCACAGCCTGCTGCCGATGATGAAGCTCCGGCTCGCTCGGCCCGAGTGGCTGATCGACATCAACGAGCTGCAGGAGCTGGACTTCATCCGCCGCGACGGCGATCGGCTCGTCATCGGTGCGCTCACCCGCCACAACACACTGCTCGAGTCGGACGAGGCTCGCACGCTCTTCCCGATCATCGGTGAGGCCGAGCGCTTCGTCGCCGACCCCGTGGTGCGCAACCGGGGCACGATCGGCGGGTCGCTCTGCCAGGCTGACCCGGCCGAGGACCTCTCGACCGTCTGCACAGTGCTCGGCGCCGAGGCGGTCGTGCACAGCGCGAGCGGCGACCGGGTCATCCAGATGGCGGACTTCACCCGCGGCCCGTACGAGACCGCGGTCGAGTTCAACGAGATGCTGACGGAGGTGCGCATCCCGATCCGTCCGCGCTCGTCGAGCGCGTACGAGAAGGTCGAGCGACGCGTCGGCGACTGGGCGGTCACGGCCGCGGGCGCCGCGGTGACGGTCGCGGAGGACGGCACCCTCGCTGATGTCGGGATCGGCCTGACCGCGGTCGGGCTCGAAGGCAGGGCGACGGATGCCGAGAACGACCTGCGGGGGGAGCAGCCGACTGACGAGCTCATCGCCGCCGCCGGCCGGGCCGCCGCCGCCGCGTGCGAGCCGATGAGCGACCAGCGCGGCTCGGAGGAGTACAAGCGGCATCTCGCCGATGTGCTCACGCAGCGGGTGCTGAAGCGCGCCATCGCGCGGGCGCAGGAAGTCCAGGAGTAGAGCAGGTTCTGAAGTGCGCTCTCGGGCGAGCACAGGGCGCCCAGAAAGCGGCGTCCAGGAAGAGGAGATACGACGATGCACGTGACGATGACGGTCAATGGCGACGAGATCGAGCGCGACATCGAGCCGCGCACGCTGCTCGTGCACTTCCTGCGCGAAGAGCTCGGCATGACGGGAACGCACTGGGGCTGCGACACCTCGAACTGCGGCACGTGCGTGGTGCAGCTCGACGGCAAGCCCGTCAAATCGTGCACCGTGCTCGCGGCGATGGCCGACGGGCACAGCGTGCGCACGGTCGAGGGGCTCGAGCAGGGCGGCCGGCTCGACCCGATCCAGCAGGGCTTCATGGAGGAGCACGGCCTGCAGTGCGGATTCTGCACCCCGGGCATGATGCTCACGACGCGCGCGCTGCTCGACAAGAATCCGAACCCGACCGAGCGGGAGATCCGTGAGGCGATCTCGGGCCAGATCTGCCGGTGCACCGGCTACGCCACGATCGTGCGCGCGGTGCAGTGGGCCGCGGACCACCCCGCTGCGGCGGCGGAACCGGACGGAGCGGATGCTGAGACCACGCTCGAGACGGAAGGAGCACAGGCATGACCATCGTCGATGAGCCGAAGACAGGCAGCACAGGTGACGGGCACGGCGATGGGCATGGCGGTCACGGCGGTCACGGCGACCTCGCAGGCTACGAGCACGGGCGCGAGCACGAGCACAACCCGGGTGCCGCCGACAGCGACCGCCCGATCGGCTTCGGCCGCCTGCAGCGCAAGGAGGACCCGCGGTTCGTGCGCGGGCAGGGCAACTACACCGACGACGTCGTGCTGCCGGGCATGCTGCACGGCGCGATCCTGCGCGCGCCGGTCGCGCACGCCCGCATCGTCTCGATCGACACGAGCGAGGCACTGGCGCGCCCCGGCGTGCGCGCCGTCATCACGGGCAAGGACCTCGAGCCTCTGAAGCTCGCCTGGATCCCGACGCTGTCGTACGACGTGCAGGCCGTTCTCGCGACCGACAAGGTGCGCTTCCAGGGGCAGGAGGTGGCCTTCGTCATCGCGGACGACCGCTACGCGGCCCGCGATGCGCTCGAATCGATCGACGTCGAGTACGACATTCTCGATCCGCTCGTCGACGCGCGGCACGCGCTGGATGCCGATGTGCCCGTCATCCGTGACGACCTCGAGGGACGCACCGACAACCACATCGCCGACTGGGAGTGCGGCGACGCGGCGGCGACGCAGGCGGTCTTCGACAAAGCCGAGGTCGTCGTGTCGCAGGAGATCGTCTACCCGCGCGTGCACCCCGCACCGATGGAGACCTGCGGCGCGGTCGCCGACTTCAACCCCGTCTCAGGTGAGCTCACGCTGTACGAGACGAGCCAGGCCCCGCACGCGCACCGCACGATCATCGCCATGGTCGCGGGCATCCCCGAGCACAAGATCCACCTGATCTCGCCCGACATCGGCGGCGGCTTCGGGAACAAGGTCGGCATCTACCCCGGGTACGTGCTCGCGATCGTCGGGTCGATCGTCACGGGGCATCCCGTCAAGTGGATGGAGGACCGCTCCGAGAACCTGATGTCGACCTCGTTCGCGCGCGACTACATCATGCAGGGCGAGATCGCGGCGACGAAGGATGGCAAGCTGCTCGGCCTGCGCGCGAACGTGCTCGCCGACCACGGCGCGTTCAACGGCACGGCGCAGCCGACGAAGTATCCGGCCGGATTCTTCAACCTGTTCCCGGGCAGCTACACCTGGGAGTCGGTGTACGGCAAGGTGACGTCGGTCTACACGAACAAGGCACCGGGCGGCGTCGCGTATGCGTGTTCGTTCCGGGTCACTGAGGCGAGCTACTTCGTCGAGCGGATGGTCGACCGCCTGGCCATCGAGTTGAACATGGACCCGGCCGAGCTCAGGCTCAAGAACTTCATCGCGCCGAGCCAGTTCCCCTACGACAACAAGGCGGGTTTCGAGTACGACTCGGGCGAGTACGAGAAGACCATGCACCACGCGATGAAGCTCATCGGCTATGACGAGCTGCGCCGCGAGCAGGCCGAGAAGCGGGCGCGCGGGGAGCTGATGGGCATCGGCATCTCGTTCTTCACCGAGGGCGTCGGTGCGGGGCCGCGCAAGCACATGGACATCCTCGGCCTCGGCATGGCCGATGGTGCCGAACTGCGGGTGCACCCCACCGGCAAGGCCGTGGTGCGCATCTCGGTGCAGTCCCAGGGGCAGGCGCATGAGACGACCTTCGCGCAGATCGTTGCGGAGGAGATCGGGATTCCGCCCGAGGACATCGATGTGGTCCACGGCGACACCGACCGCACACCCTTCGGCCTCGGCACCTACGGCAGCCGCTCGACACCCGTGAGCGGCGCCGCGGTCGCGCTCGTCACCCGCAAGGTGCGCGACAAGGCGCGCCTGATCGCCGCCGCGATGCTCGAGACCCGACCCGAGGACCTCGAGTGGGAGAAGGGCCGCTGGTTCGTCAAGGGCGACCCGAGCGCGGGCAAGACGATCCAGGAGATCGCGCTCGCGGCACACGGCACCATGCAGCTGCCCGAGGGGGTCGACGGGAATCTCGACGCCGAGGTGACCTACGACCCGCCGAACCTCACCTACCCGTACGGTGCGTACTTCTGCGTCACCGACATCGACAAGGACACCGGCAAGGTGACGGTGCGTCGCTTCCTCGCGGTGGACGACTGCGGCACCCGCATCAACCCGATGGTCATCGAGGGGCAGGTGCACGGCGGCCTCACCGACGGGGTCGGCATGGCGCTCATGGAGATCATCGAGTTCGATTCCGACGGCAACAACCTCGGCGGGTCGTTCATGGACTACCTCATCCCGACCGCGATGGAGGTGCCCGACTGGGAGACCGGGTACACCGTGACGCCGTCGCCGCATCACCCGATCGGCGCGAAGGGCATCGGCGAGTCGGCCACCGTCGGATCGCCCGCGGCGATCGTCAACTCGGTCATCGACGCCTTGCGGCCGACGGGAGTCACCGGCATCGACATGCCCTGCACCCCGGCGCGGGTCTGGGATGCGATGCAGGGTCACGCGAAGGCGCCGATCTAGATGACCGCGGCCCCTGCTGTGACGAACAAGGAGCGCGAGCTCGCCGGGCAGCGCCAGGCGTATGTGCGCGCGACCGTCGTGCGCACGCAGCACCCGACGAGCGCGCGCGCCGGCGACGTCGCGGTCATCGACGCGCTCGGGGCGATGACCGGATTCGTCGGCGGAAACTGCGTCGAGGCATCCGTTCGCGAATTCAGCCTGCACGCCCTCGAGAGCGGCGAGCCGCTGCTGCTGCAGGTGCGCCCGGGCGATGTCGGGCGCACCGAGCTCGAGGGTGCCGTCGAGGTGCACAACCCGTGCCTCTCCGGCGGCTCCATCGACGTGTTCCTCGAACCGGTGCTGCCGGTGGCGCACGTGGTCGTCGTCGGCGGCACGCCCGTCGCGCAGGCCCTGGCGAAGCTCGGCGCCGATGTCGGCTTCGAGATGGAACTGGTCGACGGCGAGGAGTGGCGACCGGGCGAGACGGATGCCGCTGTCATCGTCGCCTCGCACGGACGCGGCGAGGAACCCGCGCTGGAGCGCGCGCTCATCGCCGGCATCCCGTACATCGGACTCGTCGCGAGCGCCAAGCGCGGTCCCGCCGTCGTCGCGTCGCTCAACGTGCCCGACGAGCTGCGCCCGCGCGTCCACACACCGGCGGGCCTGCGGCTCGGAGGCTCGGCGCCGGCCGAGATCGCGCTCGGGGTGCTCGCGCAACTCGTGCAGATCCGTGCCACCGCGGGGGAGGGCGCCGTCGCTGAATCTGGCAGCGGGCCCACCACCGCCATCGACCCCGTCTGCCACATGACGGTGGTCGCGGCCGACCCCACGCCGCACGCCGACGTCGAGGGCACGACCGTGTGGTTCTGCTCCGACGGGTGCAAGTCCGCCTTCGTGACCGATCCGAGCGCCTATGCCGCGGCCTGAGGCGCGCTTCGCGGCACTGGTGCTGGCGGCAGGCGGCTCGTCCCGCCTCGGCAGCCCGAAGCAGTTGCTGCCCTACGGCGACGGGCTGCTGCTCGACGCCGTGCTCGATCTCGCCCGCGGCTTCCCGTTCGAGCAGCGCGTGCTCGCGCTCGGCGGCTATGCCGACGAGGTGCGCGACCGGGTGGATACGACCGGCTTCGACGTCGTGATCAATGAGGAGTACACGAGCGGCTGCTCATCGTCGATCTCGGCCGCCATTGGGGCGGTACGCGACGACATCGACGGCGTGGTGATGCTGCTCGGCGACCAGCCCGGGGTGCGACGCGAGACGATCGCCGAGGTGCTCGCCGGGCGCGGCAACGCGCCGATCGCGGTGACGCGCTACGACGACGGCATCGGGCATCCGTTCGTGCTGGCCCGCTCGACGTTTCCCGCCGTGGCCCTGCTGCGCGGCGACCGCGGTGTGTGGAAGCTCATCGACCGGCTCGGCACGGCGGTCGCACGGGTGCGCGTCGCGGGGCCGGTGCCGCGGGACGTCGACACGCTCGCCGACTACGAGGCGTTGCAGCGGGCGGCGTCCTCGTGAACGCCGCAGCGCCCCTTGTGGCCGACCCGGCCGCGCTCGCCGCAGGCCTGGAGCGCAGCGGGTACCTCGCAGACGAGGGTCTGCTGACGGCGCTGTTCCTGGCGGTACGGATGCGTCAGCCGCTGCTCCTCGAAGGCGAGGCCGGCGTCGGCAAGACCGAGGCCGCGAAGGCGCTCGCCGAACTGCTCGACACCCCGCTCTACCGCCTGCAGTGCTACGAGGGGATCGACGCGGGCGAGGCGCTGTACGAGTGGAACTATCAGCGGCAGCTGCTCGCGATCCGCCTCGCCGAGACCCGCGAGACGCCGCTCGGCGATGACGACCTGTTCACCCGCGACTACCTCTTGCAGCGGCCGCTGCTGCAGGCGATCGAGCACCCCGGCCCGCGCCCGGCGGTGCTGCTGCTCGACGAGATCGACCGGGCCGATGCCGAGTTCGAGGCGTTCACCTTCGAGGCGCTGGCCGAGGCATCCGTCACCGTGCCGGAACTCGGCACGATCCGGGCGACCGAGCGGCCGATCGTGATCCTCACCTCGAACCGCACGCGCGAGCTGCACGATGCGCTCACGCGCCGCTGCCTCTACCACTGGATCGACTTCCCCGCGCCTGCCCGCGTGCTCGACATCGTGCGCCGGCGCGTGCCCGGGGCGTCCGAGCCGCTCGTCGTGCAGACAGCCACGGCGATCACCCGGCTGCGCTCGCTCGACCTCGTGAAGCCGCCGGGTGTCGCCGAGCTGATCGACTGGGTCTCGGCGTTCACGGTCCTCGGCGTGAACCGGCTCGACGCCGAGTCGGTTGCGCTCACGTGGGGCGCTGTCGTGAAGAACCGCGACGATCTGGAGACGGTCGGCGCGCGCGGTGCCGAGTGGCTGGTGACAACGGATGCCTGAGCCCCGGATGCCTGAGCCACGGCTGCCTGAGCCGCCAACGCTCGGGTCGCGAACGTCTGTACGCGAGGACACGCGCGCCTTCGCCGTCGACACCGCCGCATTCGCCGCGGCGTTCTCGGGCGCGCTGCGCCGAGCGGGCCTCGCCGGGACCCCCGACCGCGCTGCGTGGCTGGTCGAGGCGCTTCGGCTCATCCCGCCGCGCACCCGCAGCGAACTGTACTGGGCGAGCCGGGCCGTGTTCGTCACCTCGCACGATCAGCTTCCCGTCTTCGACGCGCTGTTCGACACCGTCTTCGGCGGTGCGATCGACGTCAGCGACTCTCGAGGCGATCCGAACGCCCCGAGCGCCGACACGGTGCGCCGCCGCGCGGCCGCCGACTGGCGGCCGCCGGCACCGCCCTCAGGTGCGCCCGCGAACGGCCCCACGCCGCCCGCGCTGCCCGGATCCGGTGACGGCGCCGATGACCGCGAGACGACCGATGCCGTGCTGCTCGCGAGCAGCAGGGAGGAGCGGTTGCACGAGACGGCCTTCACCGCGCTCGACGCGGACGAGCTCGCCCGCATCCGTCGCCTGGCCGCCGCGCTCGCGCTCGCGACGCCGCTGCGGCCCGGTCGCCGCCCGCAGCGCTCGCCGCGCTCGCGCGATCGCCTCGACCTGCGGCGGACGGTCCGCGCCGCGCGCCGCACCGGCGGCGATGCCGTGCGTCTGCTGCACAGCGAGCCCCGCCCGCGCCCGCGACGCCTCGTGGTCCTCTGCGACGTGTCCGCGTCGATGGAGCCGTACACCGAGGTGTTCCTCTCATTCATGCAGGCGGCGGTCGTGACGAGCCACGCCGAGGCCTTCGTGTTCGCGACGCGCCTCACGCGCCTCACCCGGCAGCTCGCGGTGCGCGACCCCGACCGGGGCCTCGAGCGCGCGGGCGCCGGTGCCAGGGACTGGGCGGGCGGTACGCGCCTCGCCGACGGCATCCGCTCCTTCATCGACGAGTACGGCAGGCGCGGCATCGCGAGAGGCGCGATCGTCGTCATCGTCTCCGACGGCTGGGCGCAAGACGACCCGGCCGAGATCGGCAGGCAGATGGCGCGCCTCACTCGTCTCGCCCATCGCATCGTGTGGGTGAATCCACGCAAGGCGCAGCCGGGCTATCAGCCGCTGGTCGGCGGGATGGCGGCGGCGCTGCCCTATTGCGACGCGTTCGTGAGCGGCCATAGCTTCGCCGCGCTCCGCGAGCTGGTCGCGGTGATCGCAGAGGAAAGGACACATTACTGATGGATCTCGACAGCAGCTTCAGCGTCAACGCGCCGATCGAGGAGGTGTGGGCGACGGTGATGGACGTCGAGCGCGTCGCCGGCGCCGTTCCCGGGGCCGAGCTCACCGAGAAGCTCTCCGATACCTCTTATAAGGGCGTGGTCAAGGTGAAGGTCGGCCCGCTCACCATGCAGTACCGCGGGCAGATCGAGCTCGTGTCCCGCGACGACGTGAACCACGTCGCCACCTTCAAGGGCAAAGGCCAGGAGAAGGCGGGTCAGGGCACGGCCGAGGGCACCGCGACCGTGACGCTGACCCAGGCCGAGGCTGAGGCTGGAGCAGCGGGTGCGGGTGCGGGCGCGGGCGGGGCCGAGGGTGCGGCCGGCGTTGTGACGACCGGCGTCGTGCACGGCGACCTGAAGCTGTCGGGCAAGGCGGCGGCCATGGGCAAGGGCGTCATCAACACGGTCTCGCAGCAGATCATGAAGGTGTTCGCCGGCAACCTGCAGGACATGCTCTCGGGCGATGGCGGTGCGGGAGGCGCGGGTGGCGCAGGAGGCGCGGGCGCCGGTAACAACGGCAAGGGCAACGCGCTGAACGGGGCGTCACTGATGGCCGGTGCGATCGGCTCGATGTTCCACCGGGAGAAGAAGGACTGAGCCGCCATGCGTGATGTCCTCGATCCGCTGCTGCGGGCCTGGCGGGCGGGCGAGACCGCCGGCCTCGTCACGGTCGTGCGCACCTTCCAGTCGGCGCCACGCGACCCGGGTGCCGCCATGCTCGTCACGGCCGACGGAACCGCATCGGGCTCGGTGTCGGGCGGCTGCGTCGAGGGCGCCGTCTATGAGCTGGCGACGGATGCCATCGCCGGGGCGCCGCCGATCCTCGAGCGCTATGGGGTGAGCGACGACGACGCCTTCGCGGTGGGCCTCAGCTGCGGCGGCATCATCGACGTGTTCGTCGAGGCGGTCTCTCGTGAGGACTACCCCGAGCTGGAATCCATCGCCGCCGACGTCGCGGCCGATCTGCCCGTCGCCGTCGCGACCGTGATCGAGCACCCCGACCCGGCGTGGCTCGGTCGCCGGCTGATCGTGCGGCCGGACTCGGCCGAGGGCAGTCTCGGCTCGCCCCTCGCCGACCTGCGTGTCGCCGAGGACGTGCGCGGGCTGCTCGCGCAGGGTCGCACCGAGACGCTCGGCTTCGGCCCGGACGGCGAGCGCATGGGCTCGGGAATGCGGGTCTTCGTGAACAGCTTCGCGCCCGCCCCGCGCATGCTCGTCTTCGGCGCGATCGACTTCGCCTCGGCCCTCGCGCGGCTCGGCACCTACCTCGGCTACCGCGTCACGGTCTGCGACGCGCGGCCCGTGTTCGCGACGCCCGCGCGCTTCCCCGAGGTCGATCAGGTCGTCGTCGACTGGCCCGCCCGCTACCTGCAGGGCGAGATCGACGCCGGTCGCATCGACAAGCGCACCATCATCTGCGTGATGACCCACGACCCGAAGTTCGACGTGCCGTTGCTCACCGCTGCGCTGCGCGGCCCCGAGGTCGCGTATATCGGGGCCATGGGGTCGCGGCGCACGCATGAGGATCGCGAGCAGCGGCTGCGGGAGGCCGGCCTCACCGACGCCGAACTCGCGCGCGTCAGCAGCCCGATCGGCCTCGATCTCGGTGCGCACACGCCGGAGGAGACCGCCGTCTCGATCGCCGCGCAGGTCATCGCGCTGCGCTGGGGCGGTTCGGGCGATGCGCTCGCCGAGGCATCCGGCCCGATCCACCGTCGCGCGGCGGCGGCTGCCGCAACGGCCACTACGGCGGCAGGCGCGCGCGGCGCCTAGACCTCCCGCACGACCTCGTCCGGTGACTTGTCGGGGCGCAGGCCCCGCCACGAGGGCTGGCGCAGTCGGCCGTCGCGCGTCCACTCGGCGAACTCGACCTCACCCACGAGCGAGGGCGTCAGCCAGTGCGCGTCCCTCGCGTCGGCGCGTGGGACATCGATGAGAGCGGATGTCTTGCGCTCCTGCTTCTTCGCCAGCTTCGACAGCTCGTCGAGCGCCCGGTCGTTGAACCCGGTGCCGACGCGACCCACGTACTGCAGCCCGTCGTCGCCCGGGATCCCGAGCAGCAGCGACCCGACCGTGCCCGCGCGTCGGCCGTTGCCCGGGCGCCAGCCGGCGACCACGACCTCCTGAGTGCGATGCAGCTTCACCTTGAGCCACGCCTCCGACCGCCGGCCGACCCGATACGGCGCACTGCGGTCCTTGACCATGATCCCTTCGAGGCGCAGTTCTCGTGCTCGGTCGAGGCCCTCCGAGACCGTGCCGTCGAACGCGGGCGGAACGAGCACCTCGCCTTCCGAGCGCACGGTGTCCTCAAGCATCCGACGCCGCGCCTCGTAGTCGCGGTCGGTCACGTCCTCGCCGTCGAGCTCGAGCACGTCGAAGAGCATGAACTTGACCGGCACCCCCTTCGCCGCCTTCGCGACGTCGGCGGGCTTCGTGAGCCGCATGCGCTGCTGCAGCAGGCCGAAGTCGGGCAGGCCCCGCTTGTCGACGCCGATCACCTCGCCGTCGAGCACGATGTCGTGACCGTCCGTGCGATCGGCGAGCTCGGCGAGCTCGGGATACGTCGTCGTGATGTCGATGCCGTTGCGGCTCACGAGTCTCGTCTTGCCGTCGCGGACGTACGCGAGCACGCGCACGCCGTCCCACTTCATCTCGACGGCGGCGTCGCTCCCGTCGCCGACCTTCGCCTCCGAGCTGAGCGTCGCGAGCATCGGCGTGTACTCCTTTGGCCGATGTGCGCCCCTCGGCTTCTTCGTGCTGTCGGGTTCCGTGCGCGCCTCCGTGCGCGTCTCCGTATGCGGCTCAGGGTGTGTCTCAGTGTGTGTCTCAGTGTGCGTCTCAGTGCGCATGCGGTGAATCAGCCAGTTCTTCTCGTCGTCGCCCTGCTTCGTCCGGATCAGCGCCACCTTGACCGGCTCACCGCCGAGCCCGCCGTTCTTCTGGCCGTGCAGCGTCGCGATGACCTCGCTGTCGCGGAACTTCTCGGCCTCATACTCGCCGTGATCCCAGATGTCGACGTGGCCCGCTCCGTACTCGCCCTTGGGAATGTCGCCGGAGAATCCGCCGTATTCGAGCGGGTGGTCCTCGACGTGCACCGCGAGGTGGTTCTTCTCGCCGGGCCCCGGCACTCCCTTCGGCAGGGCCCAGCTGACGAGCACGCCGGCGTGCTCGAGGCGGAAGTCGTAGTGCAGGTTCCGGGCCGCGTGCTTCTGAATGACGAACGATCGCCCGGAACCCGAGTCGGGCGCGTCGGCCGGCACCGGCTCGGGCGTCTTGCCGGCGTCGCGCATGCTGCGGTACTTCGCGAGCCGGTCGAGCTCGGCGTCGTCCGCGCTCTGCGGCTTCGCGGGCATCAGAGGCTCTGCCGCGTCGCCGCGCTTCTTCAGGATCTTGAGCACTTCGCCGATCTCGACCTGCCGCAGGCGGCCCGAGGTGATCTCGCGCCACGTGCGCGGCATCGCGACGAAGGGCCGCGACCGGCCTCGCAGCGAGTACGGCGTCACCGTGGTCTTCGACGCGTTGTTCTGGCTCCAGTCGACCATGACCTTGCCGCGGCGGTCGGCCTTGCGCATGGTGCTGATGACGAGGTCCGGGTGGTCGGCCTCGAGTGAGCGGGCCAGCTCGTGCGCGACCTGCGACACCTCGTCGGACGTCGACGTGCCGTCGAGCCGCGCGTAGAGGTGGATGCCCTTGCTGCCGCTCGTGACCGGAACCGCCTCGAGCCCCATGTCGTCCAGCACGGCGCGCACGAGCTTCGCCACCTCGACGCACTCCGGCAGCCCGACGCCGTCGCCCGGGTCGAGGTCGAGCACCATGCGGTCGGGGTGGCCGGGCTCACCGGCATCCGTGAATCGCCACTGCGGCACGTGCAGCTCGAGTGACGCGATCTGCGCGAGCCAGGTCAGAGTGGCGACGTCGTTGAGCAGCGGGTAGGAGTTGTCGTGCTGCTTGTGGTGGATCGTCTGGCGCGCGACCCAGTCGGGCGTGGAGTCGTCGAGGTCCTTCTGGAAGAAGACCATGCCGGGCTTCTCGTCGGTGCCGACGCCGTTCACCCAGCGCTTGCGCGTCACGGGGCGCCCGGCCGCATAGGGGAGCAGGTAGGGCGCCACCGCCGTGTAGTAGCTGATCACGTCGCCTTTGGTGGTGCCCGTCTCGGGGTACATGACCTTGTCGAGGTTGCTCAGCGTCAGGCGGTGGCCCTCGATCTGGACGATCTGCTCGTTCGACTTCCTGCTCGCCATTGCCGCAGGCTAGGCAGCGCATTCGCCGGGCCACCAGGGCTTGACGCGCGGCGGTGGCGCGTAGGGACCCGCCAGGGCTTGACGCGCGGCGGCCGCGCGTAGAGAAAGGACACTATGCGAGCAATCGGCAAGCGCACTATCTCGTTCGGTCTGGTCGCGGTGCCCGTGAAGATCTATACAGCCACGGAGGACCACGACATCGCGCTGCACCAGGTGCACGACAAGGACGGCGGTCGCATCCACTACGAGCGGCGCTGCGAGGTGTGCGGCAAGGTGATCCCGTTCGAGCACATCGACCGCGCATACGACTCGGGGGAGCGCACCGTTGTGCTCGACGACGACGACCTCGAGGCGTTGCCGGAGGCGAGCCGTGACGACATCGAGGTGGTCGAGTTCGTTCCGGACGAGCAGCTCGATCCGATCACCTTCGAGCGCAGCTACTACCTCGAGCCCGAGAAGTCGGGGGTCAAGGCGTACGTTCTGCTGCGCAGCACGCTCGAGCGCACGGAGCGCACCGCGATCGTGCGCTTCGCGCTGCGGAACAAGACGCATCTCGGCGCGCTGCGCGTGCACGAGGACGGGGTCATGGTGCTGCAGTCGCTGCTCTGGGGCGACGAGGTGCGCGAGGCTGATTTCTCGGTCCTGGGCCGGGCGCCCAAGGTGACTCCGAAGGAGCAGCAGCTGGCGGATTCGCTGGTGAAGAGCCTTGAGGGCGACTTTCACCCGGCTGACTACCGCGACGAGTACCAGGAGGAGTTGCGCAAGCTGATCGACGCGAAGCTCGAGAACGGCGACGCCGTCGACACGGCGGCCACCTTCGGCGAGGAGCCCGGCGCGGGCAGCGCGGGCGGCGCGGGCGATGAGCGCGGCGGCAGTGGAGGCAGTGGAGGAAGTGGCGGTAGCGGCAGCGACGACGGCGCTGAGGTCATTGACCTGATGGAGGCGCTGCGCCGCAGCGTCGATCGCAAGCGCGGCGCCACGACGTCATCGTCGGGAAGCGCGTCGACGTCGAAGAAGCCCGCGCCTAAGAAGCCCGCCGCCAAGACGTCGGCGCCCAAGAAGCCCGCGGCAGGGAAGGCCACTCCGAAGAAGCGCGCTGGCTAAGCTCGAGCGTGCTCATCGCGGTCTTCGTTGCCCTTGCGTCGGCCGCGTCGTACGGCGTCAGTGACTTCTACGGCGGCATCAGCTCGGCCCGCCTCCGCGTCGCCCCCACGTCGCTCATCGGCTATGGGTGCGCTGCCGTCACGGCGCTGGTCGCCCTGATGTTCGTGGGAGGGGACTGGAGTCTCGGCGCCGTCGGGTGGGGCGCGCTCGCCGGCGTGCTCTCGATCACCGGCACACTCCTCTTCTATGCGGCGCTGATCGCCGGTCCGATCAGCATCGGCGCCCCGATCGTCGGGACCACCGAGTCGGCGATCCCCGTGATCGCGGGCGTCCTGTTCGGGCAGCAGATGCCCGGGTTGGCGTGGCTCGCGATCGTGCTCGCCGCGGCCGGTGGCGTGCTCGTCTCGCTGCGCTGGGGGCCGGCGGGCACGATGACGGCACGTGCGGGCGTTCTGGCTGTCGCCGGCGGGGTGCTGTTCGGCTGTTCGATCCTCGCGCTGGATCGAGCGCCGCACGGCGCCGGCCTCATTCCCGCCGTGTTCATCGGTGTCGTCGGCTTCGCTGTGATGGCAGCGCTGCTCGGCACCGCGCGGCTGAGCGGGCGCGTGCGCCGCGTGCTGAACCTGCTGGACGGCATGGGTGGCACGGATGGCATGGACGGCATGGGTGGCACGGATGGCATGGGTCGCACGGACGGCACGGGTGGCACGGACAGCACGGATGCCGGTGGCGCCGGCTCCACGCAGGGGAGCCCCGGGCGAGGCATCCGTCACGCGCTCCCCGCTGTCGTCGCCGGCGTTCTGCTGGGCGGTGGCAATGTGCTGCTCGTTCTCGCTCTGCGCGCAGGGCCGCTCGCCGTCGTCGCGGTGCTGTCGGACCTCTACCCCGTAGCGGCCGTGCTGCTCGCGTGGTTCGTCGCGCGTGAGCGGCTGTCGCTGATGCAGTTCGCGGGGGTCGCGCTGGCGATCGGGTCGTCGGTGCTATTCGCCCTCGCGTAGTCCTCGTCAGGGGCGCCTTCCGGAGTCGTGTAATGAGGTTGTCTTCCGGCCACCGCGATGCGGGTGCATGCTGGCGCCGACACGAAAGGCAGGACCATCATGCTCACGTCAACGTATGCGTTCAGCGGTCTCGGCGTCTCAGATCTGACCGCCGCGAAGCACTTCTACGGTGGCCAGCTCGGGCTCGAGCTCGAGGAGGACATGGGCGGCCTCCGCATGCAGCTTCCAGGCGGTCAGTCCCTGTTCGTCTACTACTCGCCCGCCTTCAGCGCAGCGGGCTATACGGTGCTGAACTTCCAGGTGCCCGACATCGACGCCGCGGTGCAGGAGCTTACGGATGCCGGGATCCAGCTCGAGCGCTACGAGGGGATGCAGTTCGACGAACTGGGCATCAGCCGCGGCAAGGCCACGAGCCAAGGGCCTGACATCGCGTGGTTCCGCGACCCGGCGGGCAACGTGCTGAGCGTGCTCGAACCCTAGCCGGCAGGGGCGCCACTGCTGCCCGGGCCGGCACGGCCCGGCGTGGGCCGGCGTGGTCAGGCAGCCCGACCGCTGTTCCTGACCACGCCAGCCCAGTCAAGGGCTTAGCGCGTCACTGACGAATTGCGTCAGTGCGCTGGTCCTTGCGACGCAGCAGCAGGGCGACCGCGCCGGCGAGCAGCAGGGCGAGGGCCGCGAACAGTCCGCCCAGGATGTTCGTGCCGGTGGTGGCGAGCGAGCCCGCCATCAGGGCGCCCGCAGCGAGCGCGCCGCTCGCGTTCGACCACAGCGTGCCGAGTCCGGCCGCCGCGACTGCGCCGGCGTCGCCGACGAGAGCCGCCGGACTGACCGCGCCTGTCGTGCCCCCGCCGGTGGAGCCGCTGCCGGTTCCTGTGCCCGTCGAGCCGGTTCCCGTGCCGGGTCCGGTGCCGGTGCCGGTTCCGGTTCCGGTGCCGGTTCCGGGGCCGGTGCCGGTACCCGTGCCCGGGCCGGTACCCGTTCCAGGGCCGGTACCCGTTCCCGTGCCGGGGCCGGTACCTGTTCCGGTACCCGGACCTGTCCCTGTGCCGGCCGCGCCGAGAACATCGACGAGGACCGGGTCGAGCAGGCCCGTCTTGCCGGTGACGTCGCTGCTCACGACGCCGAGGGTGGCACCGATGGGGTCGCCCGATTCGAGCGCGGGGCCGAGATCGGCGACCGTCGTGCCGAGGCCGGTACCGGCGTCGTCGATGGTCTTCGCGGCATCCGTGCCGGCGTCGGTCACGGCGGTGGCGATTGCGCCGGTCGTGCCACCGCCGGACTCGAGGTCCCCGAGCAGCGTGTCGGCGTTGCCGACGGCGTCGCCCACGAGACCGCCCTGAACGATCGCGCCGTCGCCGACGACGTCGTCCACAGCCGAGTTGTCACCGGTCACGTCTGCGATGGGGGAGCTGTCCCCCGTCAGCGGCGCGAGTGCGCCCGTATTGCCGAGCAGCGGGTCGACGATGGGGTCGCCGACGGCGGTGTCGAGCGGGCCGGTGCCCGCGGCGGTGATGTCGCCGAGCAGATTCCCGTTGTCGGTCACCTGGTCGACCGCGTTGCCGCTGCCGAGCAGGTCGTCGACCACGCCGCTGTCGAGTGCGCCCGTCACCGGGTCGCCGCCCGCACCTGAGCCGGTGCCTGCGCCGGTGCCGGTGCCTCCGGTCGCCGGGGTGCCGGCGCCGAGGACATCCGTCGCCGCGTCCTTCGTCAGACCGGTCGTGCTCACCGCTGCCGCAGTGTTCGTGCCCGCGTCGGACACCGTCTTCTGCACGTCGCCGACCACATCGCCGCCGCTCAGCGCGTCGGCGACGGTCTGCCCCGCGTCGGTGCCGGCGTCGCTCACGAGTCCGCCCGCGACCTGCGTGTTGGTGTTGTCGGCCGCGTCGCTCACGGTGGTCGCCGTGTCGTTGACGACTCCGTTCACGGTCTTACCGAGGTCGGAGGCGGCCGGGCTGCCGGTCGCGAGGTCGCCGAGCACGGAGTCGCCGTTGGCCGCGGCGTCGCCGACGAGGCCGCCCTGCACGAGGTCGCCGTCGCCGGCGACCGAGCCGAGGCCTGAGCCGCTGCCGACGGCGGAGCCGACCACATCGCTTGCGGCGGTGGTGCCGGTGAGAGCGTCAGCCGTAGCGGTGACCGGCGCGGCCGCAGCCGGGATGGCCGTCTTCGCGCCCGTCACGGGCTCGACCACGTCGTTGCCGACGGTCTGGTTGATGGGGCCGCTCGCGTCGGTGAGGTCCGTGAGAGGGGTGGCAGCGGCGGTAGCTGCCGCGGACGGCGCCGCGACGGGCACCGCAGCAGGCACAGCTGCCGCGGCGGGCACAGCAGCTGCGGCAGGTGCCGCGGCTGTGTTGGAGGACGTGCCGCTCGTCGTCGCGGCGTTTGCCGCGGCGGCGCCGGCGAGGGTCAAACCCCCGAGGGCGACTGCGAACCACAGTGCCCTGGCGGTGTTAGCTTTCATGGTTACAACTCCTTGACTGGGTAGGAGGAGTCGCCCGTGATTCAGGCGACCCGGGGTGCGTCTGTCCGCCACACGTTCACCGCGGGGGTGAGGGGCGGACGTCGGCCTACCTAGTCAGGCGTCGAGTCGTGCTCGAAGACGGGCGACGCGGGCAGCGCATCGGATGCCTCGAGCACGGAGTTCCCCGCCGACAGCGGGGTCAGGAAGTCATCGGCCGGCACAGCGGAGACCGCAGACGGGAATCCGTTGCCGCCGGAGCGGCCGCCGCTGAACGCGGCAGAGCTCGCCGCCACGACGGCCGACGCAGGGGACCCGGGAAGACCGCCGGGGAGGGCAGGTGCCCCGGGCAGGCTGGGCGCAGTGCCGGCCGTGGCGGCCTCGGTCGGCGCGATCGTGTCGGTCGCGGGCGGTGCCGTCGCGCCGGGGAGGTCTGAACCAGCCCCGATCGGGCTCGCAAGCGCGCGAGTCGTGGTGGGGAACGGGCCGAAGACACCGGTCTGCGACGCGCCGGCGGGCTTCGCTGTCGCGGGCGCCGCCGATACGCCGGGCGAGTTGGGGACGACGGATGCCTGCGGCGCGATGCCGGTGTCGGGCGCCGGCCCGCCGAGCACAGGGCTGACGAGCGCTGGGCCGACGGCCGGAGCCCCTGGCGCGACCGGCGGTACGCCCGGCGCAGCACCGGTGGTCACGGTCGTTGCCGGCGGGAGCGAATTGCTCCCGGGCTGGAGCGCTGAGGTGACCGGCTGGAGTGCGGACGTGACCGGCTCGAGCGAGGAGGTCACGGGCTGGAGTGCAGAGGTCACGGGCGCGAGCGAGGAGGTCACCGGCTGGAGCGCCGACGTGACCGGCTGCACTGCCTGGGTCACGGGCGTGAGCGCGGTCGTGATCGGATGCACCGCGGTCGCGACGCTCGTCGTGACGGGGGCGATCGCATGGGCCACTGGCGCCACGACTGCGGTCGTTGTCGGGGCGACCGCGCTCGTCACGTCATGAACTGTGCGCGTCGCGACGTCGACCGTCTGGGCCACCGGATGCGTCGTCGGCACCGGACTCAGCGCCGTGGCGAGCGGCGCGGTGACGTCGTGCACCGTCTTTGCGACGGGCGCGTAGCGGGCCTGGTGCTCGTGATGACTCGGCGCAGTGACGGTCTCGGCGTGGGCCGCGGACGGCGCGAGAGCCTGCGACAGGACGAACAGCCCGCCGCCGAGAGCGGCGGTCACGATGGCGGCACGAATCGTGGCTTTGAGCCACGACGGCGTGCACCGATCGGCGTCCACGAGTCCCCCAAGATCGAGATGATCGCGCTCACCGTACCTCGAATGGGGGCGGTGATCAACGGGTGACCAACGGATGGTCAACGGGATTCATCGAGTTCGATCGGCTCGATCAGCGTTGCATCGTCCGACTTCGCGGTTCGCACGTTGTTCACGCGCCGGCTCACGGGGTGGCTCGTGATCGTCTGCGCGACCCGTTCGCTCTCGGCCATCAGCTCGTCGACGAGCTCCGCTGGGCTGGCCGGATGCTCGGGTGAGATCCATCGCTCGAACAGCTCGCTGTCGAGCGGGATGAATGCAGGCATCCGCTCGTGCACCTCGCCGCTCGCATCTCGCGCCTCGCGCGTCACGATCGTGAAGGTGTGGGTCCAGCTGCCGTCGGCTTCCTGCTTCCCTGCGTAGAGCGCGGCGGCGGCCAGCGGCTGGTCGCTGTGCAGCAGGATCGGCTGTTTGCCGCCATCAGCCGCCTCGTACCACTCGAAGTAGCTCGTCTGGGGCACGACGGCCCGCGAGCTGTTCAGCGCGCCGCGCCACATTCCGGTCGTCAGCTTCTCGATGCGGCTGTTGATCGGCCGCGGCTGGCCGGGCCGCATCCACGCGGCATCGAAGCCCCACGTGACGATCTCGATCCGGCGCACCGGGTCGCCGTCGCCCTCCGCCGGTCGCGCGTGCAGAAGCGGCGCGGTCTCGCGCGGTGCCACCGTGTAGGCGGGCATCCAGGTACCGACGAGGTCGAGGTCGACGGAATAGGCCTCGGCGAGTTCCGACTGCGTGAGCACCGTGCTGAAGCGACCGCACATGACGGCGAGCATACGTCGCGATCGCGGGCCGGGGAGAGCGTTCGGGAGCCGGAAGGTAAACCTTTCGTTGGATGATTGCGGGCCGCTCACGGCGAGAGTAAGCACCAGATAATGCGTCCCCGGCGCTCGAAGTCGCCGCGCAGATCGAGAGGAGCGACATATGCCCACGATCACGACCTCCGACGGCACGGAGATCTTCTTCAAGGACTGGGGCGCGGGCCAGCCCATCGTCTTCAGCCACGGCTGGCCGCTCTCGTCCGACGACTGGGACGCGCAGCTGATGTTCTTCGTTCAGAACGGCTACCGAGTCGTCGCCCACGACCGCCGCGGCCACGGCCGCTCGGCGCAGGTCAGCGACGGGCATGACATGGACCACTACGCGGACGACCTCGCGGCCGTCGTCGAGCACCTCGACCTGCACGACGCCGTCCACGTCGGTCACTCGACCGGCGGCGGCGAGGTCGCGCGCTACCTCGCCCGTCACGGCGAGAGCCGAGCGGCCAAGGCTGTGCTGATCAGTTCGGTTCCGCCGCTGATGGTCCAGACGGACGCGAACCCCGGCGGTCTGCCGAAGAGCGTCTTCGACGACTTCCAGGCGCAGACCGCGCAGCGCCGCTCGTCGTTCTATCGAGAGGTCGCGTCGGGCCCGTTCTACGGCTTCAACCGCGCGGGCACGGATGCTGACGAGGCCATCATCGAGAACTGGTGGCGGCAGGGCATGACGGGAAGCGCGAAGGCGCACTACGACGGGGTCGTGGCGTTCTCTCAGACCGACTTCACAGAGGACCTGAAGAAGATCACCATTCCGGTGCTCGTCATGCACGGGGATGACGACCAGATCGTGCCGTACGCCGACTCAGCGCCGCTCACGGCGAAGCTGCTGCAGAACGGCACGTTGAAGACCTACGCCGGTTTCCCGCACGGCATGCCGACGACCGAGGCCGCGACCATCAACGCCGACCTGCTCGCGTTCATCGAGAGCTGATCGCGCAGGCGACTCACTCTGCGCCGGGCGGCGGCGCGGCGAAGCGGACTCGGGCGAGCATCCGCTCGAGCAGCTCCTGCAGCTGCCGCTGCTCGGCGCCGTCGAGCGCGTCGATGAGCGGCATCATCGCCGTGCCGATGGTCGCGCGCGTACTGAGCGCCAGCTGCGCGCCGTCGGGCGCGATCGTGACGCGCACGGATCGGCGGTCGCCGTCGTCCGGCACGCGCTGCAGCAGGCCGCGCTTCTCGGCGCGCAGGACGAGGCCTGACAGCGTCGACTTCTCAAGGCCGAGCAGCTCGGCGAGCTCGCTCATGCGCAGGCGGCGGTCGCGCAGGATCTCGATCGCCCGCAGCTGCGTCAGCGACAGGTCGTTGTCGGCTGCGGCTTTGCTCAGTACGGCCATGGTGGCGAAGGCGATCTGAGCGAGGGCGTCGATGACGTCATCGTCGTCAGCGGCGGCGGCGGCGGCCGGCTGGGCGAGTTTCATGGCCGAAGACTAGTTGATTTAGTTCGCGACACCAACTAAAGTAGTTCGTAACACGAATTAGATTGAACGGAGTCACCCATGAAGGCCGCCGTCGTCACCGACTTCTCCCTCCCTCCCCGCTACGACGAGTTCCCCGAGCCGACCGCATCGGGTGAGCACGAGCTCGTCGTCGACGTCCTGGCCGCAGGCCTGCACCCGCGCGTGCGATCGCAGGCCTCCGGTTCCCATTACACGAGCACCGGCAGTCTCCCGATGGTGCCCGGCGTCGACGGAGTCGGCCGCGACGAGCGGGGCCGTCTGCGCTACTTCGTGCTCGACGAGCCCACCCTCGGCGCCATGGCCGAGCGCACCGTGATCGACGCGCGACGCAGCATCGTGCTGCCCGACGACGCCGACCCGGTGCAGATTGCGGCGGCCGTGAACCCCGTGCTGTCCTCCTGGCTCGCCCTCAAGAACCGTGCCGGGTTCCAGCCCGGTCAGAGCGTGCTCGTCCTCGGAGCGACGGGCAGCGCGGGGCGGATGTCGGTGCAGGTCGCCCGGCATTTCGGTGCAGGCCGCGTGGTCGTGGCGGGGCGCAACGCGGAGCGACTGGCGCTGGCCGCCGCAGCCGGCGCGCAGGCATCCGTCTCGGTGCTCGGCGACGACGACGCCGTCGCCGACGCGATCGCGCGCGAGGCCGCCGACGTCGACGTGGTGCTCGACTACGTGTGGGGCCCGCTCACCACGCTCGCGATGACCGCGCTCATCACCGCGCGACCCGACCGCGGCAAGCCGCTCACGTGGGTCGAGATCGGCTCGGTCGGCGGCGGAACGGCAGGGATTCCGTCGGCGGCGCTGCGCTCGTCGAAACTGTCGCTCGTCGGCAGCGGCCAGGGCTCCGTCGGCGCAGCCGAGATCGTCGCCGAACTGCCCGCCATGGCGGCAGCGATCGCGGCGGGCGACTTCTCGCTCGACGCCACGACCGTGCCGCTCGCCGAGGTCGAGCGCGCGTTCGCGGACCCCTCGCTCGTTGAGGCGCGCGTCGTGATCGTGCCGCGCTGACCTAGCGTTGATCGAGTGACGATGCGTCGCGCAATCGGTGACCGACGAGAAGAGACTGCCTGATGACCCTGCCCGACGAACTGCTCGCGCTCCTCAAGACCCGAGCCGTGTGCTACCTCGCGACGACCATGCCCGCCGGCTCGCCCCAGCTCACGCTGACCTGGGTCGACACCGACGGCGAGCACGTCGTCATCAACAGCGTGCTGACGTACCAGAAGGTTCGCAACGTGCAGCGGGACCCGCGCGTCTCGGTGGCGATCTCGAGCCCCGACGACCCGTCGTCGTACTACCAGGTGCGTGGCCGGGTGATCGACGTGACCACCGACGGGGCCGTCGACCACATCGAGGAGCTCTCGCAGAAGTACACCGGCAAGCCCTACCCGTGGTGGGGTGGTCGCGACCAGACCAGGGTCAAGCTGGTGATCGAGGCGGCGAGCATCAGCGGTCAGCACTGACGCAGGAACGCCTCTGCCGGGAATAACGCGCGCTGCACCTCAGTTCCATGCAAACGTATGGAAATCAACGGAGGTAATGGAGTCATGACTTCTCAGCCCATGCAGTTTGGGGTCTTCTCGGTGAGCGACATCACTCCCGACCCGACCACTGGCATCACGCCGAGCGAGAGCGAGCGCATCAAGGCCGCGATCGCGATCGCGAAGAAGACCGAAGAGGTCGGCCTCGACGTCTTCGCCATCGGGGAGCACCACAACCCGCCGTTCTTCTCCTCATCGCCGACCACCCTGCTCGCCGCGATCGCGGCGCAGACCGAGCGGCTTCTCGTCTCGACGGCGACCACGCTCATCACGACGAACGATCCGGTGAAGATCGCCGAGGACTTCGCGATGCTCCAGCACGTCTCCGACGGGCGCGTCGACGTGATGCTCGGCCGCGGGAACACGGGGCCGGTCTATCCCTGGTTCGGCCAGGACATCCGTCAGGGCATCAACCTCGCGATCGAGAACTACGCGCTGCTGCACCGCCTGTGGCACGAGGACGTCGTCGACTGGGAGGGTCACTTCCGCACCCCGCTTCAGGGCTTCACCTCCACGCCGCGGCCGCTCGACGGGGTGCCGCCGTTCGTGTGGCACGGCTCGATCCGCAGCCCCGAGATCGCCGAGCAGGCCGCGTATTACGGTGACGGATTCTTCGCCAACCACATCTTCTGGCCGAAGGAGCACACCGAGCGCATGATCGCGCTCTACCGGCAGCGGTTCGCGCACTACGGCCACGGCGCCGAGAAGGACGCGATCGTCGGCCTCGGCGGCCAGGTGTACCTCGCGAAGAACTCGCAGGACGCGAAGCGCGAGTTCCGCCCGTACTTCGACAGCGCGCCCGTCTACGGTAACGGCCCCAGCCTCGAGGAGTTCACCGAGATGACGCCGCTCGCCGTCGGCAGCCCGCAGGAGATCATCGACAAGACCCTGAGCTTCCGCGACTACGTCGGCGACTACCAGCGCCAGCTGTTCCTGCTCGACCACGCGGGGCTGCCCGTCGACGCCGTGCTGAAGCAGCTCGACCTGCTCGGCGAGGAGGTGCTGCCCACCCTCAAGAAGGAGTTCGAGGCGCGACGCGCCCCCGGAGTGCCCGACGCGCCGACCCACGCCGCCCTCGTCGAGGCCGCGGGCGGCTCCCGCGAGTTCCGCCCCGGCGAGAACCGCGGCGACAATCTCACCGCAGGCTCCCCGTACCAGGAGGCGTGAACACATGACCGAGCCCACGACCACCCCCGCTGTATCCACGAAACGCCTCGCCGTCGTCTCTGCAGGCGTCGGCGCGCCGTCCTCGACGCGCATGCTCGCCGACCGCCTGACGGCCGCGGCGAGCGAGGCGCTCCGCGACGAGTTCGGCACCGAGGTGCAGGCATCCGTCTTCGAGCTGCGCGAGCTCGCGAAAGACGTGACGAACAACCTCGTGACCGGATTCCCGAGCCCGAAGCTCGCCCAGGCGATCGAGACCGTGGCCGGCGCCGACGGACTGATCATCGTGACCCCCGTCTTCAACGCCTCGTTCAACGGGCTGTTCAAGTCGTTCCTCGACGTGATCGAGCCGAGTGCACTGACCGGGCTGCCGACGCTCATCGGCGCGACCGGCGGCTCGCCGCGGCACTCGCAGGTGCTCGATTACGCGATGCGTCCGGTGCTGACGTACATGCACGCCGACGTGCTGCCGACCGGCGTGTACGCGGCGACCGAGGACTGGGCAGGGCACTCGGATGCCGGGCTGCCGAGCCTCCCCGATCGCATCGCTCGGTCGGCCCACGAGTTCGCCGCACGGGTCGCCATCACCGACCGCTCGACGCGACTCGCCGACCCGTTCGCCCTCGACGGGTCCTTCTCGGTGACGGGCGGATTCTCCGCCGAGTAACGCCGGAAGCTGTGCACAACTCGCCGAATGTCAGTGGTTCAGGGCACTCTGCCTGGGGATGAAATTGTGGGCAATCTGTGTTGAAGCCTGTGGAAAGAGCAGCGTCCATCACTTTGCGCAGAAACACCACATCTAGTGGCATGACAAAGGTGTAATTCCCGATATATAGTGTTCCTACCGCATCCGCGGAAGAGGTTCTCACTCAGAGCACCTCGCCACACAGGCTTCGAATCGAGGGGGCAACCATGGACTACGAAAGCAACGACACCGTCGGCGGTTACGCGGTTCCCGTCGACCCGATGGACCTGCTGCAGTGCGACAGCTGCCAGTAGGCACCGCGTCATAACCGACACGGCCGCAGACATTGTGTCTGCGGCCGTTTTGTCGTCTTGGCGTGGGGCGACTGATCAGGGTGCGCGAGCGAGGCTCAGTGCTCCGCGTCGGGGTCGCCGGCACCGAACGCAGTGAGCAGGCGCTCGGCGACGCGATGCCAGTGCTCGTTGCTCTGCTTCTGCTTGGTGTAAAGCGCCTGCTGCTGCAGCTCGAGCAGCCAGTCCGCGTACTCGCGCTCTTCCGTCTCGGACATCGTGTTGCGGGTCATCACGCCCTCTTTCCTCGTGGCCTGTTCGTGTCTCCAGAGTGACGCGGACCACCGACATTCATCGGCGCCGATCGGCCGTCGCGGTCGGCGCGGCCGCGGGGCTCGCGGGCGGCCGCTCACCGACGGGCGGTTAGGCTTCTCGGGTGCCGATCAATCCCGACCTCCAGGGCCGCACGCTTCCTCCGACCGCGCCATATCTGGTCGGCCGCGAGAAGGTCCGCGAGTTCGCTCGCGCCGTGTTCGCCACGAATCCGATCAACCTCGACCCGGAGGCCGCACGCGCCGCAGGCTACGCCGACGTGGTCGCGCCGACGACGTTCCCGATCGTGATCCAGCAGCTCACGCTCGACCAGCTGCTCGCCGAGCCCGAAGCGGGCATCGACTTCAGTCGCGTCGTGCACGGCGATCAGCGCTTCAGCTATGCGCGCGCGATCGTCGCCGGCGATGAGCTCACTGGCGAGCTGACCGTCACGAGCGTCAAGTCGCTTGCGGGCAATTCGATGGTCACGGCCGAGACCGTCATCACGGACGCGGCGGGCGAGCATGTCGTGACTGCGATTTCGACTCTCGTCGTGCGCGGGGAGGACTGAGAACGGATGTCTGACACCCTGACCGTCGGCGACATCGTCGCCACCGCCGCCGTCCCGCTGACCCGTGACTCGCTCGTGCGCTACGCCGGTGCGTCCGGCGATTTCAACTCGATCCATTACCGCGACGACATCGCCGCCGCGGTCGGCCTGCCGGGCGTTCTGGCGCACGGCATGCTCACAATGGGGCTCGCGGTGCAGCCCGTCTCCGACTGGCTCGGCGACCCGGGCCGCATCGTCGACTATCAGGTGCGATTCACGCGCCCGGTCGTCGTCGACCCCGAGTCCGGCGCCGAGATCGGTGTCGTCGCCAAGGTCGGCAAGCTCGATGACGAGGCGGGTCAGGCGCGCATCGACCTCACCGTCACGGTGGGCGAGCAGACCGTGCTCGGCAAGGCTCAGGTCGTCATCCGCCTGTGAGTGACGTGACGAAGCAGCCGGGCGCAGCGATTCCGGCCCTCGCGGAGCTCACCACCCTGCGTGTCGGTGGTGTTCCCGAGCGACTCATCGCCCCGACGACGGGGGCCGAGCTGATCGAGGCCGCGACCGGTCTCTGGTCGAGCGATGAGGCCTGGGCGATCCTGGCGGGCGGATCCAACACCGTCGCCGCCGACGACGGTTTCGACGGCACGGTGCTGCACGTCGTGACGCGCGGTATCGAGCGCCTCGACGCGCCGACCGGTGAGGTACGGCTGCGCGTGCAGGCGGGCGAGCCGTGGGACGACGTGGTTCGCTACGCCGTCACGAACGGCCTCGCGGGCATCGAGGCACTGAGCGGGATCCCTGGCTCCACCGGCGCCGTGCCCGTGCAGAACGTCGGCGCGTACGGGCAAGAGGTGAAGAGCGTGCTGGTGGCGGCCGAAGTGCTCGACGCCGACTCGCTCGAGGTGCGCCGGCTCGAGGCATCCGATCTCGCGCTCACCTATCGCAGCTCGATCTTCAAGCACGGCTACGAGGGCCTCATCACGGCGGTCGAGCTGAGACTCGCGCAGGCCGGCGCGGATGCCTCGGCGCCCGGCAGCCCGGTCGCATACCCCCAGCTCGCCGCAGCTCTCGGAGTGGACCTCGGCGCACGCGTGCCGCTCGAGGCGGCGCGCGAGAGCGTGCTCGCGCTGCGCCGGTCGAAGGGCATGGTGCTCGACGCCGACGATGCCGACTCGGTGAGCGCCGGCTCGTTCTTCACGAATCCGATCGTGCCCGAGGCGGTTGCACGTCAGCTGCCGGGCGACGCTCCGCGCTGGGCGGTCGCGGCCGATGATCAGCCCGATGACGGCCCGGCACTCGTCAAGCTCAGCGCCGCGTGGCTCATCGAGCACAGCGGCATCTCCCGCGGATTCGCGCTGCCAGGCTCGCGCGCAGCGGTCTCGGGCAAGCACACGCTCGCACTCACCAACCGTGGGGGAGCGACGGCGCGCGAGATCCTCGAGCTCGCGACGTTCATCCAGGCGCGCGTCTCGAACGACTTCGCGATCAACCTGCAGCCCGAGCCGACCTTCCTCTAGCTCGCTCGCTCGCTCGGCCGACTGCTGCGGCGCTCTTGCGTCCCCGGGGCCGTCTCGCTATCTTGAACGCGATATATCGCGATATAGCGAGAGGAACCCACCATGATCCACGCCCGCGGGCTCGCCCGGAGCTTCCAGACCCGACGTGGCCGAGAACGCGTCGAAGTGCAGGCCGTCAAGGGCGTCGACCTCGACGTCGAGTCCGGCGAGATCGTCGGATTCCTGGGGCCGAACGGCGCCGGCAAGACGACGACGCTGCGCATGCTCACGACGCTGCTCACCCCGACCCACGGCACGGCGACGGTCGCCGGCCACGACCTCAAGACCGACCCGGTGGGGGTTCGCCGGTCGATCGGCTACGTGAGTCAGAGCGGCTCGACGGCGATGTCGGGCGTTCACGCCGGCGAGGAGGTCGTCGACCACGGCGCGATGTACGGCATCGAGCGCAGCCGCGTCGAGGCCCGCGGGCGCGAGCTGTTCGGTCAGTTGGACCTCGACGGCCTCTGGGACCGGGAGCCGAAGACCCTCTCGGGCGGCCAGCGCCGGCGTCTCGACATCGCGATGGGTCTCGTGCACGACCCGAGCCTGGTGTTCCTCGACGAGCCGACGACGGGCCTTGACCCGCAGGCGCGCGCGAACCTGTGGGTGCATATCGCGAGCCTCCGCGACCGCCTGGGCACGACGGTGTTCCTCACGACCCACTATCTCGACGAGGCCGATGCGCTCTGCGATCGCGTGCTCGTCATCGATCACGGCGAGATCGTCGCCGCAGACACTCCCGACGCGCTCAAGCGGCAGGTCGCCGGCGACCTCATCGAGCTCGTGCTCGGCGACCCGACTCACGTGAGCGTCGCGGCGCAGCAGCTGGCGCGCATCACGTCGGATGCCGCGACCGACGTCAACGGCGGCGTCGTCTCGGGGCGCGTCGCCAGCGCAGGGACGGAGCTCCCCGGCCTCCTGCGCTCGCTCGACGCCGCCGGTGTCGCGCTGGCGTCGATCGAGGTGCGCCGCCCGACCCTCGATGACGTCTTCCTCACCATGACGGGCCGTTCGCTCCGCGACGCCTGAGACCCCGACACCGCCTCAGCCCAAAGGACCACAGCTATGACCGCCCTCGCCGCAACCGCCATCGTCTACCGCCGCCAGCTGCGCCAGAACCTGCGCAACCCGGTCTGGATCATCATCGGGCTCGCGCAGCCGATGCTGTACCTCGTGCTCTTCGGCCCGCTGCTCAAGCCGCTCGCGGCGCAGATCGGCACGACGAACGCCTACACCTTCTTCGTTCCGGGCCTTCTGCTTCAGCTCGGACTCTTCGGCGCCCTGTTCGCGGGCTTCGGCCTCGTGTCGGAATGGCGAGAGGGAGTGGTCGAGGCCGAGCGGGTCACACCGGCTCCGCGCACGACGCTGCTGCTCGGTCGCGTGCTGCGCGACGTCTCGCTCGTGGGGGTCCAATCGGTGATCCTCATCGCCCTATCGTTCGCCTTCGGCCTGCGGGGCTCGATCGGCGGGATGATCCTGGGTGTCGTCATCACGATGCTGCTCGGCGGGGCGTGCTCGTCGGCCTCCTACGCGCTCGCCCTCTCGACGAAGAGCGAGGACGCGCTCGCGCCGATCCTCAACAGCATCGCGCTGCCGGTGATGCTCCTCTCGGGCATCATGCTGCCGATCAGCACGGATTTCGGCGCACCGAAATGGCTCGTCGTGGTATCGAACATCATTCCGACGAAATACATCGTGAACGGACTGCGCACCGCCTTCACGGGAGACATCCTGGTGAATCCGACCCTGTGGGCGGTGTTCTGGGCGATCGTCTTCCTGATCGTCGGCCTCTGGATCGGAACCCGCACCTTCCGCCGCGACGCGTAGCCGCGCGACGCTCGTGCCGCCGCGTTGCTAGGCGCGGGGGCGCGTCGCGGCGCGGAGTGCCGCGATGAGGCCCAGCACCAGCAGCAGGGCGCCGATCGCGAACGCGGCGACGATGGCCCAGCCGCCATCGTTGAGGGTGAGGATCCAATCGCTGAAAGCCGAGCGCCGCTCGTGCGACTGCATCGTCCACAGCGCGAACCACCCGCTCGCCACGAAGACCAGTCCCCAGATGATGCCGCCCCAACGGATCCGGGGCGTGGTGCGCTGAGGCGCCTTCCCCCACTGGCTCAACCATGCCGGCTCGGCCTCGGGCAGCGCGGCGGCCGGCTGCGCAGCATCCGTATTGGGAACCTGATCGGGCTCCGGACCGTCACCGCGCTTGGGCGTCTCAACGGGCTTGGGAGCCTGACCGAGCCCGAAGTCCTCGAGCTTCGCGGTCGGCTGTTCGCTGGTGTCGTCGCTCATAGTCCTGTCCTCAGTCGAGATAGCCGTGGCCGCTGTTCGGCCGAGCGCCGCCGCCGTCATATACGTAGACGGCTCCGCGCCCCTGCGTGATGTCGATGACGAGCTCGGGGGAGCCGCCGTTGGTGTTGCTCCACGTGCGTTGCGCGGTACGGCTGCCGGCACCGGAGCCGACCGCGACCTCGCGCGGCCGGGTGGTCGTGCCGTCAGCGCCGAGCTGAACAGAACGGATGCGTGAGCCGGCGCTCGTGACGCGGACGTGCGCATCGACGCCGTCTCCGACATAGACGGCCACGGCACCGAAGGTCTGCGTGACGTGGATCGTGCGCGTGCCCCCGCCGAGATCGGCCGCGGCCGCATCGACCTCGATCTGGCCGGCGAACTGGCTCACCGAGGCGTCCCGGTCGGCCCGCAGCTGCGTGAAGCCGGCGGCGGAGTCGTGTACCGGCCACCCGAACGACCCCAGCCCGATCACGACGGTCACGATCGCGAGGGTCGCGAGGGCGCCGCTGCGCCGCCGGGCGATGCCCGCGACGACCATCCCGAGCCCGATCACCATCAAAGCGGTGGCGAGACCGATCGGGGCCGCGTAGCGGGCGAGCCCCGCGTCGGCGGCCGCGACGGTGCCGGCGATGCCGCCGGCGACCAGAGCCGCGCCGAGCACCAGGGCGACGACCCAGCCGGCCGCCCGCGGGTTGGCGGCAGCCCGTACGCGGCGGCGTTCGGCGGCTTCGGCCGCGTATGCCTGGGAACGGGCGCGCGACTCGGCGCTGCGCGCCGTCCGTTCCGACTGCGAGGCGGCCCGTTGCTGCTCCTGCCACGCGGCGTGCTGTTCGCGCCACGCGGCGTACTGCTGTCGCCACCTGGCCAGGTCGTCATTCACGGGCGGCGCCCCGGGCGCCTCCGTGCCGGGAGCACCGGTATGGGTCGTCGTCGGCGACATCGTCGCCGTCGTCTCGGTCGTGCCGTTCGGCGTCGTCGTGAACGCGGCGGTGCCCTCGGCTGCCGCGGCGGCTCCCGCAGATCCCGCAGTCCCCGATCCCGCAGGCCCCGATCCGGCAGCCCCCGATCCGGCATCCGTGTATCCGGCATCCGTCGATCCTGCCGGCGCCGGCGCTGGCGCCGACCCGCGGGGCCGACCGAACGGTCGACTGCCCGGGGGCGCATTCCGGTACCGGATCCCGAGCCAAACAAGGAACCACACGATCGCGGCGACGATCGCGAGGTTCCACAGCACGCGCAGCGCCTCGGCGGGCGCGGCGAGCCACCACACGGCACCGGTGATGTGCCCGCCGAGCCACCACACACCCTGCGTGAAGGGAACGAAGGTGAGGGCGACGAGAACGGCGATCGCGATGAGCGGCGCGTCGAAGATCCCGCGCAGCATCCGCTCGAGATGGATCTCGCCGTGCGTATCGGGCAGCAGCAGCCACGCAACCGCATAGAAGAACAGTGCGGGGCCGCCGAGGATCGCGATGACGACGGCGATGCCGCGCACGATCAGCGGGTCGAGCCCGGTGCGAAGGGCGATTCCGCCGCAGACGCCGCCGGCCCAGCCGTCGGCGCGCGCGATGCCGAGGCCGCGCAGCCAGGTGAAGAACCTGTTGGATTCTGCGGGGCGCGGCGAAGATGATGTCGGTTCACTCACACGTCAATGGTCCGGGCGGCTGAGCGAGCGCACCATGCGGGGACGCCCTGACCGCACCCTGAAATCCGCCGATCCACGGCTCAGGGTCGGGCGCCGGAGTGCTTTGATTCCCTACGTGACCTCCCTGCCCGCCCCGCCGCGCCGCGCACCTCTGCTGCGCCCCCGCGACTGCGTCGTCGGCGGCGTGAGCGTCGGCCTCGCGCGCCATCTCGGCTGGTCGGTCGAGAGCGTCCGGTGGCTGTTCGTGGTCACGAGCCTGCTCGGCGGGGCGGGGGTCCTCTTCTATGCGTGGCTCTGGGCGACCGTGCCGGTCGAGGACGGCGAGACGGATGCCTCGACCGCGACCCCCGTGCGCCACCGCATCCCGCTGCGCTGGCTCGGCGTCATCGTGTGCGCGGTCGGTGCGGTCGTGATCCTGCTCGCGTGGGATCGCACGGGCGGCGTCGTGTCGGGCCTGCTGCTCACTCTCGCGGTGCTGCTCGCCGCGGTGGGGGTGTTCGGCCCGTGGGGGCTCCGGCTGTGGCGCGAGCTCAGCGCCGAGCGCACCAAGCGCGTGCGAGAGGAGGAGCGCGCAGAGATGGCCGCCCACCTGCACGACTCGGTGCTGCAGACCCTCGCCCTGATCCAGAATCGGGCAGGCGCGTCGAGCGAAGTGGCGCGCATCGCCCGCGCCCAGGAACGCGAACTGCGCGAGTGGCTCTATGCCGGCGTCGGCACGGCGGACAGCGACCTCGCCACGGATCTCAAGGACTACGCCGCGGCCCTCGAACTCGACTACTCGGTCCGGTTCGAGGTGGTGGTCGTCGGTCAGACGAGCGAGCGCTCGAGCGGAGAGCTCGCGGCCGCCGCGCGCGAGGCGATGCTCAACGCTGCGCGCCACGCCGGCGGAGAGGTCTCCGTGTACATCGAGACGGCGGACGGCTCGGTCGACGTGTTCGTCCGCGATCGAGGACCGGGGTTCGATCCCTCCGCGGTTCCGGAGGACCGCCTCGGCGTGCGAGAGTCGATCATCGGGCGGATGCGTCGCGCCGGCGGCGCGGGGGCCGTGCATGCGGGCGCGGGCGGCACCGGCACCGAGGTCCACCTGCACTTCGAGCCCAGCCGGAAGGACGAGTGATGAGCGACGCCGCAGCGCCTGGGGATCGGAACGCCGCAGTGCCTGCCGATCGGGTCACGGTCGTCGTGGTCGACGACCACTCGATCTTCCGCTCCGGCCTGCGCGCCGATCTGGACGAGACCGTGCACGTCGTGGGTGAGGCCGGCGACGTCGATACGGCGATCGCGGCGGTCGCCGAGCACAGGCCGCAGGTCGTGCTGCTCGACGTCCATCTGCCCGGCGGTCACGGCGGCGGGGGTGCCGAGGTGATCCGCCGCGCTGCCCCCACGGCGCTCGGCACCCGCTTCCTCGCTCTGAGCGTCAGCGACTCCGCCGAGGATGTCGTCGGCGTCATTCGCGCGGGCGCTCGTGGGTACATCACGAAAGGCAGCTCGGGCACCGAGGTGAGCCGGGCGATCGCGACGGTCGCCGGCGGGGACGCCGTGTTCTCACCGCGCCTCGCGGGCTTCGTGCTCGACGCGTTCGGCGCGGTGGCGGGCGAGCAGGCCCAGACCGACGAGGAACTCGACCGGCTGTCATCGCGCGAACGCGAGGTGATGCGGTTGATCGCGCGCGGATTCTCGTACAAAGAGGTCGCGGCTGAGCTCTTCATCTCGATCAAGACGGTCGAGACGCACGTGTCTGCCGTGCTGCGAAAGCTTCAGCTCTCGTCGCGCCACGAGCTCACCGCCTGGGCGCTTGAGCGGCGCTTGCTCTGAGCGGCGTCGATCTCGTTTTGCGCCCCTCTCCCGCCTCGCCTAAACTGTCCAGAGCAGTCGAAACCTGCAAAGCTTTTCCGTGCCCAAAACACCGCAGGTTTCTCATAGGGCGGTGGCTCAATTGGTAGAGCAGCGGTCTCCAAAACCGCAGGTTGCAGGTTCGAGTCCTGTCCGCCCTGCAAGCCGGCGCTGACGCGTCGGCCCGTGAAAGGTGAGCTGAGTGGCCCGAAAAATCGTCGACGAGCCCAGCGAGGACGTCGTAGCGGTAGCGAAGAGGCAGCGCGCAGAGCGCCGCAACCCCTTCGCTCGCGTCGCGCTGTTCTTCCGTCAGGTAATGGGCGAGCTGCGCAAGGTCGTCACTCCGACGCGCGGCGAACTTCTCAGCTACACCGGTGTCGTCCTGATCTTCGTGATCATCATGATGGCCCTCGTGTTCGGCCTCGACCAGCTGTTCAGCTGGCTCGTGCTGCTCGCGTTCGGCAAGCCGGGTTCCTGACTTTCACGGGTGGCGGTCCGCGCGGTTGTGTGGGCCGAGTAACAGAAATGGATTGGTGACCAGTGGCTAAGAGTGAGCGCGAAGACGTCGATTGGGCGACGGCTGCAGAGCAGTCGGCCGAAGACGACGAGGCGCAGACGGGCAATGTCCTCGCGTCCGACGAGGCAGACGTCGACTCGGCTGAGCGCGAGGCGCTGCACGTGAGCGGCGACGACGAGGGCGACGCCGTCGACCTCGACGCCGTGCTCGACGCGATGGTCGAGTCCACCGATTCCGAGGCCGATGAGGTCGTCGACGAGGCACTCGACGTTTCGACCGCAGAAGACGCGGAAGCCGCCGTTGAGGCACTGGAAGACGCCGAGGAAGAGGAAGCCGAGTCCGAGGCAGACCCCTACGAGGCCTTCAAGGTCGAGCTGCGCACCAAGCCGGGCAAGTGGTACGTCATCCACTCCTATGCCGGGTTCGAGCGTCGGGTGAAGTCGAACCTCGAGAACCGCATCCAGTCGATGGACGTGCAGGACTACATCTTCCAGATCGAGGTCCCGATGGAAGACGTCGTCGAGATCAAGAACGGCCAGCGCAAGATGGTCACGCGCGTGCGCATCTCCGGCTACGTCCTGGTCCGCATGGACCTGAACGAAGACAGCTGGTCGGTCGTTCGCCACACGCCGGGCGTCACCGGCTTCGTCGGCAACGCGCACAACCCGACGCCGCTCCGTTTCAATGAGGCGTTCGAGATGCTGAAGAGCCTGGTGCAGGTCGAGGCCGCTCCGGCGGGCCGCCCCGGCGCCAAGGGTTCGAAGCCGGCGACGCGCGCGATCCCCGCCGAGGTCGACTTCGAGATCGGCGAGACCATCACCATCAAGGAGGGCTCGTTCGCGGGCCTGCCCGGCTCCATCAGCGAGATCAACACGCAGAGCGGCAAGCTCACCGTGCTCGTCTCACTGTTCGAGCGCGAGACCCCGGTCGAGCTCAGCTTCGACCAGGTCACCAAGCTGTAAGCGGCACTCAGCCACTTCGTCTAAGATTCCACGGTCCACCGCCGGCGACCGCCGCGCGGGAGAGCGCGCGCTCTGCTTTCACGCAGCCAGCGCCCACTCGAAGAGAAAGAAGGAAAGCTATGGCTCCCAAGAAGAAGGTCACTGGTCTGATCAAGCTTCAGATCAAGGCCGGCGCCGCGAACCCTGCTCCGCCGATCGGCCCCGCGCTGGGTCAGCACGGTGTGAACATCATGGAGTTCTGCAAGGCGTACAACGCTGCCACCGAGGCGCAGCGCGGCAACGTCATCCCGGTCGAGATCACCGTCTACGAGGACCGTTCGTTCACGTTCGTCCTCAAGACCCCGCCGGCCGCTGAGCTCATCAAGAAGGCCGCGGGCGTCCCCAAGGGCTCCGGCGTTCCCCACACCAACAAGGTGGGCAAGATCACCCGCGACCAGGTCCGCGCCATCGCGCAGGAGAAGCTGGTCGACCTCAACGCGAACGACCTCGACGCCGCCGAGAAGATCATCGCCGGCACCGCCCGCTCCATGGGCATCACCGTCGACGCGTAACGCACCCCGCTGACTGGCGCGCTCGTCTGGCGCGCCATGAAGCCAGCACTTCAGCACATCCCTTTCGTGGCAGCGCCGGCCAGGCGCGTAGACCACCATCTCTGACGAGGAGAACAACATGGCACAGAAGTCGAAGGCCTATCGGGCCGCGGCCGACAAGATCGAGGTCGGCAAGTTCTACACCCCCAACGAGGCCGTCACGCTCGCACGCGAGACCGGCTCGGCGAAGTTCAACTCGACCGTCGAGGTCGCGCTGAAGCTCGGCGTCGACCCGCGTAAGGCAGACCAGATGGTGCGCGGCACCGTCATCCTGCCGCACGGTACGGGCAAGACCGCCCGAGTCATCGTGTTCGCGACCGGAGCGGCGGCCGAGGCTGCTATCGCGGCGGGCGCTGACGAGGTCGGCGGCGACGAACTGATCGAGAAGGTCGCGGGCGGCTACACCGCCTTCGACTCCGCGGTCGCGACGCCCGAGCTCATGGGCAAGGTCGGCCGTCTCGGCAAGGTTCTGGGGCCGCGCGGCCTCATGCCGAACCCGAAGACGGGCACCGTGACCCCGAACCCGGCGAGGGCCGTGGAAGAGATCAAGGGCGGCAAGATCGAGTTCCGCGTCGACAAGCACGCCAATGTGCACTTCGTCGTCGGCAAGGCCGGGTTCTCGGCCGACCAGCTCGCTGAGAACTTCAAGACCGCCCTCGACGAGGTGCAGCGTCTCAAGCCGGCGGCTGCGAAGGGCCGTTACATCCAGAAGGGCGCCGTCTCGACGACCTTCGGCCCGGGCATCCCGCTCGACGTCAACGCGCTGTAAGCACCGGTTTCTCCCTCGAAAGGCCCGCCCCTCGGCGGGCCTTTCGTCGTCCCTGGACGAGAATTTGCCTCGCTTTTGGGGCGACACGCCCGGGCCGCGGGCCCGATTTGAACGTTGGCGGGCGGGGACGTAAATTACTTACTTGTCACCCCAAAGGTGCGGCTGAGCCGGTCGGCTCGCCCCCTCAAGCAGTGACAATCTTCGGCTTCTCAAGCCCGCCCCAATTTGGAGAGCGTCGCTTGAAATGCTAAGATAGACAGGTTGCCTCGGAGAGGTGCTGGCCGGTTGGTCAGAAGAATCCGGATGCGTATGGTCTTTGAGAACTCAACAGTGTGCACATTGTCAATGCCAATTTCCTGGTGTCGCATCGTTTGGTGTGGTGTTGGGGTTGTTGGTTTTTGATGTCAGC